>NZ_LGEC01000063.1 GCF_001279585.1 Nocardiopsis sp. NRRL B-16309 | reverse complement strand
GTACACCGCCACCGACAAAGCCTTCTTCGCCTGATCCTGCCCGATCACGTACGAGTCCAGGAACTCATAGATCTCACGCGGCTTCGGCAGACTGTCCCACGCCAGGTCGGTGGAGTCGGCCAGCTCTTCCTCGATGATCTCGTTGCAGAGGTCGATGCACTCATCGCAGATGTACACGCCGGGGCCCGCGATGAGCTTTTTCACCTGCTTCTGGCTCTTACCGCAGAATGAGCACTTCAGCAGGTCCCCGCCGTCGCCGATGCGTGCCACCCAGCCACTCCTCAAAACTAAGGCCGCCCCGTCGGTCCCGCTCGCGCGAGCCGTCCGGAAGTCGAGCTCCCGAACCCGTCCACGACCCGGGCCACGGACGAGGCGATCTGTGTGTCGCTTCCGCCAGACTAAGCGAAAGACCGGACCGGCTTCGCCACTGGGCTGTCCCAGCCGGATCGAGGACCGGCCCGGTCGGTGTTCCTACCGCCGGGCCCCGGCCCCGGCGGCGCTCCCCCGCGGAGGCGGGGGAGGCCGCTGGACCAGGGATGACGCGCGCCTACTTGAGGGACGCCTTGCGGTACGGCAGAACGAAGTCGATGATGCCGTAATCCTTGGCTTCCTCGGCGGTGAGGATCTTGTCGCGCTCGATGTCCTGGGACACCTGCTCGGGGGTACGCCCGGTGTGGTGCGCCAGCGTGGTCTCCAGCTGCGTCCGGATCCGGGTGATCTCGTTGGCCTGGATCTCGATGTCGCTGGCCTGACCGTGCATGCCCTCCGTGGCGGGCTGGTGGATCAGGATGCGGGCGTTGGGCAGCGCACCGCGCTTGCCCTTGGTGCCGCCCGCCAGCAGGATCGCGGCCGCCGAGGCGGCCTGCCCGATGCACACGGTCTGGATGTCGGGACGCACGAACTGCATCGTGTCGTAGATCGCCATCAGCGAGGTGAAGGATCCGCCCGGCGAGTTGATGTACATCTGGATGTCCCGCTCGGAGTCGAGCTGCTCAAGGGTGATGAGCTGGGCCATCAGGTCGTTCGCCGAGGTGTCGTCGATCTGCACGCCGACGAAGATGATCCGCTCCTCGAAGAGCTTGTTGTACGGATTCATCTCCTTGACGCCGTACGACGTACGTTCCACGTAGGACGGCAGGACGTAGCGGCTCTGGGGAGCCATCGAGGCCGCGCCGCCGATGAGACTGGGATTGAACTCGGTCATTTCACGCCTTCCACGCACTGCGCCGATCCATGGACTGGGTCACGCGGGGTCTCTCGGGGTCCACTCAGCCGGCCGTTCAGACGGCGACGTCGAGCGTGCCCTCGAGGACCTCGTCGATCATTCCGTAGTCCTTGGCCGCCTGGGCCGTGAACCAGCGGTCCCGGTCGGCGTCCTTCTCGATCTGCTCGACGGCCTGCCCGGTGTGCTCGGAGATCTTCTCGATGAACATCTTCTTCACGTACATGAGCTGGTCCGCCAGGATCCGGATGTCGGAGGCGGTGCCCCCGATGCCACCGGAGGGCTGGTGCATCATGACACGGGTGTGCGGCAGCGCGTAGCGCTTGCCGGGGGCACCGGCGCACAGGAGCATCTGGCCCATGGACGCGGCCATACCGATACCGACGGTACGCACGTCGTTGGGGATGTACTGCATGACGTCGTAGATCGCCATGCCTGCGGTCACGGACCCACCAGGCGAGTTGATGTACATCGTGATGTCTCGCTGGCGGTCCTCGGCGGACAGCAGCAGAAGCTCGCCAACCAGGCGGTTGGCGATGTCGTCGTCGACCTGCTGGCCGAGGAATACGATTCGCTGGCGCAACAGGCGCTGAGGCGTCTGCTCAATAAAAGGGGAAATCTGCGGCTCCGACGTACGTGCGTCGAATCGCGGGGACTCATCAAAGGTCGGCGGCACTCTCGTCACCTGCTCCGGAATCGAAACGGTTGCGATACAGCGACACTAACGCCGACGAGCACCGTGCTCGCACCGATCGCGTCCCTGTTCGCTTTGAGCGCAGGGTGGGCAAGACCCCGCGTGGGCTTTCCTCTGCCGGCGAACACGACGGGCCCCGCCCGACCAGGAGTCGGACGGGGCCCGTGCGCTTCGCGGAGCGCCGTGCCTACTTGGCGGACTCGTCCTTGGCGGACGCGTCGTCAGCGGCCTCGGCGGGCTCGTCGGTGTCGGCGGTGGCGTCGACGGCCTCGGTCACGGTCTCGACGGCCTCGTCGGCGTCCCCGGCCTCGGTGGCGGCGGTCTCCTGCTCGACGACGTTGCCGTCCTCGTCGGTGACCTTCGCACCGGCCAGGACCAGGTCCATGGCCTTGCCGCGGACGACCTCGGTGAAGGCGACGCGGATCTGGTTGGACTCGACCAGGTGCTGGGCCAGCTGGTCCGGGCTCACGCCCATGCGCTGGGCCTGCTCGAACACGTACTGGCTGAGCTCGCCCTGGTCGGCGCTCAGGTCCTCCTGGATGGCCAGCTGGTCGAGGATGAACCCGGCCTTGACCGCGGAGCGGGCCCCGCTGGTGAGCTCCTCCTCGAACTCCTCCTCGGTCTTCTCCTGCGACTCGAGGTAGGCCTCCTTGGTCAGACCGCCCTGGGCGAGCTGCTGCTCCAGGCTCTGGCGGCGACGGGTGATCTCCTCGTCGACGACGGAGTCCGGCAGCGGGATGTCCACGGACTCGATGAGCTTCTCCAGCGCCTTGTCGCGGGCGGCGGAGAGCTGCTGGAGGCGGCGGACCTCGGTCATGCGCTTGCGCACGTCGTCGCGCAGCTCGTCGATCGTGTCGAACTCGCTGGCCAGCTGGGCGAACTCGTCGTCCAGCTCGGGGAGCTCCTTGACCTTCACGCTGTGCACGGTGACGGTGACGTCCGCCTCCTTGCCCTCGTGCTCACCCCCGACGAGGGTGGTCTTGAAGGTGGCCTCGCCACCCGACTCCATGCCGCGCAGGGTCTCGTCGAGGCCCTCCAGCATGGTGTTGGTGCCGACCTCGTAGGAGTAGCCGCTGACCGCGACGTCCTCGAGCTTCTCACCGTCGATGGCGGCGGAGAGGTCGATCGACAGGTGGTCGCCGTCCTCGATCGGGCGGTCGACGCCCACGAGGGTGGAGAAGCGCTCGCGCAGCGTGCCGACCTGCTCGTCGACCTGCTCGTCGGTGACCTCGGCGTTGTCGACGGTCACCTCGATGCCCTTGTAGTCCGAGACCTCGAACCTGGGGCGGATGTCGACCTCGGCCGTGAAGGCGAGTTCGTCGTTGTCCTCCAGCTTGGTGACCTCGACGTCGGGCTGGCCGAGCGCGAAGAGCTCCTCCTTCTGGATGGCTTCGTTGTAGAGCTCCGGAACGGCGTGGTTGACGGCTTCGCTGATCACCGCGCCGCGGCCCACGTAGCGGTCGATCAGCCGCGCCGGCGCCTTGCCCGGGCGGAAGCCCTTGATCCGAACCTGCTTGGCGAGAGACTTGTAGGTCTCGTCGAAAGCGTGCTCGAGCTCATCGAAGGGCACCTCGATGGTCAGCTTGACCCGGGTCGGGCTGAGCTCCTCGACATCGGTCTTCACGGGGCGGTACTCCTAGGTTTGCCGGCTGGTGTCCGCGTCGGCCCGCAGGCGCACCACACACAACGGCGCATGCACGCGCGCACCCCGGCCAGTCTGATGACCACGTTCAACCTGGGGTGCCCTGCGACGGGCTGGGACTTACAGTTTCCTGCTGATCGCACCAAGTCTAGGGCAGATACGCAGGGGGCCACGGCGCACGGCCAAAGGCCGCTGCCGCGGATGCTCGCTGTCGTCGGGGTGGCGGGATTCGAACCCGCGGCCTCATGCTCCCAAAGCATGCGCGCTAACCAAGCTGCGCTACACCCCGTACATGGAAAGGCCGCACACGAGTGTGCGACCACCGCCAGGACACTGTACTCTGGTCCTCGTCGGCCCCACGAGTCTAGAGGAAACTCGAAGCTCCCGGGCCCACGCGGGCGTAGTTCAATGGTAGAACTCCAGCCTTCCAAGCTGGCCATGCGAGTTCGATTCTCGTCGCCCGCTCCGCTCGAAGCGAGCCGTGTGCTGTCGCACCGGCTCGCTTCGCCGTTTCTGTGGGGGACACCCCCGCCCCGCCCGCTCGAAGCGAACCGTGTGCAGTCGCACCGGCCCGCCTCGCCGTTTCCCCCCGGGGGACGACCCCCACACCCCCGCCCCGCTCGAAGCGAACCGTGTGCTGTCACACCGGCTCGCTTCGCCGTTCCCCCCCGGGGACGACCCCCTCCGCGCCCCTCAGAGCTTCTCGGCGACGCTGACCCGGAAGTGGAACTTCTTGGTCAGGCCGACGACGTCCACCAGGAAGGAGTCCGGCGTGAGCCGGTACACCGCCCTCTCGCGCTCCGACCACGGATGCGCCGGGACGTGCTCACGGGCCACGCTCTCGGCACGCTCCCTGGCCGCCTCCTGGGAGCTGAACGGGCCCAGCCGCTCCCCCAGCACCCAGAAGCTCTCCTGCCCCATCCTCTCCGTCTGCTCAACGAGGATCATCCAGTTCATCCGTCTCTCCCAGCGCCGCCATCGGGAACCATCCGTCCGAGATGAGACTCACAGGGGCCACGACACGTTTCCGGTGACATACCTCACGCCGCTCCCCCGTCGGGCCGACGCCCCGCGCACCCCCGGGCCGTGGAATAGCCGGTACCAACCGGTACGTTGACCTTGCGGGTGGACCCGTCTGCGCGACCGGACGCGGGCACCCTGGAGCTTGTCGAAACGGGGCTACTTTGACGGACACCAACGCGGCGGACGACGTGGTCACCCCTCTGAGCGCACAGTGGTTCGAGCGGCCGTCCTCACTCGAACGGCCCGTCATCGTGACCGGGGTCTTCGACGTCCTGCACGTCGGACACGTCCGGTTCCTGCGCTCCATCGCCGAACGCGGCCTGCCGGTCGTGGTGGGGATCGAGTCCGACGAGCGCGTGCGTGCCTGGAAGGGGCCCGGCCGCCCGGTCAACCCGGCCGAGGAGCGCGCCGAGACGATCGCCGCCCTGGCCTGCGTCAGCGGCGCCTTCATCATCGAGGGGCCGCCCTCCGTCGCCGACTGGGCCGCCTACGCCGAACTCCTGCGCCCGTTCGCGCCCGCCGCGCTGGCCTTCACCGCCGGGGACCGCTACACCCAGGCCAAGATCCGCGGAGCCGACGCCCTCGGCGCGCGCGCCTGGGAACTGCCCTTCACTCCCGGGCGCTCCACCACCGCGGCGCTGGGCCGCCTCGCCACCTCCTTGTAGCGCCCCGCGACGACCGCCCGGCCCCCGTCCGCGCCCGCGCCGGGCCGGAGCCCACCCGCCCCGGTCCGCGGCGCCCGCGGGGAAGCGGCGCGCACGGACCCGTGTTGTCCTCTTGCGTGGCGAACGAGCGAGAAGAACGAGGCCGTCCATGATGACAGGCAGGCCCTCCTACCGGGCCCTGGTCAACGACGGGAGCGCCAAGGGGCAGTCACTGCCCCCCGGGCTCACCCGCCGCATCATCTCCTACGCCCACCCCCACTGGCGGACGATCCTGCTGTTCCTGGTGGTGACGGCGTTCAGCTCGGCGATCGTGGTCGCCAACCCCCTGCTGCTCAAGACCATCATCGACCGCGGCATCCTCACCGGGAACGCGTCCCTGGTCGTGTGGCTGGCCGTGGCGGCGGCGGGGCTCGCGGTGCTGGAGGGCGTGCTGTCCCTGCTCAGCCGGTGGCTCTCGGCACGGATCGGCGAAGGCGTCATCTACCTCCTGCGCACGCAGGTGTTCACGCACGTCCAGCGCATGCCGCTGTCCTTCTTCACCCGCACCCAGACCGGTTCCCTGATCAGTCGGCTCAACACCGACGTCGTGGGCGCCCAGCGGGCGATCACGTCCGTCCTGCAGTCGGTGGTCTCCAACCTCATCAGCGCCACCGCGGTGATCATCACCATGCTCGCGCTGTCGTGGCAGGTCACCCTGATCGCGCTGGCCCTGGTCCCGCTCTTCCTCGTCCCCGCCAAGCTGATCGGCCGCAGGCTCGCGCACATCTCGCGCGCGTCCATGGACAACAACGCCGACATGAGCTCGCTGATGACCGAGCGCTTCAACGTCGGCGGCGCGATGCTGGTCAAGCTCTACGGCCGCCCCGCGGAGGAGTCCGAGGCGTTCGCGCGGCGGGCCGGCCGCGTGCGCGACCTGGGCGTGCGCCAGGCGGTCTACGGATCCCTGCTGTTCTCCCTGCTCGGCCTCATCACCGCCCTGGCGATGGCGATGGTCTACGGCGTCGGCGGCCTGCTGGCGATCGGCGGCGCCTTCGAGGTCGGCACGCTCGTGGCGCTCACCACGCTCCTGGCCCGGCTGTACGGCCCGGTGACCACGCTCTCCAACGTGCACGTGGAGATCATGACCGCGCTGGTCTCCTTCGACCGGGTCTTCGAGGTCCTGGACCTGGAGCCGCGGATCAGGGAGAGCCCGAACGCACGCCCCCTGCCGGACGGCCCGCTGAGCGTACGCTTCGACCACGTGTCGTTCCGCTACCCGGGCACCGGGGAGGCGTCGGTCGCCTCGCTCGAACTGACCCCGCAGGCGCAGACGGACGACGACACCCAGGTCCTGAGCGGGGTGGACTTCACCGCCGAGCCCGGCACCATGGTGGCGCTCGTGGGTCCGTCCGGAGCGGGCAAGACCACACTGACCCACCTGGTGTCGCGGCTGTACGACCCCACGGACGGCACGGTGAGCGTCGGCGGGATCGACCTGCGCGAGGCCACCGGGGACTCCCTGCGCGACCGGGTCGGCGTGGTGACGCAGGACGCCCAGCTCTTCCACGACACCGTGGGCGCGAACCTGCGCTACGCGCGGCCGGACGCCACCGACGCCGAGATGGAGGAGGTCCTGCGGATGGCCCGCCTGGGCCCGCTCCTGGAGCGGCTGCCCGACGGCCTGGACACGATGGTCGGCGACCGCGGCTACCGCCTGTCCGGCGGCGAGAAGCAGCGGCTGGCCATCGCCCGGCTGCTGCTGAAGGCCCCGTCGGTCGTGGTGCTGGACGAGGCGACCGCGCACCTGGACTCGGAGTCGGAGGCGGCGGTGCAGGAGGCCCTGGCCGCGGCTCTGGAGGGGCGCACGTCACTGGTCATCGCCCACCGGCTGGCCACCGTGCGCGAGGCCGACCAGATCCTGGTGCTGGAGGACGGCCGCGTCCTCGAACGGGGCACGCACGACCAACTGCTGACGCGCGGCGGGCTCTACACGGCGCTGTACCGGACCCAGTTCGCACCGCAGCGGCGCGAGGGGGCGCACGAGTCGTGACCGGGATCGGCCGCCTCGTCCGCGCCGCGCGCGGCCTGGCGGCCACCCGCGCCGACTCGAAGCGCCGTCCGGGCGTGCGGGCCGCCGAGGGCGGACGGCCGGGCCCGGGCCGGACAGGGCGAGGGGGCGGCGCGAGCTGCCGTCCCTACTTCTTGCCGGACTTCTTCTTGCCCTTCTTGCCCTTCTTGCCCTTCCCCGACGCGGCCTTCTCCGTCTTGCCCTTGGCCTTGTCCTTCTTACGCTTCTTGTCCTTCTTGCCGAGCTTGTCCTTCTCCGCCTTCCGGTCCGCCTTCGGGCCCGGCCCGGCCTCGCCCGCCTGCTTCGCGGCCTTCCCGGCGGCCTTGCGCTCGGCCTTCTCGCGCTCCTTGCGCCGCTCCTTCTTCGCGGACTTGGAGTGCTTGGGCTTCTTGCGCTTCTTCGGCTTCTTGGCGTCCTTGGACGTGATGTGGTCGGCCAGCACGGCGGGCAGCGGGGCCAGGCCGGGCCCGCCCTCGAAGATCCAGTCGTCGATGGCCTCGACCAGCTTGTCCTCGGTGACCCGGCCGAGCCAGACCGGGCGGCCGCCCGCCGCCCGGCCCTCCTGGGAGGGCTGGACCACGACCACGTTCGACTCGAAGCAGATGCCCAGGCACTTGCTGGTGCGGACGGGGACGGTGCGGCCCGAGTGGTCGTCGATGGCGCTCAGGCGGGCGAGTTGGGCCTTGTGGTCGACGCCGGGGACCTTCTTCCTGGTCCCGCAGCAACAGCCACGGCAGACGGTCAGCTGGCACGGGCGCCCGTCGACTGCGTTCACACCCACCCCCATCCACACATAAGGTACGCCTTACCTCAAGGTTAGCTTTCGCCGGAAACGCTCTGACCAGCGGGTCCGCGCCCCCGCACAAGAATCGGGGACCACCGGCCGGGCCGTGGCCTCGGCGGTGATCCCCGACAGGTCAGGTACGACTACTCCTTCTTGTCCTCCTGGGCCCGCTTGCGCAGGTACTCCGTCGCGGCTCCGGCTCCCTTGTCGATCTTGTCGTCGTGGGCGCCGCCCGTGGCCTTCTTCGCGGCCTCGGCGGCCTTGCCGACTGCGCCCTGGACCTTGTCGGCGTTGTCGTCGACCGCCTTCTTGATCCTGTTGAACGCGTCTCCGGTACCGGACATGGAACCCCCCTCAGATCCATCCTGACCTGTTCTCCCCCGATACCCGTCCCACCGCACGTTCATGCCGGAAACGCCGTATCGGGGCCCGGTCCGCGCGGCCCCGCGGTCAGATCCCGAGGACCAGCCGCGCGATCGAGAAGTAGATCAGCAGCCCCGTGGCGTCCACCAGGGTCGCCACCATCGGGGAGGACACCACCGCCGGGTCCACCCCCACCTTGCGGGCGAGCAGGGGCATGGACGAGCCGATGATCGCCGCCCAGGTACAGATGGCGATCACCGAGCACGCCACCACCAGGCCGATGTCGAGGCCGACCAGCAGGACACCGATGGTCAGGGCGATGCCCGCCAGCATCACGCCCAGGAGCAGCCCGACCCGGCCCTCCTTCCAGATGACCGAGGGCAGGTCGCGCACGCGGACCTCGCCGACGGCCAGGGCGCGCACGATCGCCGTCGCCGACTGCGCGCCGACGTTGCCGCCGGTGCCCACGAGCATCGGCACGAACAGCGCCAGCGCCGTGACCTCCTCCAGGGTGGCCTCGTAGACCTGCATGACGTTGACCGTCAGCGTGGCCGCGACGATGAGCAGCATCAGCCACACCGAGCGCGCCCCCACCAGCCGCAGCACGCTGACGGACACGTAGTGCTCGCCGACCGGACTGGCACCGGACTGGCGGGCCATGTCCTCGGAGTCGGCCGCCTCGATGACCTCCAGGGCGTCGTCGAACGTGAAGACCCCCACGAAGCGCTCCTCCGAGTCCACCACCGGCAGGGAGACCAGGTTGGCCTCCTGGATGAGGCGGGCGGCGTCCTCGACGGGCTCGGTGGCCCGCACGCGGGGGGCCAGGACGTCCACGAGGTCCTTCAACAGCACCTCGTCGTCACTGATGACCAGGTCGCTGAGGGTGATGGTGCCCATGAGGCGGCGGCCGTCGCTGACCACCGGCAGCGTGTAGATGGTCTCGGCGTCGGCTCCCCTGGCCCGGACGACCTCCAGGGCGCGGCCGACCGTGAGGTCCCGGTGCAGGATGACCGTCTCCGGCGTCATGTAGCGGCCGACCGAGTCCTCGGGGTAGCCGAGGAGGGCGGCAGTCATCTTGCGTTCGGCGGGGCTCAGTCCGGCCAGCGCCCGCGTGGCGATCTTCGCGGGGGCCTCGCCCAGGAGACGGGCCCGGTCGTCGGGGTCCATCTCCTCCAGGAGTTCGTGGAAGGCGGTGTCGCGCAGACCCAGCAGGATCGCCTGTTGCAGGGCCGAGTCGAGTTCCTCGAAGACCTCCAGTTCACGGTCCTTGTCCAGGAGCCGGAAGGGGACCATGACCGAACGGTCGGTCATGCGGGAGAGCTCGTCGGCGATCTCGTGGGGTCTGTGCTCGGCCAACCAGAGCCGGATTCCGGTCAGATCGTTCTGCTCGACCAGATCGATGAGTTCTTCAGCGCGCTCGCCGTCTGACATGCGAAGCACCCCCTCGCGTCTCCAGGGTTCGGCGGGCACGCGCCCACCGAACCGCGACATCCTGGAAGGACCGGACCTCGACGCGGTCCGGGGTCGGCCCCGTCGCCGCTGGTGTGGTGAGCCGTACGTGCGTCGGTCCGGGGGGCGAACGGGGGGCACGGCGAACCGGGGACGGTGCACGGCCGAATCCGCCGTGCTGGGGCCGGGGAACACGTCGACCCTATCGCCACCGCCGGCGCGCGGGCCCACGCAGGGGCCGCGTGGCGCCGTCCATGGAGTGAACGCCGGGCGCCGCCCGGGTGGCCCCGGTCAGTCCCGCCACAGGACGACGAGCGCGCAGTCGTCGTTCTTGTCCTTGCTCAGGGTGTCGACCACCGCGCCCGCGCCGCTGGTGAACCCGTGGGTGACCATGGTGTCCGCGGCGCCCAGGAGGCGGTCGATCCCGGCGTCGAGGTCCTCGCCCGGGGTCTCGATGAGGCCGTCGGTGCAGAGCAGGATCGCGTCGCCGGGCCGCAGCTTGCCCTGGACGGAGGTGTAGGTCATCTCCGGGATGACGCCGAGCACGACGCCCTTGGCCTCGCTCGTGGCCCACTGGCCGGCGCCGCTGTCGTAGTGCAGCGCGGGCGGGTGGCCGGCCGAGGCGATCTCGTACGCGCCGGAGTCCAGGTCCACGCAGAGGTGGACGGCCGTGACGAAGCCCTCACCGCCGCTGTTGCGCATGAGGTAGTCGTTGCAGTGCGCGAGGAAGTCGCGTGCGGGAACGGCGCCGATGAGACCGCTGAACGCGCCCGACAGCAGCAGGGCCCGGGTCCCGGCGTCCACGCCCTTGCCCGAGACGTCCACCACGGCCACGTCCAGCTGGTTCTCGCGCCGGATGGACACGACGAAGTCGCCGCCGAAGGACGATCCGCCCGCCTGGCGCAGGACCGCGGTACGGCCCCAGCCCTGGGGCAGTTCCGGCAGCCGGCCCTGGTGGCGCAGGCGGTCGCGCAGGTCGAGCAGCATCATCTCGCCGCTCAGCCCCTGGACTCCGAGGCGTTCGCGCACCCCGGACAACAGGTAGGACAGCACCGCGGTCACCCCGATGGTGACCAGCAGTCCGGGGCCGACCTGGCCGAAGTCGAGCATGTAGGCGACGAACAGCAGGACCGCCGCGACCACGCCCAGCAGGGCCGCCAGGCTCTTGCGCTTGAGCAGAAGGCCGCCGGCCAGCACGGTGAGGATGGTGGAGCTGGGCGGGAACCAGCCGCTGGGGCCCCACACGGCGCCGATGCCGACGCCCACGGCGAGGGTGACCAGCGTGATGAGGACGAGGCGGTAGCGGAACAACACCTTGCGCCGGAGCACCGCGACGAGCCGCTGCGTGGTCGATCGCAGGAGTCGGGCGGTCTTGGCGGTGAGTGTCGGCTTCATGAGTCCTCTGGCCTAGGCACGCCCGCTCACCAGCGGGTGTCGGTTCTCGGTCGGCTCGCGGTGGCGCGGTCGGGGGTGGCCACGGCCAGGTCGGTACCGGGGCGGGTCGGGCGGACCGGCGGCGGTGCGGGTCGGCCCCGGTGGCTGTTCGGGTACCGGACGGCGGCGTTGCCGTGCCACGGGCGTCGAGGGCCCGCCACCGTGCACGAACTGTAGCGTGGCGACCGCCGGCGAAGCACGCGCCACCAGCGGAGTTATCCCCCATAACCCCGGTTATCGGGTCAGCCGATAACCGGTTGTGCGGAGTCGGACACGCACTCCGCACGCGAGGGTTCCCCTCGGGCCCCCACGCTTCTCTCGGACACCGCCCCTGAACGTCTCCCCGCGCCCGGGCGGACCCGGAACGGATCCGGCTCACGTACGTCATGGGCGTGTCGCCCCGACACGCCCTGGCTCAGGGTCTCACACCGGCGGGTCCGGAACCAGGGGCCGCCGCCACCTGTGCGCGCAACCGCTCCCGGTGGCGTGAGCGGTGGTCAGCGCCGCCCCGGCCCACGAGAACGCGCCCCCGCGCGGTGGTACCGGGCGGGGGCGCGGGGCGGACGGGGTGGGGGCTACGGCAGGGGCGGGAGTTCGCCGGTGCTCTCGTAGTCGGAGAGCATCCGGATGCGGCGGGTGTGCCGCTCCTCGTCGCTGTAGGGCGTGGAGAGGAAGATCTCGACGAACCGGGTCGCCTCCTCCAGGGAGTGCATCCGGCCGCCGACGCCGAGCACGTTGGCGTCGTTGTGCTCCCGCGCCAGCCGCGCGGTGTCCTCGCTCCAGGCGAGAGCGGCCCGGACGCCCTTGACCTTGTTGGCGGCGATCTGCTCGCCGTTGCCGGATCCGCCGATGACGACGCCCAGCGCACCCGGGTCGGCCGCGACGGCCTCGGCGGCGCGCAGGACGAACGGGGGGTAGTCGTCGACGGCGTCGAAGACGGCCGGTCCCTTGTCGACGACCTCGTGGCCGCGCTCCTTCAACCAGGAGACGAGGTGTTCTTTGAGCTCGAAGCCCGCATGATCTGATCCAAGGTAAACACGCACGTCACCAGTGTGGCAGGTGTCCGGGCCGCGAAGCGCGCCGCCCCGCCATCGTCCGAGGGGTGCCGCGCACGAGGACGGGACCATCACCCTCAACAGACGCCTGCGGCGCGGCCCCGCCCGCCCGTCGCCCGCCATCGTCCGAGGGGTGCTTCGCACAAGAACGGACTACCACCCTCAACGGACGCCTGCGGCGCGGCCTTGCCCACCCGTCGCCCGCCATCGTCCGAGGGGTGCTTCGCACAAGAACGGACTACCACCCTCAACGGACACCTACGGCGCGGCCCCACCCGCCCGTCGCCCACGACGAAGCCCCGCTCCGTCCGGTGCGGACGGGGCGGGGCCCGGTGTTCGTGTTCGGGCGGGCCGGGTCAGGCGGAACCGGCGGCGGCCGCGACGCTCAGACCGAGGGCGGCGAACAGGGCCATCGACGCGAGCGCGATCACGTTGTACATCACGATCGACTTGATGTCCTTGCCGAGAGGACCTGCCTTGGAGACCGCGGGCTTGTTGCTCAACTCACACCTCGATTGGGTTCGACCAGGGGCTACCGGTCCGAATTTTTCCACACCCCACAACGCGCGTCCCACCGGGGGCGATTCCGGCGGGAGCCCGTTGGAGGCCGTGACTCCGCGCACACCTGCCGGCGGCGCGGAGCCCGGCCTTGGTCACAGCTGGAGGGACTTGAGCTCGCAGAACTCGTCGAGCCCGTGCAGGCCCCACTCGCGGCCCACGCCCGAGCGCTTGTAGCCGCCGAACGGCGCGCGCGGGTTGAGCGCCCCGCCGTTGACCTCGATCTGGCCCGCCCGCAGGCGCCGGCCCACGGCCAGGGCGCGCTCGGGGTCCTGCGACCACACCGCGGCGTTGAGGCCGTAGACCGTGTCGTTGGCGATCGCCACGGCCTCCTCCTCGGTGTCGTAGGGGATCAGGACCAGCACCGGGCCGAAGATCTCCTCCTGCGCGACGCGCATGTCGTTGCGCACGTCGGCGAAGACCGTCGGCCGGACGAAGTACCCGCTCTCGCGGCCCTCGACCGGCTCGGCGCCGCCGGTGACCAGGCGGGCGCCCTCCTCCACGCCCAGGCGGACGTAGGCGCGGACCTTGTCGAGCTGGGCGGCCGAGACCAGCGGCCCCATCCGCGTGGACTCGTCGGCCGGGTCACCGGGGACGTACTTCTCCGCGGCTGCGGCGGCCAGGGCGACCGCCTGCTCGTAGGAGTCGCGGTGGACGAGCATGCGGGTGAGCGCGTTGCAGCTCTGCCCGGTGTTGCGCATGACGTCGGCCACGCCGCGCTTGACGGCCTGGGCGAGGTCGGCGTCGGGCAGCACCACGTTCGGCGACTTGCCGCCCAGTTCCAGGGCCACCTTCTTGACCGTCTCGGCGGCGACCTGGCTGACCCGGGTCCCGGCCCGGGTGGAGCCGGTGAAGGAGACCATGGCCACGTCCGGGTGCGCGGCGATGGCCTCGCCCACGACGGGTCCGGTGCCCGAGACCAGGTTGAACACGCCGGCGGGCAGACCGGCGTCGTGCAGGACCTCGGCGAGCGCGTAGGCGCTCAGCGGGGCGATCTCGCTGGGCTTGAGCACCACGGTGTTGCCCGCGAGCATCGCCGGGACGACCTTGAGCACGATCTGGTGCAGCGGGTAGTTCCACGGGGTGATGGCGCCGACCACGCCGATCGGCTCGCGCACGATCAGCGAGGTGCCCTGCCGCTCGCCCGCGAAGTAGCGCTCACCGGCCTCCTCGACGAGGTCGATGAAGGTCTGGAACATCAGCGATGGCAGCCCGGCCTGCACCTTGCGGGCGAACACGGCGGGCGCGCCCATGTCCTGGGTCAGGATCTCGGCGATGTCGCCGATCCGGGCGTTGTACAGCTCCAGGGCCTTGGCCAGGTGGGTGACGCGCTGACCCGGAGTGAGCGCCGACCAGGCCGGGAGGGCCGCCGCCGCGGCCCGCACCGCCGCGTCGACGTCCTCGGTGGCTCCGGCCGGCACGGAGTCGATGACCTGCTCGGTCGCCGGGTTGACCACGTCCAGGGCCTCGTCGGAGGCGGAGTCCGTCCAGGCGCCGTCGATGTAGAGGGATCGCATGGACCCACTGTCCCAGAACGCCGTTCGGAAATGAACAGCGCGCCCCGCTCCCGCGAGGCGGCGGGCCGGGGACCGGTGGTTCCACCGATCCCCGGCCCGTCACCGGCGGGTCCGCTCAGCCCCAGTGCGGGGGGCGGTCCGCGTTCAGCCGGTCGGTGTCGTCGCGCTCGGCGTCCTCGCCCCAGCCGACCGCCCGCTCGTCGCTGGTGGTGTCGGGCAGGATGTCGAGGTCGTCCAGGAAGGGGTTCGGGCGACGCTCCTGCGGTCCGGGCATGGCCGGTTCCTTTCGTGTGGCTGACGCGGGCCCTCCGCGGAGGGCGCACGGGATTGCGCGGGCGGGGACGGGGCCCGGTGAGCCCGCGGGCGCGTCAGGACTCAGTCGAAGACGGGGCGCCGCGTACGGGTGCGCTTGAGTTCGAAGAAGCCGTCGGTTCCGGCGACCAGGCGCACGCCGTCCCACAGTCGTCCGGCGTCCTCCCCGCGCGGGGTCGGTGTGAGGACCGGACCGAAGAAGGACACGCCCTCGACCTGGACCACGGGAGTGCCGACGTCCTCGCCGACCAGCTTCATCGCCTCCGCGTGCGAGGCGCGCACGGCCTCATCGTAGTCGGTGGAGCCGCCGGCATCGATGAGGTCCTCGGGCAGGCCCGCGTCGGCCAGGGCCGCGCGGATGGTGGCGTCGTCGCGCTCCTGCCCGCCGTTGTGGAACCGGGTGCCGAGCGCGGTGTAGAGGCCGCCCAGGACCTCCGGGCCGAAGCGCTGCTCGGCGGCCGCGCACACCCGGACCGCCGGCCACGCGGTCGAGAGGAACGCGCGGTAGTCGTCGGGGATGTCCTTGTCCTCGTTGAGGACGGCCAGGCTCATCACGTGCCAGCGCACCTGGACGGGACGGACCTTCTCGACTTCCAGCAGCCAGCGGGAGGTGATCCAGGCCCAGGGGCACGCGGGGTCGAACCACATGTCCGCGTACACGGTCTCCTGGGCGTCTGTGGGGGCGGTGGGCTGGGGCATCGCTTCTCCTCGATGGCACGGGGCTGGTGGCCCCGGCTCGGAACTCCGTCGGGGTCACTCACGCCGAACAAGGGCGCGCGCGGTTTCGTTCCCGCCGGCGCCACGCGCCGGGCACGAGCCCGGCCATCGGTTGCACATCCGGGCTCCGCCCGTGGCAGGATCGGAACCGAGCGAAAGTGACCTCCGACCCCGACGACGCTCCGGCCCGCACGGCGGACTCGCCGCGGTCGGCACAGATTCCGGCCGGCGACGACGGCGGCCGTGGAGGGAGCGTGGAGTGGCAGGGAACCTGACACGGGACGAGGCACGGGAACGGGCCCGGATCCTGAGCGTGGACTCCTACGCCGTGGAACTGGACCTGACCACGGGGGACGAGACCTTCCGGTCCACCACCGTCATCCGGTTCTCCAGCACGGAGGCGGGTGCCCGCACGTTCGTGGACCTGACCGCCCCCGCGCTGCGTTCGGCGGTCCTCAACGGCCGCGAGCTCGACACGGAGGAGCTGTTCGACGGTGAGCGCCTCGTCCTGCCGGACCTGGCCGCCCGCAACGAGCTGACGGTCGTCGCCGACGCCGCCTACATGCGCACGGGCGAGGGCCTGCACCGGTTCGTGGACCCGGTCGACGACTCGGTGTACCTGTACACCCAGTTCGAGACGGCGGACGCGCACCGCATGTTCACGTGCTTCGACCAGCCCGACCTGAAGGCGACCTTCGAGCTGACGGTGTTCGCGCCGTCCTCGTGGGAGGTCGTGTCCAACAGCGCACCGGACGTGCGCGCGGAGGCGACCGGCACCGAGGACCGGGTGCGCTGGCACTTCCCGGCCACCCCGGTGGTGTCGACCTACATCACCGCGCTCATCGCGGGCCCGTACCACGTGGTGCGCGACGAGCACGACGGCATCCCGCTGGGCCTGTACTGCCGGGCCTCGCTCGCCGAGCACCTGGACTCCGACGCCCTGTTCGAGGTCACCAAGCAGGGCTTCGACTTCTTCCACGGGCTGTTCGACCTGCGCTACCCGTTCGGCAAGTACGACCAGCTCTTCGTCCCCGAGTTCAACGCGGGCGCGATGGAGAACGCCGGAGCGGTCACGTTCCTGGAGGACTACGTCTTCCGCTCCCGCGTGACCGACGCCCGCTACGAGCGCCGCGCCGAGACCATCCTGCACGAGATGGCGCACATGTGGTTCGGCGACCTGGTCACCATGCGCTGGTGGGACGACCTGTGGCTGAACGAGTCGTTCGCCACCTACGCCAGCGTCTACAGCCAGGCCAACGCCACCAAGTGGACGGACGCGTGGACCACGTTCGCCAACGTGGAGAAGTCCTGGGCCCTGCGCCAGGACCAGCTGCCCTCCACCCACCCGATCGCCGCGGACATGGTCGACATCCAGGCGGTCGAGGTCAACTTCGACGGCATCACCTACGCCAAGGGCGCCTCGGTGCTCAAGCAGCTCGCGGCGTACGTGGGCGTGGACGCCTTCTTCGCGGGCGTGCGCGCCTACTTCAAGGAGAACGCCTTCGGCAACACCGAGCTGAAGGACCTGCTGCGCCACCTGGAGGCCGCCTCCGGGCGCGACCTGTCGGACTGGTCGCGCGAGTGGCTGGAGACGACGGGCGTCAACACGATGCGCCCGGAGTTCGAGGTCGACGGCGAGGGGAACTTCACGTCGTTCGCGGTGCTGCAGGAGGCCGCCGAGGACCACCCGACGCTGCGCTCGCACCGTCTGGCGATCGGCCTGTACGACCGCACCGACGCCGGGATCGTGCGCCGCGAGCGCGTGGAACTGGACGTGAGCGGAGCGCGGACCGAGGTCGCCGAGCTGGTCGGACAGGCCCGGCCCGACCTCGTGCTGATCAACGACGACGACCTCACCTTCACCAAGATCCGGCTGGACGAGCGCTCGCTGCGCACCGTGGTGGAGGGCGCCGGCGAGATCGCCGAGTCGCTGCCGCGCGCGCTGTGCTTCGGCGCCGCCTGGGACATGACCCGGGACGCGGAGATGGCCGCCCGCGACTACGTCGCGCTGGTGATCTCCGGGATCAGCGGTGTCGACGACGTCATGGTCGCGCAGACCCTGCTGCGCCAGGCGACCGCGGCGCTGCTGAACTACGCCGACCCGGCGTGGCGCCCGTTCGGCTTCGAGCTGCTCGCCGACCGCCTGCGCGAACTGCTCAGCACGGCCGAGCCCGGCGGCGACCTCCAGCTCGCCTACGCCAACGCGCTCGCCGACACGGCGGTCAGCGACGCCCACCTGTCCCTGCTCCGGGGTCTGCTGGACGGCGCCATCACGGTGGACGGCCTGACCGTGGACACCGACCTGCGGTGGACCCTGCTGCGCCGCCTGGTCGCCAAGGGCAAGGCCGGCGAGGACGAGATCACCGCGGAGCTGGAGAGGGACCCCACGGCGACCGGCCACCGGCACGCCGCCGGCGCCCGCGCCGCGATCCCCACCCCGGAGGCCAAGGCCGCCGCGTGGGACCGGATCGTCGGCTCGGAGCTGGCCAACGCCGAGTTCCGCGCGACCCTGATGGGCTTCACCGAGCCGGGCCAGGCCGAGCTGTACCGGCCCTACATGGAGAAGTACTTCGCGCAGTTGGGCCCGGCCTGGGAGAAGTGGACGGGCGAGTTCGCGCAGTCGTTCGCGGAGATGTGCTACCCCAGCTCCCTGGTGGAGGAGGCGACGCTGGAGCGCACGGACGCCTACATCGAGGAGGCGGACCCGGCCCCCGCCCTGCGCCGCCTGCTGGTCGAGGGCCGCGCCGGCGTGGAGCGGGCCCTGCGCGCCCGGGCGATGGACATCGCCACGGGGCAGCAGCGCGCCTGACGCCCGCCCGGCACGCGTCGGCCCGGGGAGGACCCGGGTTACAGCGGTGGCCGCGACACCCGAGGGGGTCGTGGCCACCGCGTCGTTCGTCCGGGGCCCGGCGGATCCGCCGTCGCCTCCCCGGGCCGCCGTCGTCCACGGGTCAGGGGATCTCCCCGGCCGCCTCGCCGCGGCCCAGCGGACCGAGGGTGCGGCGGATCCGCGCGACCATGCGCGGGTCGGCCAGGAGTTCGTCCACCAGGACCGGCTCGCCCTCGGCGCTCGTGAGCGGGATCCGCCAGTTCGGATACTCCGTGCTGGTCCCCGGCTGGTTCTGCATCCGCCGCTCCCCCACCACGTCGGTGAGCGCCACTCCCACCATGCGTGCTGGGGTCCGCACCAGGTAGGCGTGCATCGCGGCGACCACGGCGGCCGGGTCGGCCACGGGGTCCACACGCGGGTCGAGCAGTCCGAGCGCGACCAGGTGCGCGCGCCAGCGCTCGACCCGTTCCTCGGAGTCGGCGCGCTCCTCCTCCACGGGGCGCCCGAGCAGGCCCAGGCGGTCCCGCAGCTCCACGTGCTCCGCGGACAGGAAGGACGCCACCGGCGGCAGGTCGTGGGTGGCGACCGTGGCCAGGCAGTCGGTGCGCCAGTCCTCCGGGGCGCGCGGGCTGCCGTCCCGCTCCTGCTCGAACCAGAGCACGGACGTGCCCAGCAGCCCCCGGTCGCGCAGGTGGTCGCGGACCCAGGGCTCGACCGTGCCCAGGTCCTCGCCGATGACCACCGCGTCGGAGCGGTGGGCGGCCAGCGCCAGCGATCCCACCATGCCCTCGTGGTCGAAGCGCACGTAGGTGCCCTCGTCGGCCGACGCCCCCTCGGGGACGCACCACAGCCGGAAGAGCCCCATCACGTGGTCCACGCGCACCCCGCCGGAGTGCCGCAGCGCCTGGGAGACCATCTGCCGGAAGGGGGCGTAGCCCAGTTCCGCGAGCCGGCGCGGGTTCCAGGGCGGCTGGCCCCAGTCCTGGCCCCGCCGGTTGAACTCGTCCGGCGGCGCGCCCACGTGCAGCCCGGGCACCAGGGCGTCGCCGTACATCCAGGCGTCGGCGCCGCCGGCCTGCACCCCGATGGCGAGGTCGTGCACGATGCCGACGTCCATCCCGGCCGCGCGCGCGGTGGCCTGGGACTGGGCGAGCTGGTCGTCGAGCAGCCACTGGAGCCACCGGTGGAACTCCACGGTCGGCCACCGGCGCAGGGCCTCCTCGCCGACGGCGTGGGCGGAGACGTCGCGCAGGGGCGCGGGCCAGGAACGGAAGTCGGATCCGTACTCCTCGGCCAGCGCGGACCAGGTGGCGAACTCCACCAGCGGCTGGCCCTCGCGTTCGAGGTAGGTCCGCAGCGCGGCCTCGCGGCCGGGTGCGCGCGGCACCTGGAAGAGGATCTCCAGGGCGGCGCGCTTGGCTTCCCACACGGCGTCGCGGTCGAGCAGGTCGGCGGTGCGCCCGCGCTCGCGCAGCGGCCGGGCCAGGCGCTGGATGCCCTCCCGCTGGGCCGGGTCCAGACGGGCGTACTCGGGCACGTCCTCGATCCGGATGTAGAGCGGGCTGGCGTAGCGGCGGCTCACGGGCAGGTACGGCGAGGGCTCCAGCGGCGGGCGCGGCTCGGTGGCGTGCACCGGGTTGATCAGGGCGAAGTCGGCGCCCAGGTCGCGGCCGCTCCAGTCGGCGAGCTCAGCGAGGTCGCGCAGGTCGCCGATACCCCAGGAGGCGCGGGAGCGCACGCTGTAGACCTGTGTCATGAGGCCCCACAGGCGGCGGCCGTGGCGCAGGGCGCTCGGCTCGATCCGGTCGGGGACCACGAGCAGGGGCGCGTCGTGCTCGGTGCCGCCCACGGTGACGCGGAGGGTGTGCACTCCCAGGGGCAGGCCGGGGCCGAAGGGCAGCAGGGAGCCGTCGGCGGTCTCGACGCCGCTGCGGGCGCCCTCGGGCAGGACGAGGTCGGGCGCCTTGTGCTCGCGGACGACGACCGCCGGGGGCAGCGGCCCCGGCGCCGGGGCCGCCTCGGGCCGGTCCGGATCCACCCCCAGCGCCGACAGGACATGGCGGATGGTGTCGGGTCCCACCGGCACCCGTCGGCCCCGCCAGTCCTCGTAGCTCGTCGCGATCCCGTACTGCTCGGCCACGCGGGCCAGCTGAACGTCCCTCACAGACACCGATCATGCCCTACCGGGAGCCGTGTACACCGCAGGACGACCCGGCGTGGGGCCAGATCGTCGGCGGTGCGGCACCCGGTTCCACCACCCGCGCCGCCCGCATCACGGGTCACAGCGTGCGCACTCGCCGTCGCGCAATCCGACGATCCGTCGAAGGGATCACCGAGTGTCGGTCGCGAGTGGATAATTGAGCGCGTGTTGTCCAGCTACCGGCGCCTGTTCGCCGTCCCCCACGTCCTGTCCCTCCTCGTCTGGTCCCTCGTGGCGCGGTTCTACATGCCGGGGCTGATGATCGCGGTCACCTTCCTGGTGGTGGAGTGGACGGGGTCCTACACCTACGCGGGCGTGGTCGCGGGCGCGTTCACCCTGGGGATGGCGCTGGTGGGTCCGCTGCGCGGGCGGATGGCCGACCGCGGCGGCAGCGACCGCCTGGTGCTGGTGTGCGGCGCGGTGTTCACCGCGGGCCTGGTGGTCCTGGCGTTGTTCCCCGCGTCGCTGTGGTGGCTCGCGGGCCCGCTGGCCCTGGGCACCGGCCTGTTCGGGTCGCCGGCCAACCAGATCGTGCGGGCCCTGTGGCCGCGGCTGACACGCGGCCCCGAGCGCCAGGCCATCTACGCGGCCGAGGCGACGACACAGGAACTGCTGTTCGTGTTCTCCCCGATCCTGACCGCCGGCGTGGTGGCGTACTGGGGGGCGCGCTGGTCGCTGCTGCTGCTCGCCGTCCTGGCGCTGGCGGGCTCCGTCGGATTCGCGCTGGCGCTGCGACGGGCGGGTGTCACCGGGCCCGCCCCCGTCGAGGCCGTCCACGTCGAGTCGGGCACGGCTTCGGGTGAGGCGTCGCGGGCCGGAGCGGCCGACGGGCCCGGCGCCGGCCGTCGGCGGAGCCTGGTGCTGCACCCGGTCCTGGGCCTGCTCTTCGCGATGTGCCTGCTGATGATCGTGGGGATCATCGGCACGGACCTGATGATCGTGGCGTGGGCCAACGAGCTGGACGCACCCGAGTACGTGATGGTGCTGGCGTCGGTGTGGGCCCTGGGCTCCCTGGTCGGCGGCATGGTCTCCGGAGCCCTGCAGGGGCCGCCGCACCTGGTGCGCCGCTGCTTCGCCACCACGCTGGGCCTGGCCCTCGTACTGCCGTTCCTGCCCCCGATCACGCACCTGCCCACGCCCCTGCTGGCCAGCCCGGTGCTGTTCCTGGCCGGGCTGGCGGTCGCCCCGACCCTGGCCGCGGTCATGGGCCGGATCGGGGACAGCGCCCCGTCCGACCGGCGGGCGGAGGCGTTCGGCTGGCTGGCCACGGCCATGGGCGTGGGCGGGGCCGTCGCGGGCCCGCTGGCCGGCGGGCTCATCGACGGCTTCGGCATCGCGGGCGGGACCGTCGCCACGGTGGGCGCCCTGCTGATGGCGTCGGTCCTGAGCCTGTTCGCCGTCCGGCACCGGGCCGCCACGGGCCCGGTACCGGAGCAGGCCGTCTCCTGACCCCCGTCACACGCCGGGCGGCACCCGGTGCGCCCAGGGGCGGGCGGCCTCCAGCTGGGCGGACAGCGCCAGCAGCGTGCCCTCGCCGCCCATTCGGCCGGAGAGCATGACCCCGATCGGCAGCCCCCGCTCCGACCAGTGCAGGGGGACGCTCACCGACGGCTGGCCGCTGACGTTGTACACCGACGTGAACGGCGTGAACTCGGTCATCAGCCGGAACTCCCGTTCGGGCCCCTCCGCGCCGAAGTGGCCGATGGGGACCGGCGGCAGGGCCAGGGTCGGGGTGAGCACCGCGTCGTAGGGCGCGGTGGCGGCGACGAGGGAGCGCACGCCCCTCTGCAGAGCGGCGCAGGCGGCGATGTAGTCGGGCACGGGTGTGGCGCGGGCCCTGGCGCGGAGCCAGCGGTTGAGCGGCCCCAGCTCCCGCTCGCGCCCGGGTTCGACCGGGGTGGCCGAGGCCATCGCCGCCCAGACCACGGCGAAGTCCCGGCCGAAGGTACCGCCGAAGTGGGCGTCCTGCGGCTCGGGGATCTCCTCCACCTCGTGGCCGAGCTCCGTGAGCAGGCGGGTGGCCTCCTCGTAGGCCGCCAGGACGTCCGGGTGGACGGGCACGGAGAGGTCGCCGGTCGCGGCGTAGCGGCCGATGCGCAGGGTGCCCGGCTCGCGGCGGGCGGCGTCGGCGAAGGTCCGGCCCGGGGGCGGGGGCGGGGCGGTGAAGTAGTCGCCCGGCCGGCTGAGCGCCATCGTGTCCAGCAGCAGGGCGGCGTCCAGCACCGTGCGGGTCAGCGGTCCGGCCGTGGAGAGTCCGAGCAGGTCGGGCTTTGCGGGTGCGCCGGAGATCCGGCCCCGGGTGGGTTTGAGCCCGAACAGCCCGCAGGCGCTGGCGGGGATGCGGATGGACCCGCCGCCGTCGCTGCCCTGGGCGGCGGGCGCGAGTCCGGCGGCGACGGCCGCGGCCGCGCCCCCGCTGGACCCGCCGGGGCTGAGCGCGGTGTCCCAGGGGTTGCGGGTGGGCGGGGCGACCTCGTTCTCGGTGTAGCAGGAGGAGCCGAGTTCGGGGGTGTTGGTCTTGCCGGGCAGGACCGCACCGGCGGCGCGCAGCGCGGCCACCATGTCCGAGTCGAAGGACGCGGTGGTGTCGCGGAACACCCGTGAGCCGAAGGTGAGCCGTACGCCGGCGACCGGGTCGAGGTCCTTGACGGGAACGGGAACGCCGAGGAGGGGCGGCAGCGTGTCCGGCGTGTCGGCCATCACCCGCTTCTCCGCATTACGGGCTTGTTCCAGAGCCTTTTCGGGAGTGACCGTAATGTACGACCCGTATCGGGGGTCCAGCCTCTCGATCCGCTCCAGATAGTGCTCTGTGATCTCAACAGGGGACAGCTCACGACTGTGGACCAATGTTGCGAGCCGGTGCGCCGAGAGTTCATGAATCCGGGTCATACCGACACAGGTTAACGGGCACGACACGGGGCACCACGAAGGTGTCGGAACCTCTCTAGAGAGATCGGCGAACCCTATGGCTTTCCCTGTCCGCATGCCGCCGACACCTGTTCTCGGCATGAAACAGGGTGAGAAAAGTGTGAGAAGTAATGCACTAGGACTCGGATATGGATGGAACTAATCTGACCGACGTGGAATCGGCAACCAGAGTGAACGGCACGACCCCACCGTCCGACGACGCGCGGCCGCACAGGCCTGAAGCGCTCTTCTTCCCCAACCAGAGAAACACCCGGGACGCCACCGGCGGCCGGGCCCTCTACGGTGCGCTCAGGTCCAGCGAGAGCACGCGCAGATGGGCGGTCCGGTCGGGTATAGCCCTGGCGGTCGGCCTCGCCTCGGGCCTGCTGACCTCCGACTGGCGGATCGGTGCCACCTTCGCGATCCTCACACTGGCCGGGATCGTCGTGTACAAGTCGCGGCGCGAGTCCGAGATTCCGCGGTGGCGCAAACCGGCCGCGGCCCAGCGCAAGACCGAGGCCCAGCTCAAGGTCATGAAGCAGCTCGGCTACCGCGTCCTGCACGCGCGCTCGGTGCCCGGGGGCAACGGCCAGATCGACCACTTCATCGTGGGCCGTCGCGGCGCGTTCGCCATCGACTCCGAGTCGTGGGACAAGCGCCTTCCCCTGCGCAACAAGCTGGAGCAGCTCTACCACGGCCGCTTCAACAAGAACGACCGGATCGACGAGGCACTGGAGGAGGCCAAGCGGGCCGAGGACCTGATCAGCACCGAGCTGGGACGCGACATCAAGGTCCGGGCGTCCCTGGCCATCTACGGCCCCGGCATGCCCTGGGACAGCCACCGGCTGCGCGGGGTCGACATCATCACCGGCACCAAGGTCCGCAAATGGCTGCGCAGCGGGCGGGACCGGCTGACCGACACCGAGATCGAGGAGATCTACCAGGCGGCCAAGCGGGCCCTGCCGCCGCGGTACTGAAGCCCTTCTCCGCGCCCGGGGGCGCGGAGAAGGGCGGTCATCTCAACATGCGGACAGGCGGTCTTCCGTCCCGAGACCACATCCGTCCGGTGAGGGAGCTACCATCAGGGGGAAACACCCGATTCGATGGGAGTCTCCCCATGCCAGCCCTACGCTCTCGTACGGTGACCCACGGCCGGAACATGGCCGGCGCCCGCGCCCTCATGCGCGCCACCGGCGTAGAGCGTGAGGACTTCGGCAAGCCGATCGTGGCCGTGGCCAACAGCTTCACCGAGTTCGTCCCGGGCCACGTGCACCTGCGCCAGGTCGCCGAGGTCGTGGCAGACGCCATCCGCGAGGCGGGCGGCGTCCCCCGCGAGTTCAACTCCATCGCGGTCGACGACGGCATCGCCATGGGCCACGGCGGCATGCTCTACTCGCTGCCCAGCCGCGAGCTCATCGCCGACTCGCTGGAGTACATGGTCAACGCCCACTGCGCCGACGCGCTGGTGTGCGTGTCCAACTGCGACAAGATCACCCCGGGCATGCTGCTGGCCGCGCTGCGGCTGAACATCCCCACGGTCTTCGTCTCCGGCGGGCCCATGGAGGCCGGCAAGGTCACCGTCGTCAACGGCACCGCGACCACCGTGCGCAAGCTCGACCTCATCAACCCCATGATCGCGGCGGCCGACGAGAGCGTCTCCCAGGCCGAGCTCGACGAGATGGAGGAGGCGGCCTGCCCGACCTGCGGTTCGTGCTCGGGCATGTTCACCGCCAACTCGATGAACTGCCTCACCGAGGCCATGGGGCTGGCCCTGCCGGGCAACGGCACCGTCCTGGCCACGCACACCGCCCGCAGGGCGCTGTACGAGGACGCCGGACGCCGGGTCGTCGAGGCCGCCAAGCGCTACTACGAGGACGACGACCCCTCCGTCCTGCCGCTGTCCATCGCCACGCCCGCCGCCTTCGGCAACGCGATGGCCCTGGACGTGGCCATGGGCGGCTCCACCAACACGATCCTGCACCTGCTCGCCGCCGCCACCGAGGCCGGCGTGGACTTCGGGCTCCCCGAGATCGACGAGGTCTCCCGCAAGGTGCCCTGCCTGTGCAAGGTGGCGCCGAACACGGAGAAGTACCACATCGAGGACGTCCACCGGGCCGGCGGCATCCCCGCCATCCTGGGCGAACTCGCCCGCGGCGGCCTCCTGGACACCTCACTGCCCACGGTGCACGGCAAGACCATCGGCGAGTTCATCGCCGAGTGGGACATCGTCTCCGACACCGTCCTGCCCGAGGCCGTGGAGCTGTTCCACGCGGCCCCCGGCGGTGTGCGCACCACCAGGGCCTACTCGCAGAGCGTCCGCTGGGACACGCTGGACACCGACCGCGAGCAGGGCTGCATCCGCTCGGTGGCCAGCGCCTACACCAAGGACGGCGGCCTGGCGGTGCTGTTCGGCAACCTCGCCCCCGACGGCGCGATCGTCAAGACCGCGGGCGTGGAGGAGGAGCTGTGGACCTTCTCCGGCCCGGCCAAGGTGTTCGAGTCGCAGGAGGACGCGGTCGACGGCATCCTCAACAAGCGGATCGAGCCCGGCGACGTCGTGGTCATCCGCTACGAGGGCCCCAAGGGCGGTCCCGGCATGCAGGAGATGCTGTACCCGACGAGCTTCCTCAAGGGCCGCGGCCTGGGCAAGGCGTGCGCGCTGATCACCGACGGCCGCTTCTCCGGCGGCACGTCCGGGCTCTCGATCGGGCACGCCTCCCCGGAGGCGGCCGCGGGCGGCGACATCGCCCTGGTCGAGGACGGCGACGTGGTCAGCATCGACATCCCGAACCGCGGCCTGGTCCTGGAGGTCTCCGACGAGGAGCTGGCCGCGCGCCGCGAGCGCCTGCTCAAGGAGCTGGGCCGGTTCAGGCCGCGTGACCGGCAGCGCCCGGTCACCGCGGCGCTGCGGGCCTACGCCGCGATGGCGACCTCCGCCTCGACCGGCGCCGCGCGCGACGTGAGCCAGATCGAGAACTGACCGCAGGACCCCTGGGGTTGGGAGGCAGGCCGTTCAGCCTGCCCGCACCCCAGGGGGTTGATCCGCGCCAAAGCGAGGACCAAGCAAGGCAAGTCGACGACGAAGGCCCCGGCGTGAAGCGCCCCGGAAGGCGCGAGGGCGCATCCGCGCGCATCCGCCCTTCGCCACCGACGCCCTAGGAGCAGCAGCCGCCCCCGCAGCATCCTCCGCCACCGGAGGGCGCGGGGGCGGCGGCGCGTCCGCCCACGGCCACGGTGGACAGCAGCCGGACGGTGTCGCCGTGCCCCTGCGGGCAGTCGGCCGGTGTGTCCGAGTCGGACATGGGGCGGGAGAGTTCGAAGGTGTCGCCGCACTCGCGGCAGCGGAAGTCGTATCTGGGCATGGGCCCAGGATACGGACTCCCGGCGGTGCGGCGGGGCCGGGCTGGGACGCCTGATCCCGGCCCCGTCGTCCTCTGGCCGGGCCTGCGCCCGGGCCCGTGTCGGGCCCTAGGCCGCCAGATGAGCCATGTACGGCTCCCACTGGGGGTCGCCGTGCAGGTCACCGTTGATCAGCCGCCAGTGGGGGCCCTTCGGCACCTTGGGGGTGATGCGCAGTTCCCACCCGAGTTCGTCCAGGAACTTGTCCGCCTTGCGGTGGTTGCACGGCTTGCACGCCGCCACCACGTTCTCCCACATGTGCGCCCCGCCCCGGCTTCTCGGCACGACGTGGTCGATCGTCTCCGCCTTCTTCCCGCAGTAGCCGCAGGTGTGTCGGTCCCGACGCATAAGTGCCACGCGGGTGAGCGGCACCCTGCGGCTGTACGGGACGCTGATGTAACGTCTGAGCCGGATGACCGACGGCACGTCGTAGGCGCGTGTCGCCGAGTGGAGCACGGTTCCGGCGTCGTCTCCGTGCACGACCTCCGCCTTCTCCCGCAGGACGAGGAGAATCGCCCTGCGCAGCGGCAGTGTCGTCAGTGGTTCGAAGCTGGCGTTGAGCAGCAACACGTGGCGGCGGGCGGTGCCTGGACCGCCCTCCCTGCTGCGCGCGGCGCTCATGGCCTCGCCCCGGCCGTCGGCCGTGTCTCTTCCCCGGCCAGCCGTTCGGCCAGCCAGGAGACCTCCCTGTGCACCGATCCGAGGATCAGTGGTTCCGTTCGCCTTGCCACACGGACCTCCCGGTGGTCCCGCCGAGTTGCGTCCCGCATTCAGTTTGCGTGGTCGGACCGCTTCGGCGCCACCCCAATTTTCGTTGGGAACCCCAGAAACGCGTGAACTCCCGTTTCTGGGCCCCATTGTGCTCCCTCGGGACCCGGAATCACCCTGGCGCCGCGCCGAACACTCCGTGGTGGATACCGGTGGATAGGGTGCGAAGCATGCGTGAACTCCGCTACCCGCCGGCCGAACGGCTGGACCTCCTCGAAACCCTGCACGGCCGCGCCGTCGCCGACCCCTACCGGTGGCTGGAGGACACGGACTCCGCCGCCACCAAGGAATGGGCCACCGCCCAGGACGGCCTCTACGCGCGCTTCGCCACCCGCTTCCACAGCCGTGACTGGTTCACCGACCACGTCCGGGCCCTGCTCGGCGCCGGGACCGTGGGCCCGCCCGTCTGGCGCGGGGAGCGCCGCTTCCACATGCGGCGCACCGCCGACCAGGAGCACGCGGTGCTCTACGTCCAGGACGGGGACGGCCCCGAACGCGTCCTGCTGGACCCCGGGGCGCTCGACTCCACCGGTCTGACCACGCTGGACTCCTGGCGGCCCGACCGCGACGGCCGCCTGCTGGCCTACCAGCTCTCCGAGGGCGGTGACGAGGAGTCGGTCCTGCGGGTGATGGACGTCGGCACCGGGGAGACCGTCGACGGCCCCATCGACCGGGCCCGCTACTCCCCCATCGCCTGGCTCCCGGACGGCTCGGCCTTCTACTACGTGCGCCGCCTGCCGCCCGACGAGGTCCCCGAAGGCGAGGAGAACTACCACCGCCGGGTCTACCTGCACCGGCTGGGCACGCCCACCGGCGAGGACGTCCTCGTCTTCGGCTCCGGCCGGGAAAAGACCGAGTACTTCGTCCCCTCGGTGAGCCGCGACGGGCGGTGGCTGCTGCTGAGCGCGGTGCGCGGCACCGCGCCGGGCACCGACGCCTGGATCGCCGACCTGGCGGAGAGCGGCCCGGAGGCACCGCGGCTGGTGCCCGTGCAGCAGGGCATGGTGTCGGCCCTGGACACCCACGTGGGGCGGGACGGCCGCCTGTACCTGCAGACCGACCGCGGGGCGCCGCGCGGGCGGCTGTGCGTGACCGATCCGGCCGCGCCCGGGCCGGAGCACTGGACGACCCTGGTCGCGGAGGACCCGGAGGCCGTCCTGGAGGACTTCGCGATCCTCGACGGCCCGGGGATGGAGCGGCCCGAGCTGCTGGTCGCCTGGAGCCGCCACGCGATCGACGAGGTCACCCGGCACGACCTGGCCACGGGTGAACGGCTGGGCGCGCTGACGATGCCCGGGCTGGGCACGATCGGCGGGCTGGCCGAACGGCCCGAGGGCGGCCACGAGTGCTGGTTCGGCTACACCGACAGCGTGCACCCGTCCGCGGTGTACCGCTACGACGCCCGCGCGGGCGAGGTGACCCTGTGGGACGAGGCCCCCGGTGAGGTCGACGTGCCCCCGGTGCGCACCGAGCAGGTCACGTTCACCTCCAAGGACGGCACGGCCGTGCGCATGCTGGTGGTCTCGCCGCTGGAGGGGTCCGACGGCCCGCGGCCGACCATCCTCTACGGATACGGCGGCTTCCGCATCTCGCTGAGCCCCGCGTACTCCGCCTCCACGCTGGCGTGGGTGCGCGCCGGCGGGGTGTACGCCGTCGCCAACCTGCGCGGCGGGCTGGAGGAGGGCGAGGAGTGGCACGAGGCCGGGATGCTCGACCGCAAGCAGAACGTCTTCGACGACTGCGCGGCCGCCGCCGAGCACCTGGTGGCCACCGGCGTCACGACGCCCGAGCGTCTGGCCGTGATGGGCGGCAGCAACGGCGGCCTGCTGGTCGGCGCCATGGTCACCCAGCGCCCGGACCTGTTCGCCGCGGCCGTGTGCTCGGCCCCGCTGCTGGACATGGTGCGCTACGAGCGGTTCGGCCTGGGCCAGCTGTGGAACGTGGAGTACGGCAGCGCGGACGATCCCGAGCAGCTGGGCTGGCTCCTGGGGTACTCGCCGTACCACAACGTGCGTGAGGGGACGCGGTACCCGGCCACGCTCTTCACCGTGTTCGACAACGACACCCGGGTGGACCCGCTGCACGCGCGCAAGCTCTGCGCGCTGTTGCAGGAGGCCACCTCCGCACCGCTGGAGGACGCCCCGATCCTGCTGCGCCGCGAGTCGGAGGTCGGGCACAGCTCGCGGTCGGTGAGCCGCAGTGTGGCGCTCAGCGCCGAGCAGCTGGCCTTCTGCGCCCACCACCTGGGGCTCGTCCTGCCCTGATCAGGGGTCGGCCCGAGAGCAATGCCACAGCGCTGGGGCACGGGCGGCCGCGAGATCTCCTGGGGAGCGTTGGGACAATGGAGGACACGCTCCCCGGGAGACCACCCACGAGAGGACCAGGACGTGACACAGATCGAGGCCGGCGGCCCGGACACCGGGACACAGCCCCGGCGGCACGTGCACCTGGCTCAGGTCCGCTACGCCGACCTTGACCCGCAGCACCACGTCAACAACGTCCGGATGCTCACGTACCTGGAGGACGCCAGGATCGGTTTCCTGCGCTACGACGGTGTCGTGGAGGCGGGCGAGGAGGTGTTCGGCGCCATGGTCGTGGCCCGCCAGGAGGCGGACTACGTGGCGCCGCTGCTGCCCAGGTCCACGCCCGTGCGCGTGGAGCTGTGGGTGACCGAGGTGCGCAACGCCAGCTTCACGCTGGCCTACGAGATCCGCGACGACACGACGGTGTTCCTGCGCGCCAGCACGGTCCTGGTGGGGTTCGACGTCGACACGCAGCGCGCCCGCCGCCTCAACGAGCGGGAGCGCGCCTTCCTCGCGGACTACGCCTGAGCCCGGAACGCGGCGGTCGCCCCGTGGCCGTCCTGGCGGCCGCGGTCCGGGAAGGGGTCACTTCAGCGAGATCGTGACGGTCTCGCCCTCGTCATCGTCACCGCTGTCGCTGGGGGTCACGGACAGGGAGGTGGGGTCGGCCACGGCCGGGGGCGCCGCGTCCTCGGCGACGTTGACCATGCTGTGCGCGGCCATCACCATGTACTCCCACAGCTGGCGTTCCAGGGCCGCGGGCAGCGCGACGGAGTCCACGGCCGCGCGCATGTGCGCCAGCCAGCGGTCGCGCTCGGCGGCCCCGATCCGGAACGGCACGTGGCGCATCCGCAGGCGGGGGTGTCCGCGCTGCTCGTTGTAGGTGCGCGGGCCGCCCCAGTACTGGATGAGGAACAGGCGCAGGCGCTCCTCGGCCGGGCCCAGGTCCTCCTCCGGGTACATGGGCCGCAGCACGGGGTCGTCGGCCACACCCTCGTAGAAGCGGCGGACCAGGCGGGTGAAGGTCTCCTCCCCGCCCACGGCCTCGTAGAACGTCATATGCACCGGCTGTTCGTCCCTGCTCTGCTGGTCATCTCGCGCGGAAGTCATCGCCCACCAGCGTATGCGACACCGCCAACGCCGGGCAGAGCCCCGGGCCACAGGGGCTCGAACAGGGCCGGGCACCCGCGAGACGACCGTGCGCCGAGCGACGTCCGAACACCGGCGCCGGGCAGGGCCGAGCGGAGGTCCGGCCGAATGCGTGCAGGAGCTGGCCAGGTGCCCGGCCAAAGGCCGAGACGGACGTCGGGACGGGGGTCGGGCGGGCAGCCGGACCCGCGCCCCGGCGCAAGGCCGAGACGGAGTCCGGGTGGAGGACCCCTCCGCCGCCCCGCCCGGTCACGGCGCCTCCTCAGGGACGCCTTCTCAGATCGCGGTCACCTCCGCAGGAGCGCGGCGAGCAGCTTCGCCCGGACACCGCCGGGCAGGTCCTCCTCGCGGTCCGGCCGCCACGTGCAGCCCACGCTCACGGCTTCGACGCGGCCGGTGTCCAGGACGCGGTGGACGGCCTCGACCACGGTGCCGCGGCTCGGTCCGCCGGGTGTCGGGAAGAGCATGCCCGGTACCTCGTCCGGGTCGATGACGTCCAGGTCCACGTGCAGCAGGAGCGGTCCCCCGGGAAGGTCCCCGGCCCCCAGGTCGGCGACGCCGGAGTGTCGGACGGCGGACGTGCGCAGGTACTCGGCCTCGGGCGGGTCCAGGTCGCGCCCGTCCACCAGCAGGAGCCGCGCCTCGGGGATGGTCCGCAGCCCGAGCCGGTCCATCGCCGGGTCCGGCCGGTAGCCCGCCAGCACCCGCAGGGGGATGCCCCCGGCGTAGCCGGAGGCGCTGGTCTCCATCGTCTGTACGTCACCGTGCGCGTCGAACCACACGACGGAGGCGTCCACGCCCGCCCGCTGGACTCCGGCGGCGGTCCCGAGCGCCACCATGCAGTCGCCGGACAGGACCGTGGGGGTGCGACCGGCCCGGACCTCGTCGGCGACGCGTGCGGCGACGGCCTCGTGCAGGACCGCCATCCGCGACCACGAGTCGGAGTCCGGCAACTCCTCCATCACCGTCTCCGTGTGTCCGCGCCACGGGAGCCGGAAGTCCGGCAGGTACTCGTCCAGGTGATAGGGCACGCTCAGCATCGTCATGGCGGGACTCTAGCCGCGCCCGCACGGCCGGTACAGGGAATATCGGCGTACCGCATCCGGCCCGGACACGCGCGAACCCCGCCGGTCGGACGGATCCGACCGGCGGGGTTCGCGCGCGAGTGCCGCGGTGTCAGTCGCGGGTGAGCTTGCGGTGCGTGACCGCGTGCGGACGCGCGGCGTCCGGGCCCAGGCGCTCGATCTTGTTCTTCTCGTAGGACTCGAAGTTGCCCTCGAACCAGTACCAGTTGGCGTCGCCCTCCCAGGCGAGGATGTGCGTGGCGACGCGGTCGAGGAACCACCGGTCGTGGGAGGTGATCACGGCGCAGCCGGGGAAGTCCAGCAGCGCGTTCTCCAGCGAGCCGAGCGTCTCGACGTCCAGGTCGTTGGTGGGCTCGTCCAGGAGCAGCAGGTTGCCGCCCTGCTTGAGCGTGAGCGCGAGGTTGACGCGGTTGCGCTCACCGCCGGAGAGCACGCCGGAGGGCTTCTGCTGGTCCGAACCCTTGAAGCCGAAGGCGGCGACGTAGGCGCGGCTGGGGATCTCGACCTTGCCGACCTCGATGAAGGTCTCGCCGTCGGAGATGGTCTCCCAGACGTTCTTGCTGTCGTCGATCCGGCCGCGGTACTGGTCGACGTAGGAGATCTGGACGGTCTCGCCGATGTTGATCTTGCCCTGGTCGGGGGTCTCCTCCCCCATGATCATCTTGAACAGGGTCGTCTTACCGACACCGTTGGGGCCGATCACACCGACGATGCCGTTCGGCGGAAGGGAGAAGCTCAGGTCCTCGATGAGCACCCGGTCGTCGAAGCCCTTCGTGAGGTTCTTGACCTCAACGACGGTGTTGCCCAAACGCGGACCCGGCGGGATCTGGATCTCCTCGAAGTCCAGCTTCCTGGTCTTGTCCGCCTCGGAGGCCATCTCCTCGTACCGCTGCAGACGGGACTTGCTCTTGGTCTGGCGCGCCTTGGCGTTGGAGCGCACCCACTCCAGCTCTTCCTTGAGGCGCTTGGCCTTCTTGGCGTCCTTCTGCCCCTCGACCTTCAGACGGGTCTGCTTGGTCTCGAGGTAGGTGCTGTAGTTGCCCTCGTAGGGGTAGAACTGGCCGCGGTCCAGCTCCAGGATCCAGGTGGCGACGTGGTCGAGGAAGTACCTGTCGTGAGTGATCGCCACGATCGTGCCGGGGTACTTGGCCAGGTGCTGCTCCAGCCAGTTCACGCTCTCGGCGTCGAGGTGGTTGGTGGGCTCGTCCAGGAGGAGGAGGTCGGGCTGTTCCAGGAGCAGCTTGCACAGGGCGACGCGGCGCTTCTCACCACCCGAGAGCTGGGTGACGGAGGCGTCGCCGGGCGGGCAGCGCAGGGCGTCCATGGCCTGGGCCAGCTGGCTGTCCAGGTCCCAGGCGTTGCGGTGGTCGAGCTGCTCCTGCAGCTTGCCCATCTCCTCCAACAGGTCGTCGGAGTAGTCCGTCGCCATCTGCTCGGCGATCTCGTTGAAGCGGGTCATCATCGCCTTGGTGTCGGCGACTCCGTCCTCAACGTTCTCCAGCACCGTCTTGTCGGCGTCCAGGACGGGCTCCTGTGCAAGCAGCCCGACGGAGAATCCCGGCATGAGCCGCGCCTCGCCGTTGGACGGCTGCTCGATGCCGGCCAGGATCTTCAGCAGCGTCGACTTACCCGCACCGTTGGGGCCCACGACACCGATCTTGGCTCCGGGCAGGAACGACCCCGAAACGTTGTCAAGGACGACCTTGTCGCCGTGCGCCTTGCGCACGTTCTGCATTGTGTAGATGTACTCCGGCATGCCTCCCAGGCTACGGGGTTCCGTCGCTTGCCGAGACCACACACCGGATCCCGGGACGACCGTTCTGTGCTCTTCTGTGCTCTCCCACTCGTTCTCGCTCCGGACGGTCCGGGCGCCACCGGGCACCGGCCCGCCGGACGCGGTCCCGACCGGCCGGCGGCCTGGGCGCCGGCCGCCGGGGGCTTCGGGGACGCGACCGCGTCCGTCGGCGCCCCCCGGACGCCGAGGAGTCCTCGGCGGGCCCGCGCCCCGCCGCCGAGAGGTGCGCTCCGCACCGCAGACCCCCTACGGCGGCTCAGAGGCCCCGAGCGCCCCCGGAGGGCCCGAGGGGTCGGAAGGGTCGGAGGGAGCGCAGGAACCGGAGGAGCGCCCGGAAGAGCCCCCTGAGCCGAAGGGGTCGGACGGGTCGGATGGGTCGGAGGAGCCCGAGCCACGGCCGGGAGGATCGGCGGTAGCAGATGAACGGGAAGTGCCAGAGGTGTCGGAGCAGCTTGAGGAAGCGGACACAGGGGCGGAACCAGGGGGATCGGGGGCGTCGGGCGGGCGGTCGAGCCACGTGGGCGCGTGCGCCCGCCACCGCTGGACCGGCAGGCCCAGGTCCAGCGCTCGGCGCATGAGGACCGCCATCCCGTAGCCGGGGTCGGCGGCCAGCGCCACGTCCAGGGCGGCCCGCGCCAGCGGCTCGTCGTCGAGCTGCCAGGCGGCCACGGCGAGCAGGGCGGCCGGGGCCGGGCGGTACCGGGGGCAGACCCGTCCGGTCAGCCGTGCCCACAACCGTTGCTGCGCGGCGGCGTCCTCCCGGGTCAGACGAGCCCACACCTGGTCCCGCGCGCCGACTCGGGTGAGGTGGAGCCCGAGCCAGGCCAGTTCGTCCTCCCCGGTCACCCCGCGCCCCTCCTTCTCCCTGCGCACCGCGGCCAGGAGCTCGGTGGTGCCACGGCGCACGAGTGCGGCCTCCCCGACCTCGGCGGCCATGCGCCGGGCCTGCTGCTCCACCGTGGCCGTCACGCCCTCCATCACCGCCGCGGCGGCGTCGTCCGGTTCCGGCATGAGAGCACGCAGCCGCGCCCACCCTTCGCCCGGGCGCCGCACGGGCTCGGCGGGCGCGATCCCCATGAGCACCGCCTGTGCCGGAACCGTGGACCGGCCGGTGTCCAGGACGTGGCCCTCGGGCGGGCAGCAGCCGGGCGTGTGGCACAGATGCGACCAGTAGCGGTCCTGCGCCACCCGCAGGGCGTCGTGCACGTCCAGCCGGTGTTCCCGGGCGGCGCCGACCACGCCGTCCAGGTAGGGGCCCACCACCTCGACCGGCCCGAGCCCCACGGCCACCAGTCCGGTGCTCCCTTCCTCCGCGGCCAGCCGAACGACGGTCCGGGACCGCTCCAGCGGCGTCTGACCGGCAGGGACCCGTGCCAGGTCGGCGACGAAGGCGGCGCGGGCACGGGTGCCGCGCAGGGCCACCACCACGATGCCGGGGTCCGGTGGCTCGCCGACCAGGTAGGGGAGGGCCGCGACGACGTCGGTCGGGGTGCCCAGTGTCAGCGCCGTCGAACCGTTCTCGACCGGGGGGCGCTGCGCCGGTACGGCCGCGCGCTCCGGTGGTCCGGTGGGCCCGTCAGTGGTCGATTCCCGGAGGGGCGCGGCCGCCCCGGGAGAGGTCGGCCGTCCGTCGGCGGTCGTGTCCGGATGGGTGGACCGTCCGCCGTCGTCCGGTGCTTCAGGGGCGAGACCGTCGCCGGGGCGGGAGGAGGGTTCGGGTGCGGAGCGAGGCTGTTCTGCGTCCATATACTCACGGTGCGTGACGTCGTGACCGTGCGCAATGGCCTTTTCACGCCTGTGGACGAACAGCGCGCGGCTCGCCCGTCAGGCCCGCAAAGCCGCTCCCGGCAGCCGCTCCGACGCCCTCCAGCACTCCGACAACAGGATCCCCTGGTGCCCCTGCGGCACCTCCGATCCCCGGCATCCCCGGCGCCGCTCAGGAGTCCTCGGGCAGCCGGGTCCCCGCAGGACCCCGGCCTACCGGTACCCCCAGGCACCCCGGCACCCCGGCCTACCGGTACCCCCCGGCACCCCGGCACCCCGGCACCCCGGCACCCCGGCACCCCGGCACCCAAGCGTCCGGGCGCCCCGGGTGCCCCAGCACCCTCAGGCGCCCAGGGCGTCCGGGGGTTCCGGGATCTCCTCCTCCCGCGGCCCGGGGATGCGCCCGCTGACGCCCGGGCGCCCGGCGGGCAGGCACACGCGGTCGCGGCCGGTCTCCTTCGCCCGGTAGAGCGCCAGGTCCGCGGCGGTCAGCAGCTCCACCAGGTCGTTGCCGTGGTCGCCGATCACCGCGACGCCGATCGAGATGGTGATCGACACCGGCACCTCGTCCACCGAGATCTCCATCCGGCCCACCTGGGAGCGCAGCCGCTCGGCGGCCTGCCACGCCTCCGTGGTGTCGGACCCCGGCAGCAGGACCACGAACTCCTCCCCGCCGAACCGGCCGAGCAGGTCGGACTGCCGCAGCTGCTGGGCGATCGTCGTCGCCACGCCCAGCAGCACCTGGTCCCCGAAGAGGTGGCCGTGGTTGTCGTTGACCCGCTTGAAGTGGTCGATGTCGACGATCAGCACCGCGGCCCGGCTCCGCGCGGAACGGGCCCTGGCGATCTCGATCGCGGCCTCCTGCTCCCACGTCGGTGCGTTCAGCAGCCCCGTCTTGGGATCGGTCCGCGCGGCCGTCTGGAGCTGCTGGTAGAGCAGGCTCCGCTGGAGCAGGACCACTGGAGGAACCGCGATGACCAGCAGGAACAGGGTGAGGTGGGCGAGGATGGCGACCGTGACGCCGACACATAATTCGACGGCGTCCACGATGAGCGCCTCCCGGTCCCACATCGGCCGGAGGCTGTGCCCCGGACCGCTGCTGATCCGCGCCGCCACGGCGACGATGAGCGTGTTGAGGACGGTGAACCCCGCGCAGCACAGCAGCGCGACGACCACGCCCGCCCCGCTGGCCAGGTTCTCGTGCGCGTTCAGCGTGCCCTTGAAGCCCTGTAGGAGGCCTTCGCCCCAGTAGGCGTGCCAGGCCACCGAGGCCAGGAAGCCCGACAGCGCCACCGAGACGGCGTTGAACACCCGCCGGTGCGCCATGGCCGGGCGGGCGCGCAGCTGGAGCATGAGGTAGACGGGGATGGGCATCAGCAGCGAGTACAGCGGCGGCAGGAGGACCACCACCGGGAACCACCACGCGCCCAGCAGGTCACGCGTGAGCCCGGCGGGCATCCCGAGCCGGCGGATCGCCTCCACGCACACCGACGCGCTCATGACGAGCGCGAGGAAGGTCGTCAGATCCGTGGGCACCACGTCGGTCAACGCGATGGTCGCCCCGAACAGGAACAGCACGGCGAAGAGGAGGAACCCCATGTAGACGAGCAGGCCCCGGGGCTGCTGGAGAATCGGCCACCGCCCCCGCTCCCCAGAGGGGTTCCCCCGGGCCGCCATCGGCTTCTCCGAGATACTCACGGCTTGTCCCTCCCTCCCTCTGTCACTCTCTGCCCCCAGTTCCCTACACCCGTCTCTGATGAGCTCACCGCCCCCCGCGGTTCTCCCTTCGACGGGCCTGATTCGCCCCGCGTTCCCCTACGGTGCCACTCGGTTACGACGCCCCAGGGGTCGACGCCACTACGCCAGTGGGGCTCACCGCCGCAGACGCCACCCGCAACTTTACATTACTTTGGGTAATAGCTTAATTGCTGATTGTACGATCAACGCAGGCAGGAGGACAGGGGAAGCGAGCCCTCGGCCCCGCCGACCCGACACGCCGAGGCGGAGGAGTCGGTGAGCCGACACTCGAAGCCTGACATCGGAGGCCGCCAGGCGGCGCGCGCGGGGGGGCGCGGTGGCCGGAGTCGGTCACGGCTCGACACACATCGTCATGTGACTACATGCAATTGTTTGACCACGAAGGGTTGGACTCGGCCGCGAAGTGCGGCATCCTGACAGCGGGATCCGACTTCTGTAGTCATCTCATGACACAGAGTGTCCTATTTCGACATGCCGACCTCCGGATCCTCGGCAGCCCGACGAAGGAGCAGTCAGATGAACACCGGCATCCACTGGATCTAGGGAGCGTTGCTCCGCGCGCTCCCGAGTGAGCGGGCGGTCGCGCGGCCGTCTCCCGCGGGACGCCGTGCGCGGTGCGGTCCGGCCCGGTCGTGCCGCACGAACGCGGGGACACCGCGAGCGCAAGCCCGGCGAGCCCGGAGCACCGCACAGGACGCGCCCCGAGCGCACACGCACGCGAGAGGGACCGGGGCGGGCGGCACGGACGCCGTCCGCCCCCGACAGCGTCCGCGGGTCAGTCGGAGGGCGCGGCGACCTCGTAGGCCGCGCGGAACGCCCGGTAGCGTCCCAGCTCGGCCTCCATCGGCTCCACCACCCGCGTTCCGGCGATCTCCCTGACCCTGGCCAGGGCGGCGCGTTCGACCTCCTCGCGGCGCTGGACCGCCGCCACCTCCACGAGGTTGCCGCAGCCGAGACCGGTGAGCCAGCCCACGAACAGCGCGGCGGCCACCAGGGCACCGGCGTAGGCCAGGAAGACGGGGTCGTCGAACATCCGCAGCCCCGTGAATCCGCCGCCCAGCCAGCTCACCAGCGACACGACCACCCACGCCAGACCGAGCCCGGCGGCGGCCAGCAGCGCGAACTGGGCGACCCTGGCCGCCTTCCACCACGCCGGACTCTGACCGGGGTCGCCGACCGCGCCGGAGACCCCCTCACCGAGCTCGGCGGGCAGGTCGGACATCGCGCTGCGCGCGGCGGCGCGCATGCGTCGGCGCCACGGGCCCGGCATGTCCTCGGAGACGGCGTCGGCGGCGTCGCCCAGAACGGTCTCCAGCTCGGCCTCGTGCGCGTCGACGGGGCCGCTCACGCTCTGCTCGCCGTCGCGGCGCAGGAAGTCGAGCTGGACCGCCGCCAGCGGGTCCTTGCGCAGCTTCGCCGAGTGCCGCGCCACCGGCCAGCCGACCTGGCGCCTGCCGCGCCGGACGTCGTTGGTCTCGACGACGTCGGCGACCGCGGAGACGCCCGCGGCGTCGGCCAGACCGCTCTCGATGCGCCTGCGCGTGTCGGCGGGGACGCCGTCCGGGATCGGCGCGTCGCCGCGGAACTCCCCGAAGGGCTCGATCACCTGGTCCAGGTCGGCGGCCAGCCGGTCGACGAGCGCCCGCCGCTCGCCCACGGTCTCGGCCAGGAACTCGCGCAGGTCGCGAATCCCCTGGTCGGTGATGGTCGACGTGGTGATCACCCGCGGGTGCACACCCGACTCCGACTCCAGCAGGCGCCGCAGGTCGGTCAGGAGTTCCTCCAGCTCGTCCGGCGCGACCTTGTCGACCTGGTTGAGGACGGCGATGGTGACCGCGCCGTGCCCCGACATCTGGGCCAGGTAGCGGTGGTGGACGGCGGCGTCGGCGTACTTCTGCGGGTCGAGCACCCACACGAGCAGGTCGACCGAGCCGATGAGGCGGTCGGCCTCGGCCGTGTGCATGCTGCGGACCGAGTCGTGGTCGGGCAGGTCGAGCAGGACCAGGCCGGTCAGCTCGGAGTTGCCCGCGTCCAGGACGCTCGTGCGCGAGTGCCGGTACCGGTTGGGCACGCCCAGCCAGCTCAGCAGCGCGTCGGCCCCCTCGTGGCCCCACACGCACGCGTGGGCCTTGGAGGTGGTGGGCCGGGTGACGCCGGTCTGGGACAGCTCCAGCCCGCACAGGGCGTTGAACAGCGACGACTTGCCGCTGCCGGTGCCGCCGGCGAGCGCGACGACGGTGTGCTCGGCGGACAGGCGCAGCCGGGCCCCCGCGTGGTCGAGCAGCTGGCCGGCGCGCGCGATCAGGTCCTCGGGCAGGTCGTCCTGGCCCAGCTCGGTGAGTGTGGAGAGCGCGTCCAGGCGCTCGACCAGCTCGGTGCGGCTGATCGAGGAGGTGGGGCGCCAGTGGTCGTGGGTGGTGGGACGGTACTCCTCGTCCTCCACGGCGGCGGGCTCGGCTCCGGCCCTCTCCTCCGGCGCGCGGGCCGGTCCGGCGTCCTCGGCCTCGCCCCCCTCACCGGCTCCCGGGGCCGGGACGGCCGCCTCGGGGCCCACCGCCCGGAAGGATCCGGAGACGGCGGAGGGGCCGGGGACGCGGCGCGGCAGCGGTTGGGGGGCCGACGGCTCGGCGTCGCGCTCCGCGACGGTTCCCGGGTCCCGCTCGGCCGCCTCGGCCATGGTGCGCCGGCGCGGAGTCCGGCCGGTGTCGTCGGACGAGCCCTCGTCCGCGCTCTCGCGCGTGTCCCGGACCGACCGCGGGGCTCCGCCGGGCGTCGGCGGGGCCACGATCGGGAAGGAGCCGGTGGTGCGCCCGGCGATCTGGGCGTCCTCGGCCGCCTCGGCCAGGCTGCCCACCCACCCGGCGAGCCCTTCGGGGTCGTCGTCGTGGTCGGCGCCCTCGGCGCGGTCCGCGTCGGGTGCTTCGCCGCCCCTGCCGGTCGCGGCGGCACGGTCGGCGGCGGCGTCGGCACCAGGGGGCGTCGCCGCGCCCCGGTCACCCGTGCCGCCGTGGGGCTCCACCGCGGCCTCCGGCTCGCCCTGGTCCCGGTCCGCGCCGGTCTCCCTGGCCGCCGCGGCGGCGTGCGCCCGCGCCGAGCGCGAGGAGGGCCGGGCGTGCCGCCCGGGCCGCCGTGAGGGCTCCGGCTGCTCGCGGCCGGCCGCCGGCTCCGGCGGGTCCGCCTCCCCGCCGCGGTCCGGCCGCGGGGCCGCGCCCTCGGACGGGTCCGGGTAGCCCGAGATCCCGTCGTAGGCGGGCTCACCGGAGGTGTCCGCGTGGTCGGGGTGCTCGGGCACGGGCATGGTGTAGCCGCGCCAGGGACCGCTGTCGGTCGGCGCCGCCTCGCCCCGGTCGGGGCGCGCGTCGTTCCAGGGGCCGGAGCCGGACGGAGCGCTCTCGCGTTCCTCACCGTCGGCGCGGTGATCGGACGCGTCCGGTGCCCGGTAGGCCTGCGCGGGGTTCCACTGAGTCGTCATCGTGAAATCTCAAGGTTGTACGTGGCCTGATAGAGCTGGACGGCGCTGTCCTCGGTCGGGATCCCGGCCGACGCCAGGGCGCCGTCGAAGGGCACGCGCTCGTGGTCGAGCAGCCCGAGGATCCGCCGACGCAGGTTGTCACGTGCCGTCCCGCCCATGCTGCGCAGGGACTGAGCACCGAACAAGCCCTTGAGCAGGCGTTGTGGGGATGGACCGGAGGTGTCGGCCGCGTGGGCGCCGCCTCCGGAGTGGGATCGCTCGAAGCCGAGCAGGTCGATGATCAGGACCAGGGCGACGATGTCGTGGTCGAAGGTGACGAAACGGGCGACGGAGCGCTTGGTGGCACCGCTGGCGGTGGTCATCCCGGCGATCTCGTCCTGCCACTGCGCGATCTCCTTGCGGATCCGCTTGGCGAGGTCGGCGGTCGGGTGCTCCTGCGCGCGGACGACGAGCTCGGCGCCGCCGGGCACGCCGCGCCAGGACTGTTCCACCTGGTCGGCGGCGCGCTCGCAGGAGGAGACCACCAGGGCCTCCAGGGCGTCGCGCACGGCCCGCTCCAGGGAGGACACCCGCTGACCGCGTTCGACCTGCTCGTTGCGGGCCTTGCGGCCGCGCTTGCCGCGCATGCGCAGGCTCTTGGCGAGGTCGCCGCTGGCGGCGACCTCCTGCCAGCGTGCGCCGAGCGATCCCCGCAGGAGCGATCCGTCGACCAGGCCGGTGTCGATGCGGCGGCTCGCGGTGGCGAAGGCGTCGTCGACGGCGGCGCCGAGCGCCCGCCCGGTCTCGATCTGGGTCTCCACCTGGCGGGCGAGTTCGGGCACGCGGGAGCGGAAGCTGTCGATGACGCCGACGAACGTGCGGCGCGAGACGCGGTCGCGCTGGTCGGCCTCCCCCGCCACGTCGGCGAGGAACTCGCGGATGTGGTCGGCGACGTTGGAGGTGAAGCGCTCCCCGCGGATCTGGTCGGTCTCGGGGATGGCGAAGCGGGCCGCGTTGCCGAGCCCGTTGGCCTCCAGCATGGCCCCGAAGTGGTCGAGCAGCTGGCGGCGGCCCTTGCGCGGCACCCGGGACAGGACCACGGCCAGCGAGGTGTCCCGGTCCCGTGCGACCTGGAGGAACTCCCAGACGCGGGCGTCGGCGTAGCGGGTGCTGGTGGTGACGAACACCCACAGGTCAGCGGCGTCGAGGAACTTGGCCGCGAACTCGTGGTGGGCCGCGACGGCGGAGTCGACGTCGGGGGTGTCCAGCAGTGCCACGCCCGGGGGCATGGCCTCGCTGGCGGCCAGGACGAGCATGCCGTCCTTGCCGGGCATGGCCAGGCCCTGCTGGCGCACGCGGGGCAGTGTGGGGATGAAGGACGCCTCGCTGAACCAGTCGACGTCGGCCGGGTTGCAGGCCAGCACCGGGCTGTTCGTGGTGGGGCGGCGCACGCCGGTGGTGGTGACCTGCTCGCCCACGAGGCTGTTCACGAGGGTGGACTTGCCCGCGCCGGTGGACCCGGCGACCGCGATGAGCAGCGGGATGTCGGGGCGGCGCACGCGCGGCAGGACGTAGTCGGACAGCTGGGCGAGGACGTCCGCCTGCAGGGCGCGTCCCTCCTCGGCGCCGGGCAGGCCGTCCGAGAACTCCAGGTCGCGGACCTGGCCGCGCAGGGTCTCCAGGATCTGCTCGAACCGGCGTTCGTCGGGGGCGGGCGCCCGCCGACCGGCCGGGTCCGCCTCGACGGGCCGGCCGTGCTGGTGGGGCTCCCCACCGCGGGCAGCGTCCCCGCCGCCCGCGGAGGGCATGGGTACGTGGCCCTGGTCGGGCTGGTCAGAGGTGGCGTCCGGTCCGGTTGCGAACCGGTCCGAGGCACCGGGACCGGAGGTGTCCGGTGCGGCCGACGGCCGGGTCATGTCGGTCTGCCCTCCTCAACGCTGCTGACGGTCCCCGCCGGTCCGGGCGACGAACACCGCCGGCTGAGGTCTCACTGGAGATCGCGCCCGGTCACCTGTCGATGGGTCTCGAACTGGGTTCCCGTGTGCAGTATGTCAAGATCCCGCGCTGTTTTGACCACTTCTCCGATGATCACCACCGCCGGGGGCCGAACGTTGGCCGATCGCACCGCGGAAGCGATGCCCGCAAGCGTACCCGTCACGGTTCGCTGCCCTGGCAGTGTGGCCTCCTGGACCACGGCGACGGGCGTGTCCGCCGAACGGCCGTGGGCGATGAGGGCCGCGGAGATCGCCTCGATGCGCTCCACGCCCATGAGCGCCACCACGGTGCCGCCCGCCGCCGCCAGGCCCTTCCAGTCGACGGTGGAGCGCTCGTCGTCGGGCGCCACGTGGGCGGAGACGATGTGCACGTCCTGGGCCACGCCGCGGTGGGTGGCGGGGATCCCGGCGCTCGCGGGAGCGGCGAGCGCGCTGGTCACACCGGGCACGGCCATGACCGGGATCCCGGCGGCGGCGCAGGCGGCCGCCTCCTCTCCCCCGCGGCCGAACAGGAAGGAGTCGCCTCCCTTGAGGCGCACCACGAACTTGCCCTGGCGGGCCCGGTCGACGAGGACCGCGTTGATGTCCTCCTGCGTCATGGACCGGCCGTAGGGGATCTTGGCGGCGTCGACGACCTCGACGTCGGCGGCCAGCCGGTCGAGCAGGGACGTCGGCGCGAGCCGGTCCACGACCACGACGTCGGCCTGGGACAGCAGTTGTTGTCCCCGAACCGTGATCAGACCGGGATCCCCCGGGCCGCCGCCGACGAGGGCCACGCCGGTGAGCCGTTCGCGTCCGCGCCGGGCGTCGAGGGTGCCGTCGGCCAGTCCGTCGGCGATGGCGTCGCGCAGGCCGGCCGACCGTCGGGGGTCACCGGAGGCGACGACGCCGACGGTGATGTCGCCGATGTTTCCGCTGGCGGGGGTCCAGGCCGAGGAGGCGTGCCGGTCGTCGGCGCGCACGCACCACACGCGCGCGTCCTCGGCCTCGGCGGCCACGGCCGCGTTGACATCGGGGTCGTCGGTGGCCGCGTGGACGAGCCAGTAGGCGGGCGCGCCCTCCCCCGCGACGTCGCCGGGCGCGAAGGCGCGGCGCGACCAGGTGATGTGGCCGGCGGCGGCGAGGTCCTCCAGTGCGGCGGAGACGGCCGGGGCCACGAGGGTGACGCGCGCCCCCGCCTCGACCAGCACCGGAACCCGGCGCTGGGCGACTCTGCCCCCGCCGACGACGAGGACGTCGCGGCCCTGCATGCGCAGACCAAGGAGATAGGTCATGGTTCGCGCCCCTTCGGTCGTCCGTGCCGGCTCCCCGGCGGCGACGGCGGGGCGCGCGGCGGAGGGGTCCGCCGCGCCGCCGGCAGTGTTTCGCGATTGCTACAAATTACCTTGTCAAAGCGCCATTACGGACGCGTAAACGGATCGGCACGGCGAGTGTGACCCCGCCCGCACCGGCCCGCGCCCCGCGCGGCCCCGGACCGGGGACGGCGGGCGCGGGTGATCCGTCGCCCGATCCTCCGACCGTCAGTGGACGGTGGACACGCCCGCGTCGTCGAAGGTGGCGACGTTGCGCAGCGCGCGCGCCGACCCCTGCAGGAGCGGCAGCGCCAGCAGGGCTCCGGAACCCTCGCCCAGCCGCATCTCCAGGTCGACCAGGGGGCGCAGCCCCAGGTGCTCCAGCGCGAGCGTGTGCCCGGGCTCGCTGGAGCGGTGACCCGCGAAGCACGCGGACATGGACTCGGGCGAGATCGCCGACGCGACCAGCGCGGCCGCTCCGGCGATGACCCCGTCCAGCAGCACGGGCACCCGCAGGGCGGCGCCGCCGAGGACGAACCCGGCCAGGGCGGCGTGCTCCAGGCCGCCCAGGGCGGCCAGCACACCGATGGGGTCGGAGCGGTCCACGGGGTTGGCGGCCAGGGCCTGGCGCACGACCTCCACCTTGTGCTCGTACATGGCGTCGTCCACGCCGGTCCCGCGGCCGGTGGCCTGGGCCGGATCCGCACCGGTGAGAGCGCACACGAGCGTGGCCGCCGGCGTGGTGTTGGCGATGCCCATGTCCCCGGTGACCAGGCACCGGTTCCCGGCCGAGACGAGGTCGCGGGCGACCTCGATACCGCCTTCCAGCGCCTGGAGGGCCTGGGCGCGGGTCATCGCCGGGCCCTGGGTGAAGTCGGCGGTGCCGCGCGCGACCTTGCGGGGCAGCAGCCCGGCGGCGCGGGGGAGGTCGCCCACGACGCCGACGTCGACCACGGTGACCTCCGCGCCGACCTGCTCGGCGAAGGCGTTGACGACCGCGCCGCCCTCCAGGAAGTTCTGCACCATCTGGGCGGTCACCTCCTGGGGCCAGGCGGTCACCCCCTGCGCGTGGACGCCGTGGTCACCGGCGAAGACGGCGACGGCGGCGGGTTCGGGGATGGGCGGCGGGCACTCCCCGGCGAGCCCGGCCAACTGGACCGAGACCTCCTCCAGGACCCCGAGGGAGCCCGGCGGCTTGGTCATCCGGTTCTGGCGGTCCCTCGCCTCCTCCACGGCGCGGGGGTTCAGCCCTCCGATGGCGGTGATGGTCTCCTCCAGCAGGCTCGTGGGCTCCTGGCCGGGTAGACCGCGGTGACCGTAGCGGTCGCGGTGGACGGCCCAGGACAGGGGGCGCCCCTTGGCCCAGCCCGCGAGGCTGAGTTCGGGTTCGGTGGGGAACTCCTCGACGTAGCCGACACAGAGGTAGGCGACGACGTCGAGGTGGGAGGGCAGTTCGAGGGCGTCGGCGACGTCCCGCTCGTCGACGAAGCCGACCCAGCCCACGCCCAGGCCCTCGGCGCGGGCGGCCAGCCACAGGTTCTCGACGGCCAGGGCGGCGGCGTAGGCGGCGCTGGCGGGCTGGGCGTGGCGGCCCTGTCCGTGGCGGCCGCCGCGGGTGGGGTCGACGGTGACGGCGATGTTGAGCGGGGAGTCGAGGATGGCCTCGACCTTGAGTCCGGAGAAGGCCCGCGCGCGGATGCTGGGCAGGGCCCGGGAGTGGTCGTCGCGCTCGGCCTGGGCGAGGTCGCGGACGCGGGCGCGCAGCTCGGGGGCGTCGATGACCAGGAAGTCCCAGGGCTGGACGTGGCCGACGCTGGGCGCCTGGTGGGCCGCCTCCAGGACGCGGGTGAGGACGTCGTCCGGCACGGGGTCGGGGCGGAAGCCGACGCGGACGTCGCGCCGTTCACGGATGGCGCGGTAGACGGCGTCGCGCTCGGCGTCGTCGAAGGCGTGTCCGGCCCAGTCGTCGAAGGGGGCGGCCCCGTCGGTGGCGGGGACGGCCCCGTCCTCGGGGGACGCGGCGGTCGGCTGTTCGGTGGGGACCGCCCGGGGGCGGGTGCGGCTCGGCGGTCCGGTGCGGTCCGGATCCTCGACGGGCGCGGCTGCTTCGTGTGCGTACATGCTCTGTTCCGGCTCGGGTGCCGCGGCGCGGGTCCGCGCGGGCTCGGGTGCTGTGTCGGGCGGGGACGGTGTCCGTTCGGCGGTGGTGTGCGCCGAGGCGGGGTGGTGGCCGTGGGCGGGCCGGGAGGCCCGGGTCTCGGGCGCCGGCTCGCGTTCGCCGCCGCGGAAGGGGATGACGTTGGGCCGGTGGTCGGTCACCGGCGGCGCGACGGGCCCCGTCCCGGAGGACGGGGTTCGCGCGTGGGGCGACGGCGCGTCCGGGGCGGGATCACCGGCGGCCGCGGTCGCGGGGGCGGGTCGAGGAGTGGGAGCGGCTTCGGGCGAGGGCTCGCGCCCGGCGGTGGTCGCGGGATCGTCAGCGGTCTCGGGGCCGCGTGCGGGAACGGTCGCGGCGTCGGGAACAGTCGCGGGCTCCGCAGCGGCCGCGGGTGCGGCTGCGTTGTCGGGGGCGGTCGCGGACTCGGGACCGGCAGCGTGTCCGCGTTCGGGGGCGGCTGCGTGCTCGGGTGCGACAGCGGTCTCCAGCTCAGGAGGAGGAACGCTCCCGGACTCGGGCGCGCTCGACGGCTCGGGCCCACGAGAAGGAACGGACTCCTCGAGCCTGGACGGAAGGGTCGGCGCGGTCCTGGGCTCCACTGATGTCGTCGTCCGCCGTGCGGGTTCGACCGGCGCCGCGGGCGGTCGGCGGAACGGGTTGGCGGGCCCGGCGGACGTGCGCGGACGCTGGGCGCGTGTGCCGCGGCCGCTCTCCGGTAGGCCGTCGAGCAGCCCGCCGAGGCCGGGATCGGCCGTCGGCGCCGGCTCGCCACGCCTGGCGTCCTCGCGGTCGTCGTTGGTCATGATCGCTCCCCGTGGAGGTGTGTCGGCTGCCCTGAGGGCGTCTTCGGCGGATACTCACCCTGCTGCGCGGCGCCCCGGCACGGCTCCCGCCGCCTCATCGGCCACCAGCCGAACCATGAGGGCCCCCGCCGCGTGACGCGGACGACGCCCGCGCGGCGGAGGAACGTCCTCGGCCCCGCGACAGCCGCACCGGATGCTTCCGCCCGTCATCCGTCACCGCCCTTACACTCTGGTCCACTTGCTCCGCATAGAGACCGTTAAGCGTAGTGTGCGGTATTCGTCCCGTCCGCACGGGTCCCCCCGGACCCCGGACGACACGGTCCCCGAGCGCCTCAAGTCACCACCAACTGTGCCAGAGTTCGCCCCAGCACGCGGTGGGTACTCGGTTCCCGGACGGCCACCCTGAGCCATTCCCGCCCCAGTCCGGGGAAGGTGTCGCCCCGCCGGACGGCCACGCCGCGCTCGCGCAACCGCTCGCGCAACAGATCCGCTCCGGGCGCCCTGACCAGGAGGAACGACGCCCGTGCTCCGGGGAGCACGAACAGTCCCGAAGCCCTGAGCACGTCGGCCAGGTCCGCGCGCCGCTCCTCCAGCCGCACCGCCCAGACGTCGGCCTCGGCGACCGCCCGGGGGGAGCAGCACGCCTCGATCGCGGCCAGCGCCGGGGAGGAGACCGGCCACAGGGGCTGGGCAGCGGCCAGGCGCTCGACCAGCCCGGGTTCGGCGAGCAGGTATCCGGCGCGCAGGCCCGCCAGCGACCAGGTCTTGGTGAGGCTGCGGACCACCACCAGCCCAGGCAGGTCATGGCGCCCGGCCAGGGATTCGGGCTCGCCCGGAACGCAGTCGGCGAAGGCCTCGTCGACCACGAGCACCCGCCCGGGCCGGGCCAGGGCGGCCAGCGTGCGGGCCGGGTGCAGCACGGACGTGGGGTTGGTGGGGTTGCCCAGGACGACCAGGTCGGCGTCTTCGGGGACCAGGGCCGGGTCGAGGGTGAAGTCGGGGCCGAGCACGACCCGGTCCACGGTGTGCCCGGCGGCGCGCAGGGCGGCCTCGGGTTCGGTGAACTGGGGGTGCACGACCACCGCCCGGACCGGAGTGAGGGCACGCGCCAGCAGCACGAAGGCCTCGGCGGCGCCCGCGGTGAGCAGCACGTCGTCGGCGTCCCGACCGTGGCGGCGGGCGACCGCGGCCCGGGCCGCGCCCTGGTCCGGATAGGCGCCCAGGTGCGCCAGGGAGTCGGCGAGGCGGCGCCCCAGCCACGCCGGAGGCGCGGCGCCGCGCACGTTCACGGCGAAGTCCAGCAGTCCGTCGCCGGTCTCGGCGTCACCGTGATGCCGCAGGTCGTAGGCCATGTCCACACTCCCCCTCGAAACGAGGGCACACTAGCCGATGACGTACCGGAGGCCGCACGCCGCCCACACGAGTACACAGGTCAGGTCGGGCAGGACGGCGTCTCGACACCTCGACGCAACGGCACCGCCCTCCCGTGGACGACGCGCCGCAGCCACCCACACGAGTACACACGTCAGGTCGGGCGGGACGGCGCCTCTGCGTAACTGAACCGCCCCTCCCGTGGACCATGCGCCGCGCCCCCACACGTGTACGCAGATCAGGCAGGAGCGACGGCTCGCGGCGCCTCGGCGCAACGGCACCGCCCTCCCGTGGACGACGCGCCACACCCGCCGACAGGGGGCTACCGAACGTCATCGGCCTGTGGCAGTCTGGCGACGCCTCCCGCCGCGGCGGCCCGCTCCCGGCCACGACCACAGGAGTCACTATGCGACGACGCGCCTTCCTCACCGGAGCCACCACGGCCGCCGGACTGACCGCCGTGGCCGTCCCGGTCACCTCTCCCCCGTCGGCCGCGGCCGACGACCGCGCGGTGCCCCGCGTCCTGTCAGAACCGGCGTCCACCGGCGGTGTCGTCCGCCCCGACCGGCGCTTCGACCTGGTGGCGGTGGCCCGTGCGGCGGGCGCGCCCGCGGGCGCGATCCGGTTCGAGACCGCCGACGGCCTCGGCCCCTGGCAACCGCTCGACCTGCACACCGGGGGCCGCGACGACCGCGAGCCGACCGCCTCCGCCCTCGTGCGCGCGCCGCGGGGCGCGACCGGGTACGAGGTCGGCGGCGACGCCCGAACCGCGGCCCTGAACCTGCGCGACGGTGAGGAGCTGCGCTTCGGCGGGCCCGAGCGGGCGACCCTGGCCGCCGACGCCGACGACGGGCGCGCACGCCGTTCCCCCGGCCCGGTACGGTTCCGAACCCGGGCGGGCTGGGGCGCGGACGAGTCCCTGCGTTTCGACGAGGACGGCAACGACCTGTGGGCGCCCGTCTTCCACCGGACACAGCTGTTGACCGTGCACCACACGGCCATGGCGACCACGGGCGACCACGCGGCCGACGTACGCGGCGTGTACCGCTACCACGCCGCCGAACTCGGCTGGGGCGACATCGGCTACCACGTCCTCATCGACCCGGACGGGGTGGTCTACGAGGGCCGCCACTCCGGCGAGGACGACGTGCCCGTCTTCGCGGGCCGACCGCGGCCCGGCGACGCGCGTTCGGTGACGGCCGGGCACGTGTACGGGTACAACCACGCCAACGTGGGCGTGTGCCTGCTGGGCGACTTCACCGACGAACTCCCGACGCGGGCGGCGCTGAACTCGCTCGTCGCGGTGCTGCGCGTGCTGTGCGCGGTGACCAGCCTCGACCCGGCGGCGGAGATCACCTACGTCAACCCCGACACCGGCGCCCGGACTCCGGGCGAGACCCTGTCCCGGCACCGCGACTGGCTGGCCACGGAGTGCCCGGGCAACGCCTTCGCCGCCGAGTTCGACACCCTGGTGCGCGACCGCGTCTCCGGTCGCCGCCGCGGCTGACCCGGACCCGCCCGGGGAAGCCGGGGACGCCGGGGAGTCCGGATCCGCCCGGGGAAGCCGGAGAGGCCAGGAGACACCGGACCCGCCCGGACCCGCCCGGGAGCATGCTGGAGGCGTCCGAGGGGGCGCCCGGTGGCATTCCGAAGACGTCCGGTCAGGGCGCCTCGGGGGATGCGCGGGTGGAGGGCCGGTCCGCGGCTCCGCCCGGGGCGGACCGCCCCGTGCCAGGTCACGGGGCCGGCCCGCGTATCGTGAGCGCAGCCCACCGCCGTTCCGGGAGACCGCCAGCGTGACCGACACCCAGACCAGACCGATGATGCCGTCCGTGATCCTGGAAACGGAGCGACTGCGGCTGCGCGCCTTCGTCGAGGCCGACATCGACGACGTCTTCCGTACCTACTCCGACCCGGCGGTGCAGAGATGGGTCCCGATCCCCGCTCCGGGCGTCCCCTACACCCGCGAGATCGCCGAGCACTGGTGCCGTGAGGCCGCGCCCGCGCTGCGCACGAGCGGTGACGGGCAGCAGTGGGCGGCCGTCGAGAAGGGTTCCGGCCGTCTGGTGGGCGCCTTCGGTCTGCTGCGCACGCAGTGGCCCGCGATGATCACCGAGATCGGCTACGCCGTCTCGCCCTGGGCGCGGGGCCTGGGATACGCGACCGAGGCGGCCGTGGCCGTCTCCCGCTGGGCCGTCGACCAGGGCTTCCAGCGCGTGGAGTTGAAGGCCGCGGTCGGCAACACGGCGTCGCGCCGCGTGGCCGTCCGGGCCGGTTTCTCCCCCGAGGGCGTCGAACGCAACGCCATGCCGCTGCACGAGGGCCGCACCCACCTGGCGGTCTACAGCCTGCTGCCCGCCGACCTCCTCTGAGGCGGCTCAGTCCCACACCCGGGAGAGCAGCCACTGGTCGGACACGGTGTCGTGCAGGAGTTCGTACACGCCCTGCGCCTCCAGAGCGCCCGCCTCCACCCGCCAGTGCCGGCGCTCGGGCACCTGGGGCTCGACCGTCGGGGTCCAGTCCATCCGCAGGGTGACCCAGTGGTCGATGATCCGGCGCACGCCGTACACCCTGCCGTTCCACGTGAAGCGGAGCGGACGCCCCTGGTCCTCCACGACCGAGACCGTCGCCCCGTAGTACCGTCCCACGACGCTTCCCCGCTTCCCCTCGACACCGACCGACTCCCGCATCCGGCGCACGCCGCCGGGACACTGCTCGTGGGGAAGTTCGCCGCAGCGTTCGAACATGTGTTCTAACACTAGCGAAATCAGGGTGCGCTTGGAACCGTTTCCGCACACGCGGCATCACCTCTGGTGATCCGCCCGCGGCCTTCCCCCCGCCCCTGCGCCCTCCTCGGTCAGTACGCTGGGCCGCACCCCACGACCTGCGAGGCCCCCACCCAGATGTCGAACAGCTCCGGACCCCCGCGACCGGGTGACTCCCGCGACGTGGACGGGTACCGCGTCCTGGGCCGCCTCGGCCGAGGCGGCATGGGCACCGTCCACCTCGCCGAGTCCCCCACGGGCACCCGTGTGGCGCTGAGGCTGATCCACCCCGCCCTCGCCGAGGACGGGTCCTTCCGCGCGCGCTTCGCCCGTGAGGTGGCGTCCGCGCGCCGTGTGGCCTGCGCCTCCGTCGCGGCCGTGGTCGACGCCCGGTGGGAGGGCGAGGTGCTCTACGTCGCCTCCGAGTACGTGCCCGGGCCGACCCTGTCCGCGGCCGTGCGCGCGGACGGCCCCATGAGCGACGGTGTCCTGGGTTCGGTGGCCCTGGGCGTGGCCGCGGCGCTCGCGGCCGTGCACCGCTCGGGCACCGTCCACGGCGACCTCACGCCCTCGAACATGCTGCTCTCGCCCGCGGGACCGAAGGTGGTCGACTTCGGCATCGCCCGTGCCATGGACGGCGCCGGGGACGGGGCCGCCCGGTCCCGCCGGTTGGTCGGCACACCTTCCTACATGGCGCCGGAGCTCATCGCGGGCCAGCCGCCGGCCCCGGCGGGCGACGTCTTCTCCTGGGGCTGCCTCGTCGCCTTCGCCGGGACCGGCGGCGCGCCCTTCGACGCCGCCACCGTGCCCGGGGTCCTGCACAACATCTCCAGCACCGCGCCCCGGCTCGACGGCCTGGATCCGACACTGCGCGAGGCGGTCGTCGCCGCGCTCGGTAAGGACCCGCGGTCCCGTCCCACCTCCCAGGAGCTCGTGGACGGGCTCGTCGGCCTGGTGGACGCAGCGGAGTCGGACGTCGCCCGTGCGATCGGCCTCTCCTGGCCCGGGGCCGGTCCCGGGAGCGATACGGGCCCGGAGGCGCGGGGCCGCGGGTCAGTGGAAGCCGGGCCGGAGGAAGCCGGTTCGGGAGGCCCCAGAGCAAAGGAAGCGAGGCCGGAAGAAGCGCAGGCGGAAGTCCCGGGGCCAGCGGAAACCGGGCCGGAGGAAGCCGGATCGCAGAGCCCCTGGCCAGAGGAACCTGGTCCGGAGAGATCCGGGCCGGAGGTTCCGGAGCCGGAGGATGCCGTGTCGGACGGCCCTGAACCGGAAGCCGACCCGAAGGAAACCGCGCCGGAGGACGCCCCGGCGGGCGACTTCGCACAGCTAGGGCGTGTGTCGGCGGGGACTCCCGCGACCCCGGTTCCTCTCACGACCCCGGCCGCCCCGAGTACGCCGGAAGCCTCGCGCGCCCGGAACGGCGCGGGATCCTCCGCTCACGCGACGCCCCCGCACGGCCCGGCGCCCCCGGAGATCTCCCCGCCCCGAGGCGGCTCGGACTCGGGTTCTTCACCCCGAGGCGGCTCGGACCCGGACTCCCCGGCCCGCCGGCGCCGCCGTCTGCTCGTGGTCGGCGTCGCCGGGGCCGCGGCGCTCCTCCTGGTCGCGGCCCTCCTGCTGATCGCGGCACTGGCCCTCGGCCTGTTCGACCGTGCGGGCGGCGAGGAGCCGCGGACCGGGGCCGCCGACGCGGACGGCGTCCGCCCGCCCGGCCACGTGACGGACACCGGGCCCGTCCGCCACAACGCCGGAGGCCCCTCCGAGGTCTCCGTCCCGCACGAGACCGTGACCGGCTGACCCCCGAACGCCCCCACCAGCCCAGAAGCGAGACGGCGTGTCGGCCTGGATACGCTGTTAGCCGCGCATCACCCGATCCATACGAGGGACCCCACCTGTGACGTCGAACGGCCACCAGAGCGGCAAGCCCCTGCGCGCGGGGGATCCGCGCGAACTCGACGGTTACCGCATCGTCAGCCGCCTCGGTCGCGGCGGCATGGGCACCGTCTACCTCGCCAAGGACACCGCCGAACGGACCGTCGCCGTCAAGCTCATCCACCCGGACCTGGCCGACGACGAGGCCTTCCGCCGCCGCTTCGCCCGAGAGGTGGAGTCCGCCCGCCGCGTGGCCCGCTTCTCCACCGCCGGTGTGATCGACGCGCGCCTGGACGGCGACCCCCTCTTCATCGTTTCGGAGTACGTCCCCGGCCCCAACCTCGACGAGGCCGTCCGCGCGGACGGGGCCATGACCGGGGGCACGCTGGAGAGCCTCGCGATGGGCGTCGCCGCCGCCCTCACCGCCATCCACGGCTCCGGGGTGATCCACCGGGACCTCAAGCCCGCCAACGTCCTGCTCTCGCCGGTCGGACCGAAGGTCATCGACTTCGGCATCGCCCGTGCCCTGGACGGCACCGGGGGCGCGGTCACCCGCTCCAGTCAGCTCATGGGCACGCCCTCCTACATGGCGCCCGAGCTCATCATGGGCCGTCAGCCCACCCCCGCGGGCGACATCTTCGCCTGGGGCTGCCTGGTCGCCTTCGCGGGGACCGGCAGCGCGCCCTTCGACGCCGACACCGTGCCCGCCGTGCTGCACAACATCTCCTCGGCACCGCCCCGGCTCGACGGGCTGGACCCGAGCCTGTTCGACCTGGTCTCCGCCGCGCTGGACAAGGATCCGGAGAAGCGCCCGAGCTCCCAGCAGATCCTCGCCCGGTTGGTCGGCCAGGAGGATCCGGTGGAGGCGGAGGTGCGCCGCACCATCACGACCTCGTGGGCGCCGCCGTCCTCCGCCGCCGTTCCCGGTGCCCCGCCGGCGGCGCCCGACCGGGAGCCGGAGCCGTCCGAGTCGGCCGAGCCCCCAGGTACGGAGTCGCGAGGTGCGGAGCCCCCGGCCGCGGCACCCGGCCCGGCTCCCCACGTTCCCCACGTCCAGCAGCACACCCAGGGCCGACCGCCCTCGGGCCCCCAGGAGGGCCGGGGCCAGGTCGGGTACCCGCCGCAGGCGTCTGCGCACGCGGGCCACCACGGCGGCCCGGTCCAGCAGGCTCAGCACGCTCAACCGGCTCAGCAGGCTCAGCAGGCTCAGCAGGCTCAACCGGGATACCCACCGTTGCCTGGACAGCCGGGGCACTACGGTCCCTCGGGCGGCCACCCGGCTCCGCCCGTGACCCAGCGGATGCCCGGTGCGCAGTCCCCCGCGCACGGCCAGGCGGGCTTCGCCGCCTACGCGGGTCCGGGCGGGCCCGGCGGTCCGGGCGGCGGCCCCGGGGGTCCTGGCCTGCCGACCGGCGCGGGCTCCGACGGGCCCCGGCCCGACGGCGGTGGCGCGCGCAGGAGACTCATGGCGGTCGGCGGCGCCGTGGGCGCCCTCGTCCTGGTGGCCGCGGCGGGAACGGCGCTGTGGCTGGGCCGGGACACCCCGGTTCCGGAGAACACCGTCTCCATCTACAACACCGACTTCACCACCGACCCCGGGTGGTCCATCGGCACGTTCGAGGTCGGGGAGTCGGACGGCTACTGGGCCGAGCAGAGCGGTGTCGTGCTGGCGTTCGACCCCGAGTCCGGCCCCAGCCGTGGCGAGGTGGTGCCTCTGGAGCGCGACCAGCCCCTGCCCGACCGGGTGCTGGTGAGCACCACCGCGTACGTGGCCGAGGGACCCGAGCAGGCGACGCTGGGCGTGCGCTGCTGGGACAACGAAGGCGAGGAGTACCGCAGCCAGTACGAGGCGCTGCTGCGCTACGACGGCGAGCGCGCCGAGATCCGCCGCATGCACGAGGGCGAGGGGGACCGCACCCTCAGCCAGACCACCGAAGTGCCCGCGTACGAGCCCTACCCCCTCTTCGACGAGTCGGCGCGCGGCGCGTCCGGGGACGGGGCGGGCGGTGACGCCTACGACTTCGACGTCGAGTCCGTCCCCACCAACACCGTCTCCCTCGCGTGCACCCTGCGGGAGCGCGAGGAGGGCGACTCGGTCATGGAACTGTCCATGTGGGTCAACGGCGAGCACGCGCTGACGACCGTGGACCCCGAGCCCCTGCCCGACGACGCGGAGGAACCCGACGACCGCCGCCGCGTCGGTCTCGTCACACGGCCGGGTCCGGGCAACGACCTGCTGGGAGTGCTCTACACGGCGTTCTCGGTGCACGAGATCCTGGAGGAGTAGCGAGGAGTGGCAGGGCCGGGAGCCCCGCACCGGGGACAGGGCCGGGGCACCGCCGTGCTCGCGAACGCGGGACCGGGCCGTGCTGTCGGGCGGCCGGTCCGTCCTGTCATGATGCGGGGAACGGACCAGACGAGGAGAGGTGGACCATGCGCGCCATCGTCATCGAGGAACACGGCGGACCCGAGGTCCTGCGGCTGACGGAGAAAGCGGATCCGGCCCCCGGCCCCGGCGAGGCCCTCGTGGACGTGGAGTCGCGCGGGGTCAACTTCATCGACATCTACCAGCGCAGCGGGGCGTACAGCGTCCCCCTCCCCTTCGTGCCGGGCATGGAGGCCGCCGGAGTGGTCGCCGCGGTGGGCGAGGGTGTCACCGACCTGTCGGTGGGCCAGCGGGTCGGCTGGGCGATGGCCCCCGGCGGGTACGCCGACCGGGCCGTGGTCGGCGCCGGCCTGCTCGTGCCGCTCCCGGACGACGTCTCCGCCGACCAGGCGGCGGCCCTGTTCCTGCAGGGCCTGACGGCGCACTACCTCACGCACTCGGTGCACCCGGTCGCCAAGGGCGACACGGTCCTGGTGCACGCGGCCGCCGGTGGGACGGGCCTTCTGATCACCCAGCTCGCCAAGGAACGCGGCGCCCGCGTCATCGGCACCGTGTCCACGGAGGAGAAGGAGCGCGTGGCCCGCGCCGCGGGCGCTGACGAGGTGATCCGCTACACCGAGAGCCCGGTGGCCGAGTCGGTCCGCGACCTGACCGGCGGCGAGGGCGTGGCCGCGGTGTACGACGGCGTCGGCCGGGACACGTTCGACGCGAGTCTGGCCTCGCTGCGCCCGCGCGGTGTGCTCGCGCTGTTCGGCCAGGCCAGTGGCGCGGTGGAGCCCGTGGACCCGCAGCGGCTCAACTCGGCGGGGTCGGTGTACCTCGCCCGGCCCTCGCTCTCCTACTTCGTGGCCGATCGTGACGAGCTCCTGGGCCGGTGCCGCGACCTGTTCGCCCTGGTGGGCGCGGGACGCCTGGACGTGCGCGTCGGCGGGCGCTATCCGCTGGCCGAGGCCGGCCGGGCCCACGCCGACCTGGCCGCGCGGCGCACGACCGGCAAGCTGCTGCTCACCTGACCCCGCCACGGACCGGCCGGGCGCCGCGGCCCGGTCGGTCCGGCGGCCCCTCCACAGGCCCGCGTCCAGAGGTCGTGGCTAGGGCTCCTCACGCGATTCGGGTACGCTCCCGGTCCTGGCCCCGGCCCTGCGCACGTCGTCGCGGGCGTCGGCCACGGCCTTCTCCGCCTGCTCGGCCGCGTCCACCGCGGCCTGGGCCGACGCGGACTGGGCGGGGTCCGGTCCCGTGATCTCGGCCGGGCCGCGCTCCGACTCCCGGCCGTCCTTCTCGGTGGACGGCTTGGTCTCGGCGGAGTCCCCGGCGAAGGCGTGCGAGACGTTCTTGACCGCCTCGGTGAGCTCACCGGGAATCACCCAGAACGTGTTGCCCTCGCCCTGGGCCAGGCTGGGCAGCGTCTCCAGGTACTTGTACGCGAGGAGCTTGGCGTCCGCGTTGTTGGCGTGCACGGCCTGGAAGACGCGCTCCACGGCCTTGGCCTCACCGTCGGCCCGCAGGATCGCCGCCTGCTGGTCGCCCTGGGCCTCCAGGATCGCCTGCTGCCGTGCGCCCTCGGCTTTGAGGATCCGGGACTGCCGCTCACCCTCGGCGTGCAGGATCGCCGCCCGCTTGTCACGGTCGGCCCGCATCTGCTTCTCCATCGCCTCCTTGATGGTGGGCGGCGGGTCGATGGCCTTGATCTCCACCCGGTTGACGCGGATCCCCCACTTGCCGGTGGTGTCGTCGAGCACCCCGCGGAGCCGGGTGTTGATCTCCTCGCGGGAGGTCAGGGTCTTCTCCAGGTCCATCGAGCCGATGACGTTGCGCAGCGTGGTGACGGTGAGCTGGTCGATGGCCTGGAGGAAGTTGGCGACCTCGTAGGCCGCGGCCTTGGGCTGGGTGATCTGGTAGTAGAGGACGGTGTCGATGTTGACGACCAGGTTGTCCTCGGTGATCACCGGCTGCGGCCGCGAGGTGAAGACGTGCTCACGGAGGTCGAACTTGGTGTTGACCCGGTCGACCCCCGGGACGATGAAGTTCAGGCCGGGGTTGAGCGTCCTGGTGTAGCGGCCGAACCGCTCGATGTTGTACGCCCTCGCCTGGGGGACGATCCGGATCGCGGACAGCGCGATCGCGACGAACAGGACGGCGAGGATGATGAGAGGGATAGCCGGATCGATCATGTCGGGCACCTGGCCTAGAGGTCGTGGCTATGGCTCGGGAGTGTGGGACTCGGGCAGGGCCTCACGCGGGTAGACCACCGCCGTGGCCCCGTCGATCTCCATGACGTCGACGTGCGCGCCGATCGGAATCACGAGGTCCTCGTCGATACACCGTGCCGACCACTCCTCCCCGGAGAGCTTGATCAGGCCCTTGTCCCCGTCGACCTCCTGGAGCACGACCCCGGATCGGCCGATGAGCGCGGCGGCCCCCGAACGCGCGTCGGGCTCCCTGCGCATCTGCCGCTGCATGATGGGCCGGACCAGGATGATGCCGGCGGCGGACGTGGCCGCGAAGCCGATGATCTGGACGACCACGGGCAGGCCGATGGCACCGAGCAGTCCGGCGACCAGGGCGGCCACCGCGACGAGGCCCAACACGAACGTCAGCGTCAGCGCCTCGGCGACTCCGAGTGCGACGGCCAGAATGATCCAGATCAGCCAAGCGGGCATCGTCCTTGGGCCCTCCCGCTACGTTTCGTGTCATCCTTACGCTACCCACACAAGCCCTACGAAGCACGTGAATCCCGTGCGCCGTCGACATCCGCCGCCGAAGCGACACCGGGAACGCCCTTCGCGCGAGCCGCCCGGAACCCGGGGCCGCCGACCGGGACCACCGGAGGCGTGTCCGGAGGAGCCCTGGCCCCGAGCCACGGGCGGGCCGTGGCCGGGCCCTGGAGCAGGAGCCGGCCACGGCCTCGCCTCACCGCCCCCTAACGCCCACCGGAGAACTGGTAGACCATCTGGTAGGTGGGCCGGTTCTGCCAGGCGATCGGCCACATGCCGATCCCGCCCACCGCCTGGTGGATCACCGCGTCCGCGCAGACCTGGTCACCGGCCGAGCAGTGGGCGTCGCCCGGGTAGACCTGGCCCGCGGGGACCGCGGCGGCCTCGGACAGGCTGTCCAGCAGGACGGTACGGCAGGCGTCCGGATCGCCGTCCCCGCAGTAGGCCTCACCGCCCAGCGGTCCCTGGACGTCCTCGCCGAGCACCGTGCGCAGGTCCTTGTCGACGTAGGACCACCAGCCGTACTGGAAGGCCGATCCGCGGTGCGGCTGCGCCTGGTTGACGCTGCCGGCCTCACCGCCGCCGATCGCGCCCGAGGGCGACTCGTCCACCTGGACCGCGCGGGTCAGCTCGGTGTACAGGTCCTCGCCGAGTCCCGGTTCGAACTGGGCGCGTACCAGGAGCGGCCACCACGCGTCCATCACCCGGATCGCGTCGGCGTGCTCGTAGTACCCGGCGTCGCGCCGGGGTTCGCGGCGCAGCGATCCGGCCTCGTGCCAGGCCCGCAGTTCGGCCACGGTCGCGGCGAGGTCGGGGTCGTCCACCTCCTGGGCGCCGATCACCTCCAGCAGGCGCGGCAGGACCTCCTGGGCACGCAGGTCGGCCGTCCCGGCCGCCATCATCACCTGGGTCAGGGAGGCCGTGGTGAACGCGTGCCCGTCCTCGACCAGCGCGGACACCCGGGAGTCGAGCAGGTCGCCGCGGTGGACCGAGCCGGTGGACCAGCCCGAGGTGTAGCCCTGCGCGGGCTTGTTGTTCCAGTTGACGATGTAGTCGGGGTTGACGGCCCGCGGGTGGTCCTCCTTCGGGTGCAGGTCGGCGTCGTTGGTCACGGGGTCCCAGCCCGACCAGCCCACGCCCGCGTAGGCGTCGATGGGCATCGTGGGGTTGGTGCCCTCGACGCGGACCGGGTTCGCGCCGGAGTTCACGAAGGCGATGTCCTCGTCGTCGACGTAGTGCCAGTTGAAGGCGTAGCCGATGTCGTGGGCCGCGTCCTGGAACGACGCGGCCGAGGTGATCTCGCCGGGGTCGTTGAACCGCTGGAAGCCGATGATGGAGTCGACCTCGTGGCGGTAGGTGGAACGCAGCGAGGTGAACGCCACGGGCGTGCCGTCGACGGTGGCGAACGACTCGACGAGGCCGAACTCCGAGCGCAGGGAGGTCAGCGTGTAGCCGCCGGCGGGGGTCTGGTCGGCGACGGTGGGCGACCACTCGTTGGTGACGCTGAGCTCCTCGAAGGCGACGCAGTCACCGGAGGAGTCCACGTAGGCGCGCGAGTCGGTGGAGGGCGTCGAGCCGTCGTTCTCGCACAGGTCGACGGCGAAGGTGTCGGTGAGGTCCTGGCCGGCCGAGGTGGCGCTCCAGGCGTAGTCGACGCCGCGGCCCATCTGGACGTAGAAGCTCACGCCGGCGAACGAGGCGCCGCGGGCGCTGATGCCCGGCCCCTGGAGCTCCTGGAGCATGAGCAGCTGCGGTGAGAAGTACCCGGTCTGCGGACCCATCACGGCGACCGGGTTGCCGCTCTCGGTGTGCTCGCCCGAGACCAGGAGGGCGTTGGACATGCCGCGGGGGTCGAGGAAGTCGTCGGGCAGGACGCCGTCGTTGAACAGGCCCTCGGCCTCCGACAGGTCGCCGTCCTCCACCATCTGGTCGAGTTCCTCCTGGTCGGCGGCGCTGAGGTCGTCCAGGGTGGGCGGCTGGGCCGGGTCCTCCGGCGCGGCCGGCTCCTCGACGGACTGGGCCAGAGGTTCGGCCGCGGCCTCGTCGGCCGCCGAACCGTGCTCGTCGTGGACGATGCCGTAGGGCTCGACCGAGCCGGGGTCGGGGACGGCCTCGCCGACGGGTTCGTCGGGGGTCTGGGCGTAGGGGAACTCGCCGTCGACGCTGACCACGGCCTCGGGGTCGTTCTCCGTGCGCCAGGCGGCGTAGAGCTCGGCGCCCTCCTCCGCGCCGTAGCGGTCCAGGAAGTTGGCGCGCACGACGGCGGCGCGGACCTCGCCGCCTCCGCCCCCGCCGAAGATGCCGCCGACCATGGCGGCGATGCCGACCACGTCGGTGGGGGTGAACGGCTCGATCTCACCGGCGTTGGTGATGGCGTCCTTGTGGCCGGTCAGGACGTACTCGCCGGGGAAGGTGCGGTCCCCGTCGGCCTCCTCGATGTAGGCGTTGACGCCCTCCAGGTAGGCGTCGACGTCGGCCAGGGCCTGGGCCCCGCGGTCACCGGAGGCGGCGACGCGGTCGATCTGCGCCTGCTTGTCCTCCTCGGTGTAGGGCGCGGAGCGCCAGAGGTCCTGTTCCAGGGCCCGGTTGCCCGCCGCGCCCCCGGCGAAGGAGGTGAGTTCACCGCGACCGACGCGGCGGAGCACGTCCATGAGGAAGAGGCGGTCCTCGGCGGCGGCGTACCCGGCGCCGTACATGGTGCCCTCACGCGTGGTGCCCTCGACGTGCGGGATGCCGTGGCCCCGGTCGCGGGTGATGGTGACGTCCTCACGCGGCTGGTACTCGCGGCCGACGTCGTCGGGGTCGACGCCGAAGCCGGCGTCGAGGAAGAAGTCGTCCAGGCCCTCCTCCGTGAGGCCGTCGTAGTGGTGCACGAGGTCGTCGTACATGTCGAGTTGGCTGGAGGAGTGCCGGGGGCGGGTGCCGAAGGCCTGGTGGCCGAGGATCTCGACGAGGGTCGCGCTGCCGTTCTGCCCCGGGGGCACGATGTCGTGGCAGCCGTGGGGGGCGCAGTAGTCGGGCGGGGGTTCGGCGACCGCGGGCGTGCTCGGGAGTGTGGCCGCGGCGGCGGCCGCGACGATCAGAGCGGCGCCTGCGGCACCCGTGCGGAGCCGTCGGGGGTACGGGGGTCTCACGTGCTTCACCACCTGGGGGTGCGGGCGATGGATCAGCGGAATGTTACGTGCGGGTAGGAAATCGCGAAAGACTTTCACGTTTCTCCCACACCCCGGGGCGGGAGAGCGAACCACTCGCCGGTTTGAAGTGACGAGCGCCACATCCAGCCGCGATCGCACCGGCACAGGACGCACCAGCCCCGACACGAGGAGTCGTGATTGGCCACATCCGGCCACAACAACGGCGCCGCACCCGGCCCATCTGCGCGGGCGCACGAATGATTCGACCGGTACCGCCCTACAGCTCAGGGCTCTTTGACACAATCGGCCCATGAACCAGCACCCCGAACCCCACCCGGGCCCGGGCGAGCCCTGGCAGCAGCCCGGCGGCGAGACCCCCGGATGGGGCCTTCCCCCCGAGCAGTACCACGGCGGCGCGCTCGAGCCCTACGGCACCGGCGGCTACCAGCCCGCCGGCGCCGGACCCCCGGTCCCCAACGAGGCACCGGTCGCCACCATCGGCGACATCGCCATCTCCCAGAACATGGTGATCACCCCGGCCGGGCGCTTCCCGATCAGGGGAACCGTGTGGACGGTCACCGACATGAGCCGCACCGAGCACAGCACGCCGACGTGGGCGATCATCACCGCCATCCTGGTCTTCTGGTGGACCTGCCTCCTGGGCCTGCTGTTCCTGCTGGTCAAGGACCAGAAGACGTCCGGCCACGTCCAGGTGACCGTCCAGGGGCACGGCCACTACCACGCCACCTCCATCCCGGTCAGCAACCCGGGCGCGGCCTTCCACATCAACCAGCAGGTCAACTACGCGCGCAGCCTCGCCGCCTGACCGCACCGTCCCCGGGCCCGTCGACCCGGGGGCGCGGCGCCCGCGCACGAAGGTGTCCTAGGACGGGCGGCGGCCCCGGGAGCCGGAGCCGTGAGAGCGGCGGGCGGGACTACCCGCGCCCGTGCGCCACACCGGCCGCCACCGCCAGCGCCCCGGCGTTCACCGCCCGGGCCAGCCGGACGGCCCGCCGGATGTCGGCGGTGTCCACCGCGGGCCCCTCCCCCATCACCGGGCGCCGCTCCTCGCGTCCCTGGTAGACGTTCACCCCGCCCAGGGTCCGCCCGAGCGCCCCGGCGAAGGCGGCCTCGCACTGCCCGGAGTTGGGACTGGGGTGGCGGTGGCCGTCCCTGCGCCAGATCCGCCAGGCCCGACCGACGTCGCCGCCGACGACGGGCGCTGCCAGGACCGCCAGCACGGCGGTCAGCCGGGCGGGGCCCCAGCCGGCGATGTCGTCCAACCGCGCCGACGCCGCCCCGAATCGCCGGTAGCGCTCGCTCTTGTGGCCGACCATGGCGTCCAGCGTGTTCACCGCGCGGAACCCGGCCAGCCCGCCCACTCCGGCCAGGGCACCCCACACCAACGGGCCCGTCACCGCGTCCGAGGTGTTCTCGGCGACCGACTCGACCACGGCGCGCGCGATCCCCGCCTCGTCCAGGCCGGCGGGATCGCGTCCGCACAGACGCGGCACCAGGGAACGGGCGCCCTCCAGGTCCCCCGACTCCAGGGCCCGGGCGACCCCCTCCGCCTCCCTGGCGAGCATGCTGCCCCCGAGCGACGCCCACGTGGCGGCCGCGGTAGCCGCCACACCGCCGCGCTCGGCCGCCGCCCCGAGCACCGCCACGGGAGCGACCGCCGACACCGCGTAGGCGGCACCGCGGAGCTCGTCGTCCCGGTAGATCCTCCGCTCCCACCACCCCGCGGCACGGCCGAACAGCGCCACGGGATGCCCCCGTCGGGGATCCGGCACCGTCGCGTCGAGCAGGAACCCCGCCACCAAACCCAGACTTCGCACGCCACCACGGTAGCCGCGCCGACAGCCGCCCCGACCGGGTCCCACACCTGACCGACCAACGATTGTTACTCTTCGTAGTCAATAGTTACTCAGAGTAGTCAATCCACCACGGGAGGCCCCCAGGTGCTCCACATCTGGATCCTCACCACGGTCGCCGCAGGTCAGTGGTGGTTCTTCTGACCCCCTCGACCCACCCGCCACCGGTCGGACCCAACACATCACGAAACGCCAGCGGCGCAGCGCAGCACCAGGAGTTAATCACCGGTAACGTGGTGCGCGGGGTCCATAGCGACCGGTTTGGTGGAACGCGAGTGGTAACGAGAGACAACTACGAATCACCGTAGTTGGTGAGGCTTTGCCCACCTGTGGGCGAGATCTGACGAATACCCTAGAATGTCTGACCAGTACGCCACAGGCGCCACGACACGGGGATCCCCGACCGTAGGCCGCACCCCCAGCCCCCGGCGCTTCCGACATGCGGAAACACCACCGCACCACGGGTAACGACGTGGTCGCGGCCGGCCGCAGAGGGCGACAATTGAATCAGGCACCCGTAGCTCAGTGGATAGAGCACCGGACTTCTAATCCGATGGCCGCAGGTTCGAATCCTGCCGGGTGCGCCACAAAACCCCAGGTCAAACGGGGTCCGCGAGTCGAACAGACGAGGCACGAGGCCCGCCTGGGGGCGGATTTTGCTCCGTGTGTGCTCCCCAGTGCAAGGTCTAGTACAGGTGGGCGGGGACCTCGCGGAGCATTTTGCCAACCCGTGACCCTGCGGCCCTGGCCGTCGACGCGCCCCGCGTGCGCCCACCAGCGCCCCCCAGCCACCCAACCACGGCGCGTGGAGGGACTGCTGACGCCGTACACACCCCGTCGCCCCACCGGGCCGGATACGGCCGATTCACCCCGGACCCCTTACCACGCTGGGGTTCACGCACCACAATCAGATGGTATGAACAGGGCGAGCGAAGATCGAAGTCACGTCGCCAACACCGTGAACGGAGACATCTCCGGTAGCACCGTCATCCAGGGACGGGACGTGCACCTCATTCACCATCCTGCTCATGAGGTTGACTGGCCGATCCGCGTCGGCGCTATCCCCGAAGAAGCAGCCCACTACCAGCGCCGCGCCGTCGCCGACCAACTCGACGAAGCCCTACACAGCTTCGGGACCGTGGTGCTGCGCCAGGTACTCTCCGGCACCGGCGGTGTCGGCAAGACCCAGCTCGCTGTCCACCACGCTCGCGCCCTGCGCGCCATCACCGACCCCGAGCGGAGAGTGGACGTCCTGGTTTGGGCCAACGCGGCCACCCGTACGAGCATTACGTCCGCCTACGCCCACGCCGCCCAGCAGCTGTACTCACGCGTCCCTGAAGACCCTGAGGACGCCGCACGACACTTCCTGACCTGGCTGAGCGACCCTAATAAACACCAAAACCGGCGGTGGCTGGTCATCTGGGACGACCTGGCCAACCCTGCCGCTGTGCAGGACCTCTGGCCCCCGTACGACCAAGCCTACGGCCGAGTCCTAGTCACCACACGACGCCGCGACCACTCCCTGTCCACCCAAGGTCGCCACCTGATCGACATGGACGTCTACACTCCCGCCGAAGCCCACACCTTCCTCACTTGCGCCCTACACGAAATCAGAATCCCCCGCTCCCATATCGAAATGGACTGCCTGAGCCGCGACCTCGGCTACCTGCCTCTGGCACTAGGACAAGCTGTCACCTACATGGCCGAACTCGGTATGAGTTGTGCTGACTACCTAGAGCTGTTCCACGACCGGATGAACACGCTGGACGAAGTGTTCCCCGACTGGGACACCCCTGCCTCGCTCGCCGCCACTTGGGAACTGTCCCTCCAACAAGCCGATACCCACACCCCCCAACGTGTAGCTCGTCCCCTGATGGGCCTGCTTGCACTTCTAGACGGCTCCGCCATCGTCGAAAATGTGCTGACAGCTCCCCCTACTTTGAAGTACTTGTCTGACTGCCATCCCACTCGGTCACAGGACAGACTGAATGCTCAGCACGTTCGAACCGCGCTCACGTGTCTTCACAGGTTCAACCTGATTTCGCGTACCATCCCCCGCTCAATCGAAACATCGCAATATGGCCCTGGGACAATGGAACCGGTAGTACGTGTACACCAGCTGATACAACGTGCCACCCGCGAACACCACCAAACCCGCCCCACACGCCATAGTGTGCGCACACTGGCCGATTCGCTTATAGCCGTCTGGCCTGAGCTGGACCGCGACACTGCTTTGGCTCAGCAACTGCGCGATAACACACTTTCTCTCAAGAGCCACTACACGGTCAACGGCCGCAGCTCACAAGAATGGCTTTGGGACATGGATGCCCATCCCGTGCTGTTCCGAACAGGCCGCAGTCTGGGTGAAGTGGGACGAGTAAGGGAGGCGGTGGCGTACTGGGAGGAACTGGCTCACACCGCACAACACCATCTGGGTTCTGACCACCCTGACACTCTCTCCATACGGGCAGACCTCGCTCGCTGGCGGAGCGTAGCTGGCGACACCGCCGCAGCCGGTCAGGACCTTCATGAACTGATCGCCGACCGCACCCGTATCCTGGGTTCTGACCACCCTGACACTCTCTCCATACGGGCAGACCTCGCTCGCTGGCGAGGCGTAGCTGGCGACACCGCCGCAGCCGCACAAGCCTACGAAGAACTCCTCCCCGACCAACTACGCGTCCTGGGCCCCGACCACCCTGACACTCTCTCCATACGGGCAGACCTCGCTCGCTGGCGGAGCGTAGCTGGCGACACCGCCGCAGCCGCACAAGCCCTCGAAGAACTCCTCCCCGACCAACTACGCGTCCTGGGCCCCGACCACCCCCACACCCTCACCACACGCCACGTTCTCGCCTACTGCCAGGGCGAGACCGGATACTTCACCGCAGCCGCTCAGGCCTACGAAGAACTGCTCGCGGATCGCATCCGTGTCCTGGGCCCCGACCACCCACATACCCTCTCCACGCGAGGTAATTTCGCCTACTGCCAGGGCGAAGCTGGACACGTCGCCGCTGCGGTACGGGCCTACGAAGAACTCCTTCCCGACGCGGTTCGCGTCCTAGGATCTGACCACCCCGACATACAGATAATTCGTGCCCGATGGGCCTATTTTTCTGGTGATATCCTGAAGGGCATCGAGATTCTCAGCTCCCTGATCTGCGATCGAGAGCGTGTGATCGGCCCCAACCATCCCGAGACACGAAGCAGGAAGCAGACCTTGCAATTCTGGCAAGGAAAAATTATTGATAAATAGCCATGCCAGATTCTAATTCTATCAATCTGAACCGGCTTTTCTGGATCTGGCATGAATCAATATATCAGTTCGATTTAATGTTGATACCAGCCACCGGCATGGCGCATTAATTCTTCTCGTTTGACACAAGTTCTCGATCAACGACAAAACGAGCAAGTCGCGAAACCTCACCGAGTGGAGGGTACATCGTATCAGGAGAAATTTCCGGATCGTGGCATTGCAGCTTCTCCATAAGATCTTCTTTCCATTCGGCTTTCACAACTAGGACCCAAGCAGTGCCACCCCACCTGAAGTTAGGTTCACGCGTCTGAATCTTCAAGAAATTAAGATTCAAGCTAGATACATCCGGAACGAGTTCCACAGGGACTCTCGACTCGCCACCACTCTGATCAGGCGATACCCCCAGCAGTCTCATCTTCTGCCCCGAGTAGACGCGAGAAAGACCACCCACTAAAAACTGTCCATTCTGGGCATGCATCCGAGGATCAAGTGACTTATGGGGGGCGAGGTAGACGGCAGACGTCCACTGAGGAACCGGGCCGCCGCCACCGAAACTATCAACCCACGGTAGAGCTTCGTTACCCCAGAGCTTGAGAGTATTACCTTCCCTATCACCATGCGGATAGATCAAGAAGAGGCAACCATCCCGTCGATGCAGTTCATTGGTCGCAAAGAATAGACTTTCAAACGGACTCCCGCACACATCCAACAAACGCGTAGGGATCCCGTGGTGCTGCAGCACCATCAGGAGTTGTCCGTCAGTCATTCTTCGACCAATCCCCTGCCTCCTCATTTCAGAAATAATGGCACTTTCTGCACGACCAAGATCTTCCTCTTTTACCCTTTTTTCTCTTCGAAATGATCGACACTGACGATACAAGGAAGACGTTAGACCGAAGCCAATGCTCGCCTGCCCTCGAAAGAACAAATTCTGCCCGCTATCCAGACGCCAGCCAGCGAGCCCACAGTATCTTGACTCAGTTAACCACTTCCACAGATCCTCCGCTGATTCAATTTCGCATTTGTTATTAATACTTCGCTCTCGAAAAAAAGATTCCGAAACATTCATCACCGCAGCATCCTCCACCTCAACCCGAAGTAAATCGAGCGCAAGATAAACACAAAGTTCATTTTCTCCAGACAACCAACCTCCGGGAAGAAAAATATAGCGTCCACCACACATTCTCCTAGTGTTCCATGGTGGCCGAAATATTGGAATCGCCAACAATTAGAAAGCAAAACTCACGGAAAGAAATGCAAATCTAGAGTGCGTCTGACTGCATCGGATCTTTGATCCGATTGGTCGATGGGCTCAAAGCGCGGCCCCAGACAGTCAGGGCGAACCCGTCAACTGATCTCGGCCCACTGAAGGCGGTAGCCCGCTGGTGTTCTAGCCCTCATACAGACCACCAGCATGTACGCAACACACCGGCCGGCACCGGCCGATCCACCCAAAGCCCTTACGCTCTCGGGCTTCGCACGCCAGAATCAGATGGTATGAACAAGGCACGGTGGATCTGGGCCGGGATCGCAGCCATCGCGATCCCCACAGCCCTGGTATCAGGACTGTGGTTCGGAGGCGGCCCCACCACACGCGACGGATGGGAAGCCGCTGCCTGGACCGCAAGCATCACCGCAACCCTGTGGCTGGCGGCCACCGCGATCACCTGGGCCGCGTCCCCCAAGCCATCCGCCCCGCCGCCCACATCATCAGGCCAGGATGAAAGCAGTGTGGCCAACACCGTGAACGGAGACGTCTCCGGAGACAGCACCATCATCCAGGGACGCGACGTGCGCGTGGACAAGCCCACCTACGGCGGCAACCACAACGACTTCCGCGGCGGCACGTTCAACGGTCCGTTCGTCAACGAACAACACAACCACCGCTCTACATCCGACGAGAACCCGGACTCGGACCGATGAGCGCTTCCTACCAGGGCAACCACAACGATTATCGAGGCAGCGACTTCCACGGGCCGTTCGTCAACGAGCAGCACCTCCACCTGCCCCACCACGAAGTCGACTGGCCGATCCGCGTCGGAGCCATCCCCGAGGAAGCCGCCCACTACCAACACCGGGCCATCGCCGGCCACCTCGATGAGGCATTGAATAACTTCGGCACCGTGGTCCCACGCCAGGTCCTGTCAGGAACAGGCGGGGTCGGCAAGACCCAGCTCGCCGCCCACCACGCCCGCACCCTGCGCAAGGCCACCGACCCCGAACACCGCATCGACCTCCTGATCTGGGCCAGCGCCTCCAGCCGCGACCAGATCACCTACGCCTACACCCAGGCCGCCCGCCACCTTTTCACGGCCGTGCCCGAGGACCCCGAGGACGCCGCGCAGCTGTTCCTGACCTGGCTCCAGGATCCCGCCAAACACCAAGAGCGGCGCTGGGTCATCGTGTGGGACGACCTGACCGATCCCGCCCAGGTTCGGGATCTGTGGCCCCCGCACGACCAGCCCCACGGCCGGATGTTGGTCACAACCCGTCGACGCGACCACACCCTCGCCGTCCAGGGCCGCCACCTACTTGATGTGGACGTCTATACCCTCGACGAAGCCCGCACCTTCCTGGCCCACGCCCTTGACGCGGCCGGGATCGCCCACACCCGCGAAGAATTGGACACGCTCGCCCATGATCTGGGACGCCTTCCCCTAGCCCTAGGACAGGCCGTCCCTTACATGGCCGAACTCGGCCTGGGCTGCGAGGACTACCTCCAAGTGTTCCACGATCGCATGAGCACACTAGAGGAGGTCTTCCCCGACTGGACGCACCCCTCCCCACTCGCTGCCACATGGGACCTGTCCCTGACCCAGGCCGACACCTTTCACCCCCGAGGAGTCGCCCGCCCCTTGATGGGACTGATCGCGCTGCTGGACGGCAACGCCATCCCTGAAGACATTCTCACCACGCCACCGGTCATGAGTTACCTGGCTGCCCGCCGCACGCACGAACCAGCCACGTCCCTACCTGATGCACACGCGCTGACTCCGCATCAGACCCGCGCCGCCCTGGCCGCCTTGCACCGACTGAACCTGATCAACCGCACCACCCCACCTGCCGATTGCTCAGAACCGGAATCAGGTGTCGTTCTTGTGGGCGCCCACCAACTTGTGCAACGCGCCGCCCGGGAACACGCCGCCACTGGCCCCGACCGGGATAGCGTGCACACCCTGGCGGACTCGCTCGCAGGGATATGGCCTGAGGATGAACGTGACACAGCCCTTGCACAACAGCTACGCAGCAATACCGCTGCCCTGCGCGCTCACCATGGAGTAGCGGGCCGTTGCAGTGAGGACTGGCTGTGGGAATCAGGGAAGCACGTGTTGCTGTTCCGCGCGGGCATCAGTCTGGGGGAGTCGGGACGTGTGGGGGAGGCCGTGACCTACTGGGAGAACACGGCCAACCTCGCACCCCGATACCTGGGCCCAGACCACCCCGAAACGCTCGGCGCGCGCCACAACCTCGCTCGCTGCCAAGGGGAGGCAGGAGACGCCGCAGGAGCCATCCGAGGCTATACCGAGCTCGCCTCCGACCGTTTGCGTGTGCTCGGCCCCGACCACCCCGACACCCTCGCCACCCGCCACAACCTCGCCTTTTGGCGGGGGGAGGCAGGGGACACCGCAGGAGCCATCCGAGGTTACGCCGAACTCGCCTCCGACCATTTGCGTGTGCTCGGCCCCGACCACCCCGACACCCTCGCCACCCGCCACAACCTCGCCCGCTGGCAAGGCGAATTAGGGGACACCTCAGGCGCCGCCACAACCCTCGAAGAACTCCTGCTCGATCAAATACGTGTCCTGGGCCCCGACCACCCCCACACCCTCACCACCCGAGCCAACCTCGCCCGCTGGCGGGGGGAGGCCGGAGACGCAGCAGGAGCCGCCACAACCCTCGAAGAACTCCTGCTCGATCAAATACGTGTCTTGGGCCCCGACCACCTCCACACCCTCACCATCCGGGCCAACCTCGCCCGCTGGCGGGGGGAGGCCGGAGACGCAGCAGGAGCCGTCACCGCCTACGAACAACTCCTCACCGACTTCCTGCGTGTCCTGGGCCCCGACCACCCCCACACCCTCACCACCCGAGCCAACCTCGCCCGCTGGCGGGGGGAGGCCGGAGACGCAGCAGGAGCCGTCACCGCCTACGAACAACTCCTCACCGACCGCCTGCGTGTCCTGGGCCCCGACCACCCCCACACCCTCACCACCCGAGCCAACCTCGCCTGGTGGACATACGAGTCCGGTGACCCCACCCAGGCCGTCGAACTTCTCACCGTCCTTGTACGCGACCAGACACAAGTGCTCGGCCCCGACCAGCCTGGCGCGCGTACCAGCGAGCAAGTCCTGCAGCGCTGGATGGAAGAGCAACCGGAGAACTGACCATAGGACCTTTGATCCGATCGGATGATGACCCCGAGCACAGGGAAACCCCAGGCCAGCCGGGGTGAAGCCGTGGTCTGACCTGGGGCCTGAAGGGCCGTATAGCTCCTGGTGTGATCGCCGGTCCGGCTACCGCACTACCGGCTCACGGGTTTGAGCATCGCCGCCGTCGCCTCCGCAGCCGCCCGAGCCACCTCCGGAAACACCGTCTGGTACGTGTCCTGGGTGAAGTGCGTGGTGGCATGGCCGAGCTCACCGGAGACCACTTTCACGTCCGCCCCCGCGGCCAGCGCCAGCGAGGCGGCCCCGTGGCGCAGCCCGTGCAAATGAATCGGCGGCAGCCCCGCCGCCCTGACGACCCGGTTGAACCACCGGGTCACATCCCCCGGATGCCAAGGCGCCCCGTCGGACCGGGTGAACACCAGGCCTGAATCAGTCCAGTCCTGGCCCGCCGCGAGGCGGGCCTCGTTCTGGAAGCGCTTCCAGGACCGCAACACGCGCACCGTGTCCTTGTCCAACGTGATCGTGCGCTGGCCGGCCGCGCTCTTGGGAGTGGTCGTTACCGTCTTCCATCCCAGGGTGACCACCTGGGTACGGATGTCCGCCTCTCCGTCGCTCAGGCGGGTGTTCGCCCAGGGCAAGCCCGCCGCCTCACCCCGGCGCAGCCCTTTGACCGCGATGAGGTGGAACATCGGGAACAACCACCGGTACTTCCGCGCGTGGGTGAGGAAGGTGATGGTCTGCTGGGGTGTCCACACCATCACCTCCCCCGGCACCACACCGTCCACCTGCCACTGGCGCACCCGGTCCGGTGTCCACACCAGCGACTTCTTCCGCGCACACGAGGGCAGGCGCACGTGCGAGGCGATGTTCACCGCTACCGGCAGGTCCGGCCTTCGCACCGCGTCCGACAGGGCGCTGCGCAGCGTGGCGCGGATGCGGTGCTTGGTGGACAGCGAGATCACCCGCTGACCCCTCACCGACGCCCGCATCTTGGCGTCCGCCGACTCGCGGCATTCCAGGATCCGCTGGTTGCCCTCCTCGATCTCGGTGAACATGGCCTCGACCTGTCCCGAGGTCAGTTTGTCCAGGCGGGCCCAGCCCAGGTGCGGGACGAGGTACTTACGGATGTGGCCCTCATAGGAGGCCCGGGTCTTCACTGCCAGGTCCGGTTTGCCCTCGAGCCATTCGGTCAGCCACTCGGCCACGGTCGGGATCCGCTCACGGGTGCGTATCCCCACGCCGATCCGGCGTTTGACCTCGGCCACCTCTGGCAATGGGAGGCGGGCCTTCAACGCCTGCTGGACGAGATCGGCGACCTGGACCTGGACCTCCGCCTCCCCTTCGGCCAGGCGCAGCAGCGCCTTGACGTGATCGATCTGCCACTGGGCCTCGTCCTGGGTGGCGAGCCCGCCCCGGCGCGCCTGGCGGCGCTTGCCCTAGGGTGTGCGGGGAAGTTCGAGCTGGAACGCCCACTCCCCGTGGCGGGGGTTCCAGGCCCCGTCATCCCGGCGCAGCTTCGGGCACTTCGCCCCCAGGAGCTTGCCCGTGGCCTCGTGCCTGCATCCGCAGCGTTTGAATACCGACCCGTCGTGAGAAGCCATCAACGGCCCTCGACTTTCGTGTTGTCACCGCGCGCACCGCACCCGCACCCGCCACCGCGGTGGAAGACGGACGTGTCCAGACCGAGGTAGGCCAACACCCCCGCGGTCGGCACCACCCACGCCCTCCCCGCCCGGCGCACCGGCACTGGGAAGGCCTCTTGGCGCAGGAGCCGGTATGTGGTGGTGCGGCCCAAGCCGAGCATCCGCCCGGCCGACACCGGGTCCATCGCCACCGGCAGCGAGCCGACCTCGGCCATTGTCACCGGAGTCGTCCCCTTCACCTGACCCACCTCTCCACTACCTCTGAACTGCGCGGATACGGTTTGCGGCCCCGCGTGTTGCGGGGCAGTACGCATCCACGCTCGACCTCGTAGAGGTGGTCAAGCGGATTCGACCAGGAGCCCACCGGATTCATGGAGAGCCTCGCCCTGCCGCCCGTTTCACGGGGTTTCGCACCATTCCCCCTGTGCGGCCGTTCGGTCCGCGAACCGGGGCTGGCCCGGATGGGGCCGTCAGACGGCCCGACCACCCCAGTCGACGCGCTCTGGGGTACTGAGCCCGCCCCGGGCGGTGGGGCCGATGTCGGGGCGCTGGTCGCCGCATACGCCCCAGGCTGGGACACCCCCGCGCAGGACCCCGGGTGGCTCCAGCCCGTGGGATTGTCCGCTGGCCAGGGCCGTGGTGCCAGGTGAAGGCGGTGGGGTCTGGTCATCAGTGGGCCTCTTCCTCGTGCTCGTCGTCTCGCCCTGATAACCCCCTAAGAAGACGCCCCCAGGACGGATTCGACTTCGAAGCGGAGATCTCGCGCAGTCGCGCTGCGAGGTGCCGATGTTCCGTCCGCCTCGTCCAGCGCGGAGCGCGGCCCGGCAAGACCAGAAGAACCGCGCCCGAGGCGACAGCGCCAGGAGCATCCAGCACGAGAACCCGCGCGATCTCCGCTCACACCACCACCTCGAGGTCCTGTCCCCTGGTGGTCGTAGAGGAAGAGAAAGGGAGACAAGGCTGGCCAGAGGCAAGGTGGGGGCCGCGCACCCGAAGAAAGACCACGGGCCCCGTCTCGAGGGAGCGGGGGCGGTTGGCGCCCTCACACCGTGGGGCGCCGCCCGCCCTGCGTGAAGATGACTACCCACTGGGTATAAGTCTGGGCGCCCATCGGCCCACCCGCAGCGGTCCCGACCTGCACTGATAACGACGCTGGGGTGCTCCGTTCAAAGCGGCCCTCCCCCAGGCCCGCTTACCGGTCCACTTACCGGCCCGCCGACCGGCCGAGTCACAGGCCCACTTACCGGCCCAGACTCAAACGTGAGCCTGATGGCAATAATGTTCGTATTCCCTCTTGGTGCCGCCAACCTCGAAGAGACCACCCCCGCACCCGGCGCGCCACCACCTCACCTCCACGACCAGAAGAACCATCGGCCCGACGCCCTCAGCCGATACCGGTGACCACCGAGTGGATCCCACCCACCGGACGGCCCGACCCCGCCGCGCCTCGCAGGCCCCACTTCCGCAGACCACACGAGCAGGTGCAGGGCGAGGGGGCGTGCAGCGCTCGGCGCTGGGCGACCCGAGCACCTGCATCGCCGCCCCAAAAACCCGCACACAGGAACCTTTCATTCATGTTCTTATAAAGAAGAGAAAAGTGAATACAGGAAGAGGAGAACAGGGCAACGAAAAAGGTGTGGGTGAGCCCACGCAGGCGTCCAGGGGCGGGGCGTCTCCGGCTCGCCGGGGGCGCCACCCGCCCCCTACGTGAGGATGACTACCCACTGGGTATAAGTCTGGACACGCGTTGGACCACTTGAGTAGGCCCTGACCAGCGATTATGTACCTGGAGAGGGGGTCCAACGAGGCGGACCACCCGTTGGCCCCCTTGTTGGACCACCCGTTGGCCCGGGTTCACTTCGTTCTCACTCCGGACTCAGGGCACCACAGGGACCGGCATCATCAGCGCTGCGGATCGAATTTCAAGAAGGCTCCCTCTCGCCTTTCCGCAGCACCACCGACACGGCCCGGCAGGCGGTCGCACAGGACCTTGATAAAAGCACCATCCCAACGAAATACCGGTCAACGAAAGCCGGTGACCACCGAGTCGATCTCGCTCACCGGCACCGCCGAGGTCGCCGTCAACCCCGCCCCGACCACCACCGGCCGACACCGAAGGGGCTGCCTCCAGGTGGAGACAGCCCCCAAGCCGCGACTCGACATCAGACCACGAGTGCCCGTTGCGCGTCCCACTGGCGGATCAGCCCAGCCAGCTCGTCCCACTCACCAGGGGCATTCGTAGCGGCCACCTCGGCACGAACGTCCGGCGCGGGCCCGCCGCCTTGGCGGGAGATAGGCGGTGCCGGGCGTCGTCGCCTGGACCGCTGACGCTGTTCGTGCGCGACCAGGTACGGGCGCACCGCCCGCACACCGTCCTCGTCCACACACCAGCCGAACTCCGGCAGCTCTACCGGGGCATCGGAAGCGGTCACGTTGCCGCCCTCTGTGAACAGCGACCACGCCCGATCCGTATGGGACCGCCGCGCCTCGTCATAGCGCCGCACCCACTCCGGCTCGGGAGCCGGGCGCGTGGTCGCGGTGTTCGGGGGTTCCCGTCGCGGTGACGTCTTCCGAGCTTCCAGCTCCACCGGGCGCGAAGGTGGCGCGAACCCTACTCCGACGATCGTGGCGAGCGCCGCGCCCACGGCCCACCGCACACGGCTGGCCCATCCTCGTCGGCACCTGCGGTGCCGACCCGTACCATGACTCATAGATCTTCCTCCTGCTTACTCAGGTGGCGGATCACGCCTCGGGTCGGTGGTGACTCACCGCCCGGGGCGCCTTCTCTTTCGGTCTTCTCGATAAAACCGTGAGCCCGTGTTCTGGACGAGGCGGGTGTCAATGGCTTCGAAGGTCGGCCGCCCCTCGAAGCTGCGCTTCCTCACCCCACCCGACACGGAGCAATCAGCCCGGTTAGCTGGCGCCACCACCCGCCAGGAGCAGGTCAGGGCCGGTGTTTCTCAGGACAAACACAGGCATGACAAAGAACCCCATTTCAGGCATGCGAATAAATTCTGTCATATGGGAATGGCCGTGTTCAGCCGGGCCGAACGGCAGTTTTGATGTTTCCCCATACTCGCGAGAAGTTTCAACCCGGATGGCTCAGAAAAGTCATGAGCCCGAAAATGAGGAGCCATGAGACGACGGCTCCACATGGCCCTCACGCGCCCGACGCGCGCATAGCGCCCCGTGGGCACGGACGCCCCGCACAGGGGGTCACCCGCGCCCACGGGGCGGTGTGGGGCCAGTCAGACCGGTCTGAGGGCGGTCGCGAGCCGGGCGCTGTAGCAGTCCCTCACTGACACCTGGACGCGCTCAGCGCAGGCCAGGGTCTACGATCCGCGATCGCTGCTGCCCGCAGGGAACTCGCCCTCGCGGTGGAACCCGCTCGGGTCTTGGTCTCGATGCTCTGGGTGTGGGACTCGCGCGCTGGCCCAGCTCACCGAGTGCAGCCCCGTGTCCTGCGGCTATTGCGAGGTTGAGGCCAGCAGTCCGGGAACGAACCGCCGCACGTAGGGGGCCAGTCGAGCGTGGAGTTCGTCCCGTTCGCTCGCTTGGATGATCTCGGCACAGATGATCAGTTGTGCCAGGCGCCCGTCGTCGGTGTCGAGCACGTCGGCGAAGACGCTGCGGACCTTCACCGCGGTCTCCGGGGCGGGCAGGGCGTAGGCGTGCAGGACAGCGGCGTCGTACCCGGCCGGAGCCGCGCCCCACCCCTCCCAGTCGATGATGCTCAGCGGGTTGTCGGTGAGGTTGGCCCAGTGCAAGTCTCCGTGAGCGGTCACCCACCTGCGCACGGTCGTGTCGACCCCGGTCTCGGCGATTTCGGGGATGTGGTTGGGGATGCGGTGGACGAACGCCTGAGTGAAGACCTGGCGTCCCTCGGGCCTGGGGACTTTTTGAAGAGCATCCAGAGCCTGGCGTAGACCACCCCACCAGCCGGGTTCGACCTTCACCGGAGCGGTGAGATCCGGGGTCGCCGACACAACCGTCCCCGGCAGCCGCTCCCACAACAGTGCTTGGAAGACGAGTTCCTCCCCCCACGTGTGCTCAGCGAGCAGGCGTGGCCGGGGAACACCGTCGCCGATCAGCTCGGCGGCGAGCGCGGCCCCTTCCCACACCTTCCCCCCAGGTTTGGGGGCGGACGTGACTCGAAGCCAGCCAGGAGAGCCCTCGGCGGTGGCGACCGGACCGCTCAGAGTCCGGCCGCCCACACCGCGGTGCAGCGTCACGCCAGGCGGTGCGACCAGGTCCAGGGCCGCGACCGCGTGATGCCACGCCTGTCCCAGGTCAGGCGTTTTCTCGGGAGAGGAGGAGATCACTGATGTCCTTGAGTCGATTCTCGGGCAACGGTGGGCGACCCGCCACCGAAGCCGCGCTCAACCAGTGCCCTGCACTCGAGGCGCTGATCAGCATCCCCGTGAGGCCGGGCGCTGAGGCGGTCACCATAAGGGCTGCCTCGGCCGGTGAGGCCCCGTCGCTGATGTGGTGGGCGAGGCGTTCGTTCACCAAGTGGACGAGCTTGCCTCCGTGGAGTGGGGCGGAGGCCCACACTTCCAATCCTGCCTCGTGTGCTTCGGCCAGGGGACCGCTTCCGGTCAAGGCGTCCTTGATCGGGGCGATGTTGACCAGCGACACGGGCAGTTGGACGGCGGCCAGGCCGGTCTCAGGGCTTCCTGAGGCTTCACGGGACAACCGGAGAAGGTCGGGCACACTGAACGCCTCCGTGAACCCCGACCAGGTGGCGACCCCGTACCCCGTGATCAGGCCCTCGGCGCGAGCTTCCTCCAAGGCGATGAACCCGCCGCGGATTCGATCGTGCAGCCCATCGCGGTCGCCGTCGTGGTGATGGTCGGGGTTGTGCAGGAACACCAGGTCCAGGCGTGGCCGTCGCAGTTCCAGCCGGTTCATCGCGATCTGATGGCGGACGTAGTCGGCGGCGATGCTGTGCAGGCCACGTGCTTCCTCCGTCGCAAGGGCTCCGCTGGACACGGCGACCTCGGCGTGGCCGGGGGTCATGTGCCCGACCTTCGAGGCGATCCGCACCTGTGGGTGGGCTTCCAGGGTGGAGGCGATGGCGCTCTGGTGGGTGCCGTGCCCGTAGACGGGGGCGGTGTCGATGAGTGGGCAACCGGCCGCAGCCGCGATGCGTGCCGAGTGGGCGGCGTCGCGGCTGCGGTAGGTGCCCAGTCCGAGAAGGGTCACTCTTCGCCCTCCCAGACCAGGGCGCCGTCGTCCATCAGTCGTCGAAGCAGGGAGATCAGGGCGTCTTCGGAGATCTCCGGGGCGAGTCGACACAGTTCCTTGACGGTGACCGGTTCGTGGTCGGCGAGGCGGTGGAGTACCGGAGCGGCCACCGGTGCCAGACGCCAGCGGCGCCCCTGAGCCGAGAGAACCACCTGTCCGTTCTCTTCGCTCACGGTGCCCCGATGCGATGCCAGCCGTAGGCGAGAAGACGCTGACAGCGTCCCGGTCACGGCGACCGGCAGGCTGAACGCCATCCTTGCCGGGGCGGTCTGGTTCAGGTGGTCCCAGTACTCCTCGACCACCCCGGGCGACTGGAGCCGCTGAGTGATCAACTCGGCCAGGCGATAGGTCCACGCCGCCTGATCGCCCCTGTTCCGGGGGACGTCGCTGCGAACCTCGACGTGTTCGCGCATCAGCCCGTTGACCCAGTCGAGGAAGTCCGCGCCGGTCGTGGTGTTCAGACCACAGGTAAGGTGCAGGCTGGGCTCTCCCTCCGAGGCCGACGCCGCGTGCCAGCACCCCCGGGGGACGTGGAGCACGTCGCCGGGCTCCATCGTGAACTCGTCGACGGGCTCGGTGGGGGCGTCGTCGTCCACCTCCACGTCGGAGTACAGCGGCGCCTGGCGGGTGGTGCCGTAGATCCGCCAGCGCTTGCGCCCGGAGACCTGGAGGACGATGACGTCGTGGTCGTCCCAGTGGACGCCGAAGCCTTCCTTCGCGGTCCAGGAAGCGTAGGCGTTGACCTGGACACGGGTGCCCAACCACGCTTCCAGCTCAGCGGCCATGGTGTTGATGGGCGGGTGCATCTCGTCGATCGCGTCCACGACCAGCGTGGCGCCCTGGCGGAGCTGTTCGTGGAACAGGTGCGGCACCGGGGCGTTCCAGTTGGGCATACGCCGGTAGGTCCGCGGACGGGTGTACTGGCCCACGTCCACCGTCTGCCCGTCCGAGAGCCGCATCCGAGGCACGTCGAGACGTCGGGTGGCGAGGAGCTGATTGAGGTCGGGCCAGGTGAGCAGGTGTGCGAAGTCGGTGGTCTGGTCGGCGTTCGCGGCATAGCGGCGGTGGGCGCGGCCGAGCACCTGGGCGGGGAACTGGTCCCCGCCCAGACGGCCGCTGATCAGGTCAGCGGACACGGGTGTTCTCCTAGCGGATGCCGTCGTTGGTGTCGGAGCGGCCGGTACCGCCGCCGTCGGAGGGCTGCTCGCCTCGGCTGCGCTCGGCCTGGATGTCCTCGACCGCGACCACCAGGTCGCCGTCGAACTGCGTGCTCTGCATCTGTGGTTTTCCCTTCATTGGTGTCCTTCGTGGAGTGCGGTGACGGCGCCGCCTCGTGGTCGGCTGGACGGAGCCCGACCGTGAGGCGCCTTACCTCCCCGCTCGGGTGACCGTGAGCTGGGAGAGTTCAGTGGCATCAGTGCTGGCTGCGATGTTCTCGACGAGGACCGTCTCGGTGTGCAGGATCCGGCGGTGCAGTTCCTGACAGGTGGGCGCGGACAACGGGGCGACGTGGGCGTGGCCTCGGTAGAAGGCGAGGAAGGCCCCCGAGCCCGGTCCCCACATCACGAGCCAACGGCTCCGGTAACGAAACTGGAGCTGGCGGGCGGCCGTGTACTGGTCGTGGTCATCCCTGATGTCCAAGGCCACCGCGATCACCGCTCGGTGTGGTCGGCGGGCTTGGCGGAGGTGCGCTCGATGCGGTCCACCTCGAACCAGACGCTGGTGCGGCCGTCGTCGTGGTGGATGGTGCCCCACCGGCTCGCGTTCGTCGCGACCAGGTGCAGTCCGCGCCCGCTCTCGTTCTCGGGGTCGAGGGGCCGAAGGTGGGGAACGGTGATCTCCCCCTCGCGGGGGCCGGCGTCGGTGATGCGCACCTGGATACGGCCCGCCAGTTTGAACACGCTGATGGTGACCTCGCCGCCCGGATCGCCCGATCGGGTGTGGCGGATGCAGTTGTTGAACAGCTCCGAGGCGAGCAGCGCGACCGGGCGAATCTCCCAGTCAGGGAGGGACGCCAGTGTCCGCAGGCGACGGCGCATGACCGTGGCGTAGAAGGGGTCGCCGGGAACCGTGATCGCGGACCCGGTGACCTCGGGGTTCGCCTCCAGCAGGACCGGGGCACGGTCCGAAGGTGCGGTGGCGCGCTTGGGCAGCGGAAAGACGTCTCGCTTCCCGGTGCCAGTCTCCGTTTCCTCCGCCCGGTCCACCAGTGCGGCCCTCATCCCCATCACCATCCTCCCGTGCCTGGTCACCGTGCCTTGTGCGTCAGTTCCAGGTCGTTGACGAGTTCTCAGTTTGGTGTTGACGCGCCTTCGGTTCCCATGAACAGGGGTGATGATCGCTATTACGGTGGTGATGCTTTTGGGAACAGGACTGGCGAGGCGGGCCAGGATCCCTGTTTCATGGGGAACGAACATTTCCCCGTTCAAGGGATCCATGGTGTCGATATGCGCAAATTGCGGCAGGGAGAGGTCATCTGTCGCCGATGCGAAGAAAAGATGTTCGTGTATACCCAAGGGATTCTGGGATGCACCTGAGGCACAGGAAGCCGCTGGGCGCCTCGACGCGAGCTCGCTCGTACGCCTCCTGCGTTCACGCACCGACCTGTCCCAGGAAGCCCTCGCGCGTTTGACCGGTCTGTCCCAGTCGATGATCTCCCAACTCGAATCGCGCAAGCGCGAGTTGAAGGACGTCGTGAAGCTGCGCTGCTTCCTCGACGGGCTCGGGGCGCCCCGAGTGACGACCTCACGCACGCGACAGGAGAGCATCGAGAGCACCAGGCTGTTGGCACACGCCGCTCAGGTCACCATGGGAGCGGCGGAGATCGATCCCCACAGGTGGCGCGGGCCGAACATCCCCGAGACGCCATTGCCCGTCCGGCGAGTAACGGGAACCGACGTGGACCACGTCGAGACGGTCACCAAGGCGTTGCGGGCCGCCGACTACCAGCTCGGGGGCGGCGCGTGCTTGGACGCGATCATGGCGCACCTGGCCTACGCCCACCGGCTGCTGCACGCGGCCAAGCCCGCGAACCAGCTCGGCCTCCAGCTCTACCGGGCCGTCGCCGATCTGCACAATCTCGCCGGGTGGGCGAGCTTCGACGTAGGCCGATACAAGATCGCAGCCGAGCACCTGTCCCTGGCGCTGGAGCAGGCCCAGTACATCGAGGAGCCCTCGCTGGTGGCCAACGTGCTCTATCGGATGGGCCGCCTGCACCTGCACCGCGGCCACACTGTCCAGGCCCTGCGGTTCCTGCAACTGGGACAGATCGCCGCCCAAAACTCCGGGTGCGAGCGCACCGTCGCGCTCATGTGCGCCAACGCCGCCTGGGCCTACGCCGTCCTCGATGACCAGAAGCGGTCCATGGACTCCCTCGCCCGCGCCCACGATGCCTTCGCTCGCGCCGAGGCGGACACCACTCCGTGGGTGCGGTTCTTCCACGAAGCCGACCTGGACGCCATGTCCGGGGTCGTCAACGCCGCCCTACCCACCCCGTCGCCTCGTGCGTACACGGCCACGACCGAGCACCTGTACCGGGCCGTGGACGCCCGCAGCCCGGCCATGGGCCGCAGCCAGGCCTTCGAGCTGACCACCCTGGCCACCGCCCACATCCGCAACGGCGACCCCGACCAAGGCGTGTGCGTCGGGCGCCAAGCCGTCGACCTCGCCCGCCAGGTCCGCTCAGTGCGTGTCATCGACCGGCTCGCACCGCTCCAGCACGCAGCCCTGGCCTACCGAACCCGGGGCGAGACAGCGGAGCTGGCCGCCGAGATTGCTACCCTTCGCACATCATGAGCACCACTCCCGCCCCCTCCGCCGACCCCCGCTTCGCCCTCACTCGCGACCGTGTCCACGACGTTCTCGCGGCCCTGTGTGAGGAGGCCGGGCTGGGCGCCAAGGCGGCCAACGACGCCGAGCTGATCAAGTTCACCAACAACGCCGTCTACCAACTCCCCGACGCGGGGTTGGTGGCGCGTATCGCCGGGTCCGCGACCGTGGCCGAACGCATCCCTGTGGTCATCCAGGCAGCCCGGTGGCTCGCCCAGCACGACGCACCCACGGTGCGGCTGGTCGAAGAGATCCCCCAACCGGTACAGGCCGCTGGAGCTACGGCGACCTTCTGGTACCTGGTCCCCTCCCCCGGCCCTGACCCGACCGGCACCGACCTCGGGCGCATCCTCAAGCACATCCACGCCCTGCCCGCACCAGGTTTCGCGCTGCCGTCGTGGGAGCCGTTCGCCCGCATCCGCAGCCGCATCGCGGACGCCGAAGGACTGGCCGAGGCCGACCGGGTCTTCCTCACCGAGCGCACCGACCACCTGGAGCGCCTGGTCCAGGACCTGGAATTCGAGCTCCCCGCCGGGGTGCTCCACGGCGACCCATTCATGGGCAACCTCATCCCCGGCCCGCACGGCCCGGTGATCTGCGACTTCGACAGCCTCAGCCACGGCCCACGCGAATGGGACCTGGTCCCCGCCGCCGTCGGGAAGGTCCGCATGGACTATCCCACCGACCACCACAGCCCGCTCGCCGCCGAGTACGGCTTCGACGTCCTCACCTGGTCCGGTTTCCCCGTCCTGCGCCAGCTCCGCGAACTCAGACTCGTCACCAGCGTCCTCCCGGTCCTCAACACCAGCCCCGGCCTGCGCGCCCAGTGGCAGCACCGCATGGACACTTTGCAGTGTGGCGACGCCACCACCCGCTGGTCCACCTACCGGTAGCCGCCAGCCAGGTGGACAATGAGGAGTCGTCCTGGCACACACGAGGATCCTCCGATAAACCCGGTAAAGACATTCTGTCAGCCACAGAATCAAAGGTCAGCACGAGAGTCAACAGCCTTACGGAGCCACTGTTTGGCCTCCTTCACACGCCCCTTCTCGGCCAATAGGCGACCTAGGTTCACCATGGCACTGGTGAAGCCAGCATCAGCGGCTTTACAGTACCAATATTCCCCCTCTTCCATCCGCCCTTGAGTCACCAATAGGTGGCCCAGGTTGAACATGGCACCGGCAACACCAGAGTCGGCGCCTCTGCGGTACCACGATTCGGCCTCCTCCACCAACCCATGCCTGTTCAACATGAAGCCGAGGCTTACTATGGCATTGGTTCTGCCAGCATCGATAGCCTTACAACACCAGTACTTGGCCTCTCTGATCCGTCCTTGGTCAGACAACTCAAAGGCAAGGCCCACCATAGCATCGAAAAAGCCAGCATCAGCAGCACTACGATACCATCGCTTAGCCTCTTCTTTTCGCCCCTCAAATATCAACGAATTTCCCAAACTGGCAACAAGGTCCTGCGCCAACCCGTTATCAGTGGCCATGCGGTACCACCACCCGGCCTCTTCCATTCGACCCTGAGAAATCAACAACCCACCAAGAGATAAGATGGCGTCAGAATTTCCCTTATCGATAGCCTTACAAAACCACTGCTCGGCTTCCTTTTCCCGCCCTTGGCCTCGCCTCCACACGCCCACGAGGTGCATCGCACGAGGATGTCCAGACCGAGCCAGAGGTTCTCCAGCCGCAATGGCAACCTTATGCAAACCCGCACGGGCAGCGTTGGTGGAGATTGCCAGGCATTCGTCCTCATCACTGGCATGTTCCAAAGCCAGTTCCCAGACTGGAGTTGGTACCAGGTTAGTAGTGGCCTCAACAAGGTAATCGAAGGCCCGCCAACAACCGCGCTCTTCATCGGCTGGGACAAGGAGGCCGCTGGCACCCAAACTGGGGTGTTCCGCCCACTCCAGCGCTTGAGCGAAAGACTCTGGACGCAACGGAGCGATCCCAAATGTATAATGGACATGAGCCCGCTCCAATAGATCTCGCTTGGGTGCGAGCAGAAGGCCTGTGCGGGCTAGATCCACCGCCGCAGACACGACCGCATACCCACGCGGATATCCGCCCCGAGCAGTGGAACGTCTGGCTCGTCTCCAAATGCGCAGCAGTTCAGGGCCAGCAGCCATGTATTCAGCAATACCGTGGGCTCCGTGGTGGGCTACCGCCTCCGCCAGGAGATCGTCGTCCAACTGAGAAGCTCGGTCGACCTCCTCAGGAGACCAAACGCGTTCCAACTCCACCAGCTTGAATCGACGTAGCAAGGAAACAAAAGCGTCACGCTCACCATGCATTTCATGCCGCCGTGCGTTCCTTCGGCCCCACGCGTTTTCGAGGACGGACATGTGGTAGGTGTCAGCGTATTCCGAGCGCAGAGTGGCCATCACGACCGCGCCTTGGTGGCACAGGGACTGCAAGGTGGTTTCGGTCAGGCCGTACTCGCCCAAGCTCAGGTAGCGGTTCAGATCATCCAACCACACCACTTCCCTGCTCTCCTCGGGTAGAGCGGCCAAGTGATCGCTCAGGGAACGCAGGTCTTGACCTGGAGCGGGCGTGAACAAGAACCGGTTGGGCAGAGCCTTCTGGAGGGCGTGCAAGGCGGCTCGGGTCTTACCTGCCGTTGAGTCGCCTTCCACCAATACCGCTCCGCCCTCTAGCTCGGCCTCAGTAAGCAGTCGATGGAGTTCGGCATCGATGTCACGTTCCACATACGGCGGCAGCGTGGATCCGTTACGGTTCTCGCGGGCGGGATGTACCCCCAAGGTACGCGGATCAGCATCGCCCACCCGCACCGACGCCCACAACACTTCACGTTCAGGAGCGTCCGCTCCAGAGGAGGCGATGTTCAAGTTCTCGATAGTGTGGGCCTGAACAGCAGTGCCTCGGTCTACATCCCCAATCGCGTTGTGCAAAGCAGGGCCTCGACCGTTGTCCTCAGAATCGGGGATGTGTGAAGTCATGACTCCAGTGTGCACTTACAGGACCCATACCGCCGGGCCTCGAGTCACAGACCGAGTTCCGGGAGGCAATCCCGGCACACCGCACAGCCTCCAAAAGCTCCGGTATGAGACAAGCAGGGCTCGGATCAGGTCGCGGGCGGTCGTCCGGGTCTCGGGTCGGGGCAGGTATGGGCCGACGGCGGTATTGATGAGCTCGTTGAGCAGGCGTGGCCAGCGCCGGGCCGCTACGCTTGTGGCCGTTGCTGTGCCCGGGGAACGACCGGATCAGCGGGATGCCGCCTAGCCGACTCCATCAGATAACCATTTACCAGGGCAAACCGGATCTACAGCTGGAGTAGTAAGATCATCGTATGGCGCAATGCACAGCACCGTACCAAGGCCACCGAACCGCGAGTGGAGCGGAGAACTGCCCCGCGTGTGGAGGTAGGGGAGGCTACCGATCGTCGTACTCCTATGGCAGTGGGGCGTCGTATGGCGGCAGTGGCGGATCGGGGTACAGCAGCTCGTCCGGAGGCAGCGGCGGAGGTTCGCGTCAGACTAGGACCGGCCGGTCGGTGTCGTATAGTCCGACCGAATGGCTCACTGTCGAACCCTTCACCAGGAAGGCGAGCGAGCAGGCGCAGACGCACCCGGAACGCCGCGACCTCTTTCTGTGCCACGCTTGGGACGACCGCGAAGGCAGTGCGAAGGAGTTGTACGGCCACCTGAAGACGAACCGCGCTTCGGTGTGGTTCAGCGAAGAGGACCTCCCACTTGGTTCGCTCATGATCCGCGAGATCGACAAGGGGCTACGAAACTCCCGCGTCGGGATCGTGCTGGTCACACCTGCGTTGCTCAGGAGTATTGAGTCCGAGGGTGTGGCCGAGAAGGAGCTTTCCGTGTTGCTCTCGACACGCCGCGTCATACCCGTCTTGCACGAAGTGGGCTTCGACGACCTGAACAACGTCAGCCCGATGCTGGCCTCGCACGCTGGGCTGAGCACGAAGGATTCGTCGTTGGATAGCGTTGCAGCCAAGGTCGCCGCCGCTGCTGCAGCGCTCCCTGCAGCCTAGAGCTGGAAGTGCGGCAGGTCGTGATCGGCCACGCCGAGGCTCGCCAGTCTCAGTTCGACCTCTGCTGAGGCACGCACGCTGCAACCGCTTCGCTTTGAGGTAGCCAGTTTCTGGCGCGGATCTATCCAGCCGTTAGGCACCGTCAGCACCGCCGGATCGACTTCGCCGCCCTCGACTCCCGCACCCGGCGCAGACCCTCACGGGCCGCCTCCCGGGACATGATCCAGCTCCAGCGAGAAGTACCAACTCCATGTCCTCGGCTCACCAGCCCAGGGCACCGACCCTCCCGAGCCTTCACACCCCTCACACCAGGGCACCCGCACCGCTTGTACACCGAACCCGATCCAGACACAACGAACACCCCCACAAACCAGTGTCCGCTCCAGAACGGGATAGAGGCGATGCCCCCTGTCCGAGGGTGACGGGAGGCGATCCCGTCAGTCAACAGGAAGTAGTCTCAAAGAAACTCAATGCAGTTCAGCTATTTTTCCCGTTCCTTCTCACCCGCGCTTGCGGAATCGGATTCAGCTTTGCGCATGCGATAAACTGGACCAATTACGATCCGGAGGCAAAGCCACCACGCATAGACGGCACTAAAGCTCCAAGCCTCTCCATCCGTGGCGATTCCGTGGGCCAAGTTGTTTCGCAAGTTGGCGCCTTGCTGATCGCACAGCAATGCTCGAAGTTCCAGAACCAGACCCGCTCCCAAGGCCTCCATGGCTTCCGGCATCTCCAGGAGAGCTGATAGGCCCTTTTCTGTTTCCACTCCAGATTTGTCGACAAGCAATGTATAGACACCACGTGACTTCAGAACCAAGCGCACTAGCTGCTCAAGCTGCGGGACGAGCATGAAAGACGCTGAAGCGTAGTCACCTCCAAGTCCATGCAAAAGACCTCGTGCCCACAATCCCGCCTGCCCCTCAGGCACAAATGGCGACTCTCGACAGATATCGAATAGAAATGACTGATCAAAGCGATGCTCAAGAAGGATGACTTCCTGCGCAGGCAAAATCATCGCCTTGCCGACAACCTCGACGCGACCTCCGAAATCTCGCACGACATGGGACCAGACATCCGATTCAGCAGCACCTTGAATAACAGATTCAACATCGATAGATTCTTGACGCCCTTCACTTCCCGAATGCGAGCTAGTGGCAACCTTCCGACCATCACGCGCGTAGGTGGAGCGACGAGCGATCTGGTCAACAATACTCTCAGAAGAGAGACTCACAGCATTTGAGATAGCCTGTCCAGCGTTAGTCAGAGGGTGAATACCACCCAGCCGTTCCAACGCCTCGAGACGACCCCTTCCAGCTACAGCAGAACGCGCCCTCTGCATATACTCAGAAAGATCTATACCCTCACTCTCAATCAGAACCATTTCCTCGAGAGTATCCAATCGAGTATCCGACAATCGGATTCGAAGATCAGACAGGCGCCCCTCCAAGCCAGCATCTCTTCTGAATTTTCGCGGAAGAGAACTCAGCACTGCCACTGCCTTTTCAAGAAAGTGGCCAGCAGCCATAGCGCTCGACAAATCTCCGGACTGCCGCTGATCCGCCTCCGCAACATAGGCGTCGGCCACTCGCGCGATGCAATTATTAGCAGCCTCCTGCTCAGAAGCACGACCAAACCAGGACGCCGCTTGGCGATTCAAAGATCGAGCTAGCCTGTACTTCTTTTCGTCGGCAGCTTCGATCGCCAAGTGCAAACAGTGATCGGCTATAGGTCGGGCTTCCTCCGGGGGGACCTTAGCGCATTGGAATAGCAGTTCAGAAAGCTGAACAGGCAGGAAGGAGTCCTCAATCTCGCAGGACAGGACCTTGGATCTGACTGCCTGCCTCATCTCCTCGACTCGCTCCTGCTCTCCCTTACCGCGCCGCAATGCCAATTCGAAAGCACGCCGCCATGAGTCCCGGCCGCCATGAAACCAAGAAGGATGTTCAAGCGGACTCTGTTGGTAGGAATCGATAGCTGTTGCCAGAAGATCATGGTTCCCTCGATCACCGTAAGTCCAGGCGATATCGGCCACCCGAGCACGCAATCCAGTGTGTTCTATTAGAGGTGCCAAGCGTGCCAGAAGTGCAATCTGATCGGGTGTCAGATCTGTTGGAATCGGTGTGCGACTGCCACCGAACTGGATTGCTGGCTCGTATGGCTCAACCCAGTTTTCCGGCACGAGCATGGGGGAGGTTACCATCGCTAAAACTTCTAGGATCGCACGCTTCGGATCTGCGGATTCAGTTTCCTTTGCAATTGATTCGAATCGGCTTGACATCAACACAACATCAGTGTCCTTGACAGCGTTGATGATTCCTGCCAACCAGGATCGATCGATCTCCTCGGGACTGCCCGATGCTGATGGGTTAGAATTTTTCGTCATCATTTTATCCTGTTCTATTCTTACTGTTCGAATCCTGTCGGGTACGCCACAAAACTCCAGTTCACGGCCCTGCACGGCCGCGACTCAGCAGAGCCGCCCTCCTGGTGGGAGCAGGGTAGGACGAGCTGGGACAGGACTCCTCTGGCCGTGCCATCACCCGCATGGGGCTGATCAGCACTGAGCTGCTCAGGTGTTCGCGGGCAGGAGCATCACGACAAGATCCCCCGCTATGGGAGCACGTTCGCCGATCACGGCGAGAGAGCACCCGGTTTTACCGCATAGCGATCGCATGAGCCTTCGGATCTTCCGCGCGCTGCAAGACATCCATGCCGAGCGGCAGCCTTCCATTCAGTGGGAGGCGTAGTAGCTGTGTACCTTCTTGACTTGACCGGCCCAGAAGGCTTCCTTTTGGGCACTGGAAGGATTTGGAGACAGTTCTCCAAGTTCCGATGCTAATTTGTAGAAGCCCGTTCCGGCGTCGTTCGCATTCAGGTATACGACAATCGCAGATATCATGGCTTGCACCTCTGAGCGGGTTCGCTCCACTGCGGCCCCGAGTAGATGCCCCATTGCCGCCCTGTCTGCGTCGCTTGAGAAGTCGAAGGCACGCTGTCCTGTCCGCCGCACCAGGACGGAATTCAGTTCCGTGTAACTCGTAAGACGCTCCAAACGTGACTGCTCTTCGAGGAACGTCACGGTCTCCTCGATCAGCTCTTCCCATTCACCCTCGGCCCTGCCGTACACACGTACTCCCTCCAGGTCATCTCATATCCAGTCGTCCGTTTTCGTACTAGGCTTGTCCAGTAAACACAACAGCACCTAGCTCCATTCTGCAATCGCCGCATCGACGTCATCCCACAGCGGCCCTTCATCACCCTCTGACTCGCCTGGCACCTCCCAGCGGATCACAGTGCCCGCCATATCGTCCACGTAGGACAGGTTTCCGGCCCCCTGCTCGGGGATATCGAAGTACACCAGGCCAGAGCGGGCACCCTCATCAGGTAGGAACGGCTCACCGTAGAAGCCCTGCTCGTGGCCAGTCCACGGCGGATCGCCGCTGTCGCTGCGACCGAGCTGCTGGCCATCGGCTCGCCATGTGAACCCGGTGCCGTCGACCCAGCTCAGACTTTCGGAGGAAGTCAGCGCGGTAGCGTCGAACTGGACGATGACGTACACGCCGGAAGGCGCCATGTCCTCCTCAGTTAGACCCTCACCGTCGTAGTAGCGGATAGCCACTGGGACGAGCTCGACCTCAGTGCCGTTGTCGCCGAGGACTGTGGCCGCCTCACCCCAGGGCAGCGGCTCAGCGGGCACCTCCGTGGCGGCGTCAGTGGGAGATCCGATCTCCTCATCTGTCAGTGAGGGCTCCTCGGGGGCGGTCTCGCCGCCGCAGCCGACCAAGGCGACCAGTGCCGCAGCTGCGGCCATGGTGAAGACCTGACGGCGCATGTACGTCTCCGTTCTCGTGGGCGGTGAAGGGAGACTAGGTGCGCCCCCGCGAGTTACGGGCGAGTACGGCGGATCTGGTATGCCCAGTGCTTCGTGAATGCGGACATCTGGGCACTGATGAGCGTCCGTTCCACCGTTGGCCCGACGCCGCTTGGCCTTGCGTAGATGAACGGCACCCGGTTCTTACAAGCCTCGATACGGGGCGGCTGGCCTGCTGGGCGTGGAAGCCCATGTGGGTCAGCCCTTTTCGGAAGGCCCGGCCAGGCTGACAGATGTTGGCGGAGGTGTCCTGGTGCTCGGCGTGGGCGGGGCCGGCCACGACAGCCACCACCTCATTCGAGGTGACCAGGCCGTCATTGTCGAACAGCGCCTGCAGCTCGCACAGCAGGAAACGGTCGCATTCGAAGGGCGCCAGGAAGGCGTCATCCACCACGGCTGTGATGGCGTCGTCCAGGGCGGCGAAGCTGAACCACACCACACGCCTGTCCTGCACAACATCCACAGCAGCGGGCCGAACGGCGTCGGGGGTGAGCACGAACAGGTACCGGCCCGGCCCTCCTCCCAGGTTCGCCAGGTGACCACGAAACTGCTGCGCATCGACCGTGCCGCGGGCGTCTTGACCTCAAACAGATAGATGAAGTCCGCAGAGATCCGTACCTCGGGGATCGACCTCTTTGCGGCCCTGGGCTGGTTAGTGAGGGTAACCGTCTCCAAGGTGGCCTCGCCCGAAGCGCGAGGTGGGCCGGCGTTCTCGCGAGGACCTCGCGAGGTGCCATCGGACGCCGCCAGGGGCCGGTGTGTGCTCCGTTTATGCTCCGCAGTTCCGTACTGGCACGGCACCGGACGGCATCCCTTGACACGAAACGACAGTGGTGATCGGATGGGTAGGGACGAAACGGCACCCCGTGGCACGTAGAGGCACGAAGTCACCGGACTTCTAATCCGACGGTCGCAGGTTCGAATCCTGCCGGGTGCGCCACAAAACCCCAGGTCAGACGGGGTGCGCGAGTCGAACAGACGAGGCGCGAGGCCCGGATCCGGGCCTGAAATGCTCCATGTGTGCTCCCCAGTGCAAGGTCCAGTACAGGTGGAGAGCCACCTCGCGGAGCATTTTGCCTGTGCGTGACCATGATGCCCCGCCCAGGGGCGCCCCACCAATGCCCGATCAAGTCGCGAACACGGCCCTGTACCGCCGCGTACGCCCCCAACACCCGCAGTCCTACCTCAGAGAGGGCCAACCGGGCGTGTCAGCCGCCCACATGCCCCGGCACGGCAGCGACCCCCAACCCTTCGAAGGGACACCATCGCGAGTCAGGCGCCGGTGTGCAGATAGGACGCCCAAAGCGATGGCACCTTGATCCGGTCGTATCCTTCGGGGAGATCCACCCCATCCCGTACGGCCCGGATGGCGGCATGCAACGCGTAGGGGGCCCGGTCGGGCTCCAGCTCACCGTTGGGGCCGCGTAGATGGGTATAGAAGGCATCGGCGACCGTGACCGCGATCCGATCGTTGATTTCCCATAGGGTGCCCACCACGTGCGGGAATCCCGCCAGTTGGAAGGCCGAGACCACATGGATCGCCTCATCAAGAAGATCGTCGGCCTCGATGGCCGCGGTCTTGCAAGCCGAGAGGTAGGCCAGCCTTGCCTCGTCAAGGCGGACCGGGCCCAGGCTGGCCACTGTCAACGGATCCCGGGTGTGATCACACAGCAGCAGTCGGCTCTGCGAGGGATCGGCCGGGTCGCTGACCCCGTGGCAGGCGAAGTGCGCGATCGCGCATTCGGGAAGGCGCTGCAGCACGCTGGCCTTGGTCGGCACCACTGACCGATCACCGCCTGCCGCATCGGGGTCGGGGGCGCGCAGCACGGTTGCGCCGGGCAGGTGACCGCTCGCTGCGGCAGCCTCATCCGCAACATGCGGGAGCGCAGCGTGGCCGGGCAAGTCCGGAGTGGTGGGCATTGCCACGACCAGCGCTCGATCGATCGGCTCCGTCACGGTCGAGGAACCGGCGGTGCGGTGGCGGGCATAGCGCAGCGCCCGCACCGTTGGCGTGTAGGAGGAGACCACCCGGTCCATCACCGTGCGCCGTCCCGCAGCGGCCGAGTCACTGTGGTACCCGGCGGCGTGCAGTGGCAGCAGGCCCAGCAGCCCGCCGGGCACCCACCATACCCGCGGCCAGGCACTGCCTTCCGCAGGTTCGCCGCGGTAACCCAACGCCTGCAGCACCGGGCCGGTAGCCGCATCCCACAACCACCCCAAAGTGTCTACCAGTGTCTGCTCCGCGGCCATCCGTTCGGAGCGGTTATCTGCCTGCAGGGCGGTGGAGCGGGCTCGGTGGAAGGAGTTGACCCTCTCCACCACGGTGTGCCGTGTCAGACCGGGCAGTTCCAGGTGGCTGATTCCGGCGGTGGTAACCAGTAGCGCGTCACATCGCTCGGGGCCGGTAGTGAACACCACCACAGGCCCCTGGTGAGCCTGGGCTGACAGCTCCTGAGCCGGGGGTACCGCCCCAAAGGAAGCGAACCCTTCCATGGAGCGAATGCACTCTATGGTTTCGATGAACTCCCTGGCCAGGCGGTGCCGATCAACCGCCCGCTCCGTTGGGGCGCCGATCGGCGCGCCGTCAACAACCTGATTCGACCCGATGGGCGCATCGGACTCGGTGATACCTGGCGTGGACAGCCGCAGTCCGGTGTCCTCGTGTCCGGGCTGGTCGAGGCGATCGCGCAACTCGACGAACCGGGCCGCCAATCGGGGATGCTGCTCGTAGAGCTCGCTCAGGTCGCTGCGGGCTTCCAGGGCCTGGCTGAGCAGAACGCCTCGCCCGGCCTCCAGGACTCCCAGGGCCTGCTCTGCGCGCTCGCGCCTACTCGCTCGGGGATCAACCAGAGCCAGCGCGGCGGCCTGCCCGGCCAGCCCGGCGAAACCGCCCAGCGCATGCTGCTGGTCGCCACGGCCCAATTGGTGCGGGGCCACCTGGGGCAACAGCTCCACCGCCTCCCGCAGCCGCGTGGCCGCCACCGCCGGATCGGAGGAGGCCATCAGGTGCGCTGCCGATCGCGCGGCTCGAATCCGCATGGAGGGAGGCGCCGACACCACCTGCCAGGCGTCGGTGTAGGCTGCCGCCGCCTCGTCCCGATCCTGCTGCGAACCTGTTCGCTTAAACCGGGTCCGCAACGCGAATCCGAGATTGCTCAGCACCCCGGCCCGGTCGGGGTGGTCATCGGGAACGGCCTGCACCGCCTGCTCCCCAACCGTAACTGCCCTGTCCAGGTCCTCCAACGCGCCCATTCGCTCAGACCGGGTCTGCAACGCGAAGCTGAGATTGCTCAACATCCCGACTCGTTCAGGGTGATCGTCAGGAGCGGCCCGCACCGCCTGCTCCCCAACCACAACCGCCTCAGTCAGATCCCTCAATGCACCCGTGCGCTCAAACCGGGCCCGCAATGCAGCGCCGACATTGGAGAGGTAACCTGCCTGATCTGGGTGGCCATCGGGAGCGGCTAGCGCCGCGTCCCGCAAAGCGCCGATCGCCTCCTCCAAATCCACCAACACACCCGTGCGCTCAAACCGGGAATGCAACGCGAGACCGAGGTTGTTCAGCATCGCGGCCCACCCAGGGTGGCCATCCGGAGTAGCCCGCGCCGCGTCCCGCAAAGCGCCGATCGCCTCCTCCAAATCCACCAACACACCCATACGCCCAAACCGGACCTGCAACGCGCGCCCAAGACTCCTTAGCATGTCGGCCTGGCCGGGATAGCCATCGGGAGTAGCGCGCACCGCGTCCCGTAAAGCGGTGATCGCCTCCTCCGAATCCCCCAACACACCCGTGCGCTCGAACCGGACCTGTAACGCACCGCCGAGGTTCGACAGCAATGCGGCCCGCATAGGGTGGCCATCGGGGGTGACCCGCACCGCGTCCCGCAAAGTACCGATCGCCTCCTCCGAATCCCCCAACACACCCGTGCGCTCGAACCGGGAATGCAGCACAGTGGCGAGGTTGTTGAGCACCCGGATCCGGTCGGGATGGCCATCAGGGGTGGCCCGCGTCGCGTCCCGCAAAGCGCCGATCGCCTCCTCCAAATCGCCTAGTACATCCATTCGCTCAAACCGGCCCCCCAACACATTGCCGAGGTTGTTGAGCACCCGGGCCCGGTCGGGGTGGCCATCGGGAACCGCCTGTACCGCGTTCCGCGATGTCTGGACCGCCTCGTCCAGGTCCCCCAACGCACCCGTGCGCTCGAACCGGGAATGCAACGCACTGCCGAGGTTCGACAGCAACGCGGCCTGATTGGGGTGGCCATCGGGAACCGCCCGTACCGCGTTCCGCAATGCCTGGACCGCCTCGTCCAGGTCCCCCAACGCACCCGTGCGCTCGAACCGGGAATGCAGCACAGTGGCGAGGTTGTCGAGCACCCGGATCCGGTCGGGATGGCCATCAGGAGTGGCCCGCGCCCTGCTCCGTGCAACCGTGATCAACCTATCCAGATCCTCCAACGCACCCGTGTTCTCAAATCGAGCCTGCAACGCGAGACCCAGGTTGGTCAGCGTCACGGCCCGGTGGGGGTGGCCATCAGGAATGACCCGCACCGCCTGCTCCCCAACCGCAACCGCCTCGTCCAAATCCCCCAACCCACCCGTGCACTCGAACCGGGCAAGCAACGCGAGACCCAGGTTGTTCAGCATCCCGGCCCGATCGGGGTGGTCATCGGGAGTGGCGTTGGTGAGGCGCTGCCACGCCTGTACCCCGATGGTGAGCATCGATGGGTCGGAGGAGCCCTGCGCCTGCCGGGCCAGGTGGTGTGCGGCCTCAGCGAGTGTCTGTAGTAGCGGCCCGGGGACGGGTGTGAAGTCAGCTAGGAAGCAGGGCAGGAGGGTCTCTGCCGCAGTTTGGGCAGCGACCTGGCCAGCCGCCTTGGGCAGGGCAAGGTACCCGTACCACTGGCACCAGCCCAGGACGTGGCGGACTTCAAGATCCTCTGGGTCCTCTTGTAGGAGCTCGGTCAAGTCCCGGGCCTGGCTAAGCGCTTGCGGTTCCAGCACCATAGAGAAGTCACCGGTGTCCTCGACCCGTCGAAGCCGTGCCCGCATCGCGGCCAGTCGCTGTTCGCGCACTCGTTCTCCCCTGCCTGGATTGCCGATCCGTCCTGGGATGCTAGCTCCACCAAACCCCGGCGTATGGGGGATTCGCTCCGATAGGCTCGGTCCGTTCCGCTCGCCGAACCGGTCCGGGCCGGCTTGGGTGTGCCAATCGACGCAGAAACGGACGAGAACGGTATGGGCGAAGCGCCAGAGAGGCAACGGGACTATGTGACGGTGATGCTGGCCATCATCTGTGCCCACACCGACCAGATCCGCGCCACGCTCGGACACGATCCACAAGGAGCGTCGCTGGTGGAGGAAGTTCTGCAAGCCGCTCATGTCGGCACAGACGTGTCCACGGCGCTGCACACCCTAGACGCGGTGCTTCAGACTCTTGGCGACGCACACGGGGTGTATGCCTACGCCGAGAAGAAGGGCCCGAACTCCTACACCCGGGGGGGTGGTGACCACGAGCACCGGCGCCCGCGGCCTGCACCTGGCCGGGATCGATAGCGCCCGCCCCGGCGAGGCCGACTACAGGTGCCCGACCAGGTTGTGTGCGAGGTCCTGGCGACCCAACCCCGCCAGCGAGGTTCCCGCCTGCCATGTCAGCGGTGACCCACTGCGCCGCACATCTCTGGCTTAGCCGATGGGCGGGCTATTGGCGGCGCTGGGGAGCAAGCTCACCGAGCAGTGGGTGAGTCTGCTGGCCCTGCCCGGAGCCTTCTACCTGGCCGTGGCGGCCAGTGCGCGCACCCTGGGTCACGCCCATGCCCTGGACCCGGTCTTCCTTGCCGACACCATCACCGCCCACGCTGCCGATCCGCGCGTGGACACCCTCGGCGGCCAGGTGGCTGTCTTCGCCGCCATCGTGGTCGGCAGCGCCGCGGTGGGGCTGCTCGCCCAAGCCTTGGGCGGGCTCATCGAACGCCTCTGGCTCGCCTCCGACTGGCAGGGGTGGCCACCCCCACTGCCCCGCCTGATAGAGCGGTGGGTCGCCGCCCGCCACGAGCACTGGGCCGCCCGGCGCCGCACATTGGACGAGGCCGCTCATTTCCACGATGGGCAGCGGGGTAGTGCTTTGGTCTCCTACCGGGGAGCCTATGACCAGATGGCGCGCATCTCCCCAGAAGCGCCAGCGAGGCCGACCTGGTGCGGGGACCGGCTCAACGCCATCACCCTGCGTTTGCAGCGCGACCATGACCTCGACGTGGCGGTGGTATGGCCGTACCTGTGGTTGATCCTGCCCGCCGAGGTGACTACCCAGGTCAGCGCGGCCCGCCTGGACCTGACCCGCACCATTGGCCTGGCCGCCTGGGCGGTGCTGTACCTCCCCTTGGCCGTGTGGTGGTGGCCCAGCGCGCTCATCACCGTTGTGCTCGGCGCAATCAGCTGGTGGAAAACCCGCACGGCCACCCACACCTACGCCATTCTCATCGAGGCCACCATCCGGCTGCACGCAGGAGATGTGGCCAACCGCTTGGGGATAGAACACACTGGGCTGCTCACCACACACGTGGGCGCCGAACTCACTCGCCGCCTGCAAGGCAGCCTCCCCCCGAACGTCGCACCCCCAACGAACACCACGGCGGCGTGAACCATCTGACTTCCTCCCCAAGCCAGCGACCGTTATTGACCCGCTCTCTAGCGCTCAGCCGCCCTGATGCTCTCCCGTACCTAGTACACCTCGCCCCAAAGGACCCATCGCCACGCAGAGAATCGGCCCCGCACCAATCACTGAGAACGGGCCGCAAACCTACAGCTCCCAGGACAGCTGGAGCCCCAATCTGGCCTACCGCCAAGAGTTCGATGACAGCGAGGGCGCAGCAGAGACATAGTACGGCGTCTTCAGCGCGCTGTACGAGCTCGGCCGGTTGTACGAGACCAAGAACTTCTCGCTACCACAGGGCGTCTGCATCAGTGGATCAGCCGTATGATCCATTCCATCCAGGGGACCTTTGATCCGATGGGATAACACCCTCGGGCACGAGGAAACCTTGAGAATGGAGGGGTGGTCCAGGGGGTCTGGGCGAGGCTGACGAGAAAATGCCGCTCATGGCTCCTGGGGTATGGCCACCCGACCCCTGGA
>NZ_LGEC01000062.1 GCF_001279585.1 Nocardiopsis sp. NRRL B-16309 | reverse complement strand
ATCAGGTGTTCCGTGCCCCGCCAAATCGGCGGTTTCGGAGCAATTGATCGGGGTAAAGCCCGTTCCGCTTCTCCGACCCGGCGAATTCGCCCGGCTTTCCGAAGCAACTCCCCGAGCCTACCCGAACCGCATCAGTGCTCGGACCGGAAGCTCGGATCCCTCCCCCGTCCCACCGTCGGATCGCGCAGAGCACGACGAACGAAGGATCGAGGTCTGGAAGTTCAGAGAGTGACCGGCACGCCCGCCGCCCCTGTGGAACCGCGTTCGCCTCGCTCGGTCTTGACCAACTCTACCCCCGCGAGGGAGTGCGTCGGACGCGTTTCGCGAATCTCCCGGGTGTCGTGGCTAACACGCCCGCCGCAACACCGGACGAACACCCGCGTAACGGGCCGCACCACGGCCGCACGACAGCCGCACCCGCCGCCGCACGGCCACAGCACCGCCACCGCGGGTCCCGTCAGAGCTTCTCGATCGGGGCGTACTTCACCAGGAAGTCCTTCTCACCGATGTCGGCGCCGAAGTCGATGCGGGCCTTGGTCTTGTCGCCCGCCCCCTCGACCAGCTGGACCCGGCCCATACCGAAGGAGTCGTGGTTGACGAGGTCGCCCACGCTCAGCGTCGGGGCCTCCTTGGTCGGCCTGGCCGTGCCCGCACGCGAGCGGGAGCCGCCGCCGAAGCCGCCGCCGAAACCGGAGGTGGACCCGCCGCCCCATCCGCCGGACAGGCCGCGACTGGGCGGCGGCGCCAGAGTGGACTCCGCGCGGCGCCAGTCCACCAGCGTGGACGGGATCTCGTCGAGGAAGCGCGACGCCGGGTTGTAGGACGGCGTACCCCACGCGCTGCGCACCGCCGCCCGGCTCAGGTAGAGCAGCTTCTGGGCCCGCGTGATGCCGACGTAGGCCAGCCGCCGCTCCTCCTCCAGCTCCGTCTTGTCCCCGAGCGTCCGGGTGTGCGGGAAGACCCCGTCCTCCAGGCCGGTCAGGAACACCGCGGGGAACTCCAGCCCCTTGGCCGCGTGCAGGGTCATCAGCGTGACCACCCCGCCCTCGTCGTCCGCGTCGGGGATCTGGTCGGTGTCGGCGACCAGGGCGATGCGCTCCAGGAAGTCGACGAGCGTCGGGGCTCCCGGGTCCAGCGCCGATCCGGCCGCACCGGACTCCCCGCCCCCGCCGTCCTCACCGTCGGAGGGCTCCTCCTCCAGCAGGGTCGCGAAGGTGTGCTCGAACTCCCGCGCCACGTCCACGAACTCCTCCAGGTTCTCCACCCGGCTCTCGTCCTGGAGGTCCTTGGACTCGGCGAGCTCGGACAGGTACCCGGTCTTGCTCAGCACCGCCTCGACGATCTCGGCCGGCGTGCCCGTCGGCACCGTCTCGCCCAGCTCCTCCAGCAGGGCGACGAAGGACTGGATCGCCTTGGCCGAGCGCGTCGCGATGCCGGGCGCCTCGTCGACCCGGCGCAGCGCCTGGGAGAACGAGATCCGCTCGCGGGCCGCGAAGAGCTCCACGGCCTCCTCCGCGCGCGCGCCGATGCCGCGCTTGGGCACGTTGAGGATCCGGCGCAGGCTGACCGTGTCCTCGGGGTTGGCCAGCACCCGCAGGTAGGCGAGGATGTCGCGGATCTCCTTGCGCTCGTAGAAGCGCACGCCGCCGACGATCTTGTAGGGGAGCCCGGTCCGGATGAACACGTCCTCGAACACGCGGGACTGCGCGTTGGTCCGGTAGAAGACCGCGACCTCGCCGGGGCGCACCGTCCCCTCGTCGGTGAGGCGGTCGATCTCGCCCACCACGAACGCGGCCTCGTCGTGCTCGTTGTCGGCGACGTACCCGGTGATCGCGGGCCCCTCGCCCTGCTCCGACCACAGGTTCTTGGCCGGGCGGCCCTCGTTGCGGTCGATCACGGCGTTGGCCGCGGACAGGATGTTCTGGGTGGAGCGGTAGTTCTGCTCCAGCAGGATCGTGCGCGCGTTGGGGAAGTCGCGCTCGAACTCCAGGATGTTGCGGATGGTGGCGCCGCGGAACGCGTAGATGGACTGGTCGGCGTCGCCCACCACGCACAGCTCGGCCTGCGGCACGACGCTGGTGTCGGAGTCCTCGGCCGCGCCCACCAGTTCTCGGACGAACACGTACTGGGCGTGGTTGGTGTCCTGGTACTCGTCGACCATGACGTGCCGGAACCGCCGCCGGTAGTGCTCGACGACGTCCGGGAACATCTGGAACAGGTTGACGGTGATCATGATGAGGTCGTCGAAGTCCATCGCGCCCGCCTCGTGCAGGCGGCGCTGGTAGAGCTGGTAGGCCTCGGCGAGCGTCTTCTCCTGCTCGTTCTGGGCCTGCGCGGCGAACGTGTCGTAGTCGACCAGCTCGTTCTTGAGGTTGGACACCTGCGCGGAGAACGCCTTGGGCGGGAACCGCTTCGGGTCCAGGTCCATCTCCTTGCACACCAGCTGCATCAGGCGCGCGGAGTCGGCGGAGTCGTAGATGGTGAAACTGCTCGGATAGCCGAGCCGGTGGCCCTCCCTGCGCAGCACGCGCACACACGCGGAGTGGAAGGTCATGGTCCACATGGTGTTCGCGGCGCGCGTCCCGAGCAGGGCCTCGATGCGTTCCTTCATCTCGGCCGCGGCCTTGTTGGTGAAGGTGATGGCGAGGATCTCGCCGGGGCGCACACCGCGTTCGGCCATGAGGTGGGCGATGCGGTGGGTGAGGACACGGGTCTTGCCCGACCCGGCACCCGCCACGATCAGGAGCGGTGCGCCGCTGTGGGTGACGGCGTCGCGCTGGGGACCGTTCAGACCTTCGAGAAGCTGCTCTTGGGAGGACACCGTTACAGGTTACGGCCGACGTCGGACGGGCACCGACGCCCCAGCGGCGCGGTCCCGTCCGGGCGGTCACGACGGGGCTGGTCGGGCGCCTACCCTTGGTGGGTATCGAGGCCCCGGTCCGGGGCCGTCACCGTCTCTCAGGGGAGCTTCCTTGTCCATGCGCGTGTTCGTTGACTGTGACCCGGGTATCGACGACGCCGTCGCCCTGGCCTACCTCGCCGCGCGCGGCGACGTGGAGATCGTCGGTATCGGCGCGGTGTTCGGCAACAACAGCGTCGACGTCACCGCGGACAACGCCCTGCGGCTGCTCGACCTGTACGGGCGCCCGGACGTCCCGGTCGCCGTCGGCGCCGGCCGGCCGCTGGTGCAGGAGCCCCGTCTGGCCGAGCACGTCCACGGCGGCAACGGGCTGGGCGACGTGGAGCTGCCCGCGCCCTCGGGCAAGCCCGTGCGGGAGTCGGCCGCCGAGCTGCTGGTGCGCCTGGTGCGCGCCGACCCGGGCGAGATCGACGTCCTCGCGGTGGGCCCGCTGACCAACCTGGCGATCGCGCTCGGCCTGGAGCCGGAGCTGCCGCGCCTGGTGCGCCGCCTCGTCGTCATGGGCGGCGCCGTCAGGGCGCCGGGCAACGTCTCCTCGCACGCCGAGGCCAACATCAACAACGACCCCGAGGCCGCGGAGGCGGTGTTCGCGGCCGGGTTCGACCTGGACCTGGTGGCGCTGGACGTCACCATGGAGACCGTGGCAACGCCGGAGTGGCTGGCGCGGCTGAAGGAGGTCCCGGGCGAGCGCGCCGAACGCACCTCGGCCTTCCTGGACTTCTACGCCGACTTCTACGCGGGGCTCTTCGGTGTCCGCCAGTGCGCGATGCACGACCCGCTGGCCGCCGCCGTCCTCGTCGACCCGCACCTGGTGACCGGCGCCTACGAGACGCCGCTGCGCGTGGAGCTCTCCGGGAGCCTGACCCGCGGTATGACCGTCGCCGACCTGCGTCCGCGCCCGGCGGGCGACGAGCGCCGTTCCGCCCGGGTCATCACCGGCGTGGCGGAGGACGAGTTCCTGGGCCGGATGCTCGACGCGCTGCGCTGAGCTCCGCCGTCAGACCAGGCGGCGGGCGGTCGCCCAGCGGCTGAGCTCGTGGCGGTTGGACAGCTGGAGCTTGCGCAGCACCGAGGACACGTGCGTCTCCACCGTCTTGACGGAGATGAACAGCTCCTTGGCGACTTCCTTGTACGCGTAGCCGCGGGCGATGTGCCGCAGCACCTCGCGCTCGCGCTGGGTGAGGCGGTCCAGCTCGGGGTCGACCGGCGGGGCGTCGGTGGCGGAGAAGGCGTCGAGCACGAACCCCGCCAGGCGGGGCGAGAACACCGCGTCGCCGTCGGCGACGCGGACGATCGCCCGGGCGAGCTCCGTGCCGGAGATGGTCTTGGTGACGTAGCCGCGCGCGCCGCCGCGCACCACGCCGATGACGTCCTCTGCGGCGTCGGACACCGACAGCGCCAGGAAGCGGATCTGCGGGTGCTGTGCCAGGACGCGGCGCAGCACCTCCACGCCCCCGCCGCCCGGCAGGTGGACGTCGAGCAGGACGAGGTCGGGCAGCCGCTCACCGATGACGTGCACCGCGCTGTCGACGTCGTCGGCCTCACCGACGACCTCGACCGCGTCGCCGAGTTCGCCGCGGACCCCGCTGCGGAACAGCCGGTGGTCGTCCACGATCACGACGCGGGGTACCGCGTCTCCGTCGCTGAAGGTCGTGCTCTCGTCTCCCACACCCGAGACTCTATCCAGGACGCGGGTGCCCCGGACACCCGTGTCCGGCGGGTGTCCGCATCCGGACGTCAGGACTCCGGGGTGCGGGGCATGCGCAGCTGGACCTCGGTGCCCTCGCCCGGGGCGGTGCGGATGCGCGCCGAGCCCCCGTGGCGGTCCATCCGGCCGAGGATGGAGCCGCGCACGCCCATCCGGTCCTCCGGGACGGACTCCAGGTCGAACCCGGCGCCGCGGTCGCGGACGAACACCAGCACCTCCTCCGGTTCCACCTCGCCGAACACCGAGATCGAGGACGTGTCGGCGTACTTGGCGGCGTTGACCATGGCCTCGCGGGCCGCGCGCAGGACCGCGCCCAGCGAGTCGTCCATGGGGCAGTCGCCCACGCACACGACCTCGATGGGGACGCCGTGCTCCTCCTCGACCTCGGCCGCCACGCGTTCGAGCGCGGGCGAGACCGTGGTGTCGGCGTCGGCCGGGCGCCGGTAGAGCCAGGTGCGCAGGGCGCGCTCCTGGACGCGGGCCAGGCGCTGCACCTCGCGCGGGTCCTCGGCGCGGCGCTGGATCAGGGTCAGGGTGTGCAGGACGGAGTCGTGGATGTGCGCGGCCAGTTCGGCGCGTTCGGCGTTGCGGATGCGTTCGCGGCGCTCCAGGTCGCGGTCGCGGATCAGGCCGATGATCCAGGGCGCGACCACCAGCGACACGCCCGCGATGAGCGTGAACGCGAAGGTCAGTCCCGCCCGGGCGTCCTGGAGCTGCTGCTGGAAGGCCAGGAAGCCGATGACGCCCACCACGATGAGGAGGACGCCGGCGCCGGCGCGCATCAGCCCCTTGCCGCCGACGCGGTGGACGGTGCTCGACATCCACTCGTCGCGCTGGGCGGGGTTGGCCTGCTGCCACAGGATGGCGGCACCCAGGGCGCCGAAGACCACGAACCACAGCAGAGGGTCGAACACCCCGCCGAAGAGCAGGAACAGGGTTCCGAGTCCGGCGGCCAGGCCCGTGTAGGCGACCAGTTGCGACACGTCGCGGCCCTTGCGCGCGGTGGGGTCGTCCAGGGTCGCCGTGTCCTCCGCCGTCGGCTCGTTGGGGACGAAGAAGTACAGGGCGACGTAGACGGCGATGCCCATCCCGCCGATCGACAGGCACATGAAGGCCAGGCGTACGACCACGGGGTCGACGCCCAGGTGCCTGGCCAGGCCCGACGCGACGCCGAAGAGGAGTCTGCCGTCCACCGCGCGGGTCAGCCGCGGGGTGTCCGGGGCCGTGGGTGCCACCGGCTGATCACCGCTCTCTTCCGTTCCTTGGTGTCTCCAGCATGCCCCCTGCGCCCCCCGAGGGGCATCGGGGGCGCGTCCCTGGTCGTGCCCTGGTTCCGGTCAGGGTGTGGTCAGGGTCGTCCCGGATTACCCTGACCGGCTCCGGCGGGCGACCATGGTGGTGTCGAGGAAAGTGCGGTGAATGACGATGACGGACACACCGTCGCCTGCCGGGGCGGGCGAGGGCCCTCCTCCGCCGGAGACGCCCGGTGCCACGGGCTCCGGAGCGGAGGGCGGGGCGCCGGGGGCGGCGCCCGGACGCGAACTCCGCAAGTCCGACGACCGTGTGCTCGCCGGTGTGTGCGGCGGGCTTGGCCGGTACACCGACATCGACCCGGTCGTGTGGCGGACCGGCTTCGTACTGACGGCGTTCGCCGGCGGCTCCGGGCTCCTGCTCTACGTCGCCGCGTGGATGCTGATGCGCGACTCCGAGGGCGGTCCCGCCACCATCGAGCAGATGCTCGACCGCGGCATCCCGTCCCGGGCGGTCGTGAAGCTGCTCGCGGTGGGCCTGGCCGTGATGACGGCGTTCAGCCTGTTGGGCGGGTTCAGCTGGGGCACGCTGTTGTTGGCGGTTCCGCTGGTGCTCGGGGTGCTGGCCGCGCGCAACCGGGGTATCGACCTGCGGGGAACGTTCACGGGCCTGCGCGACGACCTGCGCACGCACGCGCCGCCGCCGACGCCCCCCTCCCCGGAGCCGGCCGCGGCGTACTACAACCCCGCGCAGCCGTGGGCGACCGCGCCGCCGGGCCCGGTGGACCTGGCCGTGGTGTCCGAGCGCACCTCCCGGCCCGGAGCTGGGGGGTCGGACGGCCACGGGGACGAGGACGAGAACGGGGACGGGGACGCTCCGGACGGGAAGGGAGGCGGGCGCCGGGCCCGCAAGCGGCGCTGCGGCGCTCCACTGGGCTCGCTCGCCCTGTGGACGCTCGTGGCCATGGCCATCGTCGTCCCCCTCTGGGTGTACGGCTGGGACTCGTCTCTGTGGAGCGCGCGGACGGCCGATCTGCTGTTCGGGCCGGAGAGCGGGGTGTACTTCCTCGCCGCCGCGCTCGCCGTGATCGGGCTCTACGCCCTGGTCGGCACGTGGGTCGGCAATCCCTCGGGGCTGATGTTCCTGGGGCTGACGGTCGCTCTGGTGCTGAGCGCGGCGTCGGTGACCGATCTGACGCGGATCCGGGTGGGCGGTGCCTCCTGGGAGCCGACGACGGTCGCCGCCATGGAGGAGGGCGAGCACCGGCTGACCGTCGGCGGCGCCTTCCTGGACCTGACCGGGCTGACCGACCTGGAGCGCGGGGAGTCCGCCGACGTCGGCGTGCGGGTCGGCGCGGGCGTCGCGGAGATCACGGTGCCCGACGACGTCCGGGTCGAGTTGACGTCGCGGATCGGCTTCGGGGCGGTGGACCTCGACCCGGGGACGGAGGGGGCCGACGTGATCGGCCCCGGTATCGACGAGGTGTCCGTGATCGAGCCGGTGTCGGCCGGCGCGGAGGACGGGGACGGCGCGACGGAAAGCGAGGACGGCGGGACGGAAGAGGACGGCGGAAGCGGGGAGGACGGCGACGAGGCCGGTCCACCGACGATCAGGATCAACGCCGACGTGGGTTTCGGAGTCGTGGAGGTACAGCATGGCGAGGCGTAGGGCTGACTGGGGTTCGCTGGTCGCCGCGGTGTTGTTCCTCGGCCTCGCGGTGGCGTTCGCCGTGCGGGGGTCGGGCGACTGGGACTTCCACGTCGTGTGGGTCCTGCCCGTGCTGGCCGTGGGGCTGGGATTGGCCGGTGTGGCGCGGGCGCTGACCCGCTCGCGCGGAACGAAGGAGCACGAGGGGGACGTGCCCGACCACGGGTCCTCCCCCCGCTGAGCACCGCGGCGGGAGGGTGGCGGCGCGCGGTCGGCGGCTCTCCCGGCGCCGGATCACGCCGTCCGGCGCGCCGGGTCAGTGGACCTGGCGCGCCGGACGGTGTTCGGCGATGGCGGCGAACTCCTCGATGCCCAGGGACTCCCCGCGGGCGGAGGGGTCGACCCCGGCGGCCCGCAGCGCGGTCTCCGCGGCGGGCGCCGAACCCGCCCACCCGGCCAGGGCCGCGCGCAGTGTCTTGCGGCGCTGGGCGAAGGCGGCGTCGATCACCGCGAAGACCTCCGTGCGGGGGGCCTTGGTGTCGGGCTGGGGGCGGCGGAGGAGTTCGACGAGCCCGGAGTCGACGTTGGGCGCCGGCCAGAACACGTTGCGGCCGACCGCGCCCGCCCGGCGGGCCCGCGCGTACCAGGCGACCTTGGCGGAGGGGACGCCGTAGATCCGGCCCCCGGGGGTGGCGGTGATCCGGTCGGCCACCTCGGACTGGACCATGACGAGCACGCGCCGCAGCGACGGCAGGAGTTCGAGCAGGTGCAGCAGGACGGGCACGGACACGTTGTAGGGCAGGTTGGCGACCAGCGCCGTGGGGGCGGGGCCGGGCACGTCGGCGATGCGCATGGCGTCGCCGGGGACGACCGTGAGCCGGTCGGTGAGCTCGGGGGCGTGTGCGGCGACGGTGCCCGCCAGGGCCTGGGCCAGGGCCGGGTCGATCTCGATCGCGGTCACGTGGCGCACGTGCGGGAGCAGGGCCAGGGTGAGCGAGCCGAGCCCGGGGCCGACCTCCACCACGACGTCGTCGTCGGTGACGCCCGCGACCCTGACGATCCGCCGGACCGTGCCGTGGTCGATGACGAAGTTCTGGCCCAGGGTCTTGGTGGGCCGGATTCCGAAGCGTCCGGCCAGCTCGCGCACGTCTCCGGGCGTGAGCAGGCGGGACCGGTCGGCGGGGTCGTTGGCGGGTGTCTGTGTCACCCACACATCTTGCCATCACCGCGGGACCGTTCCGGGGTGTGCGCCGCACGGGGCCCGCACGTGGACGGACGTGCGGGGGCGCGGTCGGTGCGGGGGCGCGGTCGGTGCGGGGGCGCGGTCGGTGCGGGGGCGCGGGCGGTGCGGGGGCGCGGGCGGTGCGGAGAGGCGGGCGGTGCGGGGGACGCGGTCGGCGCCGCCGGGTCGGTCGGGCACGGAGGTACGGCGACGCGGGCCGCTCGGTGGGCCCGATGGGCACGGGCGGTACGCCGACGCGGTCGGGTCGGCTCAGTCGAACAGGCGCGCCCCGCAGTGCGGCCACTGGCTCTGCCAGTTCCCGCCCACGGCGTCGTAGAGCTGCTGGGCCCGCTGGGTCTGCTCCCCCGCGCCGGCCTCCGACGGCAGGCCGGTGCCGCCGACCGACCGCCAGCTCGCGGTGCTGAACTGGTAGAGGCCGTAGTAGCCGCCGGCGGAGTTGACCGCGGTGGGGTCGCCGCCGGACTCGCAGGCGGCGAGGGCGGACCAGTTGAGCCCCGCGGCGTCCCCGCCGCCGACCGGCGGCGTGCCGGCCTCCTCCACCTGGGTGCCGACCCTGACGAGCCCGTCGACGGGATGGCTGACGGTCTCCTCGGACAGCCGGTGCTCGACCTCCTCGCCGCCGCGCAGGACGGTGGCGGTGGTGACCTCCTTGAGTCCGTCCTCGGGTTCGGTGACCACCTCGCGCTCGCCCTGGGGCAGGTCGGGGTCGTCGCGCTCCTCGGTGTCGGCCTCGATGACCACCTCCTCGGTCTCCGGTGCGGTGAGCACGGGCAGGACCTCGACGACCGTGTCGGGGGCGGCGGGCTCGTCCGGCTCGGGGGTGACGATGTCGTGGGCGCCGAGGTCGATCCCGGCGGCGTCGAGGACGTCGGCGACGGTCGTGCCGGTGGTGCGGGTCTCGGTGCGGACCGTGTCGTACATGACGACCATGCGCGGGGCGCGCTCGGCGGACACGGAGAGGCCCTCGGCGGGAAGGGGGGTGTCCGGGGACTCGGAGAGCTCCACGGACCCGGGGTCGAGGCCGATCTGGTGCAGGGCCTCGCCGAGGTCGGCGGCGATGACGCGGTGGGACCGCTCGTGCCCGTCGAGCTCGACGGTGAGGTCGCGCGGGGACCGGACGAGGACGTGGTCGCCGTCGCCGACGGGGGTGTCCGGGGGCGGCGCGACGACGTCCCCCTCCCCCAGTTCCACACCGGCCGCGTCCAGGACGTCGGCGACGGTGCCGCCGAAGGTGTGCACGGTCCGCTCCTCGCCGCCGGTGTCGAGGACGACGCCCTTGTCCATGGCGAAGGCCGTCCCGCCCGCGGTCGCGGCCAGGAGTCCGGCGGCGGTCGCGGCCAGAAGGGGCATCGGGAGCGGGAACCGGCGTCGGGCGCGCCTGCGCCGGAAACGGTTCCTCTGGGTACGGGGCATGGCGGTCTCGCCCTTCTCGGCGCGTGTGCGTGGGTCGTTCTCGCTGGTGGCGGCGGTGCCTCGGCGGGGTGGCACGGGCAGGGGGCGCTGTTCGGCAGCGAGCACGGACACATTAACACTCATTCTTGAATTGCTTTTTGGCCTTGGCCAAAAAGGATTCAGGCCATATGTTTCCTTTCGCATTCCTTGTGGCGTTTCGTGCAATGACGCACGCGACGGTGCCGTTCCCCTTGACCGAACGGCGTTCTAGTATGAGCGTGGCCGCCCGCCGACCGCGGACCGGCCCGCACGCCCGCACCACCGCCCCACCTGGAGGCCACCGATGGGACCCCTGCACGGCATCCGCGTCGTCGAGTTCACCGGGATCGGCCCGGCACCGATGGCCGGCATGCTCCTCGCCGACCTCGGTGCCGACGTCGTCCGCCTGGACCGGCCCGCGGCGGCCGAGGCCATGGCCGCCGGCGCCGCCGGGCCCCACATGAGCGAGGGGCGCGCCGTCGTGGGCGCCGACCTCAAGTCCGACGAGGGCCGCGCGCTGGCCCGCGACCTCGTCCAGCGCGCCGACGTGCTGGTGGAGGGTTTCCGCCCCGGCGTGATGGAGCGCCTGGGGCTCGGCCCCGACACGTGCCTCGGCCTCAACCCGCGGCTGGTCTACGCGCGGGTGACCGGCTGGGGACAGGAGGGCCCGCTCGCCCATACCGCCGGGCACGACATGAACTACGTCTCCGTCAACGGCGCGCTGCACTCGATCGGGCGCGCGGGCGGTCCGCCCGTACCCCCGGTCAACCTGCTGGGCGACTTCGCCGGAGGGACCATGTTCGCCGTCACGGGGATCCTCGCCGCCCTGGTCGAGCGCCAGGGCTCCGACCGCGGACAGGTCGTCGACGCGGCCATGGTCGACGGCAGCGCCCTGCTGATGTCGATGGTCTACGAGGACCGGGCCCGCGGATCGTGGACCGACGAACGCGGCACCAACTACCTCGACACCGGGGCGCCCTGGTACGACGTCTACGAGTGCTCCGACGGCCGGCACGTGGCCGTGGGCTGCATCGAACCGCAGTTCTACGCCGCCTTCCTCGCGGGGACCGGCCTCTCGGGCGAGGACCTGCCCGACCAGTGGGACCGCGACGGCTGGCCGCGACTGCGGGCACGGTTCGCCGAGGTGCTGCGCACCCGCACGCGCGACGAGTGGGCCGCCGTGTTCGAGGGGGAGGACGCCTGCGTGACCGCCGTCCTGGCTCCGGGCGAGGCCCCGGAACACCCCCACGTGCGCGCCCGGGGGACCCTCACCGACGAGGACGGCCGGATCGTCCCCGGTCCGGCCCCGCGCTTCGACCGCACGCCCGGCGGCGTCACGCGGGGGCGCCCGCTCCCCGACGCGCGGGAGACGCTGAAGGACTGGGGTATGGACCTCTGAGACCGGGACGGGCGCCCGGCGAGGCGTCCACCATCGGGGGGAGAGCCCTCACTAGGGTGACCAGTCCTGACCCGAGGAGGTTGCGACATGCCACTCAGCCCGGCGATCGCGGGCCGCGCGGTCCCGGCCCTCGTCGTCCTGGTGCTGGCGGCCGTCCTGCTGGGCGCCGCCCCCGCGGCGTCCGAGACGTCCCGTGCGTCGGGCACCGCGCCCGAGGACGCCGCGCCGACGGTGCTGGTGGGTGTGCCGGGGCTGCTGTGGAGGGACGTCACTCCCGAGAACACGCCGACCCTGTGGAACATGGCGGGCGAGACCGCCATCGGCAACGTCTCGATCCGCACGGCCACCTCCCGCACCTGCCCCACCGACGGCTGGCTGACGGTGTCGGCCGGCGAGCGCGCCCTGTCCGAGCGGGAGAGCTTCACCGTGTGCGAGGCCGTGCCGGAGCCCGTGCGCGACGGCTCCGGCGCGGTCCTGCCGGAGTTCGAGACCTACGCCGCACCCAACCGGGAGTCGGTCTTCCAGGCCCCGGTGGGCCTGCTCGGTGAGAGTGTGCGCGGCGCCGGCGGCACCACGCTGGCGGTCGGCCCCGGCGCCGCGCTCGGGGTCGCCGACACCTCCGGCCGGGTCGACCACTACCTGGGCTCGGTCCACGACCTGACCCGTGAGCGGCTGTCGCAGGTGACGCTGGCCGCCGTGGAGCTGCCGGACCTGACCCGGCTCTACCCCGACCCCCCGCAGCCCTCCGACGAGGAGGCGGTCGAGGAGGCCGAGGCGGACGAGCCCGATCCCGAGGACGTCCCCACCTGGGCGCGCGCGGAGGCGCTGGCCGACCTGGACGCCCGGCTGCGGTCGCTGGTGGACCTGCTGCCGTCCGGGTCGTCGCTGATGGTCGTCGGCGTTTCCATGGACACCGGCCCCTCGGAGCTCACCGCGGCCGCGTCCGGGCGGGTGGCCGACGGCGCCGTGACCGGCACACCCGCCTACCTCGCCTCGGACTCGACCCGGCGTCCGGGCCTGGTGGCGCTCACCGACACCACGCCCACCCTCCTGGAACGGGCCGGGGTCGCCCCGATCGAACCGGTCGGCGGCCGGCCGTGGCACCGGACCGAACGGCCGCCGACCACCGAGGCGGCCGTGAAGCGGCTGATGGACTTCAACACCGCGGCGGTCGTGGTCGGCGGGGCCATCCCCGGGTTCTTCAGCGGACTGGTCGCCCTCCAACTCCTCATCTACGCGGCCGCGGCCTACTCCCTGCACCGCTACGCCAAGGGCCGGCACGTCAAGCGCGCGGTCGTCCTGACGGTGACGCGGGCGGTGGCGCTGGCGGGGGCGTCCTTCCCCGTGGCCAGCTACCTGGCCAACCTGGTCCCGTGGTGGGACTCGCCCCACCCGTTCCTGGCACTGCTGGCCTGTGTCCTGACGGCGGACGCGCTCGTGGTGGCGCTGGCCATGGCGGGACCGTGGCGCCGTACGATCCTCGGTCCCATGACGGTGGTGGCGGCCACGACCACCGTGGTGCTCTTCGTCGACCTGGCCTTCGGCGCCAGCCTGCAGATGAACTCCCCGACGGGGTACTCCCCGATCGTCGCCGGGCGCTTCTACGGCATCGGCAACATCGCGTTCGCCACGTTCGCCACGGGCATGCTGATGACGGTCGCGGGCGTGTCCCACGAGCTGATCTCGCGGGGCAGGCGGGGGGCCGCGGTAGCGGTGACCGCGGTGATCGGGGCGGCGTCGGTGGTGATCATCGGGTGGCCGGGCCTGGGCACCGACTTCGGGGGCGTCATCGCCCTCGTGCCGGGGCTGGCGGTGACCACCATGATGATCGCCGGGGTGCGGGTCACGCCCCTGCGCCTGGGCTCGGCCGCGCTGTCGGCCGTGGCGGTGATCACGCTGCTGGCCTGGCTGGACTACCTGCGCCCGCCGCAGGAGCGCAGCCACATCGGGGAGTTCGCCGCCCAGGTGCTGAACGGCGAGGCCGGACCGGTGGTCGCGCGCAAGCTGGGCGCGATGCTGGGGACGCTGGGCAACTGGCAGCTGACGCTGCTGGCCGCGGGCGCCCTGCTGTTCCTGTTCGCGGTGCTGAACCGGCCGACCAACTGGCGGATCGGGGCCCTGCAACGCGCCTACGAGTACGCGCCGACCCTGCGGGCCGGTCTGACCGGTTCCCTGGTGACCGCCCTGGTGGGTTTCGCGGCCAACGACTCGGGGGTCGCCATCCCGGCGATCGCTCTGACGGTAGCGGTACCGCTCACACTCTCGGCGTGTGCTTGGGCACTCCAGGAGGGACCCAAGAATCCCCCAAACGACCACAAATCACCAGAATCCGCCCAGATAATGTGAGGCATACCTCATCGGTCGGCGACCGGGCGCAAGGCACGGGCACGACCTTGCGTCGCTCACGTCACGAAACGGCCACAGCCCTATGGTAAAGTCCGTGGCTGTGCCGCCGGACCCCTGGGGACACGGTCGGCCCGCCCGCGGGTAACGGCCCCGCGGAGCCGGTCGCCGCCCCACGAGGGGAATGACCTCCCGCTCCCGCGGGTTGATCGGTCTGACAGGGTCTTCGCGACCCGGAACCGACGCACGGCGCGTGTCCGCGACGCGCCACCCACCACCGCAGTCGCGGCGGCGTACCCACGCCGCCCCACGGAACCTTCGGTCCGGCCCCGGACGTTGGACGGGGCAGCAGCACCTGGTCCACGAGCACTCGGTGGGCGGGGCGCCTTCTCTCCGGCCCAGCCCGGGGAACCACACGAGGACATTGATGAACCATCAGTTTGGCCACCGCGGCAACGCGAAGAACACACCGGTCCGCACGCGCTCGTGGAGCGCCGTACGGCCGGCCTCGCCGACCCCTCGGGCCCGGCCCGACTACGCCGGAGTCGCCATGCCCGACCTGACCATCGTCTCCACGCTGCACGACACCGGGCGGGTGCTCGCGCTCAACGGGGAGATCGACATGGCCACCGAGCACCGCTTCCAGGACGCGGTCACCGAGGCGCTCACCACGCAGCCCTACGGCCGCGTGGTCCTGGACTGCTCCGACCTGCGCTTCATCGACTCCAGCGGCCTGCGCGTGCTGATCCGCGCGCACAAGACCGCCAGGGAGCAGCAGGCCGTCCTGGCCATCGCGGCCCCGATCCACCGGGTGCTGCAGACCCTGCGCGTGACCTCGCTCGACACGCGCATCCCCGTCTTCACGACGGTCACCGAGGCCCTGTCCGCGCCGCAGATGCGCTGACCGCCTTCCCGTCGGCGCCGCCTAGAAGAGCAGCAGCCAGACGCCCAGGCCGGTCACCGCGAGGTTGAACAGGCCGAACACCACGACCCACAGCGTGCCCGGCAGGCCGGTCAGCCGGGCCAGCTGGTCGGCGTCGGAGTGCGGGGAGGGCTGGCGCATCCGCTGGCCCTGGAGCTCGAACACGGGCCTGATCCCCGCGAACAGCAGGAACCAGATGAACAGGTAGGCGAAGGCCGCCTGGACCTCGCTCGGGGTGAACCAGCTCACGCCGAACACCACCGCCCCGGTCCCCACGACCGACACCACGCCGTAGACGTTGCGAATCATCAGCAGCATGGCGGCGAGCACCACGATGCTCAGCCACAGCAGCGCGGTGATGCGGTCGGACATCAGCATCAGGATGCCCAGCAGCCCGATCACCGACGACGACACGTACCCGGCGAAGACGGTCAGGACCATGCCGACACCGGTGGGCCTGCCCCGGGAGACGGTCACGCCGGAGGTGTCCGAGTGCAGCCGGATCGCGGTGAGCTGGCGCCCGCTGAGCAGCGCGACCAGCGCGTGTCCGCCCTCGTGGGCGATCGTGACGACGTTGCGACCGATCCGCCACGGCGGACCCAGCAGGACCGCCGCCAGGGCCAGGACGGCCGCCGTGACGATGATCCACCGCTCCGGTTCGGGCTGGACGGACAGCACTTCCTGCCAGACGTCACCCAAGGTTGTTCCCACCACTGCTCCCGAATCGTCGACGGAGGGCCGAGGGACCCGCCCTCGCATCGCCGCGGTGGCCGGGAGGCGCTGACCCGCGCGGGCCCTTGCCGAACTTTAGGGCATATGTGGGGACACCGTTGCCGACGGTCACCGCAAGGCCCGCGGAACGGTCGGCACTCGCGCTCCGATGAACTGGCCAAAGGGCACCGGGCGAATCTAAAGTCAGCACGTGCAGTACACACCTGACTACTCACAGCTAGGAACGTACGTGAAACGCATCGCCGCTCTCGCACTGCTGACCATGTCCACCGGTGCCGCCCTGGCCCTGGCCGCGGGCCCGGCCTCCGCCGCCGGGCACCACCACGGCTACGACGGTTACGACGGCTACTGCGGTGACCGGCAGGACAGCGCGGTCCTGTCACAGGGCCACCACCACGACTGCGACCGCGGCTACGGCCCCTACACGGCCGCCCACACCCTGCCGCTGGTCGACGCCGCGGGCCACGGCTACTACGAGTACCACTAGCCCGTGAACGGCCCGGGCCCGGCGGCCCGGGCCGTGACCCGCGCGGTCAGGCCGTCTCGGCCTTCTCCGCGACGTCCTTCAGGCGCGGCAGCGACCGCTCGATGCCGGCCGCGTTGCGCGCCGGGAGGCCGGCCAGCACGTAGTAGGCGGAGAAGCGGATCGAGTAGTCGAACGTCTCGGTGACCCGCGTCCGTCCCCCGTCCAGCTCCTCCAGTTCGTACCGCCACCGGTGGGGGCCGATGTGCCGCCAGGCGATCAGCCGGTCGGGAACGAACTCCACCACCCGGTTGGTCATCCGGTAGGGGATCCCGAACATGCGCATGTCCATGCCGAACTCCGAGCCCGCCTCCAGCCGCTCCGGGCCGGACACCGCGTCCTGGACCGTGCCGGACCCGTCGACCTCGCTGTGCCGGGACGGCGTGGCGATGATGTCGAAGATCCGCTCGGCGGGGGCGTCGATGACGATACTCCGCGAGACCCTGTGTGTACCCATACCGCGATGATGCCAGCGCCGCGGGCCGCCCCCGCGGGCACCCCCGCGCGGGCGCCCTTCCGGGTCAGCCCCGGGCGGCGTGCCGCTCCACGCCCGCCAGGGCCCCCTCCCGCGAGACGTGCACGACCCAGAACGACCCCTTGCGCAGCCCCGACTGCTGGGTGTTGGGCGCGCCCAGCCAGCCCAGCGCCTCCTCCATCAGCTGCGGGACGAGTTCGCCGTGCGTGCACACCACCGTCGGGACGCCCTCGACCAGCAGGGACCGGAAGGCGGCCCGCGCGTCGTCGGCGTCGTAGGTGCCGTTCCACACAGTGAGGGCCCGCTCGGTGCGCATGGGCACGTCGCACTCCAGCGAGTAGGGCAGCATCGACTCGGTGCACCGCGCCGCCGCCGACGACACCACTCGGGGCCGCCCGTAGGCGCTCAGGACGCGCGGCAGGGCCAGCGCGTCGGCGCGTCCGGTCCCGTCCAGCGGACGAAGCACGTCGTTGTCGGTCCAGCTCCGCTTCTCCCCGGCCGACAGGTGCCTGAGCAGGATGACGGGGAACGTGTGGTGCGGGCCCGCGCGGAAGTTGTCCAGGACCTGGACGTCGTGGTCGTAGGTGAGGCGCTCGCGGGCCTCCTCGACCGGGACCCACTCGACGGTGTCGACCTCGTCGTTGGGCTTGTAGTCGATGAATCCGCCGGGCTCGGCCGGGGTGGCGGCCCACCACTCCACCTGCTTGGGCCACCCGTCCTTGAGGTAGTGCTGCGCCGGGAGGCGGCGCCCGAGCACGGGCGTGAGCCCGGTCTCCTCCTGGACCTCGCGGACGGCCCCGATGATCGGGTGCTCGCCGTTCTTGAGCTTGCCCTTGGGCAGGGTCCAGTCGTCGCGCAGCGGCCGGCGGATCAGGACGACCTCCGTGCGCCCGTTCACCCCGGGCCGCCACAGGACCGCTCCCCCGGCCCGGATGGGCTCCAGGTACCCGCCCACCGCGGTGTCCCGGGGAGGGAAGGCGCTGGTCACCTGGATCCCGTCACCGTCGCTCATCCGCCCTCCACCACTCTCAGGTGGCGGTCGCCTCGCAGTGCGTCCTGCAGGTCCATCAGTCGTCGCCCCTCCTGGTCGTGCGTGTGGCGCGTCCACGAGCCGTCCGGCTCCAGGTGCCACGACGAGGTGCCGTCGGCCATCGCCAGGTCCATGAGACCGACGAGTCGGCGGCACTGCTCGGCGTCGGACACCCGGACGAGTGCCTCCACCCGCCGGTCCAGGTTACGGGGCATGAGGTCGGCGCTGCCCAGCCACACCTGGGGACGCCATCCGTTGGCGAAGACGAAGACGCGGGAGTGCTCCAGGAAGCGGCCGAGGATGCTGCGCACCCGGATGTGCTCGGACAGGCCCGGGACGCCCGCGCGCAGGACGCAGCTGCCGCGCACCCACAGGTCGACGTGCACCCCGGCCTGGGAGGCGCGGTAGAGGGCGTCGATGATCTCCTCGTCGACCAGCGAGTTGACCTTGATCCGGATGCGGGCGGGCTCGCCCTTGAGGCTGTTCTCGATCTCGGCGGCGATCTGGGCGAGCAGCCCCTCGCGCAGGGCCGCGGGGGCCACGAGCAGGCGTCTGTAGTGCTTCTTGCGCGAGAATCCGGTGAGGCTGTTGAAGAGGTCGCTGACGTCCTCCCCGACCTCCGCCGCCGCGCTGAACAGGCCGAAGTCCTCGTACACGCGCGCGGTGCTGGGGTTGTAGTTGCCGGTGCCGACGTGGCAGTAGCGGCGCAGGTGGCCGTCGCCGTCCTGGCGGATCACCATGGACAGCTTGCAGTGGGTCTTGAGCCCGACGACCCCGTAGACCACGTGGCAGCCCGCGTCCTCCAGCTTGCGGGCCCACTGGATGTTGTTCTGCTCGTCGAAGCGCGCCTTGACCTCGACCAGGACCACGACCTCCTTGCCCGCCCGGGCGGCCTCGATCAGGGACTCCACGATGGGCGAGTCGCCGCTGGTGCGGTACAGGGTCTGCTTGATGGCCATGACCTTGGGGTCGGTCGCGGCCAGGGCGAGGAAGCGCTCGGTGGTGGTGGCGAAGGACTCGTAGGGGTGGTGGACGAGGATCTCGCGCTCGCGGATGGCGGCGAAGAGGCCACCGGAGGTCAGGGCGCGGGGCTCGACCGGGACCATCGGCGGGAAGCACAGCTCGGGGCGGTCGGCGTCGGCGATCTGGCTCAGGCCCGCCAGGTTGAGGGGGCCGGGGACCCGGTAGATCTCCTCCTCCTCGGCGCCCAGCTCCTCGGTGAGGATGTTCAGGACCTCGTCGGTGATGGACTGCTCCACCTCCAGGCGCACGAGCGGGCCGAAGCGGCGCCGGAGGAGTTCGTTCTCCAGGGACTGCACGAGGTCGTCGGTCTCGTCCTCGTCGACCTCCAGGTCCGCGTTGCGGGTGACGCGGAAGGCGTGGTGCTCGACGACCTGCATGCCCTCGAAGAGCTGCGGGAGGTGGGCGGCGATGACGTCCTCGACCGGGACGTACCTGGCGTTGCCGCGGGTGCCGAGATCGATGAAGCGCGCCAGTGAGCTGGGCACCTTGACGCGGGCGAACATGCGGCGCTCGTCGCGGGGGTCGCGGACGGTGACGGCGAGGTTGAGGGAGCGGCCGGAGATGTAGGGGAAGGGATGGGCCGAGTCGACGGCGAAGGGCGTCACCAGCGGGTAGATGGAACGGCGGAAGTAGCCGTGCAGGTACTCGCGCTCGGACTCCTCCAGCTCGTTCCAGCGCAGGATGCGGATACCGACCTCGCGCAGCGCCGGGGCGACGCTGTTCTCGAAGCAGGCGCTCTGCCGGACCATCAGCTCGTGCGTGAACGTGGAGATCCGCTCCAGCAGGTCCCGGGGGTGGTGGCCGCTGGCGGAGGCCACGGCCAGCCCGGTCGCCAGGCGCCGCTTGAGCCCGGCGACCCGCACCATGAAGAACTCGTCCAGGTTGCTGGAGAAGATCGACAGGAACCGCGCGCGCTCCAGTAGCGGGATGTGCTCGTCCTCGGCGAGTTCGAGAACCCGCTGGTTGAAGCGGAGCCATCCCTCCTCGCGGTCCATGAAGCGGTCGGCGGGAAACTCGGCGGCGGTGGGTACCGCGGGCGTAGGCGCTGATTCCGTGCTCACAGTGGGCAGACTCCCCCTCTTTCATGACCACACGGTGACAACCCCATGAGGGGGAAATGACCGCAACACGACTCCTATGAACCATCTCTACCCATCTCACCCCCCATGCGCCTTCCGGACTGGCATTGTTTCCACAGGTTTCACACCCTTCGTGCGGAAACGACCGTCGGGCGCGGAGTGGTCACGGGGCGCGCAGCGGCGCGCCCTCCCGGCGGGCACTCGCGGGTGGGAGGGCGGGAACGGGGAAGGGCGCGTGCGATGGGCGCGTGGGGCGCGAACGGGCGCGTGCGACGGACACGCGGACGGGAGCGGGCGACGCGGACCGGGACGGCGGGACGGGGGCGGGGCGAACGGGAAGGTCAGGCGAGGATGCCGAATTCGAGGTCCGGTGGCATCAGCACGATGAACATCCCGATGCGGATGGTGACGTTGGTCCAGATGTTGCGGAAGCAGGTCCAGAGGTAGCCGTACAGGAGGCCGGCCGGACCGTAGCTCAGCAGCGAGAGGGCGAAGAGATGGCCGTAGCCGGCGTCGGGCAGCTGCGAGACCTCGTCGAAGGGCTGGACGAAGGCGTAGGCGAGCGAGAAGATCAGCGTCGTGGCGACGATCCCGCCCCAGCGCCCCATGAGGACCTCCAGACGTGTCTGGAGCATGGCCCTGTAGAAGATCTCCTCGCACATGGCGATCAGCGCGAACGCCAGCACGAACCCGATCAGGCCCAGGCTGAGCGGGGGCAGTCCGAGATTGGGCACGATGGCGTAGCCGGCCAGGACCAGGACCGCGGCCGCGGGGATCAGGCCCAGCCACCGCCACGGCGTGTTCACCTTCAGGGCGACGGCGGGCATGGCTGTGCCCTTGCCGTCCACCGTGATCCCCGACCGGTCCATCACCAGGATGGGCAGCGTGAACAGGAACAGCAGCCGGGAGACGAGGGACGCGGACATGTTCAGGTCCGCACCGGTATGGGCGCCGTAGATCTGGAACAACCGGGACAGCAAGACCATCAGCAGCACGAAGCAGCAGAGGAACACCCCGAGCCAGGTGAGCTCCCGGGTGAGCGGGTGTCCGTCCAGCGCTTGGCGGACGCGCTGGTCCAGGCGGTCCCGGTCGCCGAAGCCGCCGACCACCGCCCAGGCGATGATGCCGCCGGTCAGCATCGGCGCCCAGAGCACCAACAGCAGGAACGTGGTCTCCTCGGCGATGTCGGCACGCAGCACCGGCTGGAAGGCGATCGGTAGGGCGATGACGAGCGCGGCCACCGAGACCCCTACGACGAGCCCCCATCTTCGCACCATGGTCACAAGCGTCCCCCCCTGTCTCAGAACACTCATTCTGCCCAAGGGGAAACTAAAAGCTACGCAATGACTACGGTATGTCGTCAGTGCAGTTGCGGGGGCGCCGGAACACGAAACCCCGCGTACCGGATGAACCGGTACGCGGGGCCGCCGCGCGGCACAGGGTCAGTCCCCGTTGTCCAGGACCGACCGGAGGAAGGACTTGGTCCGCTCCTCCCGCGGGTCGCCGAAGATCTGGTCCGGGTGGCCCTCCTCTGCGATCTGGCCCTGGTCGAACATCAGGACGCGGTGGGACACGTCCCGCGCGAAGCCCATCTCGTGGGTCACGCACAGCATGGTGATGTCGGTCGTCTCCGCGATCTCGCGCAGCACGTCCAGGACACCGGCCACCAGCTCCGGGTCCAGGGCCGAGGTGACCTCGTCCAGGAGCAGGATCTCCGGCTGCATCGCCAGCGCGCGGGCGATCGCCACGCGCTGCTGCTGGCCTCCGGAGAGCTGCGTCGGGTGGGCGTCGATCTTCTCGCCGAGGCCGACCAGGTCGAGCAGGTCGCTCGCACGCTGGTTGGCCTCGTCCTTGGGCGTGCCCAGGACGTGGATCGGCGCCTCGGTGATGTTCTGCCGCACGGTCATGTTCGGGAACAGGTTGAACTGCTGGAACACCATGCCCACGCGCCTGCGCTTGGCCCGCAGGTAGCTCTCGCTGGCCGGCGCCAGGCCGGAGCCGCGGGGCATGTGGCTGAACGGCTCGCCGTCCACCCAGATGTGTCCCTCGGTGACCTTCTCCAGGGTCATCAGGAGCCGCAGGATGGTCGTCTTGCCCGATCCGCTCGGTCCGATGAGCGTGACGCGCTCTCCGGGGTCGACCTGGAAGTCCAGGTGGTCGAGCACGGTCAGGTCGCCGAAGCGCTTGACCACCTGGTCGAAGACGATCAGCGGCTGGCCCTCGACGCCCTGTGGTCCTTCGTGCAGTGGGGTCTCAGACGGCGGCATAGCGTCGCTCCAGTCGTCGGATCAGGATCGCGGAGGGGATGCTCACGATGAGGAAGAGGAAGCCGACCAGGGTGTACATCTCCACCACGCGGAAGTTCGCCGCGCCGAGCCGCTGCGCCTGGGTCAGGAGCTCGGCCACACCGATGGCGAAGAGCAGGGGCGTGTCCTTGAACATCGCGATGAGGTAGTTGCCCAGGGCCGGGATGACCTTCCGGATGGCCTGGGGCAGCACGATGGCCCCCCAGGTCCGCCGCGCGGGCAGGCTCAGTGCCCGGGCCGCCTCCCACTGGCCCTTGGCCACGCCCTCGATCCCCGAGCGGTACACCTCGGCGGTGTAGGCCGAGTAGTGGACGCCCAGCACCACGACGCCGATCGTCATGCCCGAGACGGTGCTCGGGGCGACGAGGAAGACGAAGACCAGCTGGACGAGGAGGGGCGTGGTGCGGATGAACTCCATCACCGCGTGGACGACGCCGCCGGCGTAGGGCACGCGCCGGACCATGGCGATGGCCAGGCCGAGCGCGAGCGCGATGAGGTAGCCCATCACGGTGGCCTGGACGGTGATCCACAGGCCCTCCAGGAGGTCGGGCATGACCTCCAGGGTGAACTCGAAGTCCCACATCTAGCCCACCCCCGCGCTTCCGCCGCCGACGGCCGGGTACTTGAGCAGGGCGCTCAGCCCCGTGCCGCCCGAGGGTGTCCGGCCGAGCCTGCGGTTGGCCCGGCGTTCGAGCAGTCGCATGCCGGAGATCAGCACCTGCGCGATCAGGTAGTAGAGGATGAGGGCGCCCACGAAGGCGATGATCGTCTCGCCGGTGCCCTGGCGCATCTGCTGCGCCACTGCGGTCAGGTCGGCCACCCCGATGAGGTAGGCGACGGCGGTGGCCTTCATCAGCTCGATGACGAGGTTGCCGAAGGTGGGCAGCATCTGGGCCCAGGCCTGCGGCAGCACCACCAGGCGCGTGCGCTGGAACCAGGACATGTTCAGCGCGACCGTCGCCTCGACCTGCGCCTTGGGGACGGCGTTGATCGCCGCCCTGACGACCTCGGCACCGTACGCGCCGACGTTCAGGCCCAGGGCGACGATCGCGGCGAACCTGTCCTCCAGCTGGAAGCCGGTGGCCACCGGCAGCGCGTAGGCCATCCAGAACATCAGCACCAGGGCGGCGATGCCCCGGAACACCTCGACGTAGACCGTGGCCACGGCCCTCGGCAGCCAGTGCTTCATGCTGCCGAGCGTGCCGAAGACCATGGCCAGGACGAAGGCCAGGGCACTGCCGCCGATGGTGAGCTGGATGGTGACCCACGCGCCGTCGAGATAGAGCGGAAGCCGCTCGATCAGGAACTCCACGGCTCGATCAGCCCTCGCAGAGCTGGGCGGTGGTGGTCTCGTCGGGCAGGTCGGCCTCGGTGAAGCCCCACTCCTCGCCCAGTTCCAGCAGGCGGCCGTTCTCCTTGAACTCGGCGATCACCCGGTTGACCTCCTCCAGGAGTTCGGTGTCCTCCTGGCGGAAGGCCAGACCGCCCCAGCCGCGCTCCTCCTTGCCGTCGATCTCGGGGAAGAAGGCCTCGGTGACCTCGAAGGGGCCGCCGCGGTCCAGGAGCAGGTAGGTGTGCGACACGCTCAGCATGGACATCGCGTCGGCACGGCCGGACTCCAGCAGCTCGTACCCGGCGGTCTGGTTGGAGATGAGCTCCATCTGGTCCTCGGGGACACCGAAGTGCTCGGCGTAGGTCTGCTCGACCGAGCCGTTGAGGACCGCCAGCGTGAGGTCGGGGTTGTCCGCGAAGTCCGTGAAGTGCTGGATGTTCTCCGGGTTGCCCTCGGGCACCATGAACGCCTCGGGCGAGGTGGCGGTGGGCTCGGAGAAGGCGACCTGTTCACAGCGCTCCGGCGTGATGAACATGCCCGCCGCGATGACGTCGAAGCGGTTGGCCTGGAGGCCGGGGATCAGACCGTCCCAGGCCACCGGGGAGGCCTGGATCTCGGGAACGCCCAGCTCCTCGAAGACGGCCTGGGCGACGGCCGGGGACTGCCCGGCCGGCTCACCGGAGCCGTCGATGAAGCCGAACGGGATCTCGTTGGCCAGACCGACCGCGACGAAGCCCTGCTCGCGCAGGCTTTCGAGCAGGCTCGGCCCGCCCTCCTCGCCACCTCCGTCGTCGACCCGGCTGCAGGCGGCGAGGCCGGCCGTGGCGAGCCCCACTCCACCCAGTCGGAGTGCGTCTCGGCGGCCCCAGGTTCCTCGCTTGACCGCTGGTACCTGCTTCTTCACGACTGCTCCTCGAAATAACTCGCGGAGCGGCGTCTGTGCCCCGAGGTCAGGGCGAGGACGCCGCGCATTCGGATGGTGGGACGCCGGAGGCCGGCGCACCGCGGCGCGGTGCCGCGGGTGCCGTCCGCCGACCGGAACACGGGTCGGCGGCACTGGTACGGGTTGTCCCTCCCCTACCCCACCTTGCGCTAACAGGACATGTTTGGTCCGTTATGCACTGGTTATGCATGGCTGACCATCGGGTGACCACCCGTTTGCCCAGCTCCAAGCACTCCACCTGCACCTTGTGACCCTGGGTTTCGGCTGCCGTCACCCTGGGGTCCGTGACTCCGGACACTCGCGCGTCCGCCGCCCCACACGTCCCATCACACGGTGGTCGCGACACGAGGGGGCCGGGCCACCACCCACGGTGATGACCCGGCCCCCTCGGAAGCGCCGCGCGCGGGACCGTGCGTCCACCTCAGCGGAGGCCCGGTCCCCTGCCCGTACTCGTCAGACGAGCGACGACTGCTCGCCGTCGGGCTCCTCGACGATGAGCGGGTAGACACCGTTCTCATCGTGGACCTCGCGCCCCGTCACGGGCGGGTTGAACACGCACAGCACCCGGAAGTCCTTCTTGATGCGGAGCGTGTGCTTCTCGTGACCGTCGAGCAGGTACAGCGTGCCCGGGGTGATGGTGTGCTTCTCCCCGGTCTCCTCGTTGGTCAGCTCCGCCTCGCCCTCGATGCAGTGCACGAGCTCGACGTGGTTGGCGTACCACATGGTCGTCTCGGTGCCCGCGTAGAGGACGGTCTCGTGGAAGGAGAACCCCACACCCTCCTTGGCGAGGATGACCCGGCGGCTGCGCCAGTTGCCGTGCTTGACGTCGCGCTCGGTGTCGTTGACGTCGTCCAGGCTGCGAACGATCACTGCTGTCTCCTTCTGCGCGGGTGCGCCGTCAGTCCGTGTCTGTGCTGGTGTAACAAGGGGAGGGGCCGATCGGCATCCCGTGGTCCACGGTGTACCGACCGGCCCCGCCACCCGAAGGTGGAGCGGTCCCCGGATGTCCTAGGCGGGCTGGGCCACCTTGACGGCCGCGCGGGCGGCGTCCGCCATGATGTCCAGTCCGGCCGTCAGCTCCTCCTCGGTCGCCGTCAGCGGCGGCAGGAGCTTGGCGACCTCGTCCTCGGGTCCGGAGGTCTCGACGAGCAGCCCCCGGTCGAAGGACTCGGCGGCGAGCCGCTTGGCGATCCCAGTGTCCTCGAAAGCAAGGCCGCGTGCCAGTCCGCGACCGCGCACGTGCGCGCCGACCTCGGGGAACTCCGCCGCCATCTCGCCCAGGCGGGCGGCGACCATGTCGCCCTTGGCCTTGGTGGCGGTGGCGAACTCGTCGTCGCTCCAGAACTGGCGCAGCGCCTCGGAACCGGTGACCATGGCGGGGTTGAAGCCACGGAAGGTGCCGTTGTGCTCGCCGGGCTCCCACACGTCCAGCTCGCGCTTGAACAGGGTGAGCGCCATGGGCAGGCCGTAGCCGCTGATGGACTTGGACAGCGTGACGATGTCCGGGGTGATCCCGGCCTCCTCGAAGCTGAAGAAGTCGCCGGTGCGGCCGCAGCCCATCTGGATGTCGTCGACGATCAGCAGCATGTCGTACTCGCGGCAGACCTCGGAGAGGCCGCGCAGCCAGGTGGCGCTGGCGACGTTGATGCCGCCCTCGCCCTGGATCGCCTCGACGATGACGGCCGCGGGCTTGTCCAGGCCGGACCCGCTGTCCTCCAGCAGGGTGCGCAGCCAGAGGAAGTCCGGCGTCTGGCCGTCCAGGTAGTTGTCGAACGGCATCGTGGCGACGTGGTCCAGCGGAACGCCGGCGCCGCCGCGCTTCATCGAGTTGCCGGTGACGGCCAAGGCGCCCAGGGTCATGCCGTGGAAGCCGTTGGTGAAGTTGATGATGGTCTCGCGACCGGTGTACTTGCGCGCCAGCTTCAGCGCGGCCTCGACGGCGTTGTTGCCCGCCGGGCCGGGGAACTGGATCTTGTAGTCCAGGTCGCGCGGTTTGAGGACGATCTCCTCGAAGGTTTTCAGGAAGTCGCGTTTGGCGACGCTGTAGGCATCAAGGCTGTGGACGATGCGGTCGTCGGTCAGATACTCGATGAGCTTGGTCTTCAGCTTCGGGTTGTTGTGCCCGTAGTTGAGGGAGCCCGCCCCGGCGAAGAAGTCGAGATAGGGCTTGCCGGTCTCGTCGTACACGTGGCTGCCGACGGCCTTGTCGAAGACGACAGGCCAGTTGCGGCAGTATCCGCGGACTTCGGATTCGAGGCGCTGGAAGGTCTCCATCGTGTGTTCCTTGGTTCCTTTCCCCAAGTTCGTGGGCTCGTGGCTTTGACGACGGGGTGGGTCAGGATCGATCGATCCGGTGCGGATGTTCAGTCACGCCCTTGGCTCGGTCGCGGCCCGAACGGGCCGATCCGAACGAGGTCCTCGGGTTCGTGCGGTGTGTCCCCTCCGGCGGGGAAGTGCTCCACGCCGAAGAGCGGACTCCACACGGCCTCGGTACCGCGGTCACGGGCGAACGACGCGAACAGCGCGCGGGATGCGGCGTTGTCCGGTGTAACGGTCGCTTCGAGGTGAGTCATACCCCGTTCGATGATGCGGTCCCCGATGAAGTCGAGCATCCGGCGGGCCAGCCGCTGTCCGCGGTACGCGGAGTCGACGGCGACCTGCCAGAGGAAGTAGGTGTCCGGGTCGTCGGGACGGACATAGCCGGTGACGAAGGCGGCGAGACGGCCGTCGGCGTCCTTGGCCACGACACTGCTGGTCGCGAAGTCCCTGCACCAGAGCGTGTAGGCGTACGGGGAGTTGACGTCCATTCCCGTCGCCCCCGCCAGCCGCCACATGAGCGGACCGTCCTCCACGGACGGGTGCGACAGGCGCACGCCTCCATGGCCCGCGGCCCCTGTGGTCTCGGAGCGCTCGGCTCCGGCGTCAGCGTGATCGCGTGCTTGGAGATTCGTTCGTTGATGTGGCACGTCGATCGAACATAGCGAACGAAGGTCAATGGGATTTCAGGGAGATTCCTCGCAGATGTTTCGGCCCGCCCGCATGGGGTATGGCTTGTTCATTTAACAGCGGTGCGAGCCTGTGACCTGGGCATTCGCGCGGGGCGACCACCCCGCCCGGAGAGCGGCTGACGCCGCCCCCATCAGGCGCTTCGGCATCCTCACCGGGGGCCGGGAAGGCCCCGGACCGCCGGGGTCCGCCGATGGCGCGCCGCGGCCGTCAGGGTCAAACATAGAGCCTGAACGAGCAATATTAAGCGTGCGTTAAGTCACATCAACTCGGTGGAAACCTCGCGACATAACGGGTGAACGGGGCCGATCGGCACGTCACGTCGCACATCGTGTAGGCCGCGGGCGGCGTCGTGCGCTGCGAAACCCCCGCTGTGGGCGCCCTTCGCGACGTTGCCGACTCCGGAACGACACATGGCCCTCCGTTGGCGTACGGGTGGGCAGAACGGGTCCGACGGCCGCCGACGTCCTTGCCGATTCACAGATTTTGGCGCAGACTCCGTGTAGTACGACCTCATGTAGTACTACACTTGGTCGCATCGCGTCGCCGCAGTCCAGCCGGGTCGATCACCTCTGGCCGGTGACGGGAGCGCGAGCTTCGCTGACCCCGCCGTGGGAGACACGGTGCGGGCCGCTGGCCACGGACCACAAGCCACGGATCGGAGGCGCCCGTGAACCGCCTGTACCACGAGAGCGAGGACTGGGTCGAGCAGGGCAACTGCCGTTCGTACGACCCGGAGATCTTCTTTCCGGTGAGCAGCACCGGGATCGGGCGCGTCGACACCGAGCAGGCCGTCGCCGTCTGCCGCAGTTGTACTGTTCGCCAAGAGTGCCTGCGGTGGGCCCTGAGGGCCGGAGAGGCGCATGGCGTCTGGGGTGGCACCACCCCCGAGCAGCGCCGCTACATGCGGCGTGAACTGGTTCCGGCCTCCTGAGGCGTCGGTCGGGGCGCGAGCCCGGGGCCGTCGGGATCGCGGACGACCGCGCCCGGCGGCCCTTCCGCGTTCGTGCCTTGCGACCGGCCGTGGCACCGCTTAGGTTCGGTCACGTGGACCCTGCCTGCCCGTCACCCGCCATCGCCCGTCGGGGGCGCTCCCCGCAGGAACGGGCTACCACCCCCAACGGACACCAACGGCTCAGCCCTGCCTCCATCGCGCCGGCGCACGGCCCGCTCCGCCTGGTGCGCACGGCGTTCCTCGCCGGGGCGTGCACCGGCCTGAGCTGGGCGGGGCACCAGCTGTGGGCGGGCGGGGCGTCGGACGGCGGTGGATTCCTCCTCGCCACGGCGGTCCTGACGCCCGTGCTGTGGCACTTCACCCGGATCATGCGGAGCTTCGGCGAGGTCTTCGCCGTGCTGGCCCCGGTCCAGATCGTGCTGCACCTGGCCATGCAGGGGGCGGGCGGCACGGGTTCGGCGTTCGCCGGGACCGGCCACTCCGGGCACGGGCTGCTCACCCACGCGCTCGGGCTCTCCCCCGGGATGCTCCTGGCCCACCTGTGGGCCGCGCTGCTGGCCTCGGCGCTGCTCGCGCACGGCGAGTCGGCCCTGTGGTCCCTGGCCGTGCTCCTGGCACGCGCGCTGCCGCCGCTGCTGCGCGCGTCCCGTCCGTCGCCGCACGCGCGGGCGTGCGCGGTGAACGGGCCGACCGGCTCCCGTCCGCGGTGGGCCCCGGTCCGGGCGCACGGCCCGCGGGGTCCTCCCGGTTCGCTCCTCACCGCCACCTGAGGACCCGGGCCGCGCGCGCCGACGCCGCGGACCGGACGCGAACCGCATCCGACCCTGAGAGAGACCATGACCATCCTGCGCAGAGCGGCCTCGGCCGCACTGATCCCCTTCACAGCGGCCGCCGTCGTCCTGGCGCCCGCTCCCGCCATGGCGCACGACGTGCTGACCGGTTCCTCGCCGGAGGACGGCGACACCGTGGACACGGTGCCCGAGGAGGTCGTTCTGACCTTCAACAACCCGCCGATGGAGAGCCCCGAGGCCAGTGCCATCGTGGTGACCGGCCCCGACGGCGAGGAGTACCAGGACGGCGCCCTGGTGTTCGACGGCACCGACGTGTCCGTCCCGCTGCTGCCGATCATGGACAGCGGCGACTACACGCTCGCCTTCCAGGTCGTCTCCTCCGACGGCCACCCCATCCAGGACTCGCTGGAGTTCACGGTCTCGGAGGAGGCGGCGGCCGCCGCGGCCCCGGAGGAGACCGAGGAGCCGGCCGAGGAGGAGGCTCCGGCGGACGAGGCCGGAGAGGAGACCGCCGACCCGTCGCCGGCCGCCTCGACCGAGGCGGAGGAGGGCGCCCTGTCCGTGGCCGCGCTCGTGGTCGTCGGCCTGGTCGCGCTCGCCGGGATCGGCGCGGTCGTGCTGGTGGCGGTCCGCCTGCGCAACCGCCCCGGCGGATCCTGACGACCCGTGCCGGCGCCTCCCGGTGACGGGACCGCCGGGACGGCACTGAGGCCCGGACACGTCACCGTGTCCGGGCCTCAGTGCCGACGGCCGTGCTCGTGGGTGCCCCGGGCCGTAACGGTCCCGCTCACCGTGGCCGCAGGGGGTTGGTCGGGCCGAAGCGAGGAACGAGCGGAGGCCCAAGGCAAACACAAGTGAGGGCGCCGACGGGGTCCTGGAGGACCTGGAGGTGCACTCCCGAGGAACGAGGGCGTGCACCGGAAGGACCGAAGGCCCCGTCTACCGGGCGCCCCGGCCGAAGCGAGGAACGAGCGGAGGCCCAAGGCAAACACAAGTGAGGGCGCCGACGGGGCCTGGAGGGCCTGGAGGTGCGCTCCCGAGGAACGAGGGCGTGCACCGGAAGGACCGAAGGCCCCGTCTACCGGGCGCCCGAGCCTCAGACGCGCCGAGCCAGCAGGATGCTGATGTTGTCCTTGCCGCCCGCCTCCATGGCGGCCTGCCACAGGGCGTGGACGGCGGCCTCGTCGCTGCCCGCCTCGGCGATCATCCGCTCCATCTCCTCGGGCAGGACCAGGTCCGACAGGCCGTCGCTGCACATGAGCCAGGCGCTGGGGTCGGCGGCCTCGTCACGGCCCACGTGCGGGACCATCGAGCCGCCGGAGCTGCCGCCCAGGGACTGGGTGATGAAGTTCGTGGTGACGGGGCGCCCGTCCTCCGACGGCGGCAGGGCCGGGGAGTCGTCCTCGGAGAGCTGGCGCAGGCGCCGGCCCTCCAGGCGGTAGGTCCGCGAGTCGCCGACGTTGAACCAGAAGTTGCCGTCGTTGTTGAGCAGGACCCCCGCGACCGTGGTCCCCATCCCGGAGAACTCGGTGTGCTGGGTGGCGTGGTCCTTGATCTCCTCGTCGATGTTGCTCAGCAGCTGGGCGATCTCCTCGGGGCCGTTCAGCCTCGGCCCCATCTCGGCCATCCGGTGCACCGCGTGCTCCGAGGCGATCTCGCCCGCGGCCTGGCCTCCGATGCCGTCGGCGACGGCGAGGATGACGGGCTCGCCCACTGGCAGGACACAGCGCACCGGCGACGTCATGTTCGCACTGGCCACGGTCAGGGCACCCATGACGACGGCGTCCTCGTTGGCGGGGCGGATAGCGCCCCGGTGCGTGAGGGCCGTGACAATGACTTCCCCACCAGCGACACCCATACGCCCTTCCTCCCGTTTCGTCGGCCGTGGCCGGTCGCCCGGCGCGTGCGGCCGGACCTTGGTCGAGTCCCGTTCAACGTCTGGATTCTGTAACCGTACCGAGCCACCGCAGGAGTCGGTCAAAATCCGCGTACATCATGGCGGAAAACACCCGGATACGCAGTTCCAGGCCCACTTCCGGCCATCGAAAGCGCTGTGTCGGGCATGTGCGGAGCGCCCGTGGCGGTCCCGCGTCCGGGTCTGACACTAGCGGTGTTGGAACCGAGCCGACAGTGCCCGCCACAAGGTGGGACGAACGCGCGGGTCCCGGGGTTCTCGGGTCTTTTCGGACGGCACCGAAGGGGTCTTCCGCGCGGGCGCCCTGAGCACAGGAGCCCCGCCGATGCCCCCGTCATGCGCTTTTCAGGACCTTCGACCCGTGTCGGGCGCCCGCACGGCGTTGTCGGGTTCCGAAGCGTCTGGCAGAATGGGTCCCGTTGGGTGTCTAAGACGCAGACACACACGACCGCCCCGCGCGCGGCCCCTCGGGCCCGGCGGTGGCCTCGGTTCTCTCCTCGACCGGTCGTTTGGTGTGGTCTCCTTGCGTCTTCCCCTTCCTTCCCTTCTCACTCCGCCTCCGGGCCACCGTGTGCACCGCTCGCGCACGGCGCTCCGTGCTGCCCTGCGTTCGCCGCCCGGCACCGCGCCCGCCCCGCGGGGCCACCCGCCCCCTCACTGACCGCGAACCGTCCTCTCCTTCCGGCCGTGCCCCCGCCCCGTGGCGTCCCCGACTCCGGACGGCGCCGCGCTCCCTGTACCGCCCGCAAGGATTCCGTCCCCGCTCAGGAGTCCCTTCGGGCCCACCCACGACGGACACGGTGATGTGTCCAAGGAGTCCAGTCCAGTGAAGATCGCCATGGTCGCCGAACACGCCAACCCCCTCCCCGCGCACCGCGGTGAGCCGGCCTGCCCCGCGAGCCTGCACGTGTGCGCGCTGTCCCGACAGCTCGCCAAACGCGGCCACAAGGTCACCGTGTACGCGCGCCGCAGCTCGCCCGACCAGCCGGACGGCAGGACCCGGATGGCGCGCGGCGTCTCCGTCACCTACCTCGACGCGGGCCCCGGGCGCCCGCTCACGGGCGACGAGCAGACCGAGCACACCGGCGACTTCGGCACCGCCCTGGCCCGTGCCCTGGACGAGGACGTCCCGGACGTGCTGCACGCCGTCGGGTGGACCAGCGGGCTGGCCGCCCTGCACGCGCAGGCGCACACCGGCCGGGACCACGCTGCCACGCCCATCGTCCAGACCTTCCACTCGCTCAACGCGAGCGAGCAGCGCTCCGGGCTCGCCCACCGGCCCGACCGCGCCCGGATGGAGTCGGTCCTGGCCTCGCGGGTGGACCACGTCCTGGTCAACTCCACCGACCAGCAGGGCGAGCTGGCCCGGCTCGGGGTCCCGCGCCAGCAGGTCAGCGTCGTCCCCTTCGGCGTGGACACCGACCACTTCAGCGTGGAGGGCAGCGCCTCCAGTGAGCACTGGCAGTCGCGCCGCGAGGAGCGCCCCCGCCTGGTGTCGGTCACGTCCCTGACCGAGGCTGGCGGCGCCGACCGCCTGATCGAGGCCATGACCCGGCTGCCCGAGGCCGAACTGCTGCTCGTCTCCACCGCCGAGGACATCGACGTCGCCCTGGACGAGAACGCCCGGCGCGTGGAGCTGCTGGCCAAGGAGGCCGGGGTGGACGACCGCGTGCACCTCACCGGCCCCGTGGACCGCAAGGAGCTGCCCCGCCTGCTCCGCTCCGCGCACGTCTACGTGTCCGCCGCCTCCTACGACCCCTACGGCGGCGCCGTGCTGGAGGCCATGGCCTGCGGGCTGCCCGTGGTGGCGACCGCCACCGGCGCGGTCCCCGGCGCCGTCCTGCACCGCACCAGCGGCGTGCTGATCCGCTTCGGGCGCCCCGAGGAGGTCGCGCGCGCCGTCCGCGCGGTGCTGCACACGCCCACCATGAGCTCCGCCTACGGCATCGCCGCCGTGGACCGTGCCCGCTCGCGGTTCACCTGGCAGCGCATCGCCGTCGAGACCGAGATCGCCTACCAGCGGTCCCGGCCCCAGCAGGCCGAGCGCGAGGACGACGAGGAGGACGAGGTGGACGGCCTCCTGCTGTCCGGAGCCTCGCACTGAACCGTGTCAGCGCACCGTCCGCGTACGCGTTCCCGGTCCCGGGGCATCCTTTCCCCGAGACCGGGAACAATACGGGTACATCCCGGACGCCGGAGGGACCGCCGAGTCGCCCCGGCGGCCCCGTGCACGGCGCAGCTCATCACCGAACGATGACCTTCGATCACCAGGGACTGCTCTTCCGCCGCGACCGGCAGTTCCACGAGGTGGCCCGAGAGCGGCTGCGCTCCGCGCTACGCGAAAACGCCCACACCGTCCTGGCGGTGGACGACCGGCGCGCCGCCGAGGTGACCGCCGGTCTGGAGCACGCCGAGCGCGCGCGGGTGCACGTCACGGCCCCCGACCGGCTCTACGACGCCCCGGGGCGTGCCCTGGCCGCACTGCACCGCCTGGCGTTCGCGCACGACCCCGCGCCCGTGGTCGTGGTCGCCGAGCCCCCACTGCCCTCCGGAGCCTCCATGGAGTTCCGCGAGTGGATGCGCCTGGAGTCCGTCCTGTGCACCGCTCTGGCACCGATGCGGCTCCGGCTGCTGTGCGCCTACGACGACCGCGGCCTGGCACCGCGCGTCAGGGCCGCGCTCCGGGCCACACACCCCGCCATGGTCGGTGCGGACGGGCCCGCCGCCAACCCGGGATACCTGGGCACGGAGGCGTTCGGCTCACGGCCGACCGAGCCCGAGCCCCTGCCCGTCACCGGCCCGGTGCACCGCCTGGACATCGGGATGTCGCTGCCGAGGCTGCGGCGGGAGCTGACGTCGCTGGGCGCGGCCGTCGGCCTGCCGGCGGACCGCGTGGACAGCCTGGTCGTGGCCGTGAACGAGCTGGCCGCCAACGTGCTGGAGCACGGGGCGGGCAAGGGCACGGTGAGCGTCTGGCGGGCACCGGGGCGGTGGGTGTGCGACGTGTTCGACGAGGGCGGCGGTCTCGCGGACCCGCTCACCGGCTACCGGCCGGCCGACACCATGCGCCCGCGCGGCTACGGCCTGTGGATCACCCGCCAGAGCTGCGACTTCCTGGAGATCTGCGGTGACGCCGACGGTTCGCTGGTGCGCCTGCACTTCCTGGACCGCTGAGCGCGCGCCCCCGGGCCCGCCCGGACGCCGACCACCGGGCCGCGCCACGCGGCGACCCTCGGTATCCTCGGCAAACGTCCGCCGACCGGCTTCCAGGCCCCTGGGAGTCGTGCGAGGGGCGCACAGGAGTCCGCAGGAGGAGCCGTCGCCGCGGCGAGGAACGCGCATGGCGGGGCGACGACGAGGAACCCGGCGCGCCCGACCCCCGTCGCGGGCTTGCGAGCGCGCGAACAACACAGGAGGAAACACGATGACCACCCAGCTGAGCGACGACTCCCTGCCCGGGCTCCTCGACCAGGCTCGGCGCGACTACAAGGATCTCGCGGGCCAGGGCCTCAAGCTCGACCTGACCCGCGGCAAGCCCGCGCCCGAGCAGCTCGACCTGTCCGAGGAACTGCTCGGCCTGCCCGGCGGCCACACCGCCGCCGACGGCACCGACGTGCGCAACTACGGGGGCCTGCGCGGCCTGCCCGAGCTCCGCGCGATCTTCGCCGACGTGCTGCAGGTCCCGGCCGACCAGCTGCTGGCCGGGGGCAACTCCAGCCTGGAGATGATGCACGACTGCCTGGTGCACGCGCTGCTGAGCGTCATGCCGGGCGCCGAGTCGCGCTGGGTCGACCAGGAGCGGATCGTGTTCCTGTGCCCGGTGCCCGGCTACGACCGGCACTTCGCGCTGTGCGAGCGCTTCGGCATCGAGATGGTCGCGGTCCCCATGGACGACTCCGGGCCCGACATGGACGTCGTGGAGCGCCTGGTCGCCGAGGACGCGGCGGTCAAGGGCATCTGGTGCGTGCCGAAGTACAGCAACCCCAGCGGTGTCAGCTACGGCGACGAGACCGTGGCGCGGCTGGCCCGGATGGAGACCGCCGCCCCCGACTTCCGGATCTTCTGGGACAACGCCTACGCCGCGCACCACCTCACCGACGAGCCGGTCGAGATCGCCGACCTGCTGGCCGCGTGCGCCAAGAGCGGGAACCCGGACCGGGCGTTCGTGTTCGGCTCCACCTCCAAGGTCACCTTCGCCGGTGCGGGCGTCGGCTTCTTCGGCTCCTCCGCGGCCAACGTGGACTGGCTGACCGCCAACAACTCCAAGCGCTCGATCGGCCCCGACAAGGTCAACCAGCTGCGCCACCTGGAGTTCCTGCGGGACGCGGACGGCGTGCGCGCGCACATGGAGCGCCAGCGCGCGCTGCTGGCGCCCAAGTTCGCGGCCGTGCAGCGGATCCTGTCCGAGGAGCTCGGCGGCACCGGCCTGGCCACGTGGACCGACCCCGACGGCGGCTACTTCGTCACCCTGGAGGTCGTCGAGGGCTGCGCCGGGGAGGTCGTGCGCCGCGCGGCCGAGGCGGGCATCAAGCTGACCCCGGCCGGGGCGACGCACCCCTACGGCGACGACCCGCGCGACGCCACGATCCGCATCGCGCCGAGCTTCCCCGGCCTGGCCGAGCTGGAGCGGGCGATGTACGGCCTCACGGTGTGCGTGCGCCTGGCCGGCTACGAGAAGGCCGTCGGCGCCTGATCCGCCGCGTTGTCAGGGGGCGCGTCCCGGGACCACCCGGGCCGCGCCCCCGCACGTGTCCGCGGGTGCTAGCCCTCGCGGGCGCCCTGGTCGCGCAGCGAGTCCACCGCGGCGCCGGTGCTCGGCAGGATCGGGATGACCTGGTCGATGCCGGCGATCACGAACAGCCGGTTCACCTGCTGCTGGGGCTCGGCGACGACCAGGCCCAGGCCCTGGTCGCGGGCGTGGCGGAAGGCGGCCACGAGCACGCCGATACAGCGGGAGTCGCAGAAGCCGACCTTGGCGAGGTCGACGACCACGCCCACGGGAAGCTCCTGCAGGACGCCCTCCAGGACCTCGGCCAGGGCGGGGGAGGTCACCGCGTCCATCTCCCCCACGGGGGTGACCACGACGACGCCATCCTCGCGGCGGGTCGAGATGTCTGTCGTCACGCTCGGTTCTCCTTGTCGACGGACGGCCCCTGACCACATCATCGCGGCACAGGGTCACGCTCGGGACTCGTCACGCAGGTTTGGCCGCGGGTTCATCGCCCGTCCGTCCCGGGACGGCGCATCCTCTGCTGCGGTCCAGTGTTCTCGGCCACGAGGTCGCGGGCCACGTCCACGACCTTCTTCCGGTTGCGCTGGGCCACCTCCCGCAGCGCGGTGAAGGCGGCGTCGGCGTCGCAGCCGCGGGCGTGCATGATGATCCCCTTGGCCTGGTCGATCACAGTACGCGCGGACATGGCCCGGCGCATGTGCGCGGTCTCGCGCGCGGCGTCGGCCTGGCGGCCCACGTTGTGCAGGGCCGCCGCGGCGTGCTCGGCGAGCAGCGCCGTGAGCGGCACCACGACGTCCTCGTCGAAGGCGTCGGCCCGGGACGAGTGGACGCCGAACGTGACGACGCGCCCGTCGCCCCGGCCCTCGCCCGGCAGTTCGCTCGGCACGGTGACCGAGGAGCGGTCGCCGCACTGGACCGCCATGCTCGTGTACCGCGGCCAGCGGTGCTCGCGCAGGACGTCGCCGACCCTGACCTGGCGCATCTCGCGCACGGCCTCCACGGTCGGCCCCTGGTCGCTGGTGTACTGGTGCTCCAGGGCGGTGGACAGGTCGGCGTGGGAGGCACCGTAGTCGGCCACCACGTGCCGCACGGAGCCGTCGGGGCCCTCGACCTCGCGCCAGACGACCACGAGCGCGGCCGAGCACCCGGGCACGCCCAGGGCGGCGGCGCGGCTCATCTGGTCCAGGGCGCGTTCGAGCGTGGTGCCCTCGCTCTGGCCCAACGCGCCGATGTCGCGGGCCAGGCGTTCGATCCACACCGTACGGCCTCCTTCCGCGTCAGGGCCTCCCGCCGGTCCGGTCCGGGAGTGCGCCGCCCTTCGGGCCGGACGTGAATCGTATCCGCCCCCGCGACCGGGCGCTGCTGCTCCGCGACGCTCCGGCACGCGCCCCGGCGGCACGCCCTCGCGTGATCCGGCGCAGCGGGCGAGGAGGAGGCCGGATCCCGGGGTGCTCCTCGGCGCCACCTCGGACGCCGGTCCGTCCGGACATCCACTAGCGTCGGGGGCGGGCACCGGGACAACGGTGTCGTAGCGCCCCGCAGCGGGTACTGCCGAAGACGCCGTCGACGAAGACCGGGAGACCCGAGCGTGTCCGAGAACCTCGCCGGACTGCAGCGCGAGACCACTGCGCTCAGTGAACGCGTCGCCGCCCTGCGCAGTACGCACGCCATGTACCCCGACGACGCCCAGGGCACCGCCGAGGCCGCGCTCACGGAGCTGGAGTACGCCGAGCGCCTGCTCACCGACGCCGGCGCGGAACTGGCCCGGTCCTACAGCGAGCAGCCCGAGCCCCGGCGCCAGGGCGACGACGGCGACCGGGTCCTCCTGCGCGCCATGTTCGCCGAGCTCAGCGTCCCGGTGGTGCTCCTGGACCACGAGGGCTACATCCGCAGGATCAACAACGCCGGCGCGACCCAGCTGGGCAGCGCGCCCGGCTATCTCACGGGCAAGCCGTTCACGCACTTCGTCGACCTGCGCAAGCGCGCGGCGCTGCAGTCGTGGCTGGCGTCGGTCCTGCGCGGCGGCGGGTCCACGACCGTCCAGGCCCGGCTGGCCCAGCGCGGCTGGGCCGAGGACGTGCACCTGACGCTGACGCGCCTGGAGCTGCCGACCGAGCCGCACCCGCTCGTCCTGGTGGCGATGTCGCCACCGATGGGCGGGACCGACGAGGAGGGCCCCTCCCCCCTGGAGCCGGAGGTGGAGGACCAGGTGGTCGTGCTGGCCGCCCGACGGCTGGACGTGCTCACCCGGATGACCCGCCTGCTGCTGCGCGGCGCCGGTCCCAGCGGCGCCGGGGAGCCGCTCGCCCTGGCCGACGCCGCCGACCTGCTGGCCGACTCCTACGCCGACTGGGTGGTCGTGGACGTGTGCGACCTGCCCGGCGACCCGCAGGCGGCCCGCCGCGCCGGGGTGGCGGGCCCGGCGGACGCGCCCGCGGAGCTGCGCGAGGCGGTCTCGGCCGCGACGCCGGGCGAGGGCGACGTGCTCGGCGAGGTGCTGGGCCGGGGCCAGTCGCTGCTCTTCCCGCTGATCGAGGACGAGGGCGTGTTCGGCCACACCGCGTCCGGGGTGCCGCTGCTGGCGGCCCTGGGCGCCGGTTCGCTGCTGTCGGTACCGTTGCGGGGCAGCCGCGGTGTGCGCGGCGCGCTCACGCTGATCCGGCGCAGCGCCCGGGGCAGCTTCCGACTGGCCGATCTGGGCCTCATCGAGGAGATCGGCGAGCACATCGGCCTCGCCCTCCCGCCTCGGGCGCCCTGAAGACGGGGCCTTCGCGCCGGGTCCCTCGTCTTCGCTACCGCCTGAGGTGTGGCCTCACCATGCTGGTCCCCTGGTAGGGCGTTCTGCCTGCGGGGGTCCGGGGGGTTGGCTCGGGGTGCGCCAGTGTTCTGCAGGAGGAGACGGGGCCGCCAGCGAGCTCGCGAGCCAGGCAGGTCGACGACGAGGAACGCTGGGTCGAGCGCCCCGAGCACGGGCCGAAGCGAGGAACGAGCGGAGGCCCAAAGCAAACACAGCGGACCGGACGTGTGCCCGCCCGACCCCCTAGGCGGGGCCGTGCACGGTGTCGACGAGGGTGGAGAGCCGCGACACCGAGCTGTCCATCCGGCGCACGCCCTCCACCAGCGGCTGGTCAGTGTCCTGGTAGTGGGTCATGACGTGGTCCCGCAGCTCGGCGAGGTCGGACTGCACCTGCCGGGAGCGCTGCGAGAGCTGTTCGGCCAGCACCCGGCCGGGCTCGCCGGTCTCCTGCCCGAGGTCGCGCTGCAGGGCCCTGGCCTGCTCGCGCATCTGCGACTTGAGCTGGTGGAGCTCGACGAACACCTCCACCTTCGAGCGCAGCACCCAGGGGTCGAACGGCTTGAGCAGGAAGTCCACGGCGCGGGAGGCGTAGCCCCGGAAGACCTGGTGCCGGTCGATCTCCTGCGCGGTGAGGAAGATGATCGGCACGTCCTTGGTCTTGTCGCGCTGCTTGATGTGCGCGGCCGTCTCGAAACCGTCCATGCCGGGCATGACCACGTCGAGCAGGATGACGGCGAAGTCCGTGCCCAGCAGGTGCTTGAGCGCCTCCTCACCGGAGTTGGCCCGGACCAGGTTCTGGTCGAGGGACGTGAGCGCCGCCTCCAGCGCGATCAGGTTCTCGTCGCGGTCGTCGACGAGAAGGATGTTGGCCTTGGTCATGGTGATTAGTCCAGGTCTTCGGTCGGGGCGTCCGTTGCGCCATTGTGCCCGCTCGCGTCGGCCGATGACGCATCGGACCGGGCCTCGTCCGCCGCCGCGCCGGCGATGGTCTCCTCCCGGCCCGCGGTGAGCCAGCGTCGCATGACGTCCAGCAGGTGGTCCAGGTCGACCGGTTTGGTGACGTAGTCGGTCGCACCCGAGGCCAGGCTCCGCTCGCGGTCGCCCTGCATCGCCTTCGCGGTGAGCGAGATGATGGGCAGGTCGGCGAACTGCGGCATGTCCCGGATCTTGCGGGTGGTCTCGTTGCCGTCGAGCTCGGGCATCATCACGTCCATCAGGACGAGGGAGATGTCCTCGTTGGCCTCCAGGCGCTCGATGCCCGAGCGCCCGTTGTCGGCGTAGAGGACCTCCAGTCCCTGCGCCTCCAGCGCGCTGGTGAGCGCGAAGACGTTGCGCACGTCGTCGTCGACGATGAGGACCCGCCGACCCGTCAGCACGGCCCGGCGCTCGGGGTCGGGCCTGGCCTCGACGGTGTCGTGCTCCTCGCCGGGGTCGGTCGAGCCCTGAGCCGTCTCGGGTGCCTTGAGCACCGGCACCGTGGGCAGCGGCTCGTTGCCGAAGTCGGTGAGGGCGGCCACCGCCGCGTCGAAGTCCTCGTCCTGCATGTCGAAGCCGTCGCCGGCCGGGACGCGCTCGACGGCACGCGGCTGCGGCGTGTCGGTGACCTGCACGGGTTCGAGGCCGCTGGGCTCCTCGGCGCGCTCGGCCGCGTCGTCGGGCAGGCGTACCGGCAGCAGGAGCGTGAACGTCGATCCCTGGTTGGCGACGCTCTGGACACGGATCTCGCCGCCCAGCAGGCGGGCGAAGTTGCGGCTGATGGACAGCCCCAGCCCGGTCCCGCCGAACCGGCGCGAGGTGCCGCCGTCGCCCTGGTGGAAGGCCTCGAAGATCACCTGGAGCTTGTCCTCGGCGATCCCGATGCCGGTGTCGGCGACGGTGAACGCGATGACCTCCTCGTTCTCCACGAACATGTCGAGGTCGGCGTCGTCCAGCGCCCAGGCGGGCTCGATCAGGAGCCGGACCTCGCCCTGGGGCGTGAACTTCACCGCGTTGGAGAGCAGGTTGCGCAGTATCTGCTGGAGGCGCTGCTCGTCGGTCCACAGCGTGCCGGGGATGTCCGGGGACACGTCCACGGCGAAGGCCAGGCCCTGTTCGCCGGTGACCGGCCGGAACGTGGCCTCCACGTAGTCGACGAGCTGGGCGATGGACACCTCGCTGGGCTGCACCTCGGCGCGCCCGGCCTCCACCTTGGACAGGTCGAGGATCTCGTCGATGAGCAGCAGCAGGTCGCTGCCGGCCTTGTGGATGGTCTGGGCGAACTCGACCTGCTTCGGGGACAGGTTCTGTTCGCCGTTGTCGGCCAGGAGCCGGGCCAGGATCAGCAGGCTGTTGAGCGGCGTGCGCAGCTCGTGCGACATGTTCGCCAGGAACTCCGACTTGTACTTGGAGGAGACCTGGAGCTGGTGGGCGCGCTCCTCCAGGGCGTTCCTGGAGCGCTGGATCTGCTGGTTCTGGAGCTCGATGGCCCGGTTCTGGTTGGCGAGCTGGGTGGCCTTCTGGCGGAGCTCGGCGTTCTTGCCGCGCAGCTCCTCCTGTTGGCGCTGGAGCTCGTTGGACCGCTCGCGCAGCTGGCTGGCCAGCTGCTGGGACTGTTCGAGCAGGTGCTCGGTGCGGTTGTTGGCCAGGATGGTGTTGATCGTGGTGCCCAGCAGGGCCACGAGCTGGCGCAGGAAGTTCTTGTGGATCTCCCGGAACTCGCTGTAGGAGGCGAACTCGATGACGCCCAGCGAGCGCTCCTCGGAGACGATCGGCAGGATGTACAGGTTGCGGGGCTCGGCCTCGCCCAGCCCCGACTCCACCGTGACGTAGCCTGACGGGATGTTGCGGATGTGCTGCTCGACCTGCTGCTGCAGCGCCTCGCCCGCGACGCCGACGCCCTTGCGGATCCGGCGCCGGCCCTCGTCGGGCTCGAAGCCGAATCCGGCGTAGAGCCGGAAGACGTCCTGGTCGTCCTGGTCCTCGGGCAGGTAGCAGGCGCCGTGCTGGGCCTCCATGAGCGGTGTCACCTCGGTCATGATGAGGCGGGCCAGCTCGTGGAGGTCGCGGTGGCCCTGGATGTGGCCGGAGATGCGGGCCAGGTTGGACTTGAGCCAGTCGGCGTCGCGCTGGTCGGCGGTGGTCTCGCGCAGGTTGGACACCATCAGGTTGATGTTGTCCTTGAGCTGTTCCATCTCGCCGCGGGTGTCGACCTGGATGTTGCGGGTCAGGTCGCCCTTGGCGACCGCGTTGGCGACCTCGGCGATGGCGCGGACCTGTGTGGTGAGGTTGCCCGCCAGGCCGTTCACGCTGTCGGTCAGCTGCTTCCAGGTACCGGAGACGCCCTCGACCTTGGCCTGGCCGCCCAACTGCCCCTGGCTGCCCACCTCGTGGGCCACCCGGGTGACCTCGGTGGCGAAGGCCGACAGCTGGTCGACCATCGTGTTGACCGTCGTCTTCACCTCCAGGATCTCGCCCTGGGCGTTGACGTCGATCTTCTTGGTCAGGTCGCCCGCGGCGACCGCGGTGGTGACCTCGGAGATGTTGCGCACCTGCGTGGTGAGGTTGTGCGACATCGAGTTGACGTTCTCGGTGAGGTCGTTCCAGATCCCGGAGACGCCCTTGACGTTGGCGCGCCCGCCGAGCTTGCCCTCGGTACCGACCTCGCGGGCCACCCGGGTCACCTCGTCGGCGAACGCGGACAGCTGGTCCACCATGACGTTGATGGTGTCCTTGAGCTCCAGGATCTCGCCCTTGGCGTTGATCGTGACCTTCTTGGTCAGGTCGCCGGCGGCCACCGCGCGCGTGACCATGGAGATCTGCCGCACCTGGTAGGTCAGGTTGTTGGCCATGGAGTTGACGTTGTCGGTGAGGTCCTTCCACACGCCCGACACGTCGCGGACGTGGGCCTGCCCGGCCAGCTTGCCCTCGGTGCCCACCTCGCGGGCCACCCGGGTGACCTCGCTGGCGAAGGAGTCCAGCTGCTCGACCATCGTGTTGATGGTGTCCTTGAGGTCGAGCATCTCGCCCTGGGCGTCCACGGTGATCTTCTTGCTCAGGTCGCCCTTGGCGATCGCCGTGGTCACCTGCGAGATGTTGCGGACCTGGTAGGTGAGGCTGTTGGCCATGGAGTTGACGTTGTCGGTCAGGTCCTTCCAGATCCCCGACACGCCCTTGACGTTGGCGCGTCCGCCGAGCTTGCCCTCGGTACCGACCTCGCGGGCCACCCGGGTCACCTCGTCGGCCAGGGAGTCCAGCTGGTCCACCATCGTGTTGACGGTGTTCTTCAGGGCGAGCATCTCGCCCTGGACGTCGACCTCGACCTTGCGGGTGAGCTCGCCCCGCGCCACCGCGGTCGTCACCTGTGAGATGTCGCGCACCTGGTTGGTCAGGTTGTCGGCCATCGAGTTGACGTTCTCGGTGAGGTCCTTCCAGATGCCCCGGACCCCGCGGACGTTGGCGCGCCCGCCCAGCTTGCCCTCGGTGCCCACCTCGCGGGCCACGCGGGTCACCTCGTCACCGAAGGTGGAGAGCTGGTCCACCAGCGTGTTGACGGTGTCCTTGAGGTTGAGCATCTCACCCTGGACGTCGATGGTGATCTTCTTGCTCAGGTCGCCCTGGGCGATCGCCGTCGTCACCGCGGAGATGTCGCGCACCTGGTTGGTGAGGTTGTCCGCCATCGAGTTGACGTTCTCGGTGACCTCGCGCCAGGCGCCGGAGACGCCCTCGACCTTGGCGCTGCCGCCGAGCTTGCCCTCGGTACCCACCTCGCGGGCCACCCGGGTGACCTCCTCGGTGAAGCCGCTCATCTGGTCGGCCATCCGGTTCACCGTCGTGGCCAGCCGCAGCAGGTCGCCGTTGAGCCCGCCCCGGCGCCCCTCGGTGGAGGCCCTGCGGTTCAACTGGCCCTCGGCGACCGAGTCGAGGACCTGCGCGACGTCGGTCACGGGGTCGGCGACCTCGTCGAGGAGGTCGTTCAGCGCCTGCGCGCTCTTGCCCCACGCACCGCGTGCGGGGTTGACGCTGACCCGCTCGTTGAGCCGGCCCTCGTCGCGCACCACGTCGCCGACCCGCTGCAGGCCGCTGCTCAGCTGCTCGCTGTGGTCGACCACCTCGTTGAAGACCGAGGCGATCTCCCTGATGGTGCCGCTGCCCCGCTTGCGCAGGCGGACGCTGAAGTCGCCGTCCCGCATGCGGTACAGGGCGCGCAGAATCTCGTCGAGCTGTTCTTCGGCCACTTCCTGGACCGCCTCGGGCATCGAATCCCTCCACTGAAAGGTGTCGCTGACTTACACTAACCGCCCAGGAGGACGGGCACAGGTGGGTTGACCAAGCAGTCCTGGTCGCGCAGCGCGCGTATCGTGGCAGTGACCGGCCCCCGCCCAGTGACGAAGGACACATACGGCTTGCCAGCACACGATGCGTTGAAGGTCGCCCGGCACGAGTTCCCTCCGGCCCCGGAGACCGCCGCGGCTGCCCGCGAGTTCGTCCACGACACCTTGCTGTCCTGGGGCGTCGAACCCACCGACGACGTCATCCTCCTCGTCAGCGAGCTGGTGACGAACGCGGTCATCCACGCCAAGTCGTCCCTGGAGGTGACCGTCCGCCGCGGCGAGGGCTCGACCGAGGTGATGGTCACGGACGCCGCTCCCGAGCGGGCGGTGCCCCAGGCCGGCCCGCTCTCCGTCGACACCTCCGACTCGGCCGGGTCCCGCAGCGGCGGACTCGGGCTGGCGCTCGCCTCGGCCATCGCCTCCAGCTGGGGCGTGAGTTACGGGCGGGCCGACAAGGGCGTCTGGTTCCGGGTGGACGACGTTCCGGAACAGGCGTCCCTGGAGTCGCCCCCGGTACGCGGCGGGGTCCGCCGCGCCTCGCGCCCCACGACGTGGTCCGCGCTCGACGCCGCCCTGAGGGCGCGGCTGAGCCTGCCGCAGCTGCTGGAGCGCACGGTGGAGCACGCGGCGACCGCGCTCGGCGGGGACGCCGCCTACATCGCGCTGGCCACCTCGGACGAGACCATGTGGGAGGTGCGCTCGGCGGTCGGTCTCAACCACCCCTGGCGCCCGCTGCGGGTCCGCACCGAGGAGGTCTTCCCGTCCGCGGCGCCGGAACCGGGCGCGGTCATCAACGACGACCTCATGATCGCCCGGGCCAACCGCGGCCGCCTGGCGCGCGGCGGCATGCGGTCGCTGGTGACGGCCCCGCTCATCGTGGACGGCCGCGTCACCGGCCTCCTCGGGGTGGCCTCGGCCCGCCCGCGGCACTTCGGCCCCACCGCGGCCAAGCGCCTGCAGGAGGGCGCCGACCTCATCGCCCTGCCCGTGGAGCGGGCCCGCCTGGCGGAGGTGGAGCTCAACCGCCGCGCCTCCCTGAGCTTCCTGGCCGAGGCCAGCGACCTGCTCGCGGGCACGCTGGACGAGCGGATGACCGGCGCGCTGGCCGCGCAGCTCATCACCTCCCGGCTGGGCCGGTGGTGCGCCATCCACACGATCAACGAGCTGGGCACCTCGGAGCTGACCCACGTCGTCCACGCGGACGAGAACTACAACGACGTCCTGCACGACCTGCTCACCGACCTGCCCCCGCGCGAGGAGCGCGACCCGCAGCCGCTGTGGACGCCCGAGGACCTGTCCGAGGTGGACGAGCACCTCGCCCGTGAACTGGCGCACGGCCCGGCGATCAGCCTCCCCCTGGTCGCGCACGGCCGCCCGCTCGGCCGGATGACGATCGGCAAGAGCGAGTCCGACGACTTCACCCGGGACGAGGTGGACGTCGCCGACGACCTCAGCCGCCGGGTGGCCTCGGCCATGGAGAACGCCCGGCTCCACGAGAAGCAGTCCGCGATGAGCGAGGCGCTCCAGCGCAGCCTGCTGCCGGCCAGGGAGAAGGAGCCCACGATCCCGGGCGTGGACCACGCGGTGTTCTACCGCCCGGCCGACGAGAAGAACGTGGTGGGCGGCGACTTCTACGACGTGTTCGCGGCCAGCGGCCGGTGGTGCTTCGCCATCGGCGACGTCTGCGGGACCGGCCCCGAGGCGGCCGCGGTCACCGGGCTGGCCCGGCACACCCTCCGGGCCCTGGCCAAGGAGGGCTTCACGCCGTCGCACATCATGCAGCGGCTGAACATGGCGATCCTGGACGAGAACACCTCGACCCGCTTCCTGACCATGCTCTACGGGGAGATGACCCCCTCCACCGACGAGTCCGGCGGCATGCGCCTGCGCATGGTGTCCGCCGGCCACCCGCTCCCGCTGCGGCTCAACCAGAAGGGCGAGGTGGAGTCGTTCGGCTCCTCACAGCCGCTCCTGGGCGCGTTCGAGGACGTGGGCTTCACGACGGAGAACGTGGACATCGGCCCGGGGGAGGTCGTCCTGGCGGTCACCGACGGCGTGACCGAGCGGCGCAGCAACTCCGACATGCTCGGCGACGAGGGCCTGATGGACATCTTCTCCGGGTGCGCGGGCCTGACCGCCCAGGCCGTGATCAGCCGTATCGACCGGGAGCTGGAGGAGTACGCCCCGGGCGGGCACACCGACGACACGGCCATGCTGGTCCTGCGGTTCCTGTGAGACCCGGCCGCCCGCCCCGGGCTCAGAGCCAGCCCATGTCCTGGGCGGTGCGGATCGCCGACAGCCGGTTGTCCGCGCCGGTCTTGCCGATGGCGTTGGACATGTAGTTGCGCACGGTCCCCTCGGTCAGGTGCAGGGACGCGGCGATGCGGGCGACCGTGGCGCCGTCCGAGGCCGCTCGCAGCACCTCGGCCTCGCGGTCGGTCAGCGGGCTCTCCCCGCCGACCATGGCGGCGGCGGCCAGGTCGGTGTCGATGTAGCGGCCGCCCTCGTGGACGCGGCGGATCGCGCCGGCCAGCTGCTCCACGGGCGCGTCCTTGGCGAGGAAGCCGCGGGCCCCGGAGGCGAGCGCGCGGCGCAGGTAGCCCGGCCGGCCGAAGCTGGTGAGGATGACCACGCCGCAGTCGGGCGCCGCCGTCCTGAGTTGCCCGGCGACCTCCAGTCCCGTCGCGCCGGGCATCTCGATGTCCAGCACGGCGACGGCGGCACCGTGCTCGCGGACGGCGTCGGCGACCTGGTCGCCCCGCCCCACCTGGGCGACGACGTCGAGGTCCTCCTCCAGGCCCAGGAGGGCGGCGATCGCTCCCCGCACCAGGTGTTCGTCATCGGCCAGCACGATCTTGATCAAGGTCGTTCCTTCCCCGGCGTCCCCTTTGCGTAGGCACGGTATCGTTCCGGACATCGTGATGTGCTCGTCACCCGCGGTCGTCACGAGGGGGCGACCGGGACCGCGCGCATCCGGGCCCACCGTGTGGGAGCGGACTCGAAACCCTGGTATATCGCGCTCTCACCCTGTTCTAACCCATGCGGCTCAAGATGATGAGTGTCAGCAGGCATCGTCCCGCCAGCCGGAGGATGAGTTGAACCCCAACGAACCGAACGAAGACACCGCGCCCGCCCCCGGCGAGCCGACCCCGCACGAGGGGCACTCCTCCGAGAATCAGGTGGACGACCCCTCCGACGGCCGGACCCCGCGCTTCTCCCCGCCGTCCGGACCGCACTGGGCCACCGGCCCCGAGCAGTCCCAGGGCGCGGCCTACACCTACGCCGCCCAGGACGCCTCCGGTCAGTCGGCCGGTCCGCGGCCGGGCGCGACGGAGGGCCCGGCCGCGGGCCGGTCCTCCGAGCCGTTCTCGCAGCACCCGAGCACGTCCGTGCCTCCGCACGGCGGCAGCTACGCCCACCCGTCCCAGACCGCGGCGTTCGCCTCGGCCGGGTACGCGGGGTACCCCGGCCACGGCGGCCACCCGGGCCAGGGGGGACACCCCGGTCAGGGCGGTCATCCCGGACAGGGGGGACACGGCGGGTTCGGCGACCACGGCGGCCAGCAGCCCCCGCCGCCCGGGGGCACGCCTCCGGAGCACCCGCACCACGGCGGGATGCCGGCCGGCTCCCAGCCGCCGCCCGCCAGGAAGCGCGGGTCGGGCCGGATCATCGCCATCGCCGCCGCGACCGCCCTGGTCACCAGCCTCATCGTGGGCCCGGCGACCGCTCTGGGCACGGCCTACCTGCTGCCCGGCGGGCTCGGCTCCCCCAGCAGCTCGCTGGACGGCGAACAGGGCAGCACGCCCACCGAGGGCGAGGTCGGCGAGGTCGCCGACGCGGTCCTGCCGAGCGTGGTGTCCATCCAGACCTCCGACGGCAGCGGCAGCGGCGTGATCCTCTCCTCGGACGGCGAGATCCTGACCAACGCCCACGTGGTGACCGCGGCCCGCGAAGGCCGGCTCCAGGTCCAGTTCAACGACGGCACGACCGCCCCGGCCGAGATCCTGGGCGTGGACACGGTGTCCGACATCGCGGTGATCCAGGCCGAGGGCCGCACCGACCTGACCCCGGCCGTGCTCGGCGACTCCGACCAGATCGGGGTGGGCGGCAACGTGGTGGCGATCGGCTCTCCGCTGGGGTTGCAGGGAACGGTGACCACCGGTGTGGTGAGCGCGCTCAACCGCCCGGTCAACACCGGCGCGACCGAGAGCGTCAACGGCTTCACGTCCACCGTGATCAACGCGATCCAGACCGACGCGGCCATCAACCCCGGCAACTCGGGCGGCCCGCTGGTCAACATGAGCGGCGAGGTGATCGGCATCAACACCGCGATCGCCGGGATCTCGGAGGAGAGCGGTTCGGTGGGCCTCGGCTTCGCCATCCCGATCAACCAGGCCCGGCCCATCGCGGAGCAGCTGATCGAGACGGGCAGCGCGAGCTACCCGGCGATCGAGGCGACCATCACCGCCGACCCGCAGGGCGGGGCGCTGATCGTGGACGTCACCGAGGGCGGTGCCGCCGAGGAGGCGGGGCTGGAGCCCGACGACGTGGTGGTGTCGGTCGAGGGCGAGCAGGTCAACAGCCCGGACCAGCTCATCGCGACGATCCGCTCCCACCAGGCGGGCGACGAGATCACGCTCGGCGTCCGCAAGGGCGGCGGCGGGTCGCCGCAGGACATCGCGGTGACGCTCGGCGAGCAGAGCTCGACCTCCGTCGAGCAGGGGGAGGAGTCGGAGGGGAACTGACACGCGCGCGGACCTGACCGCGCTCACGCCGGAGGCGGCTCGGACCACCGGTCCGGGCCGCCTCCGGCGTGCGGGGACGGGGTGGGTGCACCACGGGCGCCCGGGGACCGCGGCCCACCGGCCCGTGCCCCCCTCCCCCACCGCCGGGCCGGGTGCGCGCACTCTCGTGGCGCGCGGGCGCCGGGGCCTAGCGTCGGAGCCGATGGGAGGCGTATTCCCATCGGTCGTCCGCACCCAGCGAGGAAGACACCCCCATGGCACCCCAGGCACCGCACACACCCCAGGCCCCTTCCCCTCCGCCGTCCCGCTCCGCACCCGCCGTGCGCTGGTGGCGGCGCCCCTGGATCGCGCCACTGGCACTGGCCACCCTGGCCTTCCTCGCCTTCGCGGTTCCGCCCTATCTGGGTCTGGACCCCGCCCGGTCGCGCTTCCCGATCCGCGAGGACGTGCCCTGGCACTACGCGATGCTGGTCACGCACATCTTCGGCGGCACGGTCCTCATGCCGCTGGTCGTCCTCCAGGTCTGGCCGTGGATGCGCCGGCGCCACCCGGCCGTGCACCGGTGGAGCGGCCGGGTGTACGTCTTCGGCGGAGTGGTGTTCGTGGGCGTCCCCGCCCTGCTCATCGCACCGCTCAGCCACACGGGCCCGTCCTCGCAGGTCGGCAGCACCCTGTGGGCGGTCGCGTGGCTGGCCTTCACCGTGACCGGCTACGTGATGGCGCGCCGCCGCCGGTTCGCCGACCACCGCCGGTGGATGCTGCGCAGCTTCGTCCTGCTCTACGGCATCGCCCTGAACCGCCTGGTCGTGATGGTGCTGCTCCTGGTGATGATGCCCCAGGCCCGGTCGGTGTACGGCGGGGACGTCGGAGCCCTGGCCGCCGACCTGGCGCCCGCGTCGCTGTTCCTGAGCTGGCTGCTCCCGCTGGTCCTGCTGGAGTGGTGGTTCCAGCGCGGGGCCCCGCGCGCCCGCCCCGGCGCGCGGACCACGCCTGTCCGTCTCTGACCAGGAACGATTCACGCCAGGTCACCGATCGACGACACGCGGGTGTGTCGCGGTGCGCACGCGGGCCCGAGGAGTATCGTCTCCCGGGCCGCGTGCTCCCTGACCGGTCGCCCCGCCGTCACCGAGAGGTCGGCGACGGTCAACTGTGGTCGGCCACACTCGTGCGTACGCGGCGACCGACGCCGCACCGGCCCAGGAGATCCGACCCATGTCCACGTCGCTCGCATCCCCCGCCGCCGCTCCCGTCGGCGCGCTCCCCGACGCCGTCACCGACCTGCGACCGCCGCCACCGGCACCCGCCGGCCCCGGCGGTTCCCGGGGCACCCGGGTGCTGATCGCCTCCGACACCTACCCTCCCGACGTCAACGGCGCCGCCTACTTCACCGCCCGGCTGGCCCGGGGCCTGGTCGAGCGCGGCGTACGCGTGCACGTGGTGTGCCCGTCCGCGGAGGGGCCGCCGCGCGTGGTGGAGCGGGACGGGGTCGTCGAGCACCGGCTCCGGTCGGTGCCCTCGCTGGCCCACGAGAGTGTGCGCCTGGCCCTGCCCCCGGGCGCGCGCGGACACATGGAGCGGCTCCTGGACCGCCTGCGGCCGGACGCCGTGCACATCCAGAACCACTTCGTGATCGGCCGGATCCTGGCCCCGGCCGCGCGCCGCCGCGGTGTTCCGGTGGTGGCGACCAACCACTTCATGCCGGAGAACCTCTTCGACCACCTCCGCGTGCCCGCGCCGCTGCGCCCGCACGTGGCCCGGCTGGCCTGGTGGGACCTGCGCGAGGTCCTCTCCGGCGTGGAGCACGTGACCACGCCGACCCCGGCGGCGGCGCGCCTGTTGCGCGAGCAGGGGCTCGGCCGCGCGGTCGAGGCCGTCTCCTGCGGGATCGACCTCGCCCGCTTCCGTCCCCTGGCGGGCGGGGCGGCGGAGCGGCGGCGGCTGCGCGCCCGGCTGGGGGTGCCCGACCGCAGGACGCTCGTGTTCGTGGGGCGTCTGGATGAGGAGAAGCGCACCGACGAGCTGATCCGCGCCGTGGCGCTGACCCCGGACACGCAGCTCGTCCTCGCCGGGCACGGGTCCCACCGTCGGCGGTTGGAGGAGCTGGCCCGGGAATCGGGTGTGGCGGACCGCGTCGTCTTCCTGGGCTTCGTCGCGCACGCCGACCTGCCGGACGTCTACCGGTGCGCGGACGTGTTCGCCATCGCGGGCGTCGCGGAGCTGCAGAGCATCGCCACCCTGGAGGCGATGGCGAGCGGGCTGCCGGTCGTGGCGGCGGACGCGATGGCGCTCCCGCACCTGGTGGAGCAGGGCCGCAACGGGTACCTGTTCCCGCCCGGTCGGCCGGCCGAGATCGCCGCCCGCGTGGCGGACGTGCTCGCCGACGAGGACCGGCGCGCCCGGATGGGCGCGCACAGCCGCGCGATGGCCGAGCGGCACCGCCTGGAGGACTCGCTGGAGCGGTTCGAGCACATCTACCTGGAGGCGGCGGTCGGAGCGCTGTCCGGAGCCGCCCGCGGCTAGGGAGGTCTCCTCCGCGGGCTTTGGGTCGCCGGAGGTCCGCGAAGAACCGATCTGGGGCACGGGCTATCCTCGCCACCGAGCCCGGGCGAGCACGGGTTCTCCGCCGCCCGGTTCCTCCGGGTCCGCCGGGCCTCCGGGGCCACACGCGGGCCGGGCGGGGCGGGCCGAGACGCTCAGGAGTGTTCCACGTGACCCCACGCCCCGACATCGACGTGATCGTCTTCGACGTCCTCGGGACCATGGTCGACGAACCCGGCGGGATCGCGCGCGGCATCCGCACGCTGCTCCCGGGCCTCGACGACGCGGGAACGGACGCGCTCGTGCGGACCTGGTACCGCCACGTCGACGAGCAGCAGCGTGAGATCGCCGAGGGCCGCCGCGCCTACGCCGACAGCACGGTGATCGACCTGGAGGCGGCGGCCCGCGTCGCGGCCGAGGCCGGTGTCGACGACGAGGACGCGGTCCGGACGCTGGCGGGCGCCGGACGACGGCTGGACCCGTGGCCGGACTCGGTCGCGGCCCTGGCCCGGATCGCCTCGCGCTTCCCCGTGGTCGGCCTGTCCAACGCCGCCCGCTCGGCGCTGACGCGCATCAACGCGCACGCCGGTCTGCGGTGGCACCAGGTGCTCTCCGCCGAGGAGGTCCGCGGCTACAAGCCCCGGCCCGACGTCTACCGGCTCGCGGTCGAGGACGCGGGTCGCGCGCCGGACCGCCTGCTCATGGTCGCCACCCATGCCTGGGACCTCCGGGGCGCCCAGGCCGCGGGTCTGCGGACCGCCTATGTCGAGCGTCCGGTCGGGGATCCGCCCCGGGCCTCGGACTCCTTCGACATGACGGCGAGCAGTCTGGACCACCTGGCCACCCTCCTGGGCGCGGACTGACGCCCGGGGGCCGATCTCCGCGTCCCGGGCGACCGGACCACGGGGACCGTGCCGCTACGCGTCGGCGGTGCCGGACGTCGGCGGGCTCCCGTCCGGCGGGGCCACCGGCAGCTCGAAGCCGATGACGAGGCCGCCGCCGACCCTGTTGCGGGCGAACACGCGTCCGCCGTGGGCCTGGGCGATGTCGCGGACCATCGACAGTCCGAGTCCGGACCCGGGCAGGCCGCGGGCCACCGTGGCACGGTAGAAGCGGTCGAAGACGTGGTCGAGCTCCGCGGGGTCGATCCCGGGCCCGCGGTCGCTGACCTCCACGGTCCCGGAGCGGATCCGGATCTCGATCGGCTCGGTCCCCTCCGCGTCGAACTTCGCCGAGTTCTCCACCGGGTTGACCACGGCCCGCTCCAGCGCCTTGGGTCGGCCCCACACGGTGCTGTCGTCGGCGTCGACGATGATCTCGCGCCCGGTGCGGCGCCGGACCCGGGCGGCGACCGACTCCGCGACGTCGCCCAGCCGGACCGTGGACGGCGTCTCCGTCTCGTGGTCGCCCGTGGCCAGGCCGACCAGCTCGTTCACCAGCGCGGTGAGTTCGCGCGCCTCGCCGCGCAGGTCGTCGATGAGGCGCTCGCGCGCCTCCGGGCTGAGGCGGTCCACCCGCCCCAGCACCTGCACGTTCGTGTACAGGCTGGTGAGCGGCGTGCGCAGTTCGTGCGCGGCGTCCTGGACGAGTCGGCGCTGCTCGTCCTGCGACTGGGTCAGCCGCGCCAGCATGGCCTTGAAGGCCGCGCCGAGCCGCCCGACCTCGTCCCGGCCGACCTCCTCGGCTCCGAGCGGTGCCCCCGAGCCGCTCTCGCCGTTGTGCTCGGCGGTCACGGGGTCCAGGCGGCCGGTGGAGCTGACGTACTCCGCGGCGTCGGTCAGCCGGGCCAGGCGCCCGGTGACGCGGTGGCCGACCAGCCATCCCGCCGACGCCGCGGCGATGGCGACGAACAGCCCGACCCACAGGATCTGGGTGGCCAGGCGGTCGATGGTGCTCTCCGTGGGCGACAGGCGCTGCACGACCAGGAAGGCCCCCACGCCGTCGCCCACCGACACCGTGGCCACCCGGTAGGTCTGTTCCCCGACCTCCTTCTCGCGGCTCTCCACCACCCCGGGGTCCTCATAGGCGGCGACCTCCAGGTCCGTGGCGTCCGGCTCCAGGTCCACGGCACCGCCGGGGTCGGCGATCGGGTGCGTGCGGGCGCCGTCGGGACGCATGAACTGGACCTGGACGTGTTTGCCCGCCAGGAACATCACACTGCCCGCGGAGGCCCCGGAGTCGTCCTCGTGCAGGCTGACCAGCTCCTCGGACAGCGAGGTCACACTGCGCTGGAACTCGTCCCGGGCGTCGCTGCGGATGAGGGTGGCGGCGGTCGAGTAGGCGAGCGTGCCGATCAGGGCGACGGTGACGCCCACGACGACGGCGAAGAGCACCGCGAAGCGGGTGCCCAGGCGCCAGCCGCCCGGTGTGAACAGCGCCCGGAGCCGGTACGGCACGGTGGCAGCGGCGGAGTCGCGCACGGTGTTCAACTCATCCCCGGAGTGTGTATCCGACGCCGCGCACGGTCTGGATCAGCGGCGGTCCGCCGTCCTCCAGCTTGCGGCGCAGGTAGCTGATGTAGACGGCGAGGTTCTTGGACTCGGGACCGAAGTCGTAGCCCCAGATGCGGTCGTAGATGGTGGCGTGGTCCAGGACGATGCCGTGGTTGCGGACCAGCAGCTCCAGGAGGTCGAACTCGGTCTTGGACAGCTCGATCTCGCGCTCGCCGCGCCACACCCGGCGGGCCAGGGGGTCCAGGCGCAGTTCGCCGACCCGCAGCGGCCCCTCCTCGACACCTTCCTCCGTCACGTGCGCCGACCGGCGCAGCAGCGCGCGCAGACGGGCCAGGAGCTCCTCCAGCTCGAAGGGCTTGGCGAGGTAGTCGTCGGCGCCCGCGTCGAGCCCGGCCACCCGGTCGGGCGTCTCCACGCGGGCGGTGAGCATGAGGATCGGCGTGCGGTCCTTCTCCGCCCGCAGGACGCGGGCCACGCCCAGTCCGTCGACGCCGGGCATCATGACGTCGAGGATCAGAAGGTCGACGGGGTCGGCGTGCACGGTGGCCAGGGCCTGAACGCCGTCGGCGGCCGTGCGCACGGTGTAGCCCTCGAGCTGGAGGGCGCGTTCCAGGGACTCGCGGATCGCCCGGTCGTCGTCGGCGATCAGCACCGTCGCGGTAGAGGTGGAGGTGGCTTCCATGGCCTCATGCTGCATCACCGGGGTGAGAGCGCGGTAAGAGGCCGGTGGACGTGTTGCCGCAGCCCCGGGCGAGCGCCAGGGGCCGGGTGACCGGCGGGCCGGGCCTCGGTGTCCGGGGCGGGATCAGGCTCCGTCGCCGTCGGACCCGCTGGTGCGCCTCATCCCGGCCGCACGGCCCTTGCCCGCCACGACCAGCGCCATCTTGCGCGACGCCTCGTCCAGCATCTCGGAACCGAGCATGACGGCGCCGCGGCGGTCGACGGCCGTGGCGTGCGCGTAGGCGTCGAGGATGCGCTCGGCCTTGTCGTAGTCCTCCTGGGAGGGCGCGAACACCTCGTTGGCGGCCTCGACCTGGAGCGGGTGCAGGACCCACTTGCCGTCGAAGCCCAGCGCGGCGGTGCGGGCGGCGGAGCGCCGGAAGGCGTCGACGTCGCGGACCCGCAGGTAGGGGCCGTCGATCGCCTGGAGCCCGTGGGCCCTGGCCGCGGTGAGGATGCGCATCAGCACGTAGTGGTAGGCGTCGCCGGTGTCATAGCCGGGCGGCTGCTCGCCCACGACCAGGCTCTTCATGTTCAGCGAGGCCATGAAGTCGGCGGGGCCGTAGACCAGCGACTCCAGCCGGGGCGAGGCGGCGGCGATCGCGTCGACCTCGGTGAGGCCGCGGGCGTCCTCGATCTGCGCCTCGATGCCGATGCGGCCCACCTCCAGCCCCGTGGCGCGCTCGATCTGCGTGAGCAGGGTGTCCAGCCAGTGGACGTCGCGCGCGGAGGTCACCTTGGGGAGCACGAGGGCATCGAGGTCGGCCCCGGCGCCCTCCACGACCGTGATGACGTCGCGGTAGGCCCACTCGGTGGTGACGTCGTTGACGCGGACGGTGCGCACCCGGCCGTCCCAGCCGCCCTCGCGCAGGGCCCGCACGACGGTGTCGCGGGCGTCGGCCTTCTCCAGCGGCGCGCAGGCGTCCTCCAGGTCGAGGAAGAAGGCGTCGGTCTCCAGCCCGCGCGCCTTCTCGACGAACCGGGGGTTGGAGGCCGGTACCGCCAGCACCGACCGCCGTGACCTGAGCTCGCCCATCGTCCTACCGCCCGTTCCGCTCGACTGCCGATCGCGTGCCCCATTTTGGCACCGTCTGGTGCGTAGAGTGTGGTCCGGGCCCGGAGGGGAGCGCCTGGGCGCTCCCGCGTGGGGAAACGGGGAGACGGGAGAGCGGCATGTCGCGCGCGGTGTATCCGACCAGCGCCCACTGGGGCGGCTACCAGGTGGTCGTGGAGGACGGACGCGTCGTGGACGCGCGCCCCGACCCCGAGGACCCCGCGCCCTCCCCCATCATCGCCAACACCCCGGCCGCCCAGCACCACCCCTCGCGCGTGGCGCGCCCGGCGGTGCGCCGACGCTGGCTGGAGCACGGCCCCGGCCCGGACCCGCGCCGGGGCGACCCGGAGGACGAGTACGTCGAGGTCGAGTGGGACACCGCCCTGGACCTGCTCGCCCGTGAGCTGGACCGGGTGCGGTCCGACCACGGCAACGCGGCGGTCTACGGCGGCTCCTACGGCTGGGGCAGCGCGGGCCGGATCCACCACGCGCAGAGCCAGCTGCACCGGTTCCTGAACACGATCGGCGGCTACACGCGGTCCCGGACGACCTACAGCCACGGCGCGGTGGAGGTGCTGATGCCGCGGATCCTGGGGACTCCGGCGGCCAACCGGCTGCTGCACCGGGCCCCGGCGTGGACGGTGATCCGCGAGCACACCGACCTGCTGGTGACCTTCGGCGGACTGCGGGTGTCGAACACGTGGACCTCCTCCGGCGGGCGGGCGGTGCAGACCGCCGGTCCGGCCATGCGTGAGGCCGCGCAGAACGGGGTGGAGTTCGTGTCCGTCTCCCCGCTGCGCGACGACACACCCGAGAACGTCAAGGCGGACTGGGTGTCCATCGAACCGGGGACCGACACCGCGGTGATGCTGGCCCTGATGCACGTGCTGTTCAGCGAAGGGCTGGCCGACACCGCGTTCCTGGACCGGTACACGGTGGGCGCTGACGTCGTGCGCGCCCACGTGCTGGGCGAGGACGGTTCGGGCCCCGCGCGTGACCCGGAGTGGGCCGAGTCCGTGAGCGGTGTGCCCGCCGGCGACCTGCGCGCCCTGGCCCGGCGGATGGCCGGGCGGCGCACGCTGGTGAACGTGGGCTGGTCGGTCCAGCGCGCCCGCCACGGCGAGCAGCCGCTGTGGGCCGGGCTGGCCCTGGCGTGCTGCCTGGGGCAGGTGGGCCTTCCGGGCGGCGGGTTCGCGTCGGGGTACGGGTCCATGGGCAACTACGGCGGCGGGGCGACCCCGCTGGGGCTGCCGCGCATGCCGCAGGGCAACAACCCGGTGGACTCGTTCATCCCGGTTGCGCGGATCGCGGACATGCTGCTGCACCCGGGCGAGCACTACGACTTCGACGGCGAGGAGCGCCGGTACCCGCACACCCGGCTCGTGTACTGGGCGGGCGGCAACCCCTTCCACCACCACCAGGACCTGGCGCGGCTGACCGAGGCGTTCGGGCGGCCGGACACGGTGGTCGTGCACGAGACGCACTGGACCGCGACGGCGCGCCACGCCGACATCGTCCTCCCGGCCACGACCGTGCTGGAGCGCGACGACCTCACCGCGAGCCAGGGCGACCTGACCGTGCGGGCGATGCCCCGCGCGGTGGAGCCGCACGGGCAGGCCCGGGACGAGTACGACACCTACGCCGACCTGGCCGAACGGCTGGGCGTGCGCGAGGAGTTCACCGAGGGCCGCACCAGCGGTCAGTGGATGCGCGTGGTCTACGAGCGCTGGCGGTCGCTGGTCGCGCGGCGGGGCCTGGAGGTGCCCGGGTTCGACGAGTTCTGGTCGCTGGGCCGGGTGGAGATCCCCGGCCGGGTCGAGGACGAGGCGTTCCTCGGCGAGTTCCGGGCCGACCCCGAGGGCAGCGCGCTGCGCACCCCGAGCGGGCGGATCGAGCTGTTCTCGCGCACGATCGACGCCTTCGGGTACGAGGACTGCCCCGGCCACCCGGTGTGGCTGCCCGGACCGACGGTGACCGGTGAGGACGGCGGCGGTGGCGGGGGCGAGCGGCCGTTCACGCTGGTCGCGAACCAGCCGAGCGGGCGGCTGCACAGCCAGCAGGACATGGGGGCGCACAGCATGTCACAGAAGGTCCAGGGGCGCGCGCCGCTGCGGATGCACCCGGCGGACGCCCGCGCCGGGGGCCTGGCCGACGGCGCGGTGGTACGGGTGGTCGGCCCGCGCGGCTCGTGCCTGGCGGGGCTGGTGCTGAGCGAGTCCGTGCGGCCGGGTGTGGTGCAGCTGTCGACGGGCGCCTGGTACGACCCGACCGCGCCGGGTGTGACCTGCGCGCACGGCAACCCGAACGCACTGACCGAGGACACGGGCACGTCGTCCCTGAGCCAGGCGTGCACGGGCCAGTTGACGCGCGTGGCGGTCGAACCATTCACCGACCCGCTGCCCCCGGTCCGGGCCTTCACCCCGCCCCGGGGCGTCACGCCCGCATAGGGCCGGGTAGAGGCCGTCCCCCTTCCCAGGTGTTCTCGGTGACCGGACCCGGTCACCGAGAACACCTGGCCCACTCCACAGGGTTGTGCCAAGCTGAGTCAAGAATATTCGCGACTATGCGAAGGCGGATGCTGATGCGGCTGACGTTCCTGGGCACCGACAGCGAGGGCGGTAAGTGCCCGACCCTCTACAAGACCGATCGCGGCACCATCGTGGTGCAGGGCTACAAGGTCACCGACCCCGACGCTCTGGCCGATGTCCGCGACCTGGCGGACAACGAGACCGTTGTCGAGATCCCCCGCGAACTCCTGCGCTACGCGGAAGAAGAGGGCTGATCCATGCGCAGGCTGCTCACCGACGACGAGTTCGTCCGCCAGTTCTCTGAGTTCGAGGACACAGCTTGGAAGCTGGAGGTCCGTGACCGGTACAACGTCGTGGAGGAGGCCGAGGCCATTCAGCACTTCCTGGAAACCGGCGACCTCGGACGGGACGAGGACCATGCCCGCACGTCACCGTGGCACCGCAACGTCACCGCATCGCGCAAGGAGGGCAAGGTCTGGCAACGGGTTCGCGTCGTCTCGGAGCCGCTGAGCGACTACATCATGTGGGAACACGCCGTCACCCGCTTCAACCTTGATGCCGGAGAGGACATCCGCTGGCTTCCCCGCCACCACCCGGCCGTGAAGGACCTGCCCGAACTCGACTTCTGGCTCTTCGACAGCAAGTGGATCTGTGTCCTGCACTTCGACGACGATGACGTGCCCTATGAGCTCGAACGCATCGACGACCCCGCCACGGTGGCCCGGTACCGCCGGTGGCGGGACACTGCCTGGCACCATGCCATCGCGCACAACGAGTACGTCCCGAGCACGGTAAGCGGTTCAATACGCAGGTGACCTACAGCATTGACCGCGCCCGGCAGGATGTGGGCCGACGGCTCCGTGAGATACGCAGGTCGGCCGAGCTGACCGGTGTCCAGCTCGCGGAGTTGTTGTCATGGAGTCAGTCGAAGGTCTCCAAGATCGAGACCGGCCGCCAGACCCCCAGCACGGCGGAGATCAGGGACTGGGCCCGAGTCTGCGGCAGGAAGGACGCCACCGGCGACCTCATCACCCGGTTGAACGAGCTGGAGTCGATGTGGGTCGCCTGGAAGGACCAGCTTCACCACGGCCACAGCGGTATCCAAACGCGCATGGCCCTCGAAGAGGAACACGTCCGCGTCTTCCGCGTCTATGAATCGATGATCATCCCGGGTCTGCTCCAGACCCCTGGTTATGCCCGCGCCGTCCTGGAGGCGGCGAACCGCAGGGATGGGTCAGCGGCCGGTATCGAGGACGCGGTCGAACAACGGATGAGACGTCAGGAACTGCTCTACCGCCGCGACAAGCGCTTCCGCTTCGTCGTCGCCGAGGCCGCACTGCGCCACAGGCGGGGTGACCGCGACACCATGACCGCGCAGATGGATCGACTGCTCACCGTCGCCGAACTTTCCAACGTCTCCCTCGGAATCATCCCCTTTGACTCGTCTCCCCCCTATCTTCCTCTCCACGGATTTTGGGTGCAGGACAACACGTCCGTCGTGGTTGAAACGGTTTCCGCTGAACTCACACTCACTCATCAAAGCGAGATCGAGCAGTACCTCCACGTCTTCCAGATGGCCTCTGCGGGTGCCAGGTTCAACAGCGAGGCGAGGTCTCTGATCAGCGGATCTGTGAAGCGGTCCAGTCATTGACACGATGAGTGACGTGGGTGACTGGTACCAGCTCTATTCGGAGATATTCTCCAAGCGCTTCCGTCCTGAGTCTGCTGTCGAATAGATGAGCATCCCTGTGGCGCACCGACCTCACTCTTCCTACGTTGGTGCCCGGATTCACCGAAACGGATCCGCACGGAAAAGCCAAGGAAACCAGGAGCCATGCCCCTCACAGCAACCACTGACGTCACCCCGCCCGTTGAGGGCGCGTACCGCCCGTTCGGCCTGACCCGCTGCACCACCACAGAACCGGAGTCCGGCTACGACGTGTCCGGGATCGACTACGAGCCCGGCTCGCAGATGTCGGTGCGCGACGGCCGCCCCCTCATCGACCAGCCGATCCTGGGCACGGCCGTGCAGTGCACGGTAACCACCACCGAGGACATGCAGGCCTGGACCGACCAGGTCACCGACTCCTGAGACCGAAGGAGACCCGTGACCGTCCTGGTTCTGACACAACAGCTGGACCCCACGGCTGACCTGGTCATCCGAGAACTCCATCAGCGAGGCATACCGGTCTTCCGCTGCGATCCCGGGGACTTCCCGGAAGCCGTTGAGCTGGAGGCACACGTCTCGGTGACCGGAGCGGTCACGGGGGTCCTGCGCTCGGCAGAGCGGGAGGTCGATCTTGAGAAGGTCACCTCTGTGTACTACCGGCGCCCCACGCCACACCGGGCGCACTCCCGGTTGAACTCCACAGAGCAGACCTGGTCCGAGCGCGAGGCAGCGGCCGGGTTCGGCGGTGTTGTGACGACGCTCGGCTGCCGCTGGGTGAACCACCCCCACCGCAACATGGCCGTCGCACACAAACCCCACCAACTCGCCGCCGCCGCGCGCGCCGGCCTTACCGTCCCGGAAAGCCTGATCACCAACAACGCCGACGCAGCCCGGGACTTTGCCGAAGCACAGGGCAAGGCGGTCTACAAGGCGATGACAGGCGGCCCCGACACCGGTGGAGAAGCCAGGACCGCCAGTGCTCTGTACACGACGTTGGTGACCGCGGACGAGATCACCCCCGGCGTGGCGCGTACGGCGCACCTATTCCAAGCGTGGGTGGACAAAGCCTGCGAGGTCCGGCTGACCGTCGTCGGAGAACGGCTGTTCGCCGCGCGGATCGATGCGCGGAGCGCGAAGGCCCACGTTGATTGGCGAGCGGATTACCGAAATCTTGCCTACAGCCCGATCGAGCCGCCGAGCGGGGTGGGCCGGGCGGTCCACCGGCTGATGTCCGGCCTGCACCTCACCTTCGGAGCACTGGACTTCGTCGTCACCCCACATGGGCGATGGGTGTTCCTCGAACTGAATCCGAACGGGCAGTGGGGATGGATCCAGCTCGCTACCGGGCAACCCATCGCCGCCGCGATCGCCGACCAACTACAGGAAAGCAGCAGATGACGCGCTCACACACCCAGCGGCTCGGCCAGGCCGGGCACGCCGACCGGCTGGCGCAGGACTTGACCGACAAGGGCAGCCTGCGCTCTCCTCGGTGGCGGCACGCGTTCACTACCGTGCCCCGCCACCTGTTCGTCCCGGCCTTCCACGTGCGCACCCCGCAGGGCACGGTCTCGTACACCGACCGGACCCCGGGCTGGCTGGAGGCGATCTACACCGACGCCACCCTCATCACCGAGTTCTCACCCGAGGGCCTGGCCATCAGCTCCTCCACCGAACCCTCACTCATGGCGCTGATGCTCGAACACCTCCAGCTGGAGGACGGTATGCGGGTTCTGGAGGTAGGCACGGGGACCGGATACAACGCGGCCCTGTTGAGCGAGCGCCTCAGTTCCGCGCTGGTGACATCGATCGACCATGACGAGGCGCTGGTCGAGCAGGCCCGCGTGTCTCTGGCTGCCGCCGGGTACGGGCCTTCCGTCGCCGTGGCGGACGGCGCCCAGGGATATGCGCCGAGGGCTCCCTACGACCGGATTCTGGCCACCTGCGGTCTGGGGCGCGTCCCGGCCGCGTGGCTGGACCAACTGGACGAGGGCGGTCTGATCCTGGCCAACGTCGGGTTGGGACTGGCTCGGCTCCGCAAGCACGGGGACGGTTGTGTACGCGGGCGTTTCCTGCCCGACGCCGCTGGTTTCATGCGGCTGCGCTCCTCGTCGACACCGGGTGTTCCGACACTGGCCCAGGTGCTGTCCGCGACCGGGGGCGAACCCGACCGGGTGCGCCACATGGACGAGGTTCCTGGCCTGGACGACCACGCCATGTCCGAATTCTTCCTCTCCCTGCTGCTGCCTTTCGGGCTTCGGGTGGTCCAGCACAGGGAGGAGGGCGAGGTCCACTGTGTGCTGGGCTGCGCCCCAGGGGCCTGGGTACGGGCCGAGATCGACGAGCGTGGCAGAGCCGTGGTCGCCGAGGACGGGAAGGCTTCCTTCTGGGATGCCTTCTGCGGGCTGCTGCGTGACTGGGACGGCTCGGGACGTCCCGACATCGGCCGGTACGGACTCACCGTGGAAGGGAACGGCCGACACCGGCTGTGGCTCGATCGGCCGGACGGCCCGCACCGATGGGACCTGGACACGGCTTCGTCAGACCGCTGACGTTCCCGGGCGGTCGGTTCAGTAGTCGGTGCCGGAGAGTTCTACACCCATCGAGATCGACGGGTCTCCCGTCGCCGAAGAGACGACATCACCGACTACACACCCTTCAAGGAATCACATGAGTGACACCACCCCGCCTGTTCTGTGGGCGGAGTCCGACGGCGTGGCGCTCGGGCCGCTGCGCGCCGACCTGGCCCGCGAGTACTGGCGGTGGGAGAGCGACCCCGGCGCCGTCCTCGGCTACGGCAGGCAGGTACCCCAAAGCCCGGAGTCTCGCACCGAGGGCCTGGAGCACCAGCTGCGCGGGCCCCCGACCAGGCCAGGTTCACGATTTACAACGTGCGTGACGGGGACCCGAGGCCGGTGGGAATGGCGAGTCTGCTCATCGACCACCAGGTGCGCACCGCCGAATTCGTTCTCGTCATCGCCCCGAGGCCAGGGGCACGGGGGTGGGCACGACCGCGACCCGGCTGACTTTGGACTACGCCTTTCATATCATCGGACTGGAGATGGTGTGGTTGAAGGTCCTGGAGCCGAACGCCGCTGGACGACGCGCTTACGCCAAGGCCGGTTTCCAGGAGGTCGGCACGATGCGCAGCGCCGGGCAGTGGAGGGGCCGCCGGTGCGGCGAGGTGGTCATGGACGCGGTTCCGGAGGACTTCCCCGCCATCTCGGTATTCGAAGAGAAAGACGAACGTCTCCTCTGACAGTTCCGAAGGCTGAACCCCACGGCTGACCTGGTCATCCGAGAACTCCATCAGCGAGGCATACCGGTCTTCCGCTCGATCCCGGGAACTTCCCGATCCGCCCGGACAAGGACGTGATCGAGATCCATTCGATCCGCCACCGTCGGGACGCGTACCGGGCCTGAGCGGGTCAGCGGACCAGGAGGCGGTCCACCCCACGCGGCAGGGCCAGGCCGACCAGGCCCGGCAGCGCGTAGCCGACCTGCCCGGGGGCGAGCATGCCCAGGATCGCGCCCGTGTTGGCGGTGGGCGCGCGCAGGAACTCGCGCATCCGCGGGTGGGCGTGCGGCACGGCGTTGCCGGTCGTCAGCAGGCTCACCACCGCTACCAGCGCCACCACGGCCCACACGACCCCGTCCTGCTCGCCCAGCCAGGTCTGGAGCCGGGCCACCGCCACCAGGGCGTAGGCGGGGGTGTCGGCGCCTGCCCCGGTGACCGGGGGCAGGACCGCGGCGGCCGGGAGGGCGGCCAGCATGAGCGCCGCCGCGGCGGCCGCGGTGATCCCCCCGGTCGCGGCCAGGCCGAGCCGGATGGCCAGCTCGCGCGCGGTGCGGGTCAGGGTTTCCTGAGCGGGGTAGGGGCGCCAGGGCCGCCCCTCGGAGCGGGCCTCGCCCATGGCGCTGGCCCTCCGGTGTCGCACGAAGCGCCAGGTGTCGCACAGGACCCCCGGCCCCCGGCGGGCCGCGATCGTGGCGGCGGCCAGCTCGTGCGCGATCGAGGACAGCATGGTCGCCAGGGTGACCGGCAGGTCGATCCACGACAGCGCGATCCGGCGGAACAGCGGCGCGATGTCGGCGGGTACCCGCACGCGCATCGCGATCGAGCGGCCCCACGCCCAGCGGCGCAGCCGGGCCAGGGGCGGCTGCCCGGGCAGCGGCGGTGTGCTCTCGGCGGCGGTACCGATCATCCGGTAGTCCATCGCGACCGCGCACAGCAGGAGCAGGAGCAGCAGCCACGGGGTGAGCACGCCGCCGCCGAGGACGGCGAAGACCGCGTCGGTGGCCCAGTGCAGGCTCGCGCCGGAGAGCACCGCGTTGAGGTTGAGGTGTTCCAGGACGGCGGTGGCCAGCGCGAGCGGGGGCAGCAGCCAGAGCCAGGCACCGTAGCGGCGGCCGACGATGGCCAGCCCGAGCGCGGCGCCGACCAGGCCGGTGGTCACGGCGTGCCCGGAGAAGACGGCGAGGACGCCGCCGTCCGGGGCGTAGACGACGGATCCGCCGGGCAGGAGCAGGCCGTTTCCACCGGTGTGGCCGCCCTCCATCAGCGCCACCTCGGTCAGCAGTCGTTCGGCGAGCTGGAATCCGGCTCCGGAGGCCGCCGCCAGCAGCAGGAAGTCGGTGGCCGCCAGGCGGCGCGCCCGGCGCCGGGCCACGAGCGGCAGGAGCAGCAGCGGCGCGAGCTTGCCGAGTTCCTCCACGGGCACCGCGACGTAGGTGTAGGCGAGGACACCGTAGGGGTCGGCCCCCAGGAACCGCACGAGCGCGGACTCGGCGAGGGCGACCGGCCACAGCAGGGCGGCGCCGAGGGCGACCACCCGCAGCAGGGTCGCGAAGGAGACGGTGCGCGAGCGCGAGAGCCAGGCCAGCTGGAAGAGCAGCAGGTACGTGAGTGCCAGCACGGGAAGGACGGGTCGCAGGGCGGGCGCGGCCAGGGGTACGGCGAGCAGGGCGACGAGCATGAGCCACCCCCAGGAGCCGCGGAGCACGCGCAGGCCGCGCACGGCCCGCGGGGAGCGCTCGCGGGCGCGGTCGGCGGCGCGGGACAGGCGTTCGGCGAGGTCCGGTCCGGGCCCGCGCGGGGTGCGGGCGTGGCGGGCACCGGGCTCGACGCAGTGGTAGAGCTGCGCGGCGCGGGTGAGGACCGCGCCGCCCTCCGCGCGTGCCCGGGCGGCGAAGTGGGCGCGGGCCTGGGGGATGTCGGCCCCGACGAGTTCGCGGACGAAGTCGGGCGGGCCGGCCGCCACGGTGAGTTCGTCGGCGTCGACCAGGACGGCGGCGGAGAAGTCCTCGACACAGACGAGGAAGTCGGTGGGCGTGGGCCCCCACCCCCGGATGAGGTCGACCAGGGTGTCGGTGTCGAGGGGGACCTCGGTGACGGCTTCGTAGGAGAACTCGGGGCGGGTCCGGCAGACGAGGAGGCGGTCCACGCCCATCGAGCGCCCGGCGGCGACGATCGCGCGGACGAGGTTGCGGTCGCGGGGCACGAGGAAGGGGGTGGTGACCTTGCCGCCGGCCCGGATCCACTGGGGATCGAGCTCGGTCGGACCGGCACAGACGCGCAGGACGAGGTCCCGCGCGAGCATGGCCTGTTCTTCCATGGGAGTCCTCGTGCCGTCCGGGGGGTGAGCGCGTCGGGGGCCGAGGGTCGGCCCCGACCGAGCATAACGGCGCGGGACGCGGCGGCGGCAGGCGGTGTACGGGCCCGGGCGGTGGCCGGCAGCCGGTCGCGTCCGTCCCCACGGCCTCCCGCAGGGGAAGGCCCGCGCGGCCGCCGCCACACGGTCTGTCCCGCGCGGCCGCCGCCACGAGGCCGGTCCCACGCGGTCCGTCCCTCACGGCCGCCGCGCTCACGGGAAGGCCCGCACGGCCGATCCCCACGCGGTCCTTCCCACGCAGTCGGTCGCAGGCCGGTCCCTCACGGCCGTCCCCCTGACACGACGCCCGCGCCCCCGGCCGTCGCTCAGACGCGCTCGCCGTGCCCGGTCTCCGGGACGGCTGTGCGCGGGGCGCGGGAGGGCCGCGGACCGGCGCCGAAGACGTCCGCGCACACCTGGGCGAACTGACGCGGACCGGGCAGGTCGAGGGCCCAGCCGGTGAGCGCCCACCCCAGGTGGAGGTGCTCCAGCGCCCGGGCGACGGCGGACACACCGCTCCAGCGCGAGCCGTCGGGAGTCTCGTAGGTGACGCGGTAGAGGACCTCGGGGTGCCCGGCCGCGGGCCGCAGTTCCAGCGCGACGGGTGAGCGGGCGGCGATCCAGGCGCCGAGGCCCCTGCACACGGCGCAGTCCTCGGCGACGTAGAGGACACCGGGGGTGCGGCCCGGCCAGGGCCGCCACCGGGGCAGCCAGGGGCGCACGGCCGACCGGTAGTCGGTCCACCGGCGTCCGAACGCCGCGCGCAGCTGGCCGTCCTCGTGCCAGTCGGCGAACCCGGCGCCGTAGACGAGTGCGCTCAGGCCCAACAGGAGCAGGGCGGGTTCGCGCAGGAGCACGGCGAGCACCGCGTAGACGGCCACCATCGAGGTCTGCATGGGGTTGCGCAGGTAGGCGTAGGGCCCGCTGGTGACCAGGTGGACGGGCGGGTCGTAGGGCAGCGGGGTGCCAGCGCCCACGCGCGCGAACTCGCGGGCGGCGGCCAGGCCGGGCAGCCCGGCGAGCGCGACGGCCTGGGCCCCGGCGAACACGGTGGAGCCGCTGGGGACGACGCCGAGCACGAACACGGGCAGCACCACCATCAGCCCGAACGCGAGTCCGGCCTGGACCCACACCCGCGCGTGGACGAGCTGGCCCTCGCGGGTCCAGTACGCGAGCAGCAGCGCGGGGATCAGGCACACGACCGCTCCGGCGAACTCGCCGACCAGCCACAGCCGACTGAGGTCCACCACGGGCGCGGCGAGCGGCATGAGCAGGATGTCGGCCCAGACCAGCAGGGCGGTGAGCAGCGGGACGGGGAGCACGCGCAGCAGCAGGGCCGGAAGCGGGCCCCACAGGACGACCCAGGCGACGACGAGGTCCACGGGCATCCCCAGCCACATGCCGCCATCGGCGTGGAAGGTCCACCAGCCGAGGCGCAGGGCGACCAGGTTGAGCGGCAGCAGGGTGAGCAGGGCCCAGGCGCCGGAGACGATCATGGCCGCGGTCTCCCGGCGGGAGGGCACGCGCCAGGAGCACAGCGCCACGAGCGCGAGGAGGGGGCCGAACAGGCCCAGGCCGCGGACCAGGGTGGCGTGGAGTTCGGTGTCGGCGATCACCGGGCCTGCTCCTCGGCGGTGGTCCCGAAGGTGGCGGCGAGGTACTCGGCGGCCAGCCCGGTGGCGTAGGCCTGGAGCGGGCCGAAGTACCAGGAGGGCTCGTAGGTGCGCTCGTAGTCGATGGTCCAGTCGAGCCGGGTGCCGCCGTCGGCCTCCGACCACGACGCCCGCGCCCCGCGCATGTCCATCCAGCCGGAGAAGGCGGTGTCCTCGACGACGTCGAAGACGACCCGGCCGCCGTCGGGTCCCACTCTGCTCTGCGCCACCACCAGCTCCATGTGGCGCGGGGTGGGCTCGTCGCCGATCCCGAGGGTGGTGCGCGGCGTGAAGTGGACGACGCGGGTGTCACCGACCTCCAGGCCCTCCCCCTCGGCCCGCACGGGCTCGGGGAAGGGGACCGCGCGCAGGAAGAGGGCCTCGAACGCGCCGTACTCGGGCGGCGCGGCCAGTGCGGCGGCGACCTCGCCCGGCGCGGCGTCGATCACGCGCTCACCGGTGCCCTGGTCGGCCCTGGGCAGGATCGTGGTGCCGCCGACGCCCTCCAGCGTCAGGACGAAGAGCACGGGCACGAACAGCAGGGCGTGCCGTGATCCGGAGCCGCCCCGGGCGATGGCGGAGCAGAGCGCGGCGACCAGGGCGACGACCCCGAAGATCAGCGGCGCCGCCAGGAGCAGGCACACCATGCCCTCGGCGAGCAGGGGGCCGGACATGGCGAGCACGAGCGCGGTGACGGCCATGGCCGCCCCGACGCCGGTCCTCGGCCGCGCGGTGAACACGATCAGGAGCGCGATGGTGGCGGGAAGGCCCAGGTAGAACAGCGCGGTCTGGTCCAGGCCGCCCCAGCTGGTGACGCGCAGGACCACCAGTCCGGCGAAGACGAGTCCGACGATCACGGCCAGGATCCAGCGCTCCCGCATGCCGATGGGCCGCTCGGGGGATGTCTGCACGGGCGCTCCTTGATCATTTGATTCAACCGCTCGATTTAATCACTTGATTAAAGCGTATGATGAACCGCGACCGGAGAGCAAGGGGCGGGGATTCGATGGCCAAGGGCGGCGGACGGCGCACGAGCGAGGAGACCAGGGAGCGGCTGCTGGCGGCGGCGACCGCGACGCTGCGCGAGGAGGGGTACGCGGGGGCGTCGGCGCGCGCCATCGCCACGCGCGCGGAGGCCAACTCGGCGCTGGTCTTCTACCACTTCGGCGGCGTCGACCAACTGCTTCTGGCGGCCCTGGACCGCTCCAGCGCCGAGCGCCTGGCGATGTACCGGGAGCTCACCGCGAAGGCGCGCACGTTCGAGCAGCTGGTGGAGGCGGCGACCGAGATCTACCGGACCGACCTGGAGCGCGGGTACATGGCGGAGTTCACCGAGCTGGTCGCGGCCGCGGTGTCCAAGCCGGAGCTGCGCCCCGAGATCCGCGACCGCGCCGAGCCGTGGATCGCGTTCATCGAGGGCGAGTGGAACCGCGTCCTGGGCGGCTCGGCGCTCGGCCGGATGCTGCCCGCGCGCGAGGTCGCCTACGGGGCGATCACGTTCTATCTGGGCGTCAACCTGTTCTCCGTCCTGGACGAGGACCACTCCCGCACCGAGGCCGTGTTCGAGCTGGCCCAGGTCCTCGCCCCGCGCGCGAAGCTGATCACCCTGCGGCTGCCCGCCTGGGGCCGGCGCGACGACGCCGTAGGGTGGCCGACGGACGACGAGGAGGAGGACGCATGACGGGCATCACGGTGGCTCCCGGGATCGGGTTCCCAGACACCTCCGACGGGCGCACCCACGTGGCGGGCGCGATCATCGCCGATCCGGAGGGCCGGATCTTCGCCCAGCGCCGCTCCCCCACCCGCAAGGTGTTCCCGCACTGCTGGGACATCGTCGGCGGACACGTCGAACCGGGCGAGACCATGTTGGAGGGCCTGGCGCGCGAGGTCGCCGAGGAGACCGGCTGGCGGCTGGCCGAGGTGGTCGCGGAGCTGTACCGCCTGGACTGGGACCCGGGCGACGGGCTGACCAGGCACGAGGTCGACTACCTGGTCCGCGTCGAGGGCGACCTGTCCGCGCCCCGGCTGGAGGCGGACAAGCACACCGAGTACATGTGGGTGGACGAGTCGCTGGTCGACCGGCTGCACGACCACCGCGACCCGGGCGAGTACTTCATCGCCGACATCGTGCGCCTGGGCCTGGCCGCCGCCCGGCCGGCGGCCTGACAGGGGTCACATCGGGCTGAGGAGGTACAACGACACCCCCAGCCACACCTGCCACAGGCCCTTGTCCGGGCCGGGGTGCGTCACGGTGTCGCGGTACAGCGGACCCTCGGGGAGGGTGGAGCGGACCTCGTCGGCGAACGCCCTGATCCGTTCGGCCGCCTGCCGTTCGCCCGCGGCCGGTCCGCGGGGCAGCAGGACGGAGCTCTCCCGGCCGTCCGCCAACCGGACGCGCACGCCCCGGTCCGAGCGGACCTCGGCGATGAGCTCGACGGGGATCGACAACCGCTGCCCGCCGCCCTGAACGGTGACGTGCGTGCCGTCCAGCCGGACCCACGAGAAGAGGCTCGCGCCCAGGACCTGGCCGCCGATCCATGACAGGGCGACGAGCACGACGAGGATCCCGAGGGCCCGGACCCAGTCCGCGGCGCTCTCCGCGTCGTGCGGCATCTGGGCGCCGAGCCAGAAAGTGCACCACAGCAGCACCGCGACGATCAAACACCCGGCGATCGTCACGGGACGGTTGCGCACGGTCCGCGGCCGGGGTCGGGGCGCCTCCGGGTGCCGGGGATCGAGGCGCCGGTCGGGGTCGCGCCCTCTGCGGTACATGTCCAGCTGCCCGCCCGGAGTACCCGCCAGCCCCCACATCAGCACGGGCAGGCACAGGGCGAGATCGGCCGACGTGACCTCCTCGGACTGGACCAGCACGAGCAGGACGCCGCCGCTGGCCAGCCACCAGCGCGCGTAGGACCAGCCCATGGTGGAAGCGACGAGCGTCTGCCGCAGCCGAAGGGGGACGTCCTCCCGCCAGTCCTCGCCGCGGTCACGCGCGATGCGGCGGAACTCCAGCGAGAGGGCGAGGAACAGACCCGCGAGGGCGGGGAGGGCGACGGGGTGGATCGACCAGGAGGAGAGCACGGGGGATGCCTGTCCGAAGGGGGGAACGGAGTACCAGCCTCCCACGGGGCGGTCACGAGCCCTCGACCGGACGCACGTCGACCGGGTCGTGACCGGCTTCCAGCCGTCCGATGTCGGTCACCAGGCGACGCGTTCTCCGGGCCCCTGAGCGGATAGGCGGTCCCCCGCGACGACTCGTACTCGGCCAGGGCGACCAGGACCACCGGTTCTCGGCCCGTCCGAGTGATCACGACCTCCTCTCGGTCCTCGACCATCGCGTCGAGTGTCGTGCGAGGTTCGCGCGTGATTGCGAGTAGCTCATGGTTCTCATGGACCCCTCGCTGTCGCGATAGGGATGCCCTGCGCGCCGACCGTGCGCGGCCGACCTCTCGCGTCATCGGGCCCGCAGGGTCTCCTTGACGGCGAGGGGGAGGGCGTCCAGCAGGTCGCTCGCGCTGATCGGCGCGCCGTCGCGGGCCAGGTGCGCCGCGCGTCCGTGCAGGTAGGCGCCGGACATCGCCGCCTCGTAGGCGGGCAGTCCGGCGGCCAGGAGGGCTCCGACCATCCCCGAGAGCACGTCGCCGGTCCCCGCGGTCGCCAGCAGGGGCGTTCCCGTGGGGTTGACCGCGAGGGGGAGCCCCGGCTGGGCGATGACCGTGGTGGAGCCCTTGAGCAGCACCGTGCACCCGAACTCCTCCGCGGCGCGCGCGGCGTGCTCGGTCCGCCGCGCCTCGACGTCCTGGCGCTCGACCCCGAGCAGCCGGGCGAGCTCGCCCGCGTGCGGCGTCAGCAGGGTGTGCCCGTCGCGCTCGCGCAGGGTGTCGGCGAGCGGGCTGCCGCCGCTGCCGCTGAGGAGTGTGAGCCCGTCGGCGTCGATGAGCACCGGGCGGTCGCTCTCCAGCACGGCGCGGAGCTCGTCGGCGTTGGACGGGTGCGTGCCGCGGCCCGGGCCGATGACGACCGCCGCGACCCGTCCTGGAGCGAGATCGGTGGTGCTCTGGGGGTCGTGGACGCTGGCCACGGTCTCCGGCCAGCGCGCGAGGACCTGGTCGACCGCCTCCTGCGCGCCCCCGTAGCGCACCATGCCCACGCCCGTGCGCAGGGCGCCGCCGACGCACAGCACGGCCGCGCCACGGTACCGGTCGGATCCGGCGCGCACGTCGAGGACGCCACGGCGGTACTTGTCGGAGTCACCGCCCGGGGCCGGAAGCAGGGACGCGACGTCCACAGCCTGTGGACGGACCGCGGCCGCGCCCGGCAGCTCCGGGGCGAGTCCGATGTCCACGAACACCACCCGCCCGGCCCGGCCCGCTCCCGGATCCACGAACAGGCCCGGCTTGTGCGTGCCGAAGGTGACGGTGACGTCGGCGCGGACGGCGACGCCCCCGACCTCGCCGGTGTCGGCGTCCACCCCGCTTGGCAGGTCCACCGCGACCACCGGGGCGGGGGCGTTCTCCGCCAGCAGCGCCAGGGCGGCGTGCGGCTCGCGCAGCCCGCCGCGACCGCCGATGCCCAGGAGCCCGTCGACGATCAGGTCCGCGTCGAACAGGTCGGTGTCGTCGGCCGTGGCGTCGGTGAAGCGGTGGACGCGCCCGCCGGCCGCCCGCAGCGCCGCGGCGCCGCCCTCGTGGACGCCGTCCCCGGCGAGCAGGGCACGCACCGCCGCGCCGCGCGCGGCCAGGAAGGACCCCGCGTAGAGCGCGTCGCCGCCGTTGTCCCCGCTTCCCACCAGCAGGACGACGCTCGAGCCGTACACGCGGGGCAGCAGCCGGGCGCACTGCCCGGCGAGACCGGTCGCGGCCCGGCGCATCAGCGCCCCCTCGGGCAGTCGTGCCATGAGGGCGTGTTCGGCTGCGCGGACGACACTGACGGAGTGCGCGGATTCCATGTGGGACCTCCCGGGTGGGTGCGACACCATCGTGCCGCACTCGGGGCACGCCGGGACGGGCTGACACGGGCCGCGAAGCGGATCGCCCGGGTGTCCGGCCATCCATGGGACGGGCGCCGGGGACGGACGAGAACGTCCGGCCCCGGCGCCCGGTGCGGCGGTGGGTCAGGAGACCTCGGCGACGGCGAGCGGTTCGTTCTGGCCGTACAGGGGCTGGAGTTCGACCTGGACGACGTCGACCTCGCCCACCAGCGCGATCTGTCCGGACACGCTGTCGCCGGGGGCGAGGGTGACGACCTCGATCTGGTCGATGTCGGCGAACAGGGTCTCGCCCCATTCGTTCACCGACGAGCCGTCGGCGAGGGTCGCCGTGATGTAGAGCGGGTTGACCTCGATGTCCTCGTCGGAGCCGTTCTCGATCGTGACGTCGATCGCCGTGTACACGGCCTCCTCGTCCAGGACGTCACCCGTGGTGCCGGCGTCCGAGGCGGTCATGGTGACGCCGGAGTCGGTGACCTCCGGCTCCTCCTCCACGGGCTCCTCCGTGTCCTCCTCGACGCCCTCCTCGGCCTCCTCCGCCTGGGTCGACGACTCCGCGGCGGGCGGCGACGAGGGATCGGACGAGCTCGCGCCCCTGGCGATCAGGAATCCGACGACCACGAGGACGACGAGGATCACCAGGCATCCGCCGCCGACGCCGATGCCGACCTTGGCTCCGGTGGACATGCCCTGCTTGGGCGGCGCGCCGTAGTCAGCGCCGTGGTTGGGGTCGCCGCCGGGAGGACCGTAGTTGGGGTCACCACCGGGCGGGCCGTACGGAGGCTGACCGCCTGGACCGTACGGAGGCTGCCCGCCGGGAGGCCCGTACGGAGGCTGACCGCCGGGCGCGCCGTAGTGGGGGTCGCCGCCGGGAGGACCGTAGTTCGGGTCCCCGCCCTGCGGACCGTAGTTCGGGTCGCCGCCGGGAGGCCCGTACGGGGGCTGCCGCGGACCGTGGTTGGGGTCACCACCGGGCGGGCCGAAGCCGGGGGTGCCGCCGGACGGCCCGTACGGAGGCTGCCCGCCGGACTGCCCGAAGGGCGGTTCCTGCGGACCCGACGGGTTCTGGGGATAGGACACGGGCGTGCTCCGGATCTCGGGAAACGGGGGGCGTGGGGGACGCACCGGACCACACTGACACTACCTCGCGAACCGGACACCCGACCGGCCCCGGCCGGGTACTACGCTTTGTCGTAGAACAGGTGTTCCGCCGCCACGGGCGGGACGTCACGACTTTCCGGTGGAGGCGGCGTGGTCGACTGGCTGACCATGACGATTCAGATGGCGGCGCTCGGTATGGCGGGCTGGTGCCTGGTCTCGACCTTCCGGGACCAGCCCATGGTCGTCCCCCACCTCGTCGGCGTGGCCGTGCTCTGGCTCCTGGTCATCGGCCAGGCCGTCGTCTCCGTGGTCGCCATCGCGGGCGGGGACCGCCCCGACCAGACGGCGATGTTCGTCTCCTACCTCGCCACCGTCGTGCTCCTGCCCCCGGCCTGCGCCGTGTGGGGCTTCATGGAGCGCAGCAAGTGGGGCCCCGCCGTCATCGCCTTCGCCTGCCTGGTCCTGCCCGTCCTCATGGTCCGCCTCGAACAGCTCTGGAACCCCGTTGTCTGACGCCACGGCCTCCGCCGACCGGACCCTGCGCACCGGCCCCGGACGGCTCCTCGTCGCCGTCTACGGGGTGTTCGCCCTCGCCGCCACCGCTCGCGGCGGCTACCAGCTCGCCACCCGGTTCGACGAGGCACCGCTGGCCTACGGGCTGTCCCTGCTCGCCGGCATCATCTACCTCGTCGCCGCCGTCGGCCTGGCCCGCGCCGGACGGACCTCGCGCGGCGTCGCGTTCGTCTCGTGCGCCGTCGAACTCGTCGGCGTGCTCACGGTGGGCGTGACCAGCCTCCTGGCGCCCGGCGCCTTCCCCGACGACACCGTGTGGTCGAACTTCGGCAGCGGCTACCTCTTCGTCCCCCTCGTCCTGCCGGTGCTCGGCCTGTGGTGGATCCTGCGCGTTCACCGCATGGACCACCGCTGACCAGGCCCCACCTCTCCCCGAGCCCCCGGGTCCGGTACTAGGGTGGCGCCCATGTCCGAAACCCTGTCCCTCCCGGTCGCCGTCTCGGCCGACTGGCTCCGCGACCACCGCGACCAGGTGGTCCTCGTCGACTCCCGCTGGTACCTCGACGGCCGCTCCGGACGCGACGCCTACCGCGCCGGACACCTGCCCGGCGCCGTGTTCACCGACGTGGACGCCGACCTCGCCGCGCCCGCGAGCCCCGAGGGCGGCCGCCACCCGCTGCCCGCCCCAGAGGACTTCGCCGCCGCCCTGGGCCGACTCGGCATCGGCGACGACGCGGCGGTGGTGGTCTACGACGACGCCGGCGGTTCCGTGGCCGCGCGCCTGGTGTGGCTGCTGCGCGTGCTGGGCACCCCCGCTGCCATCCTCGACGGCGGCCTCCAGGCCTGGGACGGCCCGTGGGAGGAGGGCGAGACCACTCCGGAACCGGTCGAGCGCACTCCCCTGCCGTGGCCGTCCGACCGGATCGCCGACACCGACACCGTGCGCGCCGCGACCGGCGACCGCGCGGCCCTGCTCCTGGACGCCCGCGTGCACGGGCGCTTCACCGGCGAGCAGCCCGCCCCCGTGGACGCCCGCCCCGGGCACGTGCCCGGCGCCCGCAGCGCCGCCTGGCCCGACAACCTCGACGACGAGGGCTTCCTGGCGGCCCCGGAGGCCCTGCGCGCCCGTTTCGCCGCCCTGGGCGCGGACTCCGCCGAGACCATCACCGCCTACTGCGGCTCGGGCGTCACCGCCTGCCACGACCTCCTCGCGCTGGAGCACGCCGGGTACACCGGCGCGCGCCTGTACCCGGGGTCCTGGAGCCGCTGGGGCGCCGACACCTCCCTGCCCGTGGAGACCGGTGATCCCGCCGGGGCCTGACGGCCGGTCCGCCCGGTGCTCCGGTACCGCACCGGCCTTCCCGTACTCCGGTACACCCCCGTGCCGGTACCGCCCCGGTACACCGACGTTCGGATACACGGACTCCGGTACCGGGGCACACCCCCCGTTCGACGCACCCGCCCGCCCGTTCTGGCCGTATCCGGCCTCGAACGGAACCAGAACCCCGCACCGAACGTCTCACTGAGCAGCCGCACGCCCGGCCGGGGCCGAAGGCCCACGGCCGCGGTACGTCCAGGTGAGCCCCCGAGAATCGAGGAACATTGGTCACCGTACTCGTCCTGCTCGGCGCCGGACTTCTCATCGGCGCCCTCGTCGCCCTGCTGATCCAGAAGCAGAAGGAACAGAAGGCGCGCCAGGCTCCGCCCCCGCCGTCCGCTCCGAAAGACCCCTTCGCCTCCGAGGGCGACACCACCGGTGACCCCCGCACGATCAAGGCCGGCGACATGATCGACTGGGGCACCGAGCGCACCTGGATCCGCGGAACCCTGCGCCTGGCCGAGGGCGGCTACACCTGGTCCGAGCACTTCCTGGAGGTCGAGGGCGGCAAGCGCTGGCTGACCGTCGAGGAGGACCCCGACGTCCAGCTGTCGCTGTGGACCGGCCGACCCGACGTCGAACTCACCCCGCACTCCAAGACCCTGGAGTTCGAGGGCACCACCTACAAGCTCGACGAGCGCGGCACCGCCGCCTACCGCTCGGAGGGCACCACCGGCCTCAAGTCCGAGGGCGGCTGCGACTACGCCGACTACGAGTCGGCCGACGGCCGGATGCTCTCCTTCGAGCGCTTCGACCACGGCGGTTGGGAGGCCAGCACCGGCACGAAGATCCTGCCCGGCAGCTTCACCATCTACCCCGGGAGCTGATCGGTCCGTGCTCGCGAGCATCAGTACGCCCTTCGTCGACACCCGGGCCGCCGACCTGGTCTGGACCCTGGACCACCCGTTGGCCGACGCCCTCGCCGTGCGCACCGTCGAGGTGCCCGGCGCCCGGGTCGAGCTGCGGGTCCTCGGGGCCTCGCACCAGGTGGTCGTGCGTCCGGAGTCGGACGGGGACGCGCTGGTGGAGACGGTGGCGTGCCTGCCGGGCCTGCCCGGCGGACTCCCCGACAGCGCCGACCGTCCGCTGCGCGGCGTCGGCGACTACCGTTTCGACTCCCTGGTGGAGTCGTTGCCGCGCAGCGCACTCGCCCGCCGGGTGGAACGGCTCCACCGCGAGGTGGCCGACTCCCCCGGCGGACTCCTCGTCGCCTTCCCCGGTGACCCGCTCTCGGTCACCGCGCTGCACCTGGCCCCCGACAGCACGGGAAGCCTCCACTGGCGCACCTGGCACGCCTATCCGCAGAGTGGAGAACTGGTGACGACCACGGCACACGTGACTCCATGACGTCCGAGGAGGCCGACCATGGCCAACACCGCCCGGCACCGCGCCCTGATCGGCGGCGCTCTCATCCTGGTCCTGTCCCTGACCGCCTGCGGCAACAACGACTCCGACTGTGAGCCCTCCCAGCGCTCGACCAGCTCCACCGGTTCGATCAGCGGCACGGGTACCGCGCCGGGCCCGGCCTCACCCTCGCCCACCGACGACGACTGCGACCGCCGCAACGGCGGCGGTGGCGGTGGCGGTGGCGGGTTCCTCTTCTTCGGCGGTGGCGGCGGCTCCAACAGCAACGGGAGCGGCAGCGACAACCGGGGCGGCGGCACCGGGTTCGGAAAGTAACCTTCCTGGTCGGGGCACCGTCCCCGATACTGCACACTCCATCCATTCCCCCACCTCTGAGAGAACCGATTGAACGCGTACGAGGACGCGAGCGCTGGCAGGAAGAAGTGGATCACGGTGGTGGCCGTCATCGGCGCCATCATCCTGGTCCTCGCCCTGCTCAGCGCCTGCGATGATGACAGCAACCGCTACTGCCCGGACGACGACTACGTCAGCGACCCCTCCTATGACGACGACGAGTGCGAAGGCTCGTCGAGCTCCTCCGGCGGAGGGTTCTTCTTCTTCGGTGGCAGCGGCGGCAGCAACCGCAACACCGGCTCCGGCAGTGACTACCGTGGCGGCGGCTCCGGCTTCGGCAAGTAGCCCCCGTTCCAGACTCCCCCGATCCCCGACACATCGAACTGGACCATGAACGAGATCCTCTTCAACGCACTCGCCGCCCTCGCCTACGGCGGTGTGGGCATCCTCATCCTCGTACTGGGCTACGTCATCACCGACCTGCTGACCCCCGGTAAGATGCACGAGCTCATCTGGGAGCAGCGCAACCGCAACGCCGTGCTGCTCGTGTGCGCCAACACGCTGGGTTCGGCCATCGTCGTCACCAGCGCGATCCTCTCCAGCGACTCCGAGATCGGTCTGGGCGCCGGCCTGCTCTCGACCGCCGTCTACGGCCTGATCGGCCTGGGCGTCATGGCCCTGTCGTTCCTGCTGATCGACCTCATCTCGCCGGCCAAGATCGCCCACATGATCAGCAGCCCCGAACCGCACCCGGCGAGCTGGGTGAGCGCCGCCGCGCACGTGGCGACCGCCATGGTCGTCGCCGCGGCCCTCACCTGATCGACCGACACCACCCGAAGGCACCCGAGTTGACTGACAGCACCACCCGGACCCGGCACCGGCTCCCGGTCCCACCGAGGGCGGCGAGGTTCTTCGTCCTGCTGGCGGTCTTCGTCTGCGCTGCCTGTGGCCTGGTGTACGAGCTCGCGCTCGTGGCCATCGGCAGCTACCTCCTCGGCAACACCATCACCCAGGCCTCCGTGGTCCTGTCGGTGATGGTGTTCGCCATGGGGGTGGGGTCCCTGCTGTCCAAGCGGTTCCAGGCCAGCCCCGCGGTCTCGTTCGCGGTGATCGAGGGCCTGCTGTCCCTGGTCGGCGGCCTGTCCGTCCTGCTGTTGTACGGGGCGTTCGCCTGGTTCTCCGCCTACCAGCCCGCGCTCGTGCTGCTGTCGTTCCTCATCGGCCTGCTCATCGGCATGGAGATCCCCCTGCTGATGACGCTGATCCAGCGGATCCGCAGGCAGGAGGCCTCCGAGGCGGTCGCCGACCTGTTCGCCGCGGACTACGTGGGCGGCTTGATCGGCGGACTGGCGTTCCCGTTCCTGCTGCTGCCGCTGCTGGGCCTGCCCAAGGGCGCGCTGATGGTGGGCGCCCTGAACGCCGTGGTCGGGGTGGCGGTGGTGCTGTGGCTGTTCCGTACGGAGCTGACCAGGAGCGCCTACGCCGGGTTGAGCGTCGGCCTGGCGGCCATCGTGGCGGTGCTGGCCCTGGCCTACGTGTACGCCGACCGGTTCGAGGTGGACGCCCGCCAGGCCCTGTACCGGGACCCGATCGTGCACGCCGAGCGCTCGGAGTACCAGGAGATCGTGCTCACCCGCTCGCTCGACGGCCGGGACGTGCGGATGTTCCTCAACGGCTCGCTGCAGTTCTCGACCCTGGACGAGTACCGGTACCACGAGTCGCTCGTCCACCCGGCGATGGCGGGTCCGCACGAGGACGTGCTCGTCCTGGGCGGCGGCGACGGGCTGGCGATCCGGGAGATCCTCGCCTACGACGACGTGGCCTCGGTGACGCTCGTGGACCTGGACCCCGCGGTCGTGGAGCTGGCGTCGACGGACCCGGTGATCAGCGAGCTGAACGAGGGGTCGTTCGAGGACCCGCGCGTGGAGGTCGTCAACACCGACGCCTTCCAGTGGCTGCGCACCAACGCCGAGGACTTCGACGTCGTCGTGGCGGACATGCCGGACGGCGAGGACGTGGGGACCTCGAAGCTGTACACGGTGGAGTTCTACTCGCTCGTGGCCGACGCCATGGCGGAGCGGAGCCGCCTGGTGGTGCAGGCGGGATCGCCGTTCTTCGCGCCCGACGCCTACTGGAGCGTGGGCCGCTCCCTGGAGGGGGCCGGGTTCGCCGCCACCCCGTACAACGTGGACGTGCCCTCGTTCGGGAACTGGGGCTTCTACCTGGCCACCACGGGCGCCGCGCCCGACCTGGACATCCCCGAGGGCGCGCCGGAGCTGCGCTTCCTCGACGAGGAGCTGCTCGCCGCCGCCCAGGTCTTCCCCCGCGACCGCCGCGAGGACGTGGGCGAGGTCCAGGAGTCGACGCTGATGCATCCCCGCATCATCGACTACCACGAGGACGGCTGGCGCGGCTACTGAGCGCCGCCCCGCGACGGGCACACCCCGCCCGGGAGGCCACGGCCGATACGGGCGCTGAGCGCCGCCCCCGGTGACAGGCCCGCCCCGCCCCCGGGAACCGGGGACGGGGCCGGGTTGAACACCGCGCGGCCTTGGGAACTTGGGCCGGTGGGCGGCCACGCGGTGGCTCGGTGCGGGGTGGAACGGCCACGGAGCGGCACCCTCGGACCGCCCGTGACCCCGTCCATCTTCACCCGGGCCGCGCCAACGGCGCGAACGCCACGCCGCCGCCCGTAGGGCGCGGACAACCCCTTACCGAGACTTTCCACCCAGGGCGTGTTCGGTGGATGCCGCCCGTCGCGAGCGGCGGAGCAGGGTGAGCACCGCCGAGCTTGCCCTGGGTCAGCTGTCGAAGCCCAGACCCACCGCGTCCAGGCCGCGCAGCCACAGGTTGCGCCGCCCGCCGTTGCGGTCGGCCGCGGCCGTGGCCCGCAGGGTCAGCTCGATGCCCAGGGACCGGACCGGCTCGGGCGGGAACGGCAGCGGCTTCTCCCGCACCATCCGCAGCCGGGTGCGCTCGGTGTCCAGGCCGTCGAGGCGGTCCAGCATCACCTGCGCGCCGAAGCGGGTCGCCCCCACGCCCAGGCCCGTGTAGCCCGCGGCGTAGGCCAGACGGCCCTTGTACCCGGTGCCGAAGAACCCGGAGAACCGGCTGCACGTGTCGATGACCCCGCCCCACGTGTGCGTGAAACGCAGGCCCTCCAGCTGGGGGAAGGTCGCGAAGAAGTGCTCCGACAGCGTCCGGAAGGTCTCCGGCCGCTGGTCGAACTCCGGGCGCACCTTGCCGCCGTAGTGGTGGACGACGTCGTAGCCGCCCCACAGGATCCGGTTGTCCGAGGTCAGCCGGTAGTAGTGGAAGAAGTTGGCCGCGTCGCCCACGCCCTGGCGGCCCTTCCAGCCCAGGGAGGCCATCTGCTCGTCGGTCAGGGGCTCGGTCATCAGCGCGTAGTCGTAGACCGGGGCGAGGTAGTGCTTGAGCCGGCGCAGCGGGCCGGGGAAGGCCCCGGTCCCCCAGGCGACCCCGGGCGCGTGGAGGGCTCCTCGCGCGGTCTCCAGGCGCAGGCGCACGGGCACTGAGCGGATCGCGCGCACGGGGGAGTTCTCGAAGAACCGCACGCCCAGGCGCTCGCACGCGGCCCGCAGCCCCCAGGCCAGCTTGGCCGGGTGCACCATGGCCACCCCGTCCGGCTCGTAGAGCGCGCCGACGTAGGTGGGCGAGTCGATCTCCCGGCGGACCCGCTCGGCGTCCCACACCTGCGCGGTCGTGCCGTGCTCGGCCATCGACCGGGCGGCCTCCTCGAAGCCCTCCGCCTGCCACGGCTCGGTGGCCACGAGCAGTTCGCCGGTGCGCTCGAACTCGCAGTCGATCCCGTGCCGTTCCACGGCCTCCTGGATGCCGTCGAGGTTGGCCAGGCCCTGGCGCTCCAGCTCGGCGATCTCCTCGGGCCAGCGGTCGAGCCCGTTCTCGTAGCCGTGCGTGAGGCTGGCGGCGCAGAAGCCGCCGTTGCGGCCCGAGGCCGCCCATCCGGCCGTGCGCGCCTCCACGACCACCACGTTCCGGTCGGGGTCGCGCTCCTTGGCGATCAGGGCGGTCCACAGTCCGCTGAACCCGGCGCCGACCACGGCCAGGTCGGCGTGGACGTCGCCGACCAGCTCGGGGGCCGGTTCGGGCACCTCGTGTCCGGGAACGTCGGGGTCCAGCCAGAAGACCTTCGGGCGGGCGCCCTCCAGCGCCTTCTCCGCTCGCGCGGCGGCTCCGTCGGCCATGGGTATCACTCCGTCTCGTCGTGGCCGTGCCCGCCGGGGATTCGGCGGGCACGGATGCAGCAGAGCGGGGCGCGGGCCGGCACGGACGGATGTGCCGGACCGCGCCCCGGACCCGGGCCGGTGGCCCGGTTCGGGCACGGGGGCGCCGACGGGGTCCCGGCCGGCCCGGAGGCGGATCCCTCGGGGAGGGGGTCCGCCTCCGGGCCCGGAGGTTCCCGTACTCGGGGCCCGTGCCCGCTACCTCCGGCGGCGCGCCATGACGATGTTGGCCACCGCCAGGACCACACCCACCAGGAAGAGCAGTGTTCCCATCACGTTGACCTGGGGCGGGATGCCCACCCTGGTCGTACCCCAGATCCACAGCGGGAACGTCGTGACGTCGCCGCTGACGAACGTGGTGATGATGTAGTCGTCGATCGACAGGGCGAAGGCGAGCAGCCCGCCCGCCATCACCGCGGGGAAGAGCATCGGCAGTGTGACCAGCCGGAACGTCGTCCACGGGCCGGCGCCGAGGTCCTGGGCGGCCTCCTCCAGCTGCGGGTCGAGGGTGATGACCCTGGCCCGCACGGTGATCGCCACGAAGGACACGCAGAACATCACGTGCGCGACGACGGTCGTCCAGTAGCCCGTGGTGACGCCCATCATCAGGAACGTGGACAGCAGCGCCGCGCCCAGCACCACCTCGGGGGCGCTGATCGCCGCGAACATCACCAGGTTGGTGAGCTGCTTGCCCCGGAAGGTGAACCGCCCCAGGGCCAGGCCGAGGAGCGTGCCCAGCACGCCCGACACCAGCATGGTGAGCAGTGCGATGCTCACCGAGTTGAACATCGCCTCGTTGAGCTCGGGGTAGGCGAACGCGTTCTGGTACCAGTGCAGGGTGAAGCCCTGCCAGGTGACGTTGTGCCGTCCGGCCGGGTCGTTGAAGCTGAACGCGGCCATGAACACGATCGGCAGGAACAGCCAGGCCAGGACGGCCCACGTGTACCAGCGGCCCCAGTCGATCCGGCGGCGCGCGCGTGCGGCGCGCCGCGGCCCGGCCGGGGTGCCCGGCTCCGCCGGGGGTGTCAGGACGTCGGTGCTCACGCGTGCACCTCCATGACGCGCTCGGTGCCCAGGGCCCGTGCGTAGCTGAAGATGCCGATCAGCAGCAGGCCCATGAGGACGAAGGTGATCGACGACGCGATCGGGTAGTTGTTGTTGATCAGGTACTGCGTCTGGATGACGTTGCCGATCATCGTGTTGTGCGTGCCGCCCAGCACCGAGGCGTTGACGTAGTCGGAGCTGGTCGGGATGAAGGTCATCAGCACACCGGCGAACACACCGGGCAGCGAGACGGGCAGGATCACCCGCACGAAGGCCTGGAAGCGGCCCGCGTACAGGTCGTGGGCGGCCTCCACCATCCGCGGGTCCATGCGCTCCAGCACCGCGTAGATCGGCAGGATCATGAACGGCAGGAAGTTGTAGGCCAGGCCCAGGATCACCGCGGGCGCGGAGTTGAGCAGCGCGAACCCCTCCGGGACCAGCCCGACCGACTTCAGCGGGCCCAGGACCACGCCGTTGTCGGAGAGCAGGAACCGCCACGAGATCGTGCGCAGCACGAACGAGACGAAGAAGGGCAGCAGGATCAGGAGCAGGTAGGTGGACTTGTACGGTCCGCCCTTGAACGCGATCCAGTAGGCCACCGGGTAGCCGATGGCGATGCACAGCACCGTGGCGCAGGCGCCGTAGAACAGGGAGCGCAGGATCTGCTCCCAGTAGGTGCTGACGGCGTCGACGTAGTTGCCGACCGCGAAGGACTGCTCGAACCCGGTGATGACGTTGCCCGTGGTGAGCGACAGGGACAGCATCCCGCCGATGGGCACCACGAAGAACAGTGCCAGCCAGGCCCACGCCGGCAGCACCAGCGCGTAGGGCGTGATCTTACGGTTCCTCATGGGCTCAGCTCTGCGTGATCTCGTGGAAGAGGGAGGCGAACTCCTCCTGGGCGTCGGCCTCCAGGTTCACGTAGTTGTGGAGCTTCTGGTAGTCGCCCTCGGTCGGGAAGACCAGGGAGCTCTCCGCCATCTCCCGCAGCGCCTCACCGCGCTCGCTGCCGTCCTCGGCGTCGGCCCACTCGGCCATGACCTCCTGGGCGTGGGGCACCGGCGTGATGTAGGCGATGTACTCCGTGAGCCCGGTGGCGATCTCCGGGTCGTACAGGAAGTTCATCAGCTCGATGGCGTCCACCGGCGCCTGCGAGGTGTAGGGGATCATCAGGTTGTCGGTCCACAGCGTGGCGCCCTCGTCGGGCACGACGAACTTCAGGTTCGTGCCCTCCTCGGCGTTCTGCTGGTAGATGTCGCCGGACCAGGCCATGGTCATCCACAGGTCGCCGTTGGTGAGCGGCTGGATGAAGTCCTGGTCGTAGTAGGCGCGCACGATGCCGGCGTCGCGCTGCTCGCGCAGCTTCTCCGCGGCGGCCTCCCAGTCCTCCAGGGTGGAGTCGGCCGGGTTGACGCCGTTGAGCAGGAGGCCGAAGTTGGCGATCTCCTGGGCGTCGCCCATCATCCCGACCTTGCCCTCGAACGCGGGGTCCCAGAGGTCGGCGATGCTGGTGATCTCCCGGTCGACGTACTCCGGGTTGTAGGCGATGCCGGTGATGCCCGAGGTGTAGGGCACCGTGAACTGGTTCCCCGGGTCGTAGGCGGTGTTCTTGTAGGACTCGCCCGCGTACTCCGCGTAGTTCGGCAGCTTCGTGTGGTCGAGCTGCACGAGGTAGCCGAGCTCGATGAGCTTGGCGAGCTCGAAGCCGTTGGGCAGCACCATGAGGTCGTACCCGGTGTCGTCGCCGTTGGCCAGGCGGGGCTGGATCTGCCCGAAGAACGACGCCGCCTCCTGCACGTCCTCCTTGTAGTCGACCTCGATGCCGGTCGACTCGGTGAACTGCTGGAGCTGGGTGCGCTCGGAGTCCATGTACAGCGGCCAGTTCGCGAAGCGCAGGGAACCGGTCTGCTCCTTGTCGGCCCAGTAGTCCTCGCTCGCCGCGGGGTCCCTCTGCTGGCCGCCGACGCCGCACGCGGACAGGGCCAGGGCGGCGGCCGCGGCGCCGCCTGCCTGCAGGGTGCGGCGCCGGGTCATGCCGGGCAGCACCAGCGGGGAGCGCCGGGCGCGGGTGAGGCCCCGGAGAAGCGGTGTGTTCAGGTTGGGGCGAGGGCGGTTGCTCATGTCGTCGTTCCCTACTCGTTCTTGGGGGATGCTCAGGAGGACAGCGCGTAGGAGTGCTCGGGGCGCCAGGACAGCCACACGGACTCGCCGCGCTGGGCGACCAGGGTCGAGCCGGACGCGTTCTGCTGGTAGACGGTGACCTCCTCGCCGCCCCCGATGTCCACCTGGTAGTGCGTGGACGAGCCCATGTACACGGTCTCGGTGACCGTCCCGGGGACCCGGCTGACGTCCGTTCCCGGGGCGTCGGTGCCGATGCGCATCTTCTCGGGCCGCACGGTCAGGTGGATGTGCGCTCCGGTGGTGACGGTGTCGGGAAGCTCGGCGACCAGGGCGGTGGCGCCGTCGGCGACCTCCACCTTCCAGTGGTCGCCCGCCCGGCCCTTCACCACGCCCCTGACCAGGTTGCTGGTGCCGATGAAGTCGGCGACGAAGCGCGTGGCCGGGCGCTCGTAGATCTCCGCGGGTGTGCCGAGCTGTTCCACCCGGCCCTCGTTCATGACCGCGATGCGGTCCGACATCGTCAGCGCCTCGCCCTGGTCGTGGGTGACGTAGACGAAGGTGATGCCGACCTCGCGCTGGATGCGCTTCAGCTCGACCTGCATGGACTGGCGGAGCTTGAGGTCGAGCGCGCCGAGCGGTTCGTCCAGCAGCAGGGCGCTGGGCTGGTTGACCAGGGCCCGGGCCAGGGCGACGCGCTGCTGCTGGCCGCCGGAGAGCTGGGTGGGCCGGTGCTTGGCGCGGTGTCCGAGCTCGACGAGGTCGAGCATCTCGGCGACCCGGGTGCGGATCTGGTCCTTGGGCACCCGGCGGCGCCGGAGCCCGAAGGCGACGTTGTCCGCGACGCTCATGTGCGGGAACAGCGCGTAGCTCTGGAAGACCATGTTGACGTCGCGGTGGTTGGCGGCCACCCCGGTGACGTCCTTGCCCTCCAGCAGGACGGTGCCCTCGGTGGGCTCCTCGAACCCGGCGATCATGCGCATCGTGGTGGTCTTGCCGCAGCCGGACGGACCGAGCAGGGAGAAGAACTCCCCGGCCTCGATGGCCAGGTCCACGCCGTCGACCGCGCGCACGGTCTCCGAACCGGAGCGGAAGGCCTTGACGACCCCGTTGAGGGTGATGGCGGGCCGGTTCGCCGCCGGTTCGGTGGCGGGCGGTGCCTCGGGCGTGGGACTCGTGGTGCTGGTGGCCATGGCGTCGGAGTTCCTATCAGCTCTCGTTCCTGGTACGGGGGGACGCGGGTCCGGCGGCGGTTCCGGTGCCGACGGCTCAGTCACCGATGTAGCTCATGACGTGCTTGATCCGGGTGTACTCCTCGAAGGAGTACGTCGACAGGTCCTTGCCGTAGCCGGAGTGCTTGAAGCCGCCGTGCGGCATCTCGGCGGTGATGGGGATGTGGGTGTTGATCCACACGCAGCCGAAGTCCAGGCGGCGCGAGACGCGCAGCGCGCGGGCGTGGTCCCTGGTCCACACGCTGGAGGCCAGGCCGTACTCGACGGAGTTGGCCCAGGAGACCGCGGTGTCCTCGTCGGTGAAGCGCTGGACGGTGATGACCGGGCCGAAGATCTCGTCGGTCACGAGTTCGTCGCCCTGGCGCAGGCCCGACACGACGGTGGGTGCGAAGAAGTAGCCCTCGTCGCCGACCCGGTGGCCGCCCGCGAGCACCTCGGCGTGGTCGGGGGTGCGCTCCAGGAACCCGGTGACGCGCGCCAGCTGGTTGGCGTTGTTGACGGGGCCGTAGGCGGCGTCGGGGTTGCTGGGCGGGGCGGTGACGGTGCCGCGCGCCTGCTCGGCGAGCGCGGCGGCCAGGTCGTCGTGGATGCCGGGGGCGGCGAGCACGCGCGTGGCGGCGGTGCAGTCCTGGCCGGCGTTGAAGTACCCGGCCTCCGCGATCCCGGCGGCGGCCTTCTCGACGTCGGCGTCGTCGAAGACGATGACGGGGGCCTTGCCGCCCAGCTCCAGGTGCAGGCGCTTGAGGTCCTTGGACCCGGCCTGGGCGACCTCGTACCCGGCGCGCGTGGAGCCGGTGAGCGAGATCAGCGCGGGCACGGGGTGGTCCACCAGGGCGCGGCCGGTGTCGCGGTTGCCGGTGACGACGTTGAACACGCCGGCCGGGAAGAACTCCGAGGCGATCTCCGCCAGGAGCAGCGTGGACAGCGGCGTGGTGTCGGAGGGCTTGAGGACGATGGTGTCGCCCGCGGCCATGGCGGGGCCGATCTTCCAGGCGGCCATGGCCATCGGGTAGTTCCACGGGGTGATCTGGCCGACGACGCCCAGGGGCTCGCGCCGGATCCACGAGGTGTGGTCGGCCATGTACTCGCCCGCGGCGCGCCCCTCCAGGTTGCGCGCGGCGCCCGCGAAGAAGCGCAGGGCGTCCAGGACCTGGCCGATCTCCTCGCTCTTGGTCAGGCCGACCGGCTTGCCGCAGTTGCGGACCTCGGCGTCGACGAGGTCGTCGGCGCGCTCCTCGACGGCGTCGGCGAACTTGTTCATGGCGATCTGCCGCTCGGCGGGCGTGGAGTCGCGCCAACCGCCCTCGAAGGCGTTCTGGGCGGCCTTGAACGCGCGGTCGACGTCCTCGGCCCCGGACACGGCGGCGGTGGCGAAGACCTTGCCCGTCGAGGGGTCCACGAGGTCGGCACGTGCCCCGTCGGCGGTGTCGACGTACTCCCCGTTGACGAAGTTGCGGAGGTGTTCGGTGCCTGACTCCTGGGTCACAGTGGCTCCTGCGGGTCGGGCGCGCCGTAGACGCGCTGGTCGGGGCACGACGGACGTGCTGGCGGTGTGAACTGTCACACTGCCAGGCAGGACGCCCGACTTCAAGGGATTCCGTTGTAAAGATTGGGTTTCCCGACGGATACTTGACACTGGCGCCAAAGATGCGACTATTTCTGTTGAGAGGACCCCGTTCGGGTCCCCCGGGTCGACCCGACCGAGGTCCCCGCCCCACTCAGCGATCTTGGGAGCACCAAGTGGCAGCGCACCTGAGCCCGGCAGAAATCCAGCGGGCCGCCAAGGACCATCTGTGGATGCACTTCACGGAGATGGCCGGATACGACGACGCCGACGTCCCCGTCATCACCCGTGGTGAGGGCGTCCACGTCTACGACTCCGAGGGCAAGAAGTACCTGGACGGCCTCGCCGGCCTGTTCGTCTCGCAGGTCGGGCACGGCCGCGAGGAGATCGCGGACGCGATCGCGGAGCAGGCCAAGGAGCTGGCCTACTTCCCGATCTGGACCTACGCCCACCCCAAGGCGGCGGAGCTGGCCGCGCGGCTGGCGGACCTGGCGCCCGGCGACCTCAACCGCGTCTTCTTCACCACCAGCGGTTCCGAGGCCGTCGAGTCGGCCTGGAAGCTCGCGCGCCAGTACTTCAAGGCGATCGGCGAGCCCACCCGGCACAAGGTGATCAGCCGGAAGATCGCCTACCACGGCAGCAGCCTCGGCGCGCTCTCGATCACCGGCCTCCAGGCGATCAAGACCCCGTTCGAGCCGCTGGTGCCGAGCACCATCCAGGTGCCGAACACCGACTTCTACCGCGCGCCCGTGCACGGCGACGACCACGAGGCGTTCGGCCGCTGGGCGGCGGACCAGATCGAGGACGCGATCCTGCAGAACGACCCGGACACCGTCGCCGCGGTGTTCGTGGAGCCGGTGCAGAACTCCGGCGGCTGCTTCCCGCCGCCGCCCGGGTACCTCCAGCGCGTGCGGGAGATCTGCGACCGCTACGGCGTGCTCATGGTCTCGGACGAGGTCATCTGCGCCTTCGGTCGCCTCGGTGAGTACTTCGGCGCCACCAAGTACGGCTACCTGCCGGACATGATCACCTTCGCCAAGGGCGCCACCAGCGGTTACGTGCCGCTGGGCGGCGTGATCGCCCGCGAGCGGGTCATGGAGCCGTTCAAGGAGCCCGGCAGCGCGTTCCTGCACGGCATCACCTTCGCCGGCCACCCGGTCGCGGCCGCCGCGGCGCTGGCCAACCTCGACCTGTTCGAGAGCGAGGGCATCCTCGACAACGTCCGCGAGAACGGGCCGGTCTTCCGGGCGACCCTGGAGAAGCTGCTGGACCTGCCGATCGTCGGCGACGTCCGCGGTGACGGGTTCTTCTACGGCATCGAGCTGGTGAAGGACAAGGAGACCAAGGAGGTCTTCACCGCGGAGGAGTCCACGAGCCTGCTCAAGGGCTTCCTGTCGCAGGCGCTGTTCGACGCCGGGCTGGTCTGCCGCGCCGACGACCGCGGCGAGCCCGTCGTGCAGCTCTCGCCGCCGCTGACCTGCGGGCCGGAGCACTTCGACGAGATCGAGCGCATCCTGCGCAAGGTCCTCACCGAGGCCTGGGACCGGCTCTAGAGCCCCCTGGGGCCCCTGGCCCCGTCCCTCGTCCCCACGCGGCGCCTGGTGCCCCCGTCCCCTCGACGGGGGCACCGTCGTGTCAGGGGGCCGGTGTCGGGCTCGGAGCCGGAGCGGGCTCAGGGGGGGGACTCCAACAGGTCAGCGGCCTCGGCCAGGGCGGCGGCCGGGTCACGTGCACGCGATCAGGGGGCGGCGGCGCGACCGGATCCGGGGGCGGGCACGCGGTCAGGGGTCGCCTCCACCAGGTCGGCGGCCTCGGCCAGGGCCGTGGACAGCTCGGCGTGCCCGCACCGCTCGGCGAGGTCGGAGAGCAGCCGGGCCATCGACGGTTCCAGCGAGGTGCGGGTGTAGCCGCCCCGACGGCCCCACACGGTCACCTCCACCAGCCCCAGGCCCCGTTTCCCGGCCCAGCTGTCCGATCTCGTGAGCCACACGCTGACGCCCTCCTCGCCCCGGTCGCGCACCAGGCGCAGGTGACGCATACGTTCGGTGTCGATGCCGTGGTCGGCCTCGCACCAGCGCGGACATGGGTCCTCGGGCATCTCGTTCGCACTGCTCATGGCCTGCACCCCTTGCGGTTGAGGTGGTTGCCCCACTCGCCGAGGTCGCCGTGTGAGAGGCGCTCCAGCGGGGACTCCCACGCCCACGCCACCCGGCTCGGGCCCTCCCGCTTGCCCCGCGCCACCCTGGTCACCACACCGCGTCGGGCGCCGTAGACGGGTTCGTCGCGCAGCGACCGGCCGAGGTACTCGATGGCCACGTGCCTCTCGGCCGCCCACACCTCCAACGCGGCCAGCGAGGGCAGTTCGCGGATGTCGCAGATCGTCCGCTTCATCAGGCCACCGCCTCCAGCCCCGGGCCGCGCGGGGACATGCCGCCGTCCGGAGCCGAGACAGCGACCACCGACATCCACGAGCGCACCGCCAAGGCGAGCGGGGCCAGGTCCCCGCCCGGGTGGGAGACGTAGGCCCGTACCCGCGAAGCCCGACGCCTGCGCGGCTTCGCGGGTTCGGACGCGCACTTGGCGTGCTTGGGCCGGTGGAGCTTGGGCCGCTCCACCCAGTCGCACGAGCAGGCCCGGAAGGCGGCCACGCGCAGTCCGGGGCGCCCCTCCCGGTGCCGGTAGTGCTCGCACAGCTCGATCACGGGGGCCAACGGCCGCCGCTCCCAGCCGCCGTCGTCGTCGGTCGCAGGCCGGTCGGTGCTCTTCGGGAAGGACACCACGACCGATTCCGGGGGTTCGGGCGCCGGGGATCGAGTGGCGAGGGGGTCGGAGGGTTCGGGAGCCCGGGTCAGGTGGAAGGACCGCGCGGCCGTGGCGCGCACGGCCTCCAGGTCCACAGAACGCAGGTAGCGCACAGGGCGCCTCCTCAACGTAGATGCCGCTGGGGGCGGGCGGTTCGGATGACTACTCGTCCATGATGAACTTAGGAATCTAAAGTTTGCAAGTGAATGAACGGAATCCGATCCCAGGATTCCGAAAGATGACCTATTGAGAAGTTCGCCATACGATCAGGACGACCACCCCCGGGAGAGGCACGATGACCAGGAGATTCAGCCCAAGCGTGCGACGCCGCCGACTGTCTGCCGTGCTCCGGCAGCTCAGGCACCAGCGAGGGAAGACGCTCGAAGAAGTCACCGACAGTCTTGAATGGTCGCGCGGCCGTCTCGCTCACATGGAGGGGAACAAGTGGGTCCGGCCCGACCTGGGCAACATCCGCCAGCTGCTCGACTTCTACGAGGTCACCGACTCAGAACGATGCGAGGCGATCCTCGACCTGGCCCGGGAGTCCCGCGTTCGGGGATGGTGGACCAAGTTCAAGGACGTATTCGGATCGGATTCGCTGGTCGGGTTCGAGTCTGAGGCTTCGGTCATCTCGACCTACCAACCGATCGTCATCCCGGGCCTGCTCCAGACTCCCGGCTACGCCGAAGCCTCTGCGCGTGCCACCCTCACTCGTCCGGCCAAGGAAGTTGAGCGTCGAGTCGAAGCCCGGATGGCAAGGCAGGAAATACTGACCGGTGACCAGCCACCGACGGTCTGGGCCGTCATCGACGAGTCCGCGCTCCTGCGGCTTCCCTCCACCAACGGTGTAGCCGATGGGCAGCTCCGCCACCTCATCGATCTGGCGGAAGACCCCGACAACGGGATCACCATCCAGGTGCTGCCGTTCTCCGCAGGCCTGCACCCCGGGATCTCCGGTCCCTTCGTCATCCTCGACTTCCCTGACGATCTGGACGCACCGCTCGTCTATCTGGAGTCGAGAACGGAGGGCCTGTTCCTCGAAGAGGAGCCGGAGATCGCAGGGTACCGCCTGGTCTTCGACCACCTTCAGGTCACCGCGAAGTCCCAGGCCGAGTCCATCCAGCTCATGAAGAAGCTGCACGCCGACCTCTAGGAAGTTCGATCATGAATTCGTTCGCCGACACACCGACCTTCCGCAAGAGCACCTACAGCAGCACCGACCGCGACTGCGTCGAGATCGCCGACCTGCCCACTGGCGCGGCCGTCCGGGACACGCAGCACAGAGACCTCGGGTACCTCACCTTCGCCGACTCCAGCGAGTGGCGAGCGTTCCTCGCCGTTGCCCGGCGGGACAGCCTGTAACAACCCGGCACGAAGGCCCCGGAGAAATGAACTGCTCCCTGGAAGTTGGACCGGAAATCCGGGGCCTCATGAGCACCTTGAAGGACCGGGGAGCCGAATACGGGTGAGGGGCACGACGGGATCGGGGCCCGCGCCGGTCGGATCCGAGCCAAGGAGTCCTGTTGGAGAACCCATCCGCCCACCCGCGAGTCCTCGTTCAGCGATCCCTGCCGACACCGCCGTCCACACGGCACCCCGGAACGCGCCGGACAGGCTTTCGACCGGTACGAGATCAATGATCGCTATCTGCACTTCGAGTTCGAACCGAACGACAGGATCGGCTTACTCTCCGCCTTGCTCGAACCGGTCTGACCCGGATGATCCACGGTCTTCTCAGCGATACTCGCAAGGCTGTCCCCGATCCCCGACGGCGGCGCTCCGCCGCGTGGATCCCGCCGCGAGGAAGGCCAACGCCAGAGCCCCCGTCCGCTCGGCGGCGCCATAACCGTCGACCAGAACAGAACGCCTTCCAGATCCGGCCCACGCTGGAGGGCGAGATCCTGATCTGGGAGGCCAAGGGGCGTTCGGACCAGTGGGTGGCACCGGGCGGCGACCGCGAGGTCAGCGTGGCCCCTGGCAATCGCGCCCTCAACAAGCTCCAGCGGGGTGTGCGCTGTCTGGGCGAGCGCGGGTTCGCGCTGCTCACGCAGCAGTGACGGCTGCTGCGGCACATCACCGCCAGCCCCGGCAAGATCGGGGATATCGCCAGAGCCGCCCTCGTGCTCACGCATTTCGAGCATGGGCGCCTGGAATGAATCTCACTTGGATCACCTCCTTGCGAGGCGGAATCGGGCGAGGAGCCGGCGTCAGCGTTCCAGAACTTCACCTTCGAGGGGGAGGCCGTGGAGTCTTCGTCGTAGACCGGCATCGTCGGCATCTTCCAGCCACGCGGTTGACAGCTGCCCGCCCTGGAGGGATTCCGCCCGGACCGGGACCGGCCGAGCTTCGACCTGCTTCGCTGGAGCTTGGACGGGGCAGGCGGTACCATCACGTAATTCGACGAATGAGGAGACGAGTTCCGTGAACAGCGAGAACAAGGGCGAGCGGCGTGAGTCGGATCCCCGAAAAGAACGCCCTTTCCCACCCGAGGGCATGGAACTGATGGAGTACCTGAACCTGAGAGAGAAGGCCGAATCGTATATCAGGGATGTGATGTACCTCTACTCGGACCTGGCCTTCGACGAGGAGGATGCCGAGCAGAAAGAAAAATTCGAGAACGAAAGCGATAGGCACACGGCCCTGTTGAAGTCCATGAAGTGGATGGATGTGGAGGTGGCAAAGCCGATCGTCGCTGAATACCCGGATCTCATTCGACGGCTTCGCGAAAAGAATAGGTGGAGTGACACGTGAGTTACTCCAGCGATTCTCGGGAGACCGCCGCGATTGAGCGGCGCAAGAATCGGCGCATTAAGGAGCTTGTTCCCGAGGATGTTCCTGTTCGCTCGGACGGTGAGAAACCGCAGTTCATCATCATCGCGGGTCAACAGGCCGCAGGTAAGACGACGACCCAGAAAAACGTGATCAGTGCTCTAGGGGAGGAGCCGGTCGCGACCTACGACGGGGATGACAACGCCAAGATCCATCCACGGCACGACGAGATTATGCGGACCAACGGCCTTCAGGGCCAGTCCGCTGTTGGGCAGAGGCTGCCCCCTGGTCTCCACGAGGAGCTGATCGGCCACCTTCGCGGTGACATGGGTGGCCCCAAGTACGACGTGGTCGCCAGCCACCCCTTCGGGCGCAAGGAGCATGCCGACTACTGGCTCGACGGATTCCGCAATCGGGGGTATGAGACGACCGCGGTGTTCGTCGCGACCCACGAGTCGAACAGCATGCTCGGTATCGCCCACCGCTACCAGCAGGACCGTGATGACCCTACAAAGGAGTACGGGCGGTGGGTTGACCCTCGACTTCACGATTCGGCCTACGCGAACAACCCCCACGTCGCCCACTACCTGGAATCCACAGGCAAGGTCGACCACATCTACGTGGCCAACCGCGACGGCGAGGTTCTCTACGAGAACCATCGCAACCCGGACGGGTCCATGCAGAACGACCTCGGGGCTCGCGAGGCGATCACCGACGAACGCAACAGGGCCCCTACTCCCCAGGAGATCGCGCGCTTCGACTCCACGGTCGCATACATGCGCAGCACGGATCCCGCGGTGCGCACCGAACCGGTCGATGACACCGTCAAGATGACCGTCGACTACGCGGAGCAGGATCACCAGGACCTGCGGCGTAAGGGGGTGGCCCCCAGTGCATCAGGGCCGAACAGGTCGATCGGTGCGGCACTTCAGGAGCAGTTGCAGGATTCGACTGTGGCAGCGGAACCCGCCAAGACCGGTGAGGTGTCCGGGGTCGCACGTCTCGCCCAGAGCGGACAGACCCCGTCCGGGGCCTCCAAGGTCGCGCGTCTGGCTCAGAGCGGACAGGCCCCATCCGCCACCGGAACCTCCAGGGTCGCACGTCTCGCCCAGAGCGGACAGGCCTCATCCGGCCTGTCCAGGGCCGCGCGGCTTGCTCAAAGCGGAATCCTCCCAGCCGGTGCGGGCTCCCAGAACACCGGGAGTACACGGGAACCGGTCAGTGACACACCAGACGGCGGCGACCACGACATCGAGCGCTGAGCAGGACTCGGCCGGCTAGTGTCCTTGGTTTGCGTTGCGGTGTCACCACATGAGTCGTGTTCTGCCCCAGATCCACGGCCCAGTGGTGACACCGCCCCTGATCCGGGTTCCTCTGAACCCATGGGCGACACACGACTGCCACTGAACCTGACCGAAGACGAGCACCGCACACCATCACCGACGCCCAGGTCAGGGTCTCGCCCTCCAGCGTGGGCCGGGTCTGGAAGGCGTTCGGTCTGCAAGCCTGGCGCATTCAGGACTACGAGCACTCCCCCAACCCGCTGATCAGCGACAAGATCCGCGACGTGGTGGGCTTGTACCTCCCCTCGCCCGCGGGCGCAGCTGTGTTCCCCGTCGACGAGAACTCCCGGATTCAGGCGCTACGCGGGACCGCGCCGGCTGCCCGGCGTCGGGCGTCACGCCGAGGGCGAGCGCTCCTGCCCGTGCTCCAGGGCCGCCAGCGCGGTGACCGCGCCCAGTTCCCAGCAGGCCTCGCGCTCGGCGTTGCCCGGCCGCCCGGTCACCGCCACCGGCGGGCGGTGGCGCCGCCAGCCCATCCCCTTGGTGATCGACTCCACGGCGCGCACGGCGCCCGAGGTGTCGTTGTCGCCGTGAACATAGAGCGAATAAGGCATTCCGTTCGTATCACCCATGGCGGGATAATAGACAGAGTCGAAGAAGTGCTTCAGGGCGCCGGACATGTACCCGATGTTGGCGGGCGTCCCCAGGAGGACCGCGTCGGCCGCGAGCAGATCGCCCACGGTCGCGGCCAGGGCCGCCTTGGCCTGCACCTCCACCCCTTCGATATCGTCGGTCGCGGCACCGTCCATCACCGCCGTCAGCATTTCCTGGGTGGCGGGCGAGACAGTGTGGTGAACGATGAGCAGTCGTGCCATACCCCCACACTAGGCAGTACGCTCCCGGAACCCCCGCGGCCCCGACGGCGTCAGAACCACCAGAGACCAACAGCCGCTGTTCGCGGGCGCCTCGGCCGGACCCGTCCCCGAGCGCCTCCCCCAGCCCACGGGGGCAGGTACCCGCCCAGCTCGCAGCAGAAAGCCAAGGACCACCATGAGCCAGCCTCCCCACGGCCCCTACGGGGGACCTCCGCCCGGACAGCCCCCGCAGGGTCCGCCCACCGGCGGCCAGCCCCCGATGGGCCCTCCCGGCGGTATGCCGCCCGGAGGCGACCCCTACGGCCAGGGTCCCGGCGGCCCCGGTGACCCCTACGGCCAGGGCCCGGGCGGCCCCGGCGGCCCCGGTGACCCCTACGGCCAGGGGTACGGCGGTCCCAGCGGGCCGCACGATCCCTACGGCCACGGCTCCGGCGGGATGCCGCCCGGCGGCATGCCCCCCGGCGGTATGCCCCCCGGCGGCGACCCCTACGGCGCCCCGTACCCGGGCGGACCGCAGCCGGCCCAGCCCAAGAAGACGTCTCCGTGGCTGTTCGTGGGCCTCGGCTGCGGTGGCCTGTTCATCATCGGCATCGTCCTGGTCGTCATCATCGTCTTCGTCGCCAACGGCAACGACGAGCCGACCGGCGACGGCAGCGGTTCGGACTCCGGCACCTCCAGCGGACCCGACCTGGACACCGACACGGACACCGACTCCGACACCGACACGGACACCGGGGGCGAGACCCTCGACGGTCCCAGCGGTGGCACGATCGGCGACTCCGTCGAGCACGAGGGCATCATCTTCACCCCCCTGGAGATCGAGGGCCCCTACTCCGAGCTCGACATCGAGGGGCAGACCTTCACCCCCGGCGGCGAGTACGTCGTCCTGTGGCTGGAGGTCGAGGCCGCGGGCTCTTCGGCGTCGTTCTGGCGCGACGAGCAGCACCTGTACACCAGCAGCGGTTCGGCGATCGAGGAGGACTACGACGCCACCGGAGCGATGGACAGCATGCTGCTGACGCTGACTCCGGGCAGCCCCGTGGAGACCGCCATCGTCTTCGACGTCCCCGACGCCGACGACCTGGCCTCCATCGGCCTGAGCGCCGAGACCTACGGCGGCAACGAGGTCGAGGTCGACCTGAACTGACCCGTCCCCCGACGGGAGCAGCAGTGACGGAGGGCCGCCGGGACACCCGGTGGCCCTCCACGTTCGAGAAGGACGAGATGCACGATCCCGGGCCCATCCCCCAGTACCCCCTTTTCTCCCCGGCGCCCCGGAAGAAGTCCCCCTGGCTCTGGATCGGCCTGGGGTGCGGCGGCCTGAGCGTACTCACGGTCCTGGCGCTGGTCGTCGCCCTCGCCCTTGTGGTGACCGACGACGACCGAGGCGGCACGTTCGCCGTGGGCGACCGCTTCGAGGTCAGGAACGTCCACTACACGATCCGCGGTGTCCACCCCGGCATCCCCATGCTCGGCGACGCCATCGACAACGCCCGCCCCGTCGAACACGACGCCTTCGTGGTCGTCGTCCTCCGGGTCACCAACGAGAGCTTCCTCGCACTCGACCTGGACATGTCCGATTTCGCCCTCTACAGCGGCGGGACGGCGTACACGCCCTCGGCCGAGGCCGGCACGGCCGCTCTGTTCGACTCCGACTTCGGCTTCCGGAACGACGCGGCGTACGGCACCGTCAACACGCGTGAGGTCCGGGACCTCCCGCTCGTCTTCGACGCACCGGGCACCGACATCACCCACATGACGGTCACTCCCGAGGCCAATCCCCGCCTCATGGTGACCGTCGACCTCTACTCGTGACACCGGGTGGGCGGCCCGTCCGTGCCCGTGCGGGCGCGGACGGGCCGGAATCGCCCCGGCGACCTGTGCGGACCCATGAAATTCAGCACGGACAAAGGCCCCAAACCTGTCTTTTCCTCTGAATTTCTCCTGCCCCACAAGGGACATTGCGTCACTTTCGGCACGATCACGAAAATGGGTAACCCGCTCGTAGCACGGACGCGGGAACACTGGTCATTGACCCGCCATTCGTCCCTTCCCTAGTGTTCCGGCACGCGCACCACCTACTCGCACGACCAGTGCGAACAGGCGCTCACCGAGGAGCGAGGGAACCATGCCGCACACCGTCCGTGCCGCGCTCGTCCAGACCGAGTGGACCGGCGACACCGAATCCATGATCGCGGCGCACGAGAAATACGCCCGAGACGCCGCCGCGCAGGGCGCGAAGGTCATCGGATTCCAGGAGGTCTTCAACGCGCCCTACTTCTGCCAGGTGCAGGAGGCCGAACACTACCGCTGGGCCGAGTCGGTCCCCGACGGCCCCACCATCACCCGCTTCAGCGCCCTGGCGCGCGAACTGGGCATGGTGATGGTCCTGCCGGTCTTCGAGATCGAGAAGCCGGGCTTCTACTACAACACCGCCGCCGTCATCGACGCCGACGGCACCTATCTCGGCAAGTACCGCAAACACCACATCCCCCAGGTCAAGGGCTTCTGGGAGAAGTTCTACTTCCGCCCCGGCAACCTCGGCTGGCCGGTCTTCGACACCGCCGTCGGCCGGGTCGGCGTCTACATCTGCTACGACCGCCACTTCCCCGAGGGCTGGCGGGCGCTGGGCCTGGCCGGGGCCCAGCTCGTCTACAACCCCTCCGCCACCCACCGCGGCCTGTCCCGCTACCTCTGGCAGCTCGAACAGCCCGCGTCGGCGGTCGCCAACGCCTACTACGTCGCCGCCATCAACCGGGTGGGCGTGGAGGAGTACGGCGACAACGACTTCTACGGCACCAGCTACTTCGTCGACCCGCGCGGGCAGTTCGTCGGCGAGGTCGCCTCGGACACCGCCGCCGAACTCGTCGTCCGCGACCTCGACTTCGACCTGATCGACGAGGTCCGGCAGCAGTGGGCGTTCTACCGCGACCGCCGCCCGGACGCCTACGGGCCGCTGGTCGAGGGATAGGGGGCAGGCACATGGCACGAACCGTCATCAGCGGCGGCCTGGTCGTCACCGCGGCGGAGGAGGTCGAGGCCGACGTCCTGATCGAGGACGACAAGGTCGCGGCCCTCGCCCTGCGCGGCAGCGACACCGCGCGCACCTGGGCCGACAGCGGCGCCGACGTCATCGACGCCGCCGGGCACTACGTGATCCCCGGCGGCGTGGACGCGCACACGCACATGGAGATGCCCTTCGGCGGCACCTACTCCGCCGACACCTTCGAGACCGGCACCCGGGCCGCCGCGTGGGGCGGCACCACGACCATCATCGACTTCGCCATCCAGAGCCGCGGCGAGGCGGTGCGGGCGGGCGTGGACGCGTGGATGGCCAAGGCCGAGGGCAACTGCGCCGTCGACTACTCCTTCCACGCCATCCTCAGCGACGTCAACGAGTCCTCGCTCAAGGAGATGGACGTCCTGGTGGACGAGGGCATCACCTCGTTCAAGATGTTCATGGCCTACCCGGGCGTGTTCTACAGCGACGACGGCCAGATCCTGCGGGCCATGCAGCGGGGCGCCGCCAACGGCGCGCTGACGATGATGCACGCGGAGAACGGCATCGCCATCGACGTGCTCGTCGAACAGGCCCTGGCCGAGGGCCGGACCGACCCCCGCTACCACGGCGAGGTCCGCAAGGCCCTGCTGGAGTCCGAGGCCACCCACCGCGCCATCCAGCTGGCGCGGGTGGCCGGAGCGCCGCTCTACGTCGTGCACGTGTCGGCGAACGAGGCCGTGGAGGAGCTGTCGCGAGCCCGGGCCAAGGGGCTCAACGTCTTCGGCGAGACCTGTCCGCAGTACCTGTTCCTGTCCACCGACAACCTGGCCGAGCCGGACTTCGAGGGCGCCAAGTACGTGTGCTCCACGCCGCTGCGCCCCAAGGAGCACCAGGAACACCTCTGGCGGGCGCTGCGCACCAACGACCTGTCCGTGGTCTCCACCGACCACTGCCCGTTCTGCTTCAGCGGCCAGAAGGAGATGGGGCGGGGCGACTTCTCCAAGATCCCCAACGGCATGCCGGGCGTGGAGAACCGGATGGACCTGCTGCACCAGGCCGTGGTGGACGGGCACATCAGCCGCCGTCGGTGGATCGAGATCGCCTGCGCCACCCCGGCGCGCATGTTCGGCCTCTACCCGCGCAAGGGCACCGTCTCGCCGGGCGCCGACGCCGACCTGGTCGTCTACGACCCGGCGGCCGAGCAGGTGGTCTCGGCCGAGACCCACCACATGAACGTGGACTACTCCGCCTATGAGGGCAAGCGCCTCACCGGCCGCGCGCGCACGGTGCTCTCGCGCGGCCGTGTCGTCGTGGACGACGGCGCCTACCTGGGCGAGGCCGGCCACGGCCGGTTCGTGCCCAGGTCCACCTGCCAGTACCTGGTCTGAGGAGGAAGCACAGCGTGGAAATCGGACTCGTCCTACAGACCGACCCGCCCGCCGACCTGCTGGTGGAGCGGATGGAGCGCGCCGACCGGCTGGGGTTCACCCACGGGTGGACCTTCGACTCGGTCGTGCTCTGGCAGGAGCCCTTCGTCATCTACAGCCGCGTCCTGGAGCGCACCCGCGACCTGGTCGTCGGCCCGATGGTGACCAACCCGAGCACGCGCACGTGGGAGGTCACGGCCTCCCTGTTCGCCACGCTCAACGACATGTACGGCAACCGCACGGTGTGCGGCATCGGCCGCGGCGACTCGGCGATGCGCGTGGCGGGCCGCAAGCCCGCCACCCTGGACCGGCTCGGCAGGGCGATGCGCGCCATCAAGGACCTCGCGGAGGGCCGGGAGGCCGACGTCGACGGCGCCGCGATGCGCATCCCCTGGGTGAGGGAGGGCGCCCTGCCGGTGTGGATGGGCGCCTACGGGCCCAAGGCGCTGTCCCTGGTGGGCCGCCAGGCCGACGGGTTCATCCTGCAACTGGCCGACCCGTACCTGACCGAGTGGATGGTCAAGGCGGTGCGCGCGGCGGCGGCCGAGGCGGGCCGCGACCCCGACGAGGTGAAGGTGTGCGTGGCGGCGCCCGCCTACGTCACCGACGGCTCGCCGGAGGCGCTGGCGCACGCCCGCGACCAGTGCCGGTGGTTCGGCGGGATGGTGGGCAACCACGTGGCGGACCTGGTGTCGCGCTACGGGGAGCACTCCGGCGCCGTCCCGGAGGAGCTGACGGACTACATCCGCGCCCGCGAGGGGTACGACTACAGCCACCACGGCCGGGCGGACAATCCGGACACCGCCTTCGTCCCCGACCCCATCGTGGACCGGTTCTGCCTGCTGGGCACGATCGACGAGCACAAGGAGAAGCTGGAGCGGCTGCGCGAGGCCGGAGTCGACCAGTTCGCCGTGTACGCCATGCACGACGACGTCGACGGGGTCATCGACGCCTACGGCAGTGAGATCATCCCGGGCCTGACCTGAAACACCGAGTCAACAACGGGCGCGCACACTGTCCTGGCCGGGTCCGGGCAGGTGCGCGCCCGGCCGATCCCCCGTCAGCTCCACCGAAACCAGGTGTCACGTGACCCACGCCCCTCCCTCCCCCGAATCCGCCGCGGCCGTCACGCACGCCGACGGGCGGGTCTCCCTGCCCGAGGGCACCGCCCTGCCGCCGGGCCCCTACGTCAACGCCGACCTGCACCCGGTCCCGATCTCCCAGCGCACCTGGGGCACGGGCAGCTTCACCGCCCTGTGGATCAGCATGTCGGTCAACATCCCGGCCTGGACACTGGCCGGCGGCCTGGTCGCGGTGGGCATGGACTGGCGCCAGGCGGTCCTGACCATCGCACTGGGCAACCTCATCGTGCTGGTGCCGATGGTGCTGACCGGCCACGCCGGGGCGCGGTACGGCATCCCCTACCCGATCTTCGCGCGGGCGTCCTTCGGGCTGCGGGGCGCGAACCTGCCCGCGCTGCTGCGCGGCGCGGTCGCGTGCGGCTGGTACGGCATCCAGACGTGGATCGGCGGCCAGGGCGTCTTCATCCTCCTGGGGCGCGTGTTCGGCGACGGCTGGAGCGAGGCGGCGGCGGTCGGCGGGCAGCCGTGGACGATGTGGCTGTCGTTCGGCCTGTTCTGGCTGGCCCAGTTGGCGATCATCCTCTGGGGCATGGAGGGCGTCCGCAAGGTGCAGGTGTGGGCCGCCCCGCTCATGCTGGCGGGCGGCGTCGCCCTGCTGGCGTGGATGGTCGTGCAGGCGGGCGGCTTCGCGCCGCTGTTCGCGGTCAACTCCGACCTGGGCTGGGGCCCGGAGTTCTGGGCGCTGTTCTTCCCGTCCCTGATGGCGATGATCGGGTTCTGGGCGACCCTGAGCCTGAACATCAGCGACTTCACCCGTTTCGCGTCCACGCAGCGCGCGCAGGTGCTGGGCCAGACGTTCGGCCTGCCGACCACGATGGCGGCGTTCGCCCTGCTGGCGGTCATGGTGAGCGCGGGCACGCAGGCGGTGTACGGCGAGACGCTGTGGGACCCGGTGGAGATCGTCGCGCAGATGGACAACGGGATCGCGCTGCTCTTCGCCACCTTCGTGGTGCTGCTGGCGACGGTGTCCACGAACATCGCCGCCAACCTGGTGGGCCCGGCCTACGACCTGGCCAACCTCAAGCCCCGGCTGATCAGCTTCCGGACGGGCGCGATCATCACGAGCCTGGTGAGCGTCGCGATCTTCCCGTGGCGGCTGATCTCGGACCCGAACATCTACATCTTCACGTGGCTGGGCACCGTGGGCGGCATCCTGGGGACCGTGGGCGGCATCCTCATCGCCGACTACTGGCTGCTGCGCCGCACCCGCATGGACCTGAACGCGCTCTACACGCGCGACTCGGCGTACTGGTACACGGGCGGCTGGAACTGGCGGGCCCTGGCCGCCTTCGCGGTGGGCGCGGTCCTGGCGGTGGGCGGCTCGCACTCCGACCCGGGCGCGGGGCCCTTCCCGGAGGCGGGCCTCATCCCGTTCCTGTCGCCGCTCGCCGACTACGGCTGGGCCGTGGGCTTCCTGTCCGCCCTGGTCGTCTACTGGGCGCTCAGTCTGCTCGCCCCCTCGAAGAGGTAGCCGACCCGCACAGGGGAACGGGCCCCGGGCGATCCATCGCCCGGGGCCCGTCGACGGCTTCGCGGCACGGCCGCCTCCGGCCCGCTAGGCCGCGCGGTGCTCTTCGGTGACCTGGGACAGGACGGTGTTGATGTCGTTCTTCACCCGCGTGAACTCGCGCGTGGACAGCCAGAGCTTGTAGATGATCAGGAACTCGAAGGCGAACATCAGGGCGGACGATCCGATGATGGTCGCGAGCATGCCGACGGTGGAGAACGCGCCGACCAGGGGGGCGACGATGAACACGCCCATCTGGAACTCGATGCCGCTGAACAGGTGCGGACGGATGCGGTTCGCACGCAGGACGTCGCGGAACCGCTCGTACCACGGGAACCGCTGGTGGAAACCGGCCTGCAGCGCGGTGCTCTGGATCTGGCGCGCCCTGACGCCCGGGGTGGGTTCGGCCGCTCCGGCCTCCTCCTGGGCGTTCTCCTGGGTCCTCCGGGGCTCGTCCTGTTCCTCGTCCTGAGCCGCGGTGTCCTCGTCGAACCGGGTGGCCAGGAGACGGACCCGGCCGCTCTCCGGGGCGTCGCTCTCCTCCGCCTCCCTGATGGCTCGGACCATGTGCCGACGCATCGCGGTCCGTACCTTGGCCATCTGGGGCGAGTTGAGGTAGCGGAACATGTCCGTGAAGACGATGCCCAGCGCGAACCAGAGGAAGACGGGGTTCTCCGTCTGGGCGAACTGGCCGCCCATGAGGGCGACGGCGCAGATCAGGACCCGCACGCGGTCGAAGACGTAGTCGAGCCAGCTCCCGATGACCGACCCGTTGCCCTTGAGTCTGGCGATCTTGCCGTCCATACAGTCCAGGACGAAGCTGAGGTGGAAGAGCGTCGCACCGGCCAGCAGCCAGTACCAGTCGGCGAGGAGGAAGCACGCCGCGGCGGCCAGGCCCAGTACCAGAGCGGCCACGGTCAGCTGGTTCGGGGTGATGGCGGTCCGGTTCGCCGTGACCTTCACGAGGCGTGAAGCCAAGGGGTCGACCAGCCACACCGTCCACCAGGAGTCACGCGGCTTGTACGTCTGTTCTTGGACATCGCGAAGGGTGAAAGCAGGCATGCCGAAAGCTCCAGGAACAATGGACGAAAAATGGCGCGCCGCCCAGAGGTGAGGGCGGTGCACGGAATCCTCAGAGCACTGGCCAGGACCGTTGGCGCCTGGGAGCGGGGGGCCGCTTCAGATGTCCGTCGATAGATGGACGCCTTCCGAATACCGAAGGTTCACATACATCTCCCTCGAATGACACGAGGCGACGACGAAACGGCATTCATGGTGACTCGGACGGACGCAAATGTGAAATCCATATAAAGTCCGAGGTCACCGATTCGGCTCCGGGCGCTGTCGTGCGCGGTGTGACTGATGCCTTCGGGCACGATGTGAACCCCGCGCGATCTGTGACCCGTGACACTGCGTTTCCACCCACCCGGATACGCGTTAACACAGATTCCATCTCGACTCGACAACAGGAGCGCCAAACACACAGGTCACAGGCGTAAGCCGCCGATACTGGACAAGCAGGGGCACTCTCTCGGGCGCCGACCATCCCCCGGCCCCCTTCCCGTCGCCGCACTCCGGCCCCCCTGCGCCTCACCGCCGCCGAGCCCAAGGCTGATCTGTGTCCGTTCCCGTCCTGAACCATGCCTCCGAGGAGGTGCGCGGCGCGTCCGCGTCGCCACGCACCGCGCACCGCACCGACATCGAGGGGCTGCGCGCCGTCGCCGCCCTGCTGATCGCCGTCTACCACATCTGGTTCGGCACGGTCTCCGGCGGCGTCGACGTCTTCCTGGTGCTGACCGGGTTCCTCATCACGGGCTCGCTGGTGCGCGCCATGGAGCGCGACGGCCGCCTCGCCTTCGGCGCGTTCTGGAGCAAGCTCGCCCGGCGGCTCTTCCCCTCCGGGGCGGTCGTGCTCGCGGCGGTCCTGGTCGGCACCTACCTGCTGCTGCCGCGCTCGCGGTGGACCGACGTCATCGCCGACGTCCAGGCCTCCGCTCTGTACTACGGCAACTGGCACCTGTCGCTGGGCTCGGTCGACTACATGGCGGAGAACGCCTCCGCCGGGCCGGTGCAGCACTTCTGGTCACTGGGCGTCCAGGGGCAGTTCTACCTGCTGTGGCCGGTCCTGATCACCCTCGCCGGGCTGGTCGCGCTCCGCTGCGGGCTGCGGGTGCGCACCGCGGCCCTGGCCGCCGTGGGCGCGGTCCTGGCGGCCTCGTTCGGGTACTCGCTGTGGATCACCGCCACCGACCCCGTGTGGGCCTACTTCGACACCGGTGCCCGCCTGTGGGAACTCGCGCTGGGCGGCGTCCTGGCACTGGTCATCGCCCGCGTCCGGCTGCCGCGCGCGCTGCGGATGGCGCTGGGGTGGACCGGCCTCTCCGCGCTGGTGATGTGCGGACTCGTGATCGGCGACTCCCTGCCCTACCCGGGGGTCGCGTCGCTGTGGCCCGCGCTGGCCGCCGCGGCCGTCCTCCTCGCCGGGGCCGGCGGTGACGCGCCCGCCCGCCTCTCGGCGACCCGGCTGCTGGGGGCCCGGCCGCTGGTCTGGCTCGGCGGGCGGGCCTACACGCTGTTCCTGTGGCACTGGCCGATCCTGGTCTTCTACCTGGAGGTGACCGGCCTGGAGCGCCCGACCCTGGCCGGCGGCCTGTTCGTGCTGGGCTCCGCGTTCGCGGCGGCGCTGCTCACCACGTGGTCGGTGGACGGAAGCCTCACGCGCCTCACCCGTACGCTGCGGGCCCCCTCCTGGTCGCTCGCGGCCGGGGTCCTGTTCGTGGTCCCGGTGCTGCTCGCCGGACTGGTGTGGGGCCAGGCGATCGAGCACGACCGCCGGCTGCGCCATGAGCTGAGCTCGGACCCGATGTCGTACCCGGGCGCGGCCGTCACCCTCAACCCCGTGCTCGCGGAGAACCTGCCCGCCCTGCCGGTCTACCCCGACACCGCGACGGTGGCCACGGACACCGTGGACCAGACCCGCGACTGCAACGCCCTCACCGACGCGACCGAGGTCGTCTCGTGCGAGTTCGGCGACCCGGAGGCCGGGTTCACGCTGGTCCTGGCGGGCAGTTCGCACGCCCGGCACTGGTTCCAGGGCCTGCGGGCGGTGACCGAGCAGCACGGTTGGCGGCTGGTCATGATGACCAAGAACGCCTGCCAGTTCAGCACCGACGAGCAGGTCTACCGGGGCGAGCCCTACACCGAGTGCACGGACTGGAACGCCGACGTCATGGAGCGGATCGCCGAGATCGGCCCGGACGCGGTGTTCACGACCGCGACCCGCACGACGACCGGCGGTGAGGCGGACGACCCGCCGGGCACTCCACCGGAGCGGACGCCGGACGGCTACGTCGAGCGCTGGCGGGAGCTGGAGGAGCTCGGAGTGGCGGTCCTGGCGGTGCGGGACACCCCGCGGTTCGGCTTCGACGTGGCCGAGTGCGTGGACCACGAGGGCGCGCACGGATGCGTCGAGGAGCAGTCCTTCTCCATGGCCGAGCGTCCTCCCTACGAGGAACTGGCCGACGTCCCGGCCAACACCCGCTTCCTGGACCTGACCGAGCACCTGTGCGGGGACGGCGTGTGCCGGGGGGTCATCGGCAACCAGCTGGCCTACTACGACTCCAACCACTTCTCGCACGCGTTCTCGCGTTCGCTCGCGGTCGTCCTGGAGCCTTACCTGCTGGAGTCGCTCCCCGAGGCCCCGGTGGCCGAGACGAGCCTGGCGGAGGCCGCAGGCCCCCTGCTGGGCGCGGCCGAGGCCACCGAGCCGAACGCCTCCTGAGCCGGGCGGCCACGTCTTCCACAGGGGCCGCGGTGCTGGACACGCCCCCGGGACACGCACGTAAGGTGATCGAACGAGTACCCTGCGCTGATCGGTGCGGGAAAGCGCCAGGCCCGGCGTCGATTTCGCTGTGATCGGAACCGATCACCGCCCGTGTCGCGTTCACCATCCCGAGGCCCGTCGATCCGCCCGGACCAGTCCACGACCCTGGTCCGGGCGGACGGCGACCAGAGGTGCGCCCCCGAGGAACGAGGGAGCGCACCGCAGGGGCCGAAGGTTCCCGTTCTCCAGGCGCCCGCGTCCGAGCCCGCGAGGACGCCGGAAAGCACGACGAGGGCGCCGACGGGGTTCTGGAGGGCCTGAAGGTGCA
>NZ_LGEC01000061.1 GCF_001279585.1 Nocardiopsis sp. NRRL B-16309 | reverse complement strand
CGAGGGCGCCGACGGGGTTCTGGAGGGCCTGAAGGTGCACTCCCGAGGAACGAGGGAGTGCACCGCAAGGCGCGAAGGTTCCCGTTCTCCAGGCGCCCGAGCTATTCGCCCCTCCACACCGGAGCGCGCTTCTCCGCGAACGCGGTGGCGCCCTCCATGGCGTCCTGGCTGACGAACACCGGGCCCGCCAGCTCGTTCTGCCGGTCCCACATCTCCTCGGTGGACCAGTCGTCCGAGGAGGCGATGATCTCCTTGGACACCCGCAGGGCGAGCGGCCCGTTGGGCGTGATGCGGGCGGCGAGCGCGCGGGCGCCCTCCAGGGCGCCGCCGGAGGCGGTCACCTCGTTGACCAGGCCCAGTTCGGCCAGGCGCGGAGCGCCCACGAAGTCGCCGGTCAGAGCGAACTCCATGGCGATGTTGCGCGGGATGCGGTGGTGCAGGCGCAGCAGTCCGCCCGCGCCCGCCACCAGGCCGCGCTTGACCTCGGGGATGCCGAACTTGGCGTCCTCGGCGGCCACGACCAGGTCACAGGCGAGCACGGCCTCGAACCCGCCCGCCAGGGCGTAGCCCTCCACGGCCGCGATCAGCGGCTTGCGCGGCCCGCGCTGGGCGAACCCGCCGAACCCGCGGCCCTCCACGACGGGGACCTCGCCCCGCATGAACGCCTTGAGGTCCATGCCGGCGCAGAAGGTGCCGCCCGCGCCGGTGATGATGCCGACGCTCAGGTCCTTGCGGGCGTCGAGGTCGTCGAGCGCCTCGGCGACCTGCGCGGCGACCGCCGCGTTGACCGCGTTCTTGGCCTTGGGCCGGTTGATGGTGATGACGGCGACGCCGTCCTCGGCGGAGTACAGAACCTCGTCGGACACGGTGGACCCCCTACTTCGGCGGCATGCGCAGGGCGCCGTCGATGCGGACGACCTCGCCGTTGACGTAGCTGATCTCCATCAGCGCCCGGGCGAGCTTGCCGAACTCGGCGGCGGTGCCCATGCGCTTGGGGAAGGGGATCGGTGCGGCCAGGCGCTTCTTGAACTCCTCGGCCCCCTCGCCCTCGCCGTAGATCGGCGTCTCCAGGATGCCGGGGGCGATGGTGTTGACGGAGATGCCGACGGCCGCGAGGTCGCGGGCCGCGGGCAGGGTCATGCCGATCACACCGCCCTTGGAGGACGAGTAGGCGATCTGGCCGATCTGGCCCTCGATGCCCGCGAGGGAGGCGGTGTTGACGATGGAGCCGCGCTCACCGTCCTCGTTGAGCGGTTCGGTCTTGGCGATCTCGGCCGCGGCCAGGCGCAGCACGTTGAACGTGCCGATGAGGTTGACCTGGATGACCTTCTGGTAGCTGTCCAGGTCGTGCGGGTTACCCTGGCGGTCGACCGTGCGGGTCGCCCAGGCGATCCCGGCGCACGAGACGGCCGCCCGGAAGGGTTTGCCGGTGTCCGCGGCGGCCTGGACCGCGGCCTTGACCTGGTCCTCCTGCGAGACGTCGGTGGAGACGAAGACGCCACCGATCTCCTTGGCGATCGCCTCGCCGCGGTCGGCGTTGAGGTCGGCGATGACGACGGTGGCGCCTGCTGCGGCGAGTTCCCTGGCGGTGGCCTCACCCAGGCCACTCGCGCCGCCCGAGACGAGGGCGGAGATTCCGTTCAGATCCATGGCCCGCACTCTACAGACGAAGGACCTCCCAGACTAGAACCGGGTTCGGTCAATTGCGCGCGCCTTCGTGGCCGGACGCCGTCGCCCCGGTCCCGCGGTCAGCTCCACGGCCACCACGGGAGGCCCTCCTCGGGGTCGTCGGCCGGGTCCTCCTCTTCCTCCTCCGACGGGTCGGCGGGGCGCTCGGGCGCAGGCTCCGGTTCGGGCTCGGGGTCGGGTCGTTCGGGTGCGGGCTCGGGAGCCGTGTCCTGCTCGGACTCCCCGGTCTCCGGGCTCGGCTCCGCGTCCTCGTCGTCCGAGGGGGACGCGGACGGCGAGGGCGACGCGGAGGCGGACGGGGACGCGGAGGGCGACGGCGAGGCGCTGGGGCTCGCGGAGGCCGTGGGGGCGGGGGACGGCACCGACGAGGGCCCGTCGGAGGGCAGGTCCCCGACCTGGTGGTCGCGGGAGTCGGCGGCGGCCCCCGGCTCGGGGCGGGCGGGCTCCTGGGCCATCAGGATCGCGACCAGGACTCCGATCAACGCGACGACGGCGACCGAGCAGGCCAGCGCCGCCACCATCAGTCGTCGGCGGCGCCGCGCCAGTCGGCGGGCCTCGCTTCGTCGCAGTCGCGGCGGATGAGACGTGCGGGTCATCGCGTCCGGCTTCTCTTCAGGGGAGGGGGCGGGCCGGGGGTGCCGTCGGGCCGTGAGCCCGGAACCACCCGCGGTAGTCCGGCCACCCTACAAAAGCACACCTGAACCCGCATGTTTCCGGCCGGTAGCGGAACTCACGGCATCTTCCGCGCCAAAGCCCCGGGGGCGTCGCCGAGCACGACGTCCCCGCGGGCGGGCGAGGGGTGCCGCGACCGGAGGCTGTCCGGTCGCGGCACCCGGCCGGGGTCGTCGCGCCCCTCGGCCGCGTGCGCGGCCGACCTGACGCCCCGGCGTCCGGGTCAGGCCACCAGTTCCCTGGTGACCCGGTCGAGCATGAACTCCGAGGACGCTCGCGCCCGCTCCTCCCACGCGAACACGCACACCGTGGCCACGCCGTCGAAGTCCAGGTCGCGCAGGGTCTGGAAGAACACGTCCCAGTCCACCTCCCCCTGGCCGATGTCCAGGTGCTGGTGGATCCGCGCGGGCGTTCCGGGCGGGTTGAGGATGTACCGCAGCCCCGACGACCCCTTGTGATCGAACGAGTCGGCGATGTGGACGTGCCGCAGCTTGTCGCCCGCGTACTCCATCATCCGGCGGACGTCCGCCCCGGGTTCGTCGCCCGACAGGTGGAAGGTGTGCGGAGCGCAGTACAGGTAGTTCACCCACGGCCGGTTGATCGCGCGGACCAGGTCGACCGCGGGGTCGTTCTCCTCGCAGAAGTCGTCCGGGTGCGCTTCGAGGTTGAGGGCGATGCCCTCGCGCTCGAAGATCGGCAGCAGCTCCTCCATGGACCGCCAGAAGGCCCCCTCGCTCTCGGCCGCCCGCTCGGGACGGCCGTTGAACTCGGAGTTCATCAGGGGCACGCCCAGTTCGACGGCCACCTCGATCATCCGCTTCCAGTAGCGGACGGCGTCCCGGCGCTCGGCCTCGTCGGGGCTGGACCACTTGTACAGCGGCAGGATCGAGGACAGCTCCACCCCGGTCTCGCGCAGCACGGAGCGCAGCTCGGCCACCCGCGCGTCGTCCGCCCGGGGGTGCTGGAAGAAGGGCATGAACTCCGCTCGGGGCGACAGCTCGATGTAGGAGTAGCCCATGTCCGCCACGGTCCGGACCATCTCGGCCATCGGCAGGCCCCGGAACATGAACGGGTCGATCGCGATCTTCATCGGTTGTCCGTCTTCCTCTCAGGCGTAGAACGCCGGCCGGGCCTTGATGCCGGTCTCGACGACCGCGCCCGAGTGCAGCGCGCGCACGGCGGCGTCGGTGACGACCGTCGCGGCGTAGCCGTCCCAGGCGTTCGGGCCCGTGGTCGGCGTGCCCGAGGCCACCTCGTCGATCCAGTCCTGGAACTCGGTGTCGAAGGCGGCGGCGAACCGCTGCACCCAGTCCTGCAGGACCGGGGTGCTCAGCTGCCCGGCGGAGCGCACGACCGCGCCCGGGATCTCCGGGAGCCGGACCGTGCCCTCCTCGCCGACGATCTCGCAGCCGATCTCGTAGCCGTACTGGCAGTTGACGAACACCTCCAGGTCGACCCGCGCGCCGCCGGCCATCTCGAACAGGAGCATCTGCGGGTCGCGCAGGTGCTCGAAGCGCCGCTCGGTGGAGCGCGGCGTGAGCACCTGGACCGAGGAGATCTCGTCGTCCAGCAGCCAGCGCAGCACGTCGATCTCGTGCACGGCGGTGTCCTGCGAGGCCATCTCCGAGTGGTAGCTCTCGGGGACCGTCGGGTTGCGGTGCACGCAGTGCGCCATCAGCGGGGTGCCGATGCCGCCCGACGAGACGACCTCCTTCATCTGCCGGTAGCCCGCGTCGAAGCGCCGCATGAAGCCGACCTGGACCAGGCGGGAACCGTGCGCCGCCTCCGCGTCGAGGATGCGCTGGGCGTCATCGGCCGAGGTGGCCAGCGGCTTCTCGCAGAACACCGGCTTGCCCGCGGCCACGGCCGCCAGCACCGACTCGGCGTGCGCGGGCCCCCAGGACGTGACGACCACCGCGTCGACGTCGGCCGCCTCCACCACCTCCTGGCCGGTGGCCAGCACCCGGGCCCCGACGCCCCCGGCCGCCCGCGCGGCGCGGTCGGCGTCGATGTCGGTCACCGCGACCACGTCGGCGCCGCCGACGCGGGTACTGATCCTGCGGATGTGCTCGGCCCCGATCCACCCGGTGCCGATCACACCTACCTTGACGGTCATCGATCTCGCCTCTCTACGGACGTGCCTTCGGATACTGCCGGTGTGGTCCGGTCAGCGTGTCTGGACGTCGGGTCCCTCGCGCCCGGCGTCGTGCGGCGGTTCGACCTCGGGGGCCTCGCCCCGCTTGAGTTCGTGCTGGAGGGCGTCCAGCTCGGCACCGCCCGCCATGTGGTGGGTCAGGTCGTCCAGGGTCAGCGCCGACCTGGGCTGGTCGAGCTCCATCTCGCCGAGCTTGATCACCGCGAAGTGGTCACCGACCAGGTACGCGTGGTGCGGGTTGTGCGTGATGAAGATGACGCCGAGCCCGGCGTCGCGCGCCGCGTTGACGTACTTCAGGACCACGCCGGACTGCTTGACGCCCAGCGCCGCCGTCGGCTCGTCCAGGATCAGCACGCGGGCGCCGAAGTAGACCGCGCGGGCGATCGCCACGACCTGGCGCTGCCCGCCGGACAGGTTGCCGACCGGGGCCTCGATGTCGGGCAGGTCGATGCCCATCTTCTTGAGCTCCTCGTCGGCGATGCGCCGCATCCGGACGGAGTCGAGCATCCGGAAGGGGCCGACCCCCTTGCGCAGCTCCGAGCCGAGGAAGAAGTTGCGCCACACCGGCATCAGCGGCACCATCGCCAGGTCCTGGTAGACGGTGGCGATCCCCCGGTCCAGCGCCTGGCGCGGCGAGGAGAAGTCGACGGGTTCGCCGTCCACCAGGTACCGGCCGGACGTGGGCTTGTACAGCCCGGCGATGATCTTGATCAGCGTCGACTTGCCCGCGCCGTTGTCACCCAGGATGCAGGTGACCTCTCCGGCGCCGACCGTCAGGCTGATCCCGTCCAGGGCGCGGATGTGGCCGAAGGTCTTGCCGACCCCCTCCAGTTCGAGCAGCGGGGCCGCCTCCGGTCCCGCACCGGCGTCCGCCCGGGGCGTCGTCTCGGTTCTCGTCACGGTGCTCACCTCGCTCACCTCTTGTTCGCCTGTGTGCGGACCCAGCCGTTGACCACGACGGCCAGCAGGAGCATCGCGCCGACGAAGAAGAACACCCAGTTGTTGTCCCAGCCGGCGTAGACGATCCCCTGACGGGTCATGCCGTAGATGAACGCGCCGATCGCGGCGCCGATCACGGTCCCGTAGCCGCCGGTGAGCAGGCACCCGCCCACGACCGCGGCCATGATGTACAGCAGTTCGTTGCCGACGCCCTCACCGGACTGCACGGTGTTGAACATGAAGAGCAGGTGCATGCCGGAGAACCAGGCCATGAAGCCGACCGTCATGAACAGGCCGATCTTGACCTTGGCGACGGGCACGCCGACCGCCCTGGCGCTCTCCTGGTTGCCGCCGACGGCGTAGATCCAGTTGCCGACCCTGGTCCGCATCAGGACCCACGTGGCCAGCCCGACGAACACCAGCCACCACAGCACGGTGATCCGGACGTCGACGCCCAGGACGGAGAAGCTCGACGCGAACACGGCCCGCGCGGAGTCGAAGCCGTCCATGTCCGAGATGTTGGTCGTGGAGACCTGGCCCGTGATCAGCTTCGTGATGGCGATGTTGAGCCCCTGGAGCATCAGGAACATCGACAGCGTCACCAGGAAGCTGGGCAGTCTCGTACGGACCAGGATCCACCCGTTGAGGAATCCGATGGCGAGGGAGACGGCCAGCGCGAACGCCGCGCCGACCCACACGTTCACCGCGAAGTACCAGGAGAACATCGAGGCGGCAAGGCCGGAGGAGATCACCGCGACGCCGGCGGACAGGTCGAACTCGCCGCCGATCATCAGCAGGGCCACGCCCACGGCCATGATGCCGATGGTGGAGCTCGCGTACAGGATCGTGGCGAGCGCGCCGCCCGTACGGAACGTGTCCGAGACCGAGAAGAAGAGCGTGAACACGATGATCGCGCCGACCAGGGACCCCACCTCGGGCCTGGTCATGAACGTGCGCAGCGCGGACCTGCGGTGCACCCGCAGGTTCCTCTCGGCGCCGCCCCCCGCGGGGGGCGGCGCCTTCGGAGTCAGGAGCTGACTCATGATGACTACCGGGTTCCCTTCTCGGCGTACTCGGCGACCGCGTCGATGTTGGTCTCGTCGATGAACGCCGGGCCCGTCAGAACGGGCTCGGTGCCGCCGCCGGAGATGTTGCCGTTGGTGTTGTAGAGCCACAGGGAGTCGACGGCCAGGTAGCCCTGCAGGTACGGCTGCTGGTCGACGGCCCACTGGACGAGTCCGTCCTGGATGGCCCCCACGAGCTCGGCGTTGGTGTCGAAGGTGGCGACCGTGGCGTCGCTGCCCGCGTCGTCGATGGCGTCGATCGCGGTCATGGCGATCGGGGCGCCCAGCGTGACGACGTACTCGATCTCGTCGTCCTCCTGGAGCTTGGCGGCGATGCTGGAGCGGACCTCTGGCATGTTGGCGCTGTCCACGTAGAGCACCTCCGAGTCACCCTCGAAGGCCTCGCCCAGGGAGGCGCAGCGGGTCTCCAGGGCGACGTGGCCCTGTTCCTGGATCACGCACAGGGCCTTGTTCACCCCGACGTCGTTGAGGCGCTCGCCGAAGGCGGTCCCCGCCAGGTGCTCGTCGGTGCCGAAGTACTGCTGGACGCCCAGGTCCGCCCAGTCCTCGATGCCCGCGTTGAACGCGACCACCGGGATGCCCGCCGCCTCGGCGTCGGCGATGGCCCCCTCCAGCGCGTCCGGCTTCGACAGGGTGACGGCGATGCCGTCCACCTCCCGGTCGATCGCGTTCTGGATCAGGCTGGCCTGCTCGCCCGCCTCCGGGTCGGAGGCGTACTCCAGGGTGATGTTGTCCTTGGCGGCGGCGTCCTCGGCTCCGGACCGGATGATGTCCCAGAACGTGTCACCCGGGACCTCGTGGGTGATCATCGCGATGGTGAGTTCCGGGGTCTCGACGGCCTCGTCGGCGGCCTCCTCGCGGCCTCCTTCCGAGCTGCACGCCGTCGCGGCGAACATCAGGCTCGCGGCGCCCGCGAGCAGTGCGGTGTAGGTGGTGTTGCGCTTCATCTTTCGACCTCTTGTCGGTCAGGGGGATGTGCTGTACTGCGAAAAAGGAGGTCACGAGGGGCGGACGCGACTTGCGGGGAGCCACCTCCGGGGCGGCTCAGCGTGGTGTGGCGGTGTCAGGCCTTCTGGTGGCGCGCCCCCAATCCGCAGCTGTTGAGGTACTTGCGGGTCCGCACCGCGATCGGCAGCGGGACCTCCGGCTCGCAGGGGTACAGGTCCTGCTCGACGATCACGAAGAGGCGGGCGTCGACCTCGCGCAGCGCGTCGAGGACCGCGGCGGGCGCGGGCTCCCCGGCGGGGGGCTCCACGCACACCCCGCGCTTGACGGCCTCGCCGAAGCCGAGCTTCTCCTCGTTGACCTGCCGGATGACCTCGGGGTCCATCTGCTTGATGTGCACGTAGTCCACGCGCTCGGAGTAGCGGCGGATCAGGTCCACCGCGTCCCCGCCGCCGTAGGCGACGTGGCCGGTGTCCAGGCACAGGGAGACGAGGTCGGGGTCGGTTCCGTCGAGGAAGCGCTCGATCTCGGGCTGCGTCTGGATGTGGGTGTCGGCGTGCGAGTGCAGGCACAGGCGCACGTCGTAGTCGTTGAGCAGGATCCTGCCGAGCTCGTCGGCGGACCGGTGCAGGTTGCGCCACTGGCCGTCGTCGAGCGTGGGCGACTCGCTGAACTCGCCGGTCTTCTCGTCCCGGTACATGGGCGGGATGAACACCAGGTGGTGCGCCCCGACGGCGGCGGTCAGCTCGGCCACCCTGCGCACGGTGGCGACCGTGTCGTCCCAGGCAGACGGGTCGTGCAGGTTGCCGAACACCGTGCCGCCGGAGACCTTCAGTCCGCGCCGGCCCACCTCGTCGGCCAGTTGGGCGGGGTCGGTGGGCAGGTAGCCGTAGGGGCCCAGTTCGAGCCACTCGTACCCGGCCTCGAACAGTTCGTCGAGGAACCGGTGCCACGGCGTCTGGTGCTCGTCCTCGGGGAACCACACGCCCCAGGAGTCGGGTGCGGATCCGAGGACCAGTCGGTCGGTCATGTCTGCCTCGTTTCGGGGAACGCGTCGGGAGGTGAAGCGGGGTCCGGCGCGGCGGCTACCGCTCCGGACGGGTCTCAGCCGTGGGACGGGAAGTTGAAGGCGGCCTCGACCGAGCGGTCGACGTGCGGCCACCGGCTGGTGACGACCTTGGCGCGGGTGTAGAAGCGCACGCCCTCGGGGCCGTGGATGTGGCTGCCGCCGAACAGCGAGTCCTTCCAGCCGCCGAAGGAGTAGTGCGACATCGGGACGGGGATCGGCACGTTGACGCCGATCATCCCGACCGTCACGCCGCGCTGGAAGCGGCGCGCGGCCTCGCCGTCGCCGGTGAAGATGGCGGTGCCGTTGCCGTACGGGTTGGCGTTGATCAGCTCGATCGCCTCGTCCAGGTCCGCGGCGCGGACGACGACCAGGAGGGGCCCGAAGACCTCGTCCTTGTACACGTCCATGTCGGGCGTGACCCGGTCGAGCAGGGACGGGCCGACGAAGAAGCCCTCCTCGTGGCCCTCCACCTTCAGGTCGCGGCCGTCGACCACGACGGCGGCGCCCTGCGCCTCGCCCGAGCCCACGTAGGAGGCGACCCGTTCGCGGGCCTGGGCGGTGATGACCGGGCCCATCTCGTTGGCGGCGTCCTGGCCGGGGCCGACCTTGATCGCCGCGGCCTTCTCGGCCAGCACCGGCAGCAGGGCGTCGGCGGCCTCGCCCACGGCGACGGCGGCGGAGATGGCCATGCAGCGCTGGCCGGCGGAGCCGAACGCGGCGGCGGTCAGGTGGTCGGCGGCGAACTCCAGGTCGGCGTCGGGCATGACCACCGCGTGGTTCTTGGCGCCGCCCAGGGCCTGCACGCGCTTGCCGGCGGCGGTGCCGCGCTCGTGCACGTACCTGGCGATGGGCGTGGAGCCGACGAAGGAGACGGCCTCGACGCCGGTGTGGTCCAGGAGCGCGTCGACGGCGGTCTTGTCGCCGTGCACCACGTTGAACACGCCGTCGGGCAGTCCGGCGTCGGCGTACAGCCGCGCGACGAAGTTGGACACCGAGGGGTCGCGCTCACTGGGCTTGAGGACGAAGGTGTTGCCGCAGGCGATCGCGACCGGGTGCATCCACAGCGGCACCATGATCGGGAAGTTGAACGGGGTGATGCCGGCGACCACGCCGAGCGGCTGGCGGAAGTCGAAGCTGTCGATCCCGGTGGAGATCTGGTCGGAGTAGCCGCCCTTGAGCGCGCTGATGATGCCGCACGCGTACTCCACGACCTCGCGGCCGCGCACGATCTCGCCCCGGGCGTCGTCGATCACCTTGCCGTGCTCGGCGGCGATGATCCGCGCCATCTCGTCCTCGTGCTTGGCCAGGAGCTCTCGCAGGGAGAACAGCACGCGGGTGCGCCTGGTGAGGGAGGAGTCGCCCCAGCTCTCGAAGGCCTTGGCCGCCGCGGCGACGGCGGCGTCGACGTCGGAGGGCTCGGCGAGCAGGACGGCGGCCTGCTGCCGCCCGGTGGCCGGGTCCCACACCGGTGCGGTGCGGGTCGAGGCCCCGGAGGTCGCGGCCCCGTCGATCCAGTGCTGAACGGTCTTCACTGTCGTTTCCTTCTTCCGGGAGGGCGTCACAGGTAGTGGCGCTGTCCCTGCTGGTGGGAGCGGTAGGTCCGGTACGCCTCGCGGGTGCTGTCCAGCTCGGACACCTGGCTGACGGGCACGTCCCACCAGGCGCTGCCGGGCGGGTTGGGACCCTCCAGGTCGGTCTCGATGTGCACGACCGTGGTGGTGTCGGCCGCCTTGGCCTCGGCCAGGGCCGCGCGGAACTCCTTGATCCCCTGCGCGCGGATGACGTGGGCGCCCAGGCTCGCGGCGTTGGCGGCCAGGTCGACGGGGAGGACGGACCCGTCGAGCTGACCGCTCTGCGGGTCGCGGTAGCGGTACTTCGTGCCGAAGCGCTGGGAGCCGAGCGACTCCGACAGCGACCCGATCGAGGCGAAGCCGTGGTTCTGGACGAGGACGATGATGACCTTGAGCCCCTCGGAGACCATGGTCACGATCTCCTGGGCCATCATCAGGTAGGAGCCGTCGCCGACCAGGACGACGACCTCGCGGGAGGGGTCGGCCATCTTGACGCCGGTTCCGGCGGCCACCTCGTAGCCCATGCAGGAGTAGGCGTACTCCACGTGGTAGGCCTTGGGGTCGCGCGCCCGCCACAGCATCTGCAGGTCGCCCGGCATGCTCCCGGCCGCGTTGATGACCACGTCGCGGTCGTCGAGCACGTCGTTGAGCGCGCCGAGCACGGCCGTCTGGGCGGGCAGGGGGCCGTGGTCGACCGCGTAGCAGGCGTCGGTGACCCGCGCCCACTCCTGGGCCAGCTCCCGGCTGCGGGCGAGGTGGCCGTCGGCGACCCGCCAGCCGTCCAGTTCGCCGCGCAGCGCCTCCAGGCCGGTGCGCGCGTCGCACACCAGCTGGGTGGCGGCGTGCTTGGCGGCGTCGAGCCGTGCCACGTTCAGGTTGACGAAGGCGACGTCCGGTTCGGCGAAGACGGTGTGGCTGGCGGTGGTGAAGTCGCTGTACCGGGTGCCGACACCGATCACCACGTCGGCCTCGCGGGCCAGTTCGTTGGCGCTCCGGGCTCCGGTGGACCCGACCCCGCCGACCGCCCGGTCGTGGTCCCAGGGCAGTGCGCCCTTGCCCGCGTGGGTGTCGGCGACCGGGATGCCGGTGGCCTCGGCGAACGCGCGCAGCGCGGCCTCGGCCTCGGAGTAGACCACGCCGCCGCCGGCGACGAGCAGGGGCCGCTCGGCCCCGCGGATCACCGCGGCGGCGCGGGCCAGGGCGTCGGGCTCGGGCAGCGGGCGGCCGATGTGCCACACGCGCTTGCGGAAGAACGCCGTCGGCCAGTCGTGGGCCTCGGCCTGCACGTCCTGGGGCAGGCACAGGGTGACCGCGCCGGTCTCGACCGGGTCGGTCAGGACCCGCATGGCCGCCTGGGCGGCCGGGACGAGCTGCTCGGGCCGCGTGATCCGGTCGAAGTACTTGGACACCGGCCGCAGCGCGTCGTTGACCGTGACGTCGCCGCCGCGGGTGTCCTCCAGCTGCTGGAGCACCGGGTCGGGGTGGCGGGTGGCGAACATGTCGCTGGGCAGCAGCAGGACCGGAACGCGGTTGGTGGTGGCCAGCGCCGCACCGGTGACCATGTTCGTGGAGCCGGGTCCGGTGGAGGCCGAGCACGCGAAGGTCTGCAGCCGGTTTCGGGTCTTGGCGAAGCCGACCGCGGCGTGCACCATGCCCTGTTCGTTGCGGGCCAGGTAGTAGGGCAGGTCGGCCTCGCCGGTCCTGGCGGCCTGGAGCAGCGCCTGGCCCAGGCCGGCGACGTTGCCGTGCCCGAAGATGCCCCACACGCCGGGGACGAACCGCTGCTCGACGCCGTCGCGCTCGCTGTACTGCGCGGCGAGGAACCGGACCAGGGCCTGGGCCGTGGTCAGGCGGACGGTCGGGGTGCCGGTGGAGTCGGTCATCGCGCCCGCTCCCCCTTCTCCTCGGTGGAGGTGAGCGGGAGGCGGTGGTCGGTGTCCTGGTCGGCCCAGGTGCGGCGGACCCAGCCGTGCGCCGGGTCGTCGCAGATCCGCCACGCCCGCTCCTGGCCGGGGCCGGCCATGACGTTGAGGTAGTAGAGGTCGTAGCCGGGCGCGGCCATCGAGGGGCCGTGCCAACCGTGCGGGATGAGGACGGCGTCCTCCGAGCGCACCTCGGCGAAGACGTCGATGGGGCGCTCCTCGGTGCCGTAGACCCGCTGGTAGCCGATGCCGGGGCCCTCCGGGCCCTCGGCGACCTCGAAGTAGTAGATCTCCTCCAGCTCGCACTCGGTCGCGGTCGCCTCGTCGTGCTTGTGCGGCGGGTAGGAGGACCAGTTGGAGCCGGGGGTGAGGACCTCGCAGGCGATGAGCTTGTCGGCTTCCAGGGTGCCGGGGGTGCAGAAGTTGTTCACCTGGCGGCTGGACTGGCCCGCGCCGCGCAGCTCGACCGGCACGTCCTCGGCCGGGCAGTAGCGCGGCTCCAGGCGCCGACCGCAGCGCGCCGACGGAAGCGCGAACCGGCCGCCGGACGCGCTGAAGACGATGGCGCGGGCGTCGCGCGGCAGGTACACGAAGTCGGTGACGCGGGTGAAGACCGACCGTCGGCCCGTGACGGCGAACTCCCGTCCGTCCACCGTCACCGAGCAGCCGCCGTTGAGCGGCAGGACGAGCGTCTCGGCGTCACCGGTGGCGATCTCCTGGGCCTGGCCGGGCGCCAGTTCCAGCACGCGCAGGCCGGAGTAGCCCCACCCGGCCGTCTCGGGGGTGACGACGGTACGGAAGGGCGGGGCGGCGGTGCTCCCCGCGGGCAGGTAGTGCTTGTCGTTCGAGCTCACAGCAACCCCACAGCGGTGTCGACGGCGGCCACGACGTCGTCGTCGGCCGGGTACAGCAGGGACCGGCCCACGGTCAGGCCGATGACGTTGGGCAGTTTGAGCGCCTCGCCCCAGCGGGCGAACGCGGCGTCGGGGTCCTCCGACAGCTCGCCGCCCAGCAGGACGGTCGGCAGGGTGGAGGTGGCCATGACCCGCTCCATCTCGGCGACCACGGGGAGCTTGAGCCAGGTGTAGGCCGAGGTGTTGCCGAGTCCGGAGGCGATGGCCATGGAGCGGGCGACCGAGTCCGGGCCCAGGTCGTTGCGGATCATCCCGTCGGTGCGGGCGGAGATGAACGGCTCGACCATGGCGGTGACCCGGGCGGCGTTCAGTTCGTTCACCGCCCTGGCGCAGTTCTCCAGGGTGGGGACCGTGCGGTCGTCGTCGTAGTCCAGGCGGAGCAGCATCTTGCCGCCCTCGAAGCCCATGCGGGCGATCCCGGCCGCGTCGTAGCCGGTGAACCGGTCGTCGATCTCCCAGGCGGCGCCGGCCAGGCCGCCGCGGTTCATCGATCCGAAGACCGACTTGCCGTCGAGCACGCCCGAGCCGTCCGGGTTCCGCAGCAGCAGCAGGTCCTCCAGGATGTCCGCGGTCGCCAGCACGCCGGTGACGCCGGGGCGGGCCAGCGCGGTGCGCAGCCGGTCCAGCAGGTCGGCGCGGTCGGCCATGGCCATCGGCCGGCTGCCCGAGCGCAGGGCGCCGCGCGCCGGGTGGTCGGCGGCGACGATCATCGCCTTGCCGCCCGGTCCCACCGGGGAGGCGGGGCGCACCCGCCCGGCCGCGGCCTCGGCGATCGCGCCCGGGTTGTGCAGACGGGTCTCGACGATGGTGCGAAGGACGTCAGCCGACATGGGCGGTCTCCCCCAGCTTGGCCTCGACCTCGGCGGAGGTGGGCATGGCGTCGGAGCAGGAGAGCCGCGAGGCGACGATGGCGCCCGCCGCGTTGGCGAAGCGCATGACGCGCTCGGTGTCCCATCCGCTGAGCAGTCCGTGGCAGAGCGCGCCGCCGAAGGCGTCGCCCGCGCCGAGGCCGTTGACGACCTCGACCGGGACGGGCGGGACCTGGACCGCGCCGGTGCCGTCGACGGCGAGCACGCCCTCGGGCCCCTGCTTGACGACGGCGAGGTCCACCCCGGCGTCGCGCCCGGCCTTGGCCGCGGCCCGGGGGTCGCGGACGCCGACGGCGGTCTCCCACTCGTCGAGGTTGCCCGCGGCGACCGTGGCGTGGGGGAGCGCCTGGGCGACCCAGCGCCGGGCCTCCTCGCGGGAGGACCAGAACATCGGCCGGTAGTCGAGGTCGATGACGGTGATGCCCCTGCCGTCCCGGGCCCTGAGCGCTTCCAGCGTGGCGGTGCGGCTCGGCTCCTGGCACAGCCCGGTGACCGTCACCCAGAACACGTCCGCGGCGGCGATCGCGTCCAGGTCCAGCTCGTCGGCGCGCACCCGCAGGTCGGGGGCGCTGGGGTCCCGGCCGTAGAAGTACAGGGGGAAGTCGTCCGGGGGGTGGATCTCGCAGAACGTGACGGGGGTGGGCATCCCGGCGACCGGTGCGACGTAGCGGTCGTCCACGCCGAACCCGCGCAGTGCCCGGTGGACGAAGGTTCCGAAGGGGTCGTCGCCGGTGCGGGTCACCACGGCCGTCCGGCGCCCGTGCCGCGCCGCGGCGACGGCCACGTTGGTGGGGCTTCCGCCGAGGAACTTGCCGAAGGAGCGCACCGCGTCCAGGCCGACCCCGGTCTGTTCGGGGTAGACGTCGACGCCGACACGGCCCATCGTGACGACCTCGAAGGGCGCGTCGGGGCGGCGGCTCGCACTGCCGTTCACTGGTACCTCCGTAGGTAGCGCTGCACCGGTAGTTCTCTTCCTTGCTTCGATCGGGGCCCGGACGGGCCGACGGCCCTCAAGGCCGGGTGGGGAGGTTCTGGCGCGCACCGGGCGGGTTGTCGCCCTAGCGCGCTCTAGTGGAGCGCTCTAGTCTGTGCAAGAGTGATCCACGGCACACCATGTGTCAACCGTTTCCCTCCGGTTCTGGTACAAGAGGGCAGGAATGGGAGGAGACCACGTGAAGGGTCGAGGCGGGGGCGCCGACGGCACACCGGAGTCCGCCGAGCCGTCGCCGAACGGGCGTCGGCCGACGATGGAGGACGTCGCCGCCAGGGTCGGGGTCTCGCGCGCCCTGGTCTCCGTGGTCTTCCGCGGCGTTCCGGGCGCCAGCGCCAGTACCCGCGAGCGCGTCCTGGCGGCCGCGGCGGAGATCGGCTACCGGCCGGACCTGGCCGCGCGCACCCTGGCGAGCTCCCGCAGCCGGGTCCTCGGCGTCATGCTCACTGTGCACAACACCTTCCACGCCGACCTGGTGGAGGCGATGTACGCCGAGGCCGAGCAGGTCGGCTACGACCTCGTGCTGTCGGCGCACGCGCCCACCCGTCACTCGGAGAAGGCGGTCGGCGCCCTGCTCGGACACCGCTGCGACGCCCTGGTCCTGCTGGGTCCCGAGACCAGCGCGGGCTTCCTGGAGGAGCTGGTCGAACGGGTACCCGTGGTCTCGGTGGGACGCCGCTTCCCCGGCACGCGGGTCGACATCGTCAACACGGCGGAGGGCAGGGCCGTGCGGCTGGCGCTGGACCACCTCCTGGGGACGGGCCACCGCGACATCGCCCACCTGGACGGCGGTGGCGGCGCCGGGTCGGTCGAGCGCAGGCGCGCCTACCGCGACCGGATGCGCGCCGCCGGCCTGGCCGACCACATCAGGGTGCTGCCGGGCGACCACACCGAGGCCTCGGGCGCCGAGGCCGCGCACCGGCTGCTCGCCGAGGGGCGCGTCCCCACCGCGCTGTTCGCCAGCAACGACCGCTCCGCGATCGGCTTCCTGGACGCCATCACCCGCGCGGGTGTCCGCGTGCCGCAGGACATCTCCCTGATCGGCTACGACGACATCCCGCTGGCCGGGCTCGCGCACATCCAGCTGACGACCGTGCGCCAGGACTCCGTCGGGCTGGCCCGGGAGGCCGTGCGCCTGGCCATCGAGCGCCTGGACCGGCCCTCGCTGCCACCGCGGTCGAGCGTGCTGGAGCCGGAGCTGATCGTGCGGGGCACCACGGCCGCGCCCCGCGCCGACGTCGACGACTGAGCTCACGGCCGGACCTCCTCGACGAGCACGGGACGGCCCTCGCGACGCGAGCGGTCGGCCGCGTCGGCCACCAGGACCGCCTCCAGGGCGTCGGCCACCGTGCAGGGGCTGGGGCCACCGTCGCGGACGGCCTGGAGGAAGGCCGCGATCTCGGCCTCGTAGGCGGGCCGGAACCGGGACCAGAACTCCTGCCAGGGGCTCTGGGAGGGGAAGTCGACCCCGGCTTCGGCGGAGCGCACCGGCGCGCGCTCGTCCAGGCCGACCGCGATGGTCCCGGCCGTTCCGGCCAGTTCCATCCGCACGTCGTAGCCGCCGCCGTTGTAGCGGGAGCCCTGGAGGGTGGCGAGCGTCCCGTCGCTCAGGCGCAGCACGGCCGCGGTGGTGTCCACGTCGTCGGACTCGGCGAAGTACGGCGCGCCCCGGTTGGCGCCGTAGGCGTGGACCTCCACGACCTCCGCGCCGGTGACCCAGCGCAGGATGTCGAAGTCGTGCACGTGGCAGTCCCGGAAGATGCCGCCGGAGGTGGGGATGTAGGCGGCGGGCGGCGGTGCGGCGTCGCACGTCACGGCGTGGACGCGGTGCAGGGTGCCCAGCTCGCCGTCGGCCAGGGCCCGGCGGGCCCGTGCGTATCCGGCGTCGAAGCGCCGCATGAACCCGATGTGCACCAGCGCCTCGCGCTTGTCGACCTCCCGCAGGACCTCGACGGTCTCGGCGACGGTCGGCGCGACCGGCTTCTCGCAGAACACCGGGGTGCCGGCCCGGACGCCGGCGAGGATCAGCTCGGCGTGCGCGCTGGTGGCGGCGGTGACGACGAGGGCGTCGACGGCGGCGGGGTGCAGCAGGGCCTCGATCGACCCGGCCACGTGCGCCCCGACGCGGCCCGCGACCTCGCGCGCCCGGCCGGTGTCGACGTCGGCGAGGACGAGCTCGTCGACCTCGGACCGCCGGGCGATGGCCGCCGCGTGCGACTCGCCGATGCGGCCGGTTCCCACCAGTCCTACGCGCATGACCACCCCTTCGGTGCCCTGGCTCTCATCCGGCTGTTCCGTGTGTCACAGCCACGGCTCCATGTTCACCCAGGCGAAACCGGGATGTCAATACTTTGTCTAGACATATGGACGTATGAACTACAAGACAAGCGGGCATCCTTACACTGATGGAGGGAGGGCACCGCCCCTCCGGCCCCCGACGACGAACGGAAGCACCCGTGACCGAGACCCCGCTGTCGATCGCGATCGATCGCAGCAGCCCCGTGCCGCTGTACTTCCAGGTCGCACAGGAGCTCGAACGGCGCATCACGACCGGGGAGATCGCCGTCGGCACCCGTCTGGAGAACGAACTCCTGCTCGCCGAGCGGCTCGGGCTCTCCCGCCCCACCCTGCGCCGCTCCATCGAGTACCTGGTCGACCGGGGGCTGCTGGTGCGCAAGCGCGGCGTGGGCACGCAGGTGGTCATGCCGCGGGTCCGCCGACCGCTCCAGCTCTCCAGCCTCTACGACGACCTGACCCGCGCGGGCGAGCACCCCCGCACCGAGGTCCTGCGCCTGGCGGTGGAGGCGCCGCCGGACGCGATCGCCACGTCGCTGGAGGTCGCGCCGGACACCGAGGTCTACGTCATCGAACGGCTGCGCTACACCCGGGACGAGCCGCTCGCGCTCATGCACAACTACGTCCCCGTGGGACTGGTCGCCCTCGACGAGGAGAAGCTGGCCCACCAGGGCCTCTACCAGCTGTTGCGCGCCGCGGGCGTCTCCCTGAAGATCGCCTCCCAGAGCATCGGGGCCCGCAACGCCACGGCGGCCGAGGCCCGCGTGCTGGACGAGTCGCGCGGCGCGCCGCTGCTGACGATGGACCGCACCGTCTACGACGACGTCGGGAAGGTGGTCGAGGTGGGTTCGCACGTCTACCGGGCCGCCCGCTACTCCTTCGAGCTCACCCTGACCGACTGACACCCGGCCGGTTTCGGTTCGCCCCTTATCGAACATGTTCGAGAAGCCGCACCCACGGCCCGTCACAGAGCGCTACGTTCCTGCCATGACAAGAGCAGCGGTATTAGAGTGGGCTCAGGAATCGACCCGGGAGGATTCGATGACCGCTGAGCCGCTCCCCGCCTGGTTCACGCCCCCGCCCGGCGGTTGGACCGCCGACGACATGGACAAGCTCCCTCCGGGCGCCCCCCGGATGGAACTCATCGACGGAGCGCTCATCTTGTTGTCCCCCCAGACCCACTTCCATGCCGTCATCATGCGGCGATTGGCGAACGCACTGGAGGATTCCGCACCTGACGGCATCGGCGTCATGCACGAAATGACCATGAAGCTGGGCAAGCACCAGAGGCCTGAGCCGGATGTCCTCGTCTACCGCTACGAGAACGAAGACGACGAACACCTCGACTGGTACAAGGCCACCCACGTTCCGCCCGAGGACGTTCTCATCGCCGTGGAGATCGTGTCCGAGGAATCCCAGGACCGCGACCGGACCACCAAGCCCCTCAAGTACGCCCTGGCCGGGATCCCGCACTTCTGGCGGATCGAGCGGGAGGAGCAGGGTCCCGCGATCCATGTCTTCGAGCTCGACGGGACGCGGGACCCGAGGTACGTCCCGACCACCATCGCTCGGGAGCGCCTCAAGCTCGATGTCCCGTTCCCCATCGACATCGAGGTCAAGGCCCTGAGTCGACGGTAGGCCGCCACACGGCACGGCCATGCCGATCGACTGGAGGCTCCGCTCTACTCCGCGAGTGCCTCGCGGGCGAGGGCGGCGGCGCCGATGAGGCCCGCCTCGTTGCCCAGCCGCGCCGCCACCACGCGCGCGGTCGGCCGGTAGCCCCGCCCGGTCAGGTTGCGCTCGAACGCGGACCGGGCCGGGCCGAGCAGCAGCTCCCCCGCCTCCGAGACGCCCCCGCCGATGATGAACATCTCCGGGTCGAAGGCCGCCGCCAGGTTCGCCAGGCCGGTGCCCAGCCACGTCCCGACCTCGTCCAGCAGCTCGACGCACGCCCGGTCGCCCTTGCTCGCCAGTTCGCTGACCAGCGGCCCGGTGATCAGGCGGGTGTCCCCGCCCACGGCCTGGTGGAGCACCCTGGCCACCGGCGACTCCGCCCGCACCAGCTCCCTGGCCTCGCGGGTCACCGCGTTGCCGCTGGCGTACTGCTCCCAGCAGCCCCGGTTGCCGCACTCGCACCGGTGGCCGCCCGGCACCACCGTCATGTGCCCGAACTCACCGGCCAGGCCGTAGCGTCCGCGGTGCAGCCGGCCGCCCAGCACCACCGCGCCGCCGATCCCGGTCCCCAGGTTCACCACGACGACGTGGTCCACGCCCTGGCCCGCACCGGCCCGGACCTCCGCCCAGGCCGAGGCGTTCGCGTCGTTCTCCACGACCACCGGCAGGTCCAGCCGCGCGCTCAGGGAGTCGCGCAGCGGTTCCCGGCGCCAGGACAGGTGCGGCGCGAACAGGACGTTCGCGCGCTGCTCGTCCACGAATCCGGCCGCGCCGACCCCCACGGCGCCCACCTCGTACTCGCGGCGCAGGTCCGCGACCACCTCGGTGATCGTGTTCTCGACCACCGCGGGGCTCTTGCTGCGGTCGGGGGTCTCCGTCCGGATGCGGGCCAGCACCTGGCCCTCGGGCGTGACCACGCCCCCGGCGACCTTGGTGCCGCCGATGTCCACCCCGATCGTGAGGTCGTCCGACCGCCCTGCGTCCGTCATCGTGACCGCTCCACTCCACCGATCCCGGGCCTGTCGGCCGGAGGCAACCGCCCCCGTGCCGGACCCCTCTGCACAGCACAACGCGCGCCCGGGCCCGCTTCTGCCCGAGCGCGCGTGCGACGCGTCGCGCGTCAGGCCAGGGCCGAGCGCACCACTCCGGCCAGCCGCTCGGCCACCGCCTGCGCCTGGTCCTGCTGGGCGGCCTCGACCATCACGCGCACCTTGGGCTCGGTCCCGCTCGGGCGGATGAGCACCCGGCCGGTCTCGCCGAGCTCGGCCTCGGCCAGGGCCACCGCCTCCGCCAGCTCCGTGCTCTCGCCGACCTTCGACCGGTCCACGTCGGGCACGTTGATGAGCACCTGCGGCAGGCGGGTCATCACCTTGGCCAGCTCCGCCAGGCCCAGCCGGCGTCGCGCCATGGCGGCGAGCAGGTGCAGGCCGGTCAGCACGCCGTCGCCGGTCGTGGCGTGGTCCAGCAGGATCACGTGGCCGGACTGCTCGCCGCCCAGGCCGAACCCGCCGTTCTTCATGGCCTCCAGCACGTACCGGTCGCCGACCGCGGTCTCCACCACGCGGATGCCCTCGCGGCTCATCGCGAGTTTCAGCCCCAGGTTGGACATGACCGTGACGACGAGGGTGTCCTCGACCAGCCGCCCCTCCTCCTTGGCCTCCGTGGCCAGGATGCCGAGGATCTGGTCGCCGTCGACCACGACGCCCTCGGCGTCCACGGCCAGGCAGCGGTCGGCGTCGCCGTCGTTGGCGATGCCCGCGTCCGCGCCGTGGGTGCGCACCGCCTGCTGGAGGCGCTCCAGGTGCGTGGAGCCGCAGCCCTCGTTGATGTTGTAGCCGTCCGGCTCGTCGCCGATGGCCACGACCTCGGCCCCCGCGCGCCGCAGGGCTTCGGGCGCCACCTGCACGGCGGCGCCGTTGGCGCAGTCCACCACGACCTTGAGTCCGTCGAGGCTGTGCGGCAGCGAGGCCAGGATGTGCTGGACGTAGCGGTCGGCCCCGTCCAGGGAGTCGCTGACCCGGCCGACGCGGTCACCGACGACCGGGTTGGCGGGCACGCCGAGCATGCCCTCGATCTCCTCCTCCAGGGCGTCCTCGAGCTTCTGGCCGCCCCCGGCGAAGAACTTGATGCCGTTGTCGGGCGCGGGGTTGTGGCTGGCCGAGAGCATGACGCCGAAGTCGGCGCCCAGGTCGCCCGTGAGGAAGGCCACGGCCGGCGTGGGCAGCACGCCCACCCGTACGACGTCGACCCCGGTGCTCGCCAGACCGGCGACCACGGCGGCCTCCAGGAACTCCCCCGACGCGCGCGGGTCGCGTCCCACGACGGCCAGCGGCCGACGATCACCGGTGTCGCGCGCCAGTACGCGCGCAGCCGCGATGGACAGATCCAGAGCGAGCGTTGCGGTCAGGTCCCGACCAGCGACACCGCGGACACCATCTGTTCCGAACAGCCGAGCCACAGGCGACAGCCCCTTTCGAGAACGGCGCCGCGTCCGGCGCCGGTGGAGAACGACGTGGCGAGGAGGCCACGGGAAAACAAGAACGCCCGTACGCCGCGTCCTGCGAACAGGAGCGACGTACGGGCGGAAACTCAGCCGAGCGAGCGCCGGCGCATGAGCACTAGCGCTTGGAGAACTGAGGAGCCTTGCGCGCCTTCTTGAGACCGGCCTTCTTCCGCTCCACCTCACGGGAGTCGCGGGTCAGGAAGCCGGCCTTCTTCAGGGTCGGGCGGTTGTTCTCCGGGTCCAGGGACGCCAGCGCACGGGCGATGCCGTGGCGCAGCGCGCCGGCCTGGCCGCTGGTGCCGCCGCCGTTCAGGCGGGCGAAGACGTCGTAGGCGCCGTCGAATCCGAGGGAGACGAGCGGGTCCTTGATGGTCTGCTGGTGGACCTTGTCCGGGAAGTAGACCTCAAGGGGCTTGCCGTTGATCTTCCACTCACCGGAACCGGGAGCGATGCGGACGCGGGCGATGGCCTCCTTGCGGCGGCCGGTGCCGGCGCTGGGGCCGGACGCGGTGGGGACGTAGGCGGCGACCGTCTCGTCGGACTCGCTGGTGTACTCGGAGGGGAACTCCTCCGGGTTGTCAGCGACTTCCTGCGCGACGTCTTCGATGCCGGTGGGCTCGGACACGGTTATCCTCGTGCTTCCTGTAAGTCTCGCGAACGCCTAGGCGGGCTGCTCGATCTTCCTGATTTCGAACGGAACCGGCTGCTGGGCCTGGTGCGGGTGCTCCGGACCGGCGTACACCTTGAGCTTCTTGCCCATCTGGCGGCCGAGGGAGCCCTTGGGCAGCATCCCCTTGACAGCCTTCTCGATGGCGCGCTCCGGGTTCTTCTCCAGCAGGTCGGCATATGCGACCGAACGCAGACCGCCCGGGTAACCGGAGTGACGGTAGGCCCGCTTCTGCTCCAGCTTGTTACCGGTGAGCGCGACCTTGTCGGCGTTCACGACGATCACGAAGTCGCCGGTGTCGATGTGGGGCGCGTAGTAGGGCTTGTGCTTGCCCCGGAGAAGCGTGGCAACCTGGCTCGCCATACGCCCGAGCACGAGATCGGTAGCGTCGACAACGTGCCACTGACGCTGGACATCGCTAGGTTTGGGGCTGTATGTGCGCACGATCGTTTGCCTTCGCTCTTCAGTCGGCTGCCCCATCCCACGGGCGGGATGGAGGACTCGTTTTACGAAACACTCCCGCGGGTTTGCGGGGCGTTACTTGGCCGGATGCCCATGCCAATCAGGACGATCCGGAGGTGAGTGCGCAGACGATGGTGCGTGGATCGGCGCCCGACAGTCCGGGGCCCACGGCAACTCAACGCACAACAACGGAATATCCTACCTGGCCACCGCAGCGCAGGTCAAAGCCAGCGGCGGGGTAGACCGGCAGGACCACGCTCGGCGGGGAAAGCGCCGGCACGGGGTCACATCCGTGACCTCTCCGCCTTTTATTATGCCTGTCGCCGGGAGTGCTTCGTCCTGTCCGCGTCCGCGCGTTGGCTACTCTTGCACCGGAAGGCCGGTCTCCGCAGAGCACGACGAGCCCTGACACGCACCTTGGAGACACCCGTCACGGTCGCCTCGGCACCCGGAACCGGCAGCTTATCCGCGCCGACGGGACGGTGCCACGGACACCACGGCGCGGATCTGGTCACGGACCCGGTCCCCCGCGGTCCAGCCCACATCCTCCACAGCCCTCGGAGACTCCCATCAGCACGTATCCGAACCCGCCCCAGCACGGTCCCGACGGTCACCCCACCGGTCCGGAGAGCGGTGACGGCCAGGACCTCCTCGGATCAGCGCCAGGCTCTTCCGAGGGCCAGGATTCCACATCGGGGCCCAGACCCGCACACGACGCGCCCGGATCCCACGGCCGCCTCCCCCAGCCGCCCGCGAGCCCCTACGCCGACCAGGGCCGGTACGCGTCCGGACACCAGCCCTTCCCGCCGCAGGGGCAGGAGGGATACCAGCCGGGTACGCCCGGGCAGGATCCCTACGGGCCGCCTGGGACCCCCGGCCCCCAGGCGGGACAGTCCGGGATGCCCCCGGGACCCCAGCAGCCGCCCACGGCTCAGGGGCAACACGGGCCGCAGGGACCATCGGGAGCACAGCAGCGCTTCCCCTCCCAGGGGCAGCAGGGCCCGCACGGACCCCAGACGGGCACACCCGGACAGCAGTTCCCCGGCGCGGCCCCGACCGGCGGCCAGCCCGCCGTCCCCT
>NZ_LGEC01000060.1 GCF_001279585.1 Nocardiopsis sp. NRRL B-16309 | reverse complement strand
GCAGGGCCCGCACGGACCCCAGACGGGCACACCCGGACAGCAGTTCCCCGGCGCGGCCCCGACCGGCGGCCAGCCCGCCGTCCCCTCCGGACCACAGCAGCCCCACGGTGCACCGGGACAGCAGTTCCCCGGCGCGGTCCCGACCGGCGGCCAGCCCGCCGTCCCCTCCGGACCACAGCAGCCGCCCACGGCCCCGGGACAGCCCGGCCACCAGGCACCGCTGGGCACGCAGCAGCCCTACTCGTCCCACGGACAACAGGGACCCCCTGGACCGCAGACCGGCGCACCGGGGCAGCCTTTCGGACCTCCCGGAGACCACGGCCAGCCGGGTCAGCCCTCCGGGCCGCAGCGGCCCGCGGGCCCGGGACACCAGTTCCCCGGCGCGGCGCCCACCGGCGGCCAACCCGCCGTCCCCCCAGGAACCCCACAGGCGTTCCCGCCCCACGGTCCACAGGGGCCCCAGCCCGGCCAGGCCTCCGGGTCCCAGCAGCCCCACGCGGCTCCGGGACAGCACGGACACCCACAGGGCGCCCCCGGGCAACCGCCCTACGGGCTCCCCGGACACCACGGCCCCCAGCAGCCGCCCGCGGCTCCGGGACCGTTCCCCGGGGCGTCGGCCACCGGCGGCCAGGCCGCCGTGGGGCACCAGCCGCCCGCGCCGGGGATCCCGCCGAACGGCCCCGTGCCGATCGCCTCCCCCTACCCCACGGGCGGACAGCCCGGCATGGGGCGGCCCCCGGAGCCCGAGCCGGTGTTCCCCGCGGACGCCATGGGCGCCACCGAGAGCATCCAGGCCGTCCCGCGGGCCCCCGGCCGGGGGGACGACCGGCCGCTGTACCGGGACGAGATGCCCGCCGACTCCGGCGCGGACACCGCCCAGTTCGACGTCGCCGCCGTGGACGACGACCCCTACGACGACTACGCGGGCTATGACGACGGCGCCCCGCCCCGGGGCGGCGGCAACCGCACGCGGATCCTGGTCATCGCGGGCTTCGTGGTCCTGCTGGTGATCGCGGGCAGCGGCGCGTTCCTCCTCGCCAGCGGCACCGGCGGCGACAGCGGCTCCGCCGACGCCGCGTCCGTCGCCGACGAGGCCGACGACCCCGGCGCCCTCACCACCGACGCCCTCTTCCCGGAGACCGTCGAGATCGAGGGGCAGGGCACCTTCACCCGGGTCGTCGACGAGGACACCGAGGACTGCGCCGCGGGAACCCACGGCACCTACGGCGAGGCCCTGACCGGCAACGACTGCCGCCAGCTCGTCCGCGCCTCCTACGTCAGCGAGGACGAGAACCACGCCGTCACGGTCGGCGTCGCCGCCCTGCCCACCGAGACCGAGGCCGCGGCCGCCATGGACGCACAGGACCTGGTCGCCGCCGAGTGGTTCGCCGGCCTGCCCGGCGAGGAGGGCACGCCCACCGAGCGCCTTGGCTACTCCGGCGGCCACGGCAGCAGCGGCCAGTGGGGCCGCTACGTCCTGTTCTCCCTGGCCGCGAACAGCGACGGCACGGAGGAGGAGGCCGAGGGCGGGAGCGAGGACGCCGCGCTCCTGCGCGACATCGGCGAGGGCTTCCTCGACGAGGCCTTCGCCCGGCTCACCGAGGACCGCGCCTGACCGGACCCCGCCCGTCGTCCTCCCGCCCCCGCCGCCGCGGGTCAGCCCGCGTGCCCCGGGCACGGCAGCTCCCGGACCCGGCGCGTGGCCCGCGCCCGCTCGGCCATCTCCCCGGCGGGCGGGAAGCGCACCTCCTCCAGGCTCAGCCCCTGGGGACCCACCACGTGGACCGACGAGTCGCGCACAGCGGCGCCCAGGACCCGTCCGGGCCACTCCGGCCCGCGTCGGCCGTCCCCGACCGCCAGCAGCGCTCCCACGAGCGCGCGGACCATGTTGTGGCAGAACGCGTCCGCCTGGATGGTCCCGTGCACGAGGTGGGTGTCCACCCGCTCCCACTCCAGGCGCAACAGCTCCCGGATGGTCGTGGCGCCCTCCCGCTTCTTGCAGAAGGCCGCGAAGTCGTGCTCACCCACCAGGCGCGCCGCCGCCTCGTTCATCCGGTCCACGTCCACCGGGTGGCGGTGCCACAGCACGTCCCGCCGCAGCAGCGGGTCCACCCCGTACGGGGCGTCGCTCACCCGGTACAGGTAGCGCCGGTACAGCGGCGAGAAGCGCGCGTCGAACCCCGGCGGCGCCACCCGCGCGCCGGTCACCCGCACGTCCTTGGGCAGTACCCCCGCCAGCCGGCGCAGCAGGGCCTCGCCCTCGCGCTCCCATGTCCCCCGCGGGACGTCCGCGTGCGCCGCCTGCCCCCGGGCGTGCACGCCCGCGTCCGTGCGCCCCGAGCACGTCAGCGCCACCTCCGGCAGCCGCAGCACCTTCGCCAGGCCCGACTCCAGCTCCCCCTGGACCGTGCGGCGCGTCGGCTGCCGCGCCCATCCGGAGAAGTCCGTGCCGTCGTAGGCGATGTCCAGCCAGATCCGGACCGTCGTCTCGTTGTCGTCCATCGCACCCCATCGCGTCCCGGAAATGACGAGTGCCCGACCCCACGAGGGATCGGGCACTCGGCGAGCGGTCGGTGTCCGGGCCGGCGCCCGGACACGTCAGGTCCGCCCTACTTGCTCTCGGAGCTCTCCTCGGCGGCCGCGGGGGCCTCCGTGGTCTCCTCGGCGGCGGCCTCGGGCGCCTCGGGGGCCTCGACGGCCTCCTCGGCGGGGGCCGCGGCCGGAGCGGCGGCGGGCGCGCTCAGCGCCTCCACCAGCTCGATGACGGCCATCGGGGCGTTGTCGCCCTTGCGCGGACCGATCTTGGTGATACGGGTGTAACCACCGGGGCGGTTCTCGTAGCGAGGACCGATCTCGGTGAACAGCTCGTGCACCACGGACTTGTCCGTGATCTTGGTCAGGACCTGACGACGGGCGTGCAGGTCACCGCGCTTGCCGAGGGTGATGAGCTTCTCGGCGTAGGGGCGCAGGCGCTTGGCCTTGGCCTCGGTGGTGCGAATGCGGCCGTGCTGGAACAGCGAGGTCGCGAGGTTCGCCAGGATGTGCCGCTCGTGAGCGGGCCCGGAACCCAGACGGGCGCCCTTGGTAGGCGTGGGCATGGTGTCGTTCTCCTAGTGATGCGATCCGCGGCCGCACTCGGCCGTGGACCATGGGCGACGAGGTCGGTTAGTACTGCTCCGTCTCGACGAAGGACTCACCCTCGTCATCCTCGGAGCCGTAGTTGTCGGCCGCCGTGCTGGGGTCGAATCCGGGCGGGGAGTCCTTCAGGGACAGGCCCATGTCGATGAGCTTCTGCTTGACCTCATCGATGGACTTGGCACCGAAGTTGCGGATGTCCAACAGGTCCTGCTCGGAGCGGGCCACCAGCTCACCAACGCTGTGGATGCCCTCACGCTTGAGGCAGTTGTAGGACCGGACCGTCAGGTTGAGGTCCTCGATCGGCAGCGCCAGGTCCGCCGCGAGCGCGGCGTCCGTCGGCGACGGGCCCATGTCGATGCCCTCGGCGTCGACGTTGAGCTCTCGCGCCAGACCGAACAGCTCGACCAGGGTCTTGCCCGCGCTGGCCACGGCGTCACGGGGACGGATGGCCGGCTTGGTCTCGATGTCGACGATCAGGCGGTCGAAGTCGGTGCGCTGCTCGACACGGGTGGCCTCGACCTTGTAGGTCACACGAAGCACCGGCGAGTAGATGGAGTCGATCGGGATCCGACCGATCTCCTGGCCCTGCTGCTTGTTCTGCGTCGCCGAGACGTAACCGCGGCCGCGCTCGACCGTCAGCTCCATCTCCAGCTTGCCCTTGCCGTTCAGCGTGGCGATGTGCAGGTCGGGGTTGTGCACCTCGACACCCGCGGGCGGAGCGATGTCCGCCGCGGTCACCACACCGGGGCCCTGCTTGCGCAGGTACATCAGCACCGGCTCGTCGTGCTCGGAGCTGACGACCAGGCCCTTGAGGTTGAGGATCATCTCGGTGACGTCCTCCTTGACCCCGGGCACGGTGGTGAACTCGTGCTCGACGCCCTCGATGCGGATGCTGGTGACAGCCGCACCGGGGATGGAGGACAGCAGGGTACGCCGAAGCGAGTTACCGATCGTGTAGCCGAAACCCGGCTCCAGCGGCTCGATGACGAACTTCGAGCGCAGGTCCGAGACAGCTTCCTCGGCGAGCGTGGGACGCTGTGCGATCAACATGGTCCGTGACTTCCCTTCCACATGGCCGCCCGCTATTTGACGGCCACCGGATGGACACCGCCGGATCGGCGGTGCCCTCTACTCGGATTCCTACCCCGCCCGCGCGGGTCCCAGCCGGGACCGCGCGGGGCGAGCGCGACGTGGCACCCGCGTGGTAGGAGACGCGGGCACCCGCTGCCGGATCAGACGCGGCGGCGCTTCGGCGGACGGCAGCCGTTGTGCGGCACCGGGGTGACGTCCTGGATGGAGCCCACCTCGAGCCCGGTCGCCTGCAGCGAACGGATGGCGGTCTCCCGGCCGGAACCCGGGCCCTTGACGAAGACGTCCACCTTGCGGACGCCGTGCTCCTGCGCGCGGCGGGCGGCGGCCTCGGCGGCCATCTGCGCGGCGTAGGGGGTCGACTTGCGCGAACCCTTGAAGCCGACCTGTCCGGAGCTGGCCCACGCGATCACGGCACCCGTGGGGTCCGTGATGCTCACGATCGTGTTGTTGAACGTGCTCTTGATGTGAGCGTGTCCGTGGACAATGTTCTTCTTTTCCTTGCGACGCACCTTGCGCGCGGCACCCTGACGGCCCTTAGGCGGCATTAGCGAAACTCCCAGAGATCATCGGTCCGTTGACGGTTCTCGGACGCGGTGGACAGTCCGAGCGGACTACTTCTTACCGGCCTTCTTCTTACCGGCCACGGTCTTCTTCTTGCCCTTGCGGGTACGCGCGTTGGTCTGCGTGCGCTGACCGCGGACCGGAAGGCCGCGGCGGTGGCGGATGCCCTGGTAGCTGCCGATCTCCATCTTGCGACGGATGTCGGCCTGGACCTCACGGCGCAGGTCACCCTCGACCTGGTAGTTCGCCTCGATCCACTCGCGGAGCTTGACCAGGTCCTCTTCGGCCAGCTGGTAGACGCGGGTGTTCCCGTCGACACCGGTGTTCGCCAGGGTCTCGAGCGCGCGCGTGCGCCCGACCCCGAAAACGTACGTGAGAGCGATCTCCACCCGCTTGTCGCGGGGAAGGTCAACGCCGGCAATACGTGCCATGTGGGCGAGACTCCATCCATGCTGTGCGGAGGTCTGACCCGTTCCACCCTCCCGTCGCCCAATCGACGAGGCCCCGGCCTCCGACCGGGGGTTGTTCCCGGGCCTCCGCGGCCCCGGAATCGGAACAGGTATTCGTTCTTTCAGCCCGTCGGGGATGGGACCCCTCCGGGTAACTCGCTGGGCGGAAGCCGCGGACAGCGAACCGGGGAACTAGCCCTGGCGCTGCTTGTGGCGCGGGTCCGAGCAAATGACCATGATCCGGCCGTTGCGGCGGATCACGCGGCACTTCGCGCAGATCTTCTTCACGCTCGGCTTGACCTTCATCGGTGACTCCGAACTCATCACATCACTCGTCACGGGACCGGACGGCCCGTGCCGGCTACTTGTAGCGGTAAACGATGCGCCCGCGCGTGAGGTCGTACGGGCTCAGCTCCACGACGACACGGTCGTCGGGAAGAATGCGGATGTAGTTCATCCGCATCTTGCCACTGATGTGGGCAAGGACCTGGTGCCCGTTGTCGAGCTCTACCTTGAACATAGCGTTGGGTAGGGACTCGACAACGGAACCCTCGATCTCGATGGCGCCGTCTTTCTTCGCCATGTCCTCCACGCCTCGCTCATCGATTGGTTGATCAGGACAACCCGACGCGACTCCAGTGGTCTCGCACGACGCGACGGCCCCGACGACGGCGGAACGAACCGGACGTCGTCGAAGCCAGGACACACTGGAAGATCAGGTCAACTGCAAGAGCGTACGTCACTTGGTGGACGTGGCACAGAGAAGGCATGCTGACCCAACAGCCCGCGTATGGGCAGGGCCAGTCTATCCCCTCCGGGCAAGTACTCATTACCACGCCGGAGGGGGCGGGCGGTGACCGCGCTCAGCGCAGGATCCGGGGCGCGGCGAGCACCCCCAGGGTCACCAGGCCCATGAGGATGCCCCACGGCCCCAGTACCCACAGGAACCACGGATAGCCGGGTCCGCCCGTGAGGAACAGGATCAGCCAGATCACGAAGCACAGGATGTTGACCCCGCCGTACAGCGCCCACGGCACCATCAGCGCCGGGTCGCGCATGGTCAGCTGGGGTCCGGGAGGCCCGTCCTCGCCCGGGGCGGACTGGACGCCGGCGCCCTGGATGTCGGCCAGGTCGCGCTCGGGCAGGTCCCGGGTGACGAGTTCGAGCTCGCCCACCGTGCGGGACTTGTAGGTGCGGCTCAACCGGTCGGTGAACTCCTCGTGGTCGAGCCGCCCCTGGGCGAAGTGCTCCTGGAGGAGTTGCGCGACACGGTCGCGCTCTGAGTCGGACGTTCGTATCGACGGCACCGGGTCGGACACTGCGCGCACCTCGCATCTTCGACCGTTGGTGGTGGCGTCCTGCGCGCTCGGCGCGTAGAACAGGGTCCGCTACCAGGTCGGCTGGACGAAACCCATCTGTGTGATTTTATCGCGGTCGGACTCGCGCGCGGTCAGCACGAGCGGGCCCTGCGCGGTGATGGCCACGGAGTGCTCGAAGTGAGCGGCCCGCCCGCCGTCCCGCGTCACCACGGTCCAACCGTCGTCCAGTTCGACGACGTCCCGCTTGCCCAGGGTGGTCATCGGCTCGATCGCCAGGCACATGCCCTCGACCAGCCGGATCCCCTTGCCGCGCTTGCCGTAGTTGAGCACGTGCGGGTCCATGTGCATCTCGGTGCCGATGCCGTGGCCCCCGTACTCGCGCACGTTGCCGTAGCCGCCGTGCTCGGTGATGTGGCCGCCGATCGCGTGGCCGATGTCGCCGAGGCGTCCGCCCGGCAGCATCCGCGCGATCCCCTGCCACATGGACTCCTCGCAGGTCTCCATCATCGCCAGGTCCTCGGGACGGCCCTCGCCGACCGCGACGGTGATCGCCGAGTCGCCGTGCCAGCCGTCCAGGACGGCCCCGCAGTCGATGGAGATGATGTCGCCCTCGGCCAGCACGCGCTCGGCGCTGGGGATGCCGTGGACGACCTCCTCGTTGACCGACGCGCAGATGGACCCGGGGAAGCCGTGGTAGCCCTTGAAGGACGGCACCGCCCCCGCGTCGCGGATGACCTTCTCCGCGACCGAGTCGAGTTCCAGGGTGGACACCCCGGGCCGCACCGCGGCCCGGAGGGTGTCCAGGGCGCGGGCCACGACCTGGCCCGCCGCCCTCATCTTGGCGATCTGTTCCGGCGTCTTGATCTGCACGTCCGGGTCCGCCTTCCCAAACATCAGGCGCCGGCCCCGTCGGCCTTCTCCGCGATCGCGGCCTTGGCCCGGGCCGTGACCTGCTCCACGGGACCGGTGGCCGCGATGGTTGCCAGAAGCCCCTCGCGCTCGTAGAACTCCACCAGCGGGGCGGTCTGCTCGCGGTAGACCTTCAGGCGGTGCCTGATGGTCTCCTCGCGGTCGTCCTCCCGCTGGTACAGCCGTGCACCGTCGTCGTCGCACACGCCCGCCGTCCGGGGGGCGTCGTACTCGACGTGGTAGACGCGGCCGCACTCCGGGCAGGAGCGGCGCCCGGACAGGCGCTTGACGACCTCGTCCTCGTCGACCCTCAGTTCCAGGACGACGTCCAGGCGCCCCCTGAGGTCGGCGAGCATCCCGTTGAGGGTCTCGGCCTGGGCGACGTTGCGCGGGAACCCGTCGAGCAGGAACCCGTCGGCCGCGTCGTCCTGGGCCAGACGGTCCTTGACCATGGCGTTCGTGACCTCGTCGGGAACGAGGTCGCCACGGTCCATGAACTCCTTGGCCTTCTTGCCGAGCTCCGTACCACCGCTGACGTTGGCCCGGAAGATGTCACCGGTGGACACCTTCGGGATCGACAGCTCCGACGCGAGGATCTGGGCCTGGGTGCCTTTTCCGGCCCCAGGCGGCCCCACCAATACTGCACGCATTTATCGCAGAAAACCTTCGTAGTTCCTCTGCTGGAGGTGACTCTCGATCTGCTTCACCGTGTCCAGCCCGACACCGACCATGATCAGGAGGCTCGTTCCTTGCATCGCGATGCCCATGCCGGCGCCGCCGGCGCCGCTGGCACCGAGAGCGACCATCGGAAGGAGCGCGATCACACCCAGGTAGAGGGAACCGGGCGTCGTCAGCCGCTTCAACACGTAGTCGAGGTACTCGGCGGTCGGACGCCCGGGCCGGATACCCGGGATGAACCCACCGTACTTCTTCATGTTGTCGGAGACCTCATCGGGGTTGAAGGTAATCGACACGTAGAAGAACGCGAACCCGACGATCATGGCGAAGAAGGTGACCATGTACACCGGGTGGATGCCGGTGCCGGTGCTGAAGTAGGTCTGGATGAAGGTCACGACCGGGTTGGTGGAGTCCTGCCCCATCAGACCCACGACCAGCTGCGGGAGGTACAGCAGCGAGGAGGCGAAGATCACGGGGATGATGCCCGCCTGGTTGACCTTCAGCGGGATGTAGGTGGAGCTGCCCCCGTACATCCGGCGGCCCACCATGCGCTTGGCGTACTGCACCGGGATGCGGCGCTGCGCCTGCTCCATGAAGACCACCGCGGTGATGAGCACCAGGGCGGCGATGCAGATGATGGTGAAGACCCAGATCGAGCGCTCCTGGTAGAGGCCCATGATCATGGCCGGGAAGCTCGCGATGACCGTGGTGAAGATGAGCAGCGACATGCCGTTGCCCACTCCGCGCTCGGTGATCAGCTCACCGAACCACATGATGACGGCGGTGCCGCCGGTCATGACGACCACGATCGTGACCAGGGTGAGGATGTCCTGGTTGGGCATGTAGGTGCTGACCGGGATGGCGCCCTGGAACAGCGCGCCCGTCCTGGCCATGGCGACGATGCTGGTCGACTGCAGGACCGCGAGCATCAGCGTCAGGTAGCGGGTGTACTGGGTGATCTTGGTCTGGCCGGACTGGCCCTCCTTCTTGAGGGCCTCCAGCCGCGGGATCACCACAGTGAGGAGGTTGATGATGATGCTCGCGGTGATGTAGGGCATGACCCCGAGCGCGAACACCGCCAGTTGGAGTAGCGCGCCGCCGCTGAAGAGGTTCACCAGCGCATACACCCCGGACTCGTCCGCCGCGGTGATGGCCTCCATCTGGTCCCGGATGGCCGCGGAGTCGATCCCCGGCGCGGGGATCACCGCCCCCAGACGGAACAGCGTCAGGATGAACAGTGTGAACAGCAGCTTGTTGCGCAGGTCGGGCGTGCGGAATGCACGAACGAACGCACCTAGCACGTCTCCTCCTGCGCGGCTTCGGCGGCGGAACGGGTTCCAGACATCGCGGCCGATCCTGAATCGTCGGTCAGCACGGGGCCCATTGCCCAGTGCTCGGAAGTTTTCACATTACGTCAAGCGGGGAGCCCAAACAGATGGCACTGTAACAGCCATCACGCCGGTCGTGCGTATGTGAGCGATAACGATCATTGCTCACAACGCGCGAGGGCGCCCGCCGGCTGGTCGTTCTCGGACCCACCGGGCGGACGCCCCCCATTGCTCATCGCGTGGATGATTCCCTACAGCTCGGTGACGGAGCCACCGGCGGCAGCGATCTTCTCCTTCGCCGTTTCGGAGAACGCGTTCGCGCTCACCTGCACGGCGACGGTGATCTCACCGGTGCCCAGCACCTTGACGAGCTCGTTCTTGCGAACGGCGCCCTTGGCGACCAGGCCCTCGACGGTGACCTCGCCACCCTCGGGGTACAGCTCGCTGAGCCGGTCCAGGTTGACGACCTGGTAGTTCTTCTTGAAGCGCGCGTTGCTGAAGCCCTTGAGCTTCGGCACCCGGCGGATGAGGGGCATCTGCCCGCCCTCGAAACCGGGACGCACGGTGTTACGAGCCTTCGTGCCCTTGGTGCCGCGACCGGCGGTCTTGCCCTTGGACGCCTCGCCGCGGCCCTTGCGGACCTTGGACTTGTTGGCGCCCGGAGCGGGCCGCAGGTGGTGCAGCTTGAGCAGCTCGTCGGGGTTGTAGTCGCTCATTCGGCAACCTCCTCGACGGACACGAGGTGCGAGACGATCGTGATCTGTCCACGAACCTCGGGGCGGTCCTCACGGACGGTGGACTTGCCGATCCGGCCCAGACAGAGGGACTGGAGGGCAGCGTGCTGCTTCTCCTTGCCGCCGATCTTGGAGCGGGTCTGCGTGATCTTGAGCTTGGCCATGGTCAGGCTCCTGCCTTCGCCTCAGCGCGAGCACGGAGCATGGCGGCCGGGGCGACGTCCTCGATCGGCAGGCCACGACGGGCGGCGATCTCCTCGGGCTGGTTGATGCCCTTGAGAGCCGCGACCGTGGCGTGCACGATGTTCAGCGGGTTGGACGAGCCGAGCGACTTGCTCAGCACGTCGTGGATGCCGGCGCACTCAAGGACGGCGCGCACGGGGCCGCCGGCGATCACACCGGTACCCGGAGCGGCCGGACGGAGCATGACGACGCCGGCGGCGTCCTCGCCCTGGACCTGGTGCACGATCGTGCCCTGGATGCGGGGGACGCGGAAGAAGTTCTTCTTCGCCTCCTCGACACCCTTGGCGATCGCGGCCGGGACCTCCTTGGCCTTGCCGTAACCGACACCGACCATGCCGTTGCCGTCACCGACGACGACCAGAGCGGTGAAGGAGAAGCGACGGCCGCCCTTGACGACCTTCGCGACCCGGTTGATGGTCACGACCTTCTCGATGTAGGAGACACCCTTGTCTGCGGCGCCGCCGCGGCGATCGTCACGGCGATCACGCCGCTCGCCACCGGCGCCGCGCCGCGGTGCTGCAGCCATCAGTGGTTCCTCTTCTCGTGGTTGATCTTGTCCAGTACGAAGGTCATCCCTAGAACTCCAGTCCGCCCTCGCGCGCCGCGTCGGCGAGCTTGGCAATACGGCCGGAGTACTGGAAGCCGCCGCGGTCGAACACGACCGCGGAGACGCCGGCGTCCTTGGCACGCTGGGCGATGAGCTGGCCGACCTTGACGGACTTGTCCGACTTGGTGCCGTCCACGCCGCGCACGTCGGCCTCAACGGTGGAGGCCGCGGCCAGCGTGTGGCCCCGGGAGTCGTCGATGACCTGGACGACGATGTGCTTGGAGGAGCGGAACACGGCCAGGCGGGGACGCTCGGCGGTGCCCTGGATCCGCTTGCGGACGCGGAACTGGCGACGCGCACGGGAAGTGGCGCGCTTGGCGGTCCGCTTGCGGCTCACGGTGATACCCATGCCTACTTACCAGCCTTTCCGGCCTTGCGGCGGATGTGCTCACCCTTGTACCGCACGCCCTTGGCCTTGTACGGGTCAGGCTTGCGCAGCCCGCGGATGTTCGCGGCCACCTGGCCCACCAGCTGCTTGTCGATGCCCTCGACGTGGAGGAGCGTCGGCTTCTCAACGCGGAAGCTGATGCCCTGCGGAGGCTCGATCACCACGGGGTGGCTGTAGCCCAGCGAGAACTCCAGGTTGGCGCCGCGGGCCTGGACGCGGTAACCCACACCGTGGATCTCCAGCGTCTTGGCGTAGCCCTTGGAGACGCCCTCGATGAGGTTCGCGAGCAGCGCACGGGTCAGACCGTGCAGCGAGCGGTTCTCCGGCTTGTCGTCGGGACGCGCCACCGAGATGATCTCTCCGTCCTTGGAGACGGTGATCGGCTCGGCGACGGTGTGCTTCAGTTCGCCTTTCGGCCCCTTGACAGTGACGTCTTGCCCGTTAATCGTGACTTCGACGCCCTTGGGGGCCGAGATCGGCAGTCGACCGATTCGCGACATGCTTCAATCTCTCCCTGTTACCAGACGTAGGCGAGAACTTCGCCGCCAACGCCACGCTTCTTGGCCTGCTTGTTCGTCATCAGGCCACCGGACGTCGAAATGATCGCCACACCGAGGCCACCCAGCACCCGCGGCAGGTTCTCCTTCTTGGCGTACACCCGCAGACCGGGCTTGGAGACCCGGCGGATGCCCGCGATCGAACGCTCACGGGTGGGGCCGTACTTCAGTTCGAGGACGAGGCTCTTGCCCACGGGGGCCTCCTCGGTCCGCCAGCCCTGAATGAAGCCCTCCTGCTGGAGGATCTCGGCGATGTGCGCCTTGATCTTGGAAAACGGCATCGTCACGGTGTCGTGGTAAGCCGAGTTCGCGTTGCGCAGACGAGTCAGCATGTCTGCGATCGGGTCGGTCATCGTCATGGCCGATTGGCCCTTCCTCACCGCGGTTTCCGAGTGCGGGCTTTCCCAGAGCCTGCCCTCCTGCGGGTCTCCCCTGGAGGTGCACAAACGGACCTACGGCGCGGTCGTGGGCACCGCGGTCCCTCGCGGGACTACCGTGCCCTGATGGTTGGATGTTGCCGGACCGTGACCGCCTGGTGCGGTCACCGTCACTGCATTGAAGCGACCAAGCAGAGGCGCTTCGGGGGGCCGACCTCGTGGAGACCTCCCAGGGGGAGGAGCACACGGTCGGCCCCGCCGGAAACTACCAGCTCGACTTGGTGATACCGGGCAGCTCGCCGCGGTGCGCCATCTCGCGGAAGCAGATACGGCACAGGCCGAACTTCCGGAAGACGGCGCGCGGACGGCCGCACCGAGAGCATCGAGTATACGCGCGAACGCCGAACTTCGGCTTCCGCTGCGCCTTCGCGATCAGGGACTTCTTCGCCATGTGTGCTTACCCCTCAGGCTTCCTTGAACGGGAAACCGAGCCGCTTGAGCAGGCTGCGGCCCTGGTCGTCGGTCGTGGCCGTGGTGACAACCGTGATGTCCATCCCACGCTGCCGGTCGACCTTGTCCGGGTCCACCTCATGGAACATGACCTGCTCGGTCAGACCGAAGGTGTAGTTCCCGTTCCCGTCGAACTGCTTCGGGGAGAGTCCACGGAAGTCCCGGATCCGGGGCAGGGCGAGCGAGAGCAGCCGGTCCAGGAACTCCCACATCCGGTCGCCGCGCAGCGTGACGCTGGCGCCGATCGGCTGGCCCTCGCGCAGCTTGAACTGCGCGATCGAGTTCTTGGCACGGTTGATCTTCGGCTTCTGCCCGGTGATCGCCGACAGGTCGGCGATCGCGCCCTGGATCAGCTTCGCGTCACGAGCGGCCTCGCCGACACCCATGTTGACCACGATCTTCGTGAGACCGGGGACCTGCATGATGTTGGCGATGTCGTGCTCTTCCTTGAGAGCAGCGACGATCTCGTTACGGTACTTCTCCTTCAGCCTCGGCATCGGAGGGGCCGTGATGTCGTTGGTAACCGTCATCAGATGTCCTTACCGGTGCGGCGGGAGACCCGAACCTTGGTTCCGTCTTCCTCGAAGCGGTAGCCCACCCGGGACGCCTTGCCGTCCTCCGCGAGCGCAACGTTGCTCACGTGGATGGGGGCCTCCTTGGTGACGACCTCGCCCTGCTGGCCGCCCGCCGGGTTGGCCTTCCTGTGCTTCTTGACCAGGTTGACGCCCTCGACGACGACACGGTCTTCCTTCGGCAGGGCCTTGACGACCTTGCCGGTGGCACCCTTGTCCTTGCCGGCGATGACGATGACCTCGTCGCCAGATTTGATCTTCATCGCCTACAGCACCTCCGGCGCCAGCGAAATAATGCGCATGTACTTCTTGTCACGCAGCTCACGGCCCACCGGGCCGAAGATGCGGGTGCCTCGCGGGTCCCCACCGTCCTTGATGAGCACGGCAGCGTTCTCATCGAAGCGGATGTAGGAGCCGTCGGGCCGGCGGCGCTCCTTGACGGTGCGCACGACAACGGCCTTGACGACGTCGCCCTTCTTGACTGCAGCGCCAGGCTGGGCGTCCTTCACCGTGGCGACGATCGTGTCGCCGATCCCGGCGTAGCGCCGACCCGAGCCACCGAGTACACGGATGGTCAGGATCTCCCTGGCACCCGTGTTGTCGGCGACCTTGAGTCGCGACTCCTGCTGAATCACGTCTGCTCCTGATGTGATGCGTGCGGTCCACTGCCGCACGGCTAGGTGGTCTCACCCCTCGCGGCGGCGGCCGACAACGTGTGCCGGCCGCCACCACAGGCTGGGGTTACTTAGCCTTCTCCAGGATCTCCACGACGCGCCAACGCTTCGTCGCGGAAAGCGGCCGGGTCTCCATCAAACGGACCCGGTCACCGACGCCACAGGAGTTCGCCTCGTCGTGCGCCTTGTACTTGGTCGTCCGACGGATGACCTTGCCGTACATGGCGTGCTTGATGCGGTCTTCGACCTCGACGACGACGGTCTTGTCCATCTTGTCGCTGACGACGTAGCCCTCGCGCACCTTGCGGTAGTTGCGGGTCGCGGTCTGGTTCTCACTCATTCGGCTGCTTCCTTCGTCTCCTCAGCCGACTCACCAGACAGCGGGACGATGCCCAGCTCGTGCTCCCGGAGGATCGTGTAGATCCGCGCGATCTCTCGCTTGACGGTACGCAGCCGGCTGTGGTTGTCGAGCTGGCCTGTGGCGGCCTGGAAGCGGAGGTTGAAGAGCTCGGTCTTCGCTTCCTTGAGCTTGGCGACCAGGTCCTCGACGGACTGGTCACGCAGCTCCTGGGCAGTCACGGACTTCGCCATCACTCCCCCTCCCGCTTAACGAACTTGCACTTCATCGGGAGCTTGTGCATCGCACGGCGCATGGCTTCCTTCGCCACGGCCTCGGGCACGCCCGACAGCTCGAACATCACACGGCCGGGCTTGACCGGGGCGACCCACCACTCGGGCGAGCCCTTACCGGAACCCATGCGGACCTCGGCCGGCTTCTTGGTCAGCGGGCGGTCCGGGAAGATGTTGATCCACACCTTGCCGCCACGCTTGATGTGCCGGGTCATGGCGATACGAGCGGACTCGATCTGCCGGTTCGTGACGTAGGCCGACTCCAGAGCCTGGATGCCGAACTCGCCGAAGTTGACCGACGTGCCGCCCTTGGCCTTGCCGCGCAGGTCCGGGTGGTGCTGCTTGCGGTACTTGACCTTACGAGGAATAAGCACGGCTCAGCTCCCCTCGGTCTTCGCGGACTCGGCCGGGGCCTTGGCCTCGGCTCCCTGCTGCTGGGCGCCACCGGGAGCGGCACCGCGACGACGCCGCTGCGGGCGCTCACGACGCTGGCCGCCGCCACCGCCACCGCCGGCGGAACGCTGGGCGGCCTGGGCCGCCTCGCGCTCGGCGCGGGTCGCGGGAGCGTCACCCTTGTAGATCCACACCTTCACGCCGATGCGGCCGAACGTCGTACGGGCCTCGAAGAAGCCGTAGTCGATGTCGGCGCGCAGCGTGTGCAGCGGGACCCGGCCCTCGCGGTAGAACTCCGAGCGGGACATCTCAGCCCCGCCCAGGCGTCCACCGCACTGGATGCGGATGCCCTTGGCACCGCTCTTCATCGCGGTCTGCATCGCCTTGCGCATCGCGCGGCGGAACGCCACGCGGCTGCTCAGCTGCTCGGCGACGCCCTGGGCGACGAGCTGTGCGTCGATCTCGGGGTTCTTCACCTCGAAGACGTTCAGCTGGACCTGCTTGCCGGTCAGCTTCTCGAGATCCGTCCGGATGCGGTCGGCCTCCACGCCGCGGCGGCCGATGACGATGCCCGGCCGGGCGGTGTAGACGTCCACGCGAACACGGTCACGGGTGCGCTCGATCTCGACCTTGGAGATGCCCGCGCGCTCCATGCCACGGGTCAGCATCCGACGGATCGCCACGTCTTCCTTGACATAGTCCTTGTAGGACTTGTCCGCGTACCACCGACTCTTGAAGTCGGTGGTGATGCCGAGGCGGAACCCGTGCGGGTTTACCTTCTGCCCCACTATCGGGTCCTTTCCTTCGTCTTGGACGAGGCGCCCGAGTTCTCAGCGACCACCACGGTGATGTGGCTGGTGCGCTTGGTCACCCGGAAAGCGCGGCCGAAGCCTCGCGGACGAATGCGCTTCAGGGTCGGACCTTCGTCCACCCACGCGCGCTCGACCACCAGCGTCTCGCGGTCCAGCTTGTCATTGTGCTCAGCGTTGGCGATAGCACTAGCCAGTACCTTGCCAACAGGCTCGCTCGCCGACTGGGGCGCGAACCGGAGCACCGCCTGTGCCTCGTCAGCGGGCAACCCGCGAATAAGGTCCACCACCCGGCGGGCCTTCCGGGGCGTAACACGGACGAACCGTGCCTGTGCCCTCGTTCCCATCGCTTTTCCCTCGCTCACGGAAATTCATCCCCACTCACCGTGGAGAAATGGTTCTTACTCCTGCTGCAACCGCTAACGGCGGCTACGGCGGTCTTCCTTGACGTGGCTACGGAAAGTACGCGTGGGAGCGAACTCGCCGAGCTTGTGGCCGACCATCGACTCGGACACGAACACGGGGACGTGCTTGCGGCCATCGTGGACGGCGATCGTGTGACCGATCATCTCCGGGACGATCATGGACCGCCGGGACCACGTCTTGATGACGTTCTTGGTCCCCTTCTCGTTCTGGACTTCCACCTTCTTGATGAGGTGGTCGTCGACGAAGGGACCCTTCTTAAGGCTACGTGGCATCAGACGTGCTCCTTACCGCTTCTTCTTACCGCTACGCCGACGCCGCACGATCAGCTTGTCGCTGGCCTTGCCCTTGGTCCGGGTCCGGCCTTCCTTCTTGCCCCAGGGGCTGACCGGGTGGCGGCCACCGGAGGTCTTGCCCTCACCACCACCGTGCGGGTGGTCGACCGGGTTCATGACCACACCGCGGACGGTCGGGCGCTTGCCCTTCCACCGCGAGCGGCCGGCCTTGCCCCAGTTGATGTTGGACTGCTCGGCGTTGCCGACCTGTCCAACGGTCGCGCGGCAGGTGATCTCCACCATGCGCATCTCGCCGGAGGGCATACGCAGCGTGGCGTAACGGCCCTCCTTGGCGAGCAGCTGAATCTGGGACCCGGCGGAACGGCCCAGCTTGGCGCCGCCGCCCGGCTTCAGCTCGACCGCGTGCACGAACGTACCCGTGGGGATGTTGCGCAGCGGGAGGCAGTTGCCCGGCTTGATGTCGGACTGCGGGCCGTTCTCGACCCGGTCCCCCTGCTTGAGGCCGGCGGGCGCCAGAATGTAGCGCTTCTCACCGTCCACGTAGTGCAGCAGGGCGATGCGTGCGGTGCGGTTGGGGTCGTACTCGATGTGAGCGACCTTGGCCGGAACGCCGTCCTTGTCGTGACGACGGAAGTCGATCACGCGGTAGGCGCGCTTGTGGCCGCCACCCTGGTGGCGGGCGGTGATCCGGCCGTGGCCGTTACGCCCACCCTTGGAGTGGAGCGGACGCACCAGGGACTTCTCCGGCTCGGAGCGCGTGATCTCGACGAAGTCGCTCACGCTCGAACCGCGACGACCCGGCGTCGTCGGCTTGTACTTACGAATGCCCATCTTCTTCGCGCATTCCTTTACGTATTGCTTGGTGTGTAGCGGTCAGACCCGAGAAAGGTCAGACACCGAAGATGTCGATCCGGTCGCCTTCGGCGACGCTGACGATCGCACGCTTGGTGTCGGGACGCTTCCCGTAACCGAAGCGGGTGCGCTTGCGCTTACCCTTGCGGTTGATCGTGTTCACCGAGGTGACCTTCACTTCGAAGATCTTCTCGATGGCGATCTTGATCTGCGTCTTGTTGGCGTCGGGGCGGACGATGAACGTGTACTTGTTCGAGTCCATGAGCCCGTAGCTCTTCTCGGAGATCACCGGCTCGACGATGATGTCGCGGTGGTCAGCGATCCTCACTGGTCGTCCTCCTCGGACTCAGCGGCCTTGGAGGTGCCGGCCGCGTGGGCCAGGAACTCGGCGTAGCCCGCCTCGGTGAAGACCACGTCGTCCGAGTACAGGACGTCGTAGGTGTTCACCTGGTCCGCGTCGAGGATGTGCACCTCGCCGAGGTTGCGCAGGGCGCGCCGGTTGTGCTCGTCCTCGCGGGCCAGGACGACCAGGACCTTGTCGGACTCGGTCACCTGACGCAGCGCCTTCAGAGCGGTCTGCGTGAGCTTGCCGGCCGCGTCCTCGGCCACGAAGTGGCTGATGACGTGGATGCGGCCGTGGTTGGCCCGGTCGGAGAGGGCTCCGCGCAGGGCGGCGGCCTTCATCTTCTTCGGGGTCCGCTGGCTGTAGTCACGCGGCTGGGGACCGTGAACGGTTCCACCACCGGTGTACTGCGGGGCGCGGATCGAGCCCTGGCGGGCCCGGCCGGTGCCCTTCTGGCGGTAGGGCTTCTTGCCACCGCCGCGGACTTCACCGCGGGTCTTGGTGGCGTGCGTGCCCTGGCGGCCGGCGGCCATCTGGCCGTTCACGACCTGGTGGATCAGCGGGATGCTGACCTTCTGGGCGAAGACGCTCTCCGGCAGCTCGACGCTGCCCTTGGCGCCGCCCTCGGGGTTCTTGACCTCGATCTGGGCCATGGCTTACTTGTCCCCCTTCACAGCGGTACGGACAAGCACCAGACCGCCGTTGGGACCGGGCACAGCACCCTTGACCAGGATGAGGCCCTTCTCCGCGTCGACGGAGTGCACGGTCAGGTTCTGGATGGTCTTGCGCACGTTGCCCATGCGCCCGGCCATCCGCATGCCCTTGAAAACGCGGCCGGGTGTGGCGCAGCCGCCGATGGAACCGGGCGAGCGGTGCTTGCGCTGCGTGCCGTGCGAGGCGGAGAGACCACGGAAGCCGTGGCGCTTCATCACACCGGCGAAGCCCTTGCCCTTGCTCTTGCCCGTGACGTCGACCTTCTCGCCGATCTCGAAGCTGTCCGCGGTGACCTCCTGGCCGAGCGTGTACTCGGTGGCGTCGGTCGTGCGGACCTCGACGTAGTGGCGGCGCGGGGTCAACTCGTTCTTGCGCAGGTAGTCGCCGAGCGGCTTGTTGACCTTGCGCGGGTTGATCTGCCCGTAACCGATCTGGACAGCGGAGTATCCGTCGGTGTCGGGAGTCCGGATGCGGCTGACGACGCACGGACCGGCCTTCAGAACCGTCACGGGCACCATCTTGCCCGCGTCGTCGAAGACCTGGGTCATGCCGAGCTTCTCGCCCAGAACTCCCTTGATCTGCTTGGTGGCCATGTCTGTGCGTCCTTAAAGCTTGATCTCGATGTCAACGCCGGCCGGGAGGTCGAGTCGCATGAGCGAGTCGACGGTCTTCGGCGTGGGGTCGATGATGTCGATCAGCCGCTTGTGGGTGCGCATCTCGAAGTGCTCGCGCGAGTCCTTGTACTTGTGCGGCGATCGGATGACGCAGTAAACGTTCTTCTCCGTCGGCAGCGGCACCGGGCCCGCGACCTGTGCGCCAGTTCGCGTCACAGTCTCAACGATCTTGCGCGCCGAGCTGTCGATGACCTCGTGGTCATAGGCCTTTAGCCGAATGCGGATCTTCTGTCCCGCCATATGGCCTGTTCGTCCTTCGCTTCAGTGTCCGTAACGGTGTCCGGTCACAGACGCCCCAGGCCCGACGGTGTCCGCCGTGTGCCGTGAGCCCCTATTTCCTTGAGAAACCGCAACAGGGCTTGCCCCTGCGGTGCGTCACCGTCACAGAGCCCGATGACGTCTTGAGTGTGTGGGGGCGGGCCGTGCGGGACACGGCCCGCCCACCACGCCGGGGCGGCTCCATGAGGGGGCCACCCCGGCTTGCGTACTACTTGATGATCTTCGTGACGCGACCGGCGCCCACGGTCCGGCCACCCTCGCGGATGGCGAACTTCAGACCCTCTTCCATCGCGACCGGCTGGATCAGCTGGACGGACATCTCGGTGTTGTCACCGGGCATGACCATCTCAGTGCCCTCCGGCAGCGTCACGACGCCGGTGACGTCCGTGGTGCGGAAGTAGAACTGGGGGCGGTAGTTGTTGAAGAACGGCGTGTGCCGGCCACCCTCGTCCTTGGACAGGATGACGACCTGGCCCTCGAACTCGGTGTGCGGGGTGGTCGTACCGGGCTTGATCACGACCTGGCCGCGCTCGACGTCCTCACGCTTGATGCCGCGCAGGAGCAGACCGACGTTGTCGCCCGCCTGGCCCTGGTCGAGCAGCTTGCGGAACATCTCCACACCGGTGACGGTGGTGGTCTGCTTGTCTTCCTTGATACCGACGATGTCAACGGTCTCGTTGACGTTGACGATACCGCGCTCGATGCGGCCGGTCACGACGGTGCCGCGACCGGTGATCGAGAACACGTCCTCGATCGGCATGAGGAAGGGCTTCTCGGTGTCCCGCTCGGGCTCGGGGATGAAGCTGTCGACGGTGCCCATGAGCTCGAGCACCTTCGCGCCCCACTCGGCGTCGCCCTCGAGGGCCTTCAGCGCGGAGACCTTGGTGACCGGAACGTCGTCACCGGGGAACTCGTACTCGCTGAGCAGCTCGCGGACCTCGAGCTCGACGAGCTCGAAGATCTCCTCGTCGTCCACCATGTCGGCCTTGTTCAGGGCGACGACGATGGCGGGGACGCCGACCTGGCGGGCCAGGAGGACGTGCTCCTTGGTCTGCGGCATCGGGCCGTCGGTCGCGGCCACGACCAGGATGGCGCCGTCCATCTGCGCCGCACCCGTGATCATGTTCTTCACGTAGTCGGCGTGACCGGGGCAGTCGACGTGGGCGTAGTGACGCGCCTCGGTCTGGTACTCGACGTGGGCGACGGAGATGGTGATACCGCGCTCGCGCTCCTCAGGAGCGTTGTCGATGTCCTCGAACGGGGTGAACGGGTTCAGCTCCGGGTACGCGTCGTGCAGCACCTTGGTGATGGCCGCGGTCAGCGTGGTCTTGCCGTGGTCAATGTGACCGATGGTGCCGATGTTGACGTGCGGCTTAGTCCGCTCGAACTTTTCCTTCGCCACTGGATGTCTCCTAGACGTACAGAGCTATCTGGTGTCCTGCCCCGCGTGGGCAGAACAGGACTGGTTACGTGTTCGCGACTACTCGCCGCGAACCTTCGCCACAATTTCTTGGGCGACAGCGGACGGAACCTCCGCGTAGGAGTCGAACACCATCGAGTAGTTGGCTCGACCCTGCGTACGGCTGCGCAGGTCACCCACGTAGCCGAACATTTCGGAGAGGGGCACCTGGGCCTTGACGACCCGGACGCCGGAACGCTCGTCCATGGACTGGATCTGTCCACGGCGGGAGTTCAGGTCGCCGATGACGTCACCCATGTACTCCTCAGGGGTGGTGACCTCGACCGCCATGACCGGCTCCAGGAGAGTCGGCTTCGCGAGCTTGACGGCCTCCTTGAAGGCCATCGAACCGGCCGTCTTGAAGGCCATCTCGGAGGAGTCGACCTCGTGGTACTGGCCGTCCTGCAGCGTCACCTTGATGCCGACGAGCGGGTAGTGCGCGAGCACACCCAGCTCCGCGGCCTCCTGGGCTCCGGCGTCCACCGACGGGATGTACTCCCGCGGGATACGTCCACCGGTGACGGCGTTGACGAACTCGTAGCCGGAGGCGTCGCCTTCCTCGGTCTCGAGCGGCTCCAGGTCGATCTTGACCTTGGCGAACTGGCCCGACCCACCGGTCTGCTTCTTGTGGGTGTAGACGTAGCCTTCGACCTTCTTGCGAATGGTCTCGCGGTAGGCCACCTGGGGCTTACCGATGTTCGCCTCGACCTTGAACTCGTCGCGCATGCGGTTGACCAGCACCTCGAGGTGCAGCTCGCCCATGCCGGAGATCACGGTCTGACCGGTCTGCTCGTCCGAGGCCACCTGGAACGAGGGGTCCTCGTCCGCCAGGCGCTGGATCGCGATGCCCAGCTTCTCCTGGTCGCTCTTGGTCTTGGGCTCGATGGCCACCTCGATGACCGGAGCCGGGAACGTCATGGACTCCAGGACGATCGGCTGGGACGCGTCGCACAGCGTCTCACCGGTCGTGGTGTCCTTGAGACCCATGACCGCGACGATGTCGCCGGCGCCCGCCTCGGCGATCTCCTCACGCTTGTTCGAGTGCATGCGGTAGATCTTGCCGATGCGCTCCTTGCGGCCCTTGAGACTGTTCAGCACCTGGGTGCCGGTCTTGAGGACACCGGAGTAGATCCGCACGTAGGTGAGCTTGCCCAGGTGGGGGTCGCTCATGATCTTGAAGATCAGCGCGGACATCGGCTCGGCGTTGCTGGGCTTGCGGACCAGCTTGGTCTGCTCGGTCTCGTCCTTGGGGTCGTGACCTTCGACGGACTCGACGTCCAGGGGCGAGGGAAGGTAGGCGGTGACCGCGTCGAGCAGGGGCTGGACGCCCTTGTTCTTGAACGCCGTGCCGCAGACGATCGGGATCGCGGTACCGGCGATGCACGCGCGGCGGATCGCCGGGACGAGCTGCTCCAGGGTGGGCTCCTGGCCCTCCAGGTACAGCTCCATGATCTCGTCGTCGGCCTCGGCCAGCGTCTCGATGAACTGGTCGCGCGCCTCGCGGGCGGCTTCCACGTGCGTCTCGGGGATGTCGACGGTGTCGTACATCTCGCCGAGCGCGGCCTCGTCGTTCCAGATGTAGGCGACCATCCGGACGAGGTCGACGACGCCCTTGAAGTCGCTCTCAGCACCGATGGGGAGCTGGATCGGCATCGCGTTGGCGCCGAGGCGCTCACGGAACATGTCGACGCAGCGCTGGAACTCCGCGCCGATCTTGTCCATCTTGTTGACGAAACAGATACGCGGAACGCCGTACCGGTCAGCCTGGCGCCAGACCTGCTCGGACTGGGGCTCGACGCCTTCCTTGGCGTCGAACACCGCGACGGCACCGTCCAGAACACGCAGCGAGCGCTCGACCTCGATCGTGAAATCGACGTGGCCGGGCGTGTCGATGATGTTGATGGTGTGGTCGTCCCAGTGGGTGGTGGTAGCAGCCGAGGTAATGGTGATACCCCGCTCCTGCTCCTCCTTCATCCAGTCCATCGTGGCGGCGCCATCGTGGACCTCGCCCACCTTGTGGGTCACACCGGTGTAGTAGAGGATCCGCTCGGTGGTCGTGGTCTTGCCCGCGTCGATGTGGGCCATGATCCCGATGTTGCGGACCTTGGCCAGGTCAAGCTCAGTCTTAGCAGCCATGAGGCTCGTCTTCCCTAGGTCTCAAGGAATCGAATCGCCGCGGGGTTACCAGCGGTAGTGGGCGAAGGCCTTGTTCGACTCGGCCATCTTGTGCGTGTCTTCACGCTTCTTGACGGCCGCGCCGAGACCGTTGCTGGCGTCGACCAGCTCGTTCATCAGACGCTCGGTCATGGTCTTCTCACGGCGCTTGCGCGAGTAGTCGACCAGCCAACGCAGAGCCAGCGTGGTGGAACGGGAGGCGCGAACCTCGACCGGCACCTGGTAGGTCGCGCCACCGACACGGCGGCTGCGGACCTCGAGCGCGGGCTTGACGTTGTCCAGGGCGCGCTTGAGAACAACGAGCGGGTCCTGTCCGGTCTTCTCGCGAGCGCCCTCCAGGGCGTCGTAGACGACGCTCTGGGCGATGGAGCGCTTGCCGTCGAGCAGCACCTTGTTGATGAGTGCGGTGACGAGCGGCGAGCCGTAGACCGGGTCTGTGATGAGCTGGCGCTTCGGCGCCGGTCCCTTGCGCGGCATGCTTACTTCTCCTTCTTGGCGCCGTAGTGGCTACGTGCCTGCTTGCGGCCTCGGACGCCCTGGGTGTCGAGCGAACCGCGGACGATCCGGTAACGGACACCCGGCAGGTCCTTCACTCGGCCACCGCGCACGAGCACGATGGAGTGCTCCTGCAGGTTGTGACCGATACCGGGGATGTAGGCCGTGACCTCGATGCCGCTGCTGAGCTTCACACGAGCGACCTTGCGCAGAGCGGAGTTCGGCTTCTTCGGCGTAGTGGTGTAGACACGCGTGCACACACCACGACGCTGCGGACTCCCCTTCAGCGCCGGGGTCTTGTTCTTTGCGACCTTGTCCTGTCGGCCCTTGCGGACCAGCTGCTGGATGGTGGGCACCGCGTCTCCGTCTTCCTCGTGACCTACGCCGGTTCTCTTAGCCGATATCGCTATTGACCTGCTTGATTTCCCGAACCTCCCCGACCCCCGATGTCGGGCGTGTCGCGCTTGTTCCCAAGCACGGCAAAGCCGATGACACCCGGCCGGAGGCCGATTTACGGGAGGGGGTTCACGCACGCGGCGCGCCCTGTGCCTACCCGGGAAGGCCTGAAAGCCACTCCCGAGGAACGAAGGGTGCCGCACACATACGTGATGACCCGTCGACTCACGGGCACAATCACACAGGCTACCGCCTGCCGACTATGCGGTCAAAACGGTGTGCGACAGGGCGAGAACCGCGAAAGCAGTCCTCGCTCAGCCGTGGGTCACCCCTAGTCTACGCGCTTCCCGACTGCTTTCGTCCGTGGTTCGCGCGGATCGGCGACACGGCGGGCCCGGTTCCGGGCCGCTATGCGTTCCGTCACTGCCGCGGGGCCCCTCCGCGACGCCGAGGGCCCGCACCGCCGGAGATCCGTCGCCACGCGCTCCGACCGGCGGAGGGACGCGCCGTGACCGAGGTCATGGGCGGCGGTTCGGCGTCGCGGCCCCCGTCCGACGGGAAGGGCCCGCGTCCGGCGAGGACGACCTCGCGGACACGGACCCTCGTCCGGACCTAGAACAGGAAGAACACCAGTGCGGAGACCACGGTCACCAGGATGCCGACCACCGCGAGCACGGTTCCGGCGGTGATGAGGCCGAGGCCGTCGAGCTGGCCGTGCGACCCGCGGATGGCGCGCTTGGCCTTGGGGCCGGTGACGGCCAGGGCGAGCACGGCCGTGACCAGACCGATGCCGGGCAGCAGAGAGGCGAGGCCCAGCCACAGGGTGACCAGCGCCCCCCGCTCGGTGTCCGCGAGGTGGTCGATGCTGTCGTACCCGGGGTAGGCGTCGCCGGCCTCGCCTCCGAGGGGGCGGTCGCCGAACCCCGGGAAGTCGTCGGCGATCGGGTCCTTGCGGCGCTTCCTCGGCTCGGGCCGCGCGGGCATGCCGTAGTCGGCCGGGGTGAAGCCGTCCTCGTACTCCGACTCGGGCTCGGACTCGTCCCGCCGGTCCAGGGGAGCGACGTCCGACGGCGCCCCCTGCGGCACGGGGCCGTCGTACCCGTCGTCCTCGGCGTAGGCGTCGAACATCTGCGTCGCCCCGCCCTCACGCGGGCCGTCGTAGCCGGGATCGTCATAGCCGGGCGCGTCGTACTCCGGAGCGTCGTACCCGGGTGAGTCGTAGCCCGGTGCGTCGTACTCGGGTGCGTCGTGGCCCGACTCGTCGCGGCGAGGGGCGTCGTAGGCGGGCGCGTCGAACATCTGCGTCGCGCCGGCCTCACGCGGACCGTCGTAGCCGGGATCGTCATAGCCCGACGCGCCGTACTCCGGAGCGTCGTAGCCGGGTGCGTCGTAGCCCGACTCGTCCCGGCCGGGGGCGTCGTAGGCGGGCGCGTCGAACATCCGCGTCGCGCCGTCGTCGTACCCGACCGGTTCGTCGTACCCGTGCGCACCCGATTCCTGGGCTCGCGACTGCAGATCGGCGATGGCGGCCAGCGGGTCGGCCGGGCTCTCGCTCCCGCCGCCCCAGTCCTGGTACTCGGGGCCACTCGCCGTCTCCCGGCGACGCTGCTCGGCCTCGCGCACGACGTCCGGCAGCCGCAGGTCGTCCCGGTCGAAGGCCCAGGTGTTGCCGCTGGCGGCCGGGCCGGGGGGCGGTGCCTGCGGCGACAGCTCGTCGGCGTACCGGTCGCCGGTCCACGGCTCGGGATCGGCCGACGACGCCCAGGCGTCCTCGCCCTCCCGGGCCGGGGCCCAGGACTCCAGGCCCTCGGTGCCCTCGTCCCGCGGGTCCGGGCGCCGTTCGTCCCCCCAGCTCCGGGAGCCGAGTTCGTCGTGCTCCCAGTCCCGCGCGGAGCCGCGCGGGAGGTCGTCGGCGGCGGGGACCGGGGTCCAGCCGTCCGTGTCCTCCGGCCGGGCCGGGTCCCACGCGTCGTCGTCCCGTCCGGCGGCCGCGTCGACGATCGCGCCGTCCGGCGCACCCCACCGTGTGTCGACCGCGGGGTCCCCCGGAGTCCAGGCGCCCGCGTCGGAACCGACCGGGCCGTCCAGGATCGGGTCCGCGCCCACCGGCGCACCCCACGGCGCGTCATCGGCGGGCCGCTCCGGCGTCCACGCACCCGCGTCGGAAGCCACAGGACCGTCCAGGATCGGGTCCGCGCCCACGGGCGCGTCCCACGAGAGGCCGGATCCCCGCGGCCGCTCCGGGCCACCCCGGTAGGCGTCGTCCGCGGGGGCGGCCGGGCTCCAGGCATCGGAGTCCTCGTCGCGGGCCGGGCCACGCGAATCCGCGTCAGGGCCGGAACCGGCGGAGTCCGGGTTCAGGGTCGCCCCGTCCGGCGCACCCCACGGCGCGTCATCGGCGGGCCGCTCCGGCGTCCAGGCGCCCGCGTCGGAAGCCACAGGGCCGTCCAGACTCGGGTCGGCGCCCACCGGCGGGTCCCACGACTGGTCAGGACCGC
>NZ_LGEC01000059.1 GCF_001279585.1 Nocardiopsis sp. NRRL B-16309 | reverse complement strand
GCCCGACCCCGCCCGCCCCCGGCTTCCCGTCCGTACCTCCGACCCCCGCTCCGGAGCCGCCTCGCGAGAGGAGGGCCCGCCCCCCGGCGGGCGGCCCCGCCCGCCCGACCCCGCTGAACGCTCGCAACGATATCCGCACCGACCCCCAGTACCGACCCCGAGGAGGGCACCCGCGTGGCCCAGATTGTTAACGCTCACAACACCGGTCCGGACGCCGTGGTCGTCGGGGTGGACTTCGGCACCCTCTCCGGCCGCGCCGTCGTCGTCCGCGTGGCCGACGGGGCCGAACTGGGCACCGCCGTCCACGAGTACGAGCACGGCGTCATCTCCAGCACCCTGCCCGGCGGCACCGAGGCCCTCGCGCCCGAGACCGCGCTCCAGTCGCCCGAGGACTACCGGCAGGTCCTGCGCACCGCCGTCCCCGAGGCCATCGCCGCCGCCGGCGTCGACCCGGCCGACATCATCGGCATCGGCACCGACTTCACCGCCTGCACCGTCATGCCCGTCACCCGCGAGGGCACCCCGCTCAACGAACTCCCCGGACTCGCCGACCGCCCGCACGCCTGGCCCAAGCTCTGGAAGCACCACGCGGCCCAGCGCGAGGCCGACGACATCAACGCCCTGGCCGCCTCCCGCGGCGAGGCGTGGCTGCCCCGCTACGGCGGAAAGATCTCCTCCGAGTGGCAGTTCGCCAAGGGCCTGCAGGTCCTGCGTGAGGACCCCGAGACCTACCACCGCGCCGACCGGTGGATCGAGGCCGCCGACTGGATCGTGTGGGAGCTGTGCGGACAGGAGACCCGCAACGTCTGCACCGCGGGGTACAAGGGCATCCACCAGGACGGCGCCTGGCCGAGCCCGGACTTCCTGGGCGCCCTCGACCCCGCCTTCGCCTCCTTCGCCCAGGACAAGCTCGACCACCCCCTCTCCCAGCTCGGCGAGCGCGCCGGCCGCGTCACCGCCCGCGCCGCCGCCTGGACCGGCGTCCCCGAGGGCGTGCCGGTGGCCGTCGGCAACGTCGACGCCCACGTCACCGCCGCCACCGCCCAGACCACCGGGACCGGCCGGATGCTCGCCATCATGGGCACCAGCACCTGCCACGTCATGAACTCCGACGTCCTGGCCGAGGTGCCCGGCATGTGCGGGCTCGCCCTCGGCGGCATCGCCCCCGGCATGTGGGGCTACGAGGCCGGGCAGAGCGGCGTCGGCGACATCTTCGCCTGGTTCGCCGACTCCTACGTCCCCCCGGAATACCACGACCGCGCCCGCGAACGCGGCCTGTCCGTCCACGACCTGCTCTCGGACATGGCCGCCGAGGCGCCCGTCGGCTCCCACGGCCTGGTCGCCCTGGACTGGCACAGCGGCAACCGGTCGGTCCTGGTCGACCACGACCTGTCCGGCGTCCTGGTCGGCCTCACCCTGGCCACCCGGCCCGAGGAGGTCTACCGCGCCCTGGTCGAGGCCACCGCCTTCGGCACCCGCACCATCGTCGAGGCCTTCGAGGCCGCCGGAGTCCCCGTCCACGACTTCACCGTCGGCGGCGGCATGGTCCGCAACCCCTTCGTCCTGCAGGTCTACGCCGACGTGCTCGACCGGCCGATCCGGCTCGTGGCCTCCGAACAGAGCTGTGCCGTGGGCGCCGCCATCCACGCGGCGGTCGCGGCCGGGGCCCACCCCGACATCCACGCCGCCTCCGCGGCCATGGGCGGCGTCCGCGAGGACACCGTCGACCCCGACCCCGCGCGCGCCGCCGCCTACGACGACCTCTTCGCCCTCTACACCGAACTGCACGACCACTTCGGCCGCGGGGGGAGCGCGAGCCTGCACCGGCTGCGCGCCCTCCGCAACGCCGCCCGGAAGGGAACACGATGACCACCGACGCCCTGCGCGAGCAGGTGTGCGCCCTGCACGCCGAACTCCTGCGCTGGAACCTGGTGACCTGGACCAGCGGCAACATCTCCGCCCGCGTCCCCGACGCGGACCTGATGGTGATCAAGCCCAGCGGTGTGTCCTACGAGGACCTCACCCCCGAGGACATGGTGGTGTGCGACCTCGACGGCACGGTCGTCGAGGGCCGCCACAAGCCCTCCAGCGACACCGCCGCGCACGCCTACGTCTACCGGGCGCGCCCCGACGTGGGAGGTGTGGTGCACACGCACAGCCCCTACGCCACCGCCTGGGCGGCCCGCGGCGAACCCGTCCCGTGCGCCATCACCGCGATGGCCGACGAGTTCGGCGGCGACATCCCGGTCGGCCCGTTCGCCCTCATCGGCGGCGACGACATCGGCAAGGGCCTGGTCGCCACCCTCGACGGCCAGCGCTCCCCGGCCGTGCTCATGCGCGGCCACGGCGTGTTCACCATCGGCGACACGGCCCGCGCCGCCGTCAAGGCCGCCGTGATGTGCGAGGACGTCGCCCGCACCGTGCACATCGCCCGTGCGAACGGCCCCGTCGAGCGCCTGCCCCAGGAACACATCGACGCCCTCTACGACCGCTACCAGAACGTCTACGGCCAGTAAGGACACCTCCGTGCCCCACCCGTCACCCGCCAACGCCCCGGAGCCGCCCCGCGAGGAGGAGGGCTCCCGCCTCCGCCCGGAGGACTCCGGCCGCGGCCCCTCCTTCCCGACCTCCCCGGCCCACGAGCCCATCAGGAACCGGCGGCCCCGCATCGGCCTGCTCGGCATCATGCAGCCCCTCTACGACGACATGATCCCCGGCATCACCGAGCGCCAGGCCGACTACGCCGCCCGGGTCGCCGCCTCGCTGTCGGAGACCGCCGAGTGGACGGTCAGCCCGCCCGTGCGCGGCCGCGCCGACGCCGAGCGGGCCGTGCGCGAGTTCGAGGCCGCCGGCCTCGACGGCGTCATGGTCGTCATGCTCACCTACGGGCCCTCCCTGCGCGTCACCCGGCTGTTCAGCCAGATGCGGCTGCCGGTCGCGCTGGCCAACATCCAGCCCGACCCCGCGGTCAGTCCCTCCTGGGACATGGCCGACATGACCTACAACCAGGGCATCCACGGCGCCCAGGACACCGCCAACGCCATGGTGCGCGCGGGCCTGCCCTTCGAGGTCATCACGGGGGAGTGGCAGAGCGCCGAGTTCACCGCCCGCGTCGACCGCTGGGCGCGCGCCGCACGCGCCGTCACCGCCCTGCGCTCGCTCAGGGTCGGCGTGTTCGGCTACCCCATGAACGGCATGGGCGACGCGCGCGTGGACGAGACCGCGTTCCTGCGCAAGCTCGGACCCGAGATCGAGATCATCGCCCCGGGCGCCCTGCACCGCACCATGGCCGAGCTGCCCGCCGAGGCCGTCGCCGAGCTCATGGAGTGGGAGGACGGGGCCTTCGAGGTGGACGAGCGCCTGTCCAAGGAGGAGCGCGAGGACCACGCGCGCATGCAGCTGGGCATCGAGCGGCTGCTGGAGGCAACCGGCTGCGGTGCCTACTCCACGCACTTCGACGCCATCGGCGAGGACGGCCGCTTCGCCCGCCTGCCCATGGCCGCCGCCTCCACCCTCATGGCCAAGGGCTACGGGTTCGCGGGCGAGGGCGACGTGCTGGCCGCCTCGATCGTCTACGCCGGGCACCAGCTCGCCGGGGACGGCCACTTCACCGAGATGTACGCGATGGACTTCCCCACCGACTCCATCCTCATGAGCCACATGGGGGAGGGCAACTGGAGGGTGGCCCGCGACGACGAACCGATCCGCCTGATCAAGCGCCCGCTGGGCATCGGCGGCCTGGACGACCCGCCCACGATCGTCTTCCGGTACCGGCCGGGCCCGGCCACGCTGGCGTCGCTGGTGGCGCTCGGCGGCGAGCGCTTCCGCCTGGTCGTGGCCGAGGGCGAGGTGGTCGACACCCCCGCGCTGCCCGACCTGGAGATGCCCTACGGTCAGTTCCAGCCGGCCACGGGCGTCCGGACCTGCATGGACGCCTGGCTGCGGGCCGGCGGCACCCACCACATGGTCATGAACACCGGTGCCCGGGCCGAGGACTGGCGCGTCCTGTGCGAACTCGCCGGCATCGAGTACGTCCAGGTCTGATCCCGCACCGGTCACGAGGCGCCCCGGACGGGGCGCACCCCGAGATCCCCCACCGCGGAGGGCCCGGTCGACCGGGCCCTCCGGCCCCCCGGCGCAAGGAGAGACCATGCGCAGAGCATCAGGAGCAGTACACGCACCACCCCCGGCCCCGGCCGGGCCGGGCCGCCGGGCCTTCGTCACCGGCGCCCTGGCCACCGCGGGCCTGGCGGCGGCCGGCTGTGCCCCGCCCGACACCCTCATCAGCGGCGACACCCGGCTGCGGCAGTGGAACCTGTTCGCGGGCGGCGACGGCAACCGGATGATCGAGATGCACGACGCCTACCAGGCCGAGCACCCCGGGATCGACTTCCGCGCCACCACCTTCACTTGGGGCGCCCCCTTCTACACCAAGGTCGCCATGGGCGCCGCGGGCGGCCGGGGCGCCGACATCGCCACCGTGCACGTCTCGCGCCTGGAGAGCCTGGCACCCGGCCGCCTGCTCGACCCGATCGACCCCGCGCTGCTCGCCGAGTTCGGCATCGACGACACCGTCGTGCTGCCCAACATCTGGGAGAAGTGCTTCTTCGACGGGCAGCTGTACGCCATCCCCATCGACACCCACGTGCTGATCCAGTACATCAACCTCGACGTGTGCCGGCAGGCGGGCGTGCTGGACGCCGACGACCGCCTCGTCGAGGTCTCCGGGGTGGACGGCTACTTCGACCTGCTCCGCGAGATCCAGGGCGTGACCGGCGGCTACGGGCTCTCCATGGACACCTGGAACCCCTGGTCCAACTTCTGGGCGCTCTACCGCCAGCAGGACGGCGAACTCGTCCTCGGCGGGGACGACTTCGAGATGGACGAGGACAAGGCCCTGGCCGCCATGGACGTGATGTACCGCCTCTCCGAGGAGGGCCTGGCCCCGCGCCACTCCAGGGACGCCGACACGGCCGCCAACATCGCCAACGGGCACGCCGGACTGATGATCCACGGCAACTGGGAGATCCCCACGCTGGAGGCCGCCGGCATCGAGTTCTCCGCCGCCCAGTTCCCCGCCGTGTTCGGCAACCACCGCACGCGCGGCGACTCGCACTGCTACGTCTTCCCGCACCAGCGCGACCGCGACCCCGAACGCACCCGGGCCGCCGCCGAGTACGCCGCGTGGATGCTGCACAACAGCCTGACCTGGGCCGGCGGCGGACACATCCCCGCCTACCAGCCCGTGGTGGAGAGCGCCGAGTACGACGCGCTGCACCCCCAGTCCGAGTACCGCGAGGCCGCGGAGAACGTCCAGTTCGAGCCCGAGGCCTGGTTCAGCGGCTCCGCCGGGCGGCTCCAAGAGGAGGCCGCCGGCGCCCTGACCACCCTCCACCAGGGCACCCAGACCCCGGAGGAGTCGCTCGACCAGCTCAAGGGCACCATCCGTGGCCTTCTGTCCGTCCCGTCGCCGGTGTAGGGAGCCCACCATGACCCAGAACACCCGGGCTCCCGCGCCCCGCCCCGCGCCCGGACCCGCCACCACGGCACCGCCCGGCCTCGTCGACGTGCGCCGCCGTCCGACCGACTGGACCGGTCTGTGGTTCGTCCTGCCGTTCCTGGCGTTCTACGCCCTCTTCCTGCTGTGGCCCGCCGTCGTCGGCTTCGGCTACAGCTTCACCGACCGCAGCCTCGCCGGCGGAGACGTCTCCTTCGTTGGACTGGACAACTGGTCGGAGACCCTGACCGACCCGGCCATGTACGACTCGCTGTGGAACACGCTGTGGTTCACGGTCCTGAGCGTGCCCCTCATGGTGCTGCTCGCGCTCGGCCTGGCCCTGCTCACCGACCACGCGCGCCGACTCGGCTGGTTCCTGAGGCTGTCGTTCTTCGCCCCCTTCGTGCTGCCGGTCACCGTGATGACCCTCATCTGGGGCTGGATGTACAACCCGAGCCTGGGCCTGTTCAACGGCATGCTCGGCCGGTTCGGCATCGAGGGGCCCGAATGGCTCTTTTCCGAGGACACCGCGATGTTCTCCGTGGTCATCGCCACGGCGTGGTGGCAGGTCGGCTTCAACTACCTGCTCTACCTGGCCGCCATGCAGTCCATCCCCAAGGACGTCTACGAGGCCGCCGCGATCGACGGTGCCGGCGCCTGGCAGCGCAACGGCCGGATCACCCTGCCGCTGCTGGCCCGCACCACGGCGCTCATCGCCGTCCTGCAGCTGATCGGCTCGCTGCGCGTGTTCGAGCAGATCTACCTGATGACCAGCGGCGGCCCCAACTTCGCCACCCGTACCGTCATCCAGTACATCTACGACTCCGGCTTCGTCGGGCTGCGCATCGGCCTGGCCTCGTCGATGGCCTACGTCTTCATGGTCCTGATCATCGCCGCCTCCATCGCCCAGTTCCGCCTCTTCTCCCGGAAGGAGGGCTGACGATGGCCACCTCGACGCCCCCCGCACCGCGCACCGCCCCGGGCCCCGCGGCGACGGCCTCCCGGCCCGCGGCCCCGCGCCGCCGCCGGTGGTCGGTCGGCTCGGTCGCCCTCTACACCGTCGCCACCCTGGCCGCCCTGCTCTGGTTCGTCCCGCTGCTGTGGGCCTTCGCCACCTCGGTCAAGACCGAGGGCGACACGACCGTCATGCCGCCGACGTGGCTGACGGAGAACCCGACGTTCGAGGCCTACCAGCTCGTCCTCGGCCGCGGCGACATCCTCCGCTGGACGGTGAACTCGCTCATCACCACCGTCATCGTCACCGTGCTCACGCTCATCCTGTGCGTGCTGGCCGCCTACGGGTTCTCCCGGTTCGACTTCCGCGGACGGCCCGGCCTGTTCGCGCTCGTCGTCGGCGGCATCCTCATCCCGCCGCAGACCCTGATCGTCCCGCAGTTCGTGCTGATGACCCAGCTGGGGCTGGTGGACACCTACTGGGGCGTCGCACTGCCCCAGGTCGTCGCCCCGGTGTTCGTGTTCATCCTCAAGCGCTTCTTCGACGCCATCCCGCGCGACTACGAGGACGCCGCCCGCCTCGACGGCGCCGGACCGCTGCGCGTGCTGTGGAGCGTCATCCTGCCGCTGTCGCGGCCCATCCTCACCGCCGTCGGCATCTTCACCTTCATCGGCGCGTGGAACAACTTCCTGTGGCCCTTCATCGTGACCAACGACCCGGAGATGATGACCCTGCCGGTGGGCCTGGGCACCGCCGTGGGCCAGTACGGCATCCAGTACGCGCAGGTCATGGCCTCCGCCGTGCTCGGCGCCATCCCCCTGCTCGTCGTCTTCCTGCTCTTCCAGAAGCACATCGTCACCGGTGTCGCCGGAGCGGGCATCAAGGGCTGACCCGCGCCCCCGCACACCTCAGGAGACCTCCCATGAGACGCCCGCCCACCACGGCCGCCACGGCCCCGACCGCCCCGACCACCTGTTCCGAGGAGTCCACATGATCAACGCCTCCCTGAGCGTCGACGCCGCGACCCCCGTGGCCCCCGTCCACCGCCGTACGTTCGGTTCCTTCGTCGAGCACATGGGGCGCTGCGTCCACACCGGGATCTACGAGCCCGGACACCCCACCGCCGACGCCGACGGCCTGCGCCGGGACGTCGCCGCCCTGGTCCGCGAACTCGGTGTGACGACCGTGCGCTACCCCGGCGGCAACTTCGTCTCCGGCTACCGCTGGGAGGACGGCGTCGGCCCCAAGGACCGGCGCCCGGTCCGACGCGACCTGGCCTGGCACAGCCTGGAGACCAACCAGTTCGGCCTCGACGAGTTCATGACCTGGTGCCGCCGCCAGGACATCGAGCCGATGATGGCGGTCAACCTGGGGACCCGCGGACTCCAGGAGGCCCTCGACCTGCTGGAGTACGCCAACCACCCCGGCGGCACCCGCCTGTCCGACCTGCGCGCGGCCCACGGCCACCCCGACCCCCACGACATCCGCATGTGGTGCCTGGGCAACGAGATGGACGGCCCCTGGCAGATCGGCCACCTGGACGCCCGCTCCTACGGGCGCAAGGCCGCCCAGGTCGCCCGCGCCATGAAGATGGCCGACCGCGACCTGGAACTGGTCGTGTGCGGCAGCTCCGGGTCGGCCATGCCCACCTTCGGCGCGTGGGAGGCCACTGTCCTGGAGGAGACCTACGACGCCGTCGAGTACATCTCCCTGCACGCCTACTACGAGGAGCACGACGGCGACCTCGCCAGCTTCCTCGGCGCGGTCACCGACATGGACCACTTCATCGACTCGGTGGTCTCCACCGCCGACGCCGTCGGCGCGAAGCTGCGCGACCGCAAGCGCATCCAGCTCTCCTTCGACGAGTGGAACGTCTGGTACCTCAGCCGCCACCAGGCGCTCGCCGAGGTCCAGCCCACCGACGACTGGCAGGTGGCGCCCCGCGTCATCGAGGACCGGTACAACGTCGCCGACGCCGTCGTGGTCGGCAACATGCTCATCAGCCTCCTGCGCCACAGCGACCGCGTCACCGCCGCCAGCCAGGCCCAGCTCGCCAACGTCATCGCGCCGATCATGACCGAACCCGGCGGCCCCGCCTGGCGGCAGACCATCTTCCACCCCTTCGCCCTCACCGCGGCCTCCGCCGCCGGCCACGTCCTGCGCGCCGACCTGGACGCCCCTGTGCAGGACACCGCCAAGTACGGCGGGGTGGAGGTGGTCGACAGCGCCGTCACCCACGACGAGGAGACCGGCCGCACCGCCGTGTTCGTCGTCAACCGCTCCGTGGACCAGCCGGTCGCCCTCACCGTCGACCTGCGCGGCCTCACGCCGACCGCGGTGGCCGACGCGCTCACCCTCGCCGACGACGACGCCCACGCCGCCAACACCATGGACGACCCCGACCGGGTCGTGCCCCAGCCCAACAAGTCGGCCCGACTGGACGGCGGACGCCTCACCGTGACCCTGCCGCCCGTCTCCTGGACCGTCGTCACCCTGTCCTCCCGGACGCGGTGACCCCCGCTCCGCCCCCTCCACACGAACAAGTGAGGTCCCACATGCGCACGCACACCAGAGCAGGAGCCGTCGCCGCCGCCTTCGTCGGCGCGGCCCTGCTGCTCACCGCCTGCGGCGGCGTCGGCGACGCCGCCCAACCCGAGGGCGAGGCCGGCACCGTCGGCATCTCCATGCCCACCCAGTCCTCGGAGCGGTGGATCAACGACGGCGCCAACATGGTCGAGGAGTTCGAGGCACGCGGTTTCGGCACCGACCTGCAGTACGCCGAGGACGTCGTGGAGGACCAGGTCGCCCAGATCGAGAACATGATCACCCGGGGCGCCGACATCCTCGTCATCGCGGCCGTCGACGGCCAGGCCCTCGGCGACGTGCTCGACATGGCGGACGCCTCCGACATCCCGGTGATCGCCTACGACCGCCTGATCATGGGCACCGACCACGTCGACTACTACGCGACCTTCGACAACTTCGAGGTCGGCGTCCTCCAGGGCCAGTACATCGTCGACGCCCTCGACCTGGAGAACGAGGAGGGCCCGTTCAACATCGAGCTGTTCGGCGGGTCGCCCGACGACAACAACGCCTACTTCTTCAACGACGGCGCGATGTCGGTCCTGCAGCCCTACATCGACGACGGCGTCCTGGAGGTGCGCAGCGGCCAGACCTCCATGGAGCAGATCTCCACCCAGCGCTGGGACGGCGCGCTCGCCCAGGCCCGCATGGACAACCTGCTCAGCGCCAACTACTCCGACGACGACGTGCACGCCGTGCTCTCGCCCTTCGACGGCATCAGCCTGGGCGTCATCGAGTCCCTGCGCGCGGTCGGCTACGGCAGCGAGGAGCGGCCCCTGCCCGTGATCACCGGCCAGGACGCCGACGTGTCCTCGGTCAAGTCGATCATCGCCGGCGAGCAGACCCAGACGATCTTCAAGGACACCCGCGCGCTGGCCGCCCAGACCGTCGACATGGCCGAGGCCGTGCTGGCCGACGAGGAGGTCCCCGTCAACGACACCGAGACCTACGACAACGAGGTCAAGGTCGTGCCCGCCTTCCTGCTCGAGCCCGTCAACGTGGACATCGACAACTACCACGAGGTCCTGGTCGAGAGCGGCTACTACGAGGAGTCCGACCTCGAATGAGTACCGCGCACGAGTGGCCCGCCGCGCACGGCGGGCCGCTCCTGCGGATGCGCGACATCCGCAAGGAGTTCCCCGGTGTACGCGCCCTGGACGGGGTGTCGCTGAGCGTGGGCCACGGCCGCGTCCACGCCCTCATGGGCGAGAACGGCGCCGGCAAGTCCACGCTGATGAAGGTCCTCTCCGGCGTGCACCCGGCCGGTTCCTACACCGGCGAGGTGTTCGTCGACGGCGAGCCCTGCGCGTTCTCCGGGGTCGCCGACAGCGAGCGGGCCGGGATCGCCATCATCCACCAGGAACTGGCGCTCATCCCGCAGCTGTCGATCAGTGAGAACGTGTTCCTCGGCCACGAGCGGGCCCGCTTCGGCATCGTGGACTGGGGCGCCACCCACGCCCGCGCGCGGGAGGTGCTGAACCGGGTGGGACTGGACGTGAACCCGGCCACGCCCGTCTCGGCGCTGAGCGTGGGCGCCCGCCAGCTCGTCGAGATCGCCAAGGCCCTGGCCAAACGCGTACGGCTGCTCATCCTGGACGAGCCCACCTCGGCGCTCAACGAGGTGGAGAGCGCCCGCCTGCTCGACCTGCTGCTGGACCTGAGGGCCGAGGGGGTGACGTGCATCCTCATCTCGCACAAGCTCGGCGAGGTCGTCAGCGTGTCCGACGAGATCACCGTGCTGCGCGACGGGCGCACCATCGAGACCATGTCCGTGGAGCGCGACGCCGACGGGACCCCCTCGGTGGACGAGGACCGCATCATCCGCGGCATGGTGGGCCGCGACCTGGACCACCGGCACCCGGAGCGGATCGGCGACGTCGGACCCGTGCGGTTCGAGGTCCGGGACTGGACCGTCGACCACCCCGCCCAGCCGGGGCGGCGCGTGGTCGACGGGATCGACCTGGAGGTGCGCGCGGGCGAGGTCGTGGGCATGGCGGGCCTCATGGGCGCCGGCCGCACCGAGTTCGCGATGAACCTCTTCGGCCGCTCCTACGGCCGCCACGTACGCGGGCGCCTGTACAAGGACGGTGTCGAACTGGACACCTCCAGCACCGCCGCGGCCATCCGGGGCGGCATCGCCTACGTCCCCGAGGACCGCAAGAACCTCGGCCTGGTCCTGGACGACGACATCCGCCACAACACCACCCTGGCCGGACTGGGGCGGGTGTCCTCGCGCGGGGTCATCGACCCGGGGCGCGAGGCGGTCGAGGCCGCGCGGATGAGCGAGCGGATGCGCGTCCGCAGCCACGGCACGACCCAGAGGGTCCGCACGCTCAGCGGCGGCAACCAGCAGAAGGTCGTCCTCGGCAAGTGGATGTTCACCGAACCCGAACTCCTCATCCTCGACGAGCCCACCCGGGGCATCGACGTGGGCGCCAAGTACGAGATCTACCTGATCGTGCGCAGGCTCGCCGCCGAGGGCGCCTGCGTCCTGCTGATCTCCTCGGAACTGCCCGAGATCCTCGGCATGAGCGACCGGATCTACACGATGTGCGAGGGACGCATCACCGGTGAGGTCCCCGGCGAGGGGGCCGACCAGGAGACCCTGATGAGACTGATGACGCGAACCGGGGGCCACCCGTGAACCGACCGACAAGGACGTCCCGCCTGACCCGCCTCGGCGCGGACCTGCTGCGCGGCAACGCCCGCCAGTACGGCATGGCGATCGCCCTCGTGGCGATCATCGTGCTCTTCCAGGTCCTCACCGGAGGCCTGCTCCTCACCCCGCTCAACGTCACCAACCTGATCATGCAGAACTCCTACATCCTGATCCTGGCGATCGGGATGATGCTGGTGATCATCACCGGGCACATCGACCTGTCCGTGGGATCGGTCGTGGCCTTCACCGGCGCGGTGTCGGCGGTCATGCTCACCTCCTGGGGGCTGCCCACGATCGTCGTGGTGCCGCTGGCGCTGCTGCTGGGCGCTCTGATCGGCGCCTGGCAGGGGTTCTGGATCGCCTACGTGCGCGTGCCCGCGTTCATCGTCACGCTCGCGGGCATGCTCATCTTCCGCGGCGCGACCCTGGCCGTGCTGGGCGGGGAGTCCGTCTCCCCGCTGCCGGTCGCCCTGCGCCGGATCGCCACCGGGTACCTGCCGGGGCCGGAATCGCTCGGACTCCACGCCGTGACCCTGGTCCTGGGCGCGCTCGGCGCCGGGGCGCTCGTGTGGATCCAGTGGAACGGCCGCGCCAGTGCGATCAGGTACGGCCTGCCGACGCCCCCCGCCGGGGTGACCGCGGCCTCCTCGGCCGCCACCGTCGTGGTGATCATGGCCTTCACCTACGTCCTGGCCCAGTACCAGGGGCTGCCCATCGTGGGCGTGCTGCTGGTGCTGCTCATCGCCGGGTACTCGTTCGTGATGCGCTCCACGACGATGGGGCGGCGCGTGTACGCGGTCGGCGGCAGCGAGCAGGCCGCCGCGCTGTCGGGCATCGGCACGCGGCGCACCACGTTCTGGGTGTTCGTCAACATGGGCGTGCTCTCGGCACTGGCGGGACTGGTGTTCACCGCGCGCCTGAACGCGGCGACCCCGGGCGCCGGGACGATGTTCGAGCTGGACGCCATCGCGGCGGCCTTCATCGGCGGCGCCTCCGCCAGCGGCGGTGTGGGCACGGTCATCGGCGCCGTCATCGGCGCACTGGTCATGGGCGTGCTCAACAACGGCATGTCGTTGATCGGCCTGGGCGTGGACTGGCAACAGCTCATCAAGGGCCTGGTGCTCCTGCTGGCCGTGGCCTTCGACATCTACAACAAGCGCCGCGTCTCGACGGCCCGCCCCGCGGCGGCCGAGACGCCGGCGCCGGAGGCGGCGGAGCGGTCGGCCGAGGAGGAGCGGACGCCCTCCCGGTGACCGCGCCCCGGCGGGGAGGCGCCCCCGCCGGGGCCGCACACGGCACCCGCCCCACGGGCGCGCCGGGCCCCAGGGCCCGGCGCGCCCGTGGCCGCGCTGTCGGTACGGAGAGCCCCGGTTCCACCCCTGGCCCGGCCCCCGTCCGTCGGGGCACGACCTCCCCGCCGGGGCCCGCGGCCATCGGTGGCGCTAGCTGGTCACTGGTAGCCGCGGATCTCGCGGAAGACGGCGTCCAGGCTCTGCTCGCGGGCGTCGAAGACGCGGCCGCCGGTCAGCTCGGCGAGCCCGGTCATCTCCGGTGCGTCGGACTCGCCGAACAGCACGGTGAACACCGGGGCGCCCGCCACGGGCTCCTCCAGACCCGCGTGGAAGTCGGCGAAGCCGTCGGCGTCCATGCCCTCGTTGACCTCGCCGTCGGTCATGAGCACGACGGAGGTGAAGAAGTCCTCGGCCTCGTCCGCTCCGTCCAGGAAGCCGTAGGCGTCGGCCAGGGCGTCGTAGCCCGCGGTGCCGCCCTCGGCGGCCAGGCCGTCGATGCGCCCGGACAGGTCGTCGCGGACGGCGGACTCCGCGTCGCCCAGGACGAACGTCGTCGGTTCCTCCGGCTGGGAACTGAACGGCAGCAGCGTCACCTCGTCGCGCTCGTGGAAGGACTGCGACAGGGCCGCCAGCGACTGGTCGTCCACGCCGGTCAGGGCGCTCAGCGACGTGCGCAGCGACTCGATGCGCTCGCCCTCCATGGAGCCCGACACGTCGAGCACGAACACCGTCCGGGTGGGCCGGCGCAGGTCGGCGAAGTATCGCCCCACCAGCTCGTCGACCACGTCCTGGTGGGTGGGGAAGGGCAGCTCGACCAGGTCGGGGACGTCCCCGGCGGCGTCCACGCCCGGGGTCGCGGGGCGGCGCCAGGTCCGCTCGGTGATCTGCCGCTGGGTGTCCTCCGAGGTCAGGTCGGCCACGAGGCGGTCGTAGGCGTCGGCCGCCTCCTGAGAGGGATCGGCGAGCAGGGTCAGGGGGTAGTCCGAGGTCACGACCCCGTCGGCGGGGCGCACGATGTGCAGCGGCTCGGGCAGGTCACCGGACTCGTTCAGCGACAGCAGCACGGACTCGTAGTTGATCAGCCCCGGCACCGCGTCGCCCTCCGCCGCCCGGCGCGCGTAGGTGTCGGACAGCCAGCCGGACGAGCCGGAGGTGAGCGCGTGGCCCGCGAAGAACTCCTCCAGCTCCGGGGCGACCTCCTCCACGTCCCCGACCTCCAGGGCCGCGCCGGTGTCGGCGAGCGCGGAGGCGACCCCGATCAGCGCGGAGAACCCCGAGTTCGAGGCGCCCGGGTTGGTCATGCCGTACCGGAACTCGTTCTCCGAGACCGCCCGGGCGATGTCGGCCCAGGTCACCTCGGCGTCACCGGTCCATCCGCGTGCCTCGGCGGTGGACTCGGCCACGCCCACCACGACGGGCGAGAGCATGACGGGGTGCTCCTCGGCCAGCACCCGCTGGTCGTCCTCCAGCAGCAGGCCGAGGTAGCGGTTGGAGCCGAACCAGATCGCGTCCACGTCGTCGACGCGGCCGGCGGCCACCCTGGCCATGCCGTCGAGGGTCCCGACGTACTCCATCTCCACCGCCACGCCGGTGCGCTCGGTGACCTCCTCCAGCAGGGGTTCGAGGTCGGCGACCTCGCTGCCCGCCAGGATCCGCAGGGTGGTGTCGGCGCCGCCGCCCCCGTCGGGCGTGCAGCCGCTCAGCAGCAGACCGGCCGCGGCGGCCGCCGCCGCGGCCGTGCGCAGGGGGGCGGTCATGGCATCCTCCGGTCGTCGAGGGGGCCGCCCGGGCCGCCGGGTCCCGGCTGGCGGTCCGCGGCGGGCGCGGGCTGTCCGCTGTCGCTGTACTCCTGCTCGATCCGCCCGATCAGCGCCTCCACGGTCCGGTAGGCGGGCTCGTGCACGACGTCGCCGACCTGCTCGCGGATGGGCAGCGCGTGCTCGCTCACCAGCGCCTCGAAGCGCTCGGTGTCCTCGGTGCGGAAGCCGTAGTCGGCGGCGAGCGCCTGCAACCCCTCGTCCTCGGTGAGCAGACGGCCGACCTCGGAGCCCTGCTCGGTGACGGGCAGGATCGTGTGGGTGGAGAACACAGTGGGGGAGGGGTACATGACCACGGCGTCCTCCGGGAGCGCGGGCCCGTGCACCGCCGCCGCGATGTACTGGAACTCGTAGGCCCACACCAGCGGCGTGTGGCCGGGGCCCAGGTCGCGGTAGTGCTCGAAGGGCTGCTGGGAGGAGTCCGGCGGCTGGCCCTGCGCCAGGAAGAGCCGCGAGAGCGTCGCGGCCATGTCGTCGTCCACGGACGTGCCCTGGACGATCTCCTCGTCGTTGAGCAGGTAGGACAGCACCACCAGGTGCATGGCCGCGGAGTTGGACGTGCGCGGGTCGGTGGTGCGGATGAGCAGTTCGTTGCGGTTGCTGCCGCTGACCGAGTCGCCGGGCAGGTCCCGCCAGCGCGTGCGCTCCTCGGTGAGGTCGAGATAGGCCTGCATGTCGAACGACCACGTGCCGTCGGACTCCTGGGCGGCCACGCCCGCCTCCGCCAGGGCCTCGGCGATGGGCTCGTAGCTCAGCAGCACCATGGGGGTGGAGAAGGGCCGGTACTCCTCCTCGACCCCGTTCACCTCCTTGAAGTGCTCGGTGGAGGGCGTGCTGCCCGGCGAACCGAAGTCCTCCCCCTCCTCGATCGCCTCGGCGATGGCGCGCGAGCCGAGGGGGCGCACGGTCACCTCGTAGCCGAGTTCGGCCAGGCGGGACCGGACCCGCTCGTCCTCGAAGAAGGGCACCTTCTCCGAGCCGACCACGCCCCGGACCCGTGTCAGGGAGCCGTCCGCGCGACCGATGGCCCACAGGGCCGCGGCGACGAGGACGAGCAGTGCGACGGCGGCGGCCGCGACCAGGAGCGGCCATGGAGGCCTGCGGCGCGCGGGCGCGGGCGGGTGCGGGGGCGGATAGGCCATGGGGAGGGGCCCTCCTCCGTGAGGGGACGACGGGGGACGCTGCGCGGGGCCTCCGATCGTGTCGGACGCCACGGGCACGGAGCCGTCGCGCCGGTGGACTCCCGGTGGCTCCCGGGGCAACGGCACGTGACCTCGGCCCCGAGCACGGGTGAAGGTGAGGACGGCGGCTCAGCGCTCGTCCTTGGCCCGGGCGGAGGACGCCCTGCGTGACGGGCCCGGTGTCCACCGTCGCGACCGCTGGTTCGAACGTCGCCGGGGCGAACTACGCTGGAACGCGTGGCAGGACGGATCAAAGACGAAGACATCGCCCTGGTGCGCGAGCGCACCCCCATCGCGGACGTGATCGGCGAGTACCTCCAGCTGCGCAACGCCGGCGGCGGCTCGCTGAAGGGCCTGTGCCCCTTCCACGACGAGAAGTCCCCCTCCTTCAACGTCACCCCCTCCAAGAACCTGTTCTACTGCTTTGGCTGCGGAGAGGGCGGGGACGCGATCTCCTTCCTCCAGCGCATCGACAACCTCAGCTTCGCCGAGGCCGTGGAGTCGCTCGCCAAGCAGAGCGGCATCACCCTGCGCTACGAGGAGGGCGGTCGCAGCACCCGGCGCGGCGACGAGGGCCAGCGCCAGCGGCTGCTGGAGGCGCACCGCGCCGCCGCGGAGTTCTACGCCGAACGGCTGCTGTCCCCCGAGGCGGTCACCGCGCGGCGCTTCCTCACCGACCGCGGCTTCAACCGGGAGAACGCCGAGCAGTTCGGGCTGGGCTTCGCGCCCGCCGGCTGGGAGAACCTCACCACGCACCTGCGCAACAAGGGCTTCACCGACCAGGAGCTCATCACCGGGGGCCTGGCCAGCCAGGGGCGGCGCGGAGCCTACGACCGCTTCCGCAACCGGCTGCTCTGGCCGGTGCGCGAGGTCACGGGCGAGGTGGTCGGCTTCGGCGCCCGCAAGCTCGCGTCCGAGGAGGACGGGCCGAAGTACCTCAACTCCCCAGAGAGCCCCATCTTCCACAAGGGACGGCTGCTCTACGGGCTCGACCTCGCCAAGCGGGAGATCTCCCGCCACAACGAGGCGGTCATCGTCGAGGGCTACACCGACGTGATGGCCTGCCACCTGTCCGGCGTGCCCACGGCCGTGGCCACGTGCGGGACCTCCTTCGGCGAGGACCACGTCAAGATCCTGCGCCGGATGCTCCAGGGCCGCTCCAACCACGGCGGCCGCGTGGTGTTCACCTTCGACGGCGACGCCGCCGGGCAGAAGGCCGCCGTCCGCGCCTTCGCCGAGGAGCACGGCTTCGCCTCCGAGACCTTCGTCTCCGTGCAGCCCGACGGGCTCGACCCCTGCGACCTGCGCATCCAGCAGGGCCCGCAGGCCGTCGCCGACCTGGTCCACCAGGCCGCGCCGCTGTACGAGTTCATGATCCGCAAGGTCATGGAGGAGTACGATCTCACCACCGCCGAGGGCCGGATCGCCGCTCTGGACGCCGCCGCGCCCGTCGTGGCCAGCATCCGCAACGAGGGCGTGCGCCTGGCCTACGGCAAGAACCTGGACCGGTGGCTCGGCCTGATGGACGAGGCCTTCGTCCTGCGCCGCGTGCGCCAGCACATGGGCCGGGCGGGGGGCCGGAGTCCCGAGCGCGCCGGAGCCCGCGGGGCAGGCCGGGCGCAGGCCCGGGGCGGGGCCCCGGCCGGCCCCCCGGTCACACCGGACGCCCGCGAGGCGCCCTACGACCTGCGCGACCCCTCCGTGCAGCGGGAGCGCCAGGCCCTGAAGATCGCCGTGCAGTACCCGGGGCTGGCCGTCGGGTTCGACCAGTTCTCCGACGAGGACTTCACCGTCCCCCAGCACAAGGCCGTCCTCGGCCTCATCCGCGGCCTGGGCGGGGTGGCCGCCGCGCACGACCCCGGCCGCTGGGCCATCGACCTGCGTGAAGCGGCGCCCACCGACGCCCAGCGCGATTTCCTCACGCGATTGGCGGTCGAGGAGATCGAGTTCTATGGAGAACTCGACGAACATTACGCCGCACAAATGCTGGGCACAATCAGGACTCATTCCATCAATCGGCGGATGGCAAACCTCAAATCGGCGCTGTCCCGACTCGATCCACGGACTCAGGCCGAGGAACAGGAGCGCGTCGCCACCGAACTCATGGTGCTCCAGCAGCAAAAACGCGCCCTCCAGGAGGAGGCCTCGGGTTGAGTGTGGCACCGGGGTGACAATAATAGATCTCCCCCTTTCGGTACCCTTGTGGGCACAATGGTGGGGTGGCTCCCATGGTTGTGACCAAAGAAATTCCGCTTGCTCGTCAGGTGGCCCGACTTCTCCCTGATCCGGGACGGGGAACGGTCAGTCGGGTCGAGGTCGCCTCCGCGCTGGAACGGTTGGACGCGCCCGCCGACGACCTCGAACGGACGGTCGACCAGCTCGCCGGGATGGGGGTGGAGGTCGCCGACCCCGGCGCCGAGGCGGACGGGGCCGGGCCGCCGCCCGACCCCATGGGAGGCGGGGCCGGGCCCGGGGGAGCGAGCGGCCGCTCGGGTTCGGACCTGGTCCGGCTCTACCTGCGGGAGATCGGCCGGGTGCCTCTGCTGACGGCCGAGCAGGAGGTGGAGCTCGCCAAGGCGATCGAGGCGGGCCTGTACGCCCAGCGCCGCGAGCCCACGGCCGAGTGCGGCGCCGAGGAGCTCACCGCCCTGGTCGAAGAAGGCACCCGCGCCAAGAGACGCCTGATCGAGTCCAACCTGCGCCTGGTCGTGTCCATCGCCAAGCGGTACATGGGCCGGGGGCTGCTCTTCCTGGACCTGATCCAGGAGGGCAACCTGGGGCTGATCCGGGCGGTGGAGAAGTTCGACTACACGCGCGGCTTCAAGTTCTCCACCTACGCCACGTGGTGGATCCGCCAGGCCATCACCCGGGCCATCGCCGACCAGGCGCGGACGATCCGCATCCCGGTGCACATGGTCGAGACCATCAACAAGCTCGTGCGCGTCCAGCACCAGCTCCACCAGCAGCTCGGCCGGGAACCGTCGACGGAGGAGATCTCGACGGCGGCGGGCTTCGGCGACCGGCGCGTCCTGGAGATCCAGCGCATCGCCCGCGAGCCGGTGTCGCTCCAGGCGCCCATCGGCGAGGAGGAGTCCGACTTCGGCGACTTCATCGAGGACTCCGACGCCGTGGTGCCGGTCGAGGCCGCCGCGTTCAGCCTCCTGCAGGAGCACCTGCGCGACCTGCTCGGCGACCTCTCCGACCGCGAACAGCGCATCATCCGGCTGCGCTTCGGCATGGCCGACGGCCACCCCCGCACGCTGGAGGAGGTCGGCCGGGAGTTCGGGGTGACGCGTGAGCGGATCCGGCAGATCGAGGCCAAGACGCTGGCCAAGCTGCGCCACCCGTCGAGGGCCGGGACGCTGCGCGACTACCTCAAGGGCTGAGCCCGGCCCCGGCCCGGCCGTCGCGCGGGCCCCTCCCCGCCATCCGGCGTCCCCACGGTGCCGTACCAACGTCCGGGAGGGCGGACCGGTTCCCGACGCCCCGGGGACGGCCTGATGTGGCCGACCTGGGCCGAACCGCCGACGTTCGTCCCGTGCGCCCCCTACCGTCATAGGTGTGAACGCCTCCGCATCGACCAGAACGCTCGGCCGCGTCGGGCGGCGTCCGCTGATCCTCATCGGCGCGGCGGCGGTCGTCGGCGTCCTGATCCTGGGAGTCCTGGTGGCCGTGGGCGGGCAGAGGATGGAACGCATCGGCTACTACGCCGACTGGAACGCGGCCAACCGCGGGTTCACGATCGCGGAGCTCCAGGAGAACGGCTCCGCCGAGCGCCTCACCCGGCTGATGTGGGCCTTCGGCTCCGTCAGCCCCGACGGGCTCTGCCACATCCCCGAGGACAACCACGACCAGCCCTGGGAGCTCTACCAGCGCCGCTACGCCGCCGACGAGAGCGTGAGCGGGGAGGCCGACCCCTACTCCCAGCCCCTCGCCGGCGGGCTCAACCAGCTGCGCCAGCTCCGCGAACGGCACCCGGACCTGGGGGCGAGCCTGTCCCTGGGCGGCTGGAACTGGTCCACGCACTTCTCCGAGGCGGCCCGGACCCAGGAGTCGCGCGAGGCGTTCGTGTCCTCCTGCGTCGACCTGTGGCTGCGCGGCGACCTGCCGGTGCTGGAGGACGAGCCCCAGGGCGGCCGGGGAGTGGCGGCGGGGGTGTTCGACGGGATCGACCTGGACTGGGAGTGGCCCGCGGGCGGCGGCCACCCCGACAACACCGAGCACCCCGACGATCCGGCCAACTTCACGCTGCTGGTCGCCGAGTTCCGCCGACAGCTCGACGCGCTGGCGCAGGAGACCGGCCAGGAGTACACCCTGTCGGTGTCGCTGCCCGGCGGGGAGGGGTCCGCCGGAGCCTACGACGGCGCGGTGTTCGACCACGTCGACTTCGCGACCGTGCAGGGCTACGACTTCTCCGGGCCGTGGACGGACCGGACCGCGCACCACTCCAACCTGTACGCGCCGGAGTCCGACCCCGAGGCGAACAGCGCGGACGCCGCGGTCCGGCGCTACCTGGACCAGGGCGCCCCGGCGGACAAGCTCGTGCTGGGCCTGCCCGCCTTCGCGCGCGGCTGGCAGGGGGTGGAGCCGGCCGACGCCGGGCGCGGACAGCCCGCCGAGGGGCCCGCGGACGACGACTACGACGGGCCGACGAAGGCGTTCTCGGACGCGGAGGAGCTGGCGGGCGAGCGCCACCTGGACGAGGACGCGGGAGCGTACTGGGTCTACGACGGCGACGAGTGGTGGACCTACGACAACGCCGAGGTGGTCGGGCTCAAGGGCGCCTACGCCGCCGAGCGCGGCCTGGGCGGGCTGATGGTCTGGAGCCTGGACATGGACCCCGGGGGCGAGTTCGTCCGCGCCATGGACGAGTCCCTGAGCGGCTGAACCACGCCCGCCGGTCCGACCGCTCATCGCCCACTCAGTTACTTGTCCGGCTGTTCCCCTCCCGTCCGGACGTCCGCTGTCCGCCGTCCGCCACGGGTCCGGCCGCCCATCCGCCGCGGGTCCGACCGGCCACGGGTCCGGCCGCCCATCCGCCGCGGATCCGACCGGCCACCCACCCGTCCGGCCGTCCGTCTTCCGCGGGTCCGACCGGCCACCCACCCGTCCGGCCGTCCGCTGACCGCCACCCGCCACCGGTTCGGCCGGATTCCGGGCGCGTGACGGTTGCCACGCCGGGACCCCGCGCGCCACGCTGTGGTGCATGGCCGACCCGCACAGCGACACCGCATCCGCCCGCCTGCGACACGACCTGGAGAGCGCCGTCCAGGGCACGGTCGCCTTCGACGCCGGCACACGCGCCCTCTACACCTCCGACGCCTCCAACTACCGGCGCGTCCCGCTCGCGGTGGTCGTGCCCAGAACCGTCGAGGACTGCGTCGCGGCCGTGCGCGTGTGCGCCGACCACGGCGTCTCCGTGGTGCCCCGCGGCGGAGGGACCTCCATCGCCGGGAACGCCATCGGCACCGGCGTCGTCATCGACACCTCGCGCCACCTGCGGGCCATCGAGCACATCGACCCCGTCGCCCGGACCGCGACCGTGCAGCCCGGCGTCGTGCTGGACGACCTGCGCGAGGCCACCGCCGAGCACGGCCTCACCTTCGCCCCGGACCCCTCCACGCACAGCCGCTGCACGATCGGCGGGATGGTCGGCAACAACGCCTGCGGCTCCCACTCGGTCGCCTGGGGCACCACCGCCGACAACATCGTCTCCCTGGACGTCCTGCTCAGCGACGGCACCCGGATGACCGTGGGCTCGGGGCCCGCGGAGGCCGAGGGGCGCGCGGGGGAGATCCAGGCGGCCCTGGACCGGCTCGTCGACACCTACCGCGCGGAACTGCGCACCGCGATGCCCGACTTCCGCCGCCGGGTCTCGGGCTACAACCTGGACCGGCTGCTGCCGGAGAAGGGCCGCCACGTCGCCGCGGCCCTGGTGGGCAGCGAGGGCACGTGCGTGTTCGTGCTCGGGGCCACGGTACGGCTGGTGGAGTCCCCGCCCGCGCGCGCCCTGGCCGTGCTCGGCTACCCGGACGCGCCCGCGGCAGCCGACGCCGTGCCCTCCCTGCTCACCCACCGGCCGCTGACGGTCGAGGGCATCAACCACCGCATGGTCGCCGCCCTGGACGAGCACGGCGGCCCCCGCGTGCCGCTGCCGGACGGCGGCGCCTGGCTGCTCGTGGAGATCGCGGGCGAGGACCCCGAGGACGCGTCCGGGGCCGCCGAGACGATGCTGGCCGACCTGTCCGCCCCCCCGAGCGGCGCCGCCGTGGTCGTCGACGCGGCCCACCAGAAGGCCCTGTGGCGGATCCGTGAGGAGGGCGCGGGGCTCACCCAGCGCACGCCCACCGGCCGGGAGGCCTGGTCCGGCTGGGAGGACGCCGCCGTGCCCCCGGACCGCCTCGGCGACTACCTGCGCGACTTCGAGGCTCTCATGGAGCGCCACGGCCGCTTCGGGGTCGTCTACGGGCACTTCGGCGACGGCTGCCTGCACGTGCGCATCGACTTCGAGCTCACCGAGGAGCGGGGGCGGCGGGAGTACCGGGCGTTCATGGAGGAGGCCGCCGACCTGGTGGTCCGGTACGGCGGCTCGCTCTCGGGCGAGCACGGCGACGGGCAGGCCCGCTCGGAACTGCTCTCGCGCATGTACCCCGAACGGCTCGTCCGGGCCTTCGGCGAGTTCAAGCGCCTGTGGGATCCCGCCGGGCTGATGAACCCCGGCGTCATCGTCGACCCGCTGCCGCTGGACGCCGACGTACGGGTCGGCCTGCCGCTGGTGGCGGGCGCGACCCTGGCCTACCGCACGGACGACGGGGACTTCGGCAAGGCGCTGCGGCGGTGCTCGGGGATCGGCAAGTGCCGGCGCCAGAGCGGCCCGGGGGTGATGTGCCCCAGCTACCAGGTCACCCGGGAGGAGAAGCACTCCACCCGGGGCCGGGCGCACCTGCTGTTCGAGATGGCCGGCGGTGAGGTCATCACCGACGGCTGGCGGTCGGAGGAGGTCCGCGAGAGCCTGGACCTGTGCCTGTCGTGCAAGGGCTGCCTGAGCGACTGCCCCGCGGACGTGGACATGGCCTCCTACAAGGCCGAGTTCCTGCACCAGCACTACCGGGGACGGGTGCGCCCCGCGGCGCACTACTCGATGGGCTGGCTGCCGCTGTGGGCCCGCCTGGCGGGCGTGGCCCCGGCGGAGGCCAACCGGGCGGCCGCGCTGCCCGGCGTGTCCCGGATCGCCAAGCGGATGGCGGGTGTGGCCGTGGAGCGGGACCTGCCCGCGTTCGCGCGCACGACCTTCACCCGCGCCTACCGTCGGCGCGGCCCGCGCCCGGGCGGGCGGCGCGTGGTCCTGTGGCCCGACACCTTCGGCAACTTCCTGCACCCCCAGGTGCCCGCGGCGGCCGTGCGGGTCCTGGAGGACGCGGGCTTCACGGTCGTGCTGCCGCGCGGCCAGGTCTGCTGCGGGCTCACGTGGGTCTCGACCGGCCAGTTGGACGTGGCGCGCCGGGTGATGCGCCGGGCGGTGCGCGCGCTGTCGCCGCTGGTCGAGGAGGGTCTGCAGGTGGTGGGCCTGGAACCGAGCTGTACCGCGGCGCTGCGCCACGACCTGGTCGAGCTGCTGCCCGGCCCGGAGAGCGAGCGGGTGGCCGGTGCCGTGCACACGCTGTCCGGCTTCCTGAACGAGTTCGCGCCGGAGTGGGAGCCGCCCCGGGTGGCGGCCTCGGCGCTGGCCCAGGTGCACTGCCACCAGCACGCGGTGATCGGCTTCGAGGACGACCGCAGGCTCATCGCACGCGCCGGGATCGACGGCGAGGTGCTGGACTCGGGCTGCTGCGGGCTGGCGGGCGACTTCGGGTTCACGGAGGGGCACTACGAGGTGTCCACCGCGATCGGCGAGCAGGAGCTGCTTCCCCGGGTGCGGGCGGCCGCGCCGGACACCCTGGTCCTGGCCGACGGCTACAGCTGCCGCACGCAGATCGAACAGGGGACGGACCGCCGGGCGCTGCACCTGGCCGAGGTGCTCGCCGGAGCCCTCACCACGGGGACGGAGTCCGACAGCCGAAGCGCCCCGGCCCGAAGCGAGGACCGCGCCGGGCGGTAGCGACAGGGGAGGACCCGGCGTGAAGCGCCCTGGGCGTTCCTCCAGGGGTCGAAGGTCAGCGGTTCCGCTTGCGGGACCACTCGGGGGTTGGTCGGGTCGAAGCGGGGGACGAGCGGAGGCCCGAGGAAGGTACGGGTGAGGGGCGTGAAGCGCCCCTCAGCGCCCCGAACCTCTCAGACGCCCATCTGGTCGTGCAGGACCGCCAGGGCGTCGGTGACGGCGTCCGCGAGGGCGGGGTCGTTCGGGTCGACGCCCTCGCCCAGGTGGACCCGCCAGTCCGCCTCCGTGCCCCCCGGCTCCCGGCGCGCCACCAGGCGGAAGCCCGTGGCGGAGTCCGCGCGCGGGAAGGGCACGAACTGGTTGACCAGGATCGTCGCGGTGACGCGCTCGGCGACGGTCTCGGCCAGCCGCCGGTAGTCGAGGGGGCGCAGCGCGACGCTGTGCTCGCCCGCGCCCTCCTCCAGGAAGGTGAAGGTGTCGGTGCTCCACCGGGCCTGGTCGATGTCCTGCCACAGCACCCGGCGTCCGTCGGGAAGGTAGAGCGCCTGGGAACCGGCGACCAGCTCGCCCTCGCCGACGACGGGCGCGTGCGCCAGGACGCGTTCGCCCCGCCCGAGGCGGGAGCGAACGCCCTCCGGCACTCCGGAGCCGAACACTAGCGGTCGCCGGCCCCGTGGGGCGTGGCTTCCCGGTTCATGGTGCGCAGCTCCTCGTCGGTGGGCCGCGCCAGGAAGTCGCGCACCGACGTGATGGGCATCTTGTCGACGGCCTTGTCGTAGACCGTCCGTCCGGCGTTGCCGACCTGGGCCCCCACGAGCCCGGCGACCTCCTGGACGACGGGGCTGTCGGCCACCCTGCGGGCGGTGCGGGACATCTGTTCATAGCGTGCCCGGCCCGCCTTGGCACCCAGGACGTACCCGATGGCGAGCCCGGCGACGAACGTGATCCGATAGCGCATGGTCCCTCTTCAGGCCTTGGAGACGATGTCTCGACGTTACCCCGTCGGGGCGTCGGCCACACGGGCCGACACTGTCACGAGGACTCGTCAAGGGCGCTAGTCTATTGGTGTCGCCGCGGCTCACAGGGCCGCGGACGAGCGCCATCCCGCGTAGCTCAATCGGCAGAGCAGCCGGCTGTTAACCGGCAGGTTACTGGTTCGAGTCCAGTCGCGGGAGCGGAGCGGGGCCGGAAAAGGCGTCGCGAGCACCCCGCGAGGGGCGCTAGTCTATGGGTGCCGTCGCGGCTCACGGAGCCGCGGAGGAGCGCGATCCCGCGTAGCTCAATCGGCAGAGCAGCCGGCTGTTAACCGGCAGGTTACTGGTTCGAGTCCAGTCGCGGGAGCAGAGCAGGGCCCCTTCCTTCGGGAAGGGGCCCTTTCGCGTGTGTGGAGCCGGGCCTGCCCGCGACACCGGGCGAGAACCACGTCGCGCGCGTCCGCACCCAGCCGGGGTCTCCTCGCGCTCGCGTGTGGCCTTCTGGCATGCGTGGCGGACGGAGTGAGTACCGCTCCGGGACGCACCACAGACGGGGGCGCATGGGTGCGTTTCGGGTTGGTCGTCCCTGCGGCCCTACGGGCGGCCTCGGCGGTACCGGCCGGGGCCTTCGGGAGACCGGGGCGCCGTCGCCGTCCGCGGGGTGCCGGGCGGGGCTGCGCGAGGAGGCACGGTGGCTGCGTGCTGCGTGAGGGACGCTGGAGCCGGAGAACGGGTTCGGCGGGCCGCCAGGCGCTGCACGCCGCGCGAGGGGGCACGGGGCTGCGTGGGGGACGCGACGTCCGGGTCCGAGCACGGGCGGCGGGGTGCCAGGCGCTGCGCGAAGGGGGCGCGTGGGACGCTGGAGCCGGGGCGAGAGGGCGCTGGGCGGCGGGCATGGAGAGGCCCCCGCCCGCTGCCGGGCCGATGGCTCAGACGCGGGTGCGGGGGATGCCGTCAGAGTCGGCCCACGCCGCCGATGATGAGCCGGCGGTTGCGCTGCGGCATCTGGTAGCAGCCGGGGACGGGCGGTGCGACCGGCAGCGTCCGCCACCGCTGGGCCTGGAGCACGCCGGGAGGCACGGACCGCCAGCCCGCGAAGCACGCCTGGATCTCCTTCTCCGTACGCCAGCGCCCGGAACCGAGGTGCTCGGTGAAGAGCTGTTCCAGTACGGCCGCGCGCTGGGCGTCCTTGGGGAAGGTGGTCGCGTCGGGGCGGCAGTAGTGGCTCAGGACCAGATGACTTCCGGGGGCGAGGGAGTCACGCAGGGCGGCGATGTGCCCGGCCGGATCGTCGTCGTCCGACACGTGTGCCACCACACCGGTGAGCAGGAGCCCCACCGGCTGGTCGAGATCGATGAACCTGGCGGTCTCGGCGTCGGCCAGCACGCGGTCGGGGGTGGTCAGCCCGCCCTGGACCGCGGTGGTGGTCCGGCCGTCCCGGAGCAGGGCACGGTGGTGCGTGAGCACCATGGCGTCGTCCGAGGCGTAGACCACCCGGGCGCCCGGGTCGGTCCCCTGCGCGATCTCGTGGGGGTCGCCGGGCGCGGGCAGGCCGGCGCCGATCTGGATGAACTGCCGGATGCCCTGCTCCGCGGCCAGGAACCGGACCGCCCGCTGGAGGAAGGCGCGTTCACCGAGGACGACGTCCTGGAATCCCGGGGCGGCCTGTTCGGCGCGGGTGGCCAGGTCGCGGTCGACCTCGAAGTGGTCCTTCCCCTTGAGGTGGAAGGAGTGGAACCGCGCCAGGCTGGGCCGTGCCAGGTCGACGACGGGCGGTGGTTTGGCCCGGACGTGTTTGCCCCCCGCCTGCCTCAGGAAATCGGGGGAGGTGAATCGAGACATCGCCGTCCTCTATGTGAGGTGGGGAAGTGAGCCGACCACTGGATTGTATTCGTTGTTGACGGGCTTGTTAACCGAGTCACGGACACAGGTCGTAAAAACATCCGCCACTCTGCTCTTGTCGGTCTGGGCGATGCGTGTTACGCCGGACTTGGCCCGACCAGGGCGTATATACCCAATGTCCACTTTGTGAGGAATCTGGAGAGGTGCACGAAGGCACAAGCCCCTGTTCGCGCGGAAGAGGGGTTTGCCCAGGATGAGCGTGCGACCGGTGGGGCCGGTCGGCGGCCCTCCGCGGAGCCTGCGGCGCGGGTGTACGAAGCGGACACTGAGGGCCTGAATTAAGGCCGCACCTATTCCCGCGTGCAATTACGCGCCGACACCCACTGCCTGCGACAATCCGATGTCGTCGACGTGAAAGCGGGAGAAGGCGCCGGCCCCGGGGCGGCGGTCAATACGTCCTTCCGTTCGAGGGGGCGGGGCTAACCTTGGGAGCATGGACCGTCCGTACACCATCCTGAGCTGCGCGATGTCGATCGACGGCCGCATCGACGACGCCGGTCCCGACCGGTTGCGCCTGTCCAACGACGCCGACTTCGCCGAGATCGACGCTCTGCGCGCCGAGTGCGACGCGATCCTGGTCGGCGCTGGCACGCTGCGCGCCGACAACCCCCGTCTGCTCGTGAGGTCGCCGGAACTGCGGAGCCGCCGCCGGGCCGCGGGGCGGCCCGAGAACCTGCTCAAGTGCGTGGTCACCCGGTCCGGCGACATCGACCCCGGCGCCCGGTTCTTCACCACCGGTGACGTCGGAGCGGTCGTGCACACCGGGGGAGCGGGCCTGGACACCGCCCGCCGCGCGCTCGCGGGGCTCCCGGGGGGACTGCCGCCAGTGGAGGTCGCCGACGCCGGGGACCCGCCCACGGCCAAGGGCGTGCTCGCCGACCTCGCCGAACGGGGCGTGGGCCGCCTCCTCGTGGAGGGCGGGGGGCACATCCACACGATGTTCCTCACCGAGGGCCTGGTCGACGAGCTCCGCCTGGCCGTGGCCCCCTTCTTCGTGGGGGAGGAGGACGCGCCGCGCTTCGTCCTGCCCGGCCCCTTCGCCTTCACCCCGTCCTCGCCGCTGCGTCTGGCGCAGGCGCGCGCGCTCGGCGACGTCGCCGTCCTGCGCTATGTCGCCGACCCGGCCGGGGGACCCACGTGAGCCCCGCCGGGCCGCCGCCCGCCGAGGGGGACGGTGACACGTACTGGCTGCACCGCACCGTGGAGCTGTCCGGACTGAGCCCGGCCTCGGACACCGCGTTCTCGGTGGGCGCCGTGGTGGTGGCCGCGGACGGGACCGTGCTCGGCGAGGGCTACTCGCGCCGGGACGACCCCCACGACCACGCTGAGGAGGTGGCCCTGCGCGAGGTGGACCCCGACGACCCGCGGCTGGCGCGGGCCACCCTGTACTCGTCCCTGGAGCCGTGCAGCGCGCGCGCCTCACGGCCGCTGGCCTGCACCGGCCTCATCCTCACCACCCCCGTGCCCCGGGTGGTGTTCGCCTGGCGCGAGCCCGCGCTGTTCGTGGACTGCGACGGGGCCGAACGGCTGGCCGCGGCGGGCCGGACCGTGGTGGAGCGGCCCGACCTCGCGGCGGGGGTCCGGGCGGCCAACGCCCACCTGATCGGCTGACCGGGTTCTCTCGGGTCCTCCGCCTCGCTTCGGCCCTTGCCCGGGGCGCCGGGTGGCCCGTGTCCTTCGGCCGAGTGCGTGCCCTGCCCGTTCCTCGCCGCGGCTACGCCCACGGCCCGTGGAGCACCGGCGCGCCCCTCGCCGCATCCCTGGGGCCGAGGCAGGCAGCTCGCCACGCCCCTGGGGTCGGGGCAGGCAGGACGTCCTCCGGGTCCGGGAGGGCCCGCAGACGGGTCGGCGAGGAACGAGCGGAAACACCGGAAGGCGCGAAGGCCCCCGTCGTGAGGGGCGCCCGGGTCAGAGCCGGTTGACGTCCACCACGTGCACGACCGCGCGGCCCTCGGCGTCGGAGGCGGCCAGGTCCACCTCCGCGCTGATGCCCCAGTCGTGGTCGCCCGCGGGATCGGCGAAGATCTGCCGGATCCGCCACAGACCGGACTCCTCCTCGATGAGCAGCATCCGGGGGCCGCGGGCGTCCGGGCCGGTCCCGATCTCGTCGTGCTCGGCGTAGTAGGCCTCGACCGCCTCCGCCCACTCCTCGCCGGTCCACTCCCCGTCCTGGGAGAGCTTGCCGAGGTCGCCGTAGCGCCGCCGGGAGGCCAGCTCCACGCGGCGGAACATCTCGTTGCGCACCAGCACCTTGAAGGCGCGGGCGTTGGCGGTGACCGGCCGCACCCTCTCCTCGGCCGGCTCCTCGCCCTCGGGGGCCTCCTCCTCGGGGTTGGTGAGCTGCTCCCACTCGTCCAGCAGGCTGGAGTCCACCTGGCGGACCAGCTCGCCCAACCACTCGGTGAGGTCGCGCAGCTCCTCGGTCTTGGCGTCGTCGGGCACCGTCTGGTTCAGCGCCTTGTAGGCACTGGCGAGGTAGCGCAGGACGAGCCCTTCGGAGCGCGCCAGCTCGTAGTAGCCCACGTACTCGACGAAGGTCATCGCGCGCTCGTACATGTCACGCGCGACCGTCTTGGGCCGCAGCGGGTGGTCGCCGACCCACGGGTGACCGGTCCGGTAGACCTCGTAGGCGTGGTCGAGCATCTCCTCCAGCGGCTTGGGGTAGTCGATCTCCTCCAGCCGCTCCATGCGCTCGTCGTACTCGATCCCGTCCATCTTCATCTGCTGGACGGCCTCGCCGCGGGCCTTGTTGAGCTGGGCGCCGAGGATCTGCCGCGGGTCGTCCAGGGTGGACTCCACGACGGTGAGCGCGTCCAGGTGGTAGGTGGGGGACTCCTTGTCGAGGAGTTCCAGCGCGGCCAGCGCGAACGTGGACAGCGGCTGGTTGAGCGCGAAGTCCGCCTGCAGGTCGACGGTCAGCCGGGCGGTGCGCCCCTGGGCGTCGGGCTCCGGCAGCGTCTCGACGATGCCGCCGTCCAGCAGCGACCGGTAGATGGCGATCGCCTCGTGGATGTGGCGGCGCTGGGTCCGGCGGTCGTCGTGGTTCTCCGTGAGCAGGTGCTTCATGGCGGCGAAGCAGTTGCCGGGCCGCGAGATCACGCTCAGCAGCATCGCGTTGCTCACGCGGAAACGGGAGGTGAGCGGTTCGGGGTCGGCCTCGATGAGCTTGCGGAACGTCGCCTCGTCCCAGGCGACGAAGCCCTCCGGGGCCTTCTTGCGCACGACCTTGCGCCGCTTCTTGGTGTCGTCGCCCGCCTTGGCCAGGGCCTTCTCGTTCTCGATCACGTGCTCGGGTGCCTGGGCGACCACGTGGCCGACCGTGTCGAACCCGGCGCGGCCGGCCCGCCCGGCGATCTGGTGGAACTCGCGGGCGCGCAGGCGGCGCACGCGCACGCCGTCGTACTTGCTCAGCGCGGTGAACAGGACCGTGCGGATGGGCACGTTGACGCCCACGCCGAGCGTGTCGGTGCCGCAGATGACCTTGAGGAGTCCGGCCTGGGCGAGCCGTTCGACGAGGCGGCGGTACTTGGGCAGCATCCCGGCGTGGTGCACGCCGATGCCGTGGCGGACGTAGCGGGACAGGTTCCGGCCGAACTTGGTGGTGAAGCGGAAGTTGCCGATCTCGTCGGCGATCGCCGCCTTCTCCTCCTTGGTGCACATGTTGATGCTGGTCAGCGACTGTGCGCGCTCGATGGCCTGTGCCTGGGTGAAGTGCACGATGTACACGGGCGCCTGGCCGTCGCCGAGCAGTTCCTCCAGCGTCTCGTGGAGGGGGGTGACGCGGTAGTCGTAGTAGAGGGGGACCGGGCGCTCGGCGGAGGCGACCACGGCGGTGGAGCGGCCGGTGCGCTTCTCCAGGTCCTCCTCGAAGCGGGTGACGTCGCCCAGGGTCGCCGACATCAGCAGGAACTGGGCCTGGGGCATCTCCAGCAGGGGGACCTGCCAGGCCCAGCCGCGGTCGGGTTCGGCGTAGAAGTGGAACTCGTCCATGACGACGGTGTTGATGTCGGCGTGCCTGCCCTCGACCAGGGCGATCTGGGCCAGCACCTCGGCGGTGCAGCACACGATCGGCGCGTCGGAGTTCACGCTGGCGTCGCCGGTCATCATGCCGACGTTCTCGGTGCCGAAGATCTTGCAGAGGTCGAAGAACTTCTCCGAGACCAGGGCCTTGATGGGCGCGGTGTAGAACGCGCACTCGTCACGGGCCAGCGCGGCGAAGAGGGCGCCGGTGGCGACCATGCTCTTGCCGGAGCCGGTGGGGGTGTTGAGGATGACGTTGGACCCGGAGACGACCTCGATGAGCGCCTCCTCCTGGTGTGGGTACAGGGTGAGGCCCCGCTCCTCGCACCACGAGGCGAACGCCTCGAAGAGGGAATCGGGTTCGGGTTCGGCGGGAAGAACATCGATGAGACTCACGGTTCTATACTGCCCGCTCCCCGAACCCCGTCGGGACGTGCGCCCTCCGCACGGACGAAGGGGGCGCTCCCCGTGGGAAACGCCCCCGCACCGCGCCCCACCCGCTGTGCGGAGGGGACGGTCGCACTCAGACCAGGCCGAGCTCCTTGACGGTGTCGCGCTCCTCGACGAGCTCCTTGACGGAGGCGTCGATGCGGCCGCGCGAGAAGTCGTCGATCTCCAGACCCTGGACGATCTCCCACCTGCCGTTCCTGGACACGACGGGGAAGGAGGAGATGAGGCCCTCGGGCACGCCGTAGGAACCGTCGGAGGGGATGGCCGCGGAGGTCCAGTCGCCCTCGGGGGTGCCGTTGACCCAGTCGTGGACGTGGTCGATGGCGGCGTTGGCGGCCGAGGCGGCCGAGGAGGCGCCCCGGGCCTCGATGATCGCGGCGCCGCGCTTGGCGACGGTGGGGATGAAGTCGTTCTCCAGCCAGGCCTGGTCGCCGACGGCCTTGGCGGCGTTGGCGCCGCCGACCTCGGCGTGGAACAGGTCGGGGTACTGGGTGGCGGAGTGGTTGCCCCAGATCGTGAGCTTCTTGATGTCGTTGATCGACACGTCGAGCTTCTTGGCGAGCTGGGTGAGCGCGCGGTTGTGGTCCAGGCGCGTCATCGCGGTGAAGCGCTCGGCGGGCACGTCGGGAGCGTGGCTCTGCGCGATGAGGGCGTTGGTGTTGGCGGGGTTGCCGACCACCAGGACGCGGATGTCGTCGGCCGCGCCGGCGTTGATGGCCTCGCCCTGGGGCTTGAAGATGCCGCCGTTGGCCTGGAGGAGGTCACCGCGCTCCATGCCCTTGCCGCGGGGACGCGCGCCGACCAGCAGGCCCACGTTGGCGCCCTCGAACGCCTGACGGGCGTCGTCGAAGATGTCGATGCCCTGCAGCAGGGGGAAGGCGCAGTCGTCCAGCTCCATCGCCGTGCCCTCGGCGGCCTTGACGGCCTGCGGGATCTCCAGCAGACGCAGCTTCACCGGGGTGTCGGCGCCGAGCAGCTGGCCGGAGGCGATCCGGAACAGCAGGGCGTAGCCGATCTGGCCGGCGGCGCCGGTGACGGTGACGTTGACGGGTACTTGGGCCATGACGTGAACTCTCCTGACGACGATGTGCGACCCGCGATGTTACCAACGGGTAGAAGCGGCGTCCGTGCCGGGCGCTGGGGTCCACCGGGCGCGCGCCGCACCTCACCACCCTAGACCGACGCCGTACACGCCCCGTGACCCAGGTGCGGGCTACACGCCCCCGCGCCGCCGCGGAGGACGTCAGCCCCCGCCGAACGGCCGATTCACGGCGCGGTAACGCCGGACACACCCTGTTAGGATGACGTCTGCCGACGACGGCGGGCCGGTAGCTCAGTTGGTCAGAGCAGGGGACTCATAATCCCTGGGTCGCGGGTTCGAGTCCTGCCCGGCCTACCCCCTCTGAGCACAAAAAAAGGCCGCTGACCTGCGTGAACAGGCCAGCGGCTCTCTTGTTTCATGTCCGGCTGACTACGGCCGACACCGGCCGGATCCGGGTGCCTGCGCTGAATACGTGTTGAAGTTCTGCGGGATCAGAAGCCCTCGAAGCCGGCCGCCGCGCGGCGGCGTGCCTCCTGCTCCCGGCCCTCCAGACAGCGCGCGTAGACCCGTAGCAGGACGTCGACGCTGTGCCCCGCCCACTTCGCCACCTGGGGAGGGTCGATTCCCTCGTTCAGCCATGTGGAGACGCAGGCGCTGCGCAGGTCGTAGGGACGCCGGGCCAGGGGAGTGTCGAGCCGGTCCTTGCTCAGGGCCGCCCGTCGAGCCTTGCGCCAGGCCTTGGAGTAGGTGCTGGTCGCCAGTTGGTGGCCCCGCTCACCGAAGAACACCAACCCGCCGGGGCCCTGCTCCTCCTGCCGGCCGTGCTCCCACAGGATGCGGCTCAGCAGCGGCAGGCAGGGAACCGGCCGGGTCTCGCCCTCTGCCCGCCCCTTGGGCGGTCTGGTGTCCCTCTGACGGCCGCTGTCCGTCCACCGGCGCCCCACGTCCGGGGCGACCTCCCGCACCGTGATCTCGCCCCAGGCGTCCTCCGGCGCCACCCACTCACCCGTCTCCTCATCCCGGGTGAACGTAGGCAGCTTCACATCGGTCCAGAGAAGGTTCACGGCCTCCTCGGGTCGAAGGGCGGCGAAGTACATCACTGCGAAGAAGGGCCGGAGCAATGAGCCGCTCCGGTTCTCCGAAGCGACGGCATCCAGCAGTTTCCGGGCGAGTGCGGGGTCGGGCACCGACCGTTCGTCGATGAGGTTGTTGACCTTCGGCGGCGTCCATTTGATTGCGCCGGCGGGGTTGCGGTGGAAGCTCACCGGGTTCGCCGCCAGGTGGCGGCGTTCCACGGCGAAATCCAGGCAGTGCGACAAGATCCGTTTCGACTTCACCGCGGACTTGGCCCCGAGGCTTCCGCCTCCGTTCTCGGGCAGCTTGCTGGTCACCTCCGTCAGCACTCGCCGGGCCACGGTCGGATCACTCAACCGCTGGACAGGCAGAGTGTGCTCCTTCAGCCACGCCAGGGCCCTGGCGACCTCAGGCGGTCGCTCCCTGTCCCTGTGCACCTTGTTGAGAGCCCAGTTCCGCATGGCTGTGCGTATCAGGTCATCAGAGGGGCGTCCGGGCGGCGCGTCGTCGACCAGGGCGATCGTGGCCTTCGCCAGGTATTTGGCCCGATCGAGGCGGTGGCTTGCCGAAACGCCCCAGTGGGTGTCCACGTAGTCGCACACGAACGAGAACCAGGAGACCTTCGAAGCGTTGTCCTCTTCCGCGGTCTTCGGATCTTTCCACGCGGCGGGCCGCCCCGTGGTGAGGCTGAACGCCTCACCACGGTTGGTGGCGGCCACCAGTTCGGATCGGAAGGAGTCGGCCATGGCGGCGGTGCTGTGCGGTTCACGGAACGTCTTCACGCCCACCCGCCAGCGCACGGTGTGCGTGGTCTTCCGCTTGCCCTTGTAGACCTCGATCTTCTTCCAGATCCGAACGTCGTAGGTGACGGACTCCATCAGGAAACGTCCTCCAGGGCGGCCATGTACTGCTCGAAGACCGACCGGCGGATGCGGAGCTGGCCATTGGGCAGCTTGGCGCACTTGGGCGCCCGACCCTTGGCCCGCCAGTCGTTGAAGGTCGACCGGGCGATGCCGAGTTCCTCGCAGAACTCGTCGACGGTGAGCCAGCTCCGGGTTCGCTGCGCCGCCACGTGGAGAGCCTTGGTGCTCATTCGGGTGCGACCTCCAGGTAGACGCGGACGTGGCCGGAGTTGTGGCGGCTGGGGTAGGGCTTGGAGGGTTCGGCGGACGGGGGCGCGGTGGTGATGGCGTCCACGACCTGGTCGACGGTCTCGGGAGGTCCGATCACGCGGACCTTCGCCAGATCCAGGCGGCGTTTGCGTTTGTCGGTCATGCTGGGAGTGCCTCTCCTTCTCAGAGGGTTGGGTGCGGCTCTGGCGGGTGCTTGGCGGTGCGTGCCAGGGCCGTTTTTCGTGTGGCGCTCACGTCCGGTGCCTGGAGGCACAGGTCGTGCACACCCTGGGGTGGTCGGTGGTCTCGAATCGATGGAAGGCGGCGTCGCAGCGCACGCACGGGCCTTCCTCCACCGCGTTGGTGGTCGTCTTTTCAGAGAGTGGGGGGAAACCAGCCTCCGCAGGGTCCGTAGCCTCCGTGACCGCCTGTGGCCTGGGGTGATGGTGGGAGGCTGGTGCGGAGGCTGCGGAGGCTGGAATCTGCGCGTCCGACGGGTCAGGTGTGACTAGCTGGCCAAAAAAAGAGGCGTCCTGCCTGGTCACCGTGGTGTCCGGGGCAGGATCGGCGTCCGGAGCCTGCTGCGGAGCCTGCGGGGCTTGGCCGTCGAGGCTGTGGGCGGTGAAGGTGTAGAGCTGGCGTCGGTGCCGATCGCGCGAGCGTCCGGCTTCGATTACCGTGATGCCGATCGAGCGCAGCACCGGGGCGTCGCGCTTGAGCTGGCCGGAGGCGCGGGTGGCGTCCACCGGCCAGGAGCGGGGCCGCGGTTCCGGGGCGGGGATGAGGTCCAGGAGCTGGCTGATGGACCCTGTCCACTGCGTGTGCTCGTCCACGAAGTCGGCCACCGCGCTGGTGAACGGCTTGGCGTCGAGCAGGTCGGCGGTGGTGACCTGGGAGGCGGTCAGGTAGGTGTCCAGGGTGTTCCACCCCGTGATCGTGTCCAGGGCCGCGAGGATGCGCGCGAAGTCGGCCATGCGGGGCAGTTCGGCCAGGTGCGTGTCCGGCAGTGCGCCCAACACCGCGCAGAGCAGGTCAAACAGGGCGGCTCGAATGGCGGGCGCGTCGCGGTGGAAGGCGGCGGCGACCTCGCTGTGGGGTCGCCGCTGTTCCTTCTTGATCGGCAGGAACTCCACGGTCAGCATCCGCTCGGACAGGTCCGAGGCCAGGGCGCCGGTGTCGATCGAGGTGAGTGCGATCAGCCGCCGGAAGGCCAGCACGGACACGTCGTCGTCGCTGTAGAGGGCCCGGTCGACCAGACCGTCACCGGTCACGGCCTTGCACAGGGTGTCCGACAGCCACATGGGGATGACCGAGACATTGTCCAGGCACACCGCCCAGCTCGCGCTGGCCACGGTCGCCCACGTTTTGATGTCGCGGGGCAGGGACCTCAGCGCGGCGGGGGAGGGGTCCAGCAGGTTGATCAGCATCTCCAAGGCGGTGGACTTGCCGGTGCCCTGTTCGCCCTTGCCGCCCAGGATCGGGTGGGGCAGGTCGGGCATCATCCCGGCCACCAGCCACCCCACGATGAGGCGGAAGGAGGGCTCGTCCACGTTGATCAGGTCCCGTAGGGCGGCCAGGCCGTGGGCGGTCTGCCCGGCCGGTCCGGGCTCGGTCATGGGGCTGGTCAGCTTGGTGCGACGGAACAGCACAGGGCTGCGCTCGGCGATGTGCCAGCCGTCGGGGCCGGCGATGACGCACCTCCCGTCGGGGGTGCCCAGGTCGATGACGATCTGGTCGCCGGTTTCCGTTCGGTGGGTGGCCAGCCGCAGGTGGATGGGCTGGGGCTGTTGGTCCATGGCGCGTCCTTCCAGGACGGAGATGGCGTCGGTCAGAGCGGACTGTGAGGCGACCGCGTGGTGCTCGGCGTAGTACTGGCGGGCGAGCTGCACACGCAGCCCGTCCTTGCGCAGGAGCGGGAACGCGGTGGAAGAGCCCTTGCGGACGGCGTAGGTGCGTCCGTCATCTCCGGCCACGACGTCGACGTGCCGGTCAGCCAGTTCGATCAGCAGGGTGGCCTGGCTCGGCTTCTTGTCTTTGTCGTCGCGGGAGTTCATCTAGGCGGCCCTCCGGGGCGGTCGGTGGCGGGTGGTGGGGCGGCGGGGCTCGCGTAGGCCCTTGGCCAGGCCGGAGCGGATCGTGGCGGCGATCTCGCGGGGCGGATTGGCATCGCCCGCGGCGTTGGCCTCCAGGGCGGCGTTGTACAGCGCGTCCTGGATCCAGGCGGTCTCCAGCAGGCCTTCGCGGGCGAGCTGTCCGAGGCTGGCCGCGGCGATGTAGAGGTTCTCGTTGCGCGTGCCGGGCTGAGCGCCTCGAACCCTGGCTAGCTCTCCGGTCACCGCAGCCTTGACGTATGCGGCCCTGCGGCGGTTGTTGCGGGCGACGTCGGCGAACACGTCGCTCGCGGGCCCCGGCGACGGGACAGGCGCGGCGGCGGGCCGATCCGGGGAGACGGGCCTGCGCAGCAGGCTCCATATCCATTCCGGCAGCGGTGCGGGTACGTCGCGGTTCAGGTGCTCGTAGCGTCCCGATCCGTCCGGGGCGGTCACCGGGCAGCCGGGGCCGACCACATATCCGCCGTGGGCGCGGGTGTCGATCAACCAGCCCAGGGCCCCACTGGTGTTGCCCAGTCGGGGGCCGGCGGGGTGGGTGAAGTACAGGTGCAGGCCGCCCCGGCGGGTGCGCACGGTGAAGGTGCCGGTGGGCAAGGCCTGTCCGGCGCGTTCGGCCAGCACGGCCAGGACGTCAGCCCCATCGGTGATCCCAGGCAGCGCCCACTTCGACGGCGGGGCCTGTCCGGGCTTGGGCACGTCCAGGTCGACCACCACGAGCCCGGCCGGGCCGGTGGCGATGCCGTAGTTCGCGGTCGGCCACTGTCGCCACCAGGCGCGGATGCGGTCGGGGTCGGTGGTCGCGGCCCGCTCCCAGGCCTTGACGAGTGGAGGCTTCTTCGAGTTCGGGGTGAGCGGGAAGACGGGCCAGCCGCGCCGGGCGGCGGCCAGGGCGTAGTCGACCGGTGAGAACGCGGTCATCTCTCTCCTCACAGGTGGGTGGTCTGCAATGGAGAAGGGGCCGGAACGGCCAGCTTGTGACGTTCCGACCCCTTCTTTTCGCTCAGGGGGTGAGCTCAGGCCGTGGGCGGGAACGTCACGGCGCCGCATCGGGGTGGACGTCGGCCAGGTCCATCGCGGCGGTGATGATCCCGCTCAAGACGCCGGTGATCCGGTTGCTGGTGTTCTCCAGGGCTTCGTCGCTGGTCTCAGGGGTGGTGGCGCGCTCGGTGAGAACGTCGGCCCACATCGCCACCTCCGGGCAGTTCAGGACGGCGGCCAGAGTGCAGTCGGTCTCGCGTTCGGCCGTGAACAGGGCGCGGGTGAAGTCGTTGACGTCGTCGGCCAGGGCCCCGCCGCTGTCGGTGGCGGGGATGTTCTCCTTGCGCAGGGTCGGCTCCCACAGGGCGCGCACCCGGGCCCGCCGATGGATGAGGGCCAGGGCCTGGCGGCTCTTGGCCACCGCCGCCTCCATCTGGTCCAGGCGGTACTCCAAGCGGTTCATCTCGGTGAGGGTGTCGCTGTACAGATCCCAGTCCTCGCCCATCTCGTGGTGGACGATGTCGCGGATCGGGACGCTGAACGCCCCGGCGGCCTCGATCAGGTCTTCCTGGTCGGTCTCGGCGTAGACCGGGACGGGGGTGGTGTCGGGTGCGGGCATCGCGGGTCCTCCGTGTTCGTGGTCTGTACAAGGGGGAAGGGGCCGGTCCGCCACGTCGTGACGGTCCGGCCCCTTCGGGTCCGATGGGGGTGTGCGCTCAGGGCCTGGGTGCGAGGGGCCAGGACCCGTCCACGACCGCTTCGGGGTCCTTGCGCCGCAGGTAGTCCTGGAAGCCGGCGGCCTGTTCGGCCTTCCAACCGATCTGCGCTGTGTGCAGGTCGTCAATGTTCATCGCGGCCAGCTCGCTGTGGACCGCTCCGAGCTTCCAGGCCAGCCGTGCGGCGGCCAGAGCGTCGGCAGCGGCCCCATGGGCCTGGTCGGCATCGAGCCGGACCCCGTGGTGGGCGCACACGTCCACGAGCTTGCGCGAGCCGCGCCGGTAGGTGTCGACCCGCTTGTCCAGGACGAGGGGGTCGATGACACGCAGCAGCCCGGAGAAGGACACCCCGGTCTGGTGGCGCTGGAGTTCGGAGGCGAGCAGACCGAGGTCGTAGGGGGCGTTGTAGATGACCACGGGGAAGCCGTCCACGGCCGCCTTCTCCAGGGCTTCACCGATCTCCGGTACGGCCTCGCAGGCAGGCCGGCCGTGTTCGCGGGCGTGTTCGGTGGTGATGCCGTGGATGTCGGTGGCGGCCTGGGGGATCTCGATGCCGGGGTCGACGAGCCAGGTCGTGACGTCCTTGGTCCGGTTGGCGGGGTCGATGCGCCACAGGGCGGCTGTGACGATGCGGTCGTTGCCCAGGTCCAGGCCGGTGGACTCGATGTCGAACGCGGCCATGGGTTGCAGGTGCCAGGTCATACGGGCCCTTCTGCTCGGAGGTTGATGTCTACGTGCCCGCTCGGGGCGTTGCTTCCCGGGGCGGGCAGGTGGTGTCGGTCAGGCTGTTGAGGGCTCGGTGTTCAGTCCTCCCGGAGCCAGTCGGGGAGCTTCCGAGGCGCCAGGGTCACCTTCACCCTGGTCTCGGCTTGGGCGGCGGTGACCACGGCCGTAGCGACGGCGGCGGCGTTGGTCGCGTCCAAACCCACCAGGGCGTCTCGCAGATCCACCGGCTCGCCCGTTCCGAGAGAGACGGCGATGCGCAGGATGGCGACCATGGAGGAGGACGCGGGCAGCTCGTCGACCAGGGCCCAGAACGCCTCGTCCCAGTTGATGGTGGTGATCGGGCGGGCGGGATCGAGCAGCTCTTCGACCGGCGTCTCCATCACGCATCGGTTGAGGAAATCCGGTCGCGCCAGCCAGGATTCGTGGGTGATGAGCAGTTCAACGGCGGCGCGGTCGGCGGAGAGCCCGTCAGCCCAGTTGCGCAGACCTTCGATCAGACGGCTGTCCATTACGGGCGCCCTCCCAGCCAGTACTCGCCCGGCGCGGTGGTGTACGCGGCCTCGGCCACCGCCAGATCGGACTCGGTCAGCCACGGCAGGTGCCCGGCCTCGAACAGCAGCTTCAGCCACACGGCTTCCAAGGAGTCGTCGGGCTGGTCCGCCGCCGCACCCCCGGACCGGTAGTGGGCCAGAGTGGCCCGGGCCATGGTCCGTACTTGGTCCGGGGTGTACCAGTCGGCGCCCTTGGTCTCGCCCGGCGCGGCCACGACCTCTCCTTCGGCGGTGGCGATTCCCAGGTGCCAGTAGTGGCCTGCCAGCGGCTGGTGGGGGAGTGAGGAGCACAAGTTGGGCAGGTGGCCCTCCCACACCAGGGAGGATCCGATCACGGTCAGCCCGACCTCTTCGTTGACCTCAGCGACCAGGGCTTCAGCGGCAGAGGCGTGCTGGTCGTAGACGTGCCCGGCGACCGGTGCGGTCCCGCGCGGCCACCAGCCGCGGGTGATCATCAGCAGCCGGTCGGCGTGGTCGGCGATGATGACGCCCACGCTGGAACCGCAGCATCGCTTCTTGGTGGTATTCGGCGTGGTCATACTGGGTGTGCTCCTTGACGGGAGTGGTGCGGCCCGCCCCTGGTCCCTGGAAAGACGGGGCGGGCCGCGCGTGTGGTGCGGACCGGGCGGTCCCCCCGACCACCAGCCCTGAGGAGGTCTGGTGGTCAGAGCGAGCGCCCGGGACGGCTCATGGGGTGGGGCCGAACAGCGGGACGTGGGCGGCGGCGATCTTCCGTTCGCGGCGGATGATGTGGCCGTGCTCGGGGCACATCACCCGGTCGCGGGGCCCGCGCACCCACGGGGTGCCGTCGTCGTCGGTCAGGTAGCCCTCGGGGACCCGGTCCAGGTCGGGGCTCTCGATCAGGAGCGGGGCGTCGTATTCGGCGTCCATCACCAGACGGATGCACCCGGGGGCGTCGCAGTAGATCCGGTACAAGGTGGTCGGCTCGAACATCAGATCCCTCCAGGGGGTCATGCGGACGCGGATCCCAAGCGGATCGGCATGACCAGGTACTGATAGCCGTCGCCGTCGGCGTCGGGGGTGAGCAGGACCGGGCGGTCCGCCTCGCTCATGGCCATCTGCACGCGCTCGCTGCGGGCGTTGGCCAGGGCCGTGAGCAGGAAGGGTGCGTTGAACGCCACCTGCAGGCCCTCGCCGTCGACCTTGGCGGGCACCTCCTCGCTGCCCGCGTCGCCCTCGTCGCCGGCGCGTACCACCAGGCCCTCGTCGTTGATGGCGATCCGGATCGGGGTGTCGGCGGCCGCGAACAAACGGACCCGGTCGACCGCGCCGGCCAGCTCGGCGGCCTCCACGCTCACCCTCAGCCGCGCGTCCTGGCGGGCCCGCTCCAGGAACGGGGTGGTGGCCGGGAAATCGCCGTCGAGCAGGCGCGTGGACAGCCGCCGGACGTCGTCCGACAGGCTGAGCTGGTCCAGGCGGCCGGTGTCGTCAGTGGCGGTGGCGATGCTGACCGTGCCGGTCATGGCCTTGGCGGCCTGGGACAGGGTGGCGGCCGGGACCAGCAGCACGGGCTCGTCGCCGTCCTCCTGGTCCAAGACGGGCTCCCAGGCCACGCTCTGGCGGGTGACCCGGTACCGGTCGGAGGCGCACACCACGATGCCGCCCTCGGCCAGGGTGGTGTGCACGCCGGTGAGTGAGACCAGGGTGGGGTCGGTGGAGGCGGCCACGGCCACCTGGGTGATGGCGGCGGACAGGTCGGCGGCCTCGGTGCGGCCCACGACGGGGGGCGGCTCGGGCGGGGTGGGGTAGTCCTCGGCGGGCAGGGTGAGCAGCGTCGCGCGGGTGGGCCCGCAGGAGATGCGGGCCCGGTCGGGGGCGATGGTGATCGTGACCATCTGCAGGGGCGGGAGCTTGGCGAGCAGGCCCGCCAGCAGCCGCCCGGGCAGGACCGCGACGCCCTCTCCCTCGGTGTCGGCGTCGACGTCGGCGCTGGCCCACACCTTGTAGTCGGTGGCGGTGACGCGCACCCGGTCGGCGGTGATGTCCAGCCGGAGTCCGGCCAGGACGGGGATCGCGGGTCGGGCGGGCAGCAGGCGGGCGGCCCACCCGACCTGGTCGGAGAGTACGGCGGCGGTAGCGGTGATCGTGATCGTCGGCATGGGGGTCTCCTCGGTGGTGTGCGGGCGGGGTCAGCGGCGGGCGGCGATGCGGTCGGTCAGGAGCCGGTGGGCGTCCTGCAGCGACATCCATGCGGGCGCCGCCTGGCCGGTCGGGTCCCAGGACCATTCCGTCCACGGCCGTGTGCTGCTCTGGTCGAGGTCGCGGATCTCCAGGAACGTGACCAGGCCGTCTTCCGTGCGGCTGTGGGGCGGGCGCTGGGTGAGCGCCCAGGGCGCGCCGGCGTCGATCGCGGCCCGCCACAGCCGGGCGGCCTCCTCGGGAAGCGCCAGGTTGGGGGCGTGGGCCAGGGTCGTGATGGTCCATCCGTCGGCGCGGGCGCGCTCGATGTGGGCGGTGGGCAGGTGATCGGCGTGGACGGTGCCCTCGTGGGGGTGGGCGGGCCGGGTGGCGCGGATCATCGGTGTCTCCTCGGTGGTAGACAGGACGGCGAAGGGCACCCGCCGTCTAAGCCGCGGCGGGTGCCCTTCGTGGTGTGTGTGGTTCTCAGGCGGCTCGGGTGGCGCGCATCCGCCTGCGGCGTACTCGGATCCGCTCGTCGGCGGTCAGGCCGCCCCAGATACCGACCTGGCTGGTCGGCGGGTGATCCAAGGCGAAGTCCAGGCAGTCGGTACGGACCGGGCAGCGCCCGCACACGGAGACCGCGGCCTCGATGGCCTCCTGGTCGGACTCGTCGGGGTGCCAGTCGGCGGGGGTGCCCACGCGGGCGCACAGGGCCTGGGCGGCCCAGGCCGGCGGGGCGGGGGCCGCGTCGATGCCGCGGCGACGGGCACGGAAGCGCGGAACGCCCATCAGCTCCCACCTCCGGTCAGCAGAGCGGCCACGGCCGCGTCGATGTCGACGTGCTCGGTGCCCTCGGGCACCAGCTGGTAGGTCTCCTGCAGGAAGTCGGTCAGCTCGACCCGGCGGGCCAGGAAGTGCCCCCATCGGCCGGTGATGCCGTCGAGCAGCTCGATGACGCACAGGGCCGGCAGGGGCGTCCACACCCGCACGCGCACGTCGCCGTCCCCGGCCCACGAGGCGCTCCCTTGGGCGAGCAGGTCGCGGGCCACCTCCCACACCAGCACGGCGTCGGGGTCGCCGGCATCCAGGACGAAGCGCAGCTCCGCCGCGAAGGGGCGGGTGGGGTCGTAGGCCAGGACGAGGTCGTGCACGGCTTGGGCGCCGCCGTCGCCGGTCGACATCCACTGGGCAGGTCGGGTGATGGTGTCGGAGGTGGTCACTGGTCGTCCTCTCGCCGGATGTGGGCGGTGCGCCGCAGACCGATGCCGGTCAGGTGCTGGCGCGCCGACTGGCGGTCCGGGTCGGTGAGCGCGCCCTGGTCGTACAGGGCCCGCCGCCACTCGGGGCGTTGGGCCACCTCAGCCGCGCTGATGCGCCGCTTGGTGAACGTTCGGATCACGGTGTTCTCCTCGCAGTGGGTGACTCCGCCCCGGGGACGGGGCGGGATGTCTCGGTGTCTCGGTTCGGGGCCGGAACCCGGGTTTCCCGGGCGCCAGCGGGGTTTGTCTCGCCTTAGAAACGGTTGATTCTTCGTATCGGGACACGAAGCGGGTGAGACATCGGCGAGGACGTCTCACCCGCTTGTTCGGTGACGGTGTGTGCTCAGGCGGCGAGCTGCCAGCCCTTGCGCTTGGGCAGCGGCTCGATGACCTCGGCCTCGGCCAGGTCCTCCATGGCCCGCGACACGGTGGCCCGAGAGCACTGCTCGGCCTCCATCACCTGCTGCTCGATCTCGCCCCGGCGCAACGACCCGTGCTCGATGAGCACCTGGAGCACGCATTTGGCGGCTCCGGACCAGCGGGCCAGCAGCTCCTCGTGGGGGTCGCGGTTGGCGGCCGCGAGGATCCCGAGACCGAGGTCGGTGTCGGTGAGCAGTGCCGGGTCGATGTCGGGGATCTCGAACAGCGTCGGTCCGGTGATGTTGGGCAGCGCCATCTCGGTGTCCCCGGCCTCGCGAGTGGTCGGCACCCGCCCGGCCTCATAGGCCCGCAGCCGCTCCTCGGCGTTGGCGACCTGCTGCTCAGCGATCTCGTAGCGGCGGCTGTAGAGGCCGTTGGTCCCGGCGTCGAAGGCGCCCGCCGCGAGCGGGTCCAGCTCGGTGGGGGCGTGTTCGAGCGCGGCGTCCATCTGCGCGGCGGTGGTCTCGCTGGGAGCCCACGCCGCCTTGAAGGGTGCCTCGCGGCCGCTGTCCACCAGCCCGACGCCGGTGATCTTGGGCAGCGTGGACGGATCGAGCGGGATGTCGGCGATCATCGTCGACTGGTTCCGCGAGACCCGCAGCGCCACGGTGTTGCCGGCGGTCGCGCTGGAGCGGACCGCGTCGTCGCCGCCGAAGGTCTGCAGCCCGTAGATCTGCGAGGCGTAGACGGCCTGGACACCGGCGGCGCGGCCCTCGCGGCCGACCCGCCCCCACTTCTCGGCGTTCTGTGCGTTGATGACGACGTGGCACTCGTCCACGATCACCACGATCCCCGGCCGCTCCCGGCTCGGGGTGAACCCGGAGACCTTCAACCTGGCGCTGTTCTCCAGGCCGCGGGCCTCGATCACCTCGATGAGCCCGTCCAAAATGGCGTCCCACGTGCCGGGGTCCTTGCCCACCGACCAGTGCGCCCGGTCGAAGATCCGCGGCGAGCTGCCGCCGTTCTTCGGGTCCAGGTAGATGACGATCGTGTTCTGCGTCTGCCAGATGCCCAGCGCCAGGGCGTCGATCAGCCCGGACTTGCCGGAGCCGGTGGACCCGGCCACGAACCCGCCCCAGATGCTGTCGCTGGTGTAGAGCCGCCAGAGGGCTTCGCCGTCGCCGTCGGCGTAGGGGCCTATCCGGATCGAGACGTCGTCGCCGTCCACGACCAGGCGGTCGCCCTCCAGCGGGACCTTCTGGGTGAGCATCCCGACGGTGACGACCTTGACATCCAGGATCGAGCTGTCGGGCTTGGGGTCGTCCTCGGTCGGCTCGACCTGCTCGATGAGGATGTCGGCCTCCGAGACCCCCAGGGCGGTGGCGATGTAGCCCTGCGCCGCGCGCACCGAGGTGATGGTCTGGCGCCCGGGGACCAAGTGCAGGCGCCCGCGCACCCCGTAGGACTCGTCCACCAGGTGCGTGAGCTTGGTGCCGGGCAGCGCCCCGGAGCCGTTGGCCACGCGGGTGCGCCACTTGCGGGCCACCACGTGCTCCCCCGGCGGCGGGGGCGGTGCGACCGCCTCGTCCACGGCCGCCAGGACCCGGGGCACCCGGTGGTGGGCCCAGAACCGCGACCCCAGGGCGAGCAGCGCCAGGAGGCCGACCAGGCCCGACCACCACCAGGCGGTGAGCGTGGACGGCTGGATGAGGATGACGGCCAGCAGCCACACCCCGGCCGCGGCCGCGCACACCCGGGCGTGCGCCGGGTCGACCTCGGCCCACTCCGAGGCGAGCTTCGTCGCGCGGTGCTTGCGGGCCTTGACGGTGCGCAGGATCCGCAGCGCCGCCCACGTGCCGGCGCCGGTGGCCAGAGCGAGCACCAGGGCGTGCGTGCCCGAGACCGCGGCCGCGCGGGCGGCGACGACCCCGGCGGCCAGCACGAGGCCGCCGACCTTCCACGGGTAGAACTGCGCCGCCATGTGGACCCGCAGCGAGTGCTCGCCCGGCTTGAAGGCGGCCTTCCATCCGGCCGCGATGATGGCGCCCACGCCCTCACTCTTGAAGGTGCGCGGCTCCTGGTGCGCGGGCTGCTGCCTGAGGGCGGCCAGCACCTCGGGCGGCAGGGCGGGCGCGACCGGGGCGGCCGTGGGCGGGGTCTTCTTCGACTTCTTGGCCACGACGGGCTCCTTCCAGATCAGTTACTGTGCGTGCCCGCACCCGAGGCGGGGGCGGGATGTCTCGTTGCCTCACCCCCGCCGCAGAGCCCTGGATCAGGGCCTGAGGCGAGGGTTTGCCTCACCGAAAATCGGTAGATAGTTCGCAGTCGGGGACAAACGTCATGAGACATCGTGAGAGAACGTCTCACCGATGCCTCATCACGTTCGGTCACCGAAAACGGGCATGAAGGGGGCCGCCCCCGCACGCGGGAGCGGCCCGTGGAACGGCGTCCGGCGTCAGCGGCTACCGGCCACCGAGCTGGTAGCCCTTGTCAGCGGCCTGGCCGCGGCTGGCCTCATAGGCCTCCTGCACGTGCCGGTTGACCTCTTCGAGCTTGGCCCGGGCCCGGATGGCCTGAGCGATGTAGGCGCTGCCCAGGTCCCGCAGCGTCGCGAGCTCGGAGGTGACCTCGGTGCCCATGTCGGCGGCCCGCATCTGGCCTTCGACGATCTCCAGCATCTGGTTGCCCTGCTTGACCAGGGAGCCGATGCCGGTGATGGTCTGGGCGTGGGCATCCAGGCCGGAGGCGTCGCTGTAGCGCAGCGAGGAGTTGCCGTTGGTCGCCAGGGTGTTGCCGTTGCCGATCTGCGTGCTCATGGAGTTCCTCTCGGTGTGACGGTCAAGGGGCCGGACCGGCGTGGTCCGGACCCGGGGATCGGGGACGGGTCAGTGGGAGGCGGTGCGGGTGGCGCGCTCGTGCGCGATCAGGGCCGCGATCGCGCCGTCGACCTCTTCGGAGGTCATCCGCCCGATCGCCTCGGTGTCGGGGGCATATCCCGCCGACGCGAGCATGGTCATCAGCACCAGCCGCCGGTGCGGCAGCGGCGCCTTCTCGGTCTGCTCATCGGGGTTCAGGAGAACGACGTCGCTGCCCGGGGCCGGGCGGTCGGCCTCCTCCTCGTACACCTCTTCGGTGGTGGTGCGCCGCCAGCGGCGGCGCTCGGGGCGCGGCCGCGGCTCCTCGGTGCCGGGCGGGGTGAACTCGTCGGTCTCGTCGATGATCTCGGCGTCGACGATCCCGTCGGCGTCTTCGTCGCCGACGTCGGGGACGTGCCGCTCAGCCCACTCCCGGATCACCCGCGCTCGCTCAGCGCGCCTGCGCTGACGTGCGGCCTTGCGCTCGGGCTTGGTCTGGTGCCGGTGCGCCCGCCAGTGGTCGACGTCCTCGCACGCATCCAGGTACCAGTGCCGGGCCACCATCTTCAGGCCGCCCCGGTTGTCGGGGTCGGCGGCCAGGCGGCGGCGCTCAGAGGCGGCCTGCTCCTTGAGGCGGGCCATCCGGTAGGCGTGCGAGGGCGGCGTCTTGCCGGTGGCCATGGCCACCGTGTCCACGGCCGCGTTCTTGACCACGAACGCGGCGATGGCGGCCAGGATCAGCATCTCCATGACCTCACCACCCCAGCAGCGGGCCGAAGATGCCGGTCCCGGCGTCGGCCAGGGAGGTGACGACGGAACCGCCGACCCCGCCCACGGCCCCGCCGGCGGCCAGGAGTACGACCGGCAGGCAGATCGCCGCCCACTGGCCGCCCTCGTCCAGCTTCTTGTTGCGCCAGACGTCGATACCGACCATGACCACGAAGAACACCGCGACCGCGGCGAGCACCGACCCAGCGGAGATGGACTCGGGGAGCAGCCCCAGGATGAAGCCCAGGACCCACAGGATCAGCGTGGACGCCCACCCTCCCAGGAAGGAGAAGGCGAACAGGGCCCCGCCGAAGACGGCGAAGAACCCGGAGATGAGCCAGTGCGCCTTCGTGCGCACGAACCAGAACAGGGCCAGGCACAGGATCGCGCCGACGGTGAACATGTGAAGACTCCTTTCGAACGAGTTTTGTGCAGGTCAGAGCATGAGAGCGGCGGACACGGCGATCAGCGCGGCCACGACCCAGGCGGTGGCGTGGCGGGCCGGGGACCGCAGGACCCAGGTGAGGAAGTGCAGCACCGTGATCACCCCGATCGCGGGAGCGGCGTAGCCGCGGGCCAGCGCCCGCCACAGCCCCTCTTCGGGCAGGTGCGAGCCGTCCATCACGAACGCCCACTCCTCACGCAGGCTCGGCTGGCGCTCGCGCCACACGTCCGGCGGCCGGAACGTGACGCCCAACCACTTGATGGCGCGTTCGGCCTCAGCGGCGCTGGGGCTCTCCACAGCGACCAAGGCGGTCTCCTCACTGGTCTCAGTCGGGGTGTCGGTGCTGGTCGGGGCGTCCTTCGGGGCCGTGGGCTCTGCGGCCTGGTCCCGCTCGGGAGCGGGCGCCGGCGCCCGCGCGGCGGACTGGTCCGTGCCGGCCGCGGGCGCCTTCGGCGCCGCCTTGGGCGGGGCCTGGGAGCCCAGGACCGCATGGGCCAGCGCGTCGGGCAGCCCGGCCGGGGCAGCGGCTGCGTCCCGGTCCGGGCCCGGGACGGGGCCGGATGGCACCGCCGACAAACGCGGGGCGTCCTGGGGACGGCGGCCGCGCGCCGGGGCGCGGCCAGCGGTGGTGTTCAGCGGGACCATCGGCCCCTCCCATCTGTGCGTAGGTGTGCAGGTCAGGCCGCCACCGCAGGGGCGGCGGCACATCCGGTCCCGGGCGGGCAGACGCCGCCCAGGGACGTGGGCAGGCAGTAGGGGTGGATCTCGCCGCAGTCGCGGCAGGTGTGTCGGGCCAGCAGGGCCCGGGCCAGGGCCTGTTCGCGGGCCGGGGTCATCGGGCGCACCGGCCGGGCCAGGTGCACGTGGTAGAGCCAGGCCAGCCGGTAGCCGTCGCGGGCTCCGCCGCAGCGCGACCGCGATCGCCAGGCGAGCTGTGCGACCGGCTCCTGGCCGCCGGGCCTCAGCCCGAGCCGCCGGAGCTGCTTTTTCGTCGCCAGTCCGCGGGGTGCGAGGTTCCTCGGGTAGGTCGGGGTGCCGTACTTGGTGCCGTCGGGGTCGTAGAAACGGCTAGCCACAGGGGGTCCTTCCAGGGGAGGGGCCGCCGCCCGGGCAAGAGGGCGGCGGCCCGTGAACGTGGTGGCCCCGCACGGGCGGGGCACGGCTTCGGATCGTTGGGCTGATCGGAACCTCCTTCGTGGCTGAGGGGTGTGCTCGAACAGCACCGTGGCCGGTTCGCGCGGCGCCAGCTCACCCACGGCAAATGGGGCGGCACTGGTTCGCGCGGCGCCGGAGCGGTGCGCACACCCACCCGACCGAGGGGCCGGGAGGGCGTGCGCACCCGCCGGAGCGAGTGGTGGGCACCCCTGGGCACCCGCAGATCAGCGGGGGTGCCCAGGGGTGCCCAGTAGGTGGGGCGATCAGGACTTCATCTCGGGGGGCAGGTGGCGGTTGACCGTACGGCGGCTGACACCGGCCTCGGTGGCCACGGCCGACACCGACGGCGCGCTGCCGTCCGCCGCCAGGCGCTCGTAGGCGGCCAGGACCGCACGACGGTTGCGCTCGCCCTCGCTGAGCGGAGCCTCACCGGGGGTGGGCACCCTGGGCACGTGCTCCTCAGCGGGGTGGACACCCCGCGCCGGGGGCGTCTGCGAGAACCCGAACCCCGCTACCGGTGCCGTGCCGGGCGGCAGATCGTCAAGGCCGGACGGGTCGTCGGGCACCCGGGGGCCGGCGGAGATCTCGGTCGCGGTGTAGACCGGGGCGGCCAACTGGATCTGCTGAGCCAGCTCAGCGCGCTTGACGTGGATCTGCGCGGTGGCCTCGTCCGTGGCCATCTGCGTCTCGGCCCGGCGGCGGATCTCGGCCAGGCGCTCCTCCTGCGCGGCTTTCGCCTGGGCCTCGGCCAACGCCAGGGCCTTGGCCGCCTTGGCCTCGGTGTAGGCGCGCTGGCGCTCCAGCTCGGCCAGCTCGGCCTCCTGGTCCTCGGTCAGGCCCGTGGACAGGCGCCGGTTCTTGCGCTCGGCCTCGGCCCGCTCCTTGGCGGCCTGCTCGGCCGCGTGGGCTGCGGCTGCGGCGGCTGCGGCCTCACCGGAGGCCTTCGCCGACAGCGCCAGGTGCCACAGCGCCTTGGATATCAGCGGCACGGCCGCCATCAGCGCCAGCGCCGGAGAGATCGGCCAGGAGTGGATCGCGATCGCGGCCGCGGCCACACCGGCGATGAGCCAGGACGCGGCCTGGGCGCCCCGAGCGATCGAGGGCGCCACCCACGCGATCGCCACCGCGGCGACCAGCGCCACGTCCAAGGCGATGCCGGCGGCCATGGCGACCGGCCACGGGGCAGGGATCATGTCCGCCACCGACCAGGCCGTCCACGCCAGCGAGAGCACGGACGGGATGGAGGCGGCGATCAGCAGGGGCCGCGTGCGCGGCCCGGACGGGATCGGGTGAGTGGTGGTCATCGGTCAGCCCTCCTCGGGGCGCGTCGGGTTCGGGCGGGTTCGGGCAGGGTGTGTTCGGCGAACAGAGTCCTGGGGCCGCCAGTGAGGGCGATCAGGAGCACCGGGACCGCGACGACCAGGACGATCGCGGCGGCGATGATCAGTCCGATCACTGCCACCACCCCGCCAGGGCGGCTCGCAGGGAGCTGATCATCTGCCGGGTCAGGCAGGCCAGCCCGCGCTGGCACGCGGTGCAGTTGCTGATGTGGAACTGGAGGTCGGTCATCGCGTGCTCCCGCAGGTCGGGGAGGCGCACTCGTAGCAGGCTCGGAAGGTGTTCCACTGCATCTCCATGCCGCAGTGGATGTAGACCACGCTCGAAGCCCAAGTCAGCAGGGCGCTCACGCGGCCCACACCTCCTCCTCGCCGTAGTCGCCGGCGGCGGGCCAGAGCCCGGAGCCGTCAACGGACACGAGCACCGGGATCTGGTCGACGTCGCGCACCAGCGGCCAGGCGGTGAGGGTGCCGGCCAGGAGTTCGCGGACCTCGATCGCGGCGGCCGGGTCGTCCCAGCCGTCCTCGGCCAGGGCGTCGGCGACATCCCAGGAGGGGTGGTCGTAGGGGTCGGTGGTTGCCTGCTCGGCCGTGTCGGCGTCCCAGAACCGCGGGCTGTGCTCGCGGATCGCCAGAAGGTCTTCGATCGTGTCGAGCGGGTCGCGGTAGGTAGGCTCGTCCTCGTACATCTGATCTCTCCTTGCAGGTGGGTGGATGTGCAGGAGCCCGCTCGGGGTGCGATCCCGGGCGGGCTCATCTCATGGGGTAGGTCTCAGGGGGTTCAGGCCGCGTTGGCGCGACGCTCGCGGTCCTCGTCCATCGCGGCGCTGATCTCCTCGCGGGTCAGGCCGTAGCGGTCCTGCAGCAGCGCCTCCTTGTCCGGGCCACAGCCGTAGGGGTCGGGGCCGGGCAGGTGCAGCGGCGTGCTGTCCAGGTAGTAGGAGCCGCCCCTGTAGGTCAGCTCCCCTGCGAACAGGTTGAGCGGCATCGCGAGGATGGCCTGGGCGGCGGCCGCCCGGGTGGCCTGCTCGGCCTCGTACTCCTGCGCGGAGGGGTGCCACGAGATCGCCGGCACCCGCCACAGGGTCCGCCAGGCCGCGCGGGCCCGGCGCCGGGCGGGCTCGCTGTCGGCGTGCCTGCGCTCGGCCAGCTCCTTCTCCAGGACCGTGACCGGGTCACGGAGGACCTCGGCCTCCCCGGCCGCGTCCCACCGTGCGGATACGGCCTCGTCTCGCTCAGCTCGCAGCCGCATGCCCTCACCGGTCAGGCGGTACATCTCCCGTTGGTCCTCGCGCACCTCGCTCTCCCGGGCGCGGATCTGCTCGATGCAGGAGCGGTGCACCCAGTTCATCGGACGGCCTCCGTCTCCAGGCGGGCGGCCATCAGCCGGTCGCGCTCGGTCTGGAGAGCGGCGATCTGTGCTTCCAGGAGCACGAGGTGGTCCACACCGCCGACCATCACGGTGTTGGAGGCGACCTTGGTCACGGTGTAGCCGCTGCTCCGCAGCGCCGCGGCGACGACGGAGGTGCCGTCGGTGGACAGGGCGACCAGCAGGCCGGCGGGCGTGGGGCTGCTACTCCAGATCTCCCGGCCGAGGGCCTTGATGATCGAGTAGACGGTGTCCTCGTTGGGGGGTGTCAGCATGGTGTGAGTCCTTTCCGCGGTGGTGGTGCTGGCGCGAGGCCGGGTGGACCCTGCGGTCCCTGCCTCAGCCCCGGGCGGCCGCCTGTTGGCGGTCGGTGGGGCTGGACAGGCACCCGCAGGGGGTGCGTGTGATGCGCGGCCATTCCGTACCGCCGGCCTCTGCCGGGCGGCGCACCCTTGTCGGGGTGCCGTGACCACGTCTTCCCATCGCCGCCCCTTGTCTGCTCGGGGTGGGGTCAGGGCTTGCGCACTATGTGCCTCAAGGGCTTGTGAAAGCTCATGTGCTTCGGGCTTCCACGCGCCTCACCTGGGGTGAAGCGGAGTCCGCTACCGAACACTAGGGAATATTTCCCTGGGCCAAATCGTTGGACTGTTTGGCCTAGTCCAAATAGAAGCATGTGAGGTAGCAAGGCGTCAAGCGTTTGCTACGTTTGGACTAGGCCAAAGATCAGCTCGGGCAGGGGAGACAGGTATGACGCTTCGTGAGCCGCCTCTATACGCGCAGGTGGCAGAGCTGCTGCGTGAGAAGATCAGGTCGGGTGACCTGGCACCTGGGGAGTTGGTCCCGACGGAGCGGGATCTGGCTCGCGATCAGCAGATCAGTCGAGGTACTGCAGTACGGGCCTTGGAGCAGCTCGTCACCGAAGGGTTGATCACCCCTGGGAGCACCCGAGCGGGCCGTCGAGTCCGGGATCTAAGGATCCTGCCGATCCATGCCAGCAGGAGTGAGCAGATCGATCACCGGAAGGCTGCGGGGGTCGATGCGTGGGTGAGTGACAGCCAAGAACACGGGCGTGCCCCGGGGCAGCAGATTGAGGTCGGGGTCGTTCACGCTGACGCGGAGATCGCTGGCTACCTTGGTCTCAATGAGGGAGAGTCGGTCGCGGTGCGGCGGCGCTTGCGCACGTTGGATGGTGAGCCGAGCAACCTGGCCGACACCTACTATCCGATGGACATGGTGCAAGAGGTAGCCGAGATCCTCGATCCGGCCGACGTGCCACAAGGGGTTGTGGCCTTGATGGCAGAGCGCGGTCTCGTTCAGACGCGCTACCGCGACCACCTACGTTGGCGGCCGCCGACACCCGAGGAAGCTCGAAAGCTCCGCATTGGAGCGGGCGTTTCGGTGCTGGTTCAACACCGCATTGGCTATGTAGGTGATCGGCCTGTAAAGGTCAGTCGGCACACATGGCCGGGCGACACGATCGAATTGATCTACGAGCTGCCAGCATGACTCAGTGGAGAATTCGTTCTGCGGCGCCCGAGGACACGGAAGGCGTAGTCGATCTTCTCAACTACGCTGCGGATCAACTGCGGGAGCGCGGTATCAGCCAGTGGCATCCTGGTTGGATGAACTCGGAACGCATGCTCCCCATGATCCAGCGGGGCGAGACATTCGTTGTGCATGACGCCGTTGGGAATCTTATTGCTACCGTTTCTCTGAACGATAGACCCGACCAAGATTTTTGGACACCCGATGAGCAAAAGGTGCCCGCATTGTACCTGAGTAAGCTGGCAGGGCGTGTGTCAGGGGTCGGAGGATGGCTATTGGATTGGGCGGTCCAGCGGGCTTATTCCTTAGGGTATGAAGCGGTTCGACTAGATGCCTGGGCAACCAACGAGGGGCTGCACAAGTATTACAGGGAGCGAGGATGGGCGCACCTGCGGACCATGCGCATTCCTGGGCGGAACAGTGGCGCCCTCTTCGAATTCAGAACTAAAGCACCTTCAAGGAGTGCACAGTGATCACCATTCGCACTACCGTCCATGACCCTGCCGAGGAATCGGTTGCAGCGGATCCGGGGATCTCCGTTCACTATGTGCACGGTTCTTCAGTGGCAGGAGTGCATCCCTTCGTTGAAGAAGCCCACGAACTCACGCTAGCGGTCGGTGACCACCGCCAACTCTGGTACGACGGCAGGCAGTGGCGTGTGGGACAGAACGGCTGGGGGGCCAGTTACGCCGATCGCGTCATTCGTTGGGACGCGCTTAACGAGCTTGATACCGAGGGGCGTTACGTCATCTCGGACGAAGGTGATGCAGTCGTTCTAAAAGCTACTTGAGCTGAGTTTTAGTAGAGCCCGCTGTGAAGGTTCACAGCGGGCTCTGGCGTCTCACTGAGGAACACGAGCTTCATGCCCAAGCTGCCCCGGGAATGTGGCAGATCCTGTCGAGCTAGCCATTGGGGGGTGCGTTGTTCCTGTTGAGTGCATGCGCTGGATCGTCTGAGCTTCCTCTTGTTGACAGGGGAACTCGGGGAGCGGAACGAGGGCCAGGGCTCCGGTGTGGTTCGTGGAAAATGGGCACTCGTAGTCGACCACACCGCTAGTCTTTTGAGATGACCTTTTTGCTTGTGGCGGCCGGCGGTGGCGGCGATGCTCTGGGAGCTGCAATTCTGGCGCGGAGCCTGGGACTCGCCATCGAAGAAACAGTCATCGCCACGTTCGCCTGGGAGCGTCTGCGGGTCGACCCCCTTCCCGGTCCTCGCGGCACAGGTTCCTTCCATGGGTTGACATGGCGAACTCCTGACTGCGCACTCGTGACCGCACGGACTTCCCCGGTTTCGCCGTCCGGGTCCACCCTTCCGAGGCTCTCTGGCGACCTGGGGCGTCCGCTCGTCCTGTTGGACCCCCACGGCGGTGAGATCAGCCTCCGAAAGCAGCTGGTCGAAGCGGTCGACGCCTTCCAAGTCGATGAGGTCATCGTGGTCGATGTCGGTGGTGATGCCCTCGCGCGAGGAAACGAAGCCGGACTTCGTAGCCCGCTGGCGGATGCCCTGGTTCTCTCTGCTTGTGCGGCGATCGACCGGCCTGTCCACGTGAGTGTGCTCGGTCCGGGCCTAGACGGAGAGCTGTCCGAGCCCGAGGTCATGGCCAACTCGAGGGCCGCTGAGTGGCGCGTTATCGAGCGGCGGCATGTGGGGGAGTTCACTTCGATTCTGCGCTGGCATCCCTCCGAGGCCACTGGCATGCTCGCGGCGGCGGCCCGTGGGGCCCGGGGCACCGTGGAGGTACGTGGAGAGGGACTGCACGCCGAATTGACGGAGCTCAGCGCTGGCTATCTGTGGCTGCCGTTGGAGGACGTGATCGCACTCAGCGGGTGTGCACGGGCTATGAGCGGCACGTCATCGCTCTCTGCAGCGGAAGAGGCGGTCATCGCGGTGACAGGGCGTTCCGAGATCGAGTTCGAGCGGGTCAAGGCTCGGCGGCTGTCCGACACCGGTGTTCGCCAGGGCACGAGGAAAGGCTTCGCCGACAGGCTGAGGGGATTCAGTGAGGCAGCGGCCGAACGCGGGTCCGACTACGTGACCTCCCGGCGGATCGCGGAAGCGCTGGGGCTTTCCGCCTCTGACGAAGAGCTACGCGGCCGTCTGGCAGAGATCGACCCTGACCGTTACGTGGCGCCGCTGTGGCGCACTCGATGAAGCAGAGCGGCTCTCAGAGCCGATTCAGCTCGCGACCTCCCCTTGTTCCGTAAGCATCACGGACGCGTGGTCCGCACTTAAGGAAGCGTCTCGACCGGGGTGTCGGGCAGGTAGCGCTCCCACTCTTGCGCAGGGGAAGTCGTGACGATCGGCCAGCCGGCATAGCGGGTCATCGCTTCATGGACGGCATGGGCGTCAGCCAACGTCAGGCCGTCGTCTTGCCAACGGGTGGCGATGCGTGCGACCGCTGCCGCCGTGTCCCTGTCGACGTGGCCGAAGGTGAAGATCGGCCCGTCCAAGCGCTCCTCGACTCCGGCCGCGCGGACAGGCGCCACGGTGTGCAAGCCGGCGGCCAGTGCCAGTGTCGGGACGTGAAGCGGGATGACACGGCGTTGGGCGACGCCGACCAGGGCGGACATGTAGACCGAGCCTTCTGCCCAGGCGTTCAGTGCGGACGCGGTCAGGATCTTGCCACCGATCACGCGGCCTGGCCCTCTTCCCCGCCGGCGATGTCCTGCGCCCACTGCATGGCGCGCTCGTACTCCTGCGGGTCGCTCTCCCGAGCTTGGACCAGGTCCTGCTCGATGAGGAGCTGCGCACGCTCCTGGCGGCGCTTCTTCTCGGCCAGGGCTGCGTTCACCCAGGCCGACACCGACCGGGCCTCGCCGGCGTCCACGGCGGCCTCGGCGACCTCCAGGAGTTCGGGGTCCAACGTGAGCGTTACACGCTTCTTCGCCTCACTCATACCTTCATCATACTCAGCGCAGCCTTCGGGGCCAGAGCGAGCGGCCTGTGCGCTGTGCGCGGCGCGTTCGTGATCTTCGGCAACCCCTGTGCGCAACCGAGGCCGAGTGCGGCAAGGCCGGCGCTACGCCTACTACCTGTCACAAGCTGAGCATGAATCGGCTTGCCCTTCTTGAGAGGGGAAGGCACTGGCCTTGCCGACAGGGCTCGCAGGAAGGCACCTGGAAGGGCTCGCAGACGGGTGAACCCCTTCTGCCGGGCCATTCGGCTGCATGGCCTGCCACGTCAGGCTTGCGGACCTGTTGCCGACGTCGTGACATCTTCACCTCATACACGTCCCAGTTGGATGAGGTGAAGACACACTCACCACCGTGCCAGTGCACCTCTCTGTTGATGCCGTCTCGACAGACAGGACCACATGCCCTCAGCACAGCAACGCTCAGCACCCGAGCGCACCCGGCTCACCCCGATCCAGTCCGCCGTCCTGATGGTCCTCACCCATCACCGGCTCATGACCACCTCGCAGATCCAGCGACTCCTCCGTCCGGATGCCGCACACCCGCACTACCTCCGCAAGACGTTGAACCGACTCCGTGCTGTAGGTCTGGCCGACCGGGTCTTCCGCCCCCGCGGTGAGGACAGCGTGTGGTTCACCACCCCGGCTGGAGCGGAGCTGGCGCATGCCCACGGCGGTGTCCCGGAACGCCCCTACCGGATGGACGCCGCACGCGCCCGCGGACCCCTGCAGCGCCACTCACTGGCGGTCGTTGACACGGGCCTGGCCTTCCTTGACCACGCACGCGGCCAGGGCCTGTCCCTGAGCCCTTTGAGCTGGACACCCGAGGTCGCCCACCGCTACCGCAGCGGGAGATCCTTCCGGAACTCCAACCTCATCACGGACGCCGTCCTGGACTACGTCCACGTCGAAGGCGGCACCCGCTGGGACATGTCCTTCTTCCTGGAGATCGACCGGGGAACCATGCCCCTCCACCGCCTGGTGGAGAAGGTCAACCAGTACCGGCGCTACGCCGACTACGCCCCGGGCCGCCATCCCAGGGGCCGGCGCGTCCTCATCGGCGACCTGTCCACCCGCCCGGCCTGGCAGCGCCGGTACCGGTGGTTCCCCACGGTCTTGATCGTGTTCGCCAACCCGCAGGCATCCCGCATGATGCGGACCCGTCAGTACTCGCTCCAGCGCATGATGCCGCGTTGGTCCTACCGAGGGGGCACCGACACGGTCCTGCAAGCCGGTGTGGTGCTGCTGAGTGACCTCCAGGAGCACGGGCCCGCGGCGGACATCGTGGTGCCGCTCCACTACGACTCCGATGGAGAGCGCACCAGCATCGTGTTCCGGTCCAGCGGAGGCTAACGCGGAGGCTGCGGAGGCTAGCGGAGGCTGGGTTGCCTGCCCAGTCTCCGCCGTATATCGGCAGGCCAGGAGTCGTTTTGCGCGTCGTGCGGAGGCTGCGGAGGCTGCGTCTTCTTACTCTCTAAGAAGGTGAAGAGCACAGGCAGGGGGAAGCCCCCCAATGGCTAGCCCTGGATACGTCACCATCCGTTCGGGCGCGGCAGCGTCGGTGGGCTCTTCGGCTGGCGGGTTGGTTGAGCAGGCAGTGAGAGCGAGCGTTGCCGCGGCTGCGGTGGTGGTCATGGGGTTCGTATGGGGCCTCTGTTCTCGGGGTTGCTGAGACGGTAGGGCGCCGCACGGACGTTACGGGCGGGTACGCCCACATAGAGGTTCCCCAGGCGACACACTGGTTTTTCTCGCGTCGCCCGCTTCGGCGCTTCCGTCTACTGCTGGAGGCCTGATGTCTGTGTCGCGTGCGCTGGTGTGTTTGGGTGCCGTCGTGGTGCTGTCCGGATGCTCCTCGCCTGAGCCTGCCCCTGAGGAGGAGTCCACGCCGGCTGCTTCGGTGGCGTCGCCGTCCGCGCCGCCGGAGGTTGAGGTTGACCCGGAGTCAGCGAAGTGGATCTGTAACGACCTTCGGATGCGTGATGTCTACCGGGAGGCGGATGATCTGGCCCCGCACGAGGAGGCGCAGATCGTCATTCTGGAGATGGAGGCGAACACGAAGGCGTTGGAGGAGGACGCGGAGCCCGCGCTGCGGGAGATTGCGTTGGAGCACATGGGGGATTCGGAGGCGGGGGCGGACGCGATGATCCCGTGGTGTCAGGAGAACACGGAGCCGGTGGGTGACGGGATCATCGACGGTTACCCGTGGTGACTTTCTCGCTCTCAGGACGACCCGAAGCCGGAACACGCCGCGATGCTGCTCCTGCGCTCCTTCGGAATCGAGCCTGTCGTAGACCAGGTGGAAGCCCTCAAGGGCGCGATGGACCGCACCTGGGATGATGCCGACGAAGCGCGAATGAAGCGTCTACAGAGGCGCATTCTCTGACCGCGAATCACGAGAGGCCCGGGTGCATGACCCGGGCTTTCTTGTTGCTATAGCACCAGCAGCAAAGTCAGGGCTGCAGTGATATTCTTTCGGCTCGTCATCAGAGGGCACCTTCTCGACAGCGCTGACTTTTTCTGATGCACATTGATATCACGATATTCTGCCGTTTGAGATCTGCATCCTCATAAGAGTTGTTTAGGGTTTGTTTATCCATTCTACGAAACGTGCAAATCGGCCTGGTTTTCGAGTTTTCTGAAATATCATATCCTCATTATTTCGGAAGAAGTTGATCGTTGGGTGCTCGTAGTGGAAGAACTGAGATCTCTGGTCCGATGGGATTCCATCGGCCACCCACTCATATCTAATGCCCATTGATCCAATGTAGGAAGCCATGACGCATCCAATGAAGCGTGTCCGTTCGCGATCCATTATGGCCATTGTGGGGCTAATGTGCATCCCACGCCCGTATTCACGGTGCACGGAATCTGTGGAGATGATCACCATTTGCCCATCGTCCATGTCTTGCGCGCCATTCATGAAATCACGCAGTGATTGCGGTATAGGGATGCGGTCCATGGCCATGCGGCAGCCGAAGTGTTTGGCATGGTAACGGGCCAGGTCGAGTGACTTATCCTGCCAATCTGACTCGTATATCGATCCCATGTCCACCACGGGCATTATCCTCATTATATGGGTCTCGACGTGCTCCGCATAGGTGTCGTATGCTATGTCGAAGGGTTGAGACAGATCGTTGTTGCACGGAGCACACAGCGACTTTGGAAATTTTATTACACCGTATCGATCTCGCTTGATTCCGCTCTTTCCGCGAATTTCGCGTCGCTGTTTTCCATCTCTCCAAACCAACATTTGCCTGTCGTCCATCAAGCGCGTCAGGCTCGAACGCTTGTATTTGTGTTCGCCCGTGGTGGCTGGTCGAGTTCTACACCACCAGCACATTTTATCTGCGGGTGCGAGAAGATGGGCATAGATTTCTGGGGGCTCGAAATCTGTCGTACTGGATGCAGTCTCTGGGGTTGAGTCCTCGTTCCCCCTGTTTTCGGGTTTTCTGTGATTACTATCTGAGCTCATGGTGTCTCCAACCCAAAGACGTCCTTCCGCGTGTTTCGCCAGCTAGACCCCGAACTCTCTCCTTCGACGCCACTGCCACCAACGCGGTATGCTGATGGGGGATCCTAGTTCCAAGATTTTCTTGGACACCAAATCGAGAAGCTCTCCCTCATCATCGAACCGTTCATCGAAGAAGTACTCAACTGCTAACACGACATCTTTGTCGCCCGATGAGGCTGCAAGGTTCACCATGTTCTGCCAGTGATCATCGGCCATACTTGGGGCCGCACTGTTTGACAGAATGATGTAGCGCCCTCGCTCATGGAGCAACTGCTGCAAGTCTTCTCGCTTGCTGGCGCGAATGCTTCGCTGCTGTTCAATGGCTGCGTCTTGGAGGACGTACCGACGCTTCCTACGCTCATTGAGACCAGTGGCAACCCCCGTCCCGACGGCCCCGACGAGGACCAGAAGGATTGGCTCGAGAACTTCCACAAGTGCGAGGAACGCTTGCATGAGGGCTCGCTTTCTCAGGCTACTCGTCCGCCCCGTCTGCCTCTCATACTCCCCCTTTGACATGTCGGTCCGGGTAAGGACATGGCCAAGCCCATGGCCGGTAGCGGACACGCGAACGGTCCCCAGAGCGTCGCCTGAGGGCTGTTGGCGCGGTCGTCCGGCCTTGGTGAGCGGGCACGCACAAGGCCCCGCGGGAAAGGGGACGACGCTCAGTCCGCAGCCAGGTCCGGGGCGGCCTCCCACAGCAAGTCCACGGCTGAGTCCGTCTGAGCGTCCACCTCCGCTCGGCGCGCGCATCTCCCGGGGCAGAGACTCGCTATCCGGGACGGTTTTGTCCCCGGCCGCGCTCCTTGCTAGCGCCGGCTGCCAGCCCTCACCACTGGGGGAGAAGGGCGGCCTGCAGTGGAGGTCTGTGCTGAATGCATGTTGAAAAATCGTGAGTCCATCCCACTCTGGGTGCTCCTTCACAGGTCAGGATGGGTGTGCCGTCGTCACGGTCGGTGGACTCATAATCCCTGGGTCGCGGGTTCGAGTCCTGCCCGGCCTACCCCCTGTGAACTGCGGCGGAGTCCATCCGGGGCTCCCGTGTGCCCGGGTTCTGACAGCCATTTTGACACCCTGGGCCCTGCAAGTCAGCGCGAACGGCACGCCCTCGGCGGCGTGCCGCCTGCCCCTTCTCCACGTGCGCCCGCACCACGCTCATGACATGGCCCGTCCGCGGCCTCGACGGATGTGCGGGGACTCGCTGGCGGATGCCCAGACCTGAGGGTCGTCACAGGTGGATGTCGCCGTAGAGGGCGTCCGTCTGGACGACGGTGCCGGTCGACCGGCCATCGATGATGTTGACCGTCGGGAGCCGGTCGTCCGGGAACGTCAGCTCCACCCGTCCGCTTCCGGGATCGGTCCCCACCGCGACCAGCGGTCGGCCGCTGCCGGAGGCGACGACGATCGCGTCGTCGGGCAGGTCGGCCAGGGCTTCGCGCAGGGCGGCGACGGTCATGAGTTCCATGGGACTCTCCCGCAGTGTGGTGGGGCTGTCTCCGGCATCCTCTCGCGGGGGCCGGGTACCGGGAACCACTCCTGCGGGCCGGAGAGCGGGTCGAGGCCCGGCCACGGCAGGATGGCGGGTATGACCAGGACCGTCACCGTCGTCACCGCCGTGCACGCCCCCGCCGCCCGGTACCTGACCGAGGCCTATGCCTCCCTGGCCGCCCAGCGCCTGCCCGACGGCTGGGACTGGCAGTGGGTCGTCCAGGAGGACGGGGAGACCGGTGACGTGGCCCCGTACGTGCCCGACGATTCGCGCGTGGCCTTCGGGCAGGGCCGCCCCGGCCGCGCGGCGACGGCGCGCACGCTGGCGCTCTCGCGTGCCGTGGGGGAGTTCGTGCGCGTGCTCGACGCCGACGACCGGCTCACGCCCGGCGCGCTCGCCCGTGACGTCGCCGCGCTCACGCGGGAGTCCGGTACCGGATGGGCCGTCTCGCGCGCGCTCGACCTGCTTCCCGACGGATCGACGGTCGCCGTGGACGACGGTCCCCCGGAGGGCCCGATCGCTCGCGGAACCGTCCTGGCGGCCTGGCGCGAGCGGGACTTCCTCCCGCCGGTGCACCCGGCCACGCTGTGCGTCCGGCGCGACCTGCTGCTGGCCCTGGGCGGCTGGATGGCCCTGCCCGCCTCCGAGGACACCGGGCTCCTCCTGGCACTGGACGCCGTGAGCCCGGGCTGGTTCACGGCGGAACCGGGCCTGTTGTACCGCAAGTGGCCCGGCCAGGCGACCGCGGCCGCCGCGCACAGCGACGCCGGGGAGCGGGCCGCGCGCGCCGCGGTCATGGCGGACCGGGCCCGTGCGCTGGCGAAGCTGGGATGGAGGGCACCCTGAACCCGGTCGGGCACCTGCCTGGCACCTCAACCGCGCACCCGGTCGGCCCCACTCCAGAGCCTCAACCGCGCACCCGGTCGGGCTCGTTCCCGACACCCCAGCCCCGAATCCGGTCGGGCGCCTGCCTCGGTATTCCTGCCGTGCATCCCGTCGGGCCCAACCCCGGCGCCACCCCTTGCGCCCGGGCGACGGCGGGCCCCGACACCCAAGCCGTGAACCCGGCCCGGACCGTGCCTCGATAGCGGTGGAGAAGACCGACGGACACTCCGGACTTTTCTCGACGCACCCGGGTCGGCGACCCGGTTCCCCTAGACTGATCGACGGTCGAGGGACGTGGTGGTACACGTCTCGACAACCACCGCGCATCCGGCGTCGTCCGATCGGTCGGTGGACAGATGCCTCCGGGAAGGGCGTGTGGTGGGCGGGAGCGGGAAGCACAGGTCCGGCCAGGCCCGGCCCCGGGGCCGGCGGATGTGGACCCATCTGCTGCGGGGCACCGGGGCACTCGTGATGCTGGTGGTGCTGCTGATCGTCGTCAACAGCACCGTCTTCCGCGACGTCGACGCCCGCCCCCGGAGCGAGCGGCCGTCCGGTCCGGTCCCCAAGGCCTTCTCCACCTTCATCGACCGGGCCGGGATCTCTCCCGACGGAGCCGCCACCTCCGCCGACCTCGACGGCTCGGGCAACAGCCTCTCCGCGCGGTCGCTCGCCGCGGCGGGCTGGGTGCCCGGCGGCGACGTCGTCCTCCTGGGGACCCCCTTCCGGCTCCCCGCCTACTCCCGGGGCCGCCCCGACCACCTGCTCGCCGACGGCCAGCCGGTCGTCCTGGAGGACACGCGTGTGCGCTCGGTGGGGTTCCTGGTGACCGGCTCCCGGGTCGGGGGCGGCGGCGACGACGTCCTGGGCACCGGCACGGTCGTCTACGCCGACGGCACCGAGCAGGACTTCACCCTCAGCGTCCCGCACTGGACCGAGGGCCCGGCCGGGGACGCCGTGCTCACCCTGCCCTACGCCAACTCCTCCAGCGCCATCGAGAACGATCCCTCCGGGCCCGTGCGCCTGTACGCCCGCAGTGTGCCGGTCGACCCGCTCCGCGAGGTCGACCACGTGGTCCTGCCCGAGGTGGCGGAGGACTCGGCGCGCATGCACGTGTTCTCGGTCGGCGGCCGGTCCGCGGGCGAGGACTGGACCGGGACCTGGGCGCGGGCCACCTCCGGGTACATGGAGGTCGGCCCCTGGGAGGACCAGACCCTGCGGCTGGCGGTGCGCTCCACCGCCGGCGGCCACCGCGTCCGCATCCGGTTGGACAACACCTTCGCCGAGCGTCCCGTCCGGGTGGGTGCCGCCTCGCTGGCCCTGCGCGGGCAGGGCGCCGCCACGCGGGGCTCGGCGCTCCCGCTCGCCTTCGGGGGCAGGTCCGAGACGGTCATCCCCGCGGGCGGGCAGGTCTTCAGCGATCCGGTGGAGATCCTGCTCCCGCCGCACACCGACGTCCTGGTCTCCCTCCACCTGCCCGACCGGGTGACGGCGGCCCCGGTCCACTACGCCTCCGTGGACACCAACTTCACCAGTGCCCCCGGCACCGGCGACCAGACCCTCGTCGCCGGCGGGGAGCCGTTCACCGGGCGGGTCGACCAGTGGCCGTTCCTCGCCGGGGTCGAGGTCCTGGACGGGCCCGGCGCCGTGGTCGCGTTCGGGGACTCCATCACCGACGGGACCCGGTCCACCCGCGACGCCCACGCGCGGTGGCCCGACGTGCTCAGTGCCCGGCTGGCCGAGCAGCCCGAGCTGCCCAACCTGGGTGTGCTCAACATGGGCGTGGCCGGGAACCACGTGGTGACGGACGGATACCCGGGCTCTGGGGTGTCCACCTACGCCAACGGCGTCGCGATGACCCACCGCGCGCAGCGCGACGTGTTCACCCGTGAGGGCGTGGGCACGCTCATCGTCTTCGCCGGGATCAACGACCTGCGCTGGGGCACCGACCCCCGTGAAGTGATCGCCGGGCTGGAGTCCATCGCGGACACGGCCGACGAGCACGGGGTCCGGGTGTTCGTGGCCACGCTCGGCCCGTGCGGCGGCGAGGCCCGCTGCACGGAAGCGGTGGAGCGGGCCCGCCAGCTGGTCAACACCCACCTGCGCGGGCAGGCCGACGACCCCGCCAGTGTCTTCGCCGGGGTCTGGGACTTCGACGCGGTGCTGCGCGACCCGCAGGACCCCGCCCGGATGCGTCCGGAGTACGACTCGGGCGACCACCTGCACCCCGGCGACGCGGGCCTGCGCGCCCTGGCGGAGTCGGTGGACCTGCACCAGCTCGTCGGGGTGTGAGGCCGGGCGGTGTCAGGACGGCGACCCCACCAGGACCGCGGTCACGAGCGCCATCGTGCCCACGACGACGCGCGTCACCCCGAGTGCCCTCGCCTCCACTCCGCCGCCGCTATGACCGGGGCCGGGGCGGGCACTGCGGCCGGGGTGCCCGCCCCGGCGGTACCGGTGGAACCGGCCGCGCGGGGCCGCGGCTCAGCGCGGGCTCTTGAGGTGGTGGTGGATCACCAGGTCCACGTAGACGGTCGCCAGGTCGGGCAGGCTGAGCCCGCCGTCGGGTTCGTACCAGTGCAGGACGGAGTCGAGCGTGTCCAGGATGTCGTCGGCCGTCCGGCCGGCGTCGCGGACCTGGAAGGCGCCGGAGGCCACGCCGCCGACGATGATCTCCCGGACGTGCTCGCGGTAGGTGCGCGTCAGCGCCGTGATGTCCCGGTGCCGGGGCGGGTCGATGGCCCGCAGGACCGGCAGGATCTCCTCACGCAGCGCGGTGGCCGACCGGTGCTCCCAGCCCGTCTGCACGTGCCGTCTGACCAGGAACGACATCCGGTCGGTGGGACACGCGCGGACGTCGTCCTCGGCCAGTTGGCCGTTGACGCGTTCCCGGGTCGAGCGCAGCACGACGGCGAACGCCAGGTCGAACCGCGTGGGGAAGGCACGCCTCAGGGAGGCGGTGTCGATCCCGGTGTCGGCGGCGATCCGGTGGGTCAGTGCGGACATGGGCATGCCGCGCGAGCCGTGCTCGGCGAACAGGCGCGCCGCGCAGTCCAGGACGGGAGCCGTCGTGCGCAGCACGTGAGGGGAGATATCGGCCGTCATATGAAGGTGTCTCGTCGCTCGTGGTACCGCCGTGAAGGGGAGGGCGGCGCATGGTCGATTCGCGGAGAATCCTTTTCGAGCTTAACCCTGGGCGGCCGACGAAACGCGTAGAACAACAGAACTCGTCGAAGAATGTGGCGGTTGTGTGGCGCATGATGCCCGAGTGTCCCGCGTGCCCTACTACGTGCGGCTTTCCCGCTTTCTCACATCGCTCCCGCGGTCGCGGCGTCCCCCAGTTCACGTCCCGTTGTCAACGACACCAGGTCGTCCACCCGTTCCGTGGCCAGGGCGTCGACGCCCATTCCGATCAGGCGGGCCATCTCCGGGAACTCGTTCACCGTCCAGGCCGTGACGCGATATCCCGAACGGTGCATTTCGGCGATGAGATCACGCGTCAGCAGAGTGAAGTGAGTTCCGAGAAAGGCGGGGCGCAGGGTGCGGGTCAGTTCCTCGGGCGGCATCCCGGACTGGTCCCAGGCGAGCAGCAGCGGGACCTCCGACGACCGCTCGCGCAGTGCGGTGAGCGTCTCGGTCGTCCCGGTGAACAGCACCTGGTCGGCGAGTCCGCGCTCACGCAGCAGGGCGTCGGCGGCCAGCGCGGCCTCCGTCGACCCGGCGTCGAGCAGCAGCGGCGGGACGTCCTCGCCCCGGTGCTCGGCCAGGACCTCCATGAGGGTCGGCACGCGCCGCTCGACGTCCTCCCTGGCGGCTGCGAGTTCGGCCAGGGTCTGGTCGGCCACACGGCGGGGCGGGGAGCCCGGCGGGCCCATGACCCGCTCGTCCGCCAGGACGGGGTAGCCGTCGGCGGTCAGGTGGAGGTCCACCTTGACCAGGTCGGCCCCGGCACGCAAGGCTGAGCGCAGGGCCGGGAGCGTGTTTCCCGGATGGTGTGCGGTGTCGCCGCGCAACGCGATGGACAACGTCATGGTGCCAGGGTGACAAAAATGGGCGCTCCACGTGACGCAAACTGGAAAAACTGCCCGCAAGGTGAGACGAGAGGGGCCTGTGGGGCGGAAGCGGTGGACGTGGCGCATGCGTCGTGAGGGCGTCGCGGCATGAGTGCGAGAGGACTCACGTCGCGAGATCGACCTCTGGGGTGCGCCGTACTGGGAAACTTTGTTACATGACGTCGTGACAGCACGGTGTCCCGAGCCCGGCCCCCGAACGTGAGGCGAACGATGATCCCGGACCAGCGGCGAGAGCACATCCTCAAGCTCCTCCAGGAGCGCCACGTGCTGAGCATCAACGAGCTCACGTCGATGCTGTCCGTGTCCCACATGACGGTCCGGCGCGACATCCAGGCGCTGGAGAACGACGGCAAGGTCCTGTCGGTCACCGGCGGGGTGCGGCTCGCGGCGCGGCTGAAGAGCGAGCCCTCCTACCTCGCCAAGGCACAGCTGGAGGTGCCCGCCAAGCGGGCGATCGCCAGGGCGGCGGCGGACCTGGTGCGCGAGAACTTCACCATCTACCTGGACGCCGGCACGACCACCCTGCAGATGGTCCCGCTGCTCACCGACAAGGTCGGGCTGACCGTCATCACCAGCGACTTCAACGTCGTGGGACACCTGATGGAGTACCCGGGGATCGAACTGATCCACACCGGGGGCGTGGTGTCGCACTCCGACCACTCGTCGGTGGGCCGCTTCACCGCCGACTTCCTGCGGCAGGTCAACGTGGACCTGGCCTTCATCGCGAGCAGCTCGTGGGACGCCGAGCGCGGTTCGACGACCCCGTCGGAGGCCAAGGTCGTCGCCAAGCAGGCGCTGCTGCGGATCGCCTCCAAGAGCGTCCTGACCGTCGACAGCACCAAGTACGGCAAGTTCGGCACGTTCCGGGTCGCCAGCCTGGAGGAGTTCGACCTCATCATCACCGACGACCGGCTGCCGCGTACCGCCGTGGAGGAGTTGGCCGAGCGCGACATCCGGCTGAAGACCGTCGCCGCGGAGTAGGCGCGCGTCCGCCCCGTGCGTCACCGCCCGCGCGTGACCGCTCCGCGCGGGCACAGGGGCCCGTGAGCGCACCCGCGCGAAGGCGCGCTTGGCCGCGCCGGGGTCAGTCCTCGCGGCCGTCGACCTCGGCGGGCGCGTAGAGGGCCAGCTCGGTGCCGTCGGGGTCGTAGAAGAGGATCTTGGACCCGGCCTCGCCGTGCATCACGGGGGAGTGCTCCACGTCCATGTCGCCGAAGCGCTCCTCCCACGCCTCCAGCTCGCCCAGGTTCCGCACGCCCAGGGTGAGCCGGTCCAGGCCGCAGTGGCGCCGGTCGAACCTGTTCTTGAAGTGGTCGCGGTGCTGGATGAGGGCGATCAGCAGCCCCGAGGCGGGGTGCTGGCACTCGGTACGGAGCGTGCCGCCCTCGTCACGCTTGTTCTGTACCTTGAATCCGAGGACCGTCTTGTAGAAGCGGACGCTTTCGTCACGGTCGCGGACCGACAGGGTGACGCGCGCGAGCCCGGTGAGCTGGGGCACGGATACCTCTCTTCGGCGGCGGGAGTTCTTCGAGTTCATGGTGGTCAGTAGGTCGAGCACGATCCATGAGCCTAGGGCCCGTGGATGAGTCCTGGACCGCTCTTTAACGCGCGCTTAACGCCCGATGTTCCCCGTCTCACCCCGTGGCGGCGCCGGCGCCCGGCGTGTTCGGTCCGGGCGTGGCGGATCGGACACCGGAACCGGTCCGCGCGGGCTCCGCGCGCTCGTACCAGCGGGCCCTCAGCACGAGCACCGTCACCGTCAGCGAGACCAGGCCGCCGACCGTGGCCAGCGCGAACGCGCCCTGGTGCCCGAACCCGTCGGCGAGCGCCCCCGCCACCACCGACCCCAGCGACTGGCCGAGGATGAGGCTGCTGAGGACGACCGCCATCGACTGCGACAGGCGGCTCGGCGGCGCGGCGCGCTCGATGAGCCCGAACAGGCTCACGATGTGCGGGCCGATCGCCGCCCCCAGGACGAAGATCGCCACCGCCAGTCCCACCGCGCCGAGCGGCAGGTAGAGCGGCAGGGTGAACAGGAACAGCGCCCCCGCCGCGATCCTCGTGCGCGCCGTGAGCGTGAACCCCGCGGGCAGGGAGGCCATCATCAGCCCGGCGGTGGCGCTGCTGACCCCCATGACCGCGTACATCAGCCCCGACAGGTCGGCGTGCCCGGAGGCGGCGGCGAAGGCGGTCACGCCCGTGGACATCCCGCCGAAGAACAGCCCCTGGCAGAACATGGGCACGGTGAGCAGGAGCAGGGCCGGCGTGGCGATCCGGTCGCCCCCGCCCCGCACCGGGGCCGAGCCGGGCGGGGCGGTGGGGTGCAGGGCGAAGTGCGCGCCGAACACCCCGATGAGGACGCCGGCGCCCAGGACGCTCGCCGCCGGCGACAGGGTCACCGTGAGCACGCCCACCAGCGCCGGGCCCAGCACGAAGGCGGCCTCGTCCAGGACGCCCTCGACGGCCATCGCCGCGCCGACCGAGCGCTCCCGCTCGGCTCCCCGCCAGGGACCGCGCTTGATCAGCACCACCCAGCGGGTGCGGGCCATCGGGCCGATCTGGGGCATGCACGCGCCCCCGACGGCGGCCAGGGCGGTCAGGGCAGCCAGGGGTGCCCCGGCCGTCACCGCCGCGACCAGCGCACCGATCAGGACCGCGTCCACGACCGACATGACCAGGACGGGCCGGCGCTGTCCGTGGCGGTCGGCGAAGCGTGCGATGACGGGTCCGCCCACGGCGCCGCCGAGTGCGAAGGCGCCCGCCACGATCCCGGCGCTGCCGACACTGCCGGTCGAGGAGGTGACGAGGGTCAGCAGACCGATCAGCGCCATGGAGATCGGCAGCCGTGCCAGGAAGGAGGCCAGCAGCAGCGGCCGGCCAGCGACCTCGTGCATGCGTCGCAGGGTCTGCAGTGGTGACATCCGCCCTCGTCCCGATCGGGTACCGCGCCCTCTGGATTCCAGCACGGCGGTCGGGCGCGGGGCATCGTCAGAGAGACCAAAATTCATCCCATGATATGGGCGGTCCGCGCGCGGAACGCCGGTCGCTCCGGGGCCTTCCGTACGACCATCCGGTGCCCGACCTCCTGACTTTCGAGGGTGCCGGGGGCCGTGCACCGGTCTGTAGGTTCACCCCATGGACTTCTCCGAGCCGATCCGGACCGTCCGGCGGGTGCTGGGCCCCGTGGGCGGCCGACCGACCCGGCGCGCGCTCGTGTGGGACGGGGCCCTGGCGCTGACCGCCGCCCTCGGCGTCGCCGCGGAGGCCTACGCCGCCCTGGCCTGGGTGGTGCCGTCCGCGCCCGCCCCGGCCTGGATCACCCTGGCCCTGATCGCCTCCTGCGTCGTGGCCGCCGCGTCCATGCGCCGGTACCCGCTCCTCGCGGTGGTCGTCCTCCTGCCGGGGTCGATGGAGTCCATCACCCTGTCCCTGCTGCTGATCTACGCGTCCTACCAGCTGGGGCGGCGGATGCCCCGGGTGTGGCCCGCTCTGGCCGCCTTCGGACTCGGCCTCGGCCTGTGGCTGCCGCACGTGCTCGTCCTGTGGGCGGACGACACCTTCGTGTGGGTGGCCACCGTCGTCACGTTGGCCGTCAACCTCGCCCTGCCCTGGCTCGTCGGCGTGTACCGCCGCCAGCACCAGGAGCTGGCCGAGTCGGGCTGGGCCCACGCCCGCCACCTGCAGCAGGAGCAGCGGCTCGTGGCCGACCAGGCACGGCTGCGCGAGCGCTCGCGCATCGCCCGGGACATGCACGACTCCCTCGGCCACGAGCTCGGCCTCATCGCCCTGCGCGCCGGCGGCCTGGAGGTGGCCCCCGACCTCGACGACCGGCACCGGCGGTCGGCCGCCGAGCTGCGCGCCACCGCCGTCAGCGCCACCGAGCGCCTGCGGGAGATCATCGGGGTGCTGCGCGACGACGCCGATCCGGTCCCCCTCGTGCCCGTGGACGAGGGCGTGCCCCACCTGGTCGAACGCGCCCGTGACTCCGGGATGCGGGTCATGCTCGTGCGGGACGGCCCCGTGCGGGACCTGCCGCCGATGGTGGACCGGGCGGTGCACCGGGTGGTGCAGGAGTCGCTGACCAACGCCGCCAAGTACGCCCCGGACGCGGAGGTGACCGTGTGGCTGGCCAGCACCGACGAGCGTCTGGAGGTGGGCGTGACCAACGCCGAGCCGAGCGGCGCGCTCCCGCCCGGCGGGCAGGGCGGGCGCCGGGGCCTGATCGGGCTGCGCGAGCGCGTGCGCCTGGCGGGAGGCACGTTCGCGTCGGGACCCCGGGAGGGAGGCTGGGAGGTTCGCGCGACCCTGCCGCTCGTGGGCGCGGCGGCGCAGGACCCCGAGGAGGACGAGGCCGCCGAACTCGACCAGTTGCACAGGGTCGCCCGCCGCCGGGTGCGCGGATGGACGCTCGCCCTCGTCGTCCTGCCGGCGGCGGCCATGGCGGCTCTGATCGCGATCGGGGCGCTGGCCTTCGCGGAGACCGTGCGGGACTCGACGCTGGAGCCGGAGGTGTTCGACTCGCTCACCGTCGGGGACGCGCGGTCCGACGTGGAGGAGGTGCTCCCGCCCGTCACCGTGGAACCGGGTCGCGGCGATTCGGCGGAGGACGCCGTCCCCGAGGGCACCACGTGCCGCCACTACCGCGGCGGCGCGGGCCCGTTCGACCTCGACCACGTGACCTACCGGCTGTGCTTCGCGGAGGGGCGGCTGTCGAGCAAGGAGGAGGCCCCGGTACGGTGACCGCGCGGACACGGCCCGGCGGTCTCCGGAGCCGGGATCGAGGAGGGACACGGCAGTGATCAGAGTGCTGCTCGCCGACGACGAGGCGATGATCAGGGCCGGTGTGCGGGCGATCCTGGCCAGCGACCCGGAGATCGAGGTGGTCGCCGAGGCCGCCGACGGGCGCGAGGCGGTGGACCTGGCGCTCTCCCACCGCCCCGATGTGGTGCTGATGGACATTCGGATGCCGAGGCTGGACGGACTCGCCGCCGCCGCGGAGATCCACCGCCTGGCCACCGGCACCGCCGTGGTCATGCTGACCACGTTCGGGGAGGACGAGTACGTCTCCCAGGCGCTGGGCGACGGCGCCAGCGGCTTCCTGCTCAAGGCGGGCGACCCGCGCGAGCTGATCACCGGCGTGCACGCCGTCGCCGACGGCGGCGCCTTCCTCTCGCCCAAGGTCGCGCGGCAGGTGATCGCGCAGTTCGGCGGCGGCCGCGCGGCGCGCCGGTCGGCCGCCGCGGCCAGGGTCGAGGAACTCACCGAACGCGAGCGCGACGTGCTCGCCCTCATCGGCGCCGGGCTGTCCAACGCCGACATCGCCGCGCGCCTGTTCCTCGTCGAGGGCACGGTCAAGAGCTACGTCAGCGCGATCCTCGGCCGGCTGGGGATGCGCAACCGGGTGCAGGCGGCCATCCTGGCCTACGAGGCGGGACTGACCGCCCACACGTGAGGGGAACGACGGAGTGAACCGTGATCACGGACCCGGAGACGGGCGGCACGAGCCGGCGCTGGTGGCCGCCTGGCGCGACCTGGCCGGGACGACTCCCGAGGCGGTGGCGGTCGGTACCGAGCTCCTGGACCGGTGGAGCGAGCCCCACCGCCGCTACCACACGGTCGCGCACCTGTGGGAGACGCTCACCGCCGCGGAGCTCCTGCGGGGGGAGTCCCGCGACCCCGACGCCGTGCGCTACGCCCTGTGGTTCCACGACGCCGTCTACGAGGGCCGCCCGCTGGAGGACGAGGAGGAGAGCGCCGCCCTGGCCCGGCGCCTGCTCGCCCTCATGGGGGCGCCCGCGGCCCTGGTGGCGGAGGTGCCGCGCCTGGTGCTGCTGACCAGGACGCACCGTACGGAGGAGGGCGACGCCGACGGCGCGGTGGTGTGCGACGCGGACCTGGCCGTGCTGGCGGGCACGCCCGACGCCTACTTCACCTACGCCGCCGCGATCCGCGCCGAGTACGGGCACGTCCCCGACGAGGCATTCCGGCAGGGGCGGCTGGGCGTCCTGCGGAACCTCCTGGCGGCGCCCCACCTGTACCGCACCCGGCACGGCCGGGAGCACTGGGAGGCCCGGGCCCGGTCCAACCTCCTCGCCGAGGTCCACCGCTGGGAGACGGGTACGGAACCGCCGCCGTGAGGTGTCGGCGGCGTCGCGGGAGGGTCAGGCGCTCGGCCGGGGCGCGGTCCTCTTCCTGGGCCGGCGCAGCCCGGCGGCCCGCAGCCGGGTGACCAGCTCACGCCCGCTCACGTGTTCGGCGCCCAGGGCCAGGGCACGCTCGTGCAGGTGAGCCGGGATGTCGTAGTGGTCGCGGTCGAAGGCGCGCCCACTCACGCCGAGACCGCGCGCGAACGCGTGGAGTTCGTCGTGGGAGCGGTCGCTGACCATGTGGCAGAACAGCCAGCCGTACGGCCCGGGCCAGACGGGCGTGTCGATGAGGACGCTCATGAGGTGCGCGCCGCCGTGACGGCGCGCCAGGGCACCGGGCTGGACAGGACCATGGTGCTGGAGGGGCGGCCGTGTTCGGCCAGCTGGTCGATGACCTCCTCGAAGTGCTCCATGGAGCGCACCGCGATGAGCAGGACGCAGCACGCGTCGCCGGTGACCCGGTGGACCTGGAGGATCTCCGGGAGCTCCATCGACGCCCGCTCCCGCAGCAGGCACGTGGCGCCGAAGCACTCCATGCGCACCAGCGCCGTGACCGGCAGGCCGGCGGCGGCCGGGTCGACGTGCGCGTGGTAGCCGGTGATCACCCCGCGGTCGGTCAGGCGGCGGACGCGGTCGGCCACGGCGGGCGCCGAGAGGTTGACGCGCCGGGACAGCTCGTTGAAGGACAGGCGGCCGTCCTGCTGGAGCTCGGAGAGGATCCGCAGGTCAACGCCGTCCAAGGGGGTGGTCAGTCCTGAGGCCATACTTTGCGATCCCAAAGTCGAAGGGCGAGACGTGTGATGAATGCTAACCGAATGTCCGACTTGCGTGTGCGTCGTCCCTTCCTTGTTCCGGTGATTTGTTCGATCATGTGAACTCGCGTACACAGCGTGGTGCACCGGGTCCCCGGGGCTCCGCGCCGGATGCGCCCACCGGTTCCGCGCAGTACCACGAGAGGTCTCCATGCTCACCACGACGTCCGCCCAGCAGTGCCCGTTCATGCCGGGGGGTGAGGGCGGTGACGCCGCCCCCGAGCAGGGGGCGGGCGCGGAGCGGGGCGGCCCCACCCTGTCCTTCGGCGGCACCACGCCCTACGTCGACTACGCGGGCATCGACACGCTGCTCGGTCTGCAGCGGACCCGTACCGACGAACCCGCCGAGACCGCCTTCCTCATCGCCACCCAGGTCATGGAGCTGCTGTTCACGCTGGTCCGGGAGCGCTGGGAGGCCGCCCGCGACGCGCTGGAGGCCGACGACGTCCCCGGCGCCCTGGCCTGGCTGCGCCGCGCGTGCCACGCCCAGGACGTGCTCAACGACTCCTGGGGCCTGATCAGCGACATGACCCCCACGGAGTTCAACCGCTTCCGCGACTCCTTCGGAGAGGCCTCCGGCTTCCAGTCCTACGGCTACCGCAAGCTGGAGTTCCTGCTCGGCAACAAGTCCTCGGCGATGATCCGCCCGCACAAGGCGATGGAGCCGGTGGCCGACGAGCTCACCCGCCTGCTGGAGCGTCCGAGCCTCTACGACGCCGCGCTGCGCCTGCTGCACCGCCGCGGTCTGCCGGTCCCCGCCGACCGCTTCGAGCGCGACTGGACGCAGGCCTACGAACCCAGCCCCGACGTCGAGCGGGCCTGGGCCGACGTCTACGCCGACGACCGGCCCGGCAACGACCTCTTCCTCCTGGCCGAGGCGCTCATGGACGTCGCCGAGCGCGTGACGCGGTGGCGGCACCTGCACCTGGTCGCGGTCAAGCGCACGATGGGCGGCAAGCCCGGCAGCGGCGGCTCCAACGGTCTCAACTGGCTGGCCCGCCACGTCGAGCAGGACGTGTTCCCCGAACTGTGGTCGCTCCGCAATACCATCTAGCACCCGCCCGCCGCCCATCACCGCCCGCCGCCGGCCACCGCTTTCGACGGAGGCCCGAGGCCCGGCGCCGCCCGTTCGTTCACCGTCCACAGGCCGGCAAAGGAAGCAGGACCATGACGCCCACCACCCGCGCGGACTGCGTCGAACTCGACCGCACCGATCCGCTCGCCGCCTTCCGTGAGGAGTTCGTCCTCCCCGAGGGTGTGATCTACCTCGACGGCAACTCCCTGGGGGCGCTGCCGCGCGCCACACCCGGCCGCGTCGCGGACATGATCGAGCGGGAGTGGGGCCGCGACCTCATCGCGAGCTGGAACACCGCGGGCTGGTGGGACAAGCCGCGCACGCTGGGCGCCAAGATCGCCCCGCTGGTGGGCGCCGACCCCGACGAGGTGATCGTCGGCGACGGCACCTCCACCAACCTGTTCAAGGCGGTGGTCGCCGCCCTGCGGATGTCCGACCGCGACGTCGTCCTGGGCGAGTCCGGCAATTTCCCCACCGACCTCTACGTCACCGAGGGCGCGGCGGGTCTGACCGGGGCCGTCCAGCGCCGGGTCGACCCCGACGGCCCCGAACTGGCCGCAGCCCTGGCCACGGGCGAAGTGGCGGTCCTGCTGCTCAGCCACGTCGACTACCGCAGCGGCACCCTGCGCGACCTGCCCGCCATCACCCGCATGGCGCACGAGCACGGCGCGCTCGTGGTCTGGGACCTGTGCCACAGCGTCGGCGCGGTGCCGATCGAACTCTCCCGGTCCGGCGCCGACTTCGCGGTCGGGTGCACGTACAAGTACCTCAACGCCGGGCCCGGCGCGCCCGCGTTCCTGTACGCCGCGCGGCGCCACCACGCCGTCGCCGACCAGCCGCTGAGCGGGTGGCACGGGCACGCGAACCCCTTCGACTTCGCGCCGGACTACGAGCCCGCCCCCGGGGTGTCGCGCTTCCTCAGCGGCTCGCAGCCGCTGGTGGCCGACGCCGCGCTGGAGGCGAGCCTGGACGTGTGGGCCAAGGCCGACATGGCGCAGGTGCGGGTCAAGAGCCTGGCGATGACCGACCTGTTCCTGCGGATCACCACCGGGGGGCGGGCGGGGCTGGAGTCCGTCACGCCGCTGGACCACGCGCACCGGGGGAGCCAGGTGGCGCTGCTCCAGCCCGAGGCGGGCGCCGGATACCCGATCGTGCGGGCGCTGATCGAGCGCGGCGTGATCGGGGACTTCCGCGCGCCGGACGTCATGCGGTTCGGGTTCACACCGCTGTACCTGCGCTACGTGGACGTCTACGACGCCGCGACCGCGCTGGTGGAGGTGGTGGAGTCGGGCGAGTGGCGCCAGGAGCGGTTCTCGCGGCGCGCGCAGGTCACCTGAGCCGAGCGCCGCGCCGCGGCACGGAATCGGGACCCCGGAGAAGCAACCCTCCGGGGTCTCTTTGCGTTCGGGTGGGGTCGAGCGGCCCCGGGGTGACCTCGACAGGGGCGCGGGGTGGCGTGGCCTTTACCACGGCTGGCGCCGGAGGTCCACCACGGTGTGTCCCCGTGTCACCGTGACCGACTGTCGCGTATCGACCGCCCAGGGCGGTTTGTCCGCCAACTCGGCTCCTTCTCCGCCACGCTATGACGCGCGCCACGCAGAATCGTCCGGTCTGCGTCGCCGACCCGCGACAGGCCCTGTGAGCAGGGCTTTCTCGTCTTCCGTCCGGGGTGGGGCGAGTCCGTCCGGGTGTGTCGGCGCGGACACGGCCCGTCATTTTACTCGTAGGGCTTGCGCATTTTGCCCAAACCTGGGTTAGTGTCCATCGTGATCGGTTCGTTACGAACCCGTGGTGAACCGATGCCGAGCCCTTGTCCGGCCGTAGGCCGCAAGGGAGTCGAGACCCTCACCGGGAAACAGGGCCGCGCGAATCCACGCGCCTGTGCCGGCGGAGCACCGATCCCATCGGTGACTCCCGTTCCCACCCCGCTATTCGCTGCCGGCGACGCGGGAGCCCCATGCCATGGCGCCCATTTCAGGGCGCGCTTCGAGCGTGCGCGAAGCACGCGCTCCGAGCGTGCCCGAGGCGTGCCCGTGCGCCATGGCACCGGTCTTCTCGGCCCTGTCGTCAACCTGGCACTTACTTCATGAGCAACGACACTCCCATTCAGTACGGCGAAGTCACCGCGACCTACTTCTGGGACGACGGTTCCGGCATCAACGGCGACACGGGTGCTCCCGCGAGCGGCGAGCCCATGCAGGAAGGCCTGTTCTCCAGCCCGAGCTGGCCGCTGGGCACCGAGGGCTACATCGTCTACGAAGGCGAGGAGTACGACTTCTTCATCGGGGACCGCGGACCCGGAGAGCCCTCCCACGACTGCGACGTGCTGCTCGACATCGACGGCAAGACCTTCGCCAAGATGATGGGCACCGACTTCGACGAGACCTCCCTGACCGTCGGCGGCGGCAACGGCCACGCCGAGGTCGAGTACTACATCACCGAGTGGGGCGACGGCGCCGGCACCGAGGGCGCGCCCCACCCCTTCATGCAGGAGGGGAACAGCTGCGAGAACGCCGTCTCCCCGATCCCAGAGGAGGCCGAGGCGGCCGAGGAGGAGGCCTCCGAGGACACGTCCGAGGACGAGGAGTCCCAGGCGGAGGAGTCCGAGGAGTCCGCTGACGACGGCTCCGACGAGCAGGACGCCCAGGAGGAGGAAGTGTCTGAGGAGTCCGCGGCCCCCGCGGACGAGTCCGACGACGGCGGGGTGTCCGCCGAGACCGCGGCCAACGACCTCTCGGGCGCCGAGCTGACCGGCGCCGACAGCGGCATGCTGAGCGGTACCGGCCTGCTCACCCTCGCACTGGTCCCCGCCATCCTCGTCGCCGTGCTCTTCGTCTGGAGCCGCCGGGCGGCCGGCGCGCACGCCGGTGCGGCCGACGGCCGAGGCAAGGGCCTGATGGCCGCGAGCGACGGGCGGCACAGCCTGGGCTCCCTGCTCGACAGGCTGCGCGGCAGGAAGTAGCCGGGGCCGCGTCCGCTCCCGGGACCCTCACGGGTTCGCGGGCGCGTCCGGCACAGCCAGGGGCCGCGGTCGGCGACCGCGGCCCCTGCGCGTGTCCGAGGGGAGCGGGGGCGCGGGGGAGGGAGGTACAGGCGACGGGACCGGACTCCCGAGCCGGGCGTCAGACGTCGCCCACGAGCAGCTCCGGCCGCTCCACGCGGTCGGCCACGTACCGCAGGAAGCCGCCCGCGACACCGCCGTCGCAGACGCGGTGGTCGAAGGCCAGCGTCAGCTCCGTGACCGGCCGGGGCACCACGGAGTCGCCCACCACCCACGGGCGGCGCACGATCCGGCCCAGGCCGAGGATCGCCGCCTGCGGGTGCGGGATGATCGCGGCGGACCCGTCCACGCCGAAGACTCCGTAGTTGTTGACCGTGAACGTCCCGCCGACCATGGCGGACGGCTCCAGCGTGCCCGACCGCGCCGCCTCCGCGGTCTCGGCCAGGCGGGCGGAGAGCCGCCGGGTCGACAGGGCCTGTGCCTCCCGTACCACGGGAACCACCAGGCCGCGCGGCGTCTGGGCCGCGAACCCCAGGTGCACGTCGTCGAAGCGCACGACCTCACGGCGTTCCTGGTCGAAGTGGGCGTTCAGCTCGGGGAAGCGCTCCAACCCGGAGACCGCGATCCTGGCCACCAGTGCCAGCACGCTGACCGGCTGGTCGGGACCGGCCTCGTTCAGCGTGCGCCGCAGTTCGACCAGGCCGGTGGCGTCGGCGTCCACCCACACGGTCGCCTCCGGGATCTCGCGCCGGGACCGCTCCAGGCGCTCGGCCATCGTGCGGCGACCGCCGCGCAGCGGCGTGCGGTGGGTACGCGGCGGGTCGGGCCGGGGTGCCGGAGCCCGGCGGGCCTCGATCGCCGCCGCCACGTCGCGGCGCAGGACCAGGCCGCCCCCTCCACTGCCGGTGACCGAGGCGATGTCCAGGCCGTGCTCTCGCGCCATCCTTCTGACCAGGGGGGACACCACTCTGACGGGTTCTGGGGAGGGGCCGTCCGACTGTGCGGCCGGATCCTCCGGAAGCGGGGGCGGGCCGCCGGTCGCCGTCGACCGTGGCGGCCCACCCGCCCCACGGGCGCGCCGACGCGGGGTCCGCGCGCCCGATCCCGTGCCGTAGCCCACCAGGACGGCGCCCGATCCGGCGTGGTCTTCGGCGGCGCCGTTGCCGCCCGCCGGATCGGACTCCCTCCGTGTGCTCGGCACGGTGGTCTGCTCGGTCGCGGTGTCCCGCACCGGCTCCGACGTGCCCCGCACCGGCTCCGACCCGTGGCGGGCCCGCGGCACCGGAGCGGCGGCGGAGGGCTCGGCGACCGTGATCAGCGGGGCGCCCACGGCGACCGTGTCGCCCGCCGACCCGTGCAGCCGGGTGACCGTGCCCCCGTACGGGCTCGGCACCTCCACCGAGGCCTTGGCCGTCTCCACCTCCACGACCGGCTGGTCCACGGCGACCTCGTCGCCCTCGGCGACCAGCCAGGACAGGATCTCGGCCTCGGTCAGGCCCTCACCGAGGTCGGGCAGGGCGAAGGAGCGCTCGGTGCTCACGGCCGGACCCGCCCTTCGCCGTCGTCGGTCCACTCCGACTCCCACTGGAGCCGGTCCACCGCGGCCAGGACGCGGTTCGCGTCGGGCAGGTGGTGGTGTTCCAGCTTGGGCGGGGGATAGGGGACGTCCAGGCCGCCGACCCGCAGTACCGGGGCCTCCAGGTAGTGGAAGCACCGCTCCCCGATCCGCGCGGCCAGTTCGGCGCCGTACCCGCCGAACACCGACGCCTCGTGCACCACGACCGCGCGTCCGGTGCGGCGCACCGACGCTGTCACGACCCCGTCGTCCAGCGGCGCGAGCTGGCGCACGTCCACGACCTCCAGCGACCGCCCCTCGGCGGCGGCGGTCTCGGCGGCCTCCAGCGCGGTCTCCACCATGGGGCCGTAGGTGACCAGGGTCGCGTCGGTGCCCGGGCGCCGGACCACCGGGGTGGCCATGGGCTCGGTGCGCACCGGCAGGTCCACCTCCTGGCGCGACCAGTACCGGCGCTTGGGCTCCAGGAACACGACCGGGTCGTCGCACTCCACGGCCTCGCGCAGCATCGAGTAGGCGTCGGCGGGTGTGCCCGGGGTGACGACCCGCAGCCCGGGGGTGTGCGTGTAGTAGGCCTCGGAGGAGTCGCTGTGGTGCTCCACGCCGCCGATGCCGCCGCCGTAGGGCACCCGCAGGACGACCGGGAGCGCGACCGCGCCCCGGGTGCGGTTGCGCATCTTGGCCAGGTGCGAGACGACCTGCTCGAACGCCGGATAGGCGAAGGCGTCGAACTGCATCTCCACCACGGGCCGCAGCCCGTACATCGCCATGCCGATCGCGGTGCCGACGATTCCCGCCTCCGCCAGGGGCGAGTCGAACACCCGCTCCGGTCCGAACTCGCCGATGAGGCCGTCGGTGATCCGGAAGACGCCGCCCAGCGGCCCGACGTCCTCGCCGTAGACCAGCACGTCGGGGTCCTGTTCGATCGCGTCGTGCAGGGCCCGGTTGAGGGCCTCGCCCATGGAGACGCCGGGCGCGGCCGCCATCAGACCTCCCGCAGCTCGTCGGCGAGCACCGCGCGCTCCTGCTCCAGCAGGGGTGGGACCGTGGCGTAGACGTCGGTGAACAGGGACCGCGGATCGAGCTCTTCCGCGCCCGCCAGCCGTTCGCGCACGGTGTCGGCGATGGCGTCGGCCTCGGCGCCGAAGGCGGCCAGCGCCCGTTCGGTCTCCTCGGCGTCGCCGAGCAGGCCCTCGTCGCGGATCAGCCGCTCGGACCGGATCAGGGGATCGCGTTCCTTCCAGTGCTCGACCTCGGCGGGGTCGCGGTAGCGCTGGGGCGCGTCGGCGTTCGTGTGCGGGTCCACCCGGTAGGTGACCGCCTCCACGATCGCGGGCCCGCCGCCGGCGCGGGCCTCGGCCAGGGCGTGGGAGACGACCGCGTACACGGCGGCGGCGTCGTTTCCGTCCACGTGGTAGCCCTTCATCCCGTACCCGACGGCCTTGTGCGCGAGGGTGGGCGCCGCGGTCTGCCGGTGCAGCGGCACGCTGATCGCCCAGTGGTTGTTCTGCACCAGGAACACCACGGGGGTGTTCCACACCGCGGCGAAGTTGTAGGCCTCGTGGGCGTCGCCCTCGCTGGTGGCGCCGTCGCCCATCATCGCGAGCGCGGCCACGTCGCGGCCCTTGCGGCGGGCCGCGTAGGTGAGGCCGACCGCGTGGGAGGCGTTGGTGGCCAGCGGCGTGCACTGCGGCGCGCACCGGTAGCGGTGCGGGTCGTAGCCGCAGTGCCAGTCGCCGCGGAAGAGGGTGAGGGTGCGGACCGGATCGACACCGTGCGCGACCAGTGCCACGCTGTCGCGGTAGGTGGGGAAGAGCCAGTCCTGGTCCGACAGGGCCAGCACGCCGCCGACCTGGGCCGCCTCCTGTCCCGTCGAGGACGGGTACACGGCGAGGCGGCCCTGGCGGGCGAGCGTGCCGGCCTGCTGGTTGAAGCGGCGGCCGATGAGCATGGCGCGGTGGAGTTCGACGAGTCGCGCGGGGTCGGGAGCGGTGAACGAGGAGTGACCCACACGGCGGCCGTGCCGGTCCACCAGACGCACGGGCTCCCTGGTCGGGAGTGCGGGAGCCGGACGAGGTCGCTCATCGGTGTGCTTCATGTCTTGAATATGCGGTGAATTACCCCATATTGTCGACATCACATCGCCGATGCTGGACGAACTGCTCAGTAAGCCCGGGCTCGGCGCCATACATCTGCCGTGACCGCAGTGCGAGTGGTGTGAGGTAAGACACATGGCCGTGCCGTTGGACGACACCGACCGCCGCATCATCGCCCTTCTGCGCGGCGACGGTCGCATGTCCATCCGCGCGGTCGCGGAACAGGCGCACATCTCCCGCGCCAACGCCTACTCCCGGCTCGAACGGCTGCGCGACGAGGGCGTCATCCGCGGCTTCACCGCCGTCATCGACCCGGAGAAGTACGGCACCTCCCTGTCGGCGTACGTGTCCGTGCGCATCGAACAGCACTCCTGGGACCGGTTCCGCGGCTACCTGCGCGACATCCCCGAGGTCGACCACGCCGCGCTGGTCTCCGGCGACGTCGACCTGCTCCTGCTGGTCCGCGTCACCGACGCTGCGGCACTGCGCACCTTCGTCCTGGAGCGCCTGCAGCGCATCCCCGAGGTCAAGAGCACGCAGACGATGTTCATCCTCGACGAGCCGCAGCTGTGAGGGGCCACGAAACCGAACCGGTCCACTCGACCGCGATTGGCCCTGTCCAGCGCGGGACCGGCGTTCCTAGACTGAGCGCCATGCCTGAGTACACCGTGGTCGACGCCTTCACCGACCGGCCCCTGGCCGGCAACCCCGCAGCCGTGCTCGTCCTGGACGGCACCTACCCCGACGAGTGGGCCCAGGGGGTGGCCGCCGAGTTCAACCTCTCCGAGACCGCCTTCGCCCGCCCCGTGGACGACGCGGACGCCGACTACGAGCTGCGCTGGTTCACGCCCAGCGTCGAGATCCACCTGTGCGGCCACGCCACCCTGGCCACCGCCCACACCCTGGGCGAGCGGGGCGTCCCCGGGCCCTACCGCTTCACCACCCGCAGCGGGATCCTCACCGTCACGCCCGGCGAGGGCATGCTGTGGATGGACTTCCCGGCCATGCCGGCCGCGCCGTGCGAGGCGCCCGACGGGCTGGCCGCCGCTCTGGGAGCCGAACCGCTCTCGGTGGGGCGCGGCGGCACCGGCGACCTGCTCGTGGAGGTGGCCGACGAGGCGACCGTGCGCGGTCTGGCCCCGGACATGACCGCGCTGGCGGCCGTGGAGGCGCGGGTCGTGATCGTCACCGCCCCCGGCAAGGAGTACGACTTCGTGTCCCGCGTGTTCGGGCCGCGGGTCGGTGTGACCGAGGACCCGGTCACCGGCAGCGCGCACACGGTCCTGGTGCCGTTCTGGGCCGAGCGCCTGGGCCGCACCGAGTTCCTCGCCCACCAGGCCTCCGCGCGCGGTGGCGACCTGCACCTGCGCCTGCCCGGGGACCGGCCCGGCCGCGTGCTCATCGGCGGTCCGGCGGTCTCGGTCGCCCACGGCACCCTCCACCTGTAGCGCCGCCGGTCGCGGCCCCGCCCCGGACGTGGACGGCCGTCGCCGGTCGAACGACGACGGCCGCCGCGCGGGTGGGTGGTGGCGGCGCGTGCGGTCACGCCCGGGTGCTGTCAGGTTCTGGTGGGCGGTCGGCTGCGTCCGGGTCGGTGGTCGCTCCTGCCCGGGTGCACGGTCATGTCCCGTGGCCGGGCGGTCGCTCCCGCTTTGGTGACGGTCAGGTTCGACCGATGGGGATCACGCCCGTGGGCCGACCGGGTCGGGCTCGCCGACGGCGGCGTCCACGCGGCGTCCGATCAGCATCAGGCCGCCCAGGGTGGCCGCCCCGCTCAGCGCCAGCCCGGCCCACCAGGGAAGTCCCAGCCCGACCGGCAGCAGCCCGAACACGATCACCGTTCCGGCGACGAAGAGGGCGTAGGGAATCTGCGTGCGCACGTGGTCGATCACGTCGCACTGGGACGCCAGCGCCGAGATGACGGTCGTGTCGGAGATCGGGGAGCAGTGGTCGCCCCAGACCGACCCGGCCAGGATCGTCGACACCGACGCGAACAGGATCGGATGCCCCTCCGCCGCGGCCAGCCCCTGGGCGTCCAGGACCGCCCAGGCCAGCGGAACCGCCAGCGGGGTGAGGATGCCCATCGTCCCCCAGCTGGTCCCGGTGGCGAAGGCGATCGCCGCCGCGATGACGAACAGCAGCGCGGGCAGCAGGAACACCGGCAGTGCGGTGCCGAGCGCGCCCGCCAGGAAGTCCGCGGTCCCCAGCTCGCCGGTCAGCGCCGACAGCGCCCAGGCCAGGGTCAGGATGATGACGACGTACAGCACCGACTTCACCCCGGCGAACCAGGCGGTGACGACCTCGGCGAGCGTCAGGATCCCCTGCGCCACACTGAGCACTCCGGCGACCAACAGCCCCAGGAGCGATCCCCACAGCAGGGAGGAGAACGGGTCGCCGTCCCCGATGATCTCGATGACCGAGGCGCCCTCGCCGGTCGCGAACAGGCCCACGACCGTGGTGGCGACCAGGACGAGGATGGGCAGCAGCGCGTTGACCAGGCGTCGCGGTGTCCGCTCGGGCGGTGTGAGCTCGTCCTCCAGCGCGGCCGCCCCCGGGGCGATACTGTGCAGGCTGACCTGGCCGGTCGTGCGGGCCCGCCGCTCCGCCCGCAGCATCGGACCGAAGTCGCGCCCGGTCAGCGCGATGGCGAACACCAGGCCGATCGCCAGGATCGGGTAGAAGGCGTACTTGAGCGATTCCACGAAGACCGCGAAGCCGTTGAGCGCCAGCCCGGTGTCGGCGACGGCGTCGTCGATCAGCACCACCTGGAACCCGATCCAGGTGGACAGCAGGGCCAGCGTCGCGACCGGCGCGGCGGTGGAGTCGACCAGGTAGGCGAGCTTTTCGCGCGACACGCGCAGCCGGTCCAGGATCGGGCGCATCGTGTTGCCGACCACCAGCGTGTTGGCGTAGTCGTCGAAGAACACGGCCACGCCCAGTCCGCCGGTGGCCAGCTGCCCCCGGCGCGGCGTCGACGCCCACCGCGTCACCAGGTGCACGATCCCGTCGGTGCCCCCGTTGCGGCGGATGACGCCGACCAGCCCGCCGATCATCAGCGTGAACACGATGATCATCACGTGGTCGGGGTCGGCGATGGCGTCGACGGTGTAGACGCCGGCGGAGTCCAGGAGCGACGTCACCAGGCCCTGCGTGCTCAGCCCCTCCACCAGCCAGGCGCCCAGCCAGATGCCGACGAAGAGCGCGGGCAGGATCTGCCGGGTCGCCAGGGCCAGGGCGATCGCCAGGACCGGGGGCAGGACCGACCACCAGCGGCCGGTGGGGAGCACGGTGTCCGCCGGGACGAGGAGGCTCACCACGACGGCCAGCGCGACCACCGCCGCGCAGGCCACGAGGACCGCGAAGCGGCGACGGGGCGAGACGTTCCCCGGATCGCCGTCCGCGTCGGAGGGGCCGTCGGGCTGGTGGGTCTCTGTCATGGTTCTTCCTTCGTGACGGGGGGCGAGCCTGGCCACGCGCGCCGCGAGACGCGCCGGGGACCGCTGCCGTAGGCGGCTGGGCTGGCACCCATCCTGTGTGAGGGGTACCACAAAGTCCTTGGAGATATCACTCAAGGAAGCGGCATGGCTTGTACGGGATCGACAATGTTCTCGTCGGTCCCCGGCCGCTGCCGGTGCGCGCTCTGGGCGCCACACGAACTCTCCCGCCGGGACCCCCGGGTCGGCGCCCGTGGTCGGGATGGCGACCCGGACGGGACGTGCGCGAGCTCTCGGGCGTGCCCCGGGGCCACCCGCGCCGCACGTGCACCACCTGCCGCGCACGAGAGGGGGTGCCGGTCGGCGCCACGGTTCTGCGTTCCCAGGGCTGGGAGCGTTCGGTGGGGAGCGCTGTTGCCGGGGTTCAGGGCGACCGGTCCTGTGTTCCCAGGGCGGAAGAGTTCAGTGGGGCGGAGGGGAGTGCTGTTGCTGGGCCCTCGGGCCCCGGATCCAGGGCGGACAGACCTGCGTTCCCAGAGGGCTGGGAGCGTTCAGTGGGGCGGAGTGCTGTTGCTGGGACCTCGGGCCTTCGGGGTGCGAGACGGCCGGTCCTGCGTTCCCAGGGGCGGGAGTGTTCGGTGGGTCGGAGGGGAGCGCTGCTGTCGGGGTCCAGGGCGGCCGGTCCTGCGCCCCTTGGGATGCGTGTGCTCGGCGGGTCCAAGGCGGCGCTCTTCCCAGGGCCCGTGCGCTTCAGTGCAGCCGGATCCCTGACCGGTGCGGCGCGAGTCGTCGGCGGGTTGCGGGGGAGCCCTGTGGCCGGGAGCCAGTGCGGTTCAGGGCGACCGGTCCTGCGATTCCTCGGGCGGGGCCGTCGCCAGGCGCAGCTGGATCCAGCACGAGAGCCGGTCGTCTGCGTCGTCCAGATCGAGTCCGAACAGCTCCCTGGCGCGGCGCAGCCGGTACTTCATCGTGTTCGGATGGACGTGCATCCGCCGTGCCGCGTCCCCGAAACTGCCCACCGCGTCCAGCCACGCGGTAACGGAAGCGGCGTAGGCCGTGCCGTGGTTCCGGTCGTGCGCGAGCATCGCGTCGATGCCCGGGTGGCGCAGCCGGGGCAGGCGCGCCAGCTCGTCCGCCACGTGGGCCAGCAGCACCCGAGCGTGGGTGTCGGTCAGTTCGGCCACCTCGGGCGCGCGCGGGTCGGTCGAGATGACCCGCAGGATGTCGTCGGTCTCCGCCCGCATCAGGGGGATCTGCCCCAGGTCCGTGCTCGGTCGGCTCAGCGCCGCGCGCATCCGCAGTCCCAGCACCCTCTCCACCACCGTCAGCGTCTGCGCGGCCAGTCGGCGGACCGCCCCGTCCGCCCCCTCCGGCACCAGGACGTAGACCGCGCGCGCCGTGCTCGCCACCGCTGCCTCGGGTTGCACCGCCGACCAGTGCCGGGCCACGGCCGCGCCCGCCCGCGCGGTCAGGGCGGCGGTGTCGGCGTTCCCCGACAGCGGCGCCAACCCCACCAGGGTCACGGGCGTGCCCGCCGACAGTCCCAGCCGGGCGCGTGTGTCGGTTTCGCTCGCGGCGCCCTCCAGCGCGCCCCGCAGAGCCTGCTCGCGCGCCTGCAGTTCTATCTCCGGCCCGCTGCGGCGGCGCAGCATGTGCAGCGCCGCGAGCCGGGCGCCGTCGGCGAGGGCGCGCTCACCGGCTGCGTCGATCGGGGAGCCGCCCTCGATCACCCAGATCGTGCCCAGGGGCAGGTCGCCCGCACGGATCGCGACGGCCGCGCGCGGCAGCTCCTCGTCGCCGAGCGGCGGCATCCGCAGCATCCCGGGCGCGTTGAGCACCTCCCGGTACTGCCGTACCTGCTCCGCCAGCACCGGGACGCGCCGGTCCAGGATGCCCCGGCGGCGGAACTCGTCGATGGGCTGGCCCGGCAGCGTCGAGTAGGCGAGCACGTGCTGTTCCAGGTCCTCGATCACGACCGGGCCCCCGACCGCGCCCGCCAGGGCGTTGGCCAGAGTGAACAGCTCGTCGCCCGACGCCGTGTTCGCCCCCGGGGAGCGCTCGCCCGCCCCGGAGGCCCCGAGCGCGGACGACAGCAGCGCGTCCACCTGGCGCCAGGCCGCGTCGTCGGGCGTGGCGAGCAGGGCGACGCCCGCGGCGCGTGCCGCCCTGGCCAGCACACGGCCGTTGCCGCCCCGCAGCTTGACGACGGCCGCCACGTACCCGGCGGCGGCCGCCTCGCGCACGGTCTCCACGGTCTGCGGGGCCTCGGCGTCCGCGCCGACCAGCAGCAGGACGGAACCGGTCCCATCGGGGAGGGGGTCGGCGGCGTCGTGGATCACCGTGCGCAGGACGCGCGCCTCCAGCCCCGCCCGCCGCTCGCCGCCGTCCGCCGGGTGTGCTTCGCGCGGGGGAGGGCTACCGCGCCCAACGGGCGCCCGTGGCGCACCGGTCTCCGGCGCGTCCAGCACGGTGAGCATCACCGGGCCGACGGACTCCAGCACCGAGCGCAGGGACGCACCGGGCTCGGCGTCCTCGCCGTCGTTTGGCGAAATCCAAGAGTCCATGACGCGAGCTTAAGCGTGTGCGCCAATGCCTGGCCAGGGTGCGCCGATCAGGATGGGGAAACCGCCGTACGGCGGCCGGCGACGACGAGGAAGGCCCGACCATGTCCGTGGGGACCACCACGCCCGCACCGCTCTCCCTGTTCCCTCCGGGAAGCGCGGTCGACTCCGACGGATCCCTGGTGATCGGCGGCTGCCGCGCCGAGGATCTGGCCGACCGCTTCGGTACACCGGTGATGGTCGTCGACGAGGGCGCCCTGCGCGCCCGCGCCCGCCGCTACGTCCAGGGGCTGGCCGAGCGGTGGCCGGACTCCCGGGTGGTGTTCGCCTCCAAGGCCTTCCCCTGCACGGCGATCGAGCGGGTGCTGGTCGAGGAGGGTCTGGGCATCGACGTCGTCGGCGGCGGCGAGCTCGCCGTTGCGCTGCGGGCGGGCGCGGACCCGGCGCGGCTGGTGGTGCACGGCAACGCCAAGACCGACGAGGACCTGCGCGACGCGCTCGGCGCCGGTGCCGGGCTCGTCGTCATCGACAACGACGACGACATCGACCGGCTCGAACGCCTCACCACCGGGGAGCAGGGCGTCCTCGTCCGTGTCACCCCCGACATCCGCCCCGACACCCACGAAGCGGTCTCCACCGGTCGGCGCGGCTCCAAGTTCGGCTTCGATCCGGAACGGGCCAGGGAGGTGGTCGCCCGGCTGCGGAGGAGCGACCGGTTGCGCCTGGACGGCGTTCATGTCCACGTCGGCTCGCAGATCCTGGACACCGATCCGTTCGCCCGGGCGGTGGAAGCCGTCGCCGGCCTCGGGACGTTCGCGGTCTACGACCTCGGGGGAGGGCTCGGCGCCCGGTACACCTACGACGACCACCCGCCCAGCGTCGAGGAGTACCTGGACGCCCTGGTCGGCGTGGCCCGCGCCCGTCTGCCCGCCGACGCGCGGATCATCATCGAGCCGGGGCGGTCCCTCGTGGCCGAGGCCGGGGCCACCCTCTACCGGGTCGTGACGGTCAAGCCCGGCGCGCCGGACACCGTCGCCGTCGACGGCGGTATGGGCGACAACATGGAGGTGGCCCTGTACGGGCAGCGGTTCGAGGCGGTCGTGGCCGCGCGGGTCGGCGGCGGCGACCCCTGCCACCTGGTCGGGCGGCACTGCGAGTCCGGCGACCGGCTCAGTGCCGGTGTCCCGCTCGCCGACCCGCGTCCCGGCGACGTCGTCGCCGTGCCCGTGACCGGCGCCTACTGCTACTCCCTGGCCAACAACTACAACGGCGCGCGCCGGCCCCCGGTGGTCCTGTGCCGCGACGGCCGGGCCCGTGAGGTCGTTCGACGCGAGACCTACGCCGACCTCACGCGTCGCGACGTCGACGGGGAGGCCGTCGTGCTGGGCCCGCGCCAGGGCTGTTCCGTGCAGGCCGCCCGCCGCGAGAGGCGGAACCGCGTCGCGGACGTCCGTTGAGCGTGGCGGCGGACGACGGGAGGGGTGTCCAGTGGTGCTCTCCCGAGGCCGAAGGAACAGCCGGGGGTTCCCAGCCGACCGATGGGAATGCCGCGGGAGGGCCGCCGAGGCGCCGCGCAGCGGGGGCGGGTGTCCGCGGAACATGCCCTAGTGTCGGGGTCCGAGCGAGAGAAGGGGCGGGTGCCATGGAGCAGTGGGCCACCAAGGAAGAGATCATCGCCGCGCGCGAGCGCATGGAGAGCTCCCATCCGGGATGGGAACGGCCCGCGGCCTTCGCCGTGGGGGTCGTCCGCGACGGCGAGACGACCTTCGGGCTGACCAACGCGGGCGGCAACTACCTCCCGGCCATCGTCCTGGCCCGCGTGGTGGGCCACGCCTCGGGCACCGCCACCTACCCGCTCTCCCGCGGGCAGCTGGAGACGGCCGTCGCCGAACTGTCCCCGGCCGAGGCGTGCACCGAGTTCGAGCACCCGAACCTGATGCACTGGCGTGCGCTCCTGGAGGAGGTCGCGGACCAGGGCGGGCAGCTCGTCGCGGTCTTCGTCGGGTCCCTGGACGACCCGCCCGTGGACGAGCACGACCGGGCTCTGCGCGCCACCGTGTCGAACTAGCGTTCGAGAGCGGCGTCTGCCATCATGGCGCCGTGGACTTCGCACTGGTGTTCGTCGACGTCCCGTGCAACGTGCTGGAGGGCGCGTCCCCCGTGCCCGAGGCCGACACGGTGCGCCCCGCGCTGTCCGGGCTCCCCACCCGGGCCCGCGCCGCCGGGGCGCGTCGACGCCACCGGCCGGGCCGCCCCGGACGAGGGCTACGGCGTCGTCCTGGCGGCGGGGCGCACGCCGCGTGTTCCGGCTCGTCCGACGCCCGCGAGACGGCCGCCGCCGTCGAACGGGAACTCCAGGCCTACGGAATCAAGGTTTCCCCCGCGCAGGACCTCTACTTCCGGTAAGAATGAACCAAGGCACCTCTCCACCCCTCCCGGAGAGGTGCGGCGCCCCAGCGGTAGCCCGGCACACCCCCTTGGTGTCGGCATGGCAGGGGCGTTTCCAAGATCGGCCCCGGTTCTGCCCCGGGGCCGATCTTCTTTGTGCCCCGGGCCTGGCCGGACCCGCCGGTCCGCACCCGTACGCCCGCCCTCGGTCCCCGGCGCACCGCGGAGCCCGGCCGCCCGGACCTTCCGATCCAGGCCGCGTGTTGTGCGCCGCGTGGAGCGATGCGTGCGGGGTCCCATGACGGCCCCCAACCGGGAACCGTGCACTTCCCCCGGAACGCGAACGCCATGACCCTGCGGCTCTACGAGGACGTCCTGGTGTACGGCCCGGCCCCGGAGGACGTCCGGTGGGTGCTGGAGCGGATCGGTGCCCGGACCTGTTCCACCATCCTCGAGGACGAGGCGGGCGGGTTCGTGCAGACGGCCACCGGCCAGGCGGCACCCGAGGGGCGCTTCGCCGTCGAGTACCGGGACGGGGAGCAGTACCAGGCCCTCGCCGACGACCTGGCACAGGTCCGCCCGGTGTTCGAGGCCTTCCTGCGCGGTGACCGGGCGTGGCGGACCGCCCTGGACCTCGCCGTCCAGGATCTCTGAGGCACGGCGCGACGAGGGTCGTGCCCGGCACGGGAGACGCACGGCCGCCGTGCGACCGACCGGTTCCGGTGCGGCACGCGGGTTGTCCACAGGCCCTCGGCGGCGGGTCGCCGAACGCCCTAACCTGGCGGCAGACGTGAATCGAACACCAAGGGGGCACTGATGGCGGGACGCGACGGAGGCGGCGGCCGGGGCGGCCGCCACGGCGGCGGTCGTGGCGGCGGGGGCGGCGGGCGCAGGCCCGAGCCGGAACCCATCCGGGGCGTGCGCGACGACGCGCGGCTCTCGTCCGAACTGCTCAAGATGGACGGCGCGTCCTACGGCCGCTACAAGACCCTCAAGGGCGACTGGGACTTCGGCGACTTCACCCTGACCGTGGAGCGCGTGCAGGCCGACCCCTTCGCCCCGCCCTCGCGGGTGCGGGTGCTCGTGCCCGACAGCGGCATCCCCAAGAGCGCCTGGGGCGACCCGGTCCGCCGCCGCGCCACCGCCGACTACCTGGGCCGCCGGGCCCGCCGCCTCCTCAAGGGGTCGCTGCTCAAGATCGACACCGGCGGCCAGGAGGTCATCGAACGCTCCTCCTGCCGTCTCACCGACGGCGGCTTCGACCTGCGGATCGGCATCGACCTGCCCGGCCACGGGCGGCGCATCGACGGCCGCGGGGCCGAGCGCGAGTTCTGCCGCACCCTGCCGGACCTGGTCGACGACCTCGACTGGGAGGAGATCGACGAGGCGGAGGCGGTCGCCTTCGCCGACAGCGTCGCCGACACCGTGGCGCTGCGTTCCGGGCTCGCCGAGCGCGGCCTGGTCGCGTTCGTGGCCGACGGCGCGGTCCTGCCCCGCCGCAGCGGCGTCAGCGACGAGCCCCTCACCAGCGGAGCCGTCCCCTTCGACTCACCCGAGTCCCTGCGGGTCAGCGTCGACCTGCCGCACCGCGGCACCGTCACGGGCATGGGCGTCCCCGAGGGCATCACGCTGATCGTCGGCGGCGGCTTCCACGGCAAGTCCACCCTCCTGCACGCCCTGGAACGCGGCGTCTACGACCATGTGCCCGGCGACGGCCGCGAACTCGTCGTCACCCGGGACGACGCCGTCAAGATCCGCGCCGAGGAGGGTCGCCGGGTCGAACGGACCGACGTCAGCGCGTTCGTGCGCAACCTGCCCACCGGCGCGGACACCAGCGACTTCCGCACCGAGAACGCCTCCGGGTCCACCTCCCAGGCCGCCAACATCTGCGAGGCCGTCGAGGCGGGCGCCCGCACCCTGCTGGTGGACGAGGACTCCACCGCCACCAACCTGATGATCCGCGACGAGCGCATGCAGGCCCTCGTCCACGGCGACCGCGAGCCGCTGATCCCGTTCATCGACCTGGTCCGCCCGCTCCACCGCGAGCACGGCGTGTCCACCGTCCTCGTCATGGGCGGAAGCGGGGACTACTTCGACGTCGCCGACCTGGTCGTCATGCTCGACGCCTACCACCCGCACGACGTCACCGCCCGGGCCCGCGCGCTGGCGCACGACCGCGCCGACGCCGACTTCGCCATGCCCCGCGCCCGTGTCGTCGACCCGGGGTCGGTGGACGACAGCACCGCGCGCGGCCGGGGCAGGATCAAGCGCCGAGACATGGACGTGCTGGTCTTCGGTGACAGCGACATCGACGTCCGCGCCCTCGAACAGTTCGTCGACCCCGGACAGATCACCGGGGCCGGTCTGGCCCTGCGCGCACTCGTGCGCGGCGGCCACCTGGACGGCACCCGCACCCTCGCGGAGGCCCTCGACGCCCTGGACCGGGCCCTGGCCGCGGACGGGGTCACCCTGCTCGGCGGCGACTTCGGCGGCGACTACGCCCTGCCGCGCCGGTTCGAGATCGCCGCCACGCTCAACCGCCTGCGCACGCTCAGGGTCCGTGACCTCCACAGATGAGCCCGCGACGGGGGTGCTGTGAGCGCGCTCACCGCGGGGTGAGACGGTCGCCCCACGGCCCGCGGCCACCGCTGGGGGGTCGGTATTGTGGACAAGCAGGGCACAGCGGTCCAGGCGCGGCGGTCCCGGGGCGACCCGGACAGACCCGCGCCGACACGCGTGCCGCGGCGGCCCAGCCGCGGTGCGGACGTCGCGGTCCCTGCGATCCCGACCAGTTTTGGAGACGAGAACCCGGTGCGTGACCCCGCAGATCTGTACCAACTCCATCCCGGATTCGACGACGTCGCCGGTCTGGCGATGCTGGTCTGTCTGGACGGCTTCGTCGACGCCGGACACACCGGGCGCCAGATGGCCTCGGAGCTGTTCGACCGGTCGACCGCGGAGGAGATCGCGACCTTCGACACCGACCGCCTCGTGGACTACCGCTCCCGGCGCCCGACGATGACCTTCGTGGAGAACGTCTGGACCGACTACGACGCTCCCAAGCTCGCCCTCTACCGCATGTTCGACCAGGACGACGTCCCCTTCCTGATCCTGCACGGGCCGGAGCCGGACCGTGAGTGGGAGGGCTTCGTCGCCGCCGTCGCCGAGCTCGTCGAGCACTTCTCCATCACTCTCACGCTCAGCGTCCACGGCATCCCGATGGCCGTGCCGCACACCCGGCCGGTGACCGTGACCCCGCACTCCACCCGGCCCGAGCTGGTGGCCGGCCACACACCGTGGATCGGTCGTGTCGAGGTGCCGGGCAGCGCGGTGTCGCTGCTGGAGTACCGCCTGGGGGAGCGCGGCCACGACTTCATCGGCTACGCCGTGCACGTGCCCAGCTACCTCGCCCAGTCCCCGTATCCCAGGGCGGCCATCGCCGCGGTGGAGTTCGTGGCCGGAGCGACCGGGCTGGCCCTGCCCAGCCAGGGGCTGGAGGACGTCGCGGGGGCCACGGACGTCGACATCGCCGAGCAGGTGGCGGCCTCCGAGGAGGTCCAGCGTGTCGTGGCCAACCTGGAGCGGCAGTACGACGACATCATGTCCTCACGGACCGACCCCGAGGAGCGCACCACGCTCCCGTTGGCCGAGGAGGAGGCCGGTCTGCCCACCGCCGACGAACTCGGCGCGGAACTCGAACGCTACCTCGCCGAGCGCGAGGGCGACGGAAACGGATAGCCGTTGTTCTACCAGATTCTCTTCCGCTCGGCGCTGCGCCACCTGGACGCTGAGAAGGCGCACAAGCTGGGCTTCGCGGCCCTGCGCGGCGCGGCGGCCGTACCCGGTGTGGCCGCCGCCATGGGCGGGGTCCTGGGACCGCGCGAGCCGGAGCTGACGGTGCGCGCCCTGGGACAGGAGTTCCCCGGACCGCTCGGACTCGCGGCGGGCTTCGACAAGAACGCGGAGAGCCCCGACGGCCTGGCCGCGCTCGGCTTCGGGTTCGTGGAGATCGGCACCGTCACCGCCCAGCCGCAGCCGGGCAACCCCAGGCCCCGGCTGTTCCGCCTGGTCCAGGACCGGGCGATCATCAACCGGATGGGCTTCAACAACGAGGGCTCCGCCCTGGTCGCCGAGCGCCTGCACCACCAGCGCGGCCGCCGCCGTCCGGTGCTCGGCGTCAACATCGGCAAGACCAAGGTGACGCCCGAGGCCGAGGCCCCCGCCGACTACGCCACCAGCGCCCGCCGTCTGGCGCCCTACGCCGACTACATGGTGGTCAACGTCAGCTCGCCCAACACTCCGGGCCTGCGCAACCTGCAGGGCGTGGAGCAGTTGCGCCCGCTGCTGGCCGCGGTGCGGGAGGCACTGGCCGAGTCCGGGCACGCGTCGCTGCCGCTGCTGGTCAAGATCGCTCCGGACCTGGCCGACGAGGACATCGACGCGGTCGCCGACCTGGCCCTGGCCGAGGGGCTGGACGGCATCATCGCCACCAACACCACCATCTCCCGCGAAGGGCTGTCGGCCTCCGCCGAGGAGGTGGAGGCCGCCGGTGCGGGCGGCCTGTCCGGCGCTCCGCTCAAGCAGCGGTCGCTGGAGGTGCTGCGCCGCCTGCGCGCCCGTGTGGGCGGCCAGGTCACGCTGGTCGCGGTCGGCGGCATCGAGACGCCAGAGGACGCCTGGGAGCGGATCCGCTCCGGGGCGACCCTGGTGCAGGGCTACACGGGGCTGATCTACGGCGGTCCGTTCTGGCCGCGCCGGATCCACCGGGGCCTGGCCCGGCTGGTCCGCGCCGCCGGGTACGCCTCCGTCGGCGAGGCCGTGGGAGTGGACGCCCCGGTTCCCGCGCTGACCCTGGCCAAGGAGGCCGAGGCCAGGACCGCCTGACCCCGCGCAGCCGGTCCTGACCGGCCGTCATCGATCGGCGCCCCACGGAACCGTCCGTGGGGCGCCGTCGTGCGCCGTCGTGCGTCGCTGGTCGCCGCACCCGGCCCCGTCGGGGGGAAGGTGGTCCAGGGGCCCCGGGTACCTTTCAGATGCCCCTGCGGCTCCAGGCGCCTCCCGTGCGCCAGGCGCCCCAAGCACCTCGGGTTCGAGCCCTTCGGGCGCACTTGAACTCGGGGTCCCCGGGCGCCTCGCGCTGGCCCGGGGGGGCGTGCGCGCTACGGCGGTGTCCCCGGCGGGGGGACACTCAACCGTCGATCTCGGGGACGTTCTCGCCGTCGGGGTAGGACTCGCCGATCTCGGGGTCGACCAGGGTCTCGCTGACCGTCGCGAACTCGTAGCCGTCCTCGCGCAGCCGCTCGACGATCTCCGGAACGGCCGCCAGGGTCGCCGGGAGCGTGTCGTGCAGCAGGACCACTCCGCCAGGTTCGGCCTGCTTCAGCACCTGCTCCACGATCTCGTCGCGGTCGATCTCCTTCCAGTCCTCGCTGTCCGAGCTCCACAGGACCTCGGCCATGCCCTGGTCGCCGATCTCCGCCAGGACCTCGGGCGAACTCGCGCCGAACGGCGGCCGGAACAGGTCCACGGTGTACCCGGTGTTGCGCCGCACGATCGCGCTCACCACCGCCATCTCCGCGGTCAGCCGGTCGGCCTCGTACTCGGGCAGGTGCTCGTGCAGGTCGTTGTGGTTGGCGACCTCGTGCCCCTCGGCGTAGGCGCGGCGCACCACGTTGGGGGAGGTCAGCGCCGGGTTCCCGTTGAGGAAGAACGTCGCCGGCACGTCCTCCTCCGCCAGGGTGTCGAGCAGGTGGGGTGTGGTCTCGGCCGGCCCGTCGTCGAAGGTCAGCGCGATGCACTTGGCGTCCTCGGCGGCGCAGTCCACGCCGTTGCCCGCCGTGATCTCACCGGGGACGTCAGGGCGCTCCTCGTCCTCGACGCTCGGCTCGGGCATGTCGAGGTCCGGCTCCTCCGCCAGCGACGCCGTCCGGGCCCGCTCACCCAGGTCGGACAGGAGCGGGGCCACCTCCTCGGACTCCAGGACGGCGGTGATCCGGCCCGGTTCGGGGTCGGGCGGGTGCCCCTCCCGGGGCGGTGACAGGTGGCCGTCGTCGAACTCCACGACCAGGTCGCCGTCGGAGTTGAACCCCATCGAGTCGTAGGTCGCCAGCACCGGGTACAGCACCTCGCCACCGACGGCCGGGTCGTCGGCCAGATCCGCGGCCACCAGACCGTTCAGCTCCTCCAGTGCCGTCTGGTCGCGGACGAGTTCGGTGGCGTAGCGGGTCAGACCGCTCCGCGCGTCGTACCAGTAGGTCCCGTACGCCTGGCGCGTGCCGTGCAGGTCCGTCTCGGTCCGGATCAGGCGCACACCCAGGACGTCGTCACCGGCGGCGACCACCTCCCAGTCGATGTCCAGGCTCACCGGGTCCCGGCTGGCCCCGCGGAAGTCCTGGACGTCCCGGTCGACCTGCGCGGCCAGGTCCGTGGAGAACCGTTCCGCCGCCCCCGCGAACGCCGGGTGGGCGACACTGAGCTCCACGCCCTCCGGCCGGTGGGGATGGTCCTCGAAGTCACCGGCCGCGCCGGTCCACTCGTCCACCGCCGCCTCGGCAGCGTCGGCCGGATCGACCAGGACCGTGATGTCCTCGGGTTCGCCGGCGCCCCCGGTGATCGTGGCGCAGGCGGCCGCCGGGAGGAGTACCGCCGCGAGGGCGGCACCGGTCCTCCACAGCCGGACTGGCCCCGGGCTGTACCCGGCCCTGACCTGGGGAACTCGGGTCGCTGACACTTGCGGACTCCCTCGGACCGATTCCACGCTCGCTTTGCCAGCAACATAGAACACGGAGCGTGCCGCCCAGGTGTCCTGACCACAAGTGGTCAGGACACCTGGGCGAGTCATCCCCGCTTACGCCCTTTTCGTCTGTTCCTACTCGTCGCCGTGGTGTCCGTCGTCCCCGTCGGGGGAGGGGCCGTCCTCGGGCGGCGCGGGGACGCCGTCGACGTAGGTCTCGCCCGGTTCGGTGGCGCCGAGCAGTTGGGACACGGTGACCATGGTGTAGCCCCGCGCGTCCAGTTCGCGGATGATCCCCCTGGAGGCGGCGACCGACGTCGGATGGATGTCGTGCATGAGGATGATGGCGCCGTCGGAGGCGCCGTTCAGCGCCCGGCCCTTCACCACCGCCGCGTCGCGGTCCTTCCAGTCGTTGGTGTCGATGTTCCACAGGATCTGGGCCAGTCCCATGTCCGCGGTCACGGACGCGACCGTCTCGTCGGTCGCGCCGTACGGCGGACGCATGAGGTCGGGGGTGTAGCCGGTCTCGCGGTAGATCTGCGCCTGCACGGTGGCCAGCTCCGCCCGCACACCGCTCTCGCTCAGCCCCGTCAGGTCGGGGTGCCCGAGGGTGTGGTTGGCGATCTCGTGTCCCTCGGCGTAGGCCCGCCGCACCGTCAGCGGGTCCGCCATGACGGGTCCACCGGTGACGAAGAACGTGGCGCGCGCGTCGTACTCCGCCAGCGTGTCCAGCAGCGCGGGGGTGCCCCCGCCGGGCCCGTCGTCGTAGGTCAGCGCCACGCACTTGGTCCCGGGGTCGGAGCAGTCCACCTCCTCGTCGACGGGCGACAGGTGCCCCGGCTTCGGGTCGTCCTGGCCGTCCTTGGCCGCCTCGGGCGGTCCGGCGATCGCGAACTCCCGCACCCCGACGGTCGACGCGTCGCGTACGCGCGCGCCCAGATCCGAGAGCAGGGGCCCGGTCTCCTCGCGGTCGACGACCGCGTGCACGCGGCCCTCGTCCGGCGCCGCCACCTGCCCGGCGTCGAACTCCACGACAAGGTCGCCGTCCGGGTTGAACCCGACGGAGTCGTACAGCGCGGCGACCGGGTGGATGGTGTCGGTGTACGCGGTGTCCGGCACACCCTCCTTGACCAGGCCGTTGACCTCCGCCAGCTCCTCCTGCCCGCCGAACAGGCGCGTCGACTCGAACGTCTGCCCGCTCGCGGTGTCGTACCAGTACGTGGTGTGGCACTCCCGCGTGCCCTCGGAGTCGGTCTCCAGGCTCGTCACACGCACGCCCACGAGGTCGTCGTTGGCCGCGGTGAGCTCCCACTCGGCCTCGTAGGACTCCGCGCCCGGGTTGGCGGCGTCGAACGCGTCGACGCTCGCGGCCAGGGTGCGGTCGAGGAAGTCGGTGAGCGGTTGGGCGTTGGGCAGGACGGGGTAGCGGACCGCCACGTCCAGGTCGCCGTCGTAGGCGAGTTCGGCCTCGTCGAGGCCCACGACGTGGTCGGGGTCCACCACCGTCAGCTCGTCGGGGTCGCCGGTCGCGGGCACCTCGCGCGCGCTCGCGTCCTCGCCGGACTCGTCGGAGGTGGTCTCCGAGTCGAGGTGCGCCATCGGCCCCGAGGGACGGGTCGCCAGCAGCACCAGTCCCAGCAGGACCACCATCGCGATCACGACCGTGACCAAGGGGCGATCTGGTGCCATCGTGGGGTGGGACGGCTTCTTCACCAGGGGTTCTCCACGTTCATCTGCAGACGAACGTTCGCACGGAGCCGGGGTGCTCTCGCGCGCAACGCTAGTTCATGTGTTGTGTGACGCCCGCCACGGTAGGCGGGTTCGCACCGAAACGGGCACGTGGCACGGGGTTTCGGCGCCGGGTGCGGGGGCGAAGCGGGGGTCTCCCTATACTTGCAGGCGTGGAAGGTACACGGTCCACGAACGCACCGGGCCGCGCCCGGAAGGCGGTGAACCGTGTCGCAAGAGGGAACCCGGTGCGAGTCCGGGACTGCCCCGCAGCGGTGAGTGGGAACGAAAGTCGCCATGAGCACTGGTACTCCGACCGGAACGGTCGGCGGCTGGGAAGCGGCGTCGAGTAGGTGAGCCGGTCGACCGGCGGCGCCCACGAGTCCGAAGACCTGCCTCCGCCCGGCGGCGCACCCGTGCCGCCGGTGGTCCCGTGCCCCGAGGGAGGGCCGAGGGCGGGTGCAGGCGTGCGCGTCCCCGACGCGCTCCCACGCGTGCCCGCGTCCCTCTCCACCTCTCGCGGCCCGGACCCGGCCTTCGACGAGGGAGAGAAGATCATGACCACGACCCCTGAGGCCCCGCGGCCGCCCGTGCGCTCGACCGTGCACGGCTACCCGAGGATCGGCCCGCGCCGCGAACTGAAGCGCGCCTGCGAGTCCTACTGGAAGGGCGCCATCGACGCCCACGAGCTCGACGCCGTCGCCTCCGGACTGCGCTCGGGCGTCCTCGCCCAGCTGCGCGCGGCGGGCGTCGACGACCTGCCCTCCAACGCGTTCTCCCTGTACGACCACGTCCTGGACACCGCGGTCCTGTTCGACCTGGTCCCCTCGCGCTTCGCGTCCCCGGCCGCCGCGGCCGACCGCGACGAGGAGCTGCGCCGGTACTTCGCGATGGCCCGCGGCGAGCAGGGCGCCCCGCCCCTGGAGATGACCAAGTGGTTCGACACCAACTACCACTACCTCGTCCCCGAGCTCTCCCCGCGCACCCGGCCCCGCCTGGTCGGCGACAAGCCCGTCGCCGAGTTCCGTGAGGCCGCCGCGGCGGGGTTCCACACCCGTCCGGTCCTGCTCGGGCCGCTGACGTTCCTGATGCTGGCCAAGGCCGCCGACGACGCACCCGAGGGCTGGGACCCGCTCACCCTGCTCGACCAGCTGCTGGACGCCTACGCCCTGCTCCTGGCCGAGCTGAGGTCGGCCGGGGCCACCGAGGTCCAGCTCGACGAACCGATCCTGGCCACCGACGAGGGACGCGCCGCCACCGACCGCCTGGAGCGCGTCTACCAGCGGCTGGGATCGCTCACCGAGCGCCCCGCCCTGCTGGTGTCCACCTACTTCGGCTCCATCGGCGCCCCGGCGCTGCGCGTGCTCAAGGAGTCCCCGGTCGAGGCGGTGGGGCTGGACCTGGTCACCGACGACGAGGCCGTCGACGACCTGGTGCAGGTCTCCGGGCTGGGTTCGACCCGGCTGGTGGCCGGGATCGTGGACGGGCGCAACGTGTGGCGCACCGACGTCCGGGCCGCCGCGGCCACGCTCGGCACGCTGCTCGCCCTGACCGACGAACTCACCGTCAGCACCTCGTGCTCCCTCCTGCACGTGCCCCTCGACCTGGAGGCGGAGACGGCCCTGGAGCCCGAACTGCGCGCCGCGCTGGCCTTCGCCAAGCAGAAGGCCGCGGAGACGGCCCTGCTCGCCCGTGTCCTCTCCGAGGGGGGCGAGGTCGACGACGCCTCGGCCACCCGGCCCCCGTCCTTCACCGACGCCCGCGTGCGCGCACGCCTGGACGCACTCGGGCCACAGGCGCAGCGGCGCACCAAGGTACGGGGCCTGCCCACGGACACGTCCCTGACCACCACCACGATCGGGTCCTTCCCCCAGACCCCCGACCTGCGCCGCGCCCGCGCCGCCCACCGGCGGGGGGAGCTGCCCGACCAGGACTACACCAAGCTCCTGCGCGAGGAGATCGACCGCGTCATCGCCCTCCAGGAGGACATCGGCCTGGACGTCCTCGTGCACGGTGAGCCCGAGCGCAACGACATGGTGCAGTACTTCGCCGAGCAGCTGCGGGGCTACGCCACCACCGAGTTCGGCTGGGTGCAGTCCTACGGGTCCCGGTGCGTGCGCCCGCCGATCCTCTACGGGGACGTCTCGCGCCCCGAGCCGATGACGGTCGAGTGGATCACCTACGCCCAGGGCCGGACCGACAAGCCGGTCAAGGGCATGCTCACCGGGCCCGTCACCATGCTGGCCTGGTCGTTCGTCCGTACCGACCAGCCGTTGGCCGAGACCGCACGCCAGGTCGCCCTGGCCCTGCGCGACGAGGTGGCCGACCTGGAGCGCGCCGGGATCCGGCACATCCAGGTGGATGAGGCCGCCCTGCGCGAACTGCTGCCGCTGCGCAGGGAGCGGCGCCAGGACTACCTCGACTGGGCGGTGGGCTCGTTCCGCCTGGCGACCTCCGGTGTCGCCCCGACCACGACCGTCCACACGCACATGTGCTACTCGGAGTTCGGCCTGATCGTCGACGGCATCGAGGCGCTCGACGCCGACGTCACCAGTGTCGAGGCCGCTCGTTCGCGCATGGAGCTGGTGGCCGACCTGGGCCGTCGCGGCTACCGCCGGGGGATCGGTCCGGGCGTGTACGACATCCACTCCCCACGCGTGCCCACGGTGGAGGAGATCGAGGAGTCGCTGCGTCTGGCGGTCGCCCACATCGACGCGGACAAGCTGTGGGTCAACCCCGACTGCGGGCTCAAGACCCGCCGCTACGCCGAAGTGGAGCAGGCCCTGCGCAACATGGTCGAGGCCGCGCGCCGCGTCCGCGCCGACCTCGCGTCCGGTTCCCCCGTCGACTGATGGGAACGCGGCGAGAGTGCCGCTGGGGCGCCGCGCAGCGGGGTGAGTGTCCGCGGAACACGCCCTGGACCCGGTCCGCTTCCAGGCGGGGCGGGCACCGGAAGGCGTGAAGGCCCCGGCCCCGAGGAGCCCGGGGACGGGGCCGAAGCGAGGATTCAGCGAAGGCCCGGGAAGGACACGGAAGGGGGCCGCGGCATCGTGCCGCGGCCCCCTGTTCGCCTTCGCCGGATCAGGTGCCGACGAGTGCGAGCGCGTCGTTGGCGGCGCCCATCATGATGTCCTCGACGTTGTCGGGGAGGGTGACCTCCGCGTCCTCGTTGCTGAAGGGCGGGTTCACCTGGTACTCGATCCGGACGTTCAGGTTCGCGGTCCGGATGAGCACGACGGCCTGCGGCACCTCGGTGCCCACGTAGTCGTAGACCGTGGTGACGTACTGGGCCTGGTCGCCCAGTTCGATCTCCTTGTTCTCGTCGAGACCGTCGGCGACGTAGTTCGTGTAGTCGGACTGGCCGGTCACGTCCTCCAGCGCCGTGTTGAAGTCGTCGGTGGCGGCTTCGACGGAGTCGGCGGCGGAGTAGGGGACCTGGTAGTTGATCTCGAAGCTCGCGTAGCCGTCCGCGGGGTTGCCCTCGGGCGGGTCGGCCAGGAGGCTGCTGCACGTGGACGTGTTGTCCTGGACGGACTTGGTGCCGCCCTCGGTCAGCAGGAAGTCCGCCTGGACCTGCTCGGTGAAGGCCTCGCAGGGCTCGGTGGGCACCTCGTAGGGCGGCTCACCGTTGGGCTCCGCGTCGGGCTCGGCGGTGTCGTCACCGCCCTCGGGCTCCTCCTCGCCGCCGGTCCCGGCCTCGGCCTCGGAGGCCTCGACCTCCGGGTCCGCGACCTCGGTGCCCCGCTCGTTGCCGTTGGTGACGAGCATGACAAGGACGGCGATGACGAGGACGACGATGATGGCGCCGCCGCCGATGACGACCCACAGGCCGGCCTTGCCGCCACCGCCCTGGGGCTGCTGCGGTGGCGGGGGGTAGCCGGGGCCGACCGGACCACCGGGGCCGCCGTAGGGCGGCTGGCCGCCCGCGTACATCCCCTGGTCCTGTCCGCCGGTGTAGCCGCCGTAGCCGGGCTGGCCACCGGTGTTGGGATCGCCGCCGAAGGGCATGCCGCCCTGGGGCTGGCCGTAGGGAGGCTGGCCCGGGCCGGGCTCCCCACCACCGTAGGGGTTCTGCGGTGGCTGGTTGTAAGGTCCGTTTTCGCTCATGGCTCCCCTCGCCCGGTGATGTGCTGACCGTGTTGTCTGGGACGCGTGTGCGCCGCCCTGAGTTCTCACGACTTCCGACCGCCCGTTCGCGGCTCAGCCGGGAAGGGGGACGGGGGTCGCGCGGGGAGGTCGCCTCCCGTGGTCACCGAACCGCGGGCGAGAGCGGGCGGGTGGCGGGTGGGCGGGTGTTCCCCGTGTGTGGAGGAGGCCCCCAGAAGTGCTGGGGGCACCGACCGCCGACGCGGAGCCGGGTCGCTACTCGCGGGCAGGGGCCGGAACCTGATGCATCCTAACCGGGCGGACCGTCGCCCAGCAGGGCCGGGTCCATGGTAGAGGGGGGAATCGTCACCGTTTTGTGCTGGTCGCGCACCTGGGGGCGGAGCCCGTAATGGGATCGTGACGCCTCGGGGTGGACGCGCGGACGGCGTCCGGGGTAGTGGAGTCGGGCCGCAGTGGTGCCGTCGACCGGTCGGGGGCCGACCGTGCGGGCCCACACTGGTCGCGCAGGGCGCCGGAACGACTCTCGCAGGTCACGGCGGGGGCCGGAGGTGGCCGGATCCGGCCACCTCCACCGCTCGGCGGTCCGGGCCTAGAACATCGAGATGTGCACGTGGTCGAAGTGGTTCTCCGTGATGCTGCCGCGGTCGGCCATGTCGCGCCAGCCGGTGTCGCCGCGTCGGACGTCCCAGATCTGCTGGCGGTAGATGACGTACATGATCCCCAGGTCATCGGCGTTGTCCCGGGCCCACTCGGCGATGGCCCAGCCGCGGTCGATCTGGTTCTGCGGGGGCATGGACCCGTTGGCGTCCACCATGAAGTCGCAGGCCCGGCCCTTGGGGTGCTCGCCGACGACGTAGCCGCCGACCGCGCGGAAGCAGCCCCAGCCGCCCACGTCCTCACCCGGGCCGAAGTTCTCGATCACCAGCTCGCGCATCTGGTTGGTCCGCGGCGTGATGTTGAGCGGGCCGCCCATCTCCTGGACGGGGTAGTCGGCGATCATCCGCTGTACCTCGCGCCGGCGCTCCTCCAGCTCGTCCAGGTCCGCCTCGACCTCCTCCAGCTGTTCGTTCGCGTTTTCCTGTGCGACCTCGTCGCGCGACAGCGCCTGGTTCAGCTGGTCGATCTTGTCCTGGTTGCTGGTCGAGAGGTAGTCGACGACGATCGCGCGGTCGATGACCTCGTCCGGCTCGGCGTCCACGAACAGTGACATCGACGGGTCGATCCCGCTGCCCGTGTAGGTGGCCACGGCCAGCGAGCGCACCTGCGCCTGAGCGGCCTCGACGTCCTCGCGGGCGCCCTCCGCGCGGGCCTCGGCGCGTTCGGCGTCCTCGATCACGCCCTCCATGTCGCGCAGCTCGCCCTGGTACTCCTCGCTCAGGGCCTCGGACCTCTCGCGGAGGGTGTCCAGGTTCTCCGTCGGCACACCCGGCACGGCCGCCCAGGCCGGGGCCTGCGGGACGGCCAGCATCGCGCCGACCAGTGCCACGGCCGCCGCGGCGGTGCGCGCCCGGCCGGCGGATGCGGGCCGCGGCGCGCGCGGCAGGACCGCGTCCACGGCGTCGGCCCAGGTCCAGACGTTGGGGTCGGGTGCCCAGAAGCTGGCGAAGGGGTCCGCCGCGTCGTCACGCACGGAGGCTTCGTCCACTCTGTTCAGATCGTCGGACTGCACGGTGGGTCGCTCCTCGTGCCCGTGTGCGCCCGCCGCGGAGGCGGTGGGCGCGATGGGCGCAGATACTCGTCTTGTCCGGCCGGACCCGGGGCCTGTGGGGAGGCCGGGCCCGCTCCCTCGCGCACGCCGTCCACAGGGGCGAGAGTCACGGGACGGTAATGAGTGTAGGCACTCACGCGGGGATCGGGGCTGCCTCGTTCGGCCCCAGGGCTCTGACAAGGCACGATGTGGCACAAATTACCCGAAACCGACCGCTGGATCTGGCGCCCCGACCCCGGTGTCCGTGGTTGGCTGGTGTCCGTGAAGGCTTCAGTGCGCGACTCGTCCAGCCACGCCGCGGCCCCGGCGCACACCACTCGGTGGTGTCGGCCGGCCCCCGGCGGGCGTTGTCGCGCGCACTTCTAGCGGCCCCCGGCCCGACCGCCGCCGCACCGCCTCCCCGGCTCCGGGGAGCGCCCGCCCGCACGCCGCTCCGGCGCGTCGCCGCCGCCCGCGTGCCGGGCCCTCCGTACGCTCTGACGTGGGCGTCCACCCACGCTGAGTCCTCGCGTCCCCGTGTGCCGCCACCGGGTGCCGTGACTCCACCGCTGAGACGTCGATGGGAAGACCGTGATTGACGCAGTGGGCCTGCACAAGGTCTACAGGTTGAAGAAGCGCCGGGTGACCGCCCTCAACGGGGTGGACCTGCGCGTCGAGCCCGGCGAGATCTACGGGGTCGTGGGCCAGAGCGGTGCCGGCAAGAGCACCCTCCTGCGCACGGTGAACCTCCTGGAGCGCCCCGACGCCGGGACCGTGCGCGTGGCCGGCGAGGACCTCACCTCGCTGCGCGGCGCCGGGCTGCGCAGCGCGCGCCGCCGCATCGGCATGGTGCACCAGCACTTCGCGCTGCTCGCCTCGCGCACGGTGGCCGGCAACGTCGCCTTCCCGTTGGAGGTCGCCGGGGCGGGTCGTGCCGAGCGCCGCGCGCGGGTGGGTGAACTCCTCGAACTCGTGGGGCTCGCCGACAAGGCCCGCGCCCACCCCTCCCAGCTCTCCGGCGGGCAGAAGCAGCGCGTGGGCATCGCGCGGGCGCTGGCCTCGCGCCCCGACGTCCTGCTCAGCGACGAGGCCACCTCCGCCCTGGACCCCGCCACCACGGACTCGATCCTGGCCCTGCTGCGCCGCCTGCGCGACGAACTCGGGCTGACCATCCTGCTGATCACCCACGAGATGGACGTGATCAAGCGGATCTGCGACTCCGCGGCGATCATGGAGGAGGGCGAGTTCCGCGAGTCCGGACGCGTGCTCGACCTGATCGGCACCCCCGGTTCGCTCCTCGCGCGCTCCCTCTTCCCGCTGCCCGACCGCGGCGGACCCGACACGGTCGTGGTCACCTACCCGCGGTCCTACGACGAGCCGCTGATGTCGGAGCTCACCCGCCGCTTCGACGTCGACGTGAACATCCTGGGCGGCGGTGTGGAGCAGGTCGCCGGGCAGTCCGTGGGCCGGCTCATCGTCGACCTGCGCGGCGCCCGCCGGGCACAGGCCCTGTCGTACCTGGCCGAGCACGGCCTGCTGGTCGAGGAGGCCGGACAGTGACTTCGCATGCCATGACCCCCGCTCTCACCCTCGCCGACGCCTCCGCGGAGCAGGGTCCCCTGGGCGCCGTGGCGTCCTTCCTGCGCGCGTGGCCCGAGATGTGGCCCAGCCTGTGGCTCGCGACCCTGGACACCGTCTACATGGTGTGGTGGGCGAGCGTGTTCAGCGTGCTCGTCGGCCTGCCCCTGGGCGTGCTCCTGGTCGCCACCGACCGCGGCGGCCTCGTCCCGGCGCCGTTCGTGCGCGCCCTGCTGAGCGCCATCGTCAACATCGGCCGCTCGCTGCCGTTCATCGTCCTGATGGTCGCGGTGCTGGCGCTGACCCGCTTCCTGGTCGGCACCACGCTGGGCCCCACGGCCGCGATCGTGCCCCTGAGCATCGGCGCGATCCCGTTCTTCGCCCGCCTGGTGGAGACCGCGCTGCGCGAGGTCGACCGCGGGGTCGTCGAGGCCGCGCACGCCATGGGCACGCGCCGGATCACCATCGTCGGCAAGGTGATGCTGCCCGAGGCGCTGCCCGGGCTGATCGCCGGACTCGTGATGACCGTCGTCACGCTGATCTCCTACTCGGCCATGGCCGGTGCGATCGGTGGCGGCGGCCTGGGCGACCTCGCCATCCGCGAGGGCTACCAGCGCTTCAACGACCACTACCTGTGGGCGACCGTGATCCTGCTGATCGTGGTCGTCCAGGTCGTGCAGAGCCTGGGCGACCTGTGGGTGCGCCGCCTGGCCCGGCGCTGACCGGCCCGCCCCTCACCTTCCACCACCACCCCCCGACCCCCCGGACCCGTTGGAACCCACCTGAAAGGGATGCAGATGATCAGGAGTGCGAGTGCGCGTGCGGCCGGGGTCGCGGCGACCGCCACGGCGGCGGCCGTGCTGCTGGCGGCGTGCGGAAGCCCCAGCGAGCGGATCGAGGACGGCGACGGCGGCGGAGAGGGTCTGACCACGCTGCGGGTCGGCGCCACGCCGGTGCCGCACGCGGAGATCCTGGAGTTCGTCGACGAGAACCTCGCCGAGGACGCCGGGCTGGCCGTCGAGGTCGTGGAGTACACCGACTACAACCAGCCCAACGCGGCCCTGGCCGAGGGCGAGCTGGACGCCAACTACTACCAGACGGTGCCGTTCCTGGAGGAGTACCTGGAGGGCAACCCCGACGCGGACCTGTCCTGGATGTCGGACGTACACGTGGAGGCGTTCGGGATCTACGCCGACGGGATCGACGACCTGGCCGACCTGCCGGAGGGCGCCCAGATCGGCGTGCCCAACGACGCGGCCAACATGGCCCGCGCGCTGGACCTGCTCGCGGCCGAGGACGTGATCACCCTGTCCGAGGACGCCGGCGGCACGCCCTCGATCGACGACATCGACGACAACCCGCTCGACGTCACGGTCACCCCGGTCGAGGCGGCTCAGCTGCCGCGGTCGCTGGAGGACCTGGACGCCGCCGTGGTCAACGGCAACTACGCCCTGGAGGCGGACCTGCCCGAGACCGCCAACGCACTGGCCTGGGAGAGCACAGAGGACAACCCGTACGCCAACGGGCTCGTGGTGCGCGCGGAGGACGCCGGCTCCGAGGCCCTGGCGACCCTGGACGAGCTGCTGCACAGCGACGAGGTGCGCGAGTTCATGGAGGAGCGCTGGCAGGGGATCGTCATCCCGGCCGACGGCACGCCCTCGGAGTGACGACCGGGCGCCCGGGCCGCCCCCGCGACGGAACGGGGCCGGTCCGGGACGCGCCAGTCCCCGCACCTCCGAGGGGCCGTCCCGCCGGTCCCCGGCCGCCTCCCCGGGCGGAGGAAGGGTGTGCGAAAGGCCCCGCAGGAGCCCCACGGGACCCCCGCGTGACTCCCGTAGGGCTCCTGGGAGCGAGACGGGTCGTCCGGCCTGCCGTGACGCAGGGGGCGGAAGCGGACCACGAGCATAGGCTCGGCAAGAACACAGCGCGCCCCCGACACCAGTAACGGTTGCGTTGCGGCGTTGAAACTATCGATTGACTTCGCGGTGCCGTTCTGCTTCCGTTGTGGGAGCGCTCCCAAGCCTCACGTCTCTCCTGGAAGGTGCGTCCCAAGCAGTGAGCACAAGTAACGAGTTCCCCGAGGACTTCCTCTGGGGGGCGGCCACCGCCTCATTCCAGATCGAAGGCGCCACCACCGCTGACGGCCGCGGCCGCAGCATCTGGGACACCTTCTGCGACACCCCCGGCAAGGTCCTGGGCGGCGACACCGGCGAGCCCGCGGACGACCACTACCGCCGCTACGCCGAGGACGTCGCGCTCATGAAGCGCCTCAACCTGGGCGCCTACCGGTTCTCCATCGCCTGGCCGCGCATCGTGCCCGACGGTTCCGGTGAGGCCAACCCGGCCGGCCTGGCCTTCTACGACCGCCTGGTGGACGAGCTGCTGGAGCAGGGGATCCAGCCCTGGGCCACCCTCTACCACTGGGACCTGCCCCAGACACTGGAGGACGCCGGCGGCTGGCCCGCGCGCGACACCGCCTACCGCTTCCGCGACTACGCCCAGGTCGTCGCGGACGCCCTGGGCGACCGGGTCGAGCACTGGATGACCCTCAACGAGCCCTGGTGCGCGTCCTTCCTCGGCTACTACGACGGCCACCACGCCCCCGGCCACAAGGACCCCCAGGCCGCCCTGGCGGCGACCCACCACCTCCTGCTGGGCCACGGCCTGGCCACCGAGGCGATCCGCTCCACCGGACGCCCGGCCAAGGTCGGGATGGCCCACAACCAGGCCGTCATCCGCCCCCACGGCCCCAGCGCCGAGGACGCGCGGGCCGCCCGCCGTGCCGACGGCGTGCGCAACCGGATCTTCATCGACCCGGTCCTGCACGGCCGCTACCCCGCCGACGTGGTCCAGGACCTCGCCGCCATCAGCGACTTCTCCTTCGTGCGGGACGGCGACCTGGAGACCATCGCCCAGCCGATCGACTTCCTGGGCGTGAACTACTACACGCCCGAGTGGGTCGCGGCCTCGGCCAAGGGCCTGGACCCGGACATGGTCAGCGGCGAGGGCGAGGCCTGGCTCGGCGCCGAGCCCGAGGAGGTGCACGTCTCCCAGGGCCTGCCCGTCACCCACATGGGCTGGGAGATCGACCCCACCGGCCTGTTCGACGTGCTCCAGCGCCTGGCGGGGGAGAGCGGCGGCATCGACCTCTACGTCACCGAGAACGGGTGCGCGTTCGAGGACACCGTCACCGCCGAGGGGGCGGTGCACGACACCGACCGCCTCGCCTACTACGAGGGCCACCTGCGCGCGGCCCGCGAGGCCATCCACGCCGGGATCCCCCTGCGCGGCTACTTCGCCTGGTCGCTGCTGGACAACTTCGAGTGGGCCTGGGGCTACTCGCGCCGCTTCGGCCTCGTGCACGTCGACTACGACACGCAGGTGCGGACCGTGAAGGACAGCGGCCACTGGTACGCCGAGCTCGCCGGGACGGGCAGGTTCCCCGAGCCTGGCCGCACCGCCGCGGGCGCGGGAGAATAGGGCCACGGACCGGTCGCCGACCCGACCCGGCCGCCCCCCGCGGGCGTCCGTGGTGAAGTAGGGTCCAGCGATTGCGCAACGACCGCCGCCCCGGTCACCGGCCGGGGCGGCGGAACCTGATCAAGGAGTTTCCCTGTGGCCAAGAGCGGTGATGGTCGGCGTCGCCCGACCCTCGAGATGGTGGCCGAACGCGCGGGCGTGGGCCGCGGAACCGTCTCCCGGGTGATCAACGGGTCGGCCCAGGTCAGCCCCCGGACCCGCGAAGCCGTGCACAACGCCATCGCGGAACTCGGCTACAGCCCCAACCAGGCGGCCCGAACCCTGGTCACCCGGCGTACGGACACGGTCGCCCTCGTCGTGTCCGAGCCGCGCGACCTGCTGTTCACCGACCCCTTCTTCGCCGACATCATCCGCGGTGTCAGCTCGGTCCTGCACGAGCGCGACCTGCAGCTGATGCTCACCACGGCCCGCACCGACGCCGAGCACAAGCGGATCGGCGACTACCTCGGCGGCTCCCACGTGGACGGCGCGCTCCTCGTGTCCATGCACCGCGACGACCCGCTGCCGACCCGGCTCGCCGAGGCGGGCGTCCCCGTCGTCCACGGCGGTCGGCCGCACTCGCCGACCGAACCGACGCCCTACCTGGTCGACATCGACAACGTCGGCGGCGCGCGGCTGGCCACACGGCACCTCGTGGACTCCGGCCGGCACCGGGTGGCCACGATCACCGGCCCCATGGACATGAACGCCGGTCTGGAGCGCCTGCGCGGATACCAGGAGATCCTGGTCGAGGCCGGTCTCGGTGTGGACGAGCGCCTCGTCGTCCAGGGGGACTTCACCGCCGAGAGCGGCGCCGAGGCGATGGAGCGCCTTCTCGACGCGGGCGGGGAGCCCGACGCCGTCTTCGCGGCCTCCGACCTGATGGCGCTGGGGGCCCTGCGCGTACTGCGCCAGCGGGAGATCCGGGTCCCCGAGGAGGTCGCGGTGGTCGGGTTCGACGACTCGATCATGGCCCAGCACAGCGAGCCCTCGCTCACCACCATCCACCAGCCCACCGTGCGGATGGGGCAGGAGATGGCCCGTCTGCTCGTGGACGTGGCGATCCCGGGAGGAGCCGAGGCGGAGACGGTCGTGCTCGACACCCACCTGGTGATGCGCGGCTCCGGTTAGCGCTCGGGCGCCTTGAGAACGGGAACCTTCGGCCCTGGAGGTGCACGCCCTCGTTCCTCGGGTGTGCACCTCCAGGGCCTCCAGAACCCCGTCGGCGCCCTCGCCGTGCCTTCTTTGGGCCTCCGCTCGTTCCTCGCT
>NZ_LGEC01000058.1 GCF_001279585.1 Nocardiopsis sp. NRRL B-16309 | reverse complement strand
GATGGGGCACGCGGGCGCGATCGTGTCGGGTTCCTCGGGCACGGCCGCGGCGAAGAAGGAGGCCCTGGAGGCCGCCGGAGTCAAGGTCGGCAAGACCCCGAGTGAGACGGCCAAGCTGGTGCGCGAGCTCTTCTAGGTCCTCGCGCGACCCGGTCCTTCCACTCACACGGCTCCGCCCCGCCGCCGCTTCGGCCGGTGGGGCGGAGCCGTGTCGTGTGTCCTCAGCCGCCCTCGATCTCCCCGCGGCGGTCCCGGCCGCCCCGGTCCAGCCGACGGCGGTGCTTCAGGTGCTGGCCGACGCCCGGGCCGACCACCAGCATGCAGAAGAAGCCGAGGAAGACCAGGAAGCCCGTGACGTTGCCCGAGACCAGCGTCGGCAGGCCCCACACGAAGAACAGGAACCCGCCCCAGGCGACCAGCCCGCCCACGTTCACCCCGTGTCCGGACCGGTCGGGCCGCCCGTCCCCGGCGGAGCGCCGGGCCGGGGACTCCCCGCGGGCCCCAGGGACCGCGGGCGCCGCCCCCGCGGCTTCGGGTCCGGTGATCGCCGCCGGCCGCAGGCGTGGCGGAAGGTCCTCGAAGAGCGGCACGAGTTCGGTGTTGGTGACCGCGTGCATCACCGCGTCGGACCGTGCCCCGTGCTCGTCGAAGTCCAGGCGCCCCTCCGACAGGGCCGTACGCAGGTGCGCGAGCGCCTCGTCGCGCTCGTCGTCGGAGAGTCGGTACGAGTGGTCGGGTCCGGGACCTGCCATGCGCCGTCCAATCGAGCAGGGATCTTCAGGATAGGACGTGCGCCATGGCGAGCCGGTTCCGGACGCCCGGACACGACACGCGCGGCCGGGATGCCACGGAGCATTCCGGTGCCTGGCAGCATAAGTCGGGTGAGTACGCCAGGATCTCCCCCCGACCGCGGCCGCGCCCCGGAGCGCACCCGCCCCACCAGTGACACCGCCCCCGGCGGGTCGCGGCCGATCTACGCGACCGGTGGGATCGCCGCGGCGACCGCGGCGGGCAGCGGACTGGCCCTGATCGTCACGCTGACGATCATCGGCTGGGTGGCCGCGCCCCACGACACCTTCGGCGAGGAGATCGTCGACCTCCTCCAGGGCGCCGTCCTGGCCTGGCTGGTCGGCCACCACGTGTCCTTCGCGATTCCGGACGGCCAGATCGGCCTCCTCCCGCTCGGACTGCTCCTGATCCCGGGGCTGCTGCTGTACCGGTCGGGCCGCTGGCTGGCCCGCGCCTGCGAGATCGCCCGGCTGCGGCACGTGTACCGGGCGGCCCTGGCCATCGCCGGCCCCTACGCGGCCATCGCGGGCACGCTGGCGCTGGTGGCCCGCACCGACGCCATCGAACCCAGCATGCCGCGCGCGCTCGTCATGGGTTTCGTGATCGCGTTCCTGGCCGGAGGGCTCGGCGCGCTGCGCCAGCTCATGCGCGACAAGGGGGTGCCCGTCCGCGACCTGCTGGCGCTGATGCCCGCCCGTTCGCGCTCGCTCCTGGTGGGCATGCTCGCCTCCACCTCCGGGCTCCTGCTGGGCGGCCTCCTGCTGTTCGTGGTCGCGCTCGCGGTGAGCCTGCCGGAGGCCGTCGAGACCACTCGCCTGCTGTCGCCGGGGGTCGTGGGCGGGGTGCTCCTGGTCGTCATCCAGCTGGCGTACCTGCCCAACGCCGTGGTCTTCGCCGTCTGCTACGCGCTCGGTCCGGGGTTCGCGGTGGGGGAGCTGACCGTGGTCGCCCCCACGGGGGTGTCGCTGGGGCAGCTGCCCCTGTTCCCGATGCTGGCGGCCCTGCCGGACAACGGGGCGGCCCCGGCGCTGTCCCTGGTGTCGCTCGCCCTGCCGTTCGTGGCGGGCGGGGTCGGCGGTGTGCTGACCCAGCGCAGTGCCCCGGACGTGGTCCGGGAGGCCGCGCCGCTGTGGGGGTTCGTGTGCGGTGTGACGACGGGGCTGCTGTGCGCGGCGCTGGCCGAGCTGGCCGGCGGGTCGCTCGGCGCGCAGCGCCTCACCGAGGTGGGCCCGTCGGCGTGGCAGGTGGGCCTCGTCGCGGCGCTGGAGGTAGGGGTGGCCGCCGCGATCGCGGCGTGGGTCGCCAACTGGTGGTACTCGCGCCGCCTGCGCCTGTCGGCTCCCGAGCCGGAGCGCCCGGCCGCGCCCGACCTCCCCCCGGACGTCCCGGTCGGCGAGGGGCTGGCGACGGTCACGCCGCTGCGGACGCGCGAGGACGAGGTCCCGGCCGAGCCGACGCTCGCCGAACGCCACGTGGAGGCGAGCAGTGCGCGCGAGCGGGCCCGCGCGGAGCGGGCCGCCGCTCGCGCGGCCCGCGCCGAGGCCCGCCGGGAAAGGCGGGCCGCCCGCAGGGAGGCCAGGCGGGAGGCCGGGCGCGGGGCCGGGCGTGCGGGCCCGCTCTGGTGGCGGCGGAGGAGGGACGCCGAGGAGGAGATGTACGGGATCACCTACGAGGCGGCTCCCGACGAGGTCGAGGCGCCCAAGAACTGAGGGCGGCAGCGCAGGTCGCGGGCTGATCGCTGTGGGCGAACAACCGGACGGGAAGAAAACTCGGCTCCTTTTTATTGAGTCTGTTTGACTCAACTAGGAGGATTCATGAGTGAGACTTCCGCCAGCGTGACCTTCCCGGTGCTGCCCCTCGACGACGACGTCGTCCTCCCGGGCATGGTCGTGCCGGTCGACATGTCCAACTCCGACGTCCGCGCGGCCGTGGAGGCCGCCCAGGCGGTCGCGAGCTCCGGTGACTCCGCCACGGGCCCCGAGGTCCTCATCGTGCCGCGTGTGGACGGCTCCTACGCGGCCGTGGGCACGGTCGGCGTGGTCGAGCAGGTGGGCCGCACCCCCGACGGCAAGCCCGCCGCCGTGCTGCGCGGCACCGCGCGCGCCCGCGTGGGCAGCGGCACCACCGGGCCCGGCGCCGCCCTGTGGGTCCTGGCCACCGTCCACCGCGAGGCCAAGGACCACCCGGGCCGTGTCCACGAGGCGGCCCGCGAGTACAAGGCGCTGCTCACCACCTACCTGCACAAGCGCGGCGCCTGGCAGGTGCTGGACGGCGTCCAGCAGGTCAGCGACCCGGGCCTGCTGGCCGACCGGGGCGGCTACTCCCCCTTCCTGACCGCCGAGCGCAAGCGCGAACTCCTGGAGACCTACGACGTCCTGGAGCGCCTGCGCCTGCTCGGTGAGTGGACCCGCGAGCACCTCGCCGAACTCGACGTCGCCGAGACCATCGACCGCGACGTCGAGGAGGGCGTCGAGAAGCAGCAGCGCCAGTTCCTGCTGCGGCGGCAGATGGAGGCCATCCGCAAGGAGCTCAACGAACTCGACGGCCGTTCCTCCAGCGAGGAGGACGACTACCGCGTGCGCGTGGAGGGGGCGGACCTGCCCGAGCACGTCCGCAGGGCCGCGCTGGCCGAGGTGGACAAGCTGGAGCGGGCCGGGGACTCCTCGCCCGAGTCCGGGTGGATCCGGACCTGGCTGGACACCGTCCTGGACATGCCCTGGAACGAGCGCACCGAGGACGCCTACGACATCGCCGGTGCCCGCGGTGTCCTGGACGCCGACCACACCGGGCTGGACGACGTCAAGGAGCGGATCACCGAGTACCTGGCGGTCCGCAAGCGGCGCGCCGACCAGGGCCTGGGCGTGATCGGCGGGCGCCGCAGCGGTGCGGTGCTCGCCCTGGTGGGCCCGCCCGGGGTCGGCAAGACCTCGCTGGGCGAGTCGGTGGCCCGCGCCATGGGCCGCAGGTTCACGCGCGTGGCGCTCGGCGGCGTCCGCGACGAGGCCGAGATCCGCGGCCACCGGCGCACCTACGTGGGCGCCCTTCCCGGCCGCATCGTCCGGGCGATCAAGGAGTCGGGCTCGATGAACCCGGTCGTCCTGCTCGACGAGATCGACAAGGTGGGCTCCGACTTCCGCGGCGACCCGACGGCGGCGCTGCTGGAGGTGCTCGACCCCGCCCAGAACCACACGTTCCGCGACCACTACCTGGAGGTCGACCTCGACCTGTCCGACGTGGTGTTCCTGGCCACGGCCAACGCCCTGGACACGATCCCCGGGCCGCTGCTGGACCGGATGGAACTGGTGGAGCTGGACGGCTACACCGAGGACGAGAAGGTCGCGATCGCCCGTGACCACCTCCTGCGCCGGCAGGTCGAGCGGGCAGGACTGGTCACGTCCGAGGGCGAGCCGGAGGTGGAGGTCACCGACGAGGCCCTGCGCACGCTCGCCGCGGAGTACACGCGCGAAGCCGGTGTGCGCGGCCTGGAGCGCACGATCGCCCGCGTCCTGCGCAAGATCGCCTCGGCGGCGGCGCTGGGCGAGGCCACGCCACCGGTGCGGGTGGACACCGGCGACCTGAGCGGCTACCTGGGCCGTCCCCGGCACACGCCCGAGACGGCGAGCCGCACGTCGGTGCCGGGGGTGGCGACCGGCCTGGCGGTGACCGGGGCCGGCGGCGACGTCCTGTTCGTCGAGGCGTCGCTGGCCGATCCGGAGTCGGGGGCGAGCGGGCTGACGATCACCGGCCAGCTCGGCGACGTCATGCGCGAGTCGGCGCAGATCGCGCTGTCCTACCTGCGGGCCCGGGGCGCCGAGCTGGAGCTGCCGGTCGGCGACCTGAAGGAGCGCGGTGTCCACCTGCACGTTCCGGCGGGCGCGGTGCCCAAGGACGGTCCGAGCGCGGGCATCACGATGACGACGGCCCTGGCGTCGCTGCTGTCGGGCCGGCCGGCCCGCGCCGACGTGGCGATGACGGGGGAGGTGTCCCTGACCGGCCGGGTCCTGCCGATCGGCGGCGTCAAGCAGAAGCTGCTGGCGGCGCACCGGGCCGGGGTGACCACGGTGCTCATCCCCGAGCGCAACGAGCCGGACCTGGACGACGTGCCCGAGGAGGTGCTGGGGCAGCTGACCGTGCACGCGGTGAGTGACGTGCGCCAGGTGCTGGACCTGGCGCTGGAGGCGCCGCGGCGCGTGGCCGGCGGGGTGACCACCGCGGCCTGAGCCGTACACGACCGCCCCCGGCGGCCCGAGGAGGGCCGCCGGGGGCGCAACCGTGTGAGCGGGCGGGGAAGCAGGCGTGCTGTGAGCTCCGCCCGGCCCGCACCCGGCTCGAACCGTGGTTCGCGTCCGCCGCCGCCCACCCGGACGAGGAGGTGCGCGCGACGGCGGCCACCGCACTGGCGGACCTGGCCGAGGGAGGGCGCCAGGCCGGGATCGTGGCAGCCGAGGTCGCCGCGCTGTACGAACGGGGCGTGCACGGGCTCCCTGAGCACACGTGCCCCCACAGCGGTGACGTGGACGTCCGGGACCCGGCCCTGAGACAGGGCGGAGCCGAGCACGATCTGTCCGGCCTTGTGGACCGCCTGGGGCACGGGCGTGCGCGAAGACGCACGGGCGCGGGCGATGCTCGGGGAGGTGCTGGCCCGCGCCGGGCGGTCCCGTTGAGCCCCTCGGCGGCTCCGGTTCGGGTCCGGCGGGCCCGAACCGGAGCGCTCAGCCCTTCACCGCCGCCTTCTTCGCCGGCTCGAAGATCGCGTTGACCAGGTCCGTGCACCACTTGAGGAGTTCGAGGTCGCGCAGCGGCTTGGCGCCCATGCCCCCGGCCTTGGGAACGGGGACCAGCAGCGTCTTCGCCGCCTCCTTGCGGATCGACTTGGGATACATCCGGCGCAGCCGCAGCTCCTGCGACTCGCGCAGCTCCACCGGGGCGAACCGGATCTGGCTGCCCTGCATGACCACGTCGGACAGCCCGGCCGACTTGGCCAGCACCCGGAAGCGCGCCACCGCCATGAGGTTGTCCACCGGCTGCGGGGGCGTGCCGTACCGGTCGTTGAGCTCCTCGTAGGCGGCCAGCACGTCCTCCTCGCTGGTCACGCTCGCGATCCGCTTGTAGGCCTGCAGGCGCAGGCGCTCCCCGGGGACGTAGTCGTGCGGGATGTGCGCGTTGATCGGCAGCTCGACCTTGGTCTCGACCTCCTCGGCGGCCTCCGGGTCGCCCTTGAGCTCGGCCACGGCCTCACCGACCATGCGCACGTACAGGTCGAAGCCCACGCCGGCGATCGTGCCGGACTGCTCGGCGCCCAGGATGTTGCCCGCGCCGCGGATCTCCAGGTCCTTCATCGCCACGTACATGCCCGCGCCCATCTCGGTGTGCTGGGCGACGGTGGCCAGCCGCTCGTAGGCGGTCTCGGTGAGCGGCTTCTCCGGCGGGTAGAGGAAGTACGCGTAGGCGCGGTCGCGCCCCCGGCCCACCCGGCCGCGCAGCTGGTGCAGCTGGGAGAGGCCGTAGGTGTCGGCGCGGTCGATGATGAGGGTGTTGGCGTTGGGCACGTCCAGGCCGGACTCGACGATGGTCGTGGAGACCAGGACGTCGAAGTTCTTCTCCCAGAAGTCGACCATGACCCGTTCGAGCTGCTGCTCGTTCATCTGGCCGTGCGCGTAGGCGACCCGGGCCTCGGGGACCAGGCGCTTGATGGTGGCGGCCACCTTGTCGATCGAGGCCACCCTGTTGTGCACGAAGAACACCTGGCCCTCGCGCATCAGCTCGCGCCGGATCGCCGCGGTGATCTGCTTGTCCTCGTAGGGCCCCACGAACGTGAGCACCGGGTGGCGCTCCTCGGGCGGGGTGAGGATCGTGGTCATCTCGCGGATGCCGGTCAGGCCCATCTCCAGCGTGCGGGGGATGGGCGTGGCGGACATGGCGAGTACGTCGACCTGGGTGCGCAGGCGCTTGAGCGCCTCCTTGTGCTCCACACCGAAGCGCTGCTCCTCGTCGATGATGATGAGGCCGAGGTCCTTGAAGCGGGTCTCGGCCGACAGCAGCCGGTGCGTGCCGATGACGACGTCGATCTCGCCGTCGCGCAGCCCCTCGCGGGTGGCCTCCACCTCGACGTCGCTCTGGAACCGCGACATCGGCCGGACCGTGACGGGGAAGGACGCGTACCGCTCGGTGAAGGTGGACAGGTGCTGCTGCACCAGGAGCGTGGTGGGGACCAGGAGCGCGACCTGCTTGCCGTCCTGCACCGCCTTGAAGGCGGCGCGCACGGCCACCTCGGTCTTGCCGTAGCCGACGTCGCCGCAGATCAGCCGGTCCATCGGGACCGAGCGCGCCATGTCCCTCTTGACCTCGTCGATCGCCGCGAGCTGGTCGGGCGTCTCGACGTAGGGGAAGGCGTCCTCCAGCTCGCGCTGCCACGGGGTGTCGGGTCCGAACGCGTGGCCGGGCGAGGCCTGGCGCGCGGAGTAGAGCCGGATGAGGTCCCCGGCGATCTCCCGGACGACCTTGCGGGCGCGGCTCTTGGCCTTGCTCCACTCGGCGCCGCCCATCTTGGACAGGGTCGGCGCCTCGCCGCCCACGTACCGGGTGACCTCGCCGAGCTGCTCGGTGGGCACGAACAGCCGGTCGCCGGGCTGGCCGCGCTTGGAGGGCGCGTACTCGATGAGCAGGTACTCGCGCGTGGCGCCCTGGACCTGGCGGCTGACCATCTCCAGGTAGCGGCCCACGCCGTGCTGCTCGTGGACGACGTAGTCGCCGGGCTTGAGCTGGAGGGGGTCGACGGTGCCCCGGCGCCGGCTGGGCATCCGGCGCATGTCGCGGGTGGAGGACTTCTGCCCCACCAGGTCCGTCTCGGTGAGCACGACCGTGTGGACCGAGCGCAGCAGGAAGCCGTGGTCGACCAGGCCGGTGGTGACCGTGGCGACGGCGGGCGCGGGCGGCTCGTCGAGGTCGGTGGCCACGGAGGCACCCAGGCCCGCGTCGCGGAGCATGGCCACGAGGCGTTCGGCGGGGCCGTGCCCCTGGGTGACCAGCACGACGCTCCAGTTGTCGTGCAGCCAGCCCTTGACGTCGGCCAGGGCGCGCTCGGTGTCCCCGCGGTAGGTCTCGGCGGGCACGGCGCCCACCATGACGGCGTCCTCCTCCTCGCCGGGCCCGCGCGCGCCCTCGTCGCCGGGGCTGAAGGGGGTCAGTCCCCACCAGGGCAGGCCGAGTCCGGCGGCCGTGGAGCGCAGTTCGGAGATCGACATGTAGGCGGACTCGCCCAGGTCGATGGGGGCCTCGCCCCCGGAGGCGGCGTTGATCCAGGAGGCGTCGAGGAACTCGGCGCTGGTCGCCTCCAGTTCGACGGCGCGGGTGCGGATCCGCTCGGGGTCGCAGCCCACGACGAGCGCGTTCCCGGGCAGGTAGGTGAAGAAGGGCTCCATGCGGTCGGCGAGCACCGGCGCGAAGGCCTCCATGCCCTCGACCGAGACGCCGTCGGCGATCTTGTGCAGCACCTCGGCCAGGGACGGGTGCTCCTCGGCCAGCGCGCGGGCCCGCTCGCGTACGGCGTCGGTGAGCAGGAGTTCGCGGCAGGGCGGCGCGAACAGGCCGGAGGCGGCGCTGGTGCGCGGGCCCTCTCCGCCGTCGTCGGGGGAGATGGAGCGCTGGTCGGCGACCTGGAAGTAGCGCATGTCCTCGACGGTGTCGCCCCAGAACTCCAGGCGGAGCGGGTGCTCCTCCGTGGGCGGGAACACGTCCAGGATGCCGCCGCGCACGGCCATGTCGCCGCGCTTCTCGACCAGGTCCACCCGCGCGTAGCCGGTGTTGGCCAGGGCGGAGACCACGTCCTCCAAGGCGATGTCGTCGCCCGGGCGGATGCGCACGGGTTCCAGGTCGCCGAGCCCGCCCACGAGCGGTTGCAGGACGCTGCGCACGGGGGCGACGACGACCCGCAGCGGTGTGGTGAGGGGGTCGGAGGGGTCGGGGTGGGCCAACCGGCGCAGGACCGCGAGCCGCTGGCCGACGGTGTCCGAACGGGGGGAGAGCCGCTCGTGCGGCAGGGTCTCCCACGCGGGGAAGAGCGCGACCGAGTCCTCGGGCAGGAGTGAGCCCAGGGCGTCGGTGAGGTCGGCGGCCTCCCGCTCGGTGGCGGTGATCGCCAGGACCGGGCGGTCGGCTCCCACCGGGGCGTCGGCGGCCAGCGCCCCCACCATGAAGGGGCGCAGCGCCGCGGGGGCGACCAGGTCGAGATGGGGATCGCGGCCGCCGCGGGCGGTCTCGATCGCGCTGTGCAGTGCCGGGTCCTTGGCGACGTCGGCGAGAAGTCCAATGAGGCTCATGAGCACCAGAAAGTGGGAGTGGTCCGATTCAGGCGGATGATCGCGGCCTGTCGCGGCCTGCACGGTGGAGCGGCGGCTGCGGGAGTGGCCGCCCGGCACCCTTCAGACTATCGATTCCGCCGGGCCCGCGTCGGCGGGGAGCCGGTGGGGCGAAGGGCTTCGCGCGGCGCCCCCCGACGGTGGCGGGCGGCGGTCGGGACCGGGTCGAGCGGCTCCGGCCTGGTACGACGTCAGTACAACCGGCTCCGAACCGGGGGTATTCCGGTGGCGGGCGGGGGCGGTGAGGATTTCGCCGGAGGTATTCGTCGGGAGGGCGGCCCCGGGCGGTGGCGGGCCACGGTGGGGGGTGCCGCGCCGGAGGCGTCGGTCGAGGGCGGCCCGTCCATCCGCGCAGCGTGCCCCGGGCGGTGGTGGGTGACGGGCGGGGGCGGCATACGCTAGTGAGCGTTTCCCGGGCTCCACAGAGGAAGGACGTGCGCGGTGAGTGCCAACAGGCGTGGAGGCGAGTCCGAGGGGGCGCGGCCCCGACCGGACGCCCCGGTCTTCGCCCCGGGTCCCGACGGACTGGCCCACCTGGAGCTGATCCTCAACGGCACGTATCCGCTGACCGGGTTCATGACACGCGACGAGGTCGCCTCGGTGCGGCGTGAGGGACGTCTCCCCGACGGGCGCGCGTGGCCGGTTCCGGTCACCTTGGACGTTCCGGCGGACCTGGCCGACGCCGAGCGGGTCGTGCTGACCGACCCCGAGGGCGCGCCGCTGGCCGAACTGGCCGTCAGCGAGCGCTGGTCGGAGGAGGGCGAGGGGCCCGGCGGGGCTCCGCTCCACCACCTGGCCGGTGTCGTGACCCTGCTGCGCCCGCCGACCTACGGCGTGCTGCGCAAGCTGCGCCCCTCCCCGGCCGAGGTGCGCGGCCAGCGCGAACTCGACCCCTTCACCGACCGTCCGCTGCTGGCCGTGGTCACCGACCGGCCGCTGCACCACCGCGCCCTGCACCAGATCCGGGCCGAGGCCGACGCATTGGGCCGGGCCGAACTGCTGGTGCTGGTCGACGCCGGGCTGGAGGACGAGGGGCTGGCCACCGCGGTCCTGGCGGCCGAGCCGCTGCTGCCCGCCCGGACCCGGTTCCTGGTGTGCACGCTGCCGCGGGCCGCGGCGCGCACGCACGGCGCGGTGGGCGGGCTCTGGAGCCCCGCCGACGTGGCGCTGGCCGCGCACGTGGCCGCCGCCTACGGGGCGAGCCACCTGATGGTGGAGGCGGGCCCCGGCGGCGCCCCGGCGGCGGGCCTGGGCGAGGACGACTCACCGCTGCCGATCGTGGCCCCCAAGCCGTGGGCCTTCGACACCGAGGAGGGCCTGTGGCGGCCGGCCGCCGAGGTGCCCGAGGACCTGCGGCGCGGCGAACCGGCCGACGCCGATCTGGCCGCGGAGCTGGCGCACGGGCGCGAGCTGCCCGCCTGGTTCACCCCGGCGCGGGTGGGGGCCGAGTTGGCGCGGCTGCGCCCGGCCCGTACGCGTCGCGGTCTCACGGTGCTCTTCACGGGCCTGTCGGGGTCGGGCAAGTCCACGATCGCGCGCGGGGTGTGCGACGGCGTGCGCAGGTCGGGGCGGACGGTGACGCTGCTCGACGGCGACGTGGTCCGGCGCATGCTCTCCAGCGGGCTGACGTTCTCCCGCGCGGACCGCGAGCTCAACATCCGCCGGATCGGCTACGTGGCCTCGGAGATCACCCGGCACGGCGGTGTGGCGGTGTGCGCGCCGATCGCCCCCTACGCCGTGGGACGCGCGGAGGTGCGGGCCATGGTCGAGGAGTTCGGCGACTTCTTCCTCGTGCACGTGGCGACGCCGCTGGAGGTGTGCGAGGCTCGCGACCGCAAGGGCCTGTACGCCAAGGCGCGGGCGGGGGAGATCCCGGAGTTCACGGGCATCTCCGACCCCTACGAGGAGCCCGCCGACGCCGACCTGGTGGTCGACACCGTGGACTCGGACCCGGCCGACTCGGTCGCCCACGTGCTGGCTGCCCTGCGCGAGGGCGGCTGGCTGCCCGACCAGGACCGCTGACCCCGGCGCCGGGGGGCGGGGCCGAGGCTCCGCCCCGCCCCGACGCGTGCGCCCACGACCGACCGGAGCAGGAGGCGAAGGCCCGATGACCCAGACCCCGCCGTCCCACGAGCGCGACCAGGACCGGCCGCAGGGCCACAGGATGCTGCGCCTGGTCGAGGTGATGGAGACACTGCGGCGCGAGTGCCCGTGGGACAGCTCCCAGACCCATGAGTCCCTGGCGAAGTACCTCATCCAGGAGGCCTACGAGACGCTGGAGACGATCGAGGAGGGCGACGTCGCGCTCCTGCGCGAGGAGTTGGGCGACGTGCTGTTGCAGGTCGTCTTCCACGCGGCGATCGCCGCCGAGCGGCCGGAGGACGACCCGGCGCACTTCACCGTGGACGACGTGGCCGACGCCATCATCGACAAGATGACGCGCCGCCACCCGCACGTGTTCGGCGGTGTGGAGGTGTCCGGCGCCGATGAGGTGTGGTCGAACTGGGAGGCGATCAAGGCCGCGGAGCGGTCGGCCAAGGCCCGGCGCGACGGCGGGGACGGCACGACCTCGGTCCTGGACGGGGTGCCCTTCGCCCAGCCCGCGGTCCTGCTCGCCTACGAGCTGCAGAAGCGGGCGGTGCGCAACGGCGTCCCGGCCGACCTGGTGGGCGACGACGGGGGCGAGGGCGGCGAGCTGTTCGCCGCGGTGGCCGCGGAGCGCGACCAGGGCCGGGACGCCGAGACCGACCTACGGTCGGCGGCGCGCCGGTTCGACGCCCGGGTGCGCGCGGCGGAGGACGCGGCGCGGGCCGAGGGGCACGAGCCGCGCGAGCTGTCCGAGGAGCAGTGGCGCGCCTACTGGGCGGCCGCGCGCCGGTAGCCGCACGTCCGGCCCTCGGCGCCCAGTGTCCGGCGCGGCCCGGGGTCTTGGCCGGTGCGGTGCCACCTCGTGACCTCTGGCGATGTGCGTCCACGCGGTGTCGTCGCCGATGTGTCCGCCTCGCGCCGCCGGTGGTGCGGCTCGGTCCGGTACCTGGCCGGTACGGCCGTGCCCGGAGCCGCCGGCGGCGCGGCTCGCTCCGGCGCCGTCGGCGATCAGGTGTCCCGGCGGTTCCCGGTGGAGTGCACGCCGCGCACGTCGATGACCTCGGTGGAGGGGTCGCCCGGGGCCTGCCCCTGGCTGAAGGTGTCGCGCGGGCGGCGGGCGGTCTGGCTGATGGTCAGCCAGAGGCCGATGACCACCCAGTTGGCCATCAGGGCCGAGCCGCCGGCCGACAGGAACGGTGTGGTCATACCGGTGAGCGGGATGATGAGCGTGGCGCCGCCCAGCACGATGAACACGTCGAAGGCGATCAGGAACGCGTACCCCAGGGCGGTCAGCTTGAGGAAGACCTCTCGGGCGCCCAGGGCGATGCGGAAACCGCGTTCGGCGAGCAGGAACAGCAGTACCAGGACGGCGAACAGGCCGGTCAGGCCCCACTTCTCGCCCACCGACACCAGGATCAGGTCGCTGTCGGCGGCGAAGATCTCCTGGGCGAACCCGGCGCCGAAACCGGTGCCCAGGATGGCGCCCTCGGCCAGCGCGAACATGCCCTCCACGATCTGGAAGCTGCCGCCCGGACGCCCGTAGACCTCGCGGTCGAAGGCGTTGAACCAGATCTCCACCCGGTTCTGGACGTGGCCGAACAGCAGGTAGGCGACGTAGGCCCCGCCCGCGAACGCCACCAGTCCGATGAGGATCCACGACTTGCGCGCGGTGGCCGCGTACAGCACCGCCAGGAACGTGCCGAACAGCAGCAGCGACGTACCCAGGTCGCGGGTGCCCACGAGCAGCAGGATCGCCACGCCCCAGCCGACCGCCATCGGGGCCAGGTCCCGCGCCCGCGGCACGCTGAAGACCTTCAACCCGCCGATCCGGAGGGTGCGCGTGACCACGCGCATGACCTCGCCCCGGCGTTCGAGGTAGGCGGCCAGGAAGATGACCAGCAGCACCTTGGCGAACTCCGAGGGCTGCATGGAGAAGGGGCCGATGAGGATCCAGCGGCGCGCCCCGAGCACCTCGTGGCCGACCGGGGAGAGCGGGAGCAGGAGCAGGAACAGGGCGCCCGCCGCGATGAGGTACGGGTACATGGTGAGCCGGCGGGGGTGGCGGACCAGGACGGCGCACGCCGCGCACAGCACCATCCCGACGACCGCCCACAGCAGCTGCCGGTCGGCCTCGGTGTGCCCGGGTTCCTGGGCCCGGGTCATCTGCAGGGCCCAGATCATCGTCAGCCCCAGTCCGGTGAGCGCCAGGGCCAGCGGCATGACCGCGGGGTCGGCGTAGGGGGCGATGAAGCGCAGGAGAAAGTGGAGGGCGGCACCGCCGCCGCCGAGGGCGGCGAAGTACCACACGACCGACGGGTCCAGGCCGCCGGTCACCGTCAGGGACGCCGACGCCAGGGCCGCGGCGACGACCGCGAGGGCGCCGAGGAGCAGGCGGAGCTCGGAGCCGCGCTGGGGAACCGGTGACAGGGCGCCGTCGGCGGTCTCCGGATCGCTCTGAGGGCTGCCCATGTCGTCGTCGTACCACCATCCGCCTGAGTAACCCGTCGCCGGGTCCCGGGGGTCCGGTCCGGTCATCGTGAGGGGCAGATCCGCTTCAACTGTAGGCGCGGCGGCGTCAGGTCCGTGTCAGGCGTGCCGTGGAGGGGTCTCCGGCGGGGCCCCGCGGCGGCGGGCGCGGCCGGGGCGCACGGGCGCACGGCGTCGGGTCGCGGACCGGGAGCGGGAGTCGCGTGGTGGGGACCGGGAGCGGGGGCGTGGTGGCGCCCGTGGTCGGGGGACGTGTGGTGGGGACCGCGGACCGGGGCGCGCAGTGGGGACCGTGGGAGGGGACGTGTGGTGGGGACCACGGATCGGGGCGCGCAGTGGGGGCCGCGGACCGGGCGTGCGGTGGGGGCGACGGACCGCAAGTTCCTCCGGGGGCCTTCCCTCGGGGCGGTCGAGGTCCGGCCTCCGGCGCACGTGACCGTGCGCCAGGTCACGTACCGGCCGGACGGTGGGGCGTAGACTGCGCGCACGGAAGCGCGTGGGACGGGAGCGACGGGCGTGCCGAGGGAGCAGAGCGACACCAAGGCCGAGATTCGGAGCGCGGCCCTGGAGCTGTTCGCCCGGCAGGGCTTCGAGAAGACGAGCCTGCGCGAGATCTCCGAGCGCCTGGGCGTCACCAAGGCGGCGCTGTACTACCACTACCCGTCCAAGAACGACCTGCTGACGGCCCTGGTCGCCCCGCTGTGCGAGGACATGGACGCGCTCTTCGCGCGCTGGGGCGGCGGGCCCGTGCGACCGCGCCAGATCCTGGGCGCCTACTTCGACGTCTGCGTGCGGCACGGTGACCTGCTCCCGGCGGTGTTCGCGGACCTGGGAGCCCTGGGCCGGATCGGCCTCGCGGACGCGGTCCTGGAGTGGCGCGACCGCCTGGCCGTGCTGCTCGTGGGGCGCGACGCCCCGCTCCCGGCGCGGATGGGCGCCGTCATGGCGGTCGGGGGCCTGCGCGAGGCCGCGGCCTCGTTCGGCGCCGAGGCGGCCGTGACGCACCGCGAACACGCCGTGCGTGTCGCGCTCGCCGCGCTGGCGGCCGGGGACTCCGGTATGGACTAGACCAATTCGACGGGGTGGGGAGCCCACGCCGGACCCCGGGGTCGCTAGTCTCTTGGGTGGTCCTGGATCTGCGGACCGAACACCCCTAGAGACGGAGAGACACCGTGGCGTCCATCGAGTCAGTACACGCAAGGGAGATCCTCGACTCCCGCGGTAACCCGACCGTCGAGGTCGAGGTCGTCCTCGACGACGGCATCAGCGCTGTCGCGGGTGTGCCCAGCGGCGCCTCCACCGGCCAGTTCGAGGCGGTCGAACTGCGTGACGGCGGCGACCGCTACGGGGGCAAGGGCGTGACCAAGGCGGTCACCGCGGTCAACGACGAGATCGCCGACGAGCTGCTCGGGCACCACCCCGACGAGCAGCGGCTCATCGACCGCGCGCTGATCGACCTGGACGGCACGCCGGACAAGTCCCGGATCGGCGCCAACGCCATCCTCGGCGCGTCCCTGGCCGTGGCCAAGGCCGCCGCCCTGGAGGCCGAGCTGCCCCTGTACCGCTACATCGGCGGCCCCAACGCCCACGTGCTGCCCGTCCCGATGATGAACATCCTCAACGGCGGCGCGCACGCGGACAGCAACGTCGACATCCAGGAGTTCATGGTCGCGCCCATCGGTGCCGCCACCTTCTCCGAGGCGCTGCGCTGGGGCGCCGAGGTCTACCAGGCGCTCAAGGGTGTCCTCAAGGCGCACGGCCTGGGCACCGGCGTCGGCGACGAGGGCGGTTTCGCGCCCAACCTGGACAGCAACCGGGCCGCCCTGGACCTGATCGTCGAGGCCATCGAGAAGGCCGGGTACACCCCCGGCACGGACATCGCGCTCGCCCTGGACGTGGCCGCCACCGAGCTGTTCTCGGAGGGCGTCTACACCTTCGAGGGCAAGACGCGCTCGGCCGAGGAGATGGCCGCCTACTACGCCGAGCTGGTCGAGGCCTACCCGCTGGTCTCCATCGAGGACCCCCTCGACGAGGAGGACTGGGAGGGCTGGAAGAAGCTCACCGAGCAGATCGGCGGCAAGGTGCAGCTGGTCGGCGACGACCTGTTCGTCACCAACCCCGAGCGCCTCAAGCGCGGCATCGACTCCGACACCGCCAACTCGCTGCTGGTGAAGGTCAACCAGATCGGCACCCTGAGCGAGACCCTGGACGCGGTCAGCCTCGCCCAGCGCAGCGGCTACACCGTCATGATCAGCCACCGTTCCGGCGAGACCGAGGACACGACCATCGCCGACATCGCGGTGGCCGTCAACGCCGGGCAGATCAAGACCGGCGCCCCGGCGCGCAGCGAGCGCGTCGCCAAGTACAACCAGCTGCTGCGGATCGAGGAGGAACTGGACGACGCCGCCGTGTACGCGGGCGTGTCGGCCTTCCCGCGCTTCACCGCCCGCGGCTAGTCTGCCCCAGTGCCCCGCGAATCCAAACAGCCACCCACAAAGGCCCCGAAGGCGACAAAAGCCGACAGGCCGGGCCGTGCTGCACGGAAGCGGGGGGCCGCCGGCTCCAGGGTGGGCCGCACCCCGCGGGTGCGGCCCACCCTCACCAGCCGGGCCGCGATCCTGGCCCTGGTGGTCTGCGTGATCGCGCTGAGCCTGGCCTACCCGCTGCGGGAGTACATCCTGCAGCGGGCCCAGATCGCCCAGCTCCAGGAGGAGCGGGCGCGCATGGAGGACTCCGTGAGCGAGCTGCGCGAGCGCGAGGCGGCTCTGGGCGAGGACGAGTACGTCGAGCAGGAGGCCCGGACCCGCCTGCACTACCAGTACCCGGGGGAGACCGCCTACATCGTCATCCGCCCGGACTCCGAGGGCGACGCCGAGGCGGAGGCGGCCCCCACCGAACCGTGGTTCACCGCGCTGTGGCGGTCGGTCGACACGGCCGACAGCCCCGACGAGGACGGCATCTGACCCCACCGAAGACCGGCGGCCCCGGCGATGGTGGGCGGCGGGCGTTGGGTCCGCGCCGGAGGCGTCGGTTGAGGGTGGTAGCCGGTCTCGGCGCGAAGCGCCCATACCGGCGATGGTGGGCGGCGGGCGGGAGGTCTGCGCCGGAGGCGTCGGTTGAGGGTGGTAGCCCGTCCCTTCGCGAAGCGCTCCGACGGGCGATGGCGGGTGACGGGCGGGAGGTCTGCGCCGGAGGCGTCGGTTGAGGGTGGTAGCCGGTCTCGGCGCGAAGCGCCCATACCGGCGATGGTGGGCGGCGGGCGGGCATATCCTGGGTCCGCCATGACTTCCGCAGATCAGCCCGCTCCGGGGCACAACGACGACGCCCCCCGCGCCAGCGGCGGGGCCGCCGACGGCCAGGTCTCCGACCGCGACGTCGCCGCCATCGAACTCCAACTCGGACGCACTCCGCGCGGTGTGCGGGGGATCGCCCACCGGTGCCCCTGCGGCCTGCCCGATGTGGTGCGCACCGCTCCCCGCCTGGAAAGCGGTGAGCCCTTCCCGACGTTGTACTACCTGACGTGCCCGCGCGCCGCGTCGGCGATCGGCCGGATGGAGAACGAGGGCCGGATGCGCCGCATGCAGGAGCGCCTGGCCGAGGAGCCCGACCTGCGGGCCGCCTACGCCAAGGCGCACGAGTCCTACATCGCCGAGCGGTCCGAACAGGCGCGGATCGACGGTGTCGAACCGCTGCCCGAGGGCATGCAGAGCACCGGGGGCATGCCGACCAGGGTGAAGTGCCTGCACGCGCTGGTGGCCCATGAGCTCGCCGCGCCGGGGACCAACCCCTTCGGGGCCGAGGCGCTGGAGGAGCTCCCGCACTGGTGGGACAAGGGCGCGTGCGTGTGTGTCGACGAGGACGCCCGCGAGGGCGACGAAGGGAACGGGTCATGAGCGGTGTCGCGGCGATCGACTGCGGAACCAACTCGATCAGGCTGCTGATCGCCGACGTGGTCCACGTGGGCGAGGACGAGGTCCAGGTGGTCGACCTCGACCGCCGGATGGAGGTCGTGCGCCTGGGCGAGGGCGTCGACGAGACGGGGTCGTTCGCGCCCCAGGCCCTGGAGCGCACCTTCGAGGCGCTGCGCGACTACGCCGAGGAGATCCGGGCCCACGGCATCGAGCCGGGACCGGACACGGTGCGCATGGTCGCCACCAGCGCCACGCGTGACGCCGCCAACCGGCAGGTCTTCATCGACGGCGTGCGCGAGATCATCGGCGTGGAGCCCGAGGTGGTCACCGGCCTGGACGAGGCGGAGCTGTCCTTCGTGGGCGCCACGGCCGAGTTCGCCGCCGAGGCCGACGAGGACGGCGACAGCGGTCTCACCCCGCCGTTCCTGGTCGTGGACATCGGCGGCGGGTCGACCGAGTTCGTCCTGGGCGGCGGCTCCGGCGCGGACGACGAGCTGGTCCGCGCCTCCCTGTCGGTCGACGTGGGCTGCGTGCGGATGACGGAGCGGCACCTGCGGGACGACCCGCCCACCGCCGAGCAGATCGCGGCGGCCACGGCGGACATCGACGCCGCGCTCGACGAGGTCGAGAAGGTCGTGCCGCTGCGCGAGGCGGGTTCGGTGGTGTGCGTCGCGGGGACCGCGACCACGGTCGCCGGGATCGCCCTGGGCCTGCCCGAGTACGACCCCGAGCGGATCCACCACTCCGACGTAAGCGTGGGCGACCTGACCCGGATCACCGAGGAACTGCTCAAGTCCACCTCGGCCGAGCGGGCCGGGATCGGCGTCATGCACCCGGGTCGGGTGGACGTGATCGCCGCCGGCGCGCTGGTGCTCTCGCGCGTGCTCGAGCGCACGGGCGCCGACCACTTCACCGCCAGTGAGCACGACATCCTCGACGGTGTGGCCTGGAGCCTCATCGTGTAGCGACGCGCCCCGACGAGCGGTCCGGTGACCAGGGGTTTTCCTCTCCGCCACCGGGCCCCGGGGTGAGACGCGTCACCGCGCCACGGCCTTGTGAAAGCTTTCACAACCCCTCTGACCTGCGGATATGTCGTGCAGGTTACGGGGAAAGTGGTGCGAAGGTGATCAGATGTGAACCTTCTCTGCGGAGGGGGCTTGTGAAAGAATGCACAAGCAGGCGCCGCAGAGTCGCGGACACTCTCCGCGGTTCGGACGGGACCCGGCTGGACCACGGCAGGGCGACCGAAGACCAAGAACAGACGCCGCAGTCCCGGGAGGGGCGGCGGAGAACCCCAAGGGCGGATATGCGATGACCGAGAGCAGGAACTACCGGCTGGTGCACGGCGGCGGGGACGACGCGGAGATCCCGCACATCCTCATCGTCGGCGGTGGGTACCTCGGGATGTACACCGCGAGGCGACTGGAGAAGAAGCTCGGGGCCGGCGAAGCGCGCATCACCGTCATCGACCCGAACTCCTACATGACCTACCAGCCGTTCCTGCCCGAGACCGCGTCCGGCAACATCTCGCCCCGCCACGTCGTCGTCCCGCTGCGCGAGGTCTTCGACCGCGTGCGCGTCCTGGGCGGCCGGGTCGTCCGCATCGACCACGCCGACCGCACCGTGCGCTACGAGCCCAACGTCGGCGAGCCGGAGACCCTCCACTACGACCACATCGTGCTCGCCGCGGGTGCCGTCTCGCGCACCCTGCCGATCCCGGGCCTGGCCGAGTGCGGCATCGGCATCAAGACCGTGGAGGAGGCCGCCTACCTCCGCAACCACGTGCTCAACCAGCTCGCCATCGCCGACTCCACCGACGACGAGGCCGTGCGCGCCAAGGCCCTGAACTTCGTGTTCGTCGGCGGCGGGTTCGCCGGGGCCGAGGCCATCGCCGAGCTGGAGGACCTGGTCCGCGACGCGATCCGGATGTACAGCTCGATCGGGCTGGAGGACGTGCAGTTCTACCTCATCGAGGCCGCGGACAAGATCCTGCCCGAGGTCGGCCCGGAGGTCGGCACCAAGGCGCTGAACCAGCTGCGCCGGCGCGGCATCGACGTCCGGCTCAAGACGTTCCTGGAGTCGGCGGTCGACCAGCGCATCAAGCTCAGCGACGGCGACGAGTTCGACGCGGGCACCCTGGTGTGGACCGCGGGCGTCAAGCCCAGCCCGGTCGTCGCCGCCAGTGACCTGCCCCTCGGACCCAAGGGCCACATCGACACCAGCGAGTTCCTGACCGTCAACGGTGTGGAGAACGCCTTCGCCGGCGGCGACAACGCCCAGGTGCCCGACGGCAACGGCGGCTACTACCCGCCCAACGCCCAGAACGCGGTCCGCCAGGCCCCCGTGCTCGCCGACAACGTGATCGCGAGCCTGCGCAACGGCAAGCTCAAGGCCTACCGCCACAAGAACCTCGGCGCGGTCGCCGGGCTCGGCCTGCACAAGGGCGCCGCCCAGCTCTTCGGCAAGATCAAGCTGAACGGCCGCCTCGCCTGGTACGCGCACCGCGCCTACCACCTGTTCGCGGTCCCGACCTTCAACCGCAAGATGCGCGTCCTGTCGGACTGGACGCTCGCCTTCTTCCTGCGCCGCGACTTCGCCGCGCTGCCGGAGATGGTCGAGCCCCGCCAGGCCTTCGCCGAGGCCAGCCGGCCCCAGGTGGAGAACGGAGAGCTCCGCCGGGTCAGCTGACCCCCGACCGCCGCGCGGCACACGACGAGGAACGACCGGTCTCCCCGAGAGGCCGGTCGTTTCGTGTCCCCATCCGGCCAAGCGGAACCAAAGTGGGCAATCGACCCGGCCGGTATGATGGGCACGCCCTCGTAGCCCAATGGAAGAGGCAGGCCCCCTAAAAGGGTCACAAGTGTCGGTTCGAGTCCGACCGGGGGTACTCGGGCGCCTTTGAGACGGGGCCTTCGCGCCTTCCGGTGCACGCCCTCGTTCCTCGGGAGTGCACCTCCAGCCACTCCAGGACCCGTCGGCGCCCTCGCCCGTGCTTTCTTTGGGCCTCCGCTCGTTCCTCGCTTTGGCCCGACCAACCCCCCTGGGGTCGCCGTGAGCGGAACCGCTCACCTCCAACCCCCAGGGGCTCACGTAGGCCTATGCGTGCGGCTTCAACCCCCTGGGGTTCGGCAGGCCCACATGTGCACGTCCGACTCCCGGTCGTTCCGCAGAGCTGAACGGCCGACGTTTGACCCCCCTCGGGTGAGGGAGGGGGACGTCCCTGCACGCGTCACCCCTGGGCTCCGTGGGGGTGCGGGTGGCCCCCGCTCCCCTGCGGATGCCCCGGTGTCCCGGACGACCGAACGTCCGCCCCCTTGCGGTTCCGCAGAGCTGAACGGTCGACCTTTGACCCCTCGGGTGAGGGAGGGGGACGTCCCTGCACGCGTCACCCCTGGGCTCCCGGTCCCGGCTGGTCTCGGGCCGGTTTCGGCTGATCGGTGATCAGTGGTCGGGGAGCTGCTGTTCCATGAGGAGCTGGAGCTGGGTGAACAGGCGCTCTCCCGGGTCGGCCAGGTCGATTCCGCTGACGGCGGCGGCGCGGCGGACCCGGTAGCGCAGGGTGTTCGGGTGGATGTGCAGGCGCTCGGCGGCGGCGCGGGCGTCGCCGAAGACCTCAAGGTAGGCCAGCAGCGAGTGGACCAGGTCGGCGCCGCCGGCGCGGTCGTGCTCGACGAGGCGGGTCACGCGTGGATCGCGCAGGGACGGGTCCGCGCGCAGCAGGGCGAGGGTCTCGCTGATGAGCACCCGCGAGCGCACGTCGGAGATGGTGGCCACGTCCCGGTCCAGGTCGCGGCTCATCGCGTCCAGCACCCGGTCGGCCTCGGCGCGCGAGTCGGGCACCTCGGCCAGGCTCTCCACCCGCGATCCCACGGCCGCCTGCACCTCCAGTCCCAGGGCGGCGCGTGCCGCGGTCACGGTCTTGCGGGTGAGGGCGAGCACCGACTGCTCCACCCCGCGCCAGCCCTCGCGTGCGCGGGCCAGGTCGGGCAGCAGGACGTAGACCCGTCCCTGGAGCTCGGTGACCAGGGCACTGCGCCGGTAGGCCGCGGTGTGCACCGACACCAGGTCGATGAGCTGGCGGCGGCGCAGCTCCCGCTCGGGTCGGTCCGGGCGGTCCTCGACGTCGCCCTCGGCGAGCAGGAACGCCACGACCAGCGCGCCCCGGTCGGCGTGCACCTCCACGGTGTCGGCCAGCGCGCTGGCGTCGATGCGCCCCTCCAGCAGGTTCGACAGCAGGTCCTCGCGCAGGCGCAGCCCGGCGCTGGCCTGGGTGCGCTGCCTGATCATCTGGAGCGCGGTCGTGCGCGCGGCGCCGACCAGGGCCTCCTCGGCGTGCTCGGCCAGCGGCTCGGAGCCCTCCTGCACCCAGATCGCGCCCAGCGGCTGGCGGCCGGCGTGGATCCCCACCGCGAGCCGGCGGCGGATGCCCAGCTCGGGGTGTTCGTCGATGCGGACGACCTCCTCGCCGGAGCGCAGCTTGGCGAAGACACCCCACTCGCGCAGCAGCGCCAGGTAGGGCTCGGGGCCCTGGCGGCCCAGCACGGACAGGCGGCGCAGTTCGTCCACCTCCGAACCCGAGGAGTAGGCCAGCACCCGGCTCGCCGAGTCCTCGATGGCCACCAGGCCGCGGGTGATCTGGGCGATGGTCTGCGCCATGGAGAACAGGTCGCCGCCGGACTCGCCGACGTCGGCCGTCACGTTGAGCCGGGCGTCGTCGACGATGCTCTGGCACACCGACTGCAACTGGTCCCAGCGCACCTCGGGACGCACCGACAGCAGCGCGATCCCGGCCTCCTGCGCCTCCGTGCGCAGGGTGCGCATCTCGTCGACGCCCCCGGCGCGCAGCGCCCGCCCGGCCCTGGCCCCGGAGGGGCCGCCGTAGGCGTCCGAGGCCGACCCGTGCCCCCGGCTCTCCGCGATGCGGCCCAGCGGCGACGGCGGGCGCCTGGTGGGCGGCGGCAGCACCTCCTCGGGCGGGGTGTGGGCGCTCGTCTTGACCGCGACGGCCGTGGCCCCCTGCTCGGCGAGCGCGCGGATCAGCCGCCGCGCCGCCGTTCCGCGCACCCCGATCAGCAGCACCAGGTCCCCGGACCGGGCCTCGGAGCGGTCCTCCGGATCCACGATGACGACGTTGTCCACCTGAACATCGAGACCGCGCGGTGCCGCGGCCACGTCGACGACCGGGTCGCCGAGCGCGAGCAGCAGCCGCCGCAGCGGCAGACCCGGGTTGTCCTGGTCCTGGGCTTCCGGGTGACCAGGAACGATGTCGGGTCCGGTCCCGGAGGTGTGTGACGGGTCGGACTGCGGGTGACGTGGGCCCGGTCGTGGGGCATCTGTACTCATATGAGTCCCATTTTGTCCTAGCGAACAAATAAGGCGGGCAAAGAGTGGCCTGCCCCACAAGGTTCGCACGGCCATGGTCTGAGAGCGTTGAGTCAGCCCAACCCTGCTTCACTCAGGGACATTCTTTTCAGGGAGGTGCCCATGGACGCCGTGACCAACGTCCCGCAGCCGAAGAACGAGCCCGTTCTGACCTACGCGCCCGGCAGTGCCGAGCGTGCCGAGCTCGTCGCCAAGCTCGAGGAACTCGGCAGCCAGAGCATCGACCTGCCCATGCACATCAACGGCGAGAGCCGTATGGGCGGCGGCGAGCGCATCGACGTCGTCCAGCCGCACCGCCACGCCGCCGTCCTGGGGACCATGGCCAACGCCACCCACGACGACGCGCGCGACGCGATCGCCGCGGCCAAGGCCGCCGCCCCGGCCTGGCGCGCGATGTCCTTCGACGACCGCGCCGCCATCATCCTGCGTGCCGCCGAGCTCCTGGCGGGTCCCTGGCGCGCCACGATCAACGCCGCCACCATGCTCGGTCAGTCCAAGACGGTGCAGCAGGCGGAGATCGACGCGGCCTGTGAGCTCATCGACTTCTGGCGCTTCAACGTCTCCTACGCCCGCACGCTCATCGAGCAGCAGCCCCTGAGCGTGCCCGGCGTGTGGAACCGCATGGAGCAGCGCCCGCTGGAGGGCTTCGTCTACGCGATCACGCCCTTCAACTTCACCGCCATCGCGGGCAACCTGCCCACCGCCCCGGCGCTGATGGGCAACGTGGTCGTGTGGAAGCCGTCCCCGACCCAGCAGTTCGCCGCAGAGCTGACCATGCGCCTCCTGGAGGAGGCGGGCATGCCCGCCGGCGTCATCAACATGGTCACCGGTGACGGCCTGGCCGTCTCCGACGTCGCGCTCAACGACCCGGACCTGGCCGGTGTGCACTTCACCGGTTCCACCCGGACCTTCCAGCACCTGTGGAAGAGTGTCGGCGAGAACATCTCCCACTACCGCAGCTACCCGCGGATCGTCGGCGAGACCGGCGGCAAGGACTTCATCGTCGCCCACAAGTCGGCCGACCCGGAGATCCTGCGCACCGCGATCGTGCGCGGCGCCTTCGAGTACCAGGGCCAGAAGTGCTCGGCCGCCTCGCGCGCCTTCGTCGCCCGCTCGGTGTGGGAGAAGATGCGCGACGACCTGGTCGCCGAGACCGAGGCCATCAAGATGGGCGACGTCACCGACCTGTCGAACTTCGTGGGCGCCGTCATCGACCGCCGCTCGTTCGACAAACTCGCCAAGGTCCTGGAGGACGCCAAGTCCGACCCGACCCTGTCGATCGTCGCTGGCGGCACCGCCGACGACTCCGTGGGCTACTTCGTGCGTCCGACCATCATCGAGGGCACCGACCCCACGCACGACGTGTTCCGCACCGAGTACTTCGGCCCGATCGTCGCCGTCCACGTGTACGAGGACGAGAAGTTCGACGAGGTCCTCGACATCGTCGACCAGGGTTCGGCCTACGCCCTGACCGGCGCGATCCTGGCCAACGACCGCGCCGCCGTGGCCAAGGCCACCGAGGCCCTGCGCTTCACCGCGGGCAACTTCTACATCAACGACCGGCCGACCGGCTCCATCGTGGGCCAGCAGCCGTTCGGTGGCGGCCGCGCCTCCGGCACCAACGACAAGGCCGGTTCCGCGCAGAACCTGTCGCGCTGGGCGAGCCCGCGCGCCATCAAGGAGACCTTCGTCGCGCCGACGAACTCCGCCTACCCCCACATGGGGTAGGCCCCCGGTCCGCGCCCCCTCGGGTCACCGAGGGGGCGCACCACACCCCCCGAGGAATCCACCGGTGCGACCGGGCAGATCCCCGGCCCCGCCACTTCACCGTCCGCGCTGACCGACCGGTTCGCGCACGTCTTCTTCGAGGTCTCCATGCTTCGCAAGCCACTGCTGCTCGCGGCCCGGTCCGCGACCTGCCGCACGATCGTCGAGCGCACGCCCCTGACCCGTGGCCTCGTCCACCGCTTCGTGGCGGGCTCCACGCTCGACGAGGCTCTGCCCGCCGTCGCGAACCTGGCGCAGGACCGCTACATCACCCTGGACTTCCTCGGTGAGGACACCACCGACCTGGCGCAGGCCACGGCGACGGTGACCGCCTACCAGGACCTGCTGGCCGCGCTGGGCGAGGCCGGTCTGGGCGACCGGGCCGAGGTGTCGGTCAAACTCTCGGCCGTGGGGCAGTTCCTCAACGCCGACGGCGAGAAGATCGCCCTCGACAACGCGCGCCGCATCGCCGAGGCGGCCGCGGCCATCGGCACCACGGTGACCCTCGACATGGAGGACCACACCACCACCGACTCCACGCTGGGCATCCTGCGCGACCTGCGCGAGGACTTCCCGTTCGTGGGCGCGGTGCTCCAGGCCTACCTGCGCCGCACGGAGGCGGACTGCCGCGACCTGAGCGGGGCCGGTTCGCGCGTGCGCCTGTGCAAGGGCGCCTACGACGAGCCCTCCTCCGTCGCCTACCGCGACAAGGCGGAGGTGGACAAGGCCTACGTGCGTGCCCTGCGCGTGCTCATGGAGGGCGACGGCTACCCGATGGTGGCCAGCCACGACCCGCGCATGGTCGCGATCGCCGGGGAACTCGCGGCGGCCAACGGCCGGACCGCGGACGACTACGAGTACCAGATGCTCTACGGCATCCGGGACGCCGAGCAGGTCCGCCTCGCCGCGGAGGGCAAGCGCATGCGCGTCTACGTGCCCTACGGCGACGAGTGGTACGGCTACTACATGCGCCGCCTGGCCGAGCGCCCGGCGAACATCCTGTTCCTGGCCCGTTCGGTGATCACCCGCAACTGACGCCGCGGCGTCACTCCGAGCGCGGGGTCCGTGATCCAGGGGGATGGACACGGGCCCCGTCTTCCTGTCCGCGGCCGGGCCCCGACCGTCCACCCGGCCGTGCCCCGCGACCGTCCGCGCGGCCGTGTTCCCGCCGTCCACCCGGCCGTGTCCCAACGGTGACCGTGGGCTCGGAACCGACCGGCGGGGCCGTACGTTACCTTGTGGGCAGCAATCCACGCGTGAAAGGCCATTACTAGACATGCGGATGCGGAGTTCCAACCCCGTCCTCAAGCGGGCTCTTCAGCAGTCCGGCCGGGCCGGACAGGGCTACGGCCAGCCGGGTTACGGTCAGCAGGGCTATGCGCAGCAGGGGTACGGACAGCCGTACCCGCAGCCGGGCCACCCCCAGGGATACGGTCAGCCCTATCCCCAGCAGGGCTATCCGGGAGCCCCGGCGCAGGGTGCCGGCACGGGGCGCATGACCATCGACGACGTCGTCATGCGCACCGGCATGACGCTCGGCATGGTCGTCCTGCTCGGCGTCGTCAACTACTTCCTCTTCCAGTCCTTCATGGGCCTGGCCCTCGGACTGACCGTGCTCGGCGCGCTCGGCGGCCTGATCCTCGGGCTGGTCATCGCGTTCAAGCAGAGCACCAACCCGGGGCTGGTCCTCACCTACGCGGCCCTCGAAGGCCTGCTCGTCGGCGGTTTCTCGGCCCTCCTGGCCTGGCAGCTGGAGATGAGCACCGGTGACGCCGGTGCGGGCGGCTCGCTGGTGACCCAGGCGGTCATCGGTACCGTCGCGGTCTTCGGTGTGATGCTCGCGCTGTACAAGTTCCGCGTCATCAAGGTGACGGACGGCTTCGTCAAGGCCGTCGGTTTCGCGGTGCTCGGCGCCGCCGCGCTCATGCTGGTCAACTTCGTGGCGAGCTTCTTCATCGGCGGCGGCATCGGCCTGCGCGAGCCCACCGCCCTGGGCCTGATCGTCGGACTGGTGTTCGTCGTCATCGCCGCGCTGACCCTGGCCATCGAGTTCCGCGGGATCGAGGAGGGCATCGAGGCGGGCGTTCCCGACACGTTCGCCTGGCAGTTCGCCTTCGGCCTGACGGTCTCCCTGGTCTGGCTCTACATCGAGATCCTGCGCCTGCTCTGGATCATCAAGACGATGTTCTCCGAATAGCGGCAGTACCGTCGGCCCGCGCGAGCGCGGGCGTGCCACGGACAGGGCCACCCCCGGAAGACGTATCCCGGGGGTGGCCCTTCGTCCGTGCGGGTGCGGTGACGTCCGGGTCGCGCTCAGGGCCCCTCGGGACGCGGAGCGGGGATGGATCGGTTCCTGCGGCGGCGGTCGTGCTCCGTGACGATGGCCTGCGCGTACCACTGGGGCAGGTCATACTCGTCGGCGAGCCAGGTGGACCGGTCCGAGCAGCGGACCAGCCCGGGGCCCTTGTCGAGAGCGTTGAACCACTCGTGGAGTCCTCGGCCGGTGACGGCCGGGATGCGTTCGATGAGCTTTGCGTGGATCTCCGGCGAGTGGGTAACCGACATAGGCACCTCCGGCAGTGCGTTGGCGAATGGCACTTATCTGTGACCCTGCATCAGGATCACGGTTTGGACAAGCCCCGGCCACCAGCTTTTACCTTGCAGGTGGGAGATCGTTGGCCCAGACGGTGTATCGCGGACGTCCCGGGCACGGACCCGTGGATTCGGTGTGATCGTCGACGAATCGCCAGGAACCCGGACGGACGGGCGTGCCGGACCCGGACAGGCCCGGGTACGACGCGGGGCCCGGCGCGCGTGCGCGCCGGGCCCCGACGTGGGTGGACGGACTCCACGCGGCCTCGGCGCGCCGCTCAGGACGGGCACGGGCCGCGGGACAAGCCCTAGTTCAGGCGCTCGAAGACGGCCGCCATGCCCTGGCCGCCGCCGACGCACATGGTCTCCAGGCCGAAGGTCTTGTCATGGAAGGCCAGGCCGTTGAGGAGCGTGCCGGTGATCCGCGCGCCCGTGCTGCCGAACGGGTGGCCGATGGCGATGGCGCCGCCGTTGACGTTCAGCTGGCCGTCGATGTCGATGCCCAGCTGGTCGGCGGAGGGCAGCACCTGGGCGGCGAAGGCCTCGTTGATCTCGACCAGGTCGATGTCGCCGATGGCCATGTTGGCGCGGGCCAGGGCCTGCTTGGAGGCCTCGACCGGGCCCAGGCCCATGATCTCGGGGTTCAGGCCGGTGACGCCGGTGGAGACGATGCGGGCCAGCGGGGTCAGGCCCAGCTGGGCGGCCTTGGTGTCGCTCATGATGACGACAGCGGAGGCGCCGTCGTTGAGCGGGCAGGCGTTGCCCGCGGTGACCGTGCCGTCGGGGCGGAACACCGGCTTGAGGCTGGAGACCTTCTCGTAGGTGGTGCCGCGGCGGATGCCGTCGTCGGTGCTGACCACGGTGCCGTCCGGGAGGGTCACCGGGGTGATCTCGCGCTCCCAGAAGCCGTTGTCCAGGGACTTCTCGGCGAGGTTCTGCGAGCGGACCGCGAACTCGTCCTGGCGCTGGCGCGAGATCCCGGTGATCTGGGCGACGTTCTCGGCCGTCTGGCCCATGGCGATGTAGGCGTCGGGCAGGGCGCCGTTCTCGCGGGGGTCGGTCCAGGCCTCGGCGCCGCCCTCGGCGCGCTTGACCGTGCGGGCCTTGGCGTCGTCGAAGAGCGGGTTCTCGTTCTCCGGGTTGTCGCTGCTGCCGTTGGCGAAGCGGCTGACCATCTCCACGCCGGCGGAGACGAACACGTCGCCCTCGCCCGCCTTGATGGCGTGGTAGGCCATCCGGGTGGTCTGGAGGGAGGAGGAGCAGTACCGGGTGACGGTCGTGCCGGGCACGGTGTCCAGGCCGAGCTGGACGGCGACGATGCGCGCCATGTTGAAGCCCTGCTCACCGCCGGGCAGGCCGCAGCCGAGCATGAGGTCGTCGATCTGCGTGGGGTCGAGCTCGGGCACCTTGGCCAGCGCGGCGCCGACGATCTGTGCGGTGAGGTCGTCCGGGCGCAGGTCCTTGAGCGAGCCCTTGAAGGCGCGGCCGATCGGGGAGCGTGCTGTGGCGACGATGACTGCTTCGGGCATGGTCTTGGTCCCTGTCGGTGTGGAGTGCGGCCGCGCCGGGCGGACGTTCGGCCTCGTGCGTCTGCGCGTGCCCTGGCGGCCTCGCACGCCTGGTGCATCGCGGGCCGGCCACGGCACGTCTTGTTACTGCCCAGTTAACCTCTTGGCCCGGTTTCGTCGCCACCCGGGGTCTGCCTTCGCGTGTCGTCACGGTGGTTTCCCTGATGGCCCGCGGCGTCGGTCGGAGCGGTGGCACCGGCGCGCGCCGCCCTGTCCCCGGTCCCCGGGGCGCCGCCCGGGGAGGCGCCGGTCCCCGGGGCGGGATCCCGGCCGGACCGCGGGTCGGGCACCGGTCCGCGTGTCGGCTCGGCGCCCCGCTCGCGGCCGCGGAAGGGCAGGCGCACGAGCGCGGTCCAGCGGGCCCGGCCGTCGGTGCGGGCCCGTTCGGCGGGGCCGACCTCGGTCCCCGCGGTGTCGGCGGCCATGACCGCGGCCTGGTCCACGGGCAGCAGGCCCGAGGTCCGCTCGGCCTGGTCCAGCTCCGGCAGCAGGCCCAGCGCGGCGCAGGCCGCCGGCAGCACGGCGGAGGCCGCCTGGACGTAGCCGCGGGCCGAGGGGTGGAAGCGGTCCGGTCCGAACATGGCGGCGGGGTCGGACCTAAAGTCGTCGGCGAGCAGGTCGCTCAGGGAGACCGTGCGGCCGCCCGCCTCGGTGACCGCGATGGTCTGGGCCGCGGCGAGCTGGCGCGAGGCGCGGCGCGCCACCGAGCGCAGCGGCCAGCCGATGGGACGGACGGTGCCCAGGTCGGGGCAGGTCGCCACCACCACGGCGGTGCCGTGCCCGACGAGGGCGGCGGTCGCCTCGCGCAGCTGGGCGACGGCGTCGTTGGGCCGCACCCGGCGGATGACGTCGTTGGCGCCGATGAAGATCACGGCCACGTCGTAGCGGGAGGCCGGGTCCAGTGCGCCGGCGTGCGCGATCTGCGCGGCGAGGTTGGCGGAGGTGGCGCCCGGGGAGGCGGTGCAGCGCAGGCGGACCCTCCGGTCCGCCGCGGCCGCCAGGCCCGAGGCGAGCAGCACACCGGGCGTCTGGGCGGCCTCGGGCACGGCGAAGCCCGCGGCGGTGGAGTCCCCGGCCATCAGCATGCGCAGAGGGGTGCCGGGGCCGTCGCCGTAGACCCCGTTGACCTTCGGCCGCTGCCAGGGGGTGACGCCCACCGCGCGTCTGGCGAGTCTGACCTGCAGGTACAGGAGCGCCAGAGTGCCGCCGCCGACCAGGGTGATCCCGCCTCCGCCGAATGCGGTCGCCGCGGCAATGCGCCGTGCGCGAGCGGCTCGCAGCATCGGACCACCTCCGGGCGTCGGACCCGCCTGCCTCACGCGGGCCGGTTGGAAGCGAGGCTACCGGCGGGAAACCCCGGGGTCACGTACCTGCGCGGCACACCATCGGCTCCGTGGAGTGAGCAAGAACCAGCGGCGCGGACCAGAGGGGGAGAGCTGGTGCCGGAGGTTCTCGGTTCGCCTGGCGCGTCCCGTGGGCGATGGCGGGAGAGAGGTGGAAAACGTTCCTGAAAGCGCCTGGTGGTGGCGTTAGAGTCGGGTTGAACGGGCCGGACCGGCCCAAGGCCCCGGGCGCCGCCCGGGAGCGGAGACGGCGGGCCGAGGACCCGGTCGCCACGACGTTGAGGAGCCACCATGCGGGTACACGATTCACTGATCGATCTGGTCGGGGACACCCCGCTTGTCCGTTTGAAGAAGGTCACGGAGGGGCTGGCGCCGACGATCCTGGCCAAGGTCGAGTACTTCAACCCCGGCGGGTCGGTCAAGGACCGCATCGCGCTGCGCATGGTCGAGGCGGCCGAGAAGAGCGGGAAGCTCAAACCCGGCGGCACGATCGTCGAACCCACCTCCGGCAACACCGGGATCGGGCTGGCGATGATCGCGCAGGAGAAGGGCTACCGCTGCGTCTTCATCTGCCCGGACAAGGTGGGGCCGGACAAGCTCTCGGTGCTGCGGGCCTACGGCGCGGAGGTCGTGGTCTGCCCGACCACGGTCGCCCCCGACCACCCCGACTCCTACTACTCGGTCTCGGACCGGATGGCCGCGGAGATCCCCGGCGCCTGGAAGCCCAACCAGTACGAGAACATGAACAACCCGGAGTCGCACTACCACTCCACCGGCCCCGAGATCTGGGAGCAGACCGAGGGCCGGATCACGCACTTCGTGGCGGGGATCGGGACCGGCGGCACCATCAGCGGGACCGGCCGCTACCTCAAGGAGGTCTCCGGGGGCGGCGTGCGCGTGATCGGCGCCGACCCCGAGGGGTCGGTGTACTCGGGCGGATCGGGCCGCCCGTACCTGGTCGAGGGCGTGGGCGAGGACATCTGGCCGGGGACCTACGACACGTCGGTGTGCGACGACATCGTGGCGGTCAGCGACAAGGACTCCTTCCTGATGACCCGGCGCCTGGCGCGCGAGGAGGCCCTGCTGGTGGGCGGCTCGTGCGGCCTGGCGGTGGAGGCCGCGCTGAAGGTGGCCGAGGACGCCGGGCCCGACGACGTCATCGTCGTCCTGCTGCCGGACGGCGGCCGCGGCTACCTCGGCAAGATCTTCAACGACGAGTGGATGGCGGACTACGGGTTCCTGTCCACCGCGACGGAGGAGGCCACGGCCGGGCAGGTGCTCGCGGAGAAGGGCGGAGAGATGCCCGACTTCGTGCACTCCCACCCGGACGAGACGGTCGGCACCGCGGTGGCGATCATGCGCGAGTACGGCGTCTCGCAGCTGCCGGTGATGAAGGAGGAGCCGCCGGTCATGGCGGCCGAGGTGGTCGGCTCCGTGGCCGAGCGCGACGTGCTGGACGCGCTCTTCGACGGGCGCGCCGAGCTCGACGACCTCGTGGAGACCCACATGGGCCCGCCGCTGTCCACGGTCGGCACGGGGACGCCGGTCAGCGACTGCGCGCGCCTGCTGCGTTCGTCGGGCGCGCTGGTGGTGCTGCGCGACGGGCGCCCGGTGGGCATCCTCACCCGCCAGGACCTGCTCGCCCACCTGTCGGGGTAGGGCGTCACGGGTGCGGGGCCGCGGACGGGCCCCGCACCCGGAAGGATCGCCCCGCCGCGCACGGGCCCCGCGGGGCGCCGCCCGCGCGCCCGGCTCCCGTGCACAGCGGTCGCACTTGCGGGGTGGTCCCACCTGCGCGATGTGCTCCGCTCGCGCGGCCCGCCCGAGCGGTGTCCCGCCGTGCGCGCGGCTCCTGCCTGGGCGAACCCGGGGGCGGTGCGGACAGACCTTGACGGACAACGCATACTCGGACACTGCTAATGTTCGCGACAGTATTACTGGCAGGTAATAAATGGGAGCACGCGTGTCGCGGCTGTTGTCCTGGATCATCCGCTCCGTCTGGTCGTTCGCCCGGAGCAACGCCGAAATCCGTGCCGACTCCAAGGCGTCCCGGCGGTTCGCGCGCTTCGGCGTGGGATCGGCGATCGCCTTCCCCACGGCCACCCTGTACGGCGAGCCGTGGATCGAGATCGGCGTGCACACCGTGCTCGGCGCGGACATGACGCTCGCCGCCGGGATGGGTCCCGACTACGACCTGGGCGAGGGGTCGGTCGTGCGGATCGGCTCCGGCTGCGCCATCGGCCGGGGATCCCACATCGTCGCGCACAAGTCGGTGGACATCGGCGACCACGTCTACACGGGCCCCTACGTGTACATCACCGACCAGAACCACTCCTACACCAACACCGACATCCCCGTCGGCCTTCAGTGGCCGGTGGACGACCCCGTCAGCATCGGCGACGGGACCTGGGTGGGAGCCAACGCGGTGATCCTGCCGGGCGTGCACCTGGGGCGCAACTGCGTCGTCGCGGCCGGCAGCGTGGTGCGGCCCGGACGGTACCCCGACCACAGCGTCATCGCGGGCGTGCCCGGCAAGGTCGTGCGCGAGTACGACCCGGAGCTGGGATGGGAGCCGCCGATGCGCGAGACGGGGACGCCCACGCGTGTCCCCACGCCCGCCACCGGCCCGACCCCGGACACGCCCGCCGAGCCGCCCGAGCCGGGATCCGCCACCCGCTTCCCGCCCGCCTAGCCGCCACCGGCCGTGGCGGGCCCCGGTGCCGAGAGGCCACCGTCGGGGAAGCGCGCCCTCGGCTCCCGTGAGCCGCCGGCCGTGGCGGGCCCCGGTGCCGGGAGCGGGCACCCGAGCGACACCGTGCAGGTGAAGCAGGGGTTCGGGGGAGTCCTGGCCACTATTGTGGCGGCATGACGTTCGACGGGTTTGAAACGCTGGCCATCCACGCGGGCCAGGAACCGGACACCGGCACCGGGGCCGTGGTGGTACCGATCTACCAGACGAGCACCTACGCGCAGGACGGCGTGGGCGGTCTGCGCCAGGGGTACGAGTACTCGCGCACCGGCAACCCCACGCGCGCCGCGCTGGAGGAGTGCCTGGCCGCCCTCGAGGAGGGCTCGCGCGGGCTCGCCTTCGCCTCCGGCATGGCGGCCGAGGACACCCTGCTGCGCACCATCCTGTCGCCGGGCGACCACGTCATCATCCCCGGCGACGCCTACGGGGGCACGTTCCGCCTGATCTCCACGGTGGTCGAGCGCTGGGGCGTGACCTGGGACGCGGTCGACCAGAGCGACCCGGAGGCCGTGCGCGCGGCGGTGCGCCCAGAGACCAGGGCGGTGTGGACCGAGACCCCCACCAACCCCCTGCTCAACATCACCGACATCGAGGCCGTCGCGGCCATCGCCCACGACGCCGGTGCCCTGCACGTCGTGGACAACACCTTCGCCTCGCCCTACCTCCAGCGGCCGCTGGCCCTGGGCGCGGACGTGGTGGTGCACTCCACCACGAAGTACCTGGGCGGGCACTCCGACGTGGTCGGGGGCGCGCTGGTGGTGGCCGACGCCGAGCTCGGCGAGCGGCTGGCCTTCCACCAGAACACGATGGGCGCCGTTCCGGGACCCTTCGACTCCTGGCTGACCCTGCGCGGGGTCAAGACCCTGGGGGTGCGGATGGACCGGCACAGTGCCAACGCCGAGCGGGTCGTGGCCGCACTGGTGGACCACCCGGCGGTGCGGCGCGTGTACTACCCCGGGCTGGACGCGCATCCGGGGCACAAGGTCGCCGAACGGCAGATGCGCGCCTTCGGGGGCATGGTCTCGTTCGCTCTGCGCGACGGGGAGAAGGCGGCGCTGGCGCTGTGCGAGCGGACCGAGGTCTTCACGCTGGGCGAGTCCCTGGGCGGGGTGGAGTCCCTGATCGAGCATCCCGGGCGGATGACGCACGCGTCGACCGCGGGTTCCCCGCTGGAGGTCCCGGCCGATCTGGTGCGGATCTCCGTGGGCATCGAGTCGGGTGACGACCTGGTGGCGGACCTGCTGGGGGCGCTGGAGGGCTGAGCGCGGCCCGGGGGCCGTCGGGAGGGGCCGAGCCGGTCGGTGCGCGCCCGCGCGGCCTGGCCGTGAGGGTGCCCCGGCCGCTCTGCCGGGCCCTTCACGGCATGTCCTTCGTGGTGCGGGAGCTGTCGCGGGGGGTCAGACCGCGGAGGGAGTGCGCTCCTGGAGGGGGTCCCGCGTACCGGCCGGGCCGGGGGTGCGGTCACGGCGCTCGGTGGCGGTGCCGTTGGCGAAGCGCAGGCCGACGACGAGGCTGCCGGTGCGGGAGAGGGCACTGTTGTCGTCCTCCTCGCGGAGGGAGCGGTAGCGCCCGCGGTTGTCCTGGCGGCGGATGCCGATGGAGATGGCGAGGAAGAACCCCGCGGCCAGCCCCAGGAGCACGAGACCGATGAATGCGATGAAGACGGGGATCATAGGGGTCACCTTCGGTTCGGGGGTGGTCAGTTCGTCGTCCGCCCCCCGGTGGTACGGGGCGGGTCTGTCCGTGTCGGCACGTCTGTTTTCCGTCGGTGGTGGGCGGAGATCCGTCGGTCGGATCGGGCTGTGCTGTGATCTTCCCCTTTCCAGGTGTCCTTCCGGCTGCTCTGCCGTGTACTGAGTGTGGCCTTCACCTAAGATGGGCCTAGGAGAACCGGATGGACTTGTTCGGCTGGTGTACCGCTCACCTTGTTGGTACAAGTTGACCTGACCCACTGATACCCCCCGAGGGCTGACTTATGCGGGCAGAAAGTAGATATCGACAGATCGCTCGGGCGCTGAGGCGGGAGATCCAGGAGGGAAGCCTGCCGTTGGGCGGTCAGCTGCCGTCGGAGAAGCAGCTGGAAGAGCGCTTCGACGCGTCCCGCAACACCATCAGGCTCGCGCTCGGCATGCTGCGCAACCAGGGCCTCATCCTCAGCAGGCCGGGCCGCGGCCACTTCGTCCAGGACGTCGTGCCGGAGACCTTCTACGCCACCCGGACCAAGGGCGGAGCCGACGGGCTCAACGAGTCGGCGCTGTCCGGCCAGACGCTGGAGGAGCTCCAGCTCCTGAGCGCCACGCCGGACATCGCCAGCCGACTGCGCGTGCCCGAGGGCGACATGACCGTCGTGCGCCGGATGTACCGGTTCTCCGGCGAGCAGTCCGGCTCCATCAGTTCGGCGTACTACCCCATGGAACTCGTCCAGGGCACGCCGCTCATGCTGCCCGAGGACGTCGAGAGCGCCCTGGTGGTGCTGCTCGAACACGGCCACCGGCAGGTCGGCTACGTGGACGAGCTGGAAACACGTATGCCCACGCCACAGGAGACGTCACAGCTCGAACTCCCCCCAGGAGTCCCGGTTCTGGACGTCCATCGCACCGACTACTCCGAAGAGCGCCCGATCAGACTGGTGCACACTGTGTACGCCGGGCACAGCATCCGGTACCAGTTCGAACACGGCAACCTCAAGGCCTACCACCGGGACTGAGCCAGCACATGAGCACGTCGAGGAAGACCGTGGTCGCCGACCACCTGCGCGAGGCACTCACGCGGGGTGACTACCAGCCGGGCGACCGCCTGCCGGGTGAGGAGGAGCTCGCCGAGCGCTTCGACGTCTCCCGCGCCACCGCGCGGCTCGGCATGCGCATCCTCCAGGACGAGGGGCGCATCACCATCCAGGCCGGCCGGGGCGCCTTCGCCGCCGACCACCAGCCCATCATCCACCTGGCCACGCCGATCTCGGGCGGCAGCGACTCCGAGCGGTTCGAGGCCGGCTACCAGCCGCACCTGCGCGAGGCGGGCTACTACCAGGTCGACGAGAAGATCAAGGTCAGCCTGGACACCATGCGCCCGAAGGTGGCCAAGCGGCTGCGCTTCGACGCCGACGAGAACGGTCCTTACGGCGGGCTCGTCGTCATCCGTTCGTGTGACCGATTCGTCGAGGGCGGCCTCTGGCAGTCCCAGGTCACCTACTTCCCCTTCAGCATCGCCAACAACACCGCACTCATGTCCCCCGAACGCCTGGACGAGGGGGTCAGCGCGGTGCTGCGCGAACTCGGCTACCGGGAGGACTGGAACTGGGACATCGTGGGCGCGCGGATGCCGTCCCAGGACGAGGCCGACTCCTTCGGCCTCGGCCCGGGCATCCCGCTGCTCGTGCAGGAGCGCGTGGCGCACGAGGGCGAGCGCCCGCTGCGGTTCACCGAGACGATCATGCCCGCCAACCGGCACCAGCTGCTGTACTCGGGCGGCGACGCCCCCGAGGAACTGCTGCTGATGGCCTCGGACGTCAACATCTTCGAGCGCTGACGCCGGTCAGCGCCGCCGGTAGCGGTCCAGGAGCAGGGGGCCGAGGAGGTCGGCGTCGGCGTCGAGGACCCGCACGCCCCGGCGGCGCTCGACCAGGGCGCGGAAGGCGCGCAGCCGGGGATCGTCGGCCAGCAGGACGAAGGTGGCCTCGGCGCCCTCGCGCAGCGCCGCGTCGAGCTCGGCCAGGGTCACCTCGACCGTGCGCGGAGTGGGCGGCCAGGCGAACCGCGCTTCGCCGTCCTCGTCCAGGTGGGCGGTGGGCTCGCCGTCGGTGACCACCAGGATCCGGGGGGCGAGCCCGCGGTGCCGCCGCAGGTGGCCCCGGGCCAGGCGCAGGGCGTGGTGCAGGTTGGTGCCGGGCACGCCGCGCCAGTCGTGCGCGACCAGTGCGGCGGGGGTGAGCTCGGCGGCGCTCTCGCCGAAGCCGACCACCTGCACCCGGTCGTGGGGGTGGCGCGTGCGGACCAGGGCGTGCAGGGCCAGGGCCGCCCGGGTGGCGGCCTCGTGCAGCGACCGCGTCACCATCGAGTGGGACAGGTCGATGAGCAGGGACACCGCCGCGGCGGACTCCGGTTCGGCCTCGGCGACGCGCAGGTCCTCGGGGAGCAGGGCGGGGCCGTCGGCGCGGGCGCGGCGCAGGGCCGCCTCCCGCGCGGTGGCGGCCGCGTCCAGGGGCCGGTCCCCGGCGATCTCGTGCGGCAGGAACGCGCCGGTCGGTTCGCCGGCCGTCCCACCGGTGCCGGTGCGTCCCGCGTGCCCGCCGGGCGTTCCCCGGCCCCGGTCGATCTCGCGCAGCGCCGCGTCGCCGAGGCGGCGCAGCTCGCGGGGGCTCAGGCCGTGGTCGCCCGAGTCCAGCCGGGCCCGGGCCGCCTCGCCCTCGGGTCCCAGCAGCCGGAGCAGGTCGGAGGGGGCCATCTCGGCCGCCGCGGACCGGTCACCCTCCCCGTAGCGGGACAGGGCCGCCTCCAGGGCCGCGAGTTCCGCGCGGTCGGCGTCGGAGTCCGTGTCGGCCTCCGCCACCAGGGCACGGAGGTCGTCGAGGGCGCGCCGTGCCGCGCCGGTCGGCGGATCTGGCTCGGCCAACGGGTCGGGCCCGCCGGTGTACCGCCGGTATCGGAATCTCACTCGCCCTCCCGTCGCCCACCATCGCCCCGTGTGTCCGCTGCGCGGAGGGTGGGGGCTTCCACCCTCAACGGATGGCCTCCGGCCGCGGCTTTGATTCTTCCCGTCACCCGCCATCGCCCCGTGTGTCCGCTGCGCGGTGGTGGGGGCTTCCGCCCTCAACGGACGGCCTCCGGCCGCGGCCCTTGTCTTTCCGTCGCCCACCATCGCCCCGGGTGCCCGCTGCGCGGTGGGCCCGTCTTCATGCCGCCGCAGGTCAGAAGCGGTAGACGCCGCCGTCGGGCACGGTGTCCTTCGACAGCCTCCGCTCCAGGTACAGCCCCTCTAGCGCGAACTCCACCACCGCCGCCGCCAGCCCCGGGGTCGGCGGGCCGTCCCGCTCCTCGGGCGCCGCGCGGGAGATCATGTCCGCCAGCCCCGGCACCCCGCCGACCCGGCGCAGCAGCTCCGCCGCTCCGACCAGGTCACCGGTCTCCACCGTGCCGCCGCCGGAGAACCGGTCGCCGAGCGGTGACAGGTCCGCCTCGCCCAGCCGCTCGCGGAAGACCTCCGCGACCGCCCGGCGCAGCAGGGCGTGCAGCACCTCCGCCTCCCGGCCCTCGGCGGCGATGTCGAACTCGACCTTGCCGAGCAGCGGCTCCACCACCGCGGGCAGGTCGCACACCCGGGCGACGGGCACCTCCTCGCCGACCATGGCCGCCCGGCGCAGGGCGGACGCGGCCACGGTCTCCGCGGCGGCCACCGAGAAGCGCACGGAGACCCCGGAGCGGGGATCCACCTTCCGGCTCGCCCGGACCAGGCGGGTGAAGCGCGCCACGGCCTCCAGCAGGTGCGAGGGCACGCACGTGCCCGGCGGCAGGTCCGCCTCCTGCCGGATCAGCGCCAGTTCGTCGTCGAGCCCCGGCGGATAGTGGGTCCGCACCTGGGCGCCGAAGCGGTCCTTGAGCGGCGTCACGATCCGCCCCCGGTTCGTGTAGTCCTCCGGGTTGGCGCTCGCCACCACCAGGATGTCCAGGGGCAGGCGCAGCGTGTACCCGCGGATCTGGAGGTCGCGTTCCTCCAACACGTTGAACAGCGCCACCTGGGCGCGCGCGGGCAGGTCCGGCAGCTCGTTCACGCAGAACACGCCCCTGTTGGCGCGCGGCACCAGGCCGTAGTGCACGGTCTCGGGGTCGCCGAGCGAACGCCCCTCCGCCAGCCGTGCCGGGTCCACGTCCCCGATCAGCTCGCCGACACCGGTGTCCGGCGTGGCCAGCTTCTCGCCGTAGCGCTCCCGCCGGTGCCGCCAGACCACCGGGAGGGCGCCGCCCTCCGCCGCCGAACGCCGCCGGCAGCCCGGACAGACCGGGGCGTAGGGGTGGTCGTTGATCGCGCAGCCGTCCACCGCGGGGGACCACTCGTCGAGCAGGGCGGCGACGGCGCGGATGAGTCGGCTCTTGCCCTGGCCGCGCTCGCCCAGCAGCACGATGTCGTGCCCCGCCAGCAGGGCCCGTTCCACCTGGGGGAGCACGGTGGTGTCGAAGCCGTGCACGCCCGGGAAGCGGGCCTGCCCGGAGCCCATGCGCCGCAGGAGGTTCTCGCGCACCTCCACGGCGACGGGCCGGTGCACGTGGCCGGACGCGCGCAGGTCGTCGAGGGTGTGGGGGAGACCGGTCGGCGGGGGTGAGTCGTGGGTCACTCCCGCAGTGTACGTACCGGCCGCCGCGCAGGCGCCGCCGGTGCGCGGGAGTGAACGCCGGGTCGACGGCGGGTGGCCGGAGGGGTAACGCGGGTGCCGGGGCCCTCCGGCGGGGACGGTGGCCCCGCACTCTTCGCGCGACGGACACCGAGGTGACGGGTGGTAGGTCGACGTGAGCAGGGCTGGTTCGGCCCGGGAGTGGAAGAATGGGGATGACGGCGGAGTCCGAGATCCGGCGCGACGCGTCGGTGGAAGCGGGGTGGCGGCAGGTGGCACGGTTCGGCGATGCACTGACGACGGGGGCCGACCTCGTGAACGCGGCCGAACGCGCCGTCATGGCGGCCCTGGAGCAGTTGGACGGGAGCGCGGCGGCGGCCGGGGGCGGCGGCGCCGACCTGGTGTGCTTCTTCGTGTGCGGGTCGGACCCGGAGGAGGTCACGCTCGCGGGCAAGCGCGTGATGGCGCTCGCCGGGGACGCCGTCACCCTGGGGTGCAGCTCGACCGGCGTGATCGGCGGCGGCCGGAGTGTGGAGGGCCAGGGCGCGGTCAGCGTCTGGTGCGCCAGCCTGCCGGACGTGGAGATCACCCCGTTCCGGCTCGACACCGTGATCGAGGGCGACCACCTGGCCGTCGTCGGCATGCGCGAGCCCGGCCCGCGCGACCGGGCCGCCATCCTGCTCGCCAACCCCTACGAGTTCCCCACGCAGGCGTTCGTGCGCGAGTCCACCGACGCGCTGCACGGGCTGCCGGTCGTCGGCGGGATGGCCGACGGGCTGCGCGGGGAGGAGTCGGTCCGCCTCTTCGTCGACGGCGAGGTCGCGGAGAACGGCGCGATCGGCGTCCTGGTGGGCGGCGACGGCGTGCTGGGCACCGTGGTCAGCCAGGGGTGCCGGCCGATCGGCCCGAGCATGACCGTGACCAAGGCCGAGGGCAACCTGCTCGTCGAGCTGGCGGGCACCAACGCCTACGAGAAGCTGGAGGAGCTGGTCGAAGGACTGTCCGAGGAGGACCGGGAGCTGGCCGCCCAGGGGCTGCACATCGGCATCGCCATGGACGAGTACGCCGACCACCACGAACAGGGCGACTTCCTGATCCGGTCGCTCAGCGGGGCCGATCCCGAGATCGGCGCGCTCACCATCGGCGACATGGTCGAGGTCGGTCAGACCGTGCGCTTCCAGGTCCGCGACGCCGGGACGGCCGACGAGGACCTGGCGCGCAGACTCGCCTCCTTCGGCACCGACCGGAGTGTCGGCGCGGGCCTGCTGTTCTCCTGCAACGGCCGCGGCTCCGCCCTGTTCCCCGGCCCCGACCACGACGTGCTCGCGGTCCGCCGCATCCTGGGCGTGGACGCGGTCGCCGGGCTCTTCGCCGCGGGCGAGATCGGACCGGTGAGCGGGGTCAACCACGTGCACGAGTTCACCGCCTGCCTGCTGGCCTTCTCCCGCTGAGGGCGAGTCGGACTTTTACCGGCGGATCACCAACACTCGCCACAAGCTCCTTGAGTGTGCCCAGAACCGGGCTATTACTGAGAGTGATTCTTCAGGTGCTCAAGGTGATGGGTGGGGGATGGCGCGATGGCGGACGACCGGTGCGAGAGCACCGCGATACGGACCATGACGGTACTGGGGGTGGCGGCCCTGCTGCTGCCGACGGCCGTGCCCGTGGCACACGCGGAGGACGGCTGGATCCGGCAGGACCTGGAGTCCGCCGACCGGGTCGGACTGGTGCTCGACGACGGGGCGCTGCGCCTGGACGCCGAGGAGGTCGGCGGCCCGGCCGCGCCGCGCCGCGATCCGGGGAGTGCGCGCAGCGGGCTGGCGACCTTCCCCGAGCAGCCCCTGGAGGAGGCGACCGACGTTCTGGACGTGCGGCTCCAGGGCGAGGGCACGGCGGAGGACGTCACCGCCGAGGCGCGCGGTACCCGGTCCGACGGCATGTGGACGGAGTGGCACCCCGTCCCCGACGGCGGCGGCCGGGTGATCCTCGACGCGGGCGTGTTCGAGGTCCAGGTGCGCGTGAAGGTGGACGGCGCCGACGCCGCCATCGACGGGGTGCGGCTGCGACCGCTCGAACCCCTCGACGCGGAGCCGGAGCAGGGTGACGGGAGCGACGAGGCGGACGAGACCGACGGTAGCGACGGGGGCGCCGAGAACGGCGAGGGCGACGGGGACCCCGAGAACGGCGAGGACTCCGAGAACGGCGAGGGCGCCGGGAATGACGGGGACGCCGAGAACGGCGAGGGCGAGGAAGGGTCCGTCGAGGAGGACGTGCCCGACCCGCCCTTCTCCGCGCGGCTCTTCGCCACCCGGATCGGGCTGGTGGGCGGTACCACCGCGAACGGCCACACCGTGCGGCCCGACGACCACTTCGCCGCCCTGCCCTCCCGGCGGGGCCTGGCCGCGCGCGGCGGCGGCGAGTACACCGTGCGCGTGTGCACCACCGGCGCCCTGGGCCCCGAGGGCAGGGGCGACACCGAGAACCACGAGCCGCGCTGCGTCTACCTGCCCGTGTGGGACGTCGGCCCGTGGAACATCACCGACGACCACTGGAACGACGACCGCCAGTCCTGGCGCGACCTGGACCGCGGCCGACCCCAGGCCCAGGCCGCCTACGCCGAGGGCTACAACGACGGCCTCGACGGCTTCGGCCGCCGCGTGGCCAATCCCGCCGGAATCGACCTCGCCGACGGCGCGTTCCGCCACGGCCTCCAGCTGCCCACCAACGGCTGGGTGGAGGTCGACTACCTGTGGACCGGCGAGTACCGCGCCCGCGCGGAGATCGCCACGAGCACGCGCAGCGACCCGGTGATCGTGCGCGACGGTCCCGGACTGGAGTTCGACCCGGTCGGCCTGGCCGCCCACGCGGCCAACGTGGACGTCGAGTGCCGTACCGCGGGCGACTCCGCGACAGGGCCCTTCGGCACGGATCGGGCCTGGTACCGGATCGGCGCGGACCACTACGTCCCGGCGGTGTTCGCCGACGGCGGCGACCAGGCTCCCGAGTGCGCGCCCGGCACCGCCCCTCCGCGGCCCTGACGCACGCCCGGCGGGACCGAACAAGGGGCGGATTTTGCGGTTCGTGCTCGCGTCGACCAGTACACATGTGTTTCGATCAGGACAATGACGGCTGCAGACGACTTCTGGGTGTTCGCCGCGGTCCTGGCGGTGGCGGCTGCCGTGGCGCTGCTCGGAAACCTGTTGCGGCAGCCGCTCATCGTGTCCTACATCGCCGTCGGCATCCTCGTCGGTCCGGTGGGCCTGGGGCTGGTCTCGCACGAGGGCGTCATCGAACTCCTCGCCCAGACCGGCATCGCGATGCTGCTGTTCATGGTCGGTCTGCGGCTCGACCTGCACCTGATCCGCACGACCGGGCCGGTCGCGCTGGCCACCGGTATCGGCCAGGTGGTGTTCACCTCGGTCATCGGGTACGGGATCGCCCTCGGGCTGGGCATGGACTCCGTCACCGCGCTCTACGTGGCCGTGGCGCTGACCTTCTCGTCCACGATCATCATCGTCAAGCTGCTCTCGGACAAGCGGGAGCTGGACCAGCTGCACGGCCGGATCGCGGTCGGCTTCCTCATCATCCAGGACATCGTCGTGGTCCTGGTCATGATCGCGCTGACGTCCTTCGGCCGCGCCAGCTCCGAGGCCGTGCCCGAGCGCGTCGCGCTGACGGTGGGCACCGGGGCGGGGCTCCTGGTCGGGCTCGCGCTGCTGTCGCGGTTCGTGCTGCCGTGGCTCCTGCACTACATCGCGCGCTCGCAGGAACTCCTGGTGATCTTCGGCGTGGCCTACGCCGTGTCCGTGGCGGCGCTCACCGAGTGGCTCGGCTTCAGCCTGGAGGTGGGCGCCTTCCTCGCGGGCATGTCCCTGGCCTCGACGACCTACCGGGACGCGCTCGGCGCACGGCTGGTGAGCCTGCGGGACTTCCTGCTGCTGTTCTTCTTCATCCAGCTCGGCGCGCAGCTGGAGTTCGGCGACGCCTCGCGGCAGTTGCTGGAGGCCGGGCTGCTGTCGCTGTTCGTCCTGGTCGGCAACCCGCTCATCGTCGTGCTGATCATGCGGCTGATGGGGTACCCGGTCCGGATCGGCTTCCTGTCGGGCCTCTCCGTCGCCCAGATCAGTGAGTTCTCCCTGATCCTGGCCGCGCTCGGGCTGAGTCTGGGGCACATCACCAGTACGACGCTGAGCCTGGTGACCGTGGTGGGCCTGATCACGATCGGTATCTCCACGTACCTGATCCTGTACTCCAAGCAGCTCTACGACCTGCTCAAGCGCTGGCTGGAGCCGCTGGACCGGATCGGCCGGACCCGGCGGCTGCCCGACGACCTGACGGGGCGGGCGGACGTGATCCTCTACGGCCTGGGCCGGATGGGACGCAGCACGGCCCAGCGCATCGCCGAGGCCGGATACGACGTCCTGGCCGTGGACTACGACCCGCAGAGGGTCGCCCGGTCCATCCACCCGAGGGTGACCACGGTGTACGGCAGCGCCGAGGACGTGGAGTTCCTGGAGGCGCTGCCGCTGGCGACCACGCCGATGGTGATCAGCGCGATCCCGTCGTCCAACGTCGACCTGGTGCTGCTGCACGCGCTCCAGCACCACGAGTACGGGGGAACGGTGGTGCTGTCCACGCTGACCCGGCGCGACGCCGAGCGGTTGCGCGCGGCGGGGGCCGACATGGTGGTGGAACCCTACGAACGGGGCGCGGAGTACATCCTGGAACTGGTCCGCGAGCACGCCGAGCGCGGCGGCCCCGCCGGTTCCGACGGCCGCGGCGAGCCGGGGGAGCAGGACGGCCCGGGCACCGCCTCCGGGCCCGACGACACGCGCGGCCCGGCATCGGGCACCGCCTCCGGGCCCGACGAGCCTGAGGAGCCGGGCTCGGGCACCGCTTCCTGAACCGACGAGCCCGGACCCGGCCCCCCGCCTACCTGACGCGCACGACCAGCGTGCCCGCCGAACGGTCGTGCAGGGCCTGCGCGCTGGTGCCGAGCGCGGCCATCGACTCCCCGAGCGAGAACAGGTGGCCCGCCACGGGCAGGGTCTGGGGCAGGCAGAAGACCGCCGACCGGCGCACGGCCTGGCCCTGGGTGAGCCGGCTCCCGTCGGCGGCGGTGACCACCTTGATCCCCAGCACCAGCTTGCCGATCGTGCGGCCCCACGTGACCAGGTACAGCCAGTCGTAGAAGAACAGCAGGAGCCCCCACCCGAACAGCCACAGCAGCAACCACAGGGCCGCCTCGCCGTCAGTGGAGTCGCTGTCGCCGGTGATGGCCACCGTCACGATGATCATGACGAAGAAGAACGCCACGGCCGTGATGCCCGCCAGCACGTAGTCGATGGTCCGCGCGGCCAGGCGGCGGCCGAACGACGCAGGCTCCAGGGCGGGGGGACGCGGGGCCGCCGCGGACGGCCCCCAACCGGGTGGAGGCGTCGGCGCGGGACCGGGCGGGTACGCGGCCATCTCCCACCCGCCGGAGGAGGGGCGGCCGTGCGGAGGGGGGTTCCAGTGGGGCGAGGACATCGGCGTGGGCGTCTCTCCGTGGGAGTGGTGGTCACCGTGAGCGTCGCGGGCCGGCGCAGGTTCCAGAGTACCGACGGACCCCGTCACGGCACACGCCCTTTCCGGAGTACACAGACCGAAAGGGGCGGCCGGAGCCGCCCCTTTCGGTCAACACCGTGCCGGTCACATGCCGCTGTAGGGGACCGCGTCGATGATCTCGACACCCAGGCTCTTGCCGTTGGGGAGCTTGTAGCTCACGTTCTCGCCCACGCGCTTGCCGTTGATGGCCGCGCCCAGGGGTGACCTCGGAGAGTAGACGTCGATGGGGGCGCCGCTCTCCTCGCGGGACGCGAGCAGGAAGGTGACCTCCTCCTCGTCGCCGTCGAACTTGACGGTGACGGTCATGCCGGGGCCGACCACGCCTTCGGTGCGGGGAGCCTCGCCCACCCGGGCGGTGCGCAGGATCTCGGTGAGCTGGAGGATGCGGGCCTCCATCTTGCCCTGTTCCTCCTTGGCGGCGTGGTATCCGCCGTTCTCCTTGAGGTCGCCTTCTTCTCGGGCCGCCTCGATCTTCTCCGCGATCTCGATGCGACCACTCCCCGACAGGTGGTCCAGCTCTCCCTTGAGCCGGTCATACGCCTCCTGGGTGAGCCAGGTGACGTTGTCATCGCGGGTCTGGGTCACGGGAACTCCTTGAGTGCTAGTAGCAAAGGCCACCAGGCGGCCAGAGCTGAACTTACGAGAATATCACCGTGCGTCGTGGCGCACGTTCTCCTCGTCGGAGGCCTCGGCGCACGTCGTGCGGTGACATGTCGGTTCAGCGGTGGTGGCCGGGACCGGCAGGGGCGGTCTGTGGGTCTGTGCGGATCAGTCCTGCGAACCTTGTTCCCTGCAGGAGGCCACTTCTACCGTGGAAGCCCGACGAACCGTGTCAACGGTCGTGGAGACCATTCGGTTCCCGGCCTGGACGGAGGACCTGGTCTGGCCGACCTCGACGTGCTGGTCGTCCAGCGCGGTGATGAGGCAGTCGGCCCCGTCGCGGCTGTTCACCTCGTAGGTGATGGCCGCCTCGTCGGCCGAGGCGACCGAGTACGACACCACCTGGTGGTACACGCCGCCGCCCAGCCCGCTGTAGTTCATGACGGAATAGCCCCAGCCGACGGCGCACAGCACCGCGAACACGGTCGCGATGACGAAGAAGACCGGGCCGTTGCCGTGCCGCTTGCGTAGCGCGGGCGCGGTGTCGGCACTGTTCACGGGGTCTTCTTCCGGGGTCGGCTGCATCGGGAATCTCCGAACAAGGGGACGGTGTTGTCTAAGATATCCCCGACCTGACAGCCCCCCTACTCGGCCCGTGCGTGAGTCGCGGGGACGAGGGCGAGGGGCGTCCGGACGGCCGCGACCACGCGTCCGCCCACCGAGTCAAGGAGATCCCTTCCGTTGTCCGAGCGCCTGCGGCTTATGGCCGTTCATGCCCACCCCGATGACGAGTCCAGCAAGGGCGCGGCCACCATGGCGCGCTACGTGAACGAGGGCGTCGACGTGCTCGTCGTCACCATGACCGGTGGCGAACGCGGTGACATCCTCAATCCGGCCATGGACCGTCCCGAGATCCTGGAGAACATCAGTCAGGTCCGCCGCGAGGAGATGGACCGGGCTCGCGAGATCCTGGGTATCCAGCAGGAGTTCGCCGGCTTCGTGGACTCGGGCCTGCCCGAGGGCGACCCGCTCCCGCCCCTGCCCGAGGGGTGCTTCGCCACCCTGCCCGTGGACGAGGCCGCCGAGCCCCTCGTCGCGTCCATCCGCCGGTTCCGGCCGCACGTGGTCCTGACCTACGACGAGCAGGGCGGCTACCCCCACCCCGACCACATCATGACCCACAAGGTCTCGATGCGGGCCTTCGACACCGCGGGCGACCCCGACGCCTACCCTGACGCGGGCGACCCCTGGCAGCCGCTGAAGCTGTACTACTTCGTGTCCTTCCCCGCCGAGCGGTTCGACGCCCTCGCCGACGTCCTGGCCGAGCGCGGGATGGAGAACCCCTTCGCGGAGTGGGTGGACCGGATCAAGGACCGTGACCGCCCCACCTGGGAGATCACGACCCGCGTGCACTGCTCCGAGTACTTCGACGTCGCCCACGAGGCGCTCAAGGCGCACGCGACCCAGGTCGACCCCAACGGCTTCTGGTTCGCGATCCCCAACGAGGTCGTGGCCGAGGCCTGGCCCACCGAGGACTACCACCTGGTGCGCTCGCTGGTGGACACCGAGGTCCCGGAGAAGGACCTCTTCGACGGTGTCCGAGAAGCAGTGAGAGTATGAGCGGTATGCACACCCTTCTCACCTCCGCGGTGGTCCTGGCCGACAGCGTCGACCTCGACCGTGACTCCGTGACACCGGGCGTCCTGGGCTTCCTCATGGTGGCCGCGATCGGCGCGGCGCTCTACTTCCTCATGCGCAACATGTCGGGCAAGCTCGGCACGCTGCGCAGCGCCGAGGAGGCGGATCGGGCGGCGGCGGAGGCCGATGCGGACGACTCGGAGGACGCGCGGACCGACGCGGCCCGCGCGGGGGTCGCCGCCTCCTCCGACGCGGACACCCCTGAGGACGACTCCTCGGACGGCCCGGCCCGCAAGGCCTGAGGCCGGCACCGGTGTCCCACCCGTCCCGCCCTGACCCGCGGGACGGGTGGGAGCCCTCCGCGCCGTCGGGTGGCACAGTGGAACCATGCCGAACCGTTTGAGCGACGCGACCAGCCCCTACCTGTTGCAGCACGCGGACAATCCCGTCGAGTGGTGGCCCTGGTGCGAGGAGGCCTTCGCCGAGGCCCGCCGCCGCGACGTGCCGGTGCTGATCTCCGTCGGGTACTCCGCCTGCCACTGGTGCCACGTCATGGCGCACGAGTCCTTCGAGGACCGGGCGACCGCCGACATGATGAACGGCCGGTTCGTCAACATCAAGGTGGACCGCGAGGAGCGCCCCGACGTCGACGCGGTGTACATGGAGGCGACCCAGGCCATGACCGGCCAGGGCGGGTGGCCGATGACCGTGTTCGCCACCCCCGACGGCGCCCCCTTCTACTGCGGTACGTACTTCCCGCGCGAGTACTTCCAGCGCCTCCTCGACGGGGTGGCGAGCGCCTGGCGCGACCAGCGCGCCGATCTCATCGACCAGGGCAAGCGCGTGGTCGACGCGCTGTCGGCGCCGCGGACCCTGCCCTCCGCCCAGCCCCCGGGGCCCGACCGGCTCGACCTGGCCGTACGGGCGCTGGTGCGCGACTACGACAACGCCGACGGCGGCTTCGGCAACGAGCCCAAGTTCCCGCCCTCGATGCTGCTGTCCTTCCTCGTCGCCCAGGACGAGCGCACCCGGCCGTACCAGACCGCCGACGAACCCACCCCCGCCGCGCTGATGGCGGGCGGCACCGCCCTGGCGATGGCCCGCGGGGGGATCTACGACCAGCTCGGCGGCGGCTTCGCCCGCTACTCCGTCGACAAGGGCTGGGTCGTCCCGCACTTCGAGAAGATGCTCTACGACAACGCCCTGCTGCTGCGCGCCTACACCCGGATGACCCGGCGGCCCGCCGACCGGACCGCGCTCAGTGAGGGCGAGCACGCGGCCCTGCGCGCGGTGGCCGAGGAGACCGCCGACTGGATGGTGCGCGACCTGCGGACCGCCGAGGGGGGATTCGCCTCCGCGCTGGACGCCGACAGCGAGGGCGAGGAGGGCACCTACTACGTGTGGACGCCCGCCCAGCTGCACGAGGTGCTGGGCGAGGAGGACGCGGACTTCGCCGCCCGGACCTTCCTGGTCACCCAGGAGGGCACCTTCGAGCGCGGGGCCTCCGTGCTCCAGCTGCCCGCCCCGCCCACCGACCGGTGGCGCTACGACCGGGTCCGCGAGGCCCTGCTGACCGCCCGGGCCGAGCGCGTGCCGCCGGCGCGCGACGACAAGGTGGTGGCCGCCTGGAACGGGCTGGCGATCGCCGGACTGGCCGAGGCGGGCGCGCTTCTGCAGCGCCCCGACCTCGTGGACGCGGCCCGCGGCGCCGCGGAGCTGCTCCTGACCACGCACATGGTGGACGGGCGGCTGGTGCGGACCTCGCGCGACGGTCGGCCGGGGACCAGCGCCGGCGTGCTGGAGGACTACGCCGACGTCGCCGAGGGGCTGCTCGCCCTGCACGGCGTCACCGGGCAGGCGCGGTACGCGCACGAGGCCGGTCTCCTGCTGGACACGGTCCTGGAGCGCTTCGCCGACGGCGACGGCGGCTTCTACGACACCGCCGACGACGCCGAGCGGCTCTTCAGCCGCCCCCAGGACCCGACCGACGGCGCGACCCCCTCCGGCCGCTTCGCCGCGGCCTCCGCGCTGCTGACCTACGCCGCCCTGACCGGGTCCGAGCGGCACCGGACGGCGGCCGAGTCGGCTCTGTCGGCGGTCTCCCTGCTCGCGGAGAAGGCGGCCCGGTTCGCGGGCTGGGGCCTGGCCGCGAGTGAGGCGCTGCTCACCGGACCGCGGGCGGTCGCCGTGGTCGGCGACCCGGCCGACCCCGCCACCGACGAGCTGGTGCGTACGGCCCTGCGCTGGGCGCCGCTGGGCACCGCTCTGTCCAGGGGGGACGGAGCGGACGACGGGGGAGTGCCGCTGCTGCGCGACCGCGCGCCGCGCGGCGGACGCCCGACGGCCTACGTCTGCGAGGGCTTCGTCTGCAAGCTCCCCGTCACCACCCCGGAGGACCTCCGCGACCAGCTCACGACCATCTGACGCCCGGTCCAGGACCCCGTGAGCCACGTCCGTAGGGCGCGAAGGCGCGGTCTCGAAGGCGCCCGAGCACGGGCCGAAGCGAGGAACGAGCGGAGGCCCCAGAAGAACACAGAGGCCCAAGGAATCAGGAGAGCCGCAGCCCGTTCACCATCTCGTCCACCAGGTCCGGCCTGTGGTGCGGCTGGCGGACCTCCATGTACACCGTCGTGGGCTCGTCCGCCGTGTGCACGGCGAGGCTGGTGAACGCGCCCGAGCCGTTGCAGTCGGGCCAGTCCCACGCCGAGCCCTCCCAGCCGTTCAGGGCGATCCCGCGTTCCAACGGCGTGCCCTCGCACGCGTCGGCGTCGGCGACGCCGTCCAGGACGAGCGAGCCGGGGAGCACGGTCGTGTACACCCCGTAGGAGGGGACGTCCGTGTCGTCCCAGTGGTCGGAGTCGGTGGCCACGAGCATGCCCGTGTCGGCACCGGCGCTCGTGGCCGCCGGTCGGGCCGCCATGGTCGGGTGGAAGTCCTTGGCCCACACGAGCGGGACGGTCATGGAGATCCCCTGGGACGCCATGCGCACCGTGGTCAGCGACTGGCCGGGGCTGCCGACCGAGGCGGTCAGCACGGCGCCCAGGACGACCAGGGCCGAGGCGAGCACGGCGGCGCGGCGCCAGGGCATCCGGTACCGCTGCCACCACGGGTCCGCGCGCGGCAGGTCCGGTGCCATACGGATCGCCCTGACGCGGTCGGTGAAGGTTTTGGCGTCCGCCGGGCGGCTTTCCCGGTCCACCGAAAGTGCGGACAGGATGAGGTCGTCCAGCGCCGGGGGCAGACCTGGCCGGATCCGGCCAGGTGCGATGCGCACCGGCGGCCGGGAGGGCGGACGCCCCGTGATGAGCTCGTAGGCGACCGCGCCCAGCGAGTACACGTCCGAGCGGACGTCCAGGTCACCGCCGGGGATGCTCTGTTCCGGCGACATGTAGCCGGGGGTTCCGGCGGCCGCAGTGAAGCCCGAGGCCTCGTCGATGGACTTGGCGAACCCCAGGTCCGCCACCAGCACCCTCTGCCCCACGGGTGACGACTGGAGCAGCACGTTGGAGGGCTTGATGTCGCGGTGGATCGTGCCGTGGTTGTGTAGCACGGTGATGCCCTGGCCGATTTCGGTCAGCAGCCGCAGGGCCTCGTCCAAGGGCAGCTGACCTCGGTTGACGAGGTCGGAGACGCTGCCCTGGTCCGCGTAGGTCATCACCATGTACGGCCGCCCGTCGGGCAGGACGTCCACGTCGTGGACGGCCACCAGCCACGTGGAGTCGGTCTGGCGCAGGATGCGCGCCTCCTCCAGGAAACGGTGCTGGATGTCCATCTGGTGCGCCCAGTTCTCGGCGAGTACCTTGATGGCGACCGGATAGTTGAGCAGATCGTCCTGGGCGAGCCATACCGTGGCGAACGAACCGGAGCCCAGGCGTCGTATGACGCGGTAGCGCCCGAAGGCCTCCGGTTGACTCATTTCCGCCTCGGTCTGTCAGGGGGGTGCGTACGCGTTCGTTGCCCACTAATACACCATCTACGCGTTCGCATTCGCTTTCGCGGATATGATCCACGTCTTCGGGTGGCACCGGTGCGTGAGGGCGGCGAAACCGGGTGGAATGCCCGGAGAGTCGTGTGCACCATGGAATGGTGGCCGAAACCCGGTCACCGGTGCGGCGGACCGGCAGGAGCCGGTCCGCGTCCACGTGACGCGTGATCCATCGTGGACGCCCACGCGTCCTCCAACGGACGGATGTCCGCCGTCAGCCAGGGAGAGAGCCAGCCATGAGCAGTGGCGAGTACGAAGACCAGGCCGACCACTCGGCGCCCAAGCCCCGCCGGCGGGTGGCGAGCAACGTCGACGAGGAGCTGGAGGAGCTCGCGCGCCGCGCCAAGGCGGGCGACGCCGCGGCGCTGGACGACCTGCTCCGCCGGATCCAGCCGGAGGTGCTGCGCCGGTGCGCCCGCTTCCTGCCCTACCGGCAGGACGCCGAGGAGGCCTGCCAGGACGCGCTGCTGCGCGTGGCGCGCAAGATCGACAGCTTCAAGGGCGACTCGCTCTTCACCACGTGGCTCTACACCGTGGTGTCCAACTCCGCACGCCAGACCTACCGCTCGATGAAGCGCCGTTCGGCCGAGTACCCCACCGAGGCCGAGCGCATGCCCCCGCAGAGCGACCCCCGCACCACGAGTGTCATCGCCGGTTCGCGCATCGACCTCCTGGAGGCCCTCGACCAGTTGGAGAAGGAGCGCCCCAACCTCGTGGCGCCCCTGGTGCTGCGCGACCTGTGCCAGATGGACTACAACGAGATCGCCTCAGAGCTCAACCTCGCCCTGGGCACCGTCAAGTCCCGCATCCACCAGGGCCGCAAGCACGTGCGCAAGTCCCTGACCGTGACGTAGAGTCCCGCGGCGAACTACCCTGGATCCCATCCCCGTCGGCACATCAGCCACACGAGTGTGCGTGTCGGCCATGCTCCAGCTCTGAGAGGTTTCGCCCATGGGGCTTCGTGACCCCCTGTACTGGCTCTATGAAAGGCGGCTGGAACGCCGCCTGACCAGCCAGGAGATCCCGCGGCACGTCGGTGTCGCGATGGACGGGAACCGCCGGTGGGCGAAGAGCAGCGGCATGCGGGGGGCCGAACAGGGCCACCAGGCCGGCGCGGACAAGATCTTCGAGCTCCTCCGCTGGTGCGACGAGCTCGGAGTGCAGGTCGTCACGCTGTGGATGCTGTCCACCGACAACCTCACCCGGGACGAGTCGGAGCTGGGCCCGCTGGTGCGCATCATCGAGGCCACCATCGCGCGGCTGCGCGAGGAGGGCTGGAACACGCGCCCCGTGGGCGCCCTCGACGTGCTGCCCGACTCCACCGCCCGTGCGCTCAAGGAGGCGGAGTCGGCCACATCCGGCAACCCTGGCCTGGTTGTCAACGTCGCCGTCGGGTATGGGGGTAGACGTGAGATCGCTGATGCGGTTCGGTCGCTCCTCCACGAGGAAGCGGCCAAGGGCACCGGTATCCAGGAGCTGGCCGAGCGCCTGGACATCGAGGACATCGCACGGCATCTCTACACGCGCGGCCAGCCCGACCCCGACCTGCTCATCCGCACGTCCGGGGAACAGCGCCTGTCCGGCTTCATGCTCTGGCAGAGCGTGCACTCGGAGTTCTACTTCTGCGAGGTCTACTGGCCCGCGTTCCGCAGAGTGGACTTCCTGCGTGCACTGCGCTCGTACGGCGCGCGCAACCGCCGCTTCGGCTCCTGATCCCCTCAGCAGCTCCCTGTCGGCCGTCCCCTTAACGCGGTGTTCACCGCGTGGAGGGACGGGGGCCTGGACCCGGGGTTCACGGGCGCGTAGCGTCGGAAAAGGCGGGTGGCGTCCGTCCACCCGTTCGGGAGGCCCCGGCTCTTTGAACTCCTGCGTCATCGAGGAACTTCGACGAGGAGGGCCGGACCCGGCCCTCAGGGGCTTGGTCCCGGTCCTCCATGATCCCGTGACAGTAGGGTGCCCCAGTGGTGCCCAAGGGGAGAACGAGTGGCTAGTTCCTCGACCGATCGCCGCGACACCCAGTCCCCCACCGCCCCCGTCCCGGAGGTAGGAGAGGGAATGCGCGTCTACGTGCTCGACACCAGCGTCCTGCTCGCCGACCCGATGGCCGTGACCCGGTTCGCCGAGCACCAGGTGGTCATCCCCGTGGTGGTGATCACCGAGCTGGAGAGCAAGCGTCACGACCCGGAACTCGGGTACTTCGCTCGTCGGGCGCTCCGCCTCCTGGACGACCTCCGCGTCGCCAACGGCCGCCTTGACGATCCGGTTCCTGTGAACGACCAGGGCGGCACGCTGCGCGTCGAGCTCAACCACAGCGATCCGTCGATCCTGCCGGCGGGTTTCCGGCTGGGCGACAACGACACCCGGATCCTGACGGTGGCCCGCAACCTCCAGGCCGCGCCGCATGGGAGCGAGCCCGGCCAGGACGGCGAGGAGGGCGACGTCGTCCTGGTCAGCAAGGACCTGCCGATGCGGATCAAGGCGTCCGCCATCGGGCTCCCGGCCGACGAGTACCGCGCGGAGCTGGCCATCGAGCACGGCTGGACCGGCATGGCCGAGCTGGACGTGCCCGCCCACCAGATCGGGGAGCTGTTCGAGAGCGGCGCGAGCGACATCGAGGAGGCCCGCGACCTGCCCTGCCACACGGGCCTGGTGCTGGTCTCCGAGCGCGGCAAGGCGCTGGGCCGGGTGCAGCCGGACAAGTCGGTGAAGCTCGTACGCGGCGACCGGGACGTGTTCGGTCTGCACGGGCGCAGCGCCGAGCAGCGGGTCGCGCTGGACCTGCTCACCGACCCCGACGTCGGCATCGTGTCCCTGGGCGGGCGCGCGGGCACCGGCAAGTCGGCGCTCGCGTTGTGCGCGGGCCTGGAGTCGGTCCTGGAGCGCCGCCAGCACCGCAAGGTGATGGTGTTCCGCCCGCTGTACGCGGTGGGCGGCCAGGAGCTGGGCTACCTCCCCGGCACCGAGAACGACAAGATGACCCCGTGGGGCCAGGCGGTGCACGACACCCTGTCGGCGGTGACCACCGAGGAGGTCATCGAGGAGATCGTCGACCGCGGCATGCTGGAGGTCCTGCCGCTCACGCACATCCGGGGGCGCTCGCTGCACGACGCGTTCGTCATTGTGGACGAGGCCCAGTCCCTGGAGCGCGGGGTCCTGCTCACGGTGCTCTCCCGGCTCGGTGAGAACTCGCGGGTGGTGCTCACCCACGACATCGCCCAGCGGGACAACCTGCGGGTGGGCCGGTACGACGGCGTCGTCGCGGTGATCGAGAAGCTCAAGGGCCACCCGCTGTTCGCGCACGTCACCCTGACCCGCTCCGAGCGCTCGCCGATCGCCGCGCTGGTCACGGAGATGCTGGAGAGCTGATCCGGGCGGCCCGCCACGGGCCGCCCTGTCCCGGACCGACCGCCCCGGGCTCCGCCCCCGCCCGGGGCGGTCGGTCCGGGCACGGAGGCGGTCCGCGCCCCCGCGGGTCCACCTTCCCGCGGGGGCCTCTCGGGCCGGGGTGGGCCTTCGGTCACCGCATGGCGGCGACCGTGCGACCGAGTCGGCGCAGGCGTGCCAGGTTCGCCTCGTAGCGGGCCCCGACGACCAGCAGCAGCGCGCCGGCCGCCGCGAACGGTACCCAGTTCGGCAGGAGCACGGTCAGGTCCCACAGCGGCGGACCGAAGGCCCGCAGCGAGGTCAGGACCAGCGCCGCGCCACCGATCACCAGTGCCGCCTGGAGCCGTCCGCGCAGCCCCCACACGGCCACGGCCAGGCCCGCGGCGAGGAGGGCCGGCACCCGCCAGAGCAGGTCCTGTCCTCCCAGCACCAGCCCGACCGTCGGCAGCAGGAGCAGCGCCAGCCCGCCCCCGTAGGCGGCCCAGCTCGACGGCGGGACCTTGGCCTTGCGGCTCCACTCCCAGCCCAGGACCAGCGCGGCCAGCGCCGGCACGACCGTGTAGGCCTCGGCGACGCCGACGTCCCAGGCGGCCAGCACCGTCCACATCGCGGCGAGCATCAGCAGCCCGCCGACCACGGCCAGCGGCCGTCGGCCGGGACGGACCGCGCTGCCCAGCGAGATCACGCCGAGCACCGCCAGGGCGACCGCGACCAGCTCCGGCCGGGGTTCGGCGAACGCGCCGTACCGCTCGGGGCCCGGCACTGGGACCGCGGTGTGCGCGAGCGAGCTGAGGCCCAGGACCACCAGGGCCCACACCGCGGCCGGGACCTCGGTGGCCTCCAGCAGCGGCGACCGCAGCCGGGGCGCGACCGCCGCCACTCCGGCGACCACCAGCAGGGGCCCCAGGGCGGCGAGCTGCACGGGCAGGTCCAGGGCCAGCGGCAGGGCCAGCGCCAGCCCGCCGGTGGCGGCGGTGGCCAGGGCCGTGGCGCCCACGGCCGTGACCGTGGTCCGGGACAGGGCCGCGGCGAAGGAGGCGGCCACGGCGACGAACGCCAGTACCGCCGCGGTCGTGAACGGTTCGGCCAGGGACCAGCCGAACCCGAGCAGCAGGACGAAGAGGCCGGTCGACGCGGGCAGGCGGCTCAGCCGCGGATCCGCCAGGCGCGCCGCCCACAGTGCCAGCCCGGCGCCCACCGCCAGCGTCCACACGAGCGAGAACAGGAACGGCGCGCCGAGGGCGACCGGCAGCGGGACGAGCGCGGCCGGACCCGCGAGCGCGGCGGCGTGGAGGGCGCGGGGCCGGTCCACCAGCCGGGCAGCGAGCACCGCCAGCACGCCCGCCAGCAGGCAGCCGAGCGCGAAGGCCAGGCCGGTGGCGGTGTCGGCCGGGCCCGGGAGCCCGAGGACGGTGTGCGCGGGCCCGATCAGCGCTTCCGGGGGCGCCGCCGCCACACCGTGGCCCCACGGGGCGAAGGCGAAGACCGGCAGGCCGGGCGGACCGGCGACCAGTGGGGCGATCGTCAGCAGCACCAGGCCCAGCACGCTGTACGGGGACACCGAGGGCGCCGGACGGATCGTCGGACGCGGAGCCCCACCGCGCGCGGCGGGAGGCGCGCCCGGAACCGGGGCGGCACCCGGCGTGCGGAACCCTCCCGCTCCGGCGTAGCCCTGGGGCGCGGGCCCGGCCCCGGCGGGCGTGGCGCCGACCGTCGTGGGCCACGGTCCGGCGTAGGGGAGGCGGCCGACGACCAGGGCGGTCGTCGCGATCCCCAGGACGGCGAGCGCCGCCAGGGCCCAGACGGCGGGCGTGTGCCGGACGGCCGCGGCCGAGTCGGCCACCAGCGCGCCGACCAGGACCAGGTCGGCGACCCCGATCCCGAGGACCGACGAGTACACCAGGCGGACCGGTGAACCCGGCCCGTCCGTGCCCGGCCGGCCCAGACGGCGCAGTTCGAGCGAGCCGAGCAGCGCGGCGCACGCCAGCAGCACGGCCGCGACCAGGCTCGTGTACCGCTCCGGCAGCGCCCACGCCAGGCCGAGCAGGAGTGTGGCGAGCCCGGTGGCCGTGGCGACCCAGGCGTGCGGCCGATCGCCGGTCCTGGCCACCGACAGCGTCAGCGCGGCGCCGACCGCCAGCGCCCACACCACGGCGACGACGTAGGGCAGGCCCAGGACCACCGGCAGCGGAACCAGTGCGGCGGGGACGGTCAGCGCCATCGCGGCCGACACCAGCCGCCGGTCGGCGAGCCGGACGGTCCCGACCGCCAGGGCTGAGGCCGCGAGTAGGCCCAGCGCGGACAGCGCCGCCGCGCCCGCGCCAGGCGGGGCGGAGTACCCCAGGACGGCGGAGGCGGGTTCGAGCATCTCCGCCAGCGGCGCCGCCCACACCCCGTGGGGTCCGGCGAACAGCGGGGCCGACGGCGGCCCCTGGACCACGGCCGCCAGCGGCGCCAACGGGAGCAGGAGCAGGCCGGCCCAGGTCAGTGCGGGCCGCGGGTCGGCCACGGAGCCGTTCCCGAACGGGGGCGCGGTCCGGCCGAGCCGGAGGGCGGTCGCGCCCGCCAGTAGGGCGAGGGCGGCCAGGAGCCACCACTGGATCCGGTCCGGCCGGGGCATGGCCAGGAGCGAGACCAGCAGGGGAGCGCCGACCAGCAGGACCACCAGCCACAGGGCGGTCGCGGCCGCGTACAGGGTGGCGGCTGGGCCTTCGGCGCGGTCCCCGGCGGTCCGGTTCACCGCCAGGGCCGCGACCAGCGCGCTCGTCGCCACCAGGAGCAGGGCCGCCGCGGACGTGTACCACTCGGGCAGGGCCCAGGCCAGCCCGGTCAGCAGGGTCAGGAACCCGGTGACGGCGGGGACACGGCTCCGGTGGCCGGTGCGCAGCAGCGTGGCCCACACGATCAGCGCGGCGCCCAGCAGCAGCGCCCACACGGACGCCGCCACCAGCGGGAACCCGAGCAGCAGCGGCACGGGAAGCAGGGTCGGGGGAGCGACCAGGGCCAGGACGGGGACGAGGAGCGCGCGGCGCGGCAGCGCCGCCACGCCGACGGCAAGGACCGCGCCGACCAGGATCGCCGACAGCTGGGCCGGGGCCGACGGGACCGCCGAGCCCACCGGGACGAGCCCGAGCACGTCGGTCGCCGTGCGCATCGCCAGGGAGGGGTCGTCCGACCACACCCGCCCGGGCACGCGCGGCAGGACCGGCAGGTGGGCGGGGCCCGCGGCCAGGGGAACCAGACCGAGGGCCAGGAGCCCGGCGACGGTGTGGAACCGTCCCCGCGCGCGCTCGGCGGGCGTGGTGCGCGGCTGCCGGGCCAGCAGCAGCGAGGCCGCCCCCGAGACCAGCAGCGTGGCCGCCACCGACCACCACCGCAGCGGGTCGGTCACGGAGGACATCAGGGCCACCGCCAGCACGGTGAACCCGATCGTGAGGGCCCACACGACGAGCGCCACCACGTGCAGGGTGCGGACCGGCACGCCGGGCCGCGGGGCGCCGAGGCGGGTCCCGACCAGCACGTCGAGCAGCGCGGTCACCGCCAGGGCGGTCAGCATCCAGGGCCAGCGCCCGTCCCAGGAGGAGGCGGCCACCAGGAGCACGGGCACCGGCTGGACCAGCAGGACCGCGATCACCCGCGGTGCCCGCAGGGGGACCAGCAGCGGATAGAGGACCAGCAGCGCGCCGATCACCGCCAGCGCGGCCGCCGCGTAGCCGGGGCCGTTGGTGATCCCGTCGGAGACCAGGTAGAGCGCGAGCGCGTCGACGCACAGCAGTGCGGCGCCCAGCGCCCCGAAGGTCTCGGCGGTCGAGGCCAGCCCGCGCCTGTGCAGGGGGAGGGCCACACCGGCGAAGAACAGGGTGGTCAGGGTCAGGATCAGCGCGCGCGTACCCGTGGTCAGGTCGCTCCACGTCCACACGGCGAACACCAGGGCGGCGATGCCGACGAGCAGGCCGCCGAGCCCGAGGATGAGGTTCTGCGCCGAGAGCTGCGAGAGCTCCGAACGCCGTGGCGCGGGTGGCGGGACCTGCGCCCGGTGGTACGCGCCGACGGGCACCGGACCGGCCTGCGGTCCGGCGTGGGGCGCCGGGGGCCCGGACGGGCCCGACCGCGCGGCGTGGCCCGGCGCCACGGGTGCGGCGGGTTCGCCGACGGGGCGGGGCGCCCCCGACTCCCGGCGGAGGAGCCGGTGGACCTCGGACCGTTCCGCGCGCAGCCGGCGGGAGCGGTCGGCCAGGTCCACCAGCTGGGTGTCGATCTCCCAGAGCCGCTGCGCGAGCGGCCCGACGAGGACGAGGGCGCATCGGGGGCAGGCCGCCGCGCCGGGCCGGAGCGGCGCGGCGCAGTCGGGGCACCGCAGGGGCGGGGCCGCGGGGGGAGGCGATCCGTGGGCGTTCATACCGACCATGGTGGGGCGAAACGCGGCCGACGGCATCCGTACGCGTACTCAGACGCGCGTACTCAGGGACACGGCCAGGGTCGTTCCGTCCCTCGCGCGTGTCGCCTCGCCGAACACGGCCTGGCGGCGTGCCATGGGGGCGGATCGCCCTGGCGGCCGGACGTCCGGCACGACCACGGGACCACCGGCCCCCGGTCTCCCGACCGCCCCAGGCGGATCGGGTCCCGGAGTTTCGGTCTCCCCCGAGCACACGGAGACAGTCGCCACACCCACCGCGCGAGTTGACCATCCCTTGACTCTTGGTGATGCCTCGCAGGTCAAAGCCCCGCATTGCAGGCACATTCCGTGATGTGATCCAAGACATAGTAAATATGGCGTTACTTGGCCGTGACGATGATGCAGGCTGAATCCGCTGCACAGAGCACCCCCACCCGTGCGGGAGCCCGAACGCGGACGGTTGAACGGCGCTGCCCTTCCCTCCGCGCCTGACCCGGGCCGCACGGAGAGCGGCGAACAACACCCGCGGACCCTCCGTCCGTGAGCGTCAACGCGCGAAAGGGCGATCTTGCTACTCCACCGGATCTCACTGCGTCATGTCGGTGCCGTCGGCGCGGCGGCGCTCGTCGCCGGCGCCACCTTCGGCGTGGCGGCCTTCGCCCAGAGCGGTGAGGTCGACCCCGACCAGGTGACCTCCGCCGCCGTGGCTCCGACCACCCCCGACGCCGAGCCCACCGAGGACGACTTCTTCGCGGCACCGCCCACCCCGTCCGAGGAGGACCTGGCGGCCGCGCGCGAGGAGTCCCGCAGCGCCGCCGAAGCGGCGGCGGACGAGGCCGTGCAGTCCGCCAGCGACGAGGGCGAGGACGTCCCCGAGCCCGAACCGGAGCCCGAGAGCGAGCCCGCCGAGGACGAGGGCTCCTCCGGCTCCGCCGCGCCGGTCCCGGCCGGATCGGCCAAGGAGATCGCCCTGGACATGGTGCTGGCCGAGGGCTGGAGCTCCGACCAGTTCTCCGACTGCCTGGAGCCGCTCTGGGAGAAGGAGTCCAATTGGAACCACACGGCCGAGAACCCCAGTTCGGGCGCCTACGGCATTCCGCAATCGCTGCCCGGCAGCAAGATGTCGTCCCACGGTGACGACTGGCGGACCAATCCCGCCACGCAGATCGCCTGGGGGATCGACTACATCAAGGACCGCTACGGGGACCCGTGCGGCGCCTGGTCCCACTCGCAGGCCAACAACTGGTATTAATAGGGCTTTCCCTGGCTATTGCCCCCTCTTGGGGAAAGGACATCGTGTTACTCAATCGCATGTCGTTGCGTAGTACGGCGGCGGTCGCCGCGGCGACCCTGGTCGCTGGCGCGACGTTCGCCGTCTCCGCGTTCGCCGACGAAAGGGTCGATCCGGACGTCGCGGCCGGTGCCGCGGTCGAGGAGACCACCCCCGAAGCCGACACCGGCGACGAGTTCTTCGCCGCCTCGGACCAGTTGACCGAGGACGAGCTCGCCGCCCTCCGCGAGGCCTCGGCCGGGGAGCGCGACGCCGCCCTCAGCGAGGGCAGCCGCACCGCTCAGGGCGAGGCCCCCGCCATCGAGCCGGAGGAGCCGGAGGAGGAAGAGCCGGAGGAGGAGTCCGGCGGCACGCCGCCGCAGGGCGGCGGAGACGCCGCGGGACTGAACTGGCCCGCCCTCGCCCAGTGCGAGTCCGGCGGCGACCCCACCGCGGTCAACTCCGCCGGCGGCTACTACGGCCTCTACCAGTTCAGCACCGCCACGTGGGAGTCCGTGGGCGGCACGGGCCTGCCGTCCGAGGCCAGCCCCGACGAGCAGACCCAGCGGGCCCAGCAGCTCTACAACGCCGTGGGCGGGAACTGGCAGAGCCAGTGGCCGCACTGCGGCGTGCACCTGTTCGACTGACGTCGCACAGCCGGACACACCACGGCGCGACGGCCCCCGTTCCCTGCGCGGAACGGGGGCCGTCGCGGTCGTACGGGTGGTCAGAGGTGCGGCGTGAACGTCTCGAAGACGTCCTCGGGCAGGTCGGCGTAGTACTCGGCGTCCGAGACCGGGACGTTCACGCTCATGAGGTAGAAGACGCGTTCGTCCTGGTAGTCCGTGCTCATGGCGTAGGACCAGAACCGGCGCTCCCGCGAGGGCCACGACTCGTTGGTGAACTCCGCCTCGACGCGCGCGACGTCCCAGCCGGCGCCCAGGTCGTGGTCGCCGACCTCCGCCAGGTCCAACTGGGTGTAATCGGGCATGGACTCGCCGCCGGTGTCGGTGCCGCCGTCCGTCGACTCCAGGAACTCCGCGCTCGTGCCCGTGAAGTCCGGCTCGGTCCATCCCGACATCCAGACCTGGTGGTTCCCGCCCTCGGCCTGGATCGCCACGATGGTGCTGTCGATGCCGGAGTCGTCCACGTACCAGCCCTGCGGGTGGCCCACCGAGAACCACTCGGAGTCGAAGGTCTCCAGGGAGTCGTAGGCCGGGCGGTCCCCGGTGGCGGCGTCGTCATCGTCGTCGTCGGCCGGCGGGCCGGCGCTGACGCCGGAGTCGAGTTCGCCCGGTTCGGCCTCGCCTCCGGCGGGGCCGGCGGCGTCGGGTGTCGGTGCGAGGGGTCGGCCGGAGCCGTCCGTGCGATTCATCACGACCACGACCGTGGCGACCGCGATGAGCAGCAGGGCGACCGTGCCCGCGCCGACACCGAGCAGGATCCGCGAGGTCGAGCCCGAACGTGAGCCGCCGGTGCCGCCGGTGCGGAGGTGGCCGGTGGGCGGGCCTCCTCCTCCCGGATGGCCGCCGGACGGGTGACCGGCGCCGTGCCCGGCGACAGGCCCGTAGGCGGGTGGCCGTCCGTGGCCGGGGAAGGGCGTGGACGGGCCCCGGGGTCCGCCGCCGTGCGGTGGTCCCGGGTGGGCGGGGGAGGGCCGCGTGTCGGCCGGGGACCGGTAACCGACGCCCGGGGCCGCGTAGCCACCGCTGGGAGCGGCGTACCCTCCGCTGTGCGACGGGTGGGGAGTACCGCCCGGCCCGGCGGGACCCGCGCCTCCGGCCGCACCACCCGCTGTCGCGTTTCCGGCCGCACCCCAGGCCGGGCCACCCGCCGGCGTGCCCCCGGCCGTCGTCGCACCACCGGCCGCGGCACCGGCCGCACCACCGGCCGCGGCACCGGCCGCACCACCGGCCGCGGCGCCACCGCCCACCGCTCGACCCGGCGTGTTCGGGCCGGTCCCGGAGCCGGTCGCCTCGTCAGGGCCTCCGGCGCCTCCGGTGTCCTCACGGCTCCCGCGCAGCAGGTCGAGCGCCGCTTCCGGGGTGAGCCGCCGGTCGGGGTCGCGCTCCAGCAGGCCCTCGATCACCGGGCGCAGCCATCCGGCCCTCGTCATCGGCGGCAGCTCCGCGGACATCACCGCGGCGATCGCCGCGGTGATGCTGTCCCGGCGGAACGGCGAGGTCCCCTCGACCGCCGCGAAGAGGGTCACCCCGATACTCCACAGGTCGCCCCGGTGCTCCGCGGGGCCGCCCTCCAGCCGTTCGGGCGGCATGTACTCGGGTGAGCCGATCAGCGCACCCGTGCGCGTGATGCTCGGACCGCCCTCCATGGTGGCGATCCCGAAGTCGGTGAGGATGACCCGGCCGTCCGAGGACATCATGATGTTGCCGGGCTTGATGTCGCGGTGCAGGACTCCGGCCGCGTCGGCCGCCCGGACCGCCTTGAGCAGCGACTCGGCGACCGAGGCCGCCGTCTCCAGATCCAGCGGACCGTGCTCGTTGAGCCTCTCCTGGAGCGATCCGCCCTCGACGAGCTCCATCACGACCCACGGGTCGCCCCCGAACTGGAAGACGTCGTGGATGGTGATGACGCTCGGATGCGAGATCCGCGCCGCCGACTGCGCCTCGCGGCGCACTCGGGCGTGCGCGTCCGCGCGCTCCTCGTCGGTGAAGTGGTCGGGGAGGAGCACCTGCTTGATCGCGACGACGCGGTCGAGGGAGGGGTCGAAGGCCTCCCAGACGACGCCCATGCCGCCGCGTCCCAGTTCACGGCGCAGGACGTAACGGTCCGCGACGATGTGCTCGCCACCGCTGTTGCTCGACATGTACTGCCCTCTCGAGGCGGGCTGCTATCCGGTGCGAAGGGGTCGAACCAGATGTACTGGCACGAGGGTCCGACGTCCACCCCGGACCGAAGGTTCCGGGCCGGGCGGGAGCGGAACCGAATCGCGACCTGGGACCGCGTCGGCCGTGCGCAGACGGAAGGGGCACCCCGCGGCGCGGGGTGCCCTGACCGGTCACGCGTGGGACTACTGGGAGTTGGTCATCTTCAGCACGTCGAGGGCGGCGTCCAGCTGCTCCTCGGTGAGCTTGCCGTCCTTGACGTAGCCGCGCTCCAGGACGACCTGGCGGATCGTCTTGCGCTCGGCCAGCGACTGCTTGGCGACCTTGGCGGCCTCCTCGTAGCCGATGTAGCGGTTGAGCGGCGTGACGATCGAGGGGGAGGACTCCGCGTAGGTGCGGCACTGCTCCTCGTTGGCCTCGATCCCGGCCACGCAGCGGTCGGCGAACAGGCGGGAGACGTTGGCCAGCAGGCGGATGGACTCCAGCACGTTGCGGGCGATCATCGGCAGCTGCACGTTGAGCTCGAAGTTGCCGCTGGCGCCGCCGAAGGCGACGGCCGCGTCGTTGCCCACGACCTGGGAGGAGACCTGGAGCATGGCCTCGCACAGCACCGGGTTGACCTTGCCGGGCATGATCGAGGAACCCGGCTGAAGGTCGGGCAGGAAGACCTCGGTCAGGCCGGTGGTCGGGCCCGACCCCATCCAGCGGATGTCGTTGGCGATCTTGCAGTAGCCGACCGCGATCGTCCGCAGCTGGCCGGAGAGCTCGACGAGGCCGTCGCGGGCGCCCTGCGCCTCGAAGTGGTCGCGGGCCTCGGTCAGCGGCAGGCCGGTGTTCGCGGCGATCTCGGCGATGACCCGCGCGGCGAAGCCCTCGGGGGTGTTGATGCCGGTGCCCACGGCGGTGCCGCCCAGGGGCAGCTCGGCCACGCGCGGCAGGACGGCCTCCAGGCGCTCGACGCCGTAGCGGACCTGCGCGGCGAACCCAGCGAACTCCTGGCCCAGGGTGACCGGGGTGGCGTCCATCAGGTGGGTGCGGCCGCTCTTGACGACGGACGCGAACTCGACGGACTTGCGGGTGAGCTCGCCCTCCAGGTGGCGCAGCGCCGGGATCAGCTCGTTCTGCACGGCCGAGGTGGCGGCGATGTGGATGGACGACGGGAAGACGTCGTTGGAGGACTGCGAGGCGTTGACGTGGTCGTTGGGGTGCACCTCCAGACCGGTGCGCTCCCTGGCGATCGTCGCCACGACCTCGTTGGTGTTCATGTTGCTGGAGGTGCCCGAGCCGGTCTGGAAGACGTCGATCGGGAACTCGTCGTTCCACGTGCCCTCGGCGACCTCCAGGGCCGCGTCGCGGATCGCCTTGCCGAACTCGTCGGTGATGACGCCCAGCTCGGCGTTCACCTTGGCGGCGGCGGCCTTGATCTGGCCGAGGGCGGCGATGTGGGCGCCCTCCAGGCCCTGGCCCGAGATCGGGAAGTTCTCGACGGCACGCTGGGTCTGGGCCCGCCACTTGGCCTCGGCGGGAACCCTGACCTCACCCATCGAGTCGTGCTCGATACGGAACTCACTCATCGCTGGCCCATCTCTCCTGGGAAATCCTGTGAGACAAGCCTGCCAGACGCACAGGAGCGCGGTGGCACTCACCCGTGTTGCACGCGTCATGTTGACATCCGTGCAGGTGGGGGCCGCGTGATCAGGAGCTGATGCCGCGCTGGGGGCGGCGCCGGCCCCGGCCGAGGAAGCGCCGTCGGCGGGGCGCCCGCACGCGGACGATCCCGAACACGCTGAACCCGTCGATCTCCACGACGGGCGGCGTCGGCAGCTCGGACCGCTGCGCGTTGGTGGTGCGCCGGCCGAGGAAGCTCCAGCCGGCCATCCGCACCTCGACCCCCTCGGGGACCTCGATCTCGACCCGGCCGAGGACGGCGTGGACGACGACCCGGTGGTGGTTGCGCAACAGGAGCGCCTCGCGCATGTCGACGTCGACGCGGCCGGCGAAGGCCGCGACGAGCTCACCGGGCATCGCCACCCAGCGACCGCGGCGGGAGACCCGTCCGAACAGGCCGATCACGGGCTGGGAGTCGAGCCGGATGGGCTGCTGGTCGGCGGGGACGAGGTCGGCGGTCACGCCGGGCAGTTCGCCCAGGGTCCGGGCGGCCTGTACGAGCGAGGAACGCTCCTCGAACTCCTCCAGGTCCAGGCGGCCGTCGGCGGTGGCCTCGCGCAGGATCCTCAGGACCCGTTCGCGGTCGGCGTCGGAGGCACGGAGCCTGGCGGGGGACAGTTCCTCACTCACGTCGGTCAACACTAGAGCAACCGCCCTCTCACGCGCGTCCTCCCAGGGTCGTGGTCCATCGTGGCGCGCGGCGCCGACGAACGACGGCGGGCGGCCCCGGCCGTGGTCCGTCCTCGCACGCGGCGGCCTCGGCGATGGTGGGCGAGGGGCGGGCCCGGGGAGCGGGCCCGCCCGTGGTCACAGGTCGATCAGCACCCGCCGGGCGAGGTCGGCGGCCGAGGGCCGGGCGGCGGCCAGCGGACGGACCGCCATCCGCACCAGCGACCGTGCGTTGTCGTCGCCCGCGATCCGGTTGGCGCTGAGTCCGCCGCAGCGCGTACAGCGGTGGATGATCATCCACTCGCCGTCCGGCCGCGCCGAGACGCTCACCGCGTCCATGCGCCCCCGGCAGTCCGCCGCGCGGTCCCCGGGGACGCGGCGGTCCACGTGCAGGCTGGTCAGGCAGTGCGGGCAGTGGTTGCGGTGCGCCGTCCCCGGTGCGTCGGCGGGGACCTCCAACCGGCAGCGCGCGCAGCGGAACGACCGGGACCGGCCGACCTCGCCGTGGGCGTGCGTGACGCTTTTCGCGCGCTGGGCGCGCCGCCGCCCCCGTGTGTTGCGCCGACCCACGCTCACACCTCCCCGAACAGGTCGAGCGGGAAGGGCGGTTCGGCGAGCGGCCGGACGGCGAGGCGCATCAGGACGAGGTGGTTGTCGTCCGTGGACACGGCGCTCTCCGACAGTTCGTCGCACCGCGTGCAGCGGTGGATGAGGCGCCACGCGTCGCCGCGCGGGACGGCGATGGAGATCGGGACCATGCGTCCGCCGCAGTCGGCGGACCCGCCTTCGACCCGGTCGACGACGTGGCGCGAACTCAGGCAGCTGGGGCAGTGGTCGCGCCGCGCGCCCGCGGGATCGAGGACGGCGGTGGTCAGGCCGCAGCGCACGCAGGTGAAGGTGGAGGTGCGCAGGACGGGGATGGGTTCGGTGGTGGACACCCGGGAACTCCTTGCTGGACATCGGTATCGGGCAGCAGGAGCAGGCCGAGCGGTTCTCGACGGTGCGGCGGTGTCGCGTCAGCGGGCCGGGAGCGGCCGGAGCCGGTGGTCGTCCGCACGGTGGTGAAGCGCGCTCGGCGCGGTCCGGGTCATGAACAGCCTCCTGGGACCCGGGCGGCGGGTGCGCTTCCGGGTGGGTCGTCGTGGTGCGGCCGATCCTAGGAAGGGGCCCGGCCCCGCGCAACGGATTTTTCGAGGCCGGGACGCCTGCGGGCCAGGTGGATGGCGCGATCGCGTATGTGCTGTTCCCCGCCACCGGGTTCTGGTGCACGGCGAACAGCTCGGGCTCCAGTTCAGTTCAGGTCGGCGACGTCTTCGGTTCCTAGTCGTCCGTGGTGACCGAGTACTCGAACGCCAGCTACCCGTGGCTGAGGCTACGGGGAAGCGCCTCCGCCTGTTCCGGCGAGGGGAGCAGTTTGACGCGCACGACCACCTTCATAATCGAACTCGTTAACGAGCTCTGACGCCGTTGTAGGGCCGAATCGGAGAATCCGCAACGGGGAAATCCCCTGTGGCCCGGCTGAGCCGCGAGCGAGGCGGTTCCGCCGGGCGTGAATGAAGGGGTGCCCCGCGCCCGCCCCGGGGCGGAAAACTCGCTGGATATTCACCCGCGAATTTGCCACCGTGGCCTCATGACCTCATCTGATCCGGGCCGGAGTGTGCCTGGGAGCGCGTCCATGGGCCCCAGCGACTCCTCCGCCGTCCCCGCGCTCCTGCTACGCGGCGTCGTCAAGCGCTTCGGCTCCCTGACCGCGGTCGACGGTCTGGACCTCGACGTCCCGCAGGGTGTCGTCCTCGGACTGCTCGGGCCCAACGGCGCGGGCAAGTCCACCACGATGAAGATGCTCACCGCCCAGAGCCTGGCCGACGAGGGCGAGATCCGCATCCTCGGCCACGAGATCCCAGCCGAGTCGAAGTGGGCGCGCGCCCGCATGGGGGTCGTCCCCCAGCACGACAACCTCGACGAGGAACTCACCGTCGAGCAGAACCTGCGGATGTTCTCCTTCCTCTACCGCGTCCCCCGGCGGCAGCGCCGGGAGGCCATCGGGCGGGCCATGCGCCTGGCCCAGCTCGGCGACCGCGGCGACACCCTCGTGGACGACCTCTCCGGCGGCATGCGCCGTCGGCTGCTGATCGTCCGCGCCCTCCTGCACCGGCCGGAACTCGTCCTCATGGACGAGCCCACGGTCGGCCTGGACCCGCAGGTCCGCCAGGACCTGTGGGGTGTCATCAACGCCCTGCGCGCCGAGGGCGTCACCGTGCTGATGTCCACGCACTACATCGAGGAGGCCGAACGCCTCTCCGACGAGGTGGCCCTGATGGCGGCGGGCCGGGTCGTCGAACGCGGCACCCCCGCCGACCTCGTCGCCAAGTACGCGGGGGCGACCGTGGAGGAGTACACGCCGGGGGAGGACGGCATCGACGCCCTCGAAGCCCTCATCCGCGGCCACGGCTTCACCACCCGGCGCACGGGCACCACCGTGTCGGTCCTGCGTGCCGAAGAACTGCCCGAGTCGCTCCGGGACCGGCTGGCCACGCCACTGCGGCGCGCCAGCAACCTGGAGGACGTGTTCGTGACCCTCACCGGGGAGAGTGTGGAATGACCCTGCGACAGACCAGGGAGGACGCCCGGCCGGAGATCCACGCGCGTCCCGGACGGTTCGAGGCCGACGCCGTCCTGGGCGTGGTCGCGCGCGAGTGGATCCTGTACGGCCAGTCCTGGCGGGCGACCACGTTCGCCGCGGTCGTCGAGCCGACGCTGTACCTGCTGTGCTTCGGCTTCGGCATGGGCGCGCTCATCGGCACGCTCGCCGGCTACAGCTACATCGACTTCCTCGGCACCGGCATCGTGGCGGTGTCGGTCATGTTCCAGTCGATGATGCCCGCCGTGATCAACACCTTCATCAAGCGCCGCTTCCTGCACACCTACGAGGGCATCCTCGCGACCCCGATCGACGTGCGCGAACTGGTCACCGGCGAGGCGCTGTGGCTGGCCCTGCGCTCGGGCGTCTACGGCTGCGTGCCGCTGCTCGTCGCCATCGGCTTCGGGCTGCGGCCCGGCCCCGGCATGCTCCTCGTGCCGTTCATCGCGTTCCTGGCGGGCTTCGCCTTCGCGCTGTTCGGCATCTGGATCTCGGCGGTCATCACGTCGGTGCGGTCGATGGACTACGTGTTCAGCGGCCTGTTCACGCCGCTGTTCCTCGTGGCTGGAACGTTCTTCCCGCTGACCGAGCTGCCGGACTGGGTGCAGTCGGCGGCCATGGTCAACCCGCTCTACCACGCCGTGGAACTCATCCGCGGGGTGGTCTTCGGCGGTCTGGCGCCCGTGACGGCGCTCGGCCACGTCGCCGTGCTGCTGGCCTTCATCGTCCTGATGTGGTTCCTGGCGGGCTTCCAGATGCGCCGCCGCGTCGTCAGCTCGGGAGGCCTCCCTCCCGCGCCACCGCCGTCACACGCGGCTACTCGCCGCCGCTGGGCGCCCAGCGCAGCTCGAAGCTCGCGCGCTCGCCCTCCCCGGTCACGCTGAGCGCCACGCCCAGCGCGCCCCACTCCTCCGGGGCGTCGACCTCACCGGCCGGAATGGCCTGCCGCAGGTCGACGTATCCGGCCATCACGGCGTCGTCCATCTCCTGCATCGTCTGCTGGAACACCTCGTCGTCGGCCAGACGGCCGCCGCCCGGGCCGTTCGAGACCACCACGGCGTCGCCGTCGCCGCGCACCTCGGGAACCGAGGAGGAGTAGGGCCCGGCCATCTGCTCGACGAGGGTGGTCAGCACCTGCTCGTCGCCGCCGACCGCCCGGTACTCGTACGTGGCGCCGTCGGGGCTCCCGGCGGTGAAGTCCAGGTCGGCGGCGCCGAACGCCGTGGACGTGCCCAGCAGACCGCCGAAGCTGTCCGGCATCGGCACCCCCATGGAGTTGAACGACCGCTCCATCTCGGTCTGCTCACCGCTGCTGAGGAAGGGGATCCCCTGCTCGTAGGCGCTGGTGAACGCCTCGTCCAGTCCGGTGCCGCCGACCGCGACGGCGGTGTTCTCAGGCAGGTCGCCCATCGCGGCCACGCTCGCACCCGGGGACTCCGAGAGCCAGGACAGGTCGGTCTGGTCCACCTCGAAGCCGAACACGTCCATCCGCGCTTCGAGGTAGTCGCCGTCGACGCGCATGGACGCGGTCGCCCGGCCCTCCATCGCGCCCGAGTCCGCGGGCATCTCGGCCTCGACCTCGCGCCGGAACTCCTCGACCGACATCAGGCCGCCCAGGTCGGTCCAGCCGACCGCCACGCTCCCGCCGGGCACGTCGGCCAGGTCACCGGTGAAGGTGTCGCTGCCGTCCAGGGTGCCGTGCGCCTCCACCTGGCTGTCCAGGTCGGCGAGCGCGGCCTCGTTGTACGACATCAGCGCGAAGTCAGCGACGACCTCAAAGGCGATGTCGTCGCGCTCGCCCGTGAGGGCGGTGAGCTGCTCCTCGGCGAGCGCCTCGTCGGTCACCGACCACGCGATGGCCCCGCCGACGCCGGTGCCCTCGGACGCCTCCTCGTCGTCGGTCGGCCACACCGAGCCGCCGACGCCCTGGCCGATCCACTCCTCCACCTCGGCCTGGTCCGCCTCGGGGAAGGCCTCGACGAAGGCCTCGGCCATCATCGAGGAGGTGTCCTCCTCCGGCTCGCCCACCTCCTCGAGCATCTCCTCGGGCAGCCGGTCGACGAACCGGAGGAGTTCGATGGCCTGGGAGCCGTCGATGGCCAGGTCCATCTTGCCGAACGCGATCGAGTTGCCGGGCAGGACGGTCTCGGGCTGCGGCCCGCCGAAGTCCACCAGCGACACCGTGGCCCAGACGGTGCCCGCCATGACCACGACGGCCACGCCCGCGGCGGTCGGGATCAGCCAGCGGTGGCGGCGACGGCCGCCGGAGGGCGGCATCTGGCCGCCCTGGTACTGGCCCCCGTAGGGCGGACCGCCGGGCGCTCCGCCGCCGGGCATGCCGCCGCCGGGGGCGCCGTGCGGCGGTTGCTGCGGGTACGGCGGCTGCTGGGGCTGCTGGGGGTACGGCTGCCCGGGGGCGGCACCGTACTGAGGGTGGCCCTGCCCAGGCTGCCCGGGCTGGTGCGGCTGCCATGGGGGCTGCTGTGGGGGATCCGGGTAGGACATCGTGCCTCCGACGGGGAAGTGCAGTGCGCCCGCGGGCGCGGGTCAACGTGGGTTCTGATGCGGGGTCACCCCGGTGTGGTTCGCATCCGGAGCCGACCGCGCGGGTGGGGCGGCCCACAGGCCGACCCCGTCCGGCACGGTACGGCACGGGTCGGACCGCGTCGGCCCGGCCGGACACCGCGATCCGGCCGGGCCGGCACGTCGACCGGGGCGCGGGGTCAGGGCGCGGAGGTCAGGTCCACGCCGCTGTAGGCCGCGAGCTTGCTCAGCCGGTGCTCGCTGCGGACCTCGCGGACGGTGCCGCTGCGCCCGCGCATGACGAGGGAGTCGGTGATCACCCGCGACGCCTCGTAGCGCACGCCCCCGACCAGCTCGCCGTCGGTGATGCCGGTCGCGGCGAAGAACACGTCGTCGGAGGAGACGAGGTCGCCGGTGTGCAGCACGCGGCCCAGGTCGTGGCCGGCCGCGAGCGCCTTGGCGCGCTCGTCCTCGTCCTTGGGCCACAGCCGCCCCTGGATGGCGCCGCCCAGGCACTTCATCGCGCAGGCGGTGATGATGCCCTCCGGGGTGCCGCCGATGCCCAGCAGCAGGTCCACGCCGGTGCCCGCGCGGGCCGCCATGATCGCGCCCGCCACGTCGCCGTCGCTGATGAACTTGATCCGGGCGCCCGCGTCGCGCACGTCCTGCACGAGCTGCTTGTGGCGGGGCCGGTCCAGGATGACGACCGTGACGTCCTGCGGGGACTTGCCCTTGGCGCGGGCCACCGCCCGGATGTTGTCGGTGACCGGTGCGGCGATGTCCACGACGTCGGCGGCCTCGGGTCCCGTGGCGAGCTTCTCCATGTAGAAGACCGCGGAGGGGTCGAACATGGTGTTGCGCGGGCTCATCGCGATGACGGCGATCGCGTTGGGCATGCCCATGGCGGTCAGCGTCGTGCCGTCGATCGGGTCGACGGCCACGTCCCAGCCCTGCCCCCCGCCGTCGCCCACGCTCTCCCCGTTGTAGAGCATCGGGGCGTTGTCCTTCTCGCCCTCGCCGATCACCACGGTGCCGTTCATGGACACGGTGCTGATCATGTGCCGCATGCCGCGCACGGCCGCCCCGTCGGCACCGATCTTGTCGCCCTTGCCGACCCAGCGGGCCGCCGCGAGCGCCGCGGTCTCGGTGACGCGGACCAGCTCCAACGCGAGGTTTCTGTCGGGCGCCGAGGACTGCGCGGTGGAGCTCGCGGACTGCGACATGGAGGTGACACCTTCCATCAGGGATCAGGGCGGGGATACACGTCTTAGGGTAGTCACCCGACGTGTTCCCCGACTGGCACGGGTGGCCCGGGGTGTCACACCGCCGGGCGCCCGCGGGTGCCACCCGCGACGGGCGCGCGGTGGGGATGACGGTCTACGCTGGCTTGACCCGGACCGGAGTGAGGGCGTGACAGTGGACAAGACGGACAGGCCGGAGAAGGCCGTGCGGGTCTCGCCGCGCGGAGCCGCCACACGCAGTGCTCTGCTGAGGGCGGCCGCCCAGGTGTTCCGCACCGTGGGGTTCGCCAAGGCGGGCGTGAGCGAGGTCGTCTCCGTCGCCGGTGCGAGCGTCGGCAGCCTGTACCACCACTTCACCGGCAAGGCCGACCTCTACCTCGCGCTGTACGAGGAGTTCCAGCAGCGCCAGCAGGAGCGCACCCACCAGGCGGTGGTGGACGCGCGGGCCGAGGGTGAGAGTGATCCCACACGGCTGATGAACATCGCCGCCCGCGCCTACCTGCTCGGCAGCATCGAGGAGCGCGACACCGCGCGGCTGTTCTTCAGCGGCGACGGGCCTCCCGGTTTCGACTACCAGCTCCGCGCGCGGCTCACCCAGTGGAGCGACCGCAACGTGGCCCTGTTCCGCAAGGCCGACGAGCCCGTGGACGAGGCACTGCTCATCGTGGTGAGCGGGGCCATGCTCCTGGCCGTGGCCGAGGTGGTCCGGCGCGACGACGCCGACGCGCGCAGGCTCGCCGACGACATCACGGCGCTGCTGTCCCAGTTCGAGCGCCGGTCCTGACCGACCCGGGGCGGGAACTCGGACACTCCCTAGCGGCACCCCGGATCAGAGGGGTCGCGGGCCTGGGGCAAGCTGGGAGCTGTCATGAGTGAGTACAGCCGGTCCAACGCCACCTTCAAGAACTACGCCATCTCCCTCGGGATCCTCGTCGCGATCCTGCTGGCCATGGCGTTCGTGGTCGCCACGCGCCGTGGCGAGCACATCCCCTCCGTGGACTACCGTCCCGACATCGACGTGCTGCGCGAGGCCGCGGACTATCCGGTGACGGTGCCCGACGAGGACCTCGTCGACCAGGGGTGGACGCCCACCAGCTCCATCCTCGACGTGACCGGCCCCGTGCACTGGAGCGTGGGCTTCGCCACGGCCGAGGACAGCCACGCCCGGCTCATCCAGAGCGACGACGACCCGGCCAGCGTGGTCTCGGACAGCGTCGAGGACGCCGAGCCTGTCGGCACGGTCGCCGTGGGCGGCCGGGAGTGGGAGCACTACGACTCCGCGGACTGGGGCGCGCTGGTGCTGTTGGAGGACGACGTGACGCTGGTGGTGGCCGGCAGCGCCGACGTGGACGAGCTCGCCCACCTGGCCGGGGGCCTGACGACGGACCCGGCGGGATCCGACTGACCGCGCCGGTCCGTCCTCCTCCCCGGGCGGCGGACGGACCGGGGGCACGCACGAAGGGGACCCGCGCTCGGCGCGGGTCCCCTTCGTGCGTGCCGGGTGCTACTCCGCGCGCAGGTCGCGGCGCAGCTCCTTGGGAAGCGAGAAGGTCAGGGTCTCGTCGGCGGTGGTGACCGGGCTGACGGAGCCGTATCCGTGCGCGGCCAGCTTGTCGAGGAGTTCGCGGACCAGGATGTCCGGGACGGACGCGCCGCTGGTGACGCCGACCGTGGTCACGCCCTCCAGCCAGGCGTCCTCCATGAGGGAGGCGTTGTCGATCAGGTGGGCGGCGTCGGCGCCGGCGTCCAGCGCGACCTCCACCAGGCGGACGGAGTTGGAGGAGTTGTCGGAGCCGACCACGATGACCAGCTCGCACTCCGGCGCCATCGCCTTGACCGCGTCCTGGCGGTTGGACGTGGCGTAGCAGATGTCGTCGCTGGGCGGGTCGAGCAGGTTCGGGAACTTCTTGCGCAGGGCGTCGACGGTCTGGGTGGTCTCGTCCACCGAGAGCGTGGTCTGGGAGAGCCAGGAGACGTTGTCGGGGTCGCGGACCTCGACCTTGTGCACCTCGTCGGGGCTCTCGACGATCTGGATGTGCTCGGGAGCCTCACCGCTGGTGCCCTCGACCTCCTCGTGGCCGATGTGGCCGATGAGGATGATGTCGCGGTCCTCGGAGGCGAAGCGCTTGGCCTCCTTGTGCACCTTGGTCACGAGCGGGCAGGTGGCGTCGATGGTCTTGAGCTGTCGCCGTTCGGCCTGTTCGTGCACGGCGGGGGAGACCCCGTGGGCGGAGAAGACGACGATGGCGCCCTCGGGCACCTCCTCGGTCTCCTCCACGAAGATCGCCCCGCGTTCCTCCAGGGTGCGCACCACGTGCGTGTTGTGCACGATCTGCTTGCGCACGTAGATGGGCGCGCCGTACTGCTCCAGGGCCTTCTCGACGGTGATGACCGCACGGTCGACACCGGCGCAGTAGCCCCGGGGGTTGGCGAGTAGCACACGGCGTTGATTCGTCGCAGTCGTCGTCGCAGTCATGTGTCACATCCTAGGTGCGATGAACGGTCCGGTGTGCGGGTGTGGGCGAGGGCACTGAAGTGGGCATACCCGACGGATCGGCGGTCAGGGTCACGGTACCGTGACGGAGCGTGCTCGTTTCCGCTTCGACGTGGCGAAATCGTTCACTTATCCCCTGCTCATGGTGTTCCTCCCTCCTCTATCCTGGTTCACCATCACATCTGTTATAGGCGGTTCGCCCTCAACTCGGCCTTGCCTGGTTTGCTGGACGCGCGCCGCTGGCCCAACCGCCGAGATCATCAGGAGCCCCCGTCCTATGTCGAACCCGACGATCGCCACGAAGCTGAAGACCCTGGTCCAGGGCATCTTCGGCCGAAAGGAGCCGGTCACCTCCACCGTTTCCGCCCCCAAGGACGAGGACACCGCGTCCACGGCCCAGGCGGCCGAGACGGTCGAGTCCCCCGCCGCGACCACCGACGAGGCCCCCACCGCGTCGGCCGTGGCGGAGGACGCCGAGAAGAAGGACGAGGCCGCCGAGGCCGCCGCCGAGCCGGCGGCCGAGGAGAAGAAGGCCGACGAGAAGAAGGCCGAGGAGCCCGAGGCCGCGGGCTCCACCACCGAGGACACCTCCGCCGAGGGGGCTTCCGCCGAGGAGTCCTCCACCGGGTCCGCCGACGAGGCGCCCGCCGCGAACGCCGAGGCGGTCGAGGCCGCGGAGGTCGTCGAGGCTCCCGAGGAGGTCGCGGCCGCCGAGCAGGCCCCGTCCGGGCAGAAGTCCGCCAAGCCCGCCCCCGCGGTGGACGTGGAGAAGGACGGCGCGGCGATCGCCGAGGAGCTCGCCGTGGCCGAGGCCCACACGGAGGTCGCCAGCGACGAGGTGCTCGCGAAGGTGCGCAAGGGCGCCGCCCCCGCGGCCGAGGACCTGGCCGTGCCCACCTACGACGACCTCACCCTGCCGTCGATCCGCGCCCGACTGCGCAAGCTCACCATCGAGCAGGTCCGCGACCTGCGCGCCTACGAGGTCGCCCACCAGGGGCGCCCCGAGTTCATCAAGATGTACGACAACCGCATCGCGAAGCTGGAGTCGGGCGAGTAGACCGCCCCTCCCACGCGCGTACCGAGCCCTCTTCCGGACGACCTCCGGCCGGGGGCTCGGCCGCGTTCGGGTCCCGGTTCGGGCGCGCTCGGGAACCCTTCGGCGGCTTCGGACGTCTACCCTGCTGACGGGGCGTACCACGCGCCCCTCGTGCGAAGGGCTCCTCATGATGAAGCGACCTCTGGCCGCCGCGGCCGTGCTCGCCGCCGGATTCTGGGTGACCGGCTGCTCGGTCGACCTGCCCTGGGGCGACGGCTCGGTGTCCGTGGACGAGGACGGGGTCAGCGTCGGCAACGGCGACGGCGAGGTCTCCGTCGACTCCGAGGGCGACCCGGCCGTCAGCGTGGACGGGGACGGCTCGCTCACCATCGCCAGCTCCGAGGGCACCGTGACCGAGGACTGTGAGGGCCGTACGGTCAACGTGACCGCCAGCGCGGGCGAGGTCGTCCTCAACGGCGCCTGCGAGCGGGTGAACGTCCTCGGCAGCGACATGATCGTGCACGTCGGCAGCGCCGAGACCATCAACGTCGTGGGCGCCGACAACACCGTCCACCACGCGACCGGCGAGCCCTCGGTCATCGACGTCGGCACGAACAACGAGATCTCCGCCGGCGGCGACGCGCAGTCCTGAACGAGGCCGGGGCGCGCCGCCCCGGCCGACGCGTCCCCTGGCGCGGCGGGCGTCGGATGAGCTGGGCTGTCGTAGCGCTGGCCTAGGCTCGGGTGTCATGGGCATGGAGAGTTCCGCCGAGGCGCCGCAACCGGTCAGAGTCGTCCTCAACGCCGTCGGCCAGTGGATCGGCCGCCTCGGCCGGATCTGGGTCGAGGGCCAGATCGCCGAGCTCAACCGGCGGGGCCGGATGGCCTACATCACGCTGCGCGACCCCGTCGCCAACGTGTCCGTGCGCGTGGTCTGCCAGACCTCGGTGCTGGACGCGCAGAGCCCGCCGCCCGAGGCGGGCGCCCGCGTGGTGGTGCACGCCAAACCCGACTTCTACGAGGTGCGCGGCACGTTCTCGCTGCGCGCCCTGGAGATCCGCCACGTGGGCCTGGGCGAGCTCCTGGCCCGCCTGGAGCAGCTGCGCCGCACCCTGTCCGCCGAGGGCCTGTTCGAGGCCGCGCGCAAGCGCCCGCTGCCCTTCCTGCCCTCCACGGTCGGCCTGGTCTGCGGCCGCGACTCCGCCGCCGAGCGCGACGTCCTGGAGAACGGGCGCCGCCGCTGGCCCGCCGTGCGGTTCGAGGTGCGCCCGGTCGCCGTGCAGGGCGACCGCGCCGTGCGCGAGGTGATGGAGGCGCTCAGGGACCTGGACGCACGCCCCGAGGTGGACGTCATCATCATCGCGCGCGGCGGCGGCTCCCTGGAGGACCTCCTGCCCTTCTCCGACGAGGCGCTGGTCCGCGCCGTCGCCGAGGCGGGCACACCGGTGGTGAGCGCGATCGGCCACGAGCAGGACGCGCCGCTGCTGGACTACGTCGCCGACGTGCGCGCCTCCACCCCCACGGACGCGGCCAAGAAGGCCGTGCCCGACGTCGGCGAGCAGTTGGAGCTGGTCCGCCAGCTCCGCGACCGGGCACGGCGCGTACTGCGGGGGGCCGTCGACCGCGAGCTGTCCTGGCTCCAGGGCATGCGCTCGCGTCCGGCGCTCGCCGACCCGGTCCGCGAGATCGACCGGCTCACCGAACAGGTCGTGGACCTGCGCGACCGCGCGCGCCGCAGCCTGACCGTGGCGCTGGACCGCTCGGCCGACGGACTCGCCCACACGCGCGCCCGCCTGCACGCGCTGTCCCCGGCCACCACGCTGGCCCGGGGCTACGCCATCGTGCAGCGCGAGGACGGGTCGGTGGTCCGCTCGGCCGCCGAGCCCGATGTGGGGGAGGAGCTGCGGATCCGCTTCGCCGAGGACAGCCTGTCCGCGACCGTGACGGCCGTGCACCCCGCCGGTGCCGGTTCCGACGGCGGAGCGGCCGGACCAGTCAGCGGAGCAGACGGCGGGCCCGACGGCGGGTCCGACGCGGCCGACGGCGGAGCGGCCGGACCGGTCGACGAAACCGAGAGCGGATCAGGCGGATCCGACGCCACCACGGATGACACCGGGCGGTAGTCCCGGGCGCGCAGCCACGGGGACACCGGCCTCCGGGCACCGACACCACCCGGCCCAGCCCGGGACACCCACCCACCGACGGACGGAGCAGAGATGGCCGACAAGGGCGCAGCCGAGCCGAAGCAGAGCTATGAGGAGTGCAGGGAGGAGCTGACCGACGTCGTCCGCCGGCTGGAGTCCGGCGGCCTCAGCCTCAAGGACTCCCTCGCCCTGTGGGAGCGGGGCGAGGAGCTGGCCAAGACGTGCGAGCACTGGTTGGAGGGGGCCCGCGCCACGATGGCCGCGGCCATGGACGAGCGCCGTGGTGAGACCTCCGAGGACGAGGACACGCCCTTCTGAGGCAGGGCGCGCGGAGGGCCGGCGCGGGGGAGGCGCGGCGAGCGCGTCGGGGCGGCCTGGGAGCGGGACCGGCGGCGCCCGTCCGCTACCTGCGGCCGTTGAGCTCGTCGCCCAGTTCCCGGATGTTGCCGGGCAGGCCGCGGAACACGCTGATCACCAGGACGAGCGCCGTCCCGAGGAACAGCCACGGAGCGACCTCGGCGAGGCGGGACGCCAGCCCCAGCAGCAGCACCCGCGCGAACCCCTCGCTGCCCAGGGCGAGCACGGCCTCCGCGGCGACCACGGAGGCGAAGAAGGCGATCGGCGGACTCACGGACAGTGACAGCAGGTCGGTGGGGCGGACCAGCGCCGCGGTCAGCAGGCAGGCCAGGGTGAAGGCCACACCCGGCGGGGCCGAGGTCTCCGTCCAGTGCGCGACCATGGTCCCGGCGAAGCTGCTGAGGATGATGAGCAGGATGCCGCCGCGACCGGTCAACCGGGGTGGCCGCCAGGGGGACGGGGCCGTGTGCGGTCCCGGCGCTCCCTGCGGTGCCTGGGGACGCGCGTCGGCGCGCGTCGCCTGTCCTGCGGCTGGTCCGTTGTGGCCGCGGTCCTGCGTTCGCACGAAGTACGGGGCGCGTCCGGGTACCGGACCGTCCGTCTTGCGCTGAGGCACGACCGTACGCCTCCCAAGTTTGTTACTCACGGTATTTAGTGTGTCACTTCTAGTGAGGATCCCTCGACTTCTCCGGGGATCGTGTCGTCATTTCGGCTACTTGACCCCTTCCGCGCCGAACACTCCACCCTCACCCTTGGACGCCGGGATGCGCCACCCCGGTTCTGGTGGAAACCGGGCAGTCCGCCCCCGCGGGCCGCGCGGCGGGCGTGCGTCACCGTCCGTGAGCGTCTTCGGTTCCGGGGTTTTGGGTCGAGCCGTTGGGCCCATTTTCTACTCGCCGAATGTCGTCGACCGGGGGCGTGTCCATGTCGGTCAGCTCGGGGGCGGCGGTGGTGCGGGGCCTGTCCTCCACTCCGGTGGGCCGGTCCAGCTCGCCGTCCACCAGGCCGATCTCGTGGAACCGCCGTGCCGTCACCAGTACCCGGTTCTCCAGTGATCCCACCGTCTGGTTGTAGGCGCTGACCGTGCGGGTCAGGGCCCGCCCGAGCCCCTCCACGTGGCCGCCCAGGGTCGAGAGCCGGGAGTGCAGCTGTTTGCCCAGGTCGAACACGGCCCGGGCGTTCTCGCTCAGCGCCTCCTGCTGCCAGGCGTACTGCGCCGTGCGGAGCAGGGAGATCAGCGTCGTGGGGGTCGCGATGTGCACCCGCCGGGCCATCGCGTGCTCCAGCAGCCCCGGGTCGTACTCCAGCGCCGGCGCGAGGAAGGCCTCGCCGGGGATGAACAGCACCACGAACTCCGGAGCCGGGGTGAACGCGGCCCAGTACGACTTGGCCGCCAGCTGGTCCACGTGGGTGCGCAGCTGCCGTGCGTGCGCGCGCAGCCGGTCCTCGGCGGCCTCCTCCGCCCGCGCCTCCACGGCGTCCAGGTACGCGGCCAGCGGCACCTTGGAGTCCACGACGATGTTCTTGCCGCCGGCCAGGCGCACCACCATGTCGGGGCGCCGCGAACCGTCCCGGGTCGCGGCCTGCTCCTCGAAGTCGCACTGCGCGCTCATCCCCGCCAGCTCCGCCACCCGGCGCAGCTGGAGTTCGCCCCAGCGGCCCCGGGCCTCGGGGCGCCGGAGCGCCGTGACCAGGGACTGCGTCTGGTCCCGGAGCCGTTCGGAGCCCTCGCGCACGGTCTCGACCTGCTTGGCCAGCTCCGCGTGGGCCGCCGCCCGTCCGGCGTCCACCTCGCGCAGCTGGGTCTCCACCCGGTTCAGCGTCGCGGTGAGCGGTTCCACCATGCGCTCCACCGCGCGGCGGCGCTCCTCCAGGTCGCCGTCGGCCGCGGCGCTGACCGCGCGCAGCCGCCCCTCGGCCAGTTCGAGGAAGCGCTGGTTGGTCTGGTCCAGCGCCTGCGCGGAGAGCGCGCGGAACCGGTCGGCGAGCTGTTCCTCCACGTAGGCCGCCCGCTCCTCGGCGGCGCGTGCGTGGGCCCGTGCCTCGGCGTCGCGCCCGCGCGCGAGCATCCATCCCACGGCCGCACCGATGGCCAGTCCGATCAGGAGCATGAGTACGAGTACGAGGCCGTCCATGGCGCTCCATGGTGTCAGTCCGCGGCCCCCGAGGGCCTCTCGCCACGCAGGGTGGGGAGAACCCCTCTCATATCGGACACCTCCGCGACGTCCTTCACAGACCGAGGTTATTCGTTTAAGCTACGAGTTAGCCGAGTGATCGGTAGGGAAACCCGGTTTTACAGCGACCAGCCGCAAGGGCTGTCGACGAACGGAGAGACATGACCGCACCGACGGACGACGCCGCCCGCGCACGGCGCGTCGACGAGGCCCTGGCCGCACTGGACCTGGAGGGCAGGGTCCGCCTGCTCTCCGGTGACTCCATGTGGTCCATCGCCGCCAACCCCGCCATCGGCCTCGGCCGCCTGGTGATGTCCGACGGCCCCGTGGGCGTGCGGGGCGAGCGCTGGACCCCCGACGACCCCTCGATCCAGCTGCCGAGCCCCACGGCCATCGCCGCCACCTGGGACCGCGGCCTGGTCCGCGAGGTCGGTCGCCTGCTGGCCCAGGAGGCGCGCCGCAAGGGCGTCCACGTCCTGCTGGCCCCGGCGGTCAACATGCACCGCTCGCCGCTGGGCGGGCGCCACTTCGAGACCTTCTCCGAGGACCCCTACCTCACCGGCGAGATCGGCACCGCCTACGTGCTCGGCGTCCAGGACGGGGGCGTGGGCACCACCGTCAAGCACTTCGTGGCCAACGACTCCGAGACCGACCGGTTCACGGTGGACGTGCGGGCCGACGAGCGCACGCTGCGGGAGATCTACCTCGCGCCCTTCGAGAGCATCGTCCGCGGGGCCCGCCCCTGGGGAGTGATGGCCGCCTACAACAAGGTCAACGGCGTCACGATGACCGAGCACACCGAGCTGAACTCCGTGCTGCGCGACGAGTGGGGCTTCGACGGGTTCATCGTCTCGGACTGGACCGCGGCCCGCGACACCGTCCGCGACTGCCTGGCCGGCCTCGACGTGGCCATGCCCGGCCCGAACACGGTCTACGGCCAGCACCTGCTCGACGCGGTCCGCGACGGCCGGGTCCCGGAGAAGGCCGTGGACGCCCTCGCGCGGCGCGTCCTGCTCCTGGCCGCCCGCGTGGGCCTGCTGGAGGGCGCCGACCCCGTGGTCGCCCCGCGGGACCGGCCCGCCGGGCTGGACGGCCGGGCCGTCGCCCGCGAGGTCGCCACCCGCTCCTTCGTCCTGCTGCGCAACGAGGGCGCGCTGCCCGTCGAGCCGCGGAGCGTGGACCGCGTCGCGCTGATCGGCCTGGCCGCCTCCGAGGCGCGCACCAGCGGCGGCGGCAGCGCGAGCGTGTTCGCCGAGCGCACGGTCTCGCCCCTGGAGGGCCTGCGCGCGGCGCTGCCCGACGGCGTCGAGCTCACCTACGCCGTGGGCACCGACCCCCGGGCGAGCCTGCCCGCCGTGGAGGCGCCGATGACGGCCACCTTCCACGCCGCCGACGGCCGGGTGCTCGCCCGCGAACCCCTGCCGGACGGCACCGCCCGCTGGATCGGGGAGCTCCCCGAGGGCGTCACCAACGCCGAACTCGACCGGATCGAGGTCAGCGGGGACTTCGTCCCGGCCGCCTCCGGGGACCACGTCTTCGGCGTCTCGGGCGCGGGGCGGTACCGCCTCACTGTGGGTGAGCGGGTGCTCTTCGACGGGGACCTCGACTTCGAGGGCGACGACCCGGCCGCCGCCATGTTCGACCCGCCCGCCACCACGGCCGTCATCCCGCTCACCGAGGGCGAGAAGGTGAACGTGCGGGTGGTCAAGGCCCACCAGGACCTGGGCATGGGCGACTTCGCGTTCATCGGCTTCACCCTCACCCACCGCGCGCCGATGGCCGGTGACGACGAGCTCATCGAGGAGGCGGTCGCCGCCGCCCGTGACGCGGACGTCGCCGTCGTCGTGGTCGCCACCACCGCCGACGTGGAGTCGGAGGGCTTCGACCGGTCCACCCTCACCCTGCCCGGCCGCCAGGACGAACTGGTCGCGCGGGTCGCCGAGGTGAACGACCGCACGGTGGTGGTCGTCAACACGGGCGCCCCGGTGACGATGCCCTGGCGCGACGACGTTTCGGGCATCCTGCTGACCTGGTTCGGCGGCCAGGAGCTCGGCGGCGCGCTCGCCGACGTCCTGCTCGGCCGCCGCGACCCCTCCGGCCGCCTGCCCACCACGTGGCCCGCCCGCGAGGAGGACGTGCCGGTCCTGGGCGTGGCGCCCGACCAGGGCGCGCTGGACTACGCCGAGGGGGTCTTCGTGGGCTACCGGGCCTGGGACCGGGCGGGCGCCGAGCCCGCCTTCTGCTTCGGGCACGGGCTCTCCTACACGACCTGGCGCTACGACGCCGTCCACGTCGACCTCACCGACGGGGACGACCTGGCGGTGGTCAGGGTCCGGGTGACCAACACCGGAGACCGCGAGGGCCACGAGGTCGTGCAGGCCTACCTGGCCCCGCGCGAACCGGGCGGCCGGCCCGCGCGCGTCCTGGCCGGATTCGCGACCGTGCGCGCGGAGGCGGGGGCCTCCGCCGAGGCGGAGGTGACCGTGCCCCGCTCGGCCGTGCGCCGGTGGGCGGAGGACGCCGACGAGTGGGAGTTCGTCCCGGGCGGCTACGACCTCCTGGTCGGCCGCTCCAGCGCTGACACCCGCCTGACCGCACGCATCGAACTCGCCTAGCGGGGGAGGGACCGGTGTCGGCCTCCCCCTGCGGTGTGCGGTGGTCGGCCGTCCTGGGCACTGTGCGCGGTCTCCGGGCACGCCGAGGGCGTTCGCCGCGGGCCGGTCCGCTAGCCTCGCCTCCATCGCCCGGGAACCGCCACGACGCGGCCGAGCCGCCCGGCAACGCACGGAGAGAGCATGTTCACCGGCCTGAGCGCCTTCCCACTGACCCCGCTGGACGACGACCGCTTCGACGAACGGGCCTTCACCGGGCTCGTCACGCGGCTGGTCGAGGCGGGCGTCGACTCCATCGGCGCGCTGGGATCGACCGGATCCTTCGCCTACCTGGACCGGGAGGAGCGCCGCCGGGTGGCCCGGGCCGCCGTGCGCTCGGTGGGGGACGTGCCGGTGATCGTCGGTATCGGCTCGCTGCGCACCTCCCACGTGCGCGCCCTGGCCGAGGACGCCCAGCGGGCCGGTGCGGCGGCGGTCCTGCTGTCCCCGACGAGCTACCAGAAGCTCACCGACGAGGAGGTGTTCGGGCTCTACGAGGACGTCACCGCGGAGCTGTCGGTGCCGCTGGTGGTCTACGACAACCCGGGCACGACGCACGTCACCTTCTCGAACGAGCTGTACGCGCGCGTCGCCGCGCTGCCCAACGTGGCCGCGATCAAGATCCCGCCGGTTCCGCCGAACCCGGCCGCCGCCCGCGAACACGTCGCCGCGATCCGCGGGGCCGTGCCCGACCACGTGAGCATCGGCGTCTCCGGCGACGGCGCGGCCGCCACCGGGCTGGCCGCCGGCTGCCGGGCCTGGTACTCCGTGGTGGGCGGCACCGTGCCCGGCGCCGTGCTGCCCCTGGCCCGCGCCGCGCTCGGCGGTGACACCGCGACCGCCGGGGCCGAGTCGGAGCGGCTGCGGCCGCTGTGGGACCTGTTCGCCGCCCACGGCAGCCTGCGCGTGACCGCCGCGATCGCCGAGCACCTGGGGCTGGTCGCCCCGCACTGCCTGCCGCGCCCGGTCCTGGGCCTGGGCGCCGCCGACCGCGAGCGCGTGGCCCGCCTGGTCGGAGAACTCCGCCTGGCCTGAACCCCGCCGGTCCGCCCGCGGGCTGACCGGGCGGGTGTGTCGACGGCTCGGGGCCGGGGAGCGCGAGGCTTCGCCGACGCGTCCGCGCGGGGCTCAGGTGTCGCGGCGGACCAGGACCGGCGTCCACGGGGACAGGTGGACCTCCGTGCGTTCCGTGACCGCCCGGATGATCTCCCCGGCGGTCGCCTCGATGCTCTGGGGTTCGAGGCGGACGCTGGTCAGCCGGGGCCGCAGCATCCGGCACAGCATGACGTCGTCCGCCCCCACCAGCGCGGTCTGGTCGGGCACCCGGACACCCGCGTCCTGAAGCGCTCCCAGGAGCAGCCCGCTGAACTCGTCGTTGTAACCGAACACCGCCTCCGGCAACCCCTCGTCGAGCCAGGTACGGACGACCTCGGCGGCGCTCTCCGGCGACCAGTCCATGTCCTGGGAGCGCACGGTGGCTCCGGCCGGGCCGACGGCCTCCTGGAGGCCCCTCAGGCGCAGCGTGCCGATGCGCCGGAGCACGTTGCCGCGCGGCACGACGGCCGCGAGGTCGCGGTACCCGCGCCCGAGCAGGTGCTCGCCCGCGCGGGCACCGACGCCGACGTCGTCCATGTTGAGCGTGGACACGCCCTCGCCCTTGACGGCCTCGGCGGCCACGCCCGTCGCGATCACCTGGATGTCCGACTTGCGCAGCAGTTCGATGCCGGCCGGTGTCAGCCGCTCGTGCTCCACGATGACGGCGCTGGGGCGCATCGCCGCCCACGTGCGCGCCGCCTTCACACCCCGGTGCCGCTCGCCCCCGTACTGGAGCAGCGTGTACCCCATGTCGCGCAGCCGCAGCGTGAGCTGGTGGTGGAACTCCGCGGCCAGGGGGCCGTGCACGACGTCCATCTGGACGTACAGCACCAGATCGCTGGACCCCTTCCGCAACGACCGCGCACTCGCGTGCGGCACGTACCCCAGTTCGTCGGCGATGGACCGCACCCGGGTCCTGGTGCTCTCCGGGATGCGGGAGCCCGGGGCGTCGTTGAGCACGTACGAGACGGTCGCGGTGGACACTCCGGCGCGCTTGGCGATGTCGGTGATGGTCGCGGGTCGGGGGCGGATCGAAGTCATGCGGCTATCTTGCCCTGCCTGCCGGGGAGTCCGGTGTCCGGGACCGATCCCGGTGTGAACTCCTGATGTCGAATGTATTGACAAGGTTAAACGCTTAACCTAGCTTAATCGCATAACCGGAGCCTGAACAGGCATTTCCTCGTGGGTTCACACCAGGGAGAACCAGATGTCCGAAAATCCCTCCCCCCTCTCGGACGCGGAGCAGACGACCCCGACACCCTCGGGCCGACGCAGCATGCGGCGCCTCCTGCCGATGCTGGGCGTGGGCAACCTCGCCGTCTTCGCCTTCTACCTGGGTATCGGGGCCGTCCTCCTGCCCCTCCAGGTGCAGGCCCTCACCCCCGGCGACGAGCAGGCCGCCGTCGCCAACCTCGGCGTGGTGTCCGGCATCGCCGCCGTCTTCGGCACGGTCTTCAACCCGATCGGCGGCGCGCTGTCCGACCGCACCCGGTCGCGCTGGGGACGCCGCAACCCGTGGATCCTCGGCGGCGCGGTGGCCGGGTTCCTCCTGGTGTTCGTCCTGGGCTACGCCGACTCCCTGCTGATGATCGTCATCGGCTGGTGCCTGGCCCAGGGCGCCATGAACCTGCACCAGGCGGCGCTCACCGCCGTCATCCCCGACCGCGTCTCCCCAGGGATGCGCGGTACGGCCGCCGCGTTCATGGGCGTCGCGCTCTCCCTGGCCGGAGTCGTGGGCACGGGGCTGGCGTCCCTCTTCACCGCCCGTCTCCCGATCGGCTACATCGTGCTGGGCGGGCTCGTCGTCGCGGTGGCGGTCCTCATGACCACGCTCACCCACGACCCCCGCGGCGACGAACTGCCCGAGCGGGGCGCGGTGGCCTCCGCCAGCCCCGCGGCCGCCTTCGGACGGTTCCTGTCCGCGCTGTCCCACCGCAACTTCGCCCTGGTCTTCGTCGGGCGGGCGCTGCTCTTCCTCGGCTACTTCCTCATCCTCGGCTTCCAGTTCTACCTCTTCGACTACTTCATCGAGCTGCCCGCCGGGATGGAGCCCGCCGCCGCCGTCACCGTGTTCACCATGGTCACCGCGGTCGGCACGATCGTGGTGACCGCCGTCGGCGGGCCGCTCTCGGACCGCCTCGACCGGCGCAGGCTGTTCGCGCTGGTCGCGGGCTCCGCGTCCGCGCTGGCGATGCTCATCCCGTACTTCGCTCCGACCTGGGGCGGGATGCTGGTGTTCGCCGTCGTCAACGGCGGCGCGTTCGGCTGCTTCATGGCCGTGGACACCGCCCTGGCCACGCTGGTCCTGCCCAACGACGCCGACGCCGCGCGGGACATGGGCGTGCTCAACATCGCCGCGGCCGGGCCGCAGATCATCGCCCCGTTCATCGCCTCCGCGATCATCCTGCACCTCGGCGGCTACGGGTCCCTCTTCCTCGTGGGATCGGCGGTGGGCCTGCTGGGCGCGCTCGCCCTCGTCTTCGTCCGCGGTGTCCGCTGACCTCCCTTCCGCCGACGGGCGGACCCGGGCGCCCCGCCTCCCCGGCCCGCCCCCGACCGTTCCTCAGGAGACCTTCATGCGACTCAACACCTACGAGGCCGGAACCGGCCCGCGCACCGCACTGCTCGTCCACGGCGCCATGTCCGACCACGGGACCTGGCACGCCGTCGAGGCCGACCTCGTCGACCGCGGCTACCGCGTGGTCGGGGTGGACCTGCGCGGCCACGGCCGCAGCCCGCGCGGCGAGTACACCGTGGCGGCGCTGGGACAGGACCTGGTGGACACCCTGCCCACCGGCGCCGACCTGGCCATCGGCCACTCCATGGGCGGCCTGGCGCTGTCGCTGGCCGTCGAGCACCTTCGCCCGGCCCGCGCCGTGTACTCCGACCCGGCCTTCCAGTTCGGCTCGGTCACGACCGCGGCCACCGGCGCCATGCGCTCGATGGTCGAGCGGGCCACCGCCGAGAGCGTCCGCGCCATGAACCCCCGCTGGAGCGACGCCGACATCGCGGCCGAGCTGGCCGGGTTCGCCGCCTTCGACCCCGCGTTCTTCGACGTCATCGACGAGGCCTCGGCCGGGGACCGGCTTCCGGCCAAGGCCGTGGTGCCCTCCCTGGTCCAGCTGGCCGACCCCAGCTTCACCGTCGACGCCGACGGCGCCCGCCTGCTGGCCGAGCGCGGATTCACGGTCCGCGTGGTGCCGGGCGCCGGGCACTGCGTCCACCGCGACGACCTGCCCGGCTTCCTCGCCTCGCTCGACGGCTGGATCTGACGACGGCCACCCCCCGAATCCCCCAGAAAGGCACGACCATGCCCCCTCGTACGTCCCCGCGACACCTGGCCGCCCCGGCCGCCCCGATCCGCTCGGCCGCGCTGACCGCCTCGGCCGCCCTGGCGGCCCTGACCCTGCTCGGCGCCTGTGCCGCCGACCCCGACCCCGCTCCCGACCAGGACGCGGGGACGGGTGCGGACTTCCCCGCCGCGTCCCTCGACGGACTGCGCGTGCTCCTGGCCAACGACGACTCGATGCAGGCCGGCGAGGAGGACGGCTCGGACGGCCTGGGGCTGTACGAGCTGCGCTCGGCGCTGTGCGCGGCCGGCGCCGACGTCGTGGTCTTCGCGCCCTGGGGCTACCAGTCGAGCATGAGCAGCGCGATCTCGCACAGCGGCTCCTTCGGCCTGGGCGCGCACCCGGGTCCGCCCGAGGAGTACGCCGGGGACTGCGCCGACGCCCCGAGCGGCGGAGCGGTCCACGGGGTCTGCGTCGCCGACGGCCCCTGCGAGGACGACTCGCCCAGTGCCACGCCCGTCGACTCCGTCACCTTCGCCCTCCACCACGGGCTCTCCGAGCTGGTCGGCTGGGACGGGCCGCCCGACCTGGTGGTGTCGGGGGTCAACTCCGGCCCGAACGTGGCCTCCCAGATCGCCAACTCCGGCACGGCCGGGGCGGCGTTCGCGGGCCAGGGCGCGGGCGTCCCCGCGATCGCGGTGAGCGCGGGCCTGGACGAGGACTTCACCGTGGCGCCGCGGACGTACACGGCCGCCGCGGAGTTCAGCACCGATCTCGTGGCCCGACTGGTCGGGTCGGACCTTCTGACCAGCGATTACATGATCAACGTCAACCACCCGCACGCGCCGGACGGCGCACCGGGCACCGACGTCCGGTGGACGCGGGCGGGGACCGGAACCGTCCTGATCCCCGAGTTCACCGGACAGGACGCCTACGAACTCGGCGTGCGGGTGTGCGAGCCGGACACCCCGGGCTGTGTGCCCGAGACCAGCGCGGACGCCGACAGCACGGCGCTCCTGGCGGAGGGCGCGGTCTCGGTGAGCGCGCTGACCGCCGACCGCACCTACGCCTCCGGCGAGGACCCCGCCGAGGTGGAGCGGCTGGCGGAACTGGTGGCCGCACTGGGCGGCTGAGGCGCCGGGACCCCTGGCCCGCGCCGGGTCCGTTCCCGGGCCCGTTCCCGGGCCCGGCGCCCGGAGGCCGGAGACCACGCCCGGGTGCCCGGAGGCCCGGGGCCGCCCGGGTGCCGGGGGGACCGCCCCGGGCACCCGGCGCCAGGTACCCGGCAGGGGCCGGGAGCCGGCCCCTGCCCGCGGCGTCACGACAGCGCTGGAACGGGGGAGCAGCGGTCGAGCGCCGCGCGCCAGGCGTCGACGGAGGACCAGAATTCGGCGGTGGCCGGCTCCGGGGCGAACATCCACATCCGCTCCCAGGCCGGTGACGCCCGCCCGGAGATCTCCGACACGGGAACGTAGGGCCGTGGCCCGCTCACCGGGTACCAGGTGTATTCCAGCGGTTCGAGCAGGGCCATCAGGCGCTCCTCGACACCCCGGTCGGGGCGGACCTTCACCAGCATCCACGGCCGGTACCGGCGCAGCACCTCCAGGCCCCCGGCCACCACGTCGGGCTCGGTCCCGGCGGTGTCGACCGTCAGCACCGCCGGGACGACGGCGGCGCGCTCGTGCCACCGCGACAGTGTGGCCACGTCCACCGTGACGTGGGTGAGGTCGGTCCGCGTGGAGTGCACCAGCCGGTTGCACATGTCGTTGTGCGCGGCGCGCCGAAGGTGGGTGGTGCCGTTGTGGTTGCTCAGGGCCAGTTCGACCACGGTGAACCCCAGTTCGGCGGTGGCGGAGACCACCCGGGCGGCCGAGGCGATCTCCGGCGTCGGCTCGAACGCGAAGACCGGGCGGCGCGAGCGCGCCGCGGCCAGGGCCGCGTACACCCCGATGCCCGAGCCGACGTCCAGGGCGGCGCCCGGCCGCGTGTGGTCGAGCATGGCCAGGAAACAGGCCAGACTGTCCGGTTCGTGCCGCGCGAGCCCGAACTCGGCCAGGCGCCGGGGCACGGTGAGGTCGCCGGACAGCTCCAGGGTGAGGCTGTCGGGACCGTGGCGGCGCTTGTCCGTGTCCAGCCGGGGCAGCGCGACGGTGAACCGGCGGCTCCGCGGCGGCACCCGGGCCGGATCCAGTCCGCCCAGGCGTCTGGGCAGGTGGACACGGACGCGCCGCGTGGCGAAGCGGATGAGCGGGTAGCGCCGTACGAGTGCGCGCAGTTGGTCGGTGACCACAGTTGCCTTCCCCCCAAGGAACCAGTGCCGCCCGCACGGTCCGAGGCCGGCGGACTCCCCCTGGGCCGCCGGGATGCCGGACGCCGTGGCGTTCCGGTTCCCTCATCGGTCCTCGCGCGAGGCGGTCGGCCGTCCGCCGACGCCCCGTCCCTCCCGTACCGGCGGCCGTACGTTCACCGGTCGGGCCGGGGAGTGCGCGGCACCCCGGGAGGCACCGCGCGGCATCGGCCCCGGGCCTCCGGCGGTCGTCCAAACCTACTCTGCGTAGTGTTGTCGGCGCAGCGCGTTTCGACGATTGGCCCCGCTTTCCGACCTGTACGGACCGGCCGACCCGTTGGTCCGCATAGACTCTGACCTTGTGAGTCTGACTATCGGGATCGTCGGCCTGCCCAACGTCGGCAAGTCCACCCTCTTCAACGCCCTGACCAAGAACGACGCTCTGGCCGCGAACTACCCGTTCGCCACCATCGAGCCCAACGTCGGGGTGGTCGGGGTGCCCGACCACCGTCTGGCCAAGCTCGCCGAGATCTTCGGGTCGGCCAAGGTGCTCCCGGCCACCGTGGACTTCGTCGACATCGCGGGCATCGTGCGCGGCGCCTCCACCGGTGAGGGCCTGGGCAACAAGTTCCTGGCCAACATCCGGGAGAGCGACGCGATCTGCCAGGTCATCCGGGCCTTCGAGGACGCCGACGTCACGCACGTCGACGGCGACGTCGACGCCTCCCGGGACATCGAGACGATCAACACCGAGCTGATCCTCGCCGACCTGCAGACGCTGGAGAAGGCGATCCCCCGGCTGGAGAAGGACGCCAAGCGCAACGCCAAGGACAAGGACGCCCAGGAGCTGCTCAAGGCGGCCCTGGAGGCGCGCGAGATCCTGGACGGCGGCGTCTCGCTCTCGGTCGCCGAGGGCGTGGACCTGGACCGGCTGCGCGAGCTGAGCCTGCTCACCGTCAAGCCGTTCATCTACGTGTTCAACCTCGACAGCGACGAGCTCTCCGACGAGGCCCTGCGCGCCAAGCTGCAGGCGCTCGTCTCCCCGGCCGAGGCGATCTTCCTGGACGCCAAGATCGAGGCCGAGCTGGCCGAGCTGGACGACGACGAGGCACAGGAGCTCCTGGAGTCCATGGGGCAGACCGAGTCGGGCCTGGCGCAGCTGGCGCGGGTCGGCTTCGGCACCCTGGGCCTGCAGACCTATCTGACCGCCGGGCCCAAGGAGGCCCGCGCCTGGACGATCAAGAAGGGCGCGACCGCGCCCGAGGCGGCCGGGGTCATCCACACCGACTTCCAGCGCGGCTTCATCAAGGCCGAGGTGGTCTCCTACGACGACCTCGTGGCGCACGGCGACATGCAGTCCGCCCGTGCCGCGGGCAAGGTCCGCATCGAGGGCAAGGACTACGTCATGTCCGACGGCGACGTCGTGGAGTTCCGCTTCAACGTCTGAGCGGCAGGAGCCGGTGCGCCCGGATCGCGGAACGCGGCGGGGTTCCGGTGCGATGTGTGATCGAAGCGCCGGTCAACCGCGGCGCGTGCTCGTCGGTGCGGCCATCGGGACGAACGTACGGTCGCCGGACGTCGCGACGGAGTCGAGGAACGCCCCTGCGAGCGAGAGGGTGCGGGCCACGCCGTTGTTGCCCTGCCGACGCGCGACGCGTGGTCCGAGCCGTCGCAGGAAGCGGGTGCTCGCGGGCAGGGGCCGCATGAACAGCGTCACCGCCGCGATCCGCCCCTCCTCGTCGAGGTCCACGAACTGGGCCTCGTTCATCGCGAGGCCGTCCACCCGCGTCTCGGCGAGGAGCACGGCCCCCGATTCCACGCGTGCCGTCCGGACGTAGCGGGTCGCGGTGACGACCTCGAACACGTCGCGCAGGAGGTCGACGACCTCGTCCCTGCCGCGGAACACGAACTGGTCGGTCAGGGGCGAGACGATCACGGCGTCGTCGGCGAGCGCCACGCGAGCCGCCTCGGCATCGCCGTGCTCGCCGGCCCGGATCCACGCCGTCAGAGCCGCGTTCATCGTCAGGTCCTTCCTCGGGATAGGTGCTCGGCGATGACCGCGGTGCCGGGGGCCGCGCGCCCGCCGGGCCCGGGCCGTGCGGTGAGGGACTCGGACGTGATCGGTGAGCCGCACGCGTCGCAGGAGACACGGGACTCCAGCGGCGCACCGCAGTCGTGGGTGAACTCCAGCGGGGCCTCCCCGCCGCTGCGCCACCGGTCGCCCCACTGCGTCAGAGCGACGAGGATCGGAACGAGTTCCCGGCCGCTGTCGGTCAGCGTGTACCGCACGCGCCGCGGGCGCTCGCGGTACTCGGCTTCGTCGAGGATCCCTTCGCGGACGAGGAGGGCGAGGCGGTCGGTGAGCAGCGCGCGGGAGATGCCGAGGTCGCGGACGATGTCGTTGAACGTGTCGACACCGAGGAACACGTCGCGCAGGATCAGCGGTGTCCAGGTGTCGCCGATGACGTCGAGGGACCTGGCGAGCGAACACGCGAACTCGGCGAAGCGGCGGCGTGACATGCCTTCACGCTACAGAGTTCAGTTGCTGAACTCAATGCCTCGGCCCAATGGGAGCCGAGCGACCCGAGGACGGCGGGGGAGCGGGGTGAGGCGACCGGTCTTCGAGAGCCACGGTGCCTCTCGGCCGATCCGAGCGGTTCCACCAGGCGGCGGGTCCCGAACTCGGTCGTGTCTCCGTGCCGCGCTGATCGGCCCGGTCGCACAAGGAAGTCGCACAAGGGACCCGACATGGTGACCTGTTCACCCGAGCGCTCATCCGTAAGCCGTGTGATCCCACCGCGGCCGAACGCGAGCACCCTCACGCGGTCGCTCCCCGTGCCGCCCGTCCTCGGCCGTGCCCGGAACTCAGCCGAGCTCCTGGGCGAGCCCGATGAGGATGCCCTCGGGTCCGCGCACGTAGCAGAGCCGATACGCGTCCCCGAACCGGACCACCTCGCCGACGAGTTCCGCGCCGTGCCCGCTCAGCCGGTCGAGGGTCGCGTCCAGGTCGTCGACCGCGAACATGACGCGCAGGTAGCCCAGCGCGTTCACCGGCGCGTTCCGGTGGTCGGCGAGGACGGACGGCTCGATGAAGCGCGAGAGCTCCAGTCGTCCGTGGCCGTCCGGTGTGCGCATCATCGCGATCTCGACGCGCTGGTCCGCCAGGCCGGTGACGCGTCCGGCCCACTCGCCCTCCACGACGGTCCGTCCTTCGAGCCGGAGTCCGAGTTCGCGGAAGAACTCGATCGCCGCGTCGAGGTCCTCGACGACGATGCCGACGTTGTCCATCTTCACTGTCACGACGCGAGCCTACGCGGGTCGGCGCCCATCGGCCCGCGCGGGCACGCGGTGTCAGCCGGTCCGCCTGCGCCGATCTGCGTGTGGCGACCCGCGGGTTCCGGCGGGTGGTCCAGGGTGTCGCTCAGGCGCGCGAGGGTCCAGCGTGCCCCGCGGGGAACCGTGGGAGCACGGTGACGCGATAATCCGCCGTGGAGGTGCTTTGTGCTCACCGAGTACGCGCGGGACCATGCGTTCACCATCGCCTGGTTCGGCCTGATGGCCGTGGTGTGGTTCGGCTGGGGCCAGGAGGACCCGCCGGGCCCGTGGCGGTGGCGGCTGGGGGTCGGCTCGGTCCTGGGGATCGCACTGGCGGGCCTGTTCGGAGTCGCCACGGCTCTGCGCTGGTCCGGGGAGTCCGCCCTCGACGGCCAGTACCACTGGTTCGGCGTTCTCGTCGCCGTGGAGGTGGTCGCCGCCGGTGTCGGGTGCCTGGTTCTCGCCGGCTTCGGCAACGTCCGCTGGATGGCCTGGTGGGTGGCCGTGATCGTCGCCTCGCACTTCCTTCCGCTGGCTCTGCTGCTCGACGACGTGTCGATCGCCGCGGTCGGGGTGGTCCAGGGTGTCGCCCTGGCGCTGCTGGTGCCGCGGCTGCGTGGGAGGGAGGTCGCCACGAGCCGCTACGTCGGCCCGGTGATGGGTGTGGTCCTGCTGGGCTTCTCGGCGGTCTCGGCGGTGCTGTTCCTGACCGGGACCGGTCTTCCCTGGCGGGCCTGAGCGCGCCGGGTTCCGCCGGGCGGACGTGACTTCGCCCGGTCCGACCTGCTCGTGGCGGGCGTCGGCGCCCCCGCCCCGCCCCGGCGGGCATGAGCGCGCCCGGCCGGTGCGCGGTCCGGCCGGGCGCGCTTCGGGGTCGGTTCCCGGTCAGCCGTCGGGCGCGTCCCTGTGCTCAGTCGTCGGCGGGCAGCGGGCACCCGTCGGGGCCGCAGGCCTCGCCGTCCCGCGCCGCGCCGACCGTGGCCAGCGGCGCGTGGTTCGCCCAGGCCTGTTCGAGGGCCTGGCCGAAGGCCTCGACCGGCTGGGCCCCGGAGACCCCGTAGGCGCGGTCCAGGACGAAGAAGGGCACCCCGGTCGCTCCGAGCCGGGCGCCCTCCCGCTCGTCCTCGCGGACGTCGGCGGCGTAGCGCTCGGGATCCTCCAGCACCGCGCGGGAGGCATCGGCGTCGAGCCCCGCCTCGACGGCCAGCTCGACGAGGCGCTCGACGCCCTCGAAGGCGGAGCGCTCCTCGGCGAAGTTGGCCCGGTAGAGCAGGTCGATCAGCACGTGCTGGCGGCCGTGCTCGCGTGCGAAGTGCAGGAGGCGGTGCATGTCGAAGCTGTTGCCGACGTCGCGCCCGGCGGTGCGGTACTCCAGGCCCTCGGCGGCGGCGTTGCCCGCGATGCGCTCCTCGGCCTGGCGGGCCTGGGCCTCGGTGAGGCCGTACTTCTTCGCGAGCATGGGCAGCACGGGTTCCGTCACACTCTGGGGGCGCGAGGGGTCCAGCTCGTAGGAGCGGTGCACGACCTCGACCTCGTCGCGGTGCTCGAAGCCGGCGAGGGCCTGGTCGAAGCGGGCCTTGCCGACGTAGCACCAGGGGCAGTTGATGTCGGTCCAGATCTCGACGCGCATGGGCGGCTTCCTTGTGGCTGTGCTCGGGCGGGCGCGTGCCGCTCCCACCGTGGAGGTTCTCTCCGCTGAGGTCCTCAACACCGGCCCGATTTCGGGCATTCCGCATCAACCGACACCTGTCGCCCGCGTGGCGAGTGACCCTCGTCTCGCCTTCGGGACACCGGCCCGGGGTGCGGACGGTTTCCGGAGGGGTTCGGCCGTCACGAAGGAGACATCTTGCTCTCCGCCGGGTGACTAATCCCTTTCTGGTCGAGCCGAAAAGGGGTTCTCTAGGGGAGTTGAGTGGTGAGTTAGGTGGCTTATTGCCGTATTGTGCACCTTTTGGGGTGTTTGGCTGGTGCGTGCAATGTGCCCTTGACGGGGAAACGCGGAGACGCCATGTCCGCTCCCAACCCGCACAATGCCTCACTATAGGGATGGGGTAGACAAGGCATGGCGGATACGCCGCCCGGACCGGGCGGCACGGACCTGTGTGCAGGAGGCGGGATGGCGAAGGCGTCACGGCGCGGCACCGCCGCGGGTGACCTGGAGGACGACGCGGGGCTCGGTGCACCGCGCGCCCGTCGGCCGCGGGCCGGTGCGGGCGGACGCTGGTGGGTCGGCGTGGGACGCGCCGTCCTGTGGGCGTTCATCATCGTCGTCCTCTTCAACGGCATCTGGTACCCCCTGCGCGGCGGCCTCGCCCTGCCGGCCACGGCCGAGGAACCGGAGGAGGCCGAGACGGTCGATTTCCCGGAGACCGCGGCGGCCGCCTTCGCGCTGCGCTTCGCCGACACCTACCTCGACACCGAGGACCCCGAGGCGCGCCTGGAGGCGCTGGCCGCCTACGTCCCCGAGGGCGAGGCCGCCGCGCTCGACGCCGCCGCCGACAGCCTCACCGGGGAGAACCTCACGGTCGTGTCCATCGACGCGGCCGACGACAACAACGCGGTCGTCGTCGTGCGCGGCGACGTCAACGGCGGCGCGATGAGCCTCGAGGTGCCCGTCTACGCGGACGGCGACGCGCTCGCCGTGTCGGGTCCGCCCGCGCTCCTCGCGGCTCCGGCCAGCGCCTCCCTGCCCCGGGCGGGCTCGGTCGAGGAGGACCCCCAGGCGGCCGAGGCGCTCCAGGGCGTCCTGACCGGCTTCTTCGACGCCTACGCGGAGGGGCCCGAACACCTGGAGCAGTACGTGGAACAGGGGGCCGCGATCGCGCCGCTCCCGCAGAACAGCCTGAGCATCGTCGAACTGTCCGACATCGTCGTGCCATCCCAGTCCTCGACCGGGGATGATGACGTACGACAGGTGGCGCTGACGGCGCTGTGGTCGGTCCTGGGCTCCGACGGATCAGAGGTCGGACAGCTCAGGCAGAGCTACCTCGTCACGGTCGTCGACTCCGGTAGTGAGTGGCGCGTGCGTGACATCCAGGGTGCCCCCCACTCGTTCGGCGACTGACGGGGCCAGTAGGCAAGGAGGACGAGAGAAACCATGAGCACCACCGAGTCGACGGGGGAGGGCGGCACCTGACATGCTCCCCCTCCTGTCTTCAGCATCGGACGCCTTCACCTCCACGGGTGGCGGCCACCTCCTCGTCCTGGCCGCGGAGGCGACGGCCTCCGCGGACGCCCCCGACACCGGGGGCCTCGCCGACTTCCTGCGGGGCTTCTTCGGACCCCTCTTCCTGGTCATCGTGTCCATCGTGGCGGTGTTCTTCCTGTTCACGAGGGAGATCACGCGCTTCGCGCAGTTCATCATCCTGGCGATCTTCATCGGGATCGTCTTCTACGTCCCCGGCATCATCGAAGTCATCGCGGTGGCGCTCGCCCGAGCGATGGGCGTATCGGCGGAATAGGCGAGGGAGGCCGGGAACGTGGATCTGCCCACGTACACCAACATCTGGCGTATCGAGAAGCGGCTCTACAAGCTCTACGATTTCCGGCTGCCCATGCCGCTTCCCGTGGGCACGTTCGGGGTCGCCCTCGGCGTGTTCGCGCTGTGGGTGATCCTGCTCAGCATCCTCAACGCCCCCTTCGCGTTCGGCAACGGCTGGCACCTGGTGATGTGGGTGGTTCCGCCCGGCGTCATCACGGTGCTGGCCACCCGGCCGGTGATCGAGGGCAAGCGGCTGACCGAACTGCTCATCTCCCAGGCGCGCTTCCTCACCGAGGCGCGGGTGTACACCCGGCTGGCCCCCGAGTACGAGCCGGCCGAGGTCCGGGTGTCGGTGCGCGTGTGGCACCGGGACCCGGAGGCCGGGCCGCTGCCCGTCGTCGGCCGCCGCCGCGTGGAGCGTGCGGCGGTCGAGCCCGAACGGGTCGCGGTGGAGGACACCGCCGTCGGCCCGGAAGCCGCGCCGCCGCTGGTCGGGCTCCCCGTCCGGGCGGCGGAGCCGGCGGCCTCCCCTGAGGAGTACGTCGAGCACGTGGGGAACGTGGGGGGCGTGGAGACCGACGGGGCCGACGGGGCTCCCGTGCGGCCGGAGCCGGTGGAGGCACCGGCGGGGGAACCCGAGCCGGAGCCCGAGCGGGTGCGGGCCCACGAACCCGAGCCGGAGCGGCGTCCCGAACCCGCGCGCCAGCGTGAACCTGAGCGGGCTCCCGAGCGCGTGCGCGGGCGCGAGCGTGCCCCAGAGCGTGAGCGGGTGCCGGTGGCGGCGGCCGCACTGAGCGCACACCGCGTCGACCACGCCACCGCGGGCCTGGCCGACGAGCCCTCCCACACCGCGCCCGACGAGTCCCGTGACGACGGCACCGCAGGGCGGCGCCGCGGCGTGGGCCGCCGCGTCCTCAACTACTTCGGCTTCGGGCTCGGCTCCGCGCCCCCCGAGCCCCAGCGTGAGGCGACCGGCGGGGACGACGCCTTCGAGGACTTCGACGAGGAGGACGTCCACACCACCGAGGACGACGAGCGGAGCGACAACCAGGACTGGTTCGCCCGCCTGCGCTCCTCCTCGGGTGAGACACCGGTCGGCCTGACCTCCAAGAGCGCCTACTCGACCGGTGACACCGGTGCCATGAGCCGGGAGGACCTCGCCGACGCGATCGCGGAGCCCGACCACGACCGCCGGCGCGCCGAGGAGGTCATGGCCGCGCCCGAGAGCGCCGACGACGAGTCGCCCGCCGCTCGCCGGCTGCGCGGCCGCGTGCAGGGGATCAGGGTGACCCGGGACCTGGAGGAGCGCCGCTCCGATCAGGCCCCCGAGCGCGCCCCGGAACCGCCGCGCGCCCGGGCCCGGGGCCAGGCCCTGCCCGCCCGGGAGGAGGCCGACGCGCCTGAGCCGCCCCGTCGCCGGGGACGGCCGCACGCCGCGCCCTGGGAGCTCGACCGCGGTGCCGACGAGCGCCGCGGGTCCACCGGCCAGGCGGACCTGTCCGACTACGCGGCCCGCTTCGCCGCCGCCACCGGCCGCCCCGCCGCGCCCGAGCCCGCCGCGGCTCCCTGGCTGCCCCCGTCCGCCGCGACGCCCGCCCCGGAGGCGGAGTCCGGTCCGGTGCCCGAGGCCGCCGAGGGCGGAGGCGAGGCCCCGCCCGAGGGCGCCGCGGCCCCGACGGGCGACGACGCGACCAGCGGTCCCGCAGAGGACGCGCGCGGCGCCGCCGGCGCACCCGCCGAGGACGCGGTCGCCCCGACCGGGGAGAGTGGTTCCGAGCAGGACGTGCGCGGCGGTGAGGAGGCGCGGAGCGGGGCACGCCCGGAGACGGCCGCGCCGACGCCCTCCGCCAAGCCCCCACTGGAGATCGACCACGGGACCGGCGAACAGGCCGCCCTGCCCCCGCAACCGAACGAGGGCACCGAGGCGCGCGGTCCGGAGTGGGCCGAGCACATGTCGGTGCTCGACCAGCACCTCATCACGGCCGACACCCCGGCGCCGCCGCGCCCCAGGTTCGCGGACGTCGTTCCAGCCGAGGAGCGCGCCGCCGACGACCCGGGGGAGTGGTTCGACGACGGCAAGAAGCGCCACCCGGACCAGCCCAAGGTGGGCGACCGCGACAACCCGGTGATCCCGGCGCGCGAACTCCGTGAGAAGGCCGAGGCCGAGGCCGCGGCCGAGAACACCCAGGAGTCGGGGCTGGAGGAGCCCGCCGAGGCACCGGGCGAGGCCAAGCCGCCGACGCAGCTCGACCACGGCACGGGAGAGCTCGTCAGCTTCGTGGAGGTCCGCGACGAGCCGTCGCGCGCCGCCCCGCGCCGGAAGGAAGGCCCGGACGCGGGTGCACCCGCCGAGGAGGGGGCCGCTCACGGAACCTCGGGCGGGACGACCGACACGGCCACGGGCGTGCCCGCGGCCGGACGATCCGCGGACGGTGCGGAGACCGGGGAGGCCGAGCGGACCCGGGAGGCCGCGGGCGCCACCGCGCGTCGGACGGCCGAGGACCTGGCGGCGGCCGAGGCGGCCGCCCTGGCACGCCGCCGCGCGGCGGTCACCGGACGCCCCGTGGTCAAGGACCCCCGGGCCAACCCCAGCATGGCCTCCACACTGGGCGGCGAGCGGGGCGCGGCATCCGTTGCGGACCCGGGCGCGGCATCGGCCCGGGGCAGCTGGTCGGACCCGAGCACCACGTTCGCGCCGAGTACCGCGTCGGATCGGGACGCTGCCTCCGCCCCGGGTACCGCGCCTGACCGGGACACCTCATCCGACCCGGGCGCCGGATCTGCCCCGAGTGCCGCCTCGAATCCGGGCTCCGCGTCCGCGCGGGGTACGGCATCCGCTCCGGACTCCACTTCGGATCCGGACACCGCGTCGGATCGGCACGCTGCGTCGGACCGGGGCACCTCTGACCCGAGCGCTCGACCCGATTCGGGCACCGAGTCCGCTTCGGGCGGCGCGTCCGCTTCGAGCACCGCGTCGGACCGGGACGCTGCGTCCGCGCAGGGCACCTCGCTGGACCGGGGCACGTCTGACCCGAGCGCTGAGTCCGCCCAGGGCGCCGCATCCGCTCCGGGCGCCACCGCGGGCACCGCGTCCGTCCAGGGCGCCGCGCCGACTTCGGGCACGGGGAGTACGGCCGACGGAACCGAGGTTCCGGCCGGGGACGCTCCGCAGGCGCCCGGCGAGCACGACCCGCACGACGGCGTCTTCCACCGGGTCGCCCAGAACGCCCGCCGGCTCGGCCAGCTCTTCGGCCAACCGGTGCCCGGGGAGGAACCCGCGCCGGGCGCCCAGGACGCGGCCAAGCCCGAACTGGAACTCGACCACGGCACAGGCGAACAGGACCGGCTCGGCGACACCCCCAACGGGGTGCCCACCCACCGGCCCGAGCCGCGGCCCGTCGAGCGCGAGGAGCCCGCCTCGGACTCCGGCGGTACACGGGGATGGCGGAGGCTGGCCAAGGTCGTCACCGGTGGCGCCGCGCCGCTGCGCTCGGACCTGCCCGCCAGCGACATCGAGCGCCTGCGCACTCCGCTGGACTCCCCGCGCGGCCTCGTCGTCCTCGGCTGCACCGGCGGCGCCGGGCAGACCGTGACCACGCTCATGATCGGGCACACCCTGGCCGCCCACCGCGACGACCGCGTCGTGGCCGTCGACGTCAATCCGGGGCCCAACGGGCTCTCCCGCAGGGTCGGCGCGCAGAGCCCCGAGACCCTCACCGCCCTGCTCGCCAACGCGGACACGGTCGAGGACTACGCGCACATGCGCTCCTACGCCAGCCGGGCCGGGACCGGGCTGGAGGTCGTCCAGACCCTCGACGACCCCTACGTCCAGACCCTCGACGAGCGCGACTACACCCAGCTCACCCGGCTGCTGGGCGGGTTCTACTCGGTGACCCTGCTCGACCCGGCGGCCACCGGTGTGGCCCGCTCCCTGCCGGGGGCGGACGGCCTGGTGCTGGTCGCCCCGGCCAGCGCCGACGCCGAGCGGGCGGTGTCCATGACCTTCGACTGGCTGGACGGCAACGGCTACGGGGCCCTGCGGGCCAACGCGGTGCTCGTCGTCAACGGCGTGAGCAAGCGCAGTCTGGGCGACGTGGACGCCGCCGAACGCGTGGCCCGGGGCCGGTGCCGCGCCATCGTGCGGATCCCGTGGGACGACCACCTCGGGTCGTCCTACACCAGGATCGACGTCGGCGCCCTGCGCCCCGCCACCAAGCGCGCCCACGGCGCCCTGGGCGGGGTCCTGGTCAACGTGCTCACGGGCGCCAGGTAGCCCCCCACGGGCCCGCGGACACGGCTCGGGCGGGCGGGGACGGCCCCGCCCGCCAGGTGTCGGATCAGCGGCCGACCGGAGTGAAGTCGCGCGCCGCGAGGAACTCGGGGCGCGGTCGGCCCGCGCTGAACGGTTTCGTGCACGTGTTCTCGACGCTGTTGAACACGATGAACACGTTCGACCGCGGGTAGGGCGTGATGTTGCCGCCCGACCCGTGCATGCAGTTGGAGTCGAACACGGTGACGTCCCCGGCCGCGCCGGTGAGCACGTCGATCCCGTGCCGGTTGGCCAGGAAGGACAGCGAGTCCTGGTCCGGGGTGCCCACGTGCTGGCTCACCAGGGAGTCCCGGTAGTGGTCCTCCGGGGTCTCCCCGACGCACGACACGAACGTCCGGTGCGAACCCGGCATGATCATCAGCGCGCCGTTGTGGGTGAAGTTGTCGGTGAGCGCCACGGAGAAGCTGACCGTCCGCATCCGGGGCAGGCCGTCCTCGGCGTGCCAGGTCTCGAAGTCCGAGTGCCAGTAGAACGAACCGCCGCCGAAGCCGGGCTTGTAGTTGATCCGGCTCTGGTGCACGTACACGTCCGAGCCGAGCAGCTGGCGTGCGCGGTCGACCAGACGCGGGTCGTTGACGAGGTCGGCGAAGACTGGGCTGATCTTGTGCACCTCGAACACCGACCGGACCTCGTCCGACGACGGTTCGACGATGACGCGCTCGTCCGCCCGCAGGTCCCTGTCAGCGCTCAGGCGCTTCAGCTCCGCGCGGTAGGCATCCACCTCCTCGTCGCTGACAAGGGAGCGCACCTGGGTGTACCCGCGGTCCCCGTAGGCCTTGACCTCGTCGGCGGAGAAGGGACCGCTCGCGGCGTCCCCCCACACGACCGGGTCCTGACGGTAGAGCAGGGCCGGCTCGGCGGCCTTTCGGGTCGGGTAGTCGTCCGCGGTCGGAAGATCCATCTGCAGAGTCATGGCCGATCCCCTCGTTGGGGTTCATCCTCTCTGAGGTCGAAGTCTTTCCTTACGACACGTGAACTTAACAAATCAGAAGTCGCCTTTCCCGGGCGCCCTTCCGTGCCGTGTGTTTATTGGTGTGGCCAGTGGGTATGAGAGTCATACTATATGGGCCAAAACAAAAAGCCGGCCGGTGGCCGCGGTGCATGTCATCCTCCTTTCGCCACTGTCACCTGCGCGGTGTCACCCCTCGTGTTCGAGATGACTCCCGTCCGTGAGTTGTTCCAGGTCGTCCGGTTGCGGAGCTCTCGGCCAGGATGCCGGGCCGGGCCTTTGTCTTTCAGTGTGCGCTAGACCACTGAAAAATGGTGCAAACTCTGGTTCAATGTGCGGCGCGCGTTAGCGGCCATTCCGGTGAAATGGGCCCAGGGGTGTCGGCCTAAAGCCCTCGGTGACCGCGCGGGGGCGGGGTCCGCTGCCCTCAACCGCTCCTGAGGAGTGGTGCTGCCCCCGTTCGCCCGCGCCATTCACGGCGCCTCGGCGCCGGCCCCGGACGCCCTTCCGGTGGTCCCGCTCGGCTGGTCCGCCGCACCGTCACCCGGCCGGGAGGCCCTCCCCGCGGGACACCGTCGACACGCGCCGCCGACCTCCGGCGCCGCGGCCCGCCCGGCTCCAGGATTGGGGCGCGCCGGAACCCCGTCCGCTTCCTCACCTTCCGGGTGATGCTCCACTATGGGTGGAGCACGGGCGGGGCAACGCGACCAGGAGGGCACAGATGACCGGCACCAGGGGGACACGGGGCACGACCCGTCTCGCGGTCCGCTACTTCGACGACCGCGTGCTGTTCAGCGACAGCGAGGCCTGGGCCTACTTCCGCCTGCCCACGGTGTCCTACGAGTTCACCACCCCGGAGGAGCGCCAGGGCCTGGCCACCAACATCACCATCGCCCTGGCCGCCATCCGGATGAACGACGCGGAGGTCCACCTGCGCGTCGCCCACCGCACCTACCCGGCCGCGCAGTGGGCCACCGCGCTCGACGCGACCGCCGACGCCGGCCCCGGCTGGTACGACTACCTCGACGAGACCTACCGCCACGTCTGGGCCAAGGACTTCTGGACCAAGGAGGTCTACCTCGGCGTCCGACTCGGCCAGCGCAACGCCGGCGCGGGCCTCGGCCTCTTCTCGCAGCTCCTGGGCGCCTACCAGCGCACCGAGCAGGTTCTGGGCATCGACGACGACGCGATCGACGACAAGGAGATCGCCCGCTGGACCGACCAGTCCGAACGCCTCGGCCGCGCCCTGGCCGCCAGCTCCCTGCACGCCCGCCACGCCACCTCCGACGAGATCGCCTGGCTGGTGCGCCACGCCGTCAGCGGCACCGCCGAGGAGGTGCGCCCCTCCGCCGCCGCCCGCCGCACCTGGGGGCGCGGCGAGATCGAGGCGCTCGTCGACGGGGTCGTGCACAACGGCCGCTCGGCCCTGCGCCTGGAGCAGCCCGCCGGCTCCACCCACGTCGCCTTCCTCTCCTTCGCCCGCTTTCCGGACCTGATGCCCTTCCCCGACGGCGAACCCTGGCTGCACCACGCCGACGCGCTGCCCTTCCCCGTCGAGATGTCCCTGCGGATGAAGCTCATCCCGCCCGCCAAGGCCAGCAAGGACGTCGGCCGCAAGCTCGCGCACGCCCGCGACATGGACGCCCACATCCGTGAGGCCGGGGTGGAGGCGCCCATCGCGCTCGCCGAGCAGATCGACGCCGCCCGCATGCTGGAGCACGGCATCACCAAGGAGCGCCTGCCCTTCGTCTACGGCTGGCACCGCCTCATGGTGTCCGCGCCCACCGAGCGCCTGCTCGGGCAGCACGTCGAGGCGGTCGTGGAGCACTACCGCGACATCGGCATCGACGTCATCAACTCCACCGGCGACCAGTTCGCGCTCTTCAACGAGTCCCTGCCCGGCGACCGCATCCGGCTCAACGCCTACGCCCAGCGCCAGCCCCTGCGCACGATCGCGGGCGGCATGCCCACCGCCACGGTCGACGTCGGCGACCGCGTCGACCACAGCGGCGGCGGCTGGATCGGCCCCTACATCGGGGAGACGCTCGGCCGCGCCCGCTCGATCGTGCACTTCGACCCCATGGTCGCCGCGGCCCGCAACCGCCCCACGGCCATCGCCATCACCGGGGAGCCCGGCGGCGGCAAGACCACGCTGGCCCTGCTGCTCATCTACCAGCTCGCGCTGCGCGGGGTCACCGTCGCCGCCATCGACCCCAAGGGCGACGCGGAGTCCCTCGTGGAACTCCTCAAGCACCGGGGCCGCAAGGCGCGGATCATGTCCCTGGGCTCGGCCGAACCGGGCCTGCTGGACCCGTTCGCGTTCGGTGACGACCTGCCCGCCAAGAAGACCATGGCGACCGAGACCCTGCGCCTGCTCCTGCCGAGGATGAGCGAGGAACGCGAGTCCGCCATGATCCAGGCGGTGGCGGCGGTCGCCAACCAGCCCCGACCCTCGCTCGCCAAGGTCGTCGACTACCTCGTCGCCTCCTCCGACCCGGCCTCGCGCAACCTCGGCGCCGTGCTGCAGTCGATGTCGGAGATGCGGCTGGCCAGCCTGTGCTTCGACCCGCAGGGGGACGCGCGGATCGACACCGAGGGGTGGACGACGGTCTTCACCCTGGGCGGGCTCACCCTGCCCGACTCGGGCGTGGGGCGCGACGACTACTCCTACGAGCAGCGGCTGTCGGTCGCCCTGCTGTACCTGGTCTCGCAGTTCGCCCGGCGGCTCATGAACGGGCTGGACCGGCACCTGCCCAAGGCGATCTTCCTCGACGAGGCGTGGGCGGTGACCTCCACCCCGGAGGGCGCCAAGCTCGTTCCCGAGGTCTCGCGGATGGGGCGCTCGCGCAACACCGCGCTCATCCTGGTGTCGCAGAACGCCGGTGACCTCCTCAACGAGCAGGTCACCAACTGCCTGTCGTCGGTGTTCGCCTTCCGGTCGAGCGAGCGGTTCGAGGTGGAGAGCGTGATGGCGCTGCTGGGCGTGGAGCCGACCGAGGACCACCTGGCGGTGCTGCGCAACCTGGGCAACGGCGAGTGCCTGTTCCGCGACCTGGACGGGCGGTCGGGGCGGATCGGCGTCGACCTGGTGTCGGAGGACCTGCTGCGCTGGCTGGACACCAACCCGACGCGGCGCCACCCGGGGCAGGAGGAACTGGTCCGGGCGTCGACCGTGGAGGAGTAGCGCGGGAGGGGCCTCCCGGTCGGTGGCGGGGCGGCCGGGCGAGCGCGGCCTCGGCGGCTCGGTGGGCCCGCTGAGGGAGGGTGGCCGGGCGAGTGCGCCCGCGGCGGTCCGGTCGGCGCGGTCCCGGCGCAGGTCGGGCGTTCCCGGGAGGAGTGCGGTGCGCGCACCGGACAAGTCGTGGCAAAGGCGTGCGGGGCGGCATGTTCGGGGCGTGCTCCGGATGGGCATTTCCTACCCTGCCGGGTTCCTCCGCCCGGCGTCCGCTCCCGTCGCCTCACCGCGACCGACCGACCACTCAGGACCGCCTATGAGTGAGGACGTCCTCCGGCCACACCCCTCCGCCTCCCTCCCGCCGCCCTCGGCCGAGAGCCGTCGGATCCGCCCCCGTCCCGTCGTCGACCCCGCGCTGCCCCCGGCCCAGCGCGAACGTCTGCGTCGGGGCCGGGCCCCCGAGCCCTTATCCGTTCCCCACGGCACGGTCGAGGACGCCGCCACCCGGTCGGCCCGGCTGCGCGAGGGGCTGGCACAGGTGGTCGGCGTCGGCTTCACCATGAGCCTGGCCCTGGTCACCGCGGGGTGGTACCTGGGCATGGTCATCGCGACCATCAGCCTCGTGGCGTTCGTCGCCACCCTCGGCTTGCGGGCGGACGCCCACCGGGTCACACGGGTGGTGGGCGGAACCGTCGGCGCGGGGGCGGTGGCCGTCGCCCCGATCTGGCTGCTGGACGTCGCCCCGCAGGACCCGGCCATGGGGGTGCCGTGGCTGGTGTTCGGTGTCCTCGTGGCCATGGTGGCGGGCGACGCCGTCACCTCGCGGGCGGCGGCCCCGGGGGAGGGGGCGACGCCCGCGGTCATCACCCCCGACGACATCAGCGAGGTCGACCACGTCCACCTCGCCACCGTGCAGAACGTCATCGCCCGGGTGGAGGAGGCGGGCGACGCGTTCCACGGCGGCGACTCCCTGGACACCGACCGCGCCCTGAGCGTCCTGCGCGACCAGGAGTGGCGGATCGCCGTCCTCCTGGCCCGTCAGCGCGAACTGCGCCGCGCCCACCTGCGCCGCTGGCAGCGGGCGGCCTCGCCACGGGTGCGCGAAGCCCTCAAACCGCAGCGCGAGCACCTGCACACGGTGGAGGAGGCGGTACGCGCCCGTGTGGCGCAGATTTCCGAGTACGGGCGCCTGGTGGAACGCGCGGTCGAGGCGCACCGCGAGTGGGAGCAGTGCCAGGAGGCCCTGGACTCCACGGCGGAGTACGTCGACCACGCGGCGTCGGCGGCCTTCCTCGGAACGCCGTCCGGCCCCGTGGCGGAGCTGTCCACCACCGCCGACCTCGCGCGCGAGGTGCGCGACGAGCACGTCCGGCGGCTCGGCGAGCACACTCTGGTCCAGAGCCTGTCCCTCTCGGCGTCCGCCCCCGTGATGGGTGAGACCACACGCGGGGAGGCCCCACTCGGCGGACGGTGAGCTTCGGGCATCGCGCCCCTCGGTGGCTCGGGGCCTCAGATGGTGGGGTGCCTGGGGTGCCTGGGGTGCCTCGACCGACCAGAGTGCCTCGGCTTCCTCGGGCCTTCCGGGGCCTTCCGGGCGCCTCGGGGCCCGAGACACCTCAGGCCCCGTGGGCACTCGGGACTCCGCAGGGCCGGGGGGATCCGGGTGGGGTCTTCGCGGCCCCGGAGCCGGCGCGGCGGGGCACCGCGAGAGACCTCGGCGCGAGGATCAGCGGGGCGGCGGCACCGGGCGCCGCCCGCCTTCGTGATTGACCGGATGCGGACAGCGATCGGCCGGTGACACCGTCTCGGGGGCCCGGCAACTCTGACATATTGGCCGCATGAGTGAAGTCCGGGAACGCGTCGACCACCTCCGCGCCACCGCTCAGGAGAGCGTCTCCACCCTGCTCGCCACCGGCCGGGGCGGCTACGTCGACATCTGCCTGGGAGCGCGGCGCCGCCTGCTCGACGCGCTCGAACCCGGGACCGACCCCGAGGGGCCGGAGGTCAGGGCGGCCCTGGACGGCCTCGACTCCTATGTCGACGACGCCATGGACGCGCACCTCCAGCGCCAGCGCCGCTGGCGCTCGCGCACGGACAGCGAACGGCTCACCCGCGCCTTCCGAGCCCTCGACGAGTCCGGGATCATCGCCCGCGAGGACCACACCTGCTGCACCACCTGCGCCGAGGACTCCCTCCGCCAGGAGGCCCGCGTCCACCAGGAGGCGCCCGGGGGCCCGTCGATCCGCGGCTACGCCTTCTACCACGAGCAGGACACGCGGGCCGCGTCGCGCGAGGGCGCCCTCATGGTCGGCTTCGGGGCCACCCACGAGGTCCGCCGGGCCGCCGTCGGCGAGGAGATCGCCGAGACCCTGCGCGCCCACGGCCTCACCGTCACCTGGAACGGTGACCCGGGCACCAGGCTCGAAGTCGCCGTGGACTGGCGCCGCCGCCGGTGGGGACGCGGCGCCGCCCATCCCGGCCCGGCCGTCGACGGCGAGCCGGAGGTCGAGGTCTCCTACCGGCACGAGTCGCCGCCCGCCTGGATGACGCACTACCAGGGCCGCGTCACCGTGCGCGAGCTGGCGCGGATGGTGCTGCCCTGGCTGCCGCGGGGGCACGCGGCCACCCTCACCAGCGACCGCGGGCAGACGATCGAGGTCTGTCGGGACTTCGACCTGCTGCGCGTGCTCGGAGACGGCCGCACGCTGCCCCGTGAACGCCTGGAGGAGCCCCTCAGCCGGTGGGCGGTCGGCGGCGTCTGGCCCGAGGAGGACGCCCGTTCGTCCCACACCGGCATGGTCGACGCCATCTACGACGACAGCACCGCCGAGGGCATCGGTGGGATCCAGAGCGCCGAACCCATGGAGACGGCCGCCGCGCGCGAACTCGTGCACCGGCTGACGCCCGCCGAGGGCAATTTCGCGGTGTTCCTCGCCCGTGACGAGACCTGCGTTCAGATGATGTGGGAGGCCGGGCCCCGTCTGTGGATGGAGAGCCCGTCCCCCGGGGAACGCCTGTCGCGCGGCCGGTTCGTCACCACGTCGGAGGCGGAGGAGATGGTCCGGATCCTGGCAGACGAGCACCGTCTGGCCCTGGACGAGCTGGGGGCGCTGGCCGTCACCACCTGGTGAGGCTGGGGCGCGTCGGCCCCGGGCGCGAGGGCGGGAGAGCGTGATGCCCCGGCACGCGGGTTGGTGCTCGTGTACTCGGGGCCTGCGTGCCGGTGTGTCCGGTGTGGTCACCGGACGCGTCAGGGGTCGGCGCAGTGCCCAGGGATTCGGGCGCGAGGGCCGGGCGCCCGGACACGTCAGCGCTCGGTGCCGCCGAACGCCTCACCGAAGCCGAAGAACGCCCTCGACTTCGGCGGGATGAGCAGAAGGCCGCCGATGACCAGCTGGAACACCAGCATCAGGGCGTAGAGCCACAACTGTTCCGGCGAGTAGACCAGCACCGAGAAGAGGGCGAACACCAGCAGCACCGCCACCAGGACCTGCACGATCACCACCGCGCCGTAGAGCAGTCGCGAGCGGGTCATCAGGCCCACGGCGGCGAAGGCCGCGAACAGCCCCCAGGCGCCCAGCGCCGTCACCGTGCCCCACCCGTACTCGTCGGAACCGTCCAGGACCTCGGCGATGAACAGCGCCGTGAGGACCATCAGATAGAGCGCGTTGACGCCCAGCATGGCCGACGCGGTGATCACCGCCGCCGGTTTGGGGACACCGTCGCCGACCACGACGCCGTGGTTGGGCTCCGCCCTGCGGACGCCGTAGCGCGGATCGGCGGTGAACCGGGTGGTGCCGCCCTGTTGCGGCCCGGTCCCGGGCGCGCCCTGCACGCCCTGGGCCGCGGCCGGTCCCGGGACGCCCTGGGCGGGCGCCGGGTGGTAGCCGGTCCGGGTGGCCCCCGGCACGAACCCGCCCGCGTTCGGCGCGACCCGTCCCGTCGGCGCCTGCATCGGGCCGGAGGGCTGGCCACCGGATCCGGGCCGCGGCCCGACGCCCGGCTGGGCTCCCAGCCCCGGCTGCTGCCCGGCACCCGGCTGCTGGCCGGGACCTGGCTGGGGACCTGTCGGCCGACCCGGCACGGGGCCGTGCGGCCCCTGCCCGTAGCCGTGGGGGTACTGCTGCTGTGATGGTGCGTGCTGCTGTGGCTGGTGTTGTGCGGCCGGTGGGGTCGACGGGGCACGCGGCGGCGACTGCGGGGACGCAGGGCCTCCGGGGTGGCCGACCGGAGGCGGTGTGTGCGGCCCCGATCCGGTCCCGGGGCCGCCACCGGTTCCGCCCTGGTGCGTGGGCGGCGCGCCGACGCCTCCCGGGTGTCCGGCGGCCGACCCGCTCCCGGTGTGGGCGCCCGAGTCCCCGTGTCCCGACGCGGGACGCACAGCAACACCATCGGAAGGTCCGCCTGGCGGGGCCTGCGCACCGGTGTTCGAGCCGGACGCGGATCCGCCGGAACCGCTCCCCGGCGCCCGCCTGGCCTCCTTCAACAGCGCCAGCGCCTGGTCGGGGTCGGGCCGCTGGGCGGGGTCCCGGTCGAGCAGGGCGGCGATGAGCTCCCGCAGCGGGGCGCTCGCCGCGGCGCCGCGCGCGGAGTCGTCGGACAGCGGAGGCGGCACCGGGGCGGTCAGCACGGCCGTGATGATGCCCGTGATGCTGTCCCGCTTGAACGGCGACCGCCCCTCGACCAGGGTGAACAGCGTGACGCCCAGACTCCACAGGTCGGAGGCGGGCAGCGCGCGCTCGCCCTCGAACCGCTCGGGGGCCATGTACTCGGGAGAACCGATGTACACGCCGGTCTGGGTCAGAGCGGTACTGCCGTCGACGTTGGCGATGCCGAAGTCCGTGAGCACCGTCCGGTCGTCATCGGTCAGCATGATGTTCGCGGGCTTGACGTCCCGGTGGGTGACGCCGACGGCGTGCGCCGCCTTCAGCCCGCCCAGCAGCGACCGGGCGGCCTCCTCGACACGGTCGGCGGGCATCGGCCCGTTCTGCTCCAGGTACTGGGCCAGGGACCGGCCGCTGAGCAGCTCCATGACGATCCACGGGCTCTCGCCGTCGTCCAGCACGTCGTGGACGGCCACCACCGCGCTGCTGTGGATCCGGGCGGTCGCCTGGGCCTCACGCATCGACCGGGCGTGCGCCTCGGCGCGCTCGTCCGGGTCCATGCCGTCGGGGAGCCGGACCTCCTTGACGGCGACGTCGCGCTGCAGCGCGGGGTCCCACGCGCGCCAGACCGTGCCCATACCGCCCGCGCCGAGCCGCTCCCGTAGTTCGTATCGGCCGACGGAGGAGCGACCGGGGGAAGACATAGGGGCGCATCCCTTCTGGCGGTGGGGGACGATGCGCAGGCCAATCTATCCAAGAAAAGCCCTACCGCGGCGCTTAACGGTGGCGATCGACGTCGTCCGGGTCAATTCCACTGTAATCGGGAGTACCGGGCCCGCCCCGCTCCCGAGCGGCGGGTGACCGGTAGTGGTCACCGTCCGGCGCGGGTGTTTCAGCGGCCGGTGGGGCGCCGGGGCGGGGGGGCTCGGGGCCGGGGCGGACCAAGTGGTTCGTGCGGTCCGGCTCCGGTGGTGCTCCTCCTCGGGCGGCACGGGGCCGTCACCACTCGTGGTGTGCCATGACGGCCCTGGCCAGCGCCTCGCGGTCCCCGTCCTCGTCGATCCGTACGCGGTCCGCCAGCCGCAGGAGCTCGTCGGCGGAGGTGTCGGCCGCGCGCGGACCGTCGGCGCGGCCCGCGTCCGAGCTGTGGTCCGGGTCCGGTTCAGGGGCGGACGCCTGGTCCGCATGGGGCCCGGAGCCGGGCTCGGCCGCCAACTGCGCGTAGAAGCCGGAAGCGGGCTCCGTCCGGACCAGGACCCGCTCGCCGCCCGCTCCGGCCGGGTCCGATTCCAGGACGACCAGGCCCTCGGTCTCCGCGCACGTCGTCGACCCGTCGCCGCATCCGTGCCGCAGCGGGTCCGGCCGACCACCGAGGAAGGACTCCGCGGGCGCGCTCGTGAGGGCGATCCGTCGGCCGGACTCGTCCTCGTAGGTGATCGTGAAGGCGTGGCCGGCCTCCGTGAGACGCGTGCCGACCGGTTCCCACGCCGGATCGTCGAGCACGGCGACGTCGTGCTGGTAGGCGGCGTAGGTCGCCTCGGTGGCGCGCAGGGTTCGTTCGTGGACCTGGGCGCCGACGACGGCCTCCGTCACCGCTCGCAGCATCAGCAGGCCGACCAGGACGCAGGCGGCGGCCCAGGGCCGCCGCTCGCGGGTCGCCGCGAGGGTGACGGCGACGACGGATGAGGTCAGTGCAGCCGCACCCGCCGTGCCGATGGACCAGGGGACGGCGGCCAGGTGGCCGGTGACGACCGTCTGGGCCCAGGCGGACGCGCCCGCGGCGGTGAGGAGCCCGGCCGCGATCGCGGGCCGCGCGACCCCCGACCTCCGAAGCAGCACGATCAGGAGGGACAGGGCAGCCGCGACGCCCACGACCGTCCCGACGCAGAGGACGAGGCCGGACACGATCCCGCCGTCCCGGAACAGCGGCTCCAACGACCCCGAGAGCGCCGTCGGCGCCAGGCCGAGCCCGACGGCGCAGGGCACCCCGTACAGGAGCAGGGGCAGGGCCCGGGCCGCCCGGCCCGGGGCCGAGCGTGCGGGCGGCGCGGGTCCGGAGGCGGTGGGCGTGGTCAGCACGAGGAACCCCGATTCCCGCTCGATTCGTCCGTGGGAGGCGTCCGACAGGGCCCGGAACCGGTGGCCGAGCGGTGCGCTCTCCACCGTGGACTCCTCCTCGTCGTCACGGTAGTGGAGGAGTTCGGCGGGAGCCCGCCGCCCCCGCCTGAGCCGGTCGGCGTCCATGGCCGCGTCCTGTGAGTGCTCGGAGGCCGGGGGCGGCCACTCGGCGCGCGGAGAGGCTCGTCGATGAATCCCGGGTGTACGTGGAATGAACACAACGGTTCATGTGGGTCGGATGTGGAATCCCTCCGCGGGGGTGGGTCGTCCTCCGGGCGGGTTTCGGCCCTACGCCAACCGTGGCTGGGGTTCTCACGGAAGCTGTTCGGGGTACGGAGGCCCAGTCCGATTGATCATCTGGTGTCCACTTTTCGCCGGGAACAGGGGTGTGATGCCGCTCATACTCGCTGGCGGGCCACGAAATTGTGGCCTAGGGGTATTGGGGCGTTTCGGAACGCCACTCATGTCCACTACCTGCGGAAACATTGAGCCATGCCCGAAATGTCCCCATGGGGAGGAGTGCGTCCGTGACGGGAACGGCAAAACCGGTCGCGTTGCTCTCGTCCCTGATCGACGTGATGGCGCACCATGGATGATGGGGTACAGACATGCGGGGGTCCGCCTTCGCGGGTGGCCGGTCGTCGGCGTGCGCGCGGTTCGGACCTCGAGTCTGCCATCGTCCCTCGGCACGAACCACGACGCAGGAGCCAGCAGATGACGCATCAGCACGTCCACCGGCGGGGTTGGCGACGCCTTCTGATGACGTTTCTCCTGCTAGTCGGTTTCCTCGTGCTGCCGCTCACCAGCGCTCACGCGAACCCGTTGTGCCCTGGGCAGCCCGCACCCCTGCCGGAATCGGCCGGAAGCGGGTCCGACGGCCTGCTGGTTCCGCCGCAGTCCCAGTCGGCCATTGAGGGATCGCCGGACGGGCTGCCCCCCGACGCCAGTATGTACGGGCAGTACGGAACGGCCGGAACGCAATGGCACATGATCACCGAGTCGTGCGTGGACGGAATCTCCAACGGCGCCCAGGCGACACTGGCGAACACGGCCTGGGACCTGTCCCAGACCATCAACCAGTCGACGATCACCGTCTACCAGGCCGCCACGTCCGACGGTCTCCTCTCCAGCTTCAACGAACTGGTCGAGAACGTCGTCGTCACACTTCGTGAGGGCATCTGGCGGCCGCTCATTCCGACGGTCGTCATTCTGGGCGCGCTGTGGCTGGGGTGGTTCGGTCTCATCCGCAAGCGGATGACGCTCACCATCGAGTCGACCATCTGGATGGTGGCGGCCACGGCGCTGGGCATGTGGATCCTGGTCAACCCGGCTCAGGTGATGGGTCTGTCCAGCGGGCTGGTGAACTCCGGAACCCAGTTGGTGACCAGCACGGTGGGGCAGGTTCCCTATGGAGGAGGGTCGGGGTCGTGCCCGGCCGGAGCCCAACCACCTGAACGGGCGGCGTGGGAGTCCGAGGCGGATTTCCAGGTGCGACGCAACGCCGACATGCTCTGGTCGAGCCTGGTGTGCCAGCCCTGGGTCGCCGGGCAGTTCGGGAACGGCGACATCGCGGAAATCGCTTCTCAGGAGCACGCGACGGAGCTTATCGCTGCGCAGGGGATCAGCCGCGTAGAGCAGCAACAGATATCTGATGGAGAGCTTGACGCCACGACGCTCCTCGAGGATAAACAAGAGAACTATGAGGAAATCGCCTCAAACGTCGAATCCTCCTTTCCCAGTGTTTATCCGCTCTTTTCCGGTGAAGACCAGGGAAGCCGACTCGGCGTTGCAACTCTGGCGCTATTCGCTTCGATCTTCGCAGGCGGCCTGATTCTTGCTGGCTCTGTGGCACTCATTGTCCTCAAGATTGGATTTCTCCTTCTCTTCCTGTTTGCGCCGATCTTTCTGCTCATCGGAATCCATCCCGGATACGGGCGCATGGTTCTTCTGCGATGGGTTGAGCTGATGATCGGCTTCCTGTTGAAGCAGATCTTTGTCGTTCTCCTGGTCTCGCTGTTGGTCATGTGCTATGGAATGGTGATGTCCACCAGTCTCGGGTGGGGTCTGCAGATGATTCTGCTCGCCCTGTTCACACTGGCGCTCTTCATCTACCGGAAGCCTTTCGCCTACCTCTTCGCTTCTGTCAACGCCAACACGTTCACCTCCCGCATCGTCAGCGACACGGCACAGAGCCGAGCCCTCAGCAGGAGCGCCGCGGTCCTGCCCCCGGTCGCCAACCTGAAGGCCCAGGCATGGGGCCTTCGCCGCGCGCCGATGATCGCCGGTGCCGCCGCTGGTGTTCCGGCCGGGACAGGCGGTCCGGTCGGAGTGGCGGAAGGAACCCTGGGCGAGGAGCCCCAGGCCGAGGGCGGACCCGTGCGCGGTGATGGGGCGCGGGTACGAGGTACCGCGGGCTACGGCCGTGTGCGTGACAACGGCTCGGCACCCCCGCTCCGGATGAACCGTGAGGCCACAGCCGCCAGCGGACCACGGGCAACGGCTGCGAGCCGGAGCACTGATCAGGCGCCGACTCTGGGCGGTGGCGGGAGCGGGTCCATTCCGCCTCGGCCGAGTGGTGGCTACACCGGAACGGGAGACAGCGGATGGGCTTCCGTCTTCGGTACCGACTCCGGGGATCGTGGCGGCCCGCGCCACCGTGAGGACGGCGGCGGAAGGGGAGGCCCGGTGCTCGGCGGCGACCGTCCGGCGGCCCCCGCGCGTGCCGCCGGTTCGGAGCGGCCCGAGCCCAGTAGCGGTCGGGGGATCTTCAACGGGCGCGAGGAAACTCCCGCCAAGGGAAGCTTCGGCAGCCGTGGATCCCGTTGGGGAAGCCCCCGTGAGCGGCGTGAGCGGCCCGCCCCGCAGCGACCGGCCCGGCCGGCACCCGGCCCGGCCGCCGGGCGGGGCGACGGTGACGGGGGTTGGCTGACCGGATCCGGCAAGCGCAAGGACAATGCCCCCATCACCCCCTTCTGGGGAGAGACCGGTTCCTCTGACCGGAGGGACCGCAAGCGCGACGTGCCCTTCTGGCTGAACGACGACTGACGGACAAAGGCCCCGACCCATGCCGAACCCTCTCCCCGAACGCGCCCAGCGGGCGGTCTTCATCGGACTCGTCGTCGTGCTGGTCGCGTTCGGTCTGTATCTCAGCGTCGGTGGATTCGGAGGGGATGAGGAGGACGGTGAACCTGCGGCTCTTCCCTCGGACTCCGGCCCCCCTCTGGGCGGACCGGACGACACGGGCGGGCTGAACGGCCTGTCCACGGTGGCCCCCAGTCCGATCGAGACGACGGACGAGGGGGACCTGGACGTCTTCGACTGGATGCCGTTCAGCGAGGAGGAGTTCCGAGCCGCCGGAGCCACGGCCCGTGCCTTCGGCGAGGCCTACGGAACGATCGACTACACGCAGTCTCCCGAGTCGTACTACGCCTCGATGGAGGAACTCGCCACGCCCGAGTACGCGGAGGTCCTGTCCGAGGCGACCCGCGCCGGGGCCTTCTGGGACGAGATGTCCGGGGTGGAGGCCGTCGCCGCCGGTCGAGCCGAGATCGAGACGGTCAGGACGTTCGGCGAGGACTCCATCACGTTCGTCGTGACCGTCCAGTCGATCACAGAGACAGGTGACGCCGAGTTCGACGAGGAACTCGGGGAGTTCGCCATCACCGTCGTTCGGAGTGGAAACCGGTGGAGGGTCTTCGACTTCCAACCCGGTGACGCCGGACAGTTCGGGGAGGAGTGAGCCGTTTTGTTCCCCCGTTTCATCACCCCCACCAGGTCTGACAAGGGAGCCGCCGGACTGTGGGTCGGTGCCGTGGCCGTCATCGGCGTCACGCTCACGATCATGCTCGCCATGTTCGTGATCCCGGTGATCTCGAACTCGACCCAGCAGGTCGGCTCCATGCTGGCGAACGGGCTCGTCTGCGCTCCGAACGCGGACGCGGAGCAGCCGGACGCGAGCGGCTACGCCATGGACTCCATACCCGAGAACTACCTGGAGATCTACCAGGAGGTCGGGGAGGACCGGGGCATCCCCTGGAACGTCCTCGCCGGTGTCGGTCAGGTGGAGTCCCACCACGGGCGCTGGGAGGGCCCGGGGATCACCGAGGGACACAACGACTGGGGCGCGGCCGGGCCCATGCAGTTCGGTGCGCTCGACGGTTCGGCGGCGGGCAACAGTTGGGGAGGCGAGCCCGTTCAGGCCGTCGAGGACCGGCCGGAGACCGGCTACGGGCTCGACGGGAACGGCGACGGGATCGTGAACGTCTACGATCCGGCTGATGCCATCCCCGCCGCCGCCGACTATCTGCTCGCCCACGGATTCGCCGACGACGTCCGGCAGGCGATCTACGGGTACAACCACGCCTGGTGGTACGTGGACGACGTCATGGAGTGGGCCGAAGAGTACTCCGACGGCGAATTCGACACCACCGACTCGGTTCGCACGGCCGTCCTCTGCGAGCTCGACGCCGAAGGTGCTCCCATCGGTCGGGCGCCTGACGAACTCACCCAAGCGGTCATCGACTGGGCCTTGGACCAGCGAGGGAAGCCCTATATCTGGGGCGGGACCGGACCGGACGGCTACGACTGCTCCGGGCTGACCATGAAGGCCTACGAGAGCATCGGCGTGACCATTCCGCGGGTGTCGCAGGATCAGTGGGGATTCGGTCCGGAGATTCCGCAGGGGGAGGAGCAGCCGGGTGACCTGGTGTTCTTCGACGTGACCCGAGCGGGAGAGCCGCCGGGGCCTGGGCATATGGCCATGGTGATCGGCGACGGGCTGATGGTCGAAGCCTGGTGCACCAACTGTGGACCGATCGCCGTCCGGGAGTACGATAACCCCAATCGTGCGGACATCGTGGGTTTCACCCGTCCGCTGGAGCACCCGGACGTGAAGGCCCAACTGGAGGCACAGGATAGCCGTGGCTGAGGAAAAGGTGTCCGCTCGGAAGAAGGGGCTCCACGGTTGGCGAGCGGCGGTCGCTGTCTTCGGTTGCGGTTCACTGGCGGCCTTCGGCGTGTTCGGGGTACTCGTACTCGTCGTCAGTACTTTCTTCAATGCCACCTCGTCGGGAATCGAAGCATCGGCCGAAACCGGCGGAGGGCCTGCGGAACAGATCGGAGAAGCGCGCTCCTCTCTCGCGGCAGAAGAAATGAACGTTTGCGACGACAACCTTGATCCGCTCACCACGATTTCGACCACAAGGATGGACAGTGGTGAAGATTACGTGGACACCGAGACCGGTGGTGAACCGGGTATCGAAGGTGCGTCCAGGGTCGTTCGCGATAACTGTCTGTGGACCATCACTCCATCGGGTGGTTCCACGCCCTGGGACTTCGAGTTCCAGTACGATGCGATTATCGATGTGGAGCGCGGTGGATCGGCGGAAGAGCTTGCTTCGACGGTATTCGAGGAAAGGCGTGCCGGGCTGTCGGAAGGCGTGGCAGATGTAGAAACCGAGGGTAGTGCCGACTTTGGGCAGAAATCCTATTCTGTTTACGGCTCAGGGGAACAGGGGCAGTCTGTTTACCTACTTGTGGTTCAAGCGAAGAGTGCTGTCTATGTGATTCGCTTCGAGGATCAGGTTGAGGGATCTGTCGCCGCTGTTCCCGAGAACACTTTCCGCACCGAGGCCAGGAAAATAACCAACTTTCTCGGACACGGATTCGAGTACTGGATTCCTGAGTAAGGCGGGAGAGCGGGGCAGTCGTCAGGCGATGCCGGCCATGAAGTGGTGGCGGCACAGGGTGGCGTAGGACTCCGTGCCGCCGATGTGGACCTGTTCGCCCTGGTAGATCATGACGCCGTCGACCACGCGGGCGTTGTGGGTCGCGCGGCTGCCGCACCAGCAGCGAGCCGACACGGGCAGGACCTCGATCTTGTCGGCGAGTTCGACCAAGCGCTGGGAGCCCGGGAACAGCTGTCCCTGGAAGTCGGTCAGGATGCCGTAGCAGTACACGTCGACGCCCATGCCGTCGACGACTCCGGCCAGCTGGCCCACCTGCTTGTGCGAGAGGAACTGGGCTTCGTCGCAGATCACGTACGGGGCCTTGCGGTCGGCGATGTCGTCGTACAGGTCCAGGTCGTCGCCGACCTCGATGGCCGGGGAGGTCAGCCCGAGGCGGGACGAGATGATCCCCGCACCGGCCCGGTCCCGCTTCGTGTAGAGCACGCCCTCGCCGCCGCGTGAGTGGTGTTCCTGCAGAGCCATCGTGCTCTTGCCCGAGTTCATCGCCCCGGTGAAGTACTTCAGCTCCGCCATGCCTCTTCCTCGATCACGGGCTGTGCGGTCAACGCCGCCCCCGGCTGGTGCCGTGGCCAGCAGCGAAGATACCAGTGGCGCCGGGCCCCGGTTGAACCGCCGTCGTCTCCGAGCCGTCTAAGATTTCGACGCCGTTCGCGAGCCGCGCCGAGGAGTTCTTGACCCGCCGCGGGTTTGTGGACGGAGTCGCCCTTGAGGCAGCGAACGGCCGAAACCGGAGTGTGGGATGTTCCATGTGCAGAACGAGCGTCGGGTGACGCTCAGGTGACCCGGGACCGTGGCCGTCGACCGCTGGTTCAGGGACACGGGTGTCCGTTCGACTATCGGTGGCGTGCTGAGGGGCCGATGGGGTCGCTTCGCTATCTTTGATCCGCTGTGTCGGAATACAGCGTGTTGTGTGGAGGGGGACGTGGTTTTGCGGCGTTCGCAGGTCGCGCAGATGGTCGAGAGCCGTTGGTTCTCGAACACGATGCTCGTGGTGATCCTGATCAATGCCGCCGTTTTGGGTTGGGCAACTTATGGAGGTTCTGCTCAACCGTATTTAGTGGTGGCGGAGCGGATCGTGGTCGGCGTCTTCGTCGTGGAGTTGGCCCTGAAGCTGATCGCGTGGCGGGGCGGGTTCTTCCGTGACCCGTGGAACTGGTTCGACTTCTTCGTGGTCGTGATCTCCGTCATCCCCGCCACCGGCCCCTTCTCGGTCCTGCGGATCCTGCGGGTGCTGAGGATCCTGCGCGTGATCACCGCCGTCCCGCAGATGCGGACGATCATCAGCGCGCTGTTCCGTTCCATGCCGGGGATGGGCACTGTCATCGGGTTGCTCCTCGTGGTCGTCTACACGGCGGCGATCCTGGGGCAGCAGCTCTTCGGCGACGACGTCCCGCAGTACTTCGGTGATCTGGGGACGACGCTCTACACGCTGTTCACGGTGATGACGACGGAGAACTGGCCCGACTTCGCCGATGCCGTCGCCGAGGACCACCCGCTGGGCTGGATGTTCTTCGTCGGCTACATCGTGGTGACGACCTTCATCGTCCTGAACCTCGTGATCGGTGTGATCGTGACGGCGATGGAGCAGGAGGTCGAATCCGGGTTGTGGGCCGAGGACCAGAAGCTGGAGGCCGTCCAGCACGAGGCCGTCATGGCCAAGCTGGCGGAGTTGAGCGAGCAGGTGGCGCGTCTGGACCGCATGGTGCGCGACCACGGAGGAGACCCGGACGCAGGCGAGCCGGTCGGTCAGGGGGCGGGCGTCGCGCACGACCCGGTCCAGCCGTCGAACGGAAGCGGGTAGGCCGCACGATCGGCGGGCGGCGACGAGCTGGGAACGCGTATCAGCGCGGGCCCGGCCTCGGGGTGGGGGCCGGCGGCCGGTCGCGGCCTCGCCATGGTCGAGGCGTGCGCCATCGAGCGGGCGACCCGCGGGTTCGGCCGTGTGCGGCGGGTCCGGCGTTCCCCGGCCTTCGGCTTGGCGAGGGGCGAGGAGGGCGTCCTCGCGGCCAGGCGGCGGGGGCCGGGCCTGGCCCCCAGTACCCGGCCCCCTCGGGCAGGTGCCCGGATGATCGCCTCCGCCGCCACCCGGGAGTGGGCCCTGAGCGCGGACGTTCGACAGGCGCGCCACAGGGCGAGGGTGACCGGCGGTGGTCGGGCAGGCGGTGGTGACACCGCTCCGCCCTGATCCCGCCCTTCGCCCCCGCGTCTCGCGGCCCAGAACTTCGGACGAGATCTTGATGACTAAGAGTAGTGATTCCGTCGCTCCTTCGTGCGGTAATTCGAAGGTCGACCCTGGTCGGAGGCGGTTTTCCTCCTTCCCGCGCAGGCCGGGGTAGGTGATCGGTCCGGTATGCGTCGGATGCGCTGACTCCACGGGTCGGACAGGCGCTTCGGCCCCGGCCCACCGGTCCACAGTTCCTGGTCCCACTCGGCCGCTGGCCTCCGATCCACGGTCCCGGCCACTGGTGGTCCCTGGCCCACGGCGCCTGGCGGTCCCTAGCCTCCGACCGACGACCGACTGCCCCCGCATTCGGCCCACGGCCCCGCCTCTGGCCCCGATCAGGAGGTCACGGCGCTGACCAGGTGCTCGCGTTCGCCCGGGGCCTCGGGGCGCAGGGCCCTGGCGGTGGACACCAGGTCGACCGGGGCGCCGGGAGCGGAGGTCAGACAGACCACCACGCCGTCGTTGAGGTGCGTGCGCAGCTCCGCGGGGGTGTCCCCGTCGCGGTAGACCGCGACCGCGCCGTCGACGTTCTCGCAGCGCACGTCCGGGAACTCGCAGCCCGAGCGGATGCCCTCCGAGCCCCTGGCCCGGGCTCCCGTCCAGGTGTGCACGTACACGGGCGTGCCGTCGGTGTCGCGGTAGGTGAAACGCAGTGCGCCGTCGACCTCGTGGACCTGGTCCAGGGACCAGTCCGGGTGGTCCAGCACAGCGATGGTCTGGTCGAAGGACTCGATCTGCTGCCGCGAGCGCTGGTCGGCGGCCCGGGCGAGCACCGCGTCGGAGACGGCGGGCAGGACGGCCAGCAGGGCGGCGACCACGGCCGCCGCTGGCAGTACGCCCGCCTGGAAGCGGTCGGGCAGGCCGCTCCACGCCATGCAGGCGCCCATGCCCAGAGTGGCGACGGCGGCGCTCAGCAGCGCGACGCTCACGGTGGTGTTGCCAGGGACCGGCGTCGCGGCCGGGGCCAGGAAGGCGACGAACACGGGCGTGGTCATCGCCGTGACCGTCACCAGCGACGCCGCGGAGGTGGGGTGGTTGACCCCCGCGCCCTCCAGCCACCGGGTGCCCAGCCAGGCCATGAGCAGGACGACGCCCGCGACCAGCGGGGCGAACACCAGGACTCCCAGGCCCGCGCCGCTCATGGTCAGTGCCTCGGCCGCCTCCCACAGGCCGACCGGGAAGAGCGACATCACCGGGGCGCCGACCAGGCACAGGACGAGGATCGCACCGATCGCGGCGGCTCTCGGCCGACCCGTGGGCGCTCGTGGCAACACGCCGTCCATTGACCGCATATTTCCTCCTGGCGGGGAGGACACGTTACGCCTGTTGGGGCATGGGCGCCAGATGTGGAACGTGGGGATCGATCTTGACGCCCGTGTCCGAATCGTCTCCCACGTGTGCGCGCAGGGTCAACGATCGGTCATCCGCGCGTCGCGGATCGCCGCGGTTCACCATGGACTGGTGCGTCGACGACCGGCCCGCTCGTCCCCGTGCGGCCCTGTGCGGCCCCGCGCCGTCACCGTCGCAGTTCAACGCCATCCGGCGTCACGCCGCGCACCCCGGCGACCCGCGCCGCAGCGTCACGCCGGGCTCCCCGGCGACCCGTGCCATCCGGCGTCACGCCCGGGGGCGCCCCTGACGCCCCGCGCTACCCGTCCAGCTTGCGCAGGTACGGACGGCGGATGGCGTTGAACTGCGACCACTGCGGGTCGAGGTGCGTACGCAGCTTCACCTCTCCCTCGGGCCAGTCCATCAGCGCCGCCTCGAACTCCGGCAGCACACCGGAGTCCGGGTCCAGGTAGTAGTGGTACTGGCGGCGTCCGCCGGTGGTCTGCCGGGCGAAGAGCGCGCCGTTGTCGCCGAGCAGGACGGTCAGCCGCTCCTCCAGCTCCGTCAGCGCGGTCAGGGACTCCTCCACCGGGAGCCGGTCCTCGTCCAGGTGCGTGTACGGCACGACCACGTGGACGTACAGCGACAGCGCCGGATAGTCGCGGCGGGTCAGGGGGTGCCGGATCCGGAACTCCAATCCGCCCTGCATCGGCAGCCTGCCCTCGAACCCGGCCCACCCGCCCGGGCCGCCGAGGATGTCGACCATCTGGCGGACGACCGCCGGCATGGACGTGGGGGGCAGCGGGTCCAGGGGCGCCTCGTCGAGCGGCGCGACCTTCCCGATCCACCGCACCATGTCGTCCTCGCCCAGCGCCAGCAGGGTGACGTGCTCGGCGACGCCCTGGCGGGTCTCCTCCGACAGGAACATGTTGTCGGGGTGGTAGACGCCCACCTCGATCCGTGCGGTCGCCTGGTTGACCCGCATCGACACCGAGACGTGTGACAGGTCGAGCTCGTGGTCCTCCCAGGTGACGGTGGACGAGAGCTTCTCGTGGTCCGCGCGGCGCACCGGGAGGAAGGCCCACTGGTCGTCCTCGGGCGCCGACCGGGCCCAGCGCTCGGCCTGCACGCGGGCCTCCTCGGAGGTGCCCGGGCGCAGGGTCATGGCGTAGACCGGGCCCTCGGTGAGCTTCGAGGGGTCGTCCAGCGCCGCGAGCTGCTCCAGCAGCTTGCTCGGGTCCGCGTCCATCGACAGGTCGAGGTCGTCCAGGCCCCCGCTCGGCCGGCTCGGGGCCCGGCCCACCTCCCAGTCCAGGTCCGGATGGATCTTCCTGACCAACTCGCTCACCTCCTCCGACACCTCGGACGGAGCCGGCTGGTCGGACTCGACGGCGTTGGCGAGCGCGTCGCGCGCGGTCGGCCAGGCGTCCCAGAACGCGGTGACGGCGGAGGTGGAGTCGGCGGAGCGACGACGACGGAACAGAGCCATGGTCCGATTTTCGCAGAACCCGGCGACCACCCTCGCCGCGCCCCGGCGGGAGTGTCCCGCCCCGGCCGAGACGGGAGTGTCCCACCCCGCTCGAAATCCGTGGTCCGGACACCGGGCGGGCGCATACGCTGGTGTGCACTATGACTTTGCGTGTACTGGCCGCCATGTCCGGCGGAGTCGATTCCGCGGTCGCCGCGGCCCGTGTGGCCGAGGCGGGCCACGACGTCACCGGCGTTCACCTGGCGCTCTCCAAGAACCCACAGTCCTATCGCACGGGCGCGCGCGGCTGCTGCACCGTGGAGGACTCCCACGACGCCCGCAGGGCCGCCGACGTCATCGGGATCCCGTTCTACGTCTGGGACATGTCGGAGGAGTTCGACCGGGAGGTCGTGCAGGACTTCGTCGCCGAGTACGAGTCGGGGAACACGCCCAACCCGTGCCTGCGGTGCAACGAGAAGATCAAGTTCGAGGCGGTCCTGGACCGGGCCATCGCGCTGGGCTTCGACGCCGTGGCCACCGGCCACCACGTGCGCAAGGTCGACGGGCGCCTCGTGCGCAGCGTCGACGCGGCCAAGGACCAGTCCTACGTCCTGGGCGTGCTCGACGCCGAGCAGCTGGCGCACGCCGTGTTCCCGCTCGGCGACTGCACCAAGGAGGAGGTGCGCGCCGAGGCCGAGCGCCGCGGCCTGTCGGTGGCGGACAAGCCCGACAGCCACGACATCTGCTTCATCGCCGACGGCGACACCGCGGGCTTCCTGAACCGGCGCATCGGCGAGCGGCCCGGCCCCATCCAGGACGAGGACGGCAACGTGGTGGGCACCCACAACGGGGCGCACACGTTCACCGTCGGCCAGCGCAAGGGCCTGGGCCTGGGCGGTGCCGCGCACCCGCGCTACGTGCTGTCGATCGAGCCGGTCCAGAACACCGTGACGGTGGGCCCGCGGGCGTCGCTGGCCGTGGACGAGATCACCGGTGTGCGGCCGGTGTGGAGCGGATCCGGCCCACTGACCGAGCCCACCGAGTGCCACGTGCAGCTGCGCGCCCACGGCGAGGTCTACCCCGCGACGGTGTGGCAGCGCGGGACCGGGAACGGCGACGAGCTGGTCGTGCGCCTGGCCGAGCCGGCCGCGGGCGTGGCCACCGGGCAGGCGGTGGTGGTCTACGACGGCGACGCGGTGCTGGGGTCGGCGACGATCTCGGCGACGGCGCGCTCGGGTGCGGTCGGCACCGGCGCGACCAGCGCCTGAGCCGCGCCGAGCGGTCGTGCGGCCGACGGCGTGCGGAGGAGGAACCCGCCGCTGAGGCACGGATCTCCTCCGTCCGGACCCCCTGCCTCTTGCCGAGGTTAGGTAAGGCATAGCATAGTTGCTGCTCAAGGAAGGGGGCCTGTCCATGCCCGAGTTCGGTTTCCTTGAGGGGCAACCCTTCTGGATCGTCTACTTCGCGCTGTTCGGCATCGTCCTGTGCCGCGCCCAGGCCACGTACTGGCTCGGCCGGGGCCTGGGAGCCGGGGTGAAGCGCAGCCGGATGGGCGAGCGGCTCGGCCCCCGGCTGGACCGCGCCCAGCGCAGCATCGACCGCTACGGCGCCCCCGTCGTCACCCTGAGCTTTTGCACCGTCGGCGTGCAGACCGCCGTCAACCTGTCGGCGGGCGCGATGCGCATGCGCTTCCCCCGCTACCTCGCGGCCATGGTCGTGGGCTGCCTGATCTGGGCGGGGCTGTGGGGCGTGGTGATCTCCGGGCTGGTCGGCACCTGGTGGACCCTCTTCCTGGGGTCGCCGTGGCTCGCCATCGGCGTGGTCCTGCTGGCGGCCGTCGTGGTCGCCGTCCTGGTGCTGCGCTCCCGCCGCCGCGACCGGACCCCCGCCGCCGCCGAGGACTCCTCCGCGCCCGTGTGACCGGCCGCCCTCCGCGGCCCCTCCCCGGATGGCCCCCAGGCCCCCGACCCGTCACCGTCACCGCCACCGCGCTGGAGCGCCCTTCGTCCGGGGCGCGGGGCCACCACCCCAGCGGATGGGCGTCGGCTTCGACGCCGTCGGCCGTCGTTGCCCTAACCTTGGGCATCGTGACCGAACAGCACTCCTATCCCTGGCCCGACGCCTCCTACACCGGAGTCGGGTCCTGGCCGGGCGAGGACCCCGACGAAGCCGTGCGCACCGTCATCGGTGAGCTCCCCGGCCTCCCCCACCTACCCGAGCTGCCCGACCGCGGTGTCGGCGCCGACATGATCGGCCGCACCGGCGGGCTGCTGGTGGACTTCCCCGTGGAGGTCCAGCCCAGCGCCTGGCGGGTGGCCGACACGCCGGGCCGCGACCTCGCCCGCGCCACCAGCCTGATGTCCTACGACCTCGACGCGCTCACCGAGCACGCCCACGCCTACACCGGCACCCTCAAGATCCAGGTCGCCGGACCCTGGACGCTGGCCGCGTCGATCGAACTCCGCAACGGCCAGCGCCTGGTCTCCGACCCCGGCGCCTACCGCGACCTCGCCGAGTCGCACCGCGAGGGCGTCCTCGCCCACCTGGACGAGGTCCGCCGCCGGGTGCCCGGCGCACGCGTCCTCGTCCAGGTCGACGAGCCCTCCCTGACCGCGGTCCTGCTCGGCTCCCTGCCCACCGCCAGCGGATTCGGACGGGTGCGCGCCGTGGACCGGGTCCGCGTCGAGGCGGTCCTGCGGCAGCTCTTCACGGCCGTGGAGGAGGCCGGCGCCGTGCCCGCCGCGCACTGCTGCGCCCCCGGGCCGCCCGTCGACCTGCTGCGCCGCAGCGGCGCCAGGGCCCTGAGCCTGGACGCCCTGCTGCTCACCCGCGACCACGACGAGATGATCGGCACCGCTGTCGAGGCCGGTGTCGGCCTGCTGCTCGGCGTTGTCCCCTCGTCCGACGCCCCGTCCGAGCAGGCTCCCGACACGCCCGGTGCCACCACCGCGCGGGGACCGCAGCGGTCCCCCCGAATGTCGGACGCCGCCGCTACCGTCGATCCTGTACGCGAGCTTTGGAACCGGCTGGGAATCACCCCTGACCTGCTCTCCCGCGCGGTGGTCACCACACCGACGTGCGGGCTCGCGGGAGCCACGCCGGGGTACGCGCGGGCGGCTCTGGACGCCGTCCGCGCCGGAGCCAGGGTCCTGCGGGACGAGCCCCGCCGGTAGGGCCCCCGCGGACCGCGACCGCGACAGGCGAGCACGAGAGCAGCAGAAAGGCGTAGAACCGAGTGAGCGCGCTTCACAACACGACCGACATCCCCGATGAGGTACGCGCCCGCCACACCGAGTTGTGCCGGGAGCTGGACGACCACAGCTACCGGTACTACCTGGGCAAGCCCGTCATCTCCGACGCCGAGTACGACGCCCTCATGGGCGAGCTGCGCGGTATCGAGGACTCCTACCCGCAGCTGATCACCCAGGACTCGCCCACGCAGAAGGTCGGCGCCCCCATCAGCGTCGACTTCGCCGAGGTCGAGCACCTGGTCCGGATGGAGAGCCTGGGCAACGCCTTCGACACCGACGAGCTCAACGCCTGGGCCGACCGCGCCTCGGCCGAGGTGCCCGTCGACGCCTACCTGTGCGAGCTCAAGATCGACGGCCTGGCGGTCGACCTGGTCTACGAGCGGGGACGCCTGGTCCGCGCCGCCACCCGCGGCGACGGCCGTGTGGGCGAGGACATCACCCTCAACGTCCGCACCATCGACGTCGTCCCCGAGCGGCTCGACGAGAGCGTGCGGCCCGCGCCCGAGCTGCTGGAGGTGCGCGGCGAGGTCTTCCTGCCGGTCAAGGAGTTCGGCGAGCTCAACGAGCGCATCACCGCCACCGGCGAGCACACCCCCTTCGCCAACCCGCGCAACGCCGCCGCGGGATCGCTGCGGCAGAAGGACCCCCGCGTCACCGCCACCCGGCCGCTGTCGATGATCGTGCACGGCGTGGGCGCCTACGTCCCCGCGGGAGGGAGCACGGGCGGCGGGGACGGGGGGTCCGACGGGGTCGCCTTCACCAGCCAGTCGCAGGCCTACACCCTCCTCGGGGAGTGGGGCCTGCCCCTGAGCGACCGCTACCGGGTCGTCGACTCCATGGCGAAGGTGCGGGACTACGTCGACCACTACCGGGCCAACCGCCACGAACCGGCCTACGAGATCGACGGCATCGTCGTCAAGGTCGACGACTTCGGCCTCCAGCGCCGCCTGGGCTCCACCAGCCGGGCGCCGCGCTGGGCGATCGCCTACAAGTACCCGCCGGAGGAGGTCACCACCCGGCTGGTCGACATCAAGGTGGGCGTTGGCCGCACCGGCCGTGTCACCCCCTACGGCGTGATGGAGCCCGTGGTCGTGGCGGGCTCGGAGGTGGAGTTCGCGACCCTGCACAACGCCCAGGAGGTCGCCCGCAAGGGCGTGCGCATCGGCGACGTCGTAACCCTGCGCAAGGCGGGCGACGTCATCCCCGAGATCGTCGGCCCGGTCGTGGAGCGCCGCGACGGCAGCGAGCGCGAGTTCGAGATGCCGGAGAACTGCCCCGAGTGCGGGACGGAGCTGGGCCAGCAGAAGGAGGGCGACGTCGACCTGCGCTGCCCCAACGCCCGCTCCTGCCCGGGCCAGCTGCGCGAGCGCGTGGCCTTCATCGCCGGGCGCAAGGCCCTGGACATCGAGGCGCTGGGCTACGTCGCGGCCACCGCGCTCACCCAGCCCCTGGAGCCGGCCGACCCGCCGCTGCGCGACGAGGGCGACCTGTTCGACCTCACCGTCGAGCAGCTGCTGCCGATCCGCACCCACGTGCTCGACCCCGACACCACCGAGCCCAAGACCGACCCCAGGACCGGCGAGCCCAAGGTCGTGTCGTTCTTCGCCAACAAGGAGGGCGAGCCGAAGAAGACGGTCGAGAAGCTCTTCGAGCAGCTGGAGGAGGCCAAGTCCAAGCCGCTGTGGCGGGTGCTGGTGGCGCTGTCCATCCGGCACGTGGGTCCGCGGGCGGCCGAGGACCTGGCCCGCCACTTCCGGTCCATGGACGCCATCCGCCGGGCCGACGAGGAGGAACTGGCGGCCGTGGACGGCATCGGCCCCACCATCGCCGCCTCCATCCGCGAGTGGTTCGCGGTGGACTGGCACGCCGAGATCGTGCGCAAGTGGGCGGCGGCCGGTGTGCGTATGGAGGACGAGGCGCCCGAGCACGGGTCGGACCTCCTGGCGGACGTGACCGTGGTCGTGACGGGCGGCCTGGAGGGCTTCACGCGCGACAGCGCCAAGGAGGCGATCGCCGAGCGCGGCGGCCGGGCGACCTCGTCGGTGTCCAAGAAGACCGGGTTCGTGGTGGCCGGTGAGAGCCCGGGCTCCAAGTACGACAAGGCCGTGAAGCTGGGTGTGCCCATCCTCGACGAGGCGGGGTTCCGGGTCCTGCTCGACGAGGGGCCCGACGCGGCCCTGGCACGGCGGCTGAACCCCGAGCCCGAGACGGACGAGGAGCCCGCCGCGGAGCAGGACCAGGCCGCGGGCTAGGCAGGGGCTGGACGGAGGGCCTGGGCGGGCGGAGGGCGCGGCGGGGCGCGGGCACCACGCGCCGACGGCGCGCCCGCCGCTCCTCCCGACCGCCGGCCCCACCACCGGGCGGCGGGGCCGCGACGGCCCCGCCGCCCGCTGCTGTCCCGCCTCCGCTACGCCCTGCCCGCGTGGCCCCGCGCGCCCGCCGTTCCCGCGCGTCCGGGCCGACGCGGGAACCCGAGGCGCGGGGTGTTCGTTCGGCACGGCGGCGGTCCATGCCGATTCCTCCCGGAACGGCACGGGTTTCGTTCGTGCCTTCGGATGACTTTGGCTCGTTTGTCACCACACGTGCGCACGACTTGGTTAACTGATAGTTCTCGGTAAGCGACAGTTGGTGACGAAACGACGTAAGATGGACATCGTTACCCGGGATGCAGTGCATCCGAACCCGGATTCGGCCATGAGGGGTGGCAGGATCACGGACACCCCGAACCGGCAGGAGCGGGCGGCGCTCGCGCCGCCCGCTCCGCGTCCCCCTCACGAGGTCAACGGATGAAGGATCCCCACAGCACCAGGGACATCGGTCCACGGGTCGGCACGCCGCTCTGGCTGTACATGGTGAGCGCCGTCGTCGCCGGCGCGGGCGTGCTCGTCATCTCCGGACTCGGCCTCGGACTCGACCAGATCAACGGCCTGGTCGGTGAACCGCTCGTGTGGGTCCTGCTCTGCATGATCATCCTCGGCGAGCTCAGACCCGTGGCCGTGCGCGGCCAGGCCATGGACGGGGGGTCGCCCACCTCCCTGCCGTTCACCCTGGCCATCGTCATCTACTACGGGCTGCCCGTGGCCGCCCTCCTGCAGGCCGTGGCCGCCGTCGTCGCCGGGTTCGCCCGCGGACACGCGGCCCACCGCAACGCCTTCAACGCCGCGCAGTACACGCTCTCCCTCGGCGTCGCCGACGCCGTCCTGCGCCTCCTCCAGCCCGTCGTCGCCCGGGTCGACGCCATCCCGACCGGCGGCGAGCTGGTCGTCGTCGCGCTCGCGGGCACCGCCTACCTCGTCGTCAATCGCATCCTGGTGATGTGCGCCGTCGCCATGCACGAACGCGTCCCCCTCCAACAGGTCCTGTTCAAGGACCTGGGCCAGCAGCTGCACATCAACGCCGTCCTCATCAGCCTCGCCCCGCTCGTGGTCGTGGCCATGACCTACTCCGTGCTCTACGTGCCGCTGTTCGCCTTCCCCCTGAGCGCCCTGCACGCCAGCGCCCTGATGCTGGTCCGGCGCGACCACCAGGCCAACCACGACGAACTGACCGGGCTGGCCAACCGCACCCTGATGACGCGGCGCGCCCAGGAGGAGATCTCCCACGCCCGCCAGCGCGGCGGCCGGGTCGGCCTGCTCCTGCTCGACCTCGACCGCTTCAAGGAGGTCAACGACACGCTCGGGCACGCCACCGGCGACCGCCTCCTGGAGACCGCGGCCGGGCGGCTCGTGCACAGCGTCCGCCCCGGCGACCTCGTGGCCCGGCTCGGCGGCGACGAGTTCGCGGTCCTGCTGCCCCAGGTGCGCGACACCGACGCCGCCGCGGAGGTCGCCGCCCGGCTGCGCGGCGCCCTCGGTGAGCCCGTGCGCCTCAACGGCGTGGACCTCGACCTGGAGGCGAGCATCGGGATCGCGCTCTACCCGGACGACGCCACCGAGTTCGAGCCCCTCATGCAGCGCGCGGACGTCGCCATGTACGTCGCCAAGGCCGGCCGCACGGGTGTGGAGTCCTACGACCCCGGCAAGGACCGCAACTCCACCGCCCGCCTCAGCCTGTTCAGCGAACTGCGCCGGGGACTGAGCGAGGGCGCACTGGAGATGTACTACCAGCCCAAGGTCCGCCTGTCCGACGGCCGCGCCATCGGTCTGGAGGCCCTCGCCCGCTGGCGCCACCCCACGCGCGGACTGCTCTCCCCCGGCGACTTCATGCCGATCGTGGAGGAGTCCCACCTCACCCGCGCCTTCACCAGCCAGGTCCTGGACGCCACCCTGGCCCGCACCGCCCAGTGGCGTGCCGACGGCTTCCGCCTGCCGGTCTCGGTGAACCTCGGCGTGCGCGAACTCCTGGACCCGGCCCTGCCCGCCACCGTCGCCGCGGCGCTGCGCGAGCACGACGTGCCCGCGGCCCAGCTCGTCCTGGAGATCGGCGAGCACGCGCTCATCGTCGACACCGACGCGGCCACCGCGGCCGTGCACCGGCTCCGCGACCTGGGGGTCGGGCTCGCGCTCGACGACTTCGGCACCGGTCACTTCACCCTCGCCCAGCTCGCCGGGCTGCCCCTGGACGAGGTCAAGATCCACGAGTCCTTCACCGCCCACCTCACCGGCGGCTCCGACCAGGGGCACACGGTCGTCCGCGCCGCCATCACGCTGGTCCGGGCGCTGGGCATGCGCGCCACCGCGGAGGGGGTCCAGACCGCGGCGCTGGCCGAGGCCGCCCGCGAGACCGGCTGCCACGCCGCCCAGGGCCACCACTTCGCCCGCCCGCTGCCGTCCGGCGAGGTCCAGGAGTGGCTCGCCGCCCACGACGGCGGAGCCGTCGCCGACACCACCGCCTGAACCGGGAGCCCGCCGCGCCCGCGCCGGGGCAGGCGGACGGAATCAGGCCACCGCCTCGGCGTCGGCGTCCGTGCACGCGCACCGGCACCGGACACCGTGTCGGCGCCATAGGATTGGGTCGGTACACCCGTCCGTCGAAGAAACGGTTCTCCACTGATGACCGCCATCACCCGCGATGAGGTCGCACACCTCGCCCGGTTGTCGCGGCTGGCGCTCGACGAGAGCGAGCTCGACACGCTCGCCGCCCAGCTCGGTGACATCCTCACCGCCGTGGCCAAGGTGCAGGAGGTCGCCAAGGGCGACATCCCGCCGAGCTCGCACGCCCTGCCGCTGACCAACGTCTACCGACCCGACGAGGCCCGGCCCTGCCTCACCCCGGAGCAGGCCCTGGCCGGTGCCCCGGCGGTGGAGGAGCAGCGCTTCCGGGTTCCGCGGATCCTCGGGGAGGAAGAGTAGATGAGCGACGTCATCAGCCTGACCGCCGCCGACCTCGGCGCGGCCATCGGCGCGGGCGAGGTCTCCTCCGAGGAGGCCACCACGGCCTACCTGGACCGGGTCTCGTCCGTGGACGGCGAGATCGGCGCCTTCCTGCACGTGGACCGCGACGTCGCGCTGGCCCAGGCCCGCGCCGTCGACGCCCGCCGCGCCGCCGGTGAGGAGCTGGGGCCGCTCGCGGGCGTCCCCGTCGCCCACAAGGACGTGTTCAGCACCACGGACATGCCCACGACCGCGGCCTCGAAGATCCTGGAGGGCTGGCGCCCGCCCTACGACGCCACCGTCACCGCGCGGCTGCGCGAGGCGGGCCTGGTCATCCTGGGCAAGACCAACATGGACGAGTTCGCCATGGGCTCCTCCACGGAGAACTCCGCCTACCAGGTCACCCGCAACCCGTGGGACACCGACCGCATCCCGGGTGGCTCCTCCGGCGGCTCCTCCGCCGCCGTGGCCGCCTTCGAGGTGCCGCTGGCCACCGGGACCGACACCGGCGGGTCCATCCGCCAGCCGGCCGCCGTGTGCGGCCTGGTCGGTGCCAAGCCCACCTACGGCGGTTCGTCCCGCTACGGGGTGATCGCGTTCGCGTCCTCGCTGGACACCCCCGGCCCGTTCGCGCGCAACGTGCTCGACGCCGCCCTGCTCCACGAGGCCTTCTCCGGCCACGACCCCCGCGACTCCACCTCCATCGACGCCCCGGTCCCGCCGGTCGTCGACGCGGCCCGCCTCGGCGACGTCGAGGGCCTGCGCGTCGGCGTGGTCAAGGAGCTGGACAGCGACGGCTTCCAGCCGGGCGTGCGGCAGCGCTTCCACGAGACCCTGGAACTCCTGGAGTCCCTGGGCGCCAAGATCGTGGAGCTGTCCTGCCCGAGCTTCGACGCCGCCCTGTCGGCCTACTACCTCATCGCCCCCAGCGAGTGCTCCTCCAACCTGGCGCGCTTCGACGCCATGCGGTACGGGCTGCGGGTGGGCGACGACGGCACGCGCAGCGCCGAGGAGGTCATGTCGCTGACCCGGGCCGAGGGCTTCGGTGCCGAGGTCAAGCGCCGCATCATCCTGGGCACCTACGCCCTGTCGAGCGGCTACTACGACGCCTACTACGGCAGCGCCCAGCAGGTGCGCACGCTGATCAAGCGCGACTTCGACGCCGCGTTCGAGAACGTGGACGTGCTGGTCTCGCCGACCACGCCGACCACCGCGTTCCCGATCGGGGAGCGGTCGGAGGACCCGATGGCCATGTACCTGGCCGACCTGTGCACGATCCCGTCCAACCTGGCCGGGAACGCGTCGCTGTCGGTCCCGTGCGGCCTGGCGCCCGAGGACGGCCTGCCCGTCGGCTTCCAGATCATGGCGCCGCCGCTGGCCGACGACCGCACCTACCGGGTGGCGGCGGCCGTGGAGCGGACCCTGAGCGAGCGGGACGGCGCACTCCTGTCGCGCAGCCCCTACGCCGTGCAGGGCTGACCCCGACCCGCTGAGCGCCCGCCGCGCTCGCGCCCGTGCCCGCCGCGTCCCGACGCGGCGGGCACGCGTGTTTCCGGGGTCGGTGCGCCCGGTGCACCCGGGGCACGCGGGCCGGGGGCGACCACGGGCCCCGCGAGCCCGCGGTGGTGGTCCCGGGCGCCGGGGCCACCTGGCCGCGTCATGCCCGGTCGCGTGGGCGGGCGACGCTGGGAAACGCCCGCCCGGGGCGGGTCGCCGCCGTGACCAGCGGGGACAGCGGGCTGCTGGGACAACACCCGCCCGGGGCGGGTCACCGCCTCGACCACGTGGGCGGACCAACCCCTGGGCCCCGCCCGCCTGGTCGAACCCGCCGGTGCGTGCCCGGAACGACGAAGGGCCCGTCCGTGCGATCTCTCGCACGGACGGGCCCTCACACGTCACCGGGGGTCCGGGGACGGAAGGGGACTAGCCCTCCACGTCGGACGTGTTGGCGGCCTTGCGGCGGCGGCTCAGGTAGATCGCACCGGCACCGGCACCCAGGGCGGCCACACCGGCCGCGACCAGACCGGCCAGCGCGCCACCGGTCACCGGCAGGCTGGGCGTGTTGTTGTCGTCGGCGGGCGCGGACGGCTCCTCGGAGGGCTGCTCCGACGGCTGCTCGCTGGGCTCCTCAGAGGGCTCCTCGGAAGGCTCCTCCGACGGCTCCTCGCTGGGCTCCTCAGAGGGCTCCTCCGACGGCTCCTCGCCGAGCACCCAGTTCGCGGTGGCGGAGGCCGAGACCTCGGTCTCGCCGCCCTCCGCGGTGATGAGGGTCTGGGTCGGGGAGCTCTCCTCGTCGCCCAGGAACAGGCGGCCGACCTCCACCGTGGCGGTGGTCGACAGGCTGAAGGAGGCGCTGCCGTCCGCGGTGCCCTCCGGCACGTCGAAGCCGACGGTGTCGCCGTCGTTGACCGTGGAGACGGGCTCGCCGGTCTCGATGTCCACGAGCTCGACACCGTCCGGGACGTTCTCGCCCAGGGTGACGGGGATGTCGGAGGCGCTGGAGGCGATCTCGAACTCGCCGACCGTACCGCCCGGCTCGCCGTCGGCGGTCTCCGGAGTGATGCTCAGCGAGGCGTCGGGCTCCGCGGTCTGCGGCAGGTCCTCGGCAGCGCCGATGAGGTACTCGTAGACCTCCTTGACGCCCCTGCCGCCCTTGCCGGTCATCTCGGCACCGTTGCTGAAGTGCCAGATGGCGGCCTGGGTGGCGCCCAGGGCCTCATCGTCGCCGAAGCGGTGGTCGTCCACACCGGCGGCCGCGGCGAGCTCGGCGGCGGTGATCTCCGGGTAGCTGTTCTGCAGGATCCAGTGGACCTTGGCGGGCTCGGCGAAGTCGCCGCGGCCGGGGTAGTTCTCCCAGGCGGACTCGTCGTACCCGGCGCCGCTGCGGATACCGGTCTCGAGGTCGATGCAGTAGGCGGTGAGGACGGTGCCGTCCTCCAGCTCCAGGTTGAACAGGTTGGTGCCGACGGTGGCGCCGTCCATGCGGACGGAGACGCCGGTCTCGGCGTTGCCCGTGTACACGCCGTGGGCGGCGTCGGCGGAGGCGGGAGCGGCGAGGCCGAACGCCAGCAGACCGGCGGTGGCGGCGGCGAGGCCCGCGTGCCCGGCGGAACGGGTGAGGGAGATCTTCGTCAAGTTGTGTCCCGGTGTCGTCTAGGGGTAACCGGTGGAAAACGCCAGTTCAGGTAGAACGGGCGGCAGGGATTTCCTCGGTGCCGTCACGAACGGCGGCATGAATCCTGATCCGGCCGTCTTGGGCGGTCACCACGACCGGGTCCTGGGGGACATCGATGCGAGGCACCCGTGGGGGAGGCACGTCATCCGGTGTGGTTCGCCAACGCGGGAGCGGACCGCGCTCGTCGTGAAGGTCGCCCGCCCGATACTAGCGACCACATTGGCCACTTCCAACCCGGTTGTCGGAAAATGTGATGCGAAACGGGCATGGATAAATCGTGGCGAATCCGGACCGCATTGCGCGCCCGGCAAACCGGTCGAGTCCCTTCGCAGGTGGCAGGGGGTCAGCGTCAGTCGCGTCGGCGGCGACCGAGCACCAGGATGAGCAGGCCGGACACGACCAGCGCCCCCGCGATGACCAACAGGGCCGACAACCAGGTCCCCGTGATGGCCAGGTCGTCGTCGGCAATTCGGTCATCGGTCGCGGACGGGCTCTCCGGCGGTTCTGGCTGCTCCACCCGGGCGCTCTCGGCAGCGGGTGCCTCCGCCGCGGGCGCCTCCTCCTCCACGTCCGGGGCCTCGCTCTCGGCCGCGTCGTCGGCCCCGGGCCCGGGCTCGGGGGTGGTGCTCCCGCGCCACGTCAGCGTCGCCGTGGCGGAACTGCTCATGGTGCCGGGCTCCGCCGTCACCAGCGGCTGGGTGCTGGCGCCGTCCCGGCCGGCGAACAGCCGGCCCTCGGGCAGCGGCAGGTCGCTGCCGTGCACGTGCACGGTGGCCACGCCCGCCCGGACCGCGGGGTCCACGTCGAGGTAGAGCCGGTCGCCGTCCCCCGCTCGGGAGACCTGTTGTCCGTCACCGTCCACCAGCCACGACGCGGGAGCACCGTGGACCGACAGGCGCAGGCTGCCCGATCCGGCGCTGCCCACCGTGAGCGGGCCGAGCGGGGCCTCGGGGTCGACCGCCTCCAGCTGTGTCGGCGCGACCTCCAGGGACAGCTCGGCGGCGGTGTCCACCGCCCGGGCACTGCCCCGCACGAGGAGGTCGTGCACGGCGACCACCGCGGAGTCGTTGGCGTCGCGGTCCAGTTCGGTCCCGTCGAGGACGTGCCACAGCGCCGCCTGCGTGCCGGCGATCGCCTGGGCCTCGTCCACGTGCAGCTCGTCGGCGTCCAGCGCCAGCGAGGTCAGCGCCACGCCGGGGTAGGAGTGGGCGACGATCCAGCTCGCGCGGTCGGCCGGGTCGGTCGCCTCGGGCACCTGCTCCCAGCCCTCGCGGTCCGACCAGTCCGACTCCACGTAGGCGGTGCGCGGGCGGACCTCCTCGTCCACGCGCGTCGCGTAGGCCCGGACGGAGTCGCGCTCGCCCACGCGCAGGCTGAACAGCGCGGTGGGGGCGGACCGTCCGTCGTCGAGGACGAGGTCCGCGCCGACGGCGGGATCGCGGTCGACGCGGGAGAAGTCGTCCGCGGTGGCCGCGGGTGTGCCGGCCAGGGCGCCGAACAGTCCGGCGGAAGCCAGCAGAACGGCGCACCGTAGCGGGATGCCCCTCATGTTCTGCTCCCGGGCGACGGGCGGCGGGCCGCTGTGGGGCCGGCCGGCGGGGTGGTCAAGGTGGAAACTCAGAATAACCGCGCGACACACTGGGTGACGGTGCAACCGTGCCACAGTGGCCCAATCGTGCGCTGTCCGTGACATCTCCCAGCGGCGTCCTCGCCCTCGGGCGTCACGAAGCGTGCGCGGCTCCCCTGGTCGGAGGGGCCGCGCGCCCGCCCCCGGGGGCCGGGCCGGTCCGCGCGGGACGGGTCGGCCACTCCCGCGCGCTCGGTAGGCTGGACCCGAAGGTATGTCCTCTACGGAAACGGGTTCGCGGCGATGGCCCACGCGGTAACTCCAAGCCCTGCCACTGACAGTGGTCCCACCCCGGTGGACTACGAGACGGCGCTGGCCACCTATGAGCCCGTGCTCGGGCTGGAGACCCACATCGAACTGGGCACCGCCTCGAAGATGTTCTGCTCGTGCCCCACCGGGTTCGGCGCCGAGCCGAACACCCAGGTCTGCCCGGTCTGCCTGGCGCTGCCCGGCTCGCTGCCGGTCGTCAACGCCAAGGCGGTCGAGGGGGCCGTCCGGCTGGGCCTGGCGCTGAACTGCTCCATCGCGCCGTGGGGCCGTTTCGCCCGGAAGAACTACTTCTACCCGGACATGCCGAAGAACTACCAGATCTCGCAGTACGACGAGCCGATCTGCGTGGACGGCCACCTCGACGTCACCGTCGACACCCCCGACGGCCCGCGCGAGTTCCGCGTGGACATCGAGCGCGTCCACATGGAGGAGGACACCGGCAAGTCCACCCACGTGGGCGGGTCCACCGGCCGGATCCACGGCGCCTCGCACTCCATCGTCGACTACAACCGCGCAGGCATCCCGCTGCTGGAGATCGTGACCAGGCCGATCACCGGTACCGGCGAGCTGGCCCCCCTCGTGGCGCGCGCCTACGCCGCCGAGCTGCGCGACCTCGTCCGCTCGCTGGGCATCTCCGACGTGCGCATGGAGGAGGGCTCCATGCGCTGCGACGTCAACGTCTCCCTCAACGAGCGCGGCGCCGACGAGTGGGGCACCCGCAGCGAGACCAAGAACGTGAACTCCCTGCGCTCGGTGGAGCGCGCGGTGCGCTCCGAGATCGAGCGCCAGGCCGGTGTCCTGGACGCCGGGCAGCGCGTGGTCCAGGAGACCCGCCACTTCCAGGAGAACACCGGACGCAGCATCTCCGGCCGCAGCAAGGAGGAGGCGCAGGACTACCGGTACTTCCCGGACCCCGACCTCGTCCCGGTCGCGCCCACCGAGGAGTGGATCGAGGAGCTGCGCGCCGGCCTGCCCGAGCTGCCCGCGGCCAAGCGCGCGCGGGTCCGCGCCGAGTGGGACCTGAGCGACACCGAGCTGCGCGACCTCGTCAACGCCGACGCCATCGAACTGGTCGAGGCCACGGTCCTGGCCGGGGCGCCCTCCGGGGAGGCGCGCAAGCTGTGGCTCAACGAGCTCTCCCGCCGCGCCACGGAGCAGGAGGTGGAGCTGTCCGCCCTGCCCGTCACCCCCGCCCAGGTGGCGCGGATCATCGCCCTGGTCGCCGAGGGCACGCTCACCAACAAGCTCGCCCGCCAGGTGGTCGAGGGCGTCCTCGCCGGTGAGGGAGAGCCCGACGCCGTGGTCGAGGCCCGCGGCCTGAAGGTCGTCAGCGACGACTCCGCGCTCGGCGCGGCGGTCGACGAGGCCATCGCGGCCAACCCCGACGCGGCCGACAAGGTGCGCGGGGGCAAGGTCGCCGCGGCCGGCGCCCTGGTGGGCGCGGTCATGAAGGCCACCCGCGGCCAGGCCGACGCCGGCCGCGCGCGTGAGCTGATCCTGGAGAAGCTCGGCGCGAGCTGACCGGTTCCGCCCCGCCGCGGCGTGGGGCGGATCTCACCACCGATCGACCGGGCGCCCGCGGGGTGGGGCTAGTGTCGGGGCGTGTCACGGACCGGAGGGGGCCCGTGACACGCGCCGGGAGTACGGCCACACTCCGGTCACCTCGGGTGACCATTCCGTCGCCATGTCTCGGCCGGTCCTCAATCGTCGTGTGACCTGCCTTGCGTAGTGTGGCGGCACCACGGGGGCGCGTGCGGCCGTTCGGGGCGTACGCGACCCGGCTCCTTCCGGTCCGGAGGACGAGCGGGACACCGGGCGGCGGACCACGGCGCCGGACGCAGCGACGCGTCCGGTACCGGTCGACGCCGGGTGGTTCCCCATGTCCACGTCAGAGAGCGCGGCCGTCGAGCCGCGGCAGACCCACTGGGAGGTCGGTGATGGGGATCAGGGCACGCCGCCTGTGGACCGCAGCCCTGGGCGCGCTGTTCCTGCTCTACGTCGCCGGGACGTTCGTTCCGACGGCGCGGTCCACGGTCACGGCGGTCATGGCCGAGTGGCCGACGTCCCTCGCGGCCGGTCTGGCCGGGGCCTCGCTGCTGTTCGCGTCGCGCCGGTGGGCGGCCACCGGCGCCGACCACGACGCCCAGGCGGACGGCGCCGACGGGCCCGCCGCCCTGCGCAACCTGGGACTGGCGTCCCTGGCCTGGGCCGCGGGCGGAGTCACCCACGGGATCACCCGCCTCTTCGGCTCCAGCTCCGTGCTCTCCCTGACACTGGGCGACCTGTTCGCGCTGGCCGCCCTGCCGCTCTTCGTGGTGGGCTTCACGCGGTTCGCCCCCTGGCCGGGCGGTCTGCGCACCGCCCTGCGCCACATCACCGACAGTTACGTGTGCGCCGCCGCCATCTTCTCCGTCGTGTGGCTGCTGCTGTTCGCCCCGCAGTACCGCGAACTGGGGGAGGGCGCCGGGGTGCTGGGCTTCGCCCTGGTCTACCCGGTGGCCGACATCGTGGTGCTGTGCCTGCTGATCCCGCTGGTCTTCATGTCGCCGCACAGCACGCGGCGCGCGGTGCTCCTGGCGATCTCGGCGCTCATCGTCATCGCCGGCGCCGACCTGATCGGCGCGGTCGGCCGGCTGACCGGCCCGCCCGTGGCCGGGGGGATCGAGTACCCGGTGAAGTTCCTCGGCTTCGCCCTGCTGGGCGCGCTGCCGTGGCTGGTGGAGCACCGGCCGGGGTCGGTCCCGCGCCGGATCACCGGCCGCGGGCTGTACCGGTTCGCCCCCGAGCTGGCCGCCGTCGGCGCGCTGGCCCTGGCGTCGGTCGTGCTCACCGTGGCGGCGCTGCGCCTGCCGGGGGTGGCCCCGGTGCTGCCGCTGGCCGCGGGTACGGCGGTGCTGGTGCTGCTGCTGCGGGTGATGGGCATGCTGGAGGAGAACGCGACCCTGGCGCGGATGGTCCTCAACCGCGAGGGGCACTTCCACGAACTGGCCCGCAACAGCGGCGACGTGATCCTCATCCTGGACCGGGACGGCGGGGTGTACTACGTCAGCCCGGGGACGGCCGAGGCGTTCGGGTACCGGCTCGACGACGTGCTGGCCGCACCGGTGACGGCGCTCATCCACCCCGAGGACCTCGCGCGCACCAAGGCCGTCGAGGACCTGTTCGGCGACCGGTCCGGCCAGGGGGTGCACCTGCGCCTGCGGGTCCGCGCCGCCGACGGCACCTGGCGGCACACCGAGTCCACGGTGTCGCTGTACGAGCAGCCGGGGGAGCCCGACCGCCTCCTGGTGACGACCCGGGACATCAGCGCCCAGGTGGCCCTCCAGGACGAGGTCGAGCACCTGACCTTCCACGACGGCGTCACCGGCCTGCCCAACCGCGCGTACCTGGAGGAGCGGGCCAGCGACGTCCTGGCCCACCGGGCGATCAGCGACGACCCCGACACCGACATCGCGTGCGTCTTCCTGGACCTGGACGGGTTCACCGCGGTCAACGACTCCGCCGGGCACGTGCGCGGCGACCACCTGCTCGGGCAGGCCGCCCGCAGGCTGCGCGGCGAGCTGGACTCGTCGGCGACGCTGGCCCGGTGGGGCGGCGACGAGTTCGCCGTCCTGGTGGAGGGCGTCACGCGCGCCCAGCGCGTGGTGGACCTGGCCGAGCGGCTGGGGCGGGTGATCGCCTCGGAGCCCTTCCAGGTGGCCGACCGGGACATCCTGCTGACCGCGAGCATCGGGGTGGCCTTCGCCGAGCCCGCCTCCGACAGCGGTGAGCTGCTGCGCAACGCCGACGTGGCCATGACGCGCGCCAAGGAGCGAGGTGCCGGGCACGTGGAGGTGTACGCCGCCCACATGCACGACACGGTGGTGTCGCGGCTGGAGCTGCAGATCCGGCTGCGCCAGGCGCTGGCGGCCGGGGAGTTCTTCCTGGAGTACCAGCCGATCGTCGACCTGGACAGCTCCCAGGTGACCGCGGTGGAGGCGCTGGTGCGCTGGGACCGCGACGGCGAGGTCGTGGGACCGGACGACTTCATCGGGGCGGCCGAGGAGTCCGGGCTGATCGTGCCCCTGGGGGAGTGGATCCTTCGCGAGGCGTGCCAGAAGGTCGCCGTGTGGCGGGTCTCGGACTGGGACATCGGCCTGTCGGTGAACCTGTCCGTCAAGCAGGTGCTCTCCGACCGCTTCGTGTCGACCGTCGAGAGGGTGCTCTCGGAGTCGGGCCTGCCCGCGGAGGTGCTGACGCTGGAGGTCGACGAGGAGGTCCTGCTGGACGACGTCGGCGAGGCCGTCCTGCGCCTGGGCGAGCTGCGCGCGCTGGGCGTCCTGCTGGCCATCGACGACTACGGCATGGGCTACGCGTCCCTGGCCCACCTGCGCGAGCTGAGCGTGGACGCGATCAAGATCGACCCGCTGTTCACGGCCGACCTGGGCCGCGACGACACCGTCACCCTGCTCACGCACACGATCATCCAGCTCGGCCGCGACCTGGGCGTCCAGGTGGTGGCCGAGGGGATCGAGCGCTCCGAGCAGCTGGAGCAGCTGCGCACGATGGGCTGCGACCGCGGCCAGGGCTTCCTGGTGGCCCGCCCGATGCCCGCCTCGGGCGTGGAGTCCCTCGTCGGCGGTGAAAGCGGCGTCAACCTGTAGCCCGGGCACTCGGAGCGAGCACATCGCACATATCCGGACGTTACGTCATTCGCCCGTGCGGGAGCCGACACGCTCACTACGTTCGCGGTATGCCCACATACGAACACGAGTTCCCCTTGGACCTCATCCGGAATGATCCGGGCTTCGCCGCTGAACTCCTGTACGAGGTCAGCGGGAAGCCGCTGCCCGAGTACACCCGCGCACGCTGCGATGCGGCCGAGGCCACGAGCACGGCCCTCCCGTATTTGAACTCGGACAACGTCGTAGTGTGCGAACGCCCGCCGCTGCCCCATGAAGGTGACGGTCCGGTGTCCGTGCTCGCGATCATCACCGAGCCGCAGCGCAAGTGGGATCCCCACAAGCCCTACTCTTGGCCCGCCTATGTCGCGAACATCCGCCACCGCCTCAGGTGCCCGATCGCCTTGCTCGTGCTGACGCCGACCTCGGCCCTGGCCCAGCGTTACGACGAGCCCATCGACCTGGGCTGCGGTGAAATCCGGCCGACCGTGCTGGCACTCGACACGTTGAAGCCCATCACTGATCGTGAGGTGGCCGCTGAGCACCCGGTGTTGACGGCTCTGGCGATCGCCGCCAATCCAACGGAGGACCGGGCCGCTCTAGAGGCCTTGTCCGTGGCTCTGAATAGCCTCGATACGTCGACATCCTCGCTGTACTCTGACTACGTGCTCGCGGCGCTGTCCACCGCGGCCCTGGGATCTCTGGAGGAGATCGTGAAGTTGCGCGACTACGAGTTCAAGACCGAGCTGATCGGCCGTCCCTTCCGCGAGGGTGAGACCAAAGGCCTCGGCGAAGCGATCGTGGAGGTTCTGGAGGGCCGTGACCTCGAGGTCAGTGACGAGGTGCGTCAGCGGATCGGCGCCATGGCCGACCGAGAGACGCTGCGTGCCTGGGTGCGCCGGGCATTGAAGGTGGAACGGGCCGAGGACCTGTTCCGCTGAAGGGGGCGCGGGGCTGTCCACCGACCGGACTGCGGTACGTGCCCTGCGTTACACGCGAGACGGTGACGTGGGCGCGTTCGTCGTGGTCAGGGCGTCGGTGTGTCGCTGGATGAGGCCGCATGCTGACATATTTGTCTCACATGGCGAGACAAAACGGCGTTCTGGTTGACGGGCGACCACTCCTTCGGCCACTGTTGTCAACGTGCAGAGCAACTCCCTGATTCTCGTACTTGGTCGGCGCGCAGCCCACTGAGTTTCTTCTGCTGCGCGCCACCCCTCAACCGCCATCGGGCGGTGGGGGTTTTTTTATTGCCGCACCAGGCCATGAGTCAGACCCACCAAGCCAGAGCCGCTGTACCCGCTCTGGACCCTCGCTGAAGGATCTTGAGATGACCGAGCAGATGACCGGCGCCCAATCGCTGATCAGGTCGCTGGAGCACGTCGGCGTTGACACTGTCTTCGGGATTCCCGGCGGCGCCATCCTCCCCGCGTACGACCCCCTCTACGACTCGGCCAAGGTGCGCCACATCCTCATGCGCCACGAGCAGGGAGCGGGCCACGCGGCCGAGGGCTACGCCTACGCGACCGGCAAGCCCGGCGTGTGCATGGCCACCAGCGGCCCCGGTGCCACGAACCTCGTGACACCGCTGGCCGACGCCCACATGGACTCGGTGCCGATGGTCGCCATCACCGGCCAGGTCGCCGCGCCCATGATCGGCACCGACGCCTTCCAGGAAGCGGACATCTGCGGCATCACGATGCCGATCACCAAGCACAACTTCCTGGTCAAGGACGTGCGGGACATCCCGCGCACCATCTCCGAGGCCTTTCACATCGCCTCCACCGGCCGCCCCGGCCCGGTGCTCGTCGACATCTCCAAGGACGCCCTGCAGGCCGCGTCCGAGTTCGTCTGGCCCGAGCGCATGGACCTGCCCGGCTACCGCCCGGTGACCAAGCCGCACGGCAAGCAGGTGCGCGAGGCCGCCCGGATGATCGCCGACGCCAAGCGCCCCGTCCTGTACGTCGGCGGCGGTGTCCTGCGCGCCGGGGCCTCCGCCGAACTGCGGGTCCTGGCCGAGCTCACCGGCGTCCCCGTCGTCACCACGCTGATGGCCCGCGGCGTCTTCCCCGACAGCCACCCGCTGTGCGTGGGCATGCCCGGCATGCACGGCGACGTCGCCGCCGTCGGCGCCCTGCAGAAGGCCGACCTGGTCGTGGCCCTGGGCGCCCGCTTCGACGACCGCGTCACCGGCCGCCTGGACTCCTTCGCGCCCGACGCCAAGGTCGTCCACGCCGACATCGACCCGGCCGAGATCTCCAAGAACCGCCACGCGGACGTGCCCATCGTCGGCGACTGCCGCGAGGTCCTGGCCGACCTGGTCGTGGCCGTGCGCGCCGACCAGGAGAAGGGCCGCGAGGGCGACTACGCCGCCTGGTGGCACCAGCTCAACCGGCTGCGCGACACCTACCCCAAGGGGTACGAGCCCCACGACGGCGACTCCCTGGCCCCGCAGGCGGTCATCGAGCGCCTCGGTCAGATCGTCGGCCCGGAGGCCACCTACGTCGCGGGCGTCGGCCAGCACCAGATGTGGGCCGCCCAGTTCGTCGACTACGAGCGCCCCGGGGCCTTCGTCAACTCCGGCGGACTCGGCACGATGGGCTTCTCCGTCCCGGCGGCGCTGGGCGCCAAGGCCGGCGACCCCGACCGCGTCGTGTGGTCGATCGACGGCGACGGCTGCTTCCAGATGACCAACCAGGAACTGGCGACCTGCGCGATCGAGGGCATCCCGATCAAGGTCGCGGTCGTCAACAACGGCAACCTGGGCATGGTCCGCCAGTGGCAGACCCTGTTCTACGAGGGCCGCTACTCCAACACCGACCTGCAGACCTCGCCCAAGGACGAGAAGGTCCGCATTCCCGACTTCGTCCGCCTCGCGGAGGCGTACGGTTGTGTCGGCCTGCGGTGCGAGCGCCCCGAGGACATCGACTCGACCATCGAGAAGGCCATGTCCATCAACGACGCCCCCGTCGTCGTGGACTTCACCGTCAGCCACGACGCGATGGTCTGGCCGATGGTCGGCCCCGGTGTCAGCAACGACCAGATCCAGTACGCGCGCGACATGGCGCCGAACTGGGAACACGAGGACTAGGAGAAGGCCGAACCACCATGAGCAGTCACACGCTTTCCGTTCTGGTGGAGGACACCCCGGGCATCCTCGCCCGCGCCTCCTCTCTGTTCTCCCGCCGCGGCTTCAACATCGACTCGCTCAGCGTCAGCACGACCGAGTACCCAGGACTGTCCCGGATGACAATCGTGGTCAACTGCGACCTCCACCCCTTGGAGCAGGTGACCAAACAGCTCAACAAGCTGATCAACGTCGTCAAGATCGTGGAGATGGACACCACCGCTTCGGTCCGCCGCGAGCTGCTGCTCGTCAAGGTCAAGGCCGACGCGTCCAGCCGCACCCACGTGCTGCAGACGGCCGAGCTCTTCCGCGCCCACGTCGTGGACGTCAGCCCGGACGTCGTCGTCATCGAGGCGACCGGGGACCCCGAGAAGCTCGATGCCCTGGTGAAGAACCTGGAGCCCTTCGGCATCCGGGAGCTCGTCAAGTCGGGGCTGGTCGCCCTGGGGCGCGGCCCCCGGTCGATCACCGACCGCTCCCTTCGCGCGGTCGACCGCAGCGCCTGAGGGCCGGGCCGACACGGGGCCCGCCGCAGGTTCCGAACGAACATCAGTAACTGTTCCTCCCCGCGCACGCGGAGATGATCCCAAGGAGTAACCCCAAGTGGCAGCACAGATGTACTACGACGACGCCGCGGACCTCGCGCTCATCCAGGGCAAGAAGGTCGCCGTGATCGGTTACGGCAGCCAGGGTCACGCGCACGCGCTGTCGCTGCGGGACTCGGGCGTGGACGTGCGGATCGGTCTGGCCGAGGGGTCCAAGAGCCGGGCCAAGGCCGAGGAGGAGGGCCTGCGCGTCCTCAGCCCCGCCGAGGCCACGCGCGAGGCCGACGTGGTCATGATCCTGGTCCCCGACCACATCCACCGCGACCTGTACGCGCAGGAGATCGCGCCCAACCTCGAAGCCGGCAACGCGCTGTTCTTCGGGCACGGCTTCAGCATCCGCTACGGCCTCATCACCCCGCCCGAGGGCGTGGACGTGGCCATGATCGCCCCCAAGGGCCCGGGCCACCTCGTCCGCCGCCAGTACGAGGCCGGGCGCGGCGTGCCCTGCCTGGTCGCGGTGGAGAAGGACGCCAGCGGACAGGCCTGGGACCTGGCGCTGTCGTGGGCCAAGGGCATCGGCGGTACCAAGGCCGGCGTCATCAGGACGACGTTCACCGAGGAGACCGAGACCGACCTCTTCGGCGAGCAGGCCGTGCTGTGCGGCGGCACCGAGGAGCTGGTCAAGGCCGGTTTCGCCACCCTCGTGGAGGCGGGCTACCAGCCGGAGATCGCCTACTTCGAGTGCCTGCACGAGCTCAAGCTCATCGTCGACCTCATGTACGAGGGCGGCATCTCCAAGATGAACTGGTCGGTGTCGGACAACGCGGAGTACGGCGGCTACACCCGCGGCCCGCGCCTGATCACCGAGCAGACCCGCGAGGAGATGCGCAGGATCCTGGGCGAGATCCAGGACGGCAGCTACGCCAAGGAGCTCATGGACGAGTTCGACGCGGGGCAGCCGACCTTCTCCAAGCGCCGCGAGGCCGAGCAGAACGAGAAGATCGAGAAGGTGGGCGCCGAACTGCGTCCGCTGATGAGCTGGCTCAAGGGCTAGGGCCCGGCCGAGCGAGCACTCGGACACGCACACCGGGGCGGGGCCTTCTCCGCCCCGGTGGCGTGTGTGCCGGGGAAGCCGGTCAGGGCGGGGGATCCGGACTTTCCCCCCGGTCCGCCCGCGCGCTTCCCTACCACCCCAGTAGACTTTGGACCGGCCGTCACACCCGATCAGGGCAGGGCCAGCCTCCTGCGCGATCGGGTCGCACCACCCGAAAAGGAACCGTTGTGCCCAAACCCGCCGTACTCGTAGCGGAAAAGCTCTCGCCCGCCGGAATCGCGCTCCTGGAGGAGGACTTCGAGGTGCGCCATGTGGACGGCGCCGACCGGTCCCAGCTCCTCCCGGCCCTCGCGGACGTCGACGCGCTCATCGTGCGCAGCGCCACCATGGTCGACGCCGAGGCGATCGCCGCCGCGGGCCGCCTCCAGGTCGTCGCCCGCGCGGGCGTCGGACTCGACAACGTGGACGTCGACGCGGCCACCAAGGCGGGCGTCCTGGTCGTCAACGCCCCCACCTCGAACATCATCAGTGCCGCCGAGCAGGCGATCAACCTGCTCCTGGCGAGTGCGCGCAACACCGCCCCCGCGCACAACGCCCTCATCAACGGTGAGTGGAAGCGGTCCAAGTACACCGGTGTGGAGCTGTACGAGAAGGTCGTCGGCGTGGTCGGCCTCGGCCGGATCGGCGCCCTGGTCGCCCAGCGCCTGTCGGCGTTCGGTACGCACGTCATCGCCTACGACCCCTTCGTGCAGCCCGCCCGCGCCGCGCAGATCGGCGTGGAGATGGTGGCCCTGGACGAGCTGCTGGAGCGCAGCGACTTCATCACCATCCACCTGCCCAAGAACAAGGACACCCTCGGCCTCATCGGTGACGAGGCCCTGAGCAAGGTCAAGCCGAACGTGCGGATCATCAACGCCGCGCGCGGCGGGATCCTGGACGAGGACGCGCTCTACCGCGCGCTCAAGGACGGCCGGGTGGCGGGCGCGGGCATCGACGTGTTCGCCAAGGAGCCCACCACCGAGAGCCCGCTCTTCGAGTTCGAGAACGTGGTCGTGGCCCCGCACCTGGGCGCCAGCACCACCGAGGCGCAGGAGAAGGCGGGCACGCAGGTCGCCCGCTCGGTGAAGCTGGCCCTGTCGGGCGAGTTCGTGCCGGACGCGGTGAACGTGCAGGGCACCGGCGTGGCCGAGGAGATCAAGCCCGGGCTGCCGCTAACCGAGAAGCTGGGCCGCGTGTTCACGTCCCTGGCGGGCGCCGTGGCGAGCCGGATCGACGTCGAGGTCCGCGGCGAGATCGCCGCCCACGACGTCAAGGTCCTGGAGCTGGCCGCGCTCAAGGGCGTGTTCAGCGACGTGGTCGAGGACACCGTGACCTTCGTGAACGCCCCGCTGCTGGCCAAGGAGCGCGGCGTCGAGGTCAACCTCGTCACGAGCGACGACCACAGCGACTGGCGCAACCTCATCTCGGTGCGCGGTGTGCTCGCCGACGGCCAGCGGGTGTCGGTCTCCGGCACGCTGACCGGGCCGCGCCAGATCGAGAAGCTCGTCGAGATCAACAACTACTCGATGGAGATCGGCCTCAGCGAGCACATGGTGTTCCTGTCCTACGAGGACCGCCCCGGCATCGTCGGCAAGGTCGGCGCGCTGTTGGGCGACGCGGACGTCAACATCGCCGGCATGCAGGTCATCCGGGACAAGGAGGGCGGCAAGGCGCTGATCGCGCTCACCGTGGACTCCGCCGTGCCCGACGACATCCTGGCCTCGATCTCGGCCGAGATCGACGCGGACATCTCGCGGCAGGTCGACCTGGAGGACTAGGAACCGAACCGGTCCCAGGGCCGCGTTCCGCAGCGCCACGGCGCTGTGGGACGCGGCCCTTCGCGTGCGCGGGCGGCCGTGGGCGGCGATATCGGGCACGGCGCCGCATATCGGGGCCATGCGGCGCCGTTCTTCGGTGAATGCGCTGCTCATGGCGTGTCATCAAATCGTGATCCGGGCGGCGCGTGGAACATGGTGCCCGCTAGGGCGATGTTCCGGGCGGCGCGGTCCGGCCGCCGATCCTCCACTTCGCGTCTGGCCTGGTGGGGGCGGAAACGAATGTGCTCCCACCCTGGCTGGAACCGGAAGGTGTGTGCGGTGCGACTTCGAAATCGGCGTTCTCTGCTGCTCTCGTCCATGGGGGTCGGAGGGGTGGGCGCGTGCGCGACCCCGGTCGCCCTCGGCCTGCTCGACCCGTGGACCGCGGTGCAACTCCTGTTCATGGCGGCGGTCTGCGGATCCGTCGCCCTCCTGGCGCTCCTGGTGCGCCGCAACAGTGTCCAGGTGCGGCTGCTGCGACGCGGCTTCGACCGCCACCTGAGGGAGATCGCCGAGATCGCGGGTGAGAACCGGGCCGAGCTGTTCGGCCGGGCCGACGAGCTGACCGACCGGCTCGACACCGTCGCCGAGTCGGTGGCCGCGCTGCGGGCGGACCTGGCGGACCGGGACTCGGGCGTCGAGATCGTCGGCGGTGCCGCGGTCCACGCGCGGGCGGCCTCGTGACCGACGAGGACATCGAGCACGCCCTCCGCCACCGCGGACCGGGGCGCCTGCTGGCCTGCCACGTCGGTCCGGGTTCGGCGGCGGCCCTGCGGCGGTCCGGGCTCGGCGAGGGCACCGAGGTCGTCGACCTCACCCGGACCCCCGGGCCGAGAGCGACCGCCGAGCGCGCCGTCGAGCGGCCCGCCGACCACGTCGCCCTCGTGGCCGACTCCACGGCGGACCTGCGCGCGGCCGTGGCCCTGACCGAAGGGCTCCCGCCGGCGGCCGACGTCACGGTCGTCGTCAGGGCCGCCGCGCCGCACGTGGGGCCGCCGTGCCCGGTGCCGCCGGGGTTGGGGCGGTGGGAAGGAGTGATCGACGTGCGGGTGCGCCGCCTGCCGGGCGGGGGATGGTCGTGCTCCCTCTCCTGCACCGACCCCATGGAGGTGTCGGAGGTGGTGGCGGCGGTGGCCCGGGGGATGCTGGGCGGCCGACGCGGCACGGCCGTCCGCCCGTCGGGGAGCGGGGACGGCACCGGGCCGCGGAGCGGAGACGACACCGGTCCGGGGAACGGGACCGGCGGCGGAACCCGCTCCGGGACGGGCGCCACCGGACCGTCCTGGGCGAGTCTGGGGCGCCCGGGCGCGCTGGTCGGCACCGGCGGAACCGCTCCGCACCGGCTGTCCGTGTCCGACGTGCCCGCGGTGGACGAGCGGGTGGTGAACCCGATCGGGTTCACGCGGGAGTCGAAGCCGCGGACGGGGCGGCTGGTCTCGCGGGGCGGCCGGTGGGTGCTGGAGGTCGGCCGGTCAGTCCGGTGGCGCGTCCCCGAGGACGGCGCCGTGAGCGACGCGGACGTGGCGTGGCTGCGGGACCTGCGGTCGGTGGAGGTCGGGTGGGGGCGCCACAGCGGCCCCCTGGCCGCGGTGCGGGCGGTGGCCGGACTCGCGGCGGCGGGCGTCCCGCTGACGAGCGCGACCGTGCCCCGGTGGGCGGCCTGCCTGGGCCCCGACCTGGTGCGGCTCGTCACCTCCGTCGACGGCCCGGCCCTGGCCGACGCGCAACTCCGCGAGGAGCACAGTGTGCGGTTGCGGCGGGCGGCGCTGCGCGCGCACGGGTCGTTCGCGCGGTGGCGCCGGTCGGTCTCCGGCGCACTCGCGGAGCCGATGGTGTCGGTGGTGCTGTGCACGCGTCGTCCGGAGATGGTGGGGTTCGCGTTGCGGCAGGTGGCACGTCAGCGCGGGGTCGAGGTGGAGGTGGTGCTGGCCCTGCACGGGTTCGGCCCGGACGCCCCGGGCGTACGGACCGCCCTGGAGGACTTCCGCGCGACCGGGCGGGACCTGGTGGTGTGGGAGTGCGACTCCGCGACGGTGTTCGGCTCGGTGCTCAACGGCGGAGCGGGCCGCTGGTCGCCAAGATGGACGACGACGACTGGTACGGGCCCGACCACCTGGCCGACCTGGTGCTGGCCCGCCGCTACTCCGGAGCCGACCTGGTCGGATCCATCGCCTCGTTCGTCTACCTCGAATCCCTCGACCTGACCGTGCGCCTGCCCGGCCCCACGGAGTGCGTGTTCGAGCGGGTCGCCGGCGGCACCCTGCTCACCGACCGCCGGACGCTGGAGGACGTGGACGGCTTCCGGGCCGTGCCCACGTCCGAGGACTCCCGGCTGCTGGCCGACCTGCGGAGCCTGGGCGCCCGCGTCCACCGCGGCCACGGCTGCAACTACGTGCTCCGGCGCAAGGCGGCCGGACACACCTGGAGGGTCGGCTCCGGCTACTTCCTCCGCCACGGGAGCAGCGATCGCCGACCCGGGTGGCGGCCCAGCGCACTGCTGGAACCGGACTCCTCGGACGCCCCCGCGACCCGCTGGGCGCGGCCCTGGAGCACGCCGGAGACCACCGACCCGGCTCTGCCGGAGCCGGTGGCGCGGCTGTGCGCCGCCGGAGCGGCGCCGTGATGGGCGCGGTGCTGGACACGGCGCTGCGCTCCCGCGCGGCCGGGTCCGTCCTGGTCGCCCACCTCGGGCCGGGCACCGCCCGCCCGGCCGCACGCGCGGCGGAGCACGCCGCGGGCCCGGCCCTGGACCTGGACCGGAACGGATGGGACCCCGCCCCGGGGCGCGATATCGCGCTGGTGGTGCTCATCGCCGCCACCCCGGCGGATCTGCGCCGGGTCGTCCCCGAAACCGGGTCGCCCAGGGCGGCGGACGTCGTGGTCGCCGTGCTCGCCGCCACCGGGCGGACCGGACGGTTCCTGCCGTCACCGCCGGCGGCGACGCGGTGGACCGACCTCATCGACATGCGGGTGCTCCGGTCTCCGGACGGCGCGTGCTCGTACTCGTTCTCCTTCACCGATCCGGTGGAGGTGTCGGAGGTCGTGGGAGCGGTGGCCCACGGCCTGGTGGGCGGTCGCCGGGACACGGCGGCGACGGTGTCGGCGGGCGCCCACCGCCGAGCGGTGGCGGACACGGCCTGGCGCCGCCTGAGCGCGCCGCGGTCGGTGGACGCCGCTTCCGGGTACGCCCGGCTGTCGGTGGGGGACGTGCCCGCGGTGGACGAGCGGGTGGTGAACCCGATCGGGTTCACGCGGGAGTCGAAGCCGCGGACGGGGCGGCTGGTCTCGCGGGGCGGCCGATGGGTGCTGGAGGTCGGCCGGTCGGTCCGGTGGCGCGTCCCGGAGAACGGGGCCGTGAGCGACGCGGCCGTGGCGCGGCTGCGGGACCTGCGCTCGGTGGAGGTCGGGTGGGGGCGCCACAGCGGCCCCCTGGCCGCCGTGCACACGGTCGCCGGGCTCGCCGCGGCCGGGATCCCGCTCGTCGGCGGCGCCGCTCCGCGTTGGGCGGACTGCCTGGGCGGCGACCTGCACGCCCTGCTCCGGTCGGTGCGCGGCGCCGACCTGGAGGACGAGTTGGCGCGCGAGGAGCACAGTGTGCGGTTGCGGCGGGCGGCGCTGCGCGCGCACGGGTCGTTCGCGCGGTGGCGCCGGTCGGCGTCCGGTCTCCTGGCCGAGCCGATGGTGTCGGTGGTGCTGTGCACGCGTCGCCCGGAGATGGTGGGGTTCGCGTTGCGGCAGGTGGCACGCCAGCGCGGGGTCCAGGTGGAGGTGGTGCTGGCCCTGCACGGGTTCGGCCCGGACGCCCCGGGCGTGCGCTCCGCCGTGGCGGCCCTCCGGGACTCCGGACACGCGGCGGTGGTTTTCGAGGCGGACCGGGACACGGTGTTCGGCTCGGTGCTCAACGGCGCGATCGAGCGGGCGAGCGGGCCGCTGAGCGGGCCGCTGGTCGCCAAGATGGACGACGACGACTGGTACGGGCCCGACCACCTGGCCGACCTGGTGCTGGCCCGCCGCTACTCCGGAGCCGACCTCGTCGGCTGCGCGACGGAGTACCACCACCTGGAGGGGCCGGACGTCACCGTACGGCGCCTGGTGCACTCGGAGCGGTTCGCCGGCCACGTGACCGGAGCCGCGCTGCTGACCGACCGCGCGGTCCTGGAGGAGGTCGGGGGCATCCGGCCCCGGTGGTCCGGCGTCGACGCCGGACTCCTCGACGACGTGGCGCGCGTCGGCGGGTCCGTCTACCGCACGCACGGCCTGGGCTGTGTCGTCCGCCGCCGGACGGAGGGACACACGTGGCGTGAGAGCGCCGGCTACTTCCTGCAGGACCCCCAGACCCACTGGCCCGGATGGCGTCCCAGCGCGCTGCTGGAATCCGACCCCGGGGACGCGCCGACCGGGACACGGGCCACGACGACCCACGGGAGCCGACGATGACACTGGTCCAGAACGATCCCCGTGCCGGAGGGCCGCGGCCGGAACCGCCGCCCCGCCCCCTCATCCGGCACAACGACCACTCCGTCCTCGAACCGCCGCCGCTGGGGGACTGGGATCCGGTGCTGAGCGTCAGCGTCGTCATCCCGGCCTACGGCGGCCAGGAGAAGCTGGACCTGACGCTGGCGTCGCTGGCGGCGCAGAGCTATCCCGCGGAGCTGATGGAGGTCGTGGTCGTCGACGACGGCAGCGATCCCCCGCTGCTGCTCCCGCCGATCCGGCCCGAGCACACGCGGATCGTGCCGAGCCTGCCCGGCGGCTGGGCCCGGGGCCACGCCGTGAACTCCGGTGCGGCCGCCTCCACCGCCGACGTGCTGCTCTTCCTGGACGCCGACATGATCGCCTTCCGCGAGCACGTCGAGGCGCAGATGCGCTGGCACCACCTCGCCGACTACGTCGCCGTCACCGGCCACCTGCGCTGCGTGGACCACCGGTCCGGCGCCCTCGCGCCGGGCGAGGTCCTCGACGCCGTGCGCCGGGGGGAGCCGGAGGCCCTGGTCGACGGGCAGGGCGACGAGTTGGCGTGGCTGCGGCGGGCCTACGACCGCACGGCGAACCTGCGCACCGCCGGCCTCGCCGCGTTCCGGTACTTCATCGGTGCCACGGGCTCGGTCCGGCGCGCGTTCTTCGAGGAGGCGGGCGGAGCGGACTCCGAGCTGATCCTGGGCGAGGACACCCACCTCGGATACCGGTTCGCCCAGCACGGCGCCGTGTTCGTTCCCGAGACCGATGCCGGCAGCTGGCACCTGGGCCGCCCGCAGATGGAGCACCGCAAGGAGGACGGCGCGCGGTACCGGTACCCCCTCGTGGGCAACCGCCTGCCGCTCATCGGCAACGGAGTCCGCAGCCCCGCCCGCCAGTGGCAGGTGCCCAGGGTCGACGCCGTGGTCGACACCGCCGGCGGCGGGTTCGACGAGGTGGCCGAGACGGTGGACGCGCTGCTCAACGGGGACACGGCCGATATCAGGATCCGCCTGGTGGGGGAGTGGTCGCGGGTGACGCCGGGACGCCACGCGGTCCTGGACGACCCCGACCTGGACGTGCGGCTCCTCCATGAGCACTACCGGTGCGAGCCGCGGGTGGAGTGCGTCGCGGCCGTGCCCGACCCGGACCCGGACGTGCCCTTCCGGCTGTTCCTGCGCCCCGGGCAGCCGCTGGCCCGCCACGCGGTACGTCGGATGATCGAGCGGGCCGACGCCGCGCGCGCGGGCCTGCTGAGGGCGACCGCGCCCGGGGACGACCTGGGCGGCCCCCGGCTGGAGCGCACCGGCGCCTTCGCCCGCGCGCGGCGGCTCGGGGCGGGCGAGGACGAGATCGACGCCATGGTGGACGCGCTGTTCGGCGTGCACTGGATCGACGGGGAGGGCCTGCTGTTCACACCGGAGGATCCGGCGGGCGAGCCGCCGGACGACTGGGCCGACCGCCTGGCGGCGGCGCGGGCCGGGGCCGAGGCGCACAAGGCGCGCGCGGAGCGGTTGCAACGCCGGTTCCGCTGGTTGACCGGGAGCCGCGGCGGTCGGCTCCTGTGCCGGATCATTGGGTGAGGGCGAGGATCGGCGTATGGCGGTCAGGGACGGATCCGTGCGGGGCCGGGGATCCCCGGGCGAGGACACGGGCGAGCACACGGGGACGGGCGGTGGCCCCCGCCCCTTGATACGGCGCAACGACTACTCGGTGCTCGATCCGCCGCCGTTGGGCGGGTGGGATCCGGTCCTGGGCGTGAGCGTGGTCGTGCCGGCCTACGGCGGGCAGGAGAAGCTGGACCTGGTGCTGGCGTCGCTGGCGGCGCAGAGCTATCCCGCGGAGCTGATGGAGGTCGTGGTCGTCGACGACGGCAGCGATCCCCCGCTGGTCCTTCCGCCGATCCGGCCCGAGCACACCCGCCTGGTCGTGGCCTCCTCACGCGGTTGGGGGCCGGGGCACGCGGTACGGGAGGGGGTGGCCGCCACGGAGGCCCCGGTCGTGCTGCGGCTTGACGCGGACATGGTCGTCGGCCGGGAGCACGTCGAGGCGCAGATGCGCTGGCACCACCTCGCGGACTACCTCGCCGTCATGGGCGGGTTCGCGGTCACGGACGTGCCGCCCGCGACGCTCGACCCCGAGGTGGTCCGCGACCGGGTCGGGCGCGGTGAGGCGGCGGCCCTCCTGGGGCCGGGCACGGCCGGCCTGGAGTGGATCACCGACCTCCTGGCGGACACCGACGACCTGCGCTCGGCCGGGCACCGCGCGTGGGAGGTGTTCACCGGCGCCACGGCCTCCCTGCGGCGCGAGCTCTTCGAGGAGGCGGCGGGCGAGGCGCCGGACCCGGTCCTGGGGGAGGACAGCGTCCTGGGGTACCGGCTGGCCCAGCGGGGCGCGGTGTTCGTCCCGGAGCGGTCGGCGGCCTGCTGGCACCTGGGGACCCCGACGACCGATCGGCGCGGCGCGGAGGCGGCCCGGTTCGCCCGGCCGTTCACGGAGAACCGGGTGCCCCGCAAGTACACCCGGCGCCGGGCCCCCGGGCGGACCTGGGAGGTGCCCTTCGTCGACGTGGTGGTCGACACCACCGGGCGCCGCTTCGACGACGTGGCCGAGACGGTGGACGGCCTGCTGTCCGGTGACACCCTCGACATCCGGATCCGCCTGGTGGGGGAGTGGTCGCGGGTGACGCCGGGCCGGCACGCGGTCCTGGACGATCCCGCGGCGGACGTGCGGCTGGTCCACGAGTGCTACCGGAGCGAGCCGCGGGTGGAGTTCGCCGCGGCCGCCCCCGACCCGGACCCCGACGTGCCCTTCCGGCTGCTCGTGTCACCGGGCGCCCGGCCGCGGCCGGGCGCGGTGCGTGCCCTGACCGGCGCGGCCGAACGGCAGGGCGCGGGCCTGGTCCGCGTGCGGGGGACGCACGCCCGCCGGGCCGAGGCCCTGCGCCTGGAGCGCACCGCGGCCTTCGCCCGCGCCCGCCACCTGGGCGCCGAGGCGATGGAGCGCGACGCGGTGGTGGCCGCCGTCTGGGGGGTCCTCGTGATGGAACGCGACGAGGTGCTGTGCCGGGCCGGGTCCGACGGAGCGGTACCGCCCCCGGACTGGGGGAAGAAGCTGCGCGAGGCGGAGGCGAAGGCGGACCGCCGGCGGGCGGAGGCCGACCGGTGGGAGCGCCGGATCCGGGCGCTGACCCGGGGACGCCTCGCCCGGCTGCTGCTCGGCCGCCGCGCGAGGTGAGCGCGACGGGGCCGGGGCGGGCAGGGGCGGCGGATCGCCTCCGCCCGCCCCGGCCCTCTGATCTGCGATGACGCGACCGCATCCCACATGGTGAGATTTCCTGGTCAACTAGTTGGACATCCGATATTCTGTCGTCCTAGGAGTCAGCGGCACCGGCTCCACCGCCTGGTGCCGCCGTCCTCGCCGCCGCCCGCCCCACCCGGGCCCGCGTCGGCGCCTCCGGCGGTCCAACGCGCCGGGACGACTCGCTCCTTCTTCCGTGGCCACAGCCGTCCACGCGGCCGGCGCGCCGCCCGGCACCACCGGGCCCCGCGGTCTGGCCACTCGCCCGCACCGAGTTCCCGCGGCCGCTCCGCACGCGCCGCCGGTCACGTACCGCATCCGGAGGATCACATGTACGACATGGTCGAGTACCCGTCCACGCCCGACTCCGAGGACGAGGTCCACCGCGCCCTGCAGGGGGCACTGGACCGCAGGGACAACGGCGGTCCCGAGGGCCGCTAGTCTTGTCTCATCCAGTGTTCAGTCTGATCTCATCATGTGAGAAGTCTCTGGTGGGGTCACGTCCGAGTTAGAGGCAGACCGTATGGCAGCGCGCACCGTGAAACTGGCCGTCATCCCCGGCGACGGGATCGGCCCCGAGGTGGTCGCCGAGGGCCTCAAGGTGCTGGAGGTCGCGGCCTCCCAGTACGACCTCGCCTTCACGACCTCCGAGTACGAGCTGGGCGCCAAGCTCTGGCACCGTACCGGTGAGACGCTGCCGGACTCGGTCGAGTCCGAACTGGCCGAGCACGAGGCGATCTTCCTGGGCGCCGTCGGTGACCCCAGTGTCCCCAGCGGCGTCCTGGAGCGCGGCCTGCTGCTGCGCCTGCGCTTCGACTTCGACCACTACGTCAACCTGCGCCCGGTCCGGCTCTTCCCCGGCGTGGAGAGCCCCCTGGCGGGTGTCGGCGCCGACGACATCGACATGCTCGTCGTGCGCGAGGGCACCGAGGGCCCCTACGCGGGAGCGGGCGGCGTCCTGCGCAAGGGCACCCCCCACGAGGTCGCCACCCAGGACAGCGTCAACACCCGCTTCGGCGTCGAGCGCGTGGTCCGCTTCGCCTTCGCCAAGGCCGCGGCCCGCCCGCGCCGCAAGCTCACCCTGGTCCACAAGGACAACGTCCTGACCTTCGCCGGCGAGCTCTGGCAGCGCGTGGTCAAGGAGGTCGGCGCCGAGTACCCCGAGGTCTCGGTCGACTACTGCCACGTCGACGCCGCGTCGATGTTCTTCGTCAACCAGCCCGCGCGCTTCGACGTGGTCGTCACCGACAACCTCTTCGGCGACATCATCACCGACATCGGCGCCGCCATCGCCGGCGGCATCGGCCTGGCCGCCAGCGGCAACATCAACCCCGACGGCACCTTCCCCAGCATGTTCGAGCCGGTGCACGGCTCCGCGCCCGACATCGCGGGCCAGGGGAAGGCCGATCCCACCGCCACCGTGCTCTCCGCCGCCACCATGCTGGAGCACCTGGGCGCGGTCGAGGCCGCCCGCAGGATCGAGGACGCGGTCGCCGCGGACCTCAAGACCCGCGGCCACGCGGTCCGTTCCACCTCGCAGATCGGCGACGATCTGGCCGCGCGAGTAGCCGAGCAGGGCTGACGCGCACCGTCGGCCCTGCCCGTCCACCAGGGCGCGGCCGACGGCCGACCGATCACTCGACGCCGACGGGCGCGCCCGGGACACTCCCGAGCGCGCCCGTCGGCGTCGTCCTGCGCCGGTCCGCCCCGGACCTGGCACCGGGTGCGCTCCTTACGTCAGACTAGATCCCAGGTCGGCGGCGCAGCCGGCCTGATGCACCCGAGAGGACCACCGACGACATGAACAACAACACCACCACGAGCGGGTTGACGTTCGACATCCAGCTCTCCGACCAGCGGAAGACCCCGCGGGAACGAGACGCGCTGCTGGTGAATCCGGGGTTCGGCCAGGTGTTCACCGACCACATGGTGAGCATTCGCTACACCGAGGGCAAGGGCTGGCACGACGCCAAGCTGGAGCCGTACGGCCCCCTCAGCCTGGACCCGGCCACGGCCGCACTCCACTACGCGCAGTCCATCTTCGAGGGCCTCAAGGCCTACCGCCACCCGGACGGGACGCTGGCGTCCTTCCGCCCGGAGTCCAACGCGGCCCGCTTCAACCGCAGCGCCGCCCGGATGGCGATGCCGGAGCTGCCCGAGGACCTGTTCATCCGGTCCATCGAGCTGCTCCTGGAGCACGACGGCGACTGGGTCCCCACCAAGGAGGACTTCAGCCTGTACCTGCGGCCCTTCATGTTCGCCACCGACGTCGGCCTGGGCGTCAACAACCCGTCCCGGAGCTACCTCTTCCTGCTCTTCGCGTCGCCGGTGGGGTCCTACTTCTCGGGAGGCGTCAGGCCGGTCACGGTGTGGCTGTCCAAGGACTACACGCGCGCGGCCCCGGGCGGGACGGGCGCGGCCAAGTTCGCGGGCAACTACGCGGCGAGCTTCCTCGCCCAGGCGCAGGCCGTCGAGAAGGGCTGCGACCAGGTGGTGTGGCTCGACGCGCGCGAGCATCGCATGGTCGAGGAGATGGGCGGCATGAACCTGTGGTTCGTGTTCGGCTCCGGCGACAGCGCCCGGCTGCGCACGCCCCCGCTCACCGGGACACTGCTGCCCGGCATCACCCGGGAGTCGCTGCTGACCCTGGCACCCGACCTCGGCATCCCCGCGGAGGAGGCGCCGATCTCCATCGAGGAGTGGCGCGAGGCCGCCGAGTCCGGCGAGCTCACCGAGGTGTTCGCCTGCGGCACGGCCGCGGTGATCACGCCGGTCGGCCACGTCAAGAGCGACGACGGCGAGTTCCGGATCGGCGACGGGAACCCCGGTCCGGTCTCCATGCGTCTGCGCGAGGAGCTGGTGGGCATCCAGACCGGCCGGCGCAACGACAAGCACGGCTGGATCACCCGCTTCTAGCGCGTGCCAGGCGGGGCCGCCCGGAGAAGCTCCGGGCGGCCCCGCCGTTGCGTTCGAAGCGCCCGCAGTGCCCTCCGGCGATGGGGCCGAGCCGCCGCGGGCACACGGCGCGCCACACGGCGCGCCACGCGGCGCGCGGTTGCCGCGTGTTCACCGGGACGTCCGGAGTGAGAAACTTCGGTCTCGGATGGTGAGACAAAATGCCGGTGAGCACCGGCTCTCGCGGACCCGTGTGGCACACTGGCCACATGCTGTCCCAGGAACTCATTATTCCGGGGCGCGCTGGCTGACACCTTCCCGCGTACGCGCCGGGGAGAAACCGGACCCTGCCAGCGCGCTGACCTCTCGTGTCCACGAGGGGTCTTTTTTGTTGGTCGGGGCCGACACACACAGCATCCACCTTCGGGAGATCCGCCCATGAGGGACGACACTTTCCACGTCTTCGACACCACGCTGCGCGACGGAGCCCAGCGCGAGGGGATCAACCTCCGGGTCTCCGACAAGCTGGCCATCGCACAGCTGTTGGACGACCTCGGAGTGGCGTTCATCGAGGGCGGATGGCCGGGAGCCAACCCCAAGGACACCGAGTTCTTCCAGCGGGCTTCACGAGAGCTCACGCTGGAGCACGCGCAGCTCACCGCGTTCGGCGCGACCCGCCGGGCCGGAGTGCGGGCCGCCGACGACCCACAGGTGGCCGCCCTGCGCGACAGTGGCGCACCGGTCGTCACCCTTGTCGCCAAGAGTGACGACCGGCACGTCGAGCGCGCACTGCGCACGACCCTGGACGAGAACCTCGCCATGATCGCCGACACGGTGTCCCACCTGCGTGAACACGGCCAGCGCGTGTTCGTGGACTGCGAGCACTTCTTCGACGGCTACCGGCACAACCCCGACCACGCGCTCGACGTCGTCCGCGCCGCCGCCGGCGCCGGCGCCGACGTGGTCGTCCTGTGCGACACCAACGGCGGCATGCTCCCCGGCGACATCACCCAGGTGGTCACCGAGGTACGCGAGGCCACCGGCGCCCGCCTGGGCATCCACGCCCAGGACGACACCGGCTGCGCCGTCGCCAACACCCTGGCCGCCGTGGACGCCGGCGCCACCCACGTGCAGTGCACCGCCAACGGCTACGGCGAGCGGGTGGGCAACGCCAACCTCTTCTCCGTGGTCGGGGCGCTCGAACTGAAGTACGGCCGCACGGTGCTGCCCGAGGGCTGCCTCGCCGAGATGACCCGCGTGGCCACCGCCATCGCCGAGATCGTCAACCTCGCCCCGGACACCCACCAGCCCTACGTGGGCGTGTCGGCGTTCGCGCACAAGGCCGGGCTGCACGCCTCGGCGATCAAGGTCGACCCCGACCTGTACCAGCACACCGACCCCGAACTCGTCGGCAACCGCATGCGCATGCTCGTCTCCGACATGGCCGGGCGGGCGTCGATCGAGCTCAAAGCCGAGGAACTGGGCCTGGACCTGGCCGGCGACCGCGCCCTGTCCGGGCGGGTCGTGGACCGCATCAAGGGCCTGGAGCTGACCGGCTACAGCTTCGAGGCCGCCGACGCCTCCCTGGAACTGCTCATCCGCGAGGAGCTGGGCGCGCCGGTCCGCTACTTCGAGACCGAGTCCTGGCGGGTCATCACCGAGCGCCGGCCGCGCAGCGGCTCCGGTCCGCTGGCGCACGAGGACGACAGCCTGACCGAGGCGACCGTCAAGCTCCGGGTCAAGGGCGAGCGCGTCATCGCCACGGCCGAGGGCAACGGCCCGGTCAACGCCCTGGACCGGGCCCTGCGCGAGTCCATGGAGACCGTGTACTCGGCGATCGCCGGGCTGGAGCTGACCGACTACAAGGTCCGCATCCTCGAAGGCACCTCCGGCACCAACGCCATCACCCGGATCCTCATCACCCTCAGCGACGGAGCGGGGGAGTGGACCACGGTCGGCGTGGGCCCCAACGTCGTCGACGCCTCCTGGATCGCGCTCGAACAGGCCGTGACCTACGGACTCCTCCGCCAGGGCTACCCGCAGACCTGACAGGGCGGGGCGGGACCGCGGGGGCCACGCGGGGCCGGGTGACGCCGCTAGTCCTCGGGGTCGTTCTCCGGGTGGACCCACCCGTTGGCCTCGCAGCCCTGCAGGCTCAGGGTCTGCTGCTGCATGACGGGAGCGAGTTCCTCCTCACCCGGGCAGCTCACGTGGCCGTGGCCCAGGGTGTGGCCGACCTCGTGGTTGATCACGTAGATGCGGTAGGTCTCCAGGTCGTCCTCGAACTCCTCGACGGCCGACACCCACCGGTTCTGGTTGATGATGGCGCGGTTGCCGTTGGCGCAGGAGACGTACCCGTTGGTGTTCAGCGGCGCGCACAGCTGGTCGACGGTGTCCGGGGCGGCCAGCAGGACGCGGACGTCGGCGTCGTCGCCGTCCACCCGCTGCATCGAGCGCTTGCCGTCGTTGCCCCAACTGCGGGGGTCGCCCAGCACCTGCTCGACGGCGTCGGCGAAGTCCTTCGCCTCGCCCGGCAGACCCTCCTCGACCTCCACGGCGAACGTCGTCAGGGGGCCCTCGCCCATGACGTCGCCCTCGCCCTCCACGACCGCCATGTCGCCGTCGGCGGAGTCGACCTCCTCCTCCACGGAGCGGAGCAGGACCGGGACCTCCTCCTCGGCCTCGGCGTCCTCTTCCTCCTCCTCCCCGCGCGCGGACGGCGCGGATGAGGACGCGGGCGCGGAGGACTCCTCGTCCGGTTCCTGGCCCCGGCCCTCGGCGCTGCTGCTCGCCGCGTCGTCGGGGGCCGTGCGCGGGCCGGACTCGGAGCCCTCGCCGTCGCCGCCGACTGGCAGGGACTCGGCGGCCTCCTCGGACGGGCCCAGCTCGGCCGGGGGCGCGGGGACACTGACCATCAGGACGGCGGAAGCGCCGGACACCAGGCACAGACCCAGCGCGAGTCCCATGGGATATCTGCGGCGCCGGCGGTGCCGAGCCGGCGGCGGAGCGGACTTGGGCACGAGGCTCAACCTCTCGACATCGGACGACGCCACCCAGCATGCCAGATGCCGCTTCACAGATCGTCCAACGAAAGCCGCGGGATCGGCGCGGTCGTCGCCCCGTGCGCCGAAGAGCGGCATGTCACCGCGCGCCGGGGACGGGTCCGGCACTCCGGCACGACCGCGCACAGATACCCTGCAACCGCACGTGAGACAACTGGCCTGCTGGGAGGCATGAGGTGCGCATCGCACGGTTCGCGGTCGGTGACGAGGTCGGATTCGGCCTGGTGGAGTCCGACTCCGACAGCGGCGAGGAATTCGTCGCCCGACTCACCGGGCACCCCCTGCTCGGCAACATCCAGCTGACGGGGGAACGGGCCAAGCTGACGGACGTGCGGCTGCTGTCGCCGGTCCTGCCCACCAAGGTGGTGTGCATCGGCAAGAACTACGCCGACCACGTCGCGGAGATGCAGGGCATCACGGGGGAGTCCACCGACGAGCCCGTCGTCTTCCTCAAGCCCTCCACCGCGGTGTCCGGGCCGGGCGACCCCGTGTTCTACCCGTCCGTCTCCGAGCGCGTGGACTTCGAGGGCGAACTCGCCATCGTCATCTCCCGGCCCTGCCGCGAGGTGCCGCGCGAACGCGCCAAGGACGTCATCTTCGGCTACACGGTCGCCAACGACATCACCGCGCGCGACCTGCAGAAGAAGGACAAGCAGTGGACCCGCGCCAAGGGGTTCGACTCCTTCTGCCCGATCGGGCCGTGGATCACCACCGGCATGAGCGTCGAGGAGGCACAGAACCTCGCCCTCACCACCACCGTGGACGGCGAGGTGCGCCAGCAGGGCAACACCTCGCAGTTCATCCACGACATCCCCGGGATCATCGCGTACGTGACCTCGTTCATGACGCTGCTCCCCGGCGACGTCGTCCTCACCGGCACCCCGGCCGGCGTCGGACCGCTGGAGGTCGGCCAGGAGGTCTCGGTGACCGTGGAGGGCGTGGGCACCATCAGCAACCGCGTGGTGACCAGGGACTGACCGGCTCCGATCCACCACCTCGGCCCAGGGGGCCGGCGCCCCGCCATCCAGGCGCCGACCCCCGCGACCGGAAGGCTCCCACTCCGTGAGCACCCCTCGCCGCCGCTTCTCTCCGCCGGCCCTGCTCTCCGCCGGCGCCATCGCCTTCGTGCTGGTGATCACCGCCGCGATCCTGTGGGCCGTCACCACCGCCGACCCCGCGGAGACCGACACCGGACAGGAGGACACCGTGACCGCACCCCGACGGGTGATGCTGGCAGGGGACTCGATGACCCAGGGCGCCAACGGTGACGCGACCTGGCGCTACCACCTGTGGAACCACCTCTCCTCACACGTGGACGACCTGGACTTCGTCGGCCCCTACACCGAGCCCGCCTCGCGCGACATGATCCTGCCGGTGCCCACCGAGCCGGAGGCCGACCCCAGCGCCGCCGGGGAAGGCTCTCCCGAGGAGGGCGCTCCTGAGGAGGGCGCCGACCAGCCGGGCACCGACGGCGACCCGGACGCCGCCGAGTACCGCGATCCCGAGTTCGACCAGGACCACAACGCGCTGTGGGGCCGCACCCTGCGCGACGCCGCCGGCACCATCGAGGAGGAGGCGCGCGTCCACCGGCCCGACGTGCTGTGCGTCATGCTCGGCGTCAACGACCTGCTGTGGCCGGTCACCATGGAGGAGATGGAGTTCCGGCTGCGCTCCTACGTCAAGGGTGCGCGGGAGGGCGAGCCGCACGTAAGCGTGGTGCTGGCCGAGTCGCTGCCCATCGCCCTGGGCGAGACCGACGAGGGATTCGCGCTGCGCCAGTACGCGTTCAACGAACTCGTCCGCGAGGTGGCCGCCGACCTGAGCACCGAGGAGTCGCCCGTGGTGAGCCTGAGCATCGTGGGCGCCGAGGGCTGGGACGTGGCCGAGGACACCTATGACGGCACCCACCCCGACCCCGGGGGCGAGGTGAAGATCGCGGCGGCCTTCGCCGACGTGCTCGCCACGGAGTTCGGCATGGGGGAGAGCTACCCGCGCCCGCTGCCCACCCCGTCCTGACCGGCGGGGCACAGCGGCGGCAGGTTCCGCCGCCCCGCGACGGTCGCCCGCGGACGGCACAGCGGCGGCGGCCGGTCCCGCCGCCCGGCGACGGGCGCCCGCGGCGGGGCGCCGTCCTCCCGTCACACCACGGGCGCCGCGCCCCGGCGCTGCCCTCTCGTCGCACCACCTCTGAGCGGGGGTCGGGCCCCGATACCCTGGGGCCCGTGACTGAGACTCCGATTCGTACCCGCTTCGCCCCGTCTCCCACGGGCATGTTCCACGTCGGCGGCGCCCGCTCCGCGCTCTTCAACTGGGCGCTGGCGCAGCAGCGGCCCGCCGGCCGCATGGTGCTGCGCGTGGAGGACACCGACGCCGCCCGCAACCGGCCCGAGTGGACCGAGGGCATCGTCCGCGCGCTCGCCTGGCTCGGCATCGGCGCGGACGACCCGCACTTCGAGGGCCCCTACTTCCAGTCGGACTACGCCGACAAGCACCGCGAGACCGCGCAGGACCTGTTCAAGAACGGGCGCGCCTACTACTGCGACTGCACCCGCGAGATGGTCCAGGAGCGCCGCGACAACCCGAACCTGGGCTACGACGGCTTCTGCCGCGACCGCGGCCTGGAGCCCGGCCCCGGCCGCGCGCTGCGCTTCCGCGTGCCCGAGGGCGGCCCCACGGTCGTCGACGACCGGATCCGCGGCCGGGTGGAGTTCGACCACTCCGCGATCGAGGACTTCGTCATCGCGCGCGCCGACGGCTCACCGCTGTTCGTGCTGGCCAACGTGGTGGACGACGTGGAGATGCGCATCACCCACGTCATCCGCGGCGAGGAGCACCTGTCCAACACCCCCAAGCAGCAGCTGCTGTGGGAGGCGCTGGGCCTGACCCCGCCGGTGTGGGCGCACCTGCCCGTCATCGTCAACGAGCAGCGCAAGAAGCTGTCCAAGCGCCGGGACAAGGTCGCCCTGGAGTCCTACCAGGAGGAGGGCTACCTCCCCGAGGCGATGGTCAACTACCTGATGCTCCTGGGCTGGGCGCCAGGCGACGACCGCGAGATCATGCCGTGGCGGCAGATGGTGCCGCTGTTCCGGATCGAGGACGTCAACAGCTCCAGCGCGTTCTTCGACGAGAAGAAGCTGCGCGCCTTCAACGGCGACTACATCCGCGAGCTGTCGGTGGACGACTTCGTCGAGCGCTGCGCCCCGTGGCTGACCGGTGACGCCGTCCCGTGGGACCCGGCCGACTACGACCCGGAGGTCTTCCGCGCGGTGGCCCCGCTCGCGCAGAGCCGCGTGGCGCTGCTCAGCGAGATCGTGCCGAACGTGGACTTCCTCTTCCTCTCCGAGCCGGTGGAGGACGAGAAGAGCTGGAACAAGGCGATGAAGCCGGGCGTGGGCCCGGAGATGGTGGAGGCGGCCCTGGCGCGCTTCGCCGACCCGGAGCTGTCCTGGACGGCCGACGCGCTCAAGGCGGCCACCGAGGAGACGGGCGCCGCGCTGGGGCTCAAGCTCGGCAAGGCCCAGGCACCGGTGCGGGTCGCGGTCACCGGTCGCACGGTCGGCCTGCCGCTGTTCGAGTCGCTGGAGCTGCTCGGCCGCGAGCGCGTCCAGGCGCGACTCACCGCCGCCCTGGAGAAGCTGCGCGCCCAGGACGCCGGCTAGAACCGGCCGGGGGGCGTGCGCGGGGTGGTGCTCCGTCCCCGCGCGAAGCGCCCTGGTGGGCGTCGGTCGGCGACGGGCGGGCCGAGCGGCGCGGGGTGGCCGGAGCCACAGACCGGCCACCCCGATTCCGGTTCGCGACCACTCCGATTGTCCGCTAGAGTTAACGACGTCGCCGAGGGGGACAGGGACGCGAAAGCGACCAGGTCCTCCCCAAGCACTGGGCTATGGTGTAATCGGCAGCACGACTGATTCTGGTTCAGTTAGTCTAGGTTCGAGTCCTGGTAGCCCAGCTGTTTCACTCTGGTGAAGCGTACGGATCCGAGGATCCGTAGTCCGGCCCCCGTCGTCTAGTGGCCTAGGACGCCGCCCTCTCAAGGCGGTAACGGCGGTTCGAATCCGCTCGGGGGTACCAACAGGGAGAGGCTCCCACGCCGTGGGAGCTTTCTTGCTGGTCAGTGCGTGTCACTGATGTCCGGTTCGAGTGGGTTCCGCAGGTTTCGCGGGCGCACCCGTACCAGTCCGGCCCCCGTCGTCTAGTGGCCTAGGACGCCGCCCTCTCAAGGCGGTAACGGCGGTTCGAATCCGCTCGGGGGTACAGATGAGGGCCCCACCGCTGCGCGGTGGGGCCCTTCGCCGTGTCCGGGGGACGCCGCGGCGGGGTCAGCCCGGGGAGCCGCCCGCGTGCGCGGCCAGGGCCCCCAGCTCCGCCTCCCGCGCCCCGGACGACGCCAGCATGGCGACGAGCTGGTCGAGCAGCCAGTCGGCCAGGGCGTCGGCCGCCATGGTGCGCTCCTGGAGCCAGATCATCACCGCCGTCTCCACGGCCGAGATCCAGCAGCGCAGGGCCAGGACCAGCCGGGGCGAGGGTTCGGCGATACCGACCCGCTCCAGGACCAGGCGCCGGACCGCGTCGCGCACGCGGTCGATCTCGGCCTCGGTCTCCTCCGTGGCCACCATCGACCCGCCGTTGAGCAGGGCCGCGTAGGAGGGGGCGTAGGAGTCGGCGAAGGCGATGAACGCGCGCAGGCCGAACCGCAGCTGGTCCAGGGGCGGCAGGCCCTCCGGTGGGACCAGCCGCGGTACGAGTTCGTCCATCGCCCGCTCCAGCGCCTCGCGGCGCAGCTCCGCCATGTTGGGGAAGTAGCGGTAGACCAGGGCGCGGGACACGTCCGCCTCCTCGGCGATGTCCTCAGGGGTGACCTCGGCCGGGGGGCGCCGCGCGAAGACGAGCAGTGCCGTCCGGATGAGGTCCTCCCGGCGTTCCTGCGGCGCCATGCGGCGCGGCCGCCGCCCTGAGCCCGGCCCCTTCGCCGGGCCCTCCGACCGTCGTCCCGCCCGCGCCAGGTGGGGATCGGTTCCATGGGACACCACCGCGGTCATGACCTCCGTCAACGTGCCTGTGCCATCGGACTCCCGAACCTACCGTCCCGGCACCGGCCTCACACGTCGACGACGATCCGCTCCCCCTCCCCGGCGCGGGAGACGCACAGGGCGAACTCCGCTCCGCGCGGCGAGCCGCCCGTGGGCCGGTCCCGGTGGTCGGGGACCCCCTCCAGGAGCCCCACCCGGCAGGTCCCGCAGAAGCCCTGGCGACAGGAGTAGGCGGTCCGCGGCCGCACCCGGCGGACCGCCTCCAGCGCCGACTCGTCGGCGGGGACCGCCACGACCGGGCCGCCCCGGCCCAGCTGCACCTCGAAGGCGGCGCCCCCCAGGACCGGCGCGGGAGCGAACCGCTCGGAGAAGAACGGCGTGCCCGGCGGGACGTGTGCGCGCACGGCGTCGATCAGCGGCGCCGGGCCGCAGGCGTAGACCGCGGTGCCCTGGGCGAGCCCGTCCAGGAGCCGCGCGGGCTCGGGCGGGCCGAACTCGTCGTCGGGGCGCACGGCCGTGTCGGCGCCTGCGGGCAGTTCGTCCAGGAAGGGCATACCGGACCGTGATCGGCCGGTGTACACCAGGCGGAACGGCGTCCGGGCGCGGTGGGCCGCCCACACCATCGGCAGGATCGGGGTGATACCGATGCCGCCCGCGACGAACAGGTAGCGCTCGGCGCGGGCGAACGGGAAGGCGTTGCGCGGCCCGCGCAGTCCGAGGGTGTCGCCCTCGGCCAGGCCGTGGACCAGGGCGGATCCGGTGCCGCCGGGGATCCGGCGGACCGCGATCCGGTAGCGGCCGCGGTCGCGGGGGTCGCCGTTGAGCGAGTACGGGCGGACGACGCCGTCGGCCAGGACCACGTCCACGTGGTGGCCCGGCTGCCACGCGGGCAGCCGGTCGCCGGGCCGGTCGGGGACCAGGGTGAGCACGGCGACGTCCGGTACCGGCCGCTGTACCCGGGCCACGCGGACGCACAGGTTTCCGGCCGGCTCGGGAATCCGGTGCCCCGGTGGCAGGCGCGCGGTGAGCGGTTCCACCGCCGAGGCCAGGCGCTGGAGCCCGAGCATGAGGCGGTCCGGCCCCGAGCGGCGGAAGAGGGCCACCGGCGGTCGCGGGTGCGCGTAGCGGGCGGCGCTGTGCCTGACCCCGTGGCCGCCCGCGCCCGGGCCGTCGGGGGCGCTGCCGCCGCCGGGACCCGGGTGGTCGGGGGAACCGTCCCGCCCGGGCCCGGGTCCGGGGGTGCCGGGGCCTCGCCCGCCGCTGTGCCCGAGGTGGCCGGGAGCACCGGGCCTCGCCCCGGCGCTCACTGGTCGCTCCCCGGGGCCGGAGCCGGGACCGGGGCCGAAGCCGCCCGTTCCGCCGCCTCGGCCGCGCGCGCGGCGGGGGAGACGGCCAGGTAGGCCACCGCCTGGCTGGTGGAGCCGTGCTGCGAGGGGTGGTAGCGGCGGCGCAGGTACTCGGGCACGGCCCGGGCGAGTCGGCCCAGGTGCGGGATCAGTCCGCGTTTGCCGTCGCGCAGGGCCCAGGACAGGCGGGGCCGCCGTCCGTCGACGCGCCCCCGCAGGTAGGGGTCGTTGCGGAGCAGGAACGCGGTGCCGCGCACCCACAGGACGGCGAGCGCGGCCGCCGCGACGGCCATGGCCAGGGCGCGACGGCGGTAGCCCCCGTCCACGTGCGTGTAGAGGTCGAAGGCGACCGACCGGTGCTCGACCTCCTCGGCGCCGTGCCAGCGCAGCAGGTCCAGCATGGTGGGATCGGCGCCGGCCGCGTCCAGCTCCGCGGCGTCCAGCACCCACTGGCCGAGCACGGCGGTGTAGTGCTCGATCCCGGCGATGACGGCCAGCCGGGTGCGCAGCCACGACTCGGCGCGGCGCCCGGTCAGCTCGCGGTCGCCGAGCACGACCCGGAACATCCAGGCGATCTGCTCGACGTAGGGGGTCGGATCGAGCCCGTGGGCGTCCATGTGGTCGAGGACGCCCGCGTGCGCCTCGGCGTGGACGGCCTCCTGCCCGATGAAGCCCAGCACGTCCTCGCGGAGCCGGTCGTCGGTGATGAGGGGGACGGCCTGCTTGAAGACCTCGACGAACCAGCGCTCGCCCTCGGGCAGCAGCAGGTGCAGGACGTTGATCACGTGGGTGGCGAAGGGCTCGCCGGGGATCCAGTGCAGGTCGAGCCGGCTCCAGTCGAACTCGACGTCGCGGGCGTTGAGGACGAGGCGGTCGGGCTCGTCGGGTCGCGGTTCGAGGGCGCCCGTGTGGACGGGTCCTGCGGTCATGGTCGGCCTCCTGGGGGTTTTCGGCGGCGCGGGCGGGACGGGGGAGCGGGGTCTCAGACGGGCGGGGCCACGCGGGCGGCGGCCCGCAGCACGCGGGGGCTGAGCCGGGACAGCAGCAGGCCCAGGTGCGCCTCGCCCGTGACCGGGACGATCTCGGGGCCGCGCTGGAGTGCGTCGGCGATGCGCGCGGCCGCCCTCTCCGGGGTGTAGCCGCGCAGCCGGTACAGGCGGTTGAGCCGGTCCTTCGCGGCGGAGGCCTCGCCCAGGCCGGACAGCCGGGCTCCGGAGATGATGCCGGTGTCGACGAGGCCGGGGCACACGGCGGTGACACTGACCCCGTGGTCGGCGAGCTCACCGCGCAGGCTGCGGCTCAGCATGAGGACGGCCGCCTTGGTGGTGGCGTAGGCGCCGTAGACGCGGGAGGGCAGGTAGGCGGCGGCCGACGCGGTGTTGACGAGGCGGCCGCCACCGCCCGCGGCCGCCATCATCGGGGCGAAGGCGCGGCAGCCGTGGATCACGCCCCACAGGTTGACGTCGACGACCCGCTCCCAGTCCTGCGCCGTGGTCTCCAGGAACGGTCCGGCCACGCCGATGCCGGCGTTGTTGACCACCAGGTCGGGAACGCCGTACTCGTCGCGCACCCACGCCGCGAGCTTGTCCATCGCGGCGGCGTCGGTGACGTCCACCCGCTGGGCGGCGGCTCCGGGCGTGAGCAGGGCGGCGAGTTCGGCGGTGCGCTCGGCGGCGGGGCCGTTGACGTCCACGGCGACGATCCGGGCGCCGCGCTCGGCGAGCTCGAAGCACAGCGACCGGCCGATGCCGCTGCCCGCGCCGGTGACCACGGCGACCTGGCCGGCGAAGGAGCCGCCGTGCCGTCGGGCCTGCTGGGCGGTGAGGGCCCGCCGGGGGCGCGGGCGGCCGGACTCGACCTCGCCGACGAGGGCGCGCACCCGGGCGGCCACGGCGTCGGGGCGCGAGCGCAGTGTCCAGTGCCCGCCGTGGAAGCGGTGGAAGCGCAGGTCGCCGACCCACCGGCCCGCGTCGGACTGGAGCTGGTCGGTCATGAACGCGTCGTCCGTGGGCGCGAGGACCTGCACGGGGACGTCGGTGCGCCGCTCGACCGGCCGCAGGAGGCGCCGGGCCATGTTCGCCCGGTACAGCGCCAGGCCGTTGAGGTAGTCCCGGGTGCCGCGCCGCGCGGGCGAGTGCGGGCCGCCGCCGAGCCGTTCGAGAGCGGACAGGGCCAGGCCGCCGACCCCGGTCAGCCACGCCGCCTCGGGGACCACGGGCAGGTGGAAGAAGCCGATGTAGCCGGAGCGGACCGCCTGGCGGAGCGCGGCTCGGAACCCGTCGGGGCGCGTGCGCAGCCAGTGGCCCGCGTGATCGAGGTCGGGCCCCGAGACGGCGGTGTAGGAGGCGAACCGGTGGGCGTGCCGGGGTTCGGTGACCGCGTGCCAGGACTGGATGGCGCCCCAGTCGTGGCCGACCAGGTGCACGGGTGCGCCGGGGCTGACGGCGTCGGCGACGGTGACGATGTCGTCGGCCAGCTGGTCCAACCGGTAGCCGGAGCGGTCGTCGGGGGCGGTGGAGCGCCCGGCGCCGCGCACGTCGAAGGCGGCCACGCGGTGGTCGGCGGTGAACCGCGCCGCGAAGGCGTCCCAGACGGAGGAGTTGTCGGGGTAGCCGTGGACCAGCAGCAGCACGGGGCCGTCGGGGTTCCCCTCGGTGCGGACGGCCAGGCGCTGCCCGTCCGAGGCGGTGACGTAGGTGTGGGTGCGGGTGCTCATGGGGTCTCCGTGCTGGTCGGGGCCAGGGCGTCCCACCGGCGCACGTGCGGCAGGTCGTCGTCGAGCCAGTGGGCGTCGTCCTCGGTGACGACGAGGATCTCCTCGAACTTCACGCCGATGTCGCGGAAGCCGATGTGGGGCTCCACCGCCCACAGGCCGGGGGTGGCGGGGTGGGCGGAGATGTCGCCGTCCGCCCACAGCGGTGAGCGGTGGTGCAGGCGCTCGACGAGGAGGTCGCCGACCAGGGTCTGGAGCGAGCGGACGCCGAAGCCCGCGACGACGGCCCTGGGCAGGCGTGAGCGCACCCTGCCGACCTGGTGGGCGATGACCCGGCCCGGGTAGACCCGGTGCCGGTTGTCGTAGCCCTGTTCGCGGATGAGGCCGTCCACGGCGCGGTAGACGTCCTGGAGCGTGTCGCCCGCGCGCACCCGGTCGACGATCAGTCGCCGGTGCGCGCGCAGGTCGTCCATGAGGCGGTCGTGCAGGGCGTTGTCCCCGAGGTAGCCGGAGTAGCCGATGTCGGCGACGTACCCGTCGCGCACCGGGGCGCAGTCGAGGATGAACGGCATGCCCTCCTCCAGCCTGCGCCCGCTCGGGAAGAACTGGAGCGGGTTCCGGAAGCCGCGGAAGGCGGTGCGGTCGCCGAACCAGGCGAAGGGCGTGTGGAACCAGTCCTGGACCCCCTGTCCTTCGAGGCGGACTCGGACGCGCCGGGCCGCCTCGCGTTCGGTGACGCCGGGTTCGAGGGTCGCCGCCACGTCGACGGCGGCGCGGTAGGCGAGCTGCTGGAGGTCGCGAAAGGCGTCGAGATCGAGGTCTGTGGCCCCGGTCACGTTCGTGTGAGACATGGTGTCATGTTAGACATCATGTCAATAAGAGTCCATGCCCGTGCCCCGACGAAGCGCGCCCGCCGTCTCATGCGGCGAGCGCGCTCCGCTGTGCGGACACCAGGGGGTCGGGCGCGAGTGGTTCCGCTCCCCTTGGGTTCTCGTGGGTTGGTCGGGCCAAAGCGGGAAGGGCCGCGCCGGAGGCGTCCGTCGAGGGTGGCGGCGGGCGGCGGTGTGGGAACGAGCGCGGGCGCGGGCGACGACGAAGGCCCCGGCGTGAAGCGCCCCGAATCACGCCCCGTGCAGTGACTCGCTGATCTTCTCGGCGGCCGACATCACGGCCTGGGAGTGCATGCGCCCGGGGGAGCGGGTCAGGCGCTCTATCGGGCCGGAGACCGACACGGCGGCGATGACGCGTCCGCCGGGGCCGGACACCGGCGCCGACACCGAGGCGACGCCCTGCTCGCGCTCGGCGACGCTCTGGGCCCAGCGGCGGCGGCGCACCTGGGCCAGTCCGGCGGCGGTGAAGCGCGCGCCCACCAGGGAGCGCCGGATCCGGTCGGAGTCCTCCCACGCGAGCAGCACCTGGGCGGCCGACCCGGCGTTCATCGGCAGCTCGCTGCCCACCGGGACGGTGTCCCGCAGGCCGCTGCTGCGCTCGGAGGCGGCCACGCACACGCGCGCGTCGCCCTGCCGTCGGTAGAGCTGCGCGCTCTCCCCGGTCAGGTCGCGCAGCTGGACCAGGACCGGCGCGGCCACGGCCAGCAGCCGGTCCTCGCCCGTGGCGATGGAGAGTTCGCCCAGGCGCGGTCCCAGCACGAACCGGCCCTGGCTGTCGCGGGTGACCATGCGGTGCCGCTCCAGGGCGACGGCCAGTCGGTGGGCCGTCGGGCGGGCCAGGCCGGTGATCTGCACCAGTTGCGCCAGGGATGCCGGTCCCGATTCCAGGGCGTCGAGAACGGACATCGTCTTGTCCAGGACACCGACGCCGCTGGATGAGCTAGAGTTGTCCATGGCTTGATATTGACGTCTCGATATGTGGAATGCAAGTCGACCCCCGCGCGGTCGGTGAACGAGACGGGCCCGTGACGCAACGAGAGAGGCGAGCGCCCATGGCACGCACGATGGCCGAGAAGGTCTGGGAGGAGCACGTCGTCCGACGCGCCGACGGCGAGCCGGATCTGCTCTACATCGACCTCCACCTCGTCCACGAGGTGACCAGCCCGCAGGCCTTCGAGGGGCTGCGTCTGGCCGGCCGGCCCGTGCGCCGGCCCGACCTGACCATCGCCACGGAGGACCACAACGTCCCCACGATGGACCTCCTCGCGCCCATCGCGGACCCCGTCTCCCGCAAGCAGGTCGAGACGCTGCGGAAGAACTGCTCCGACTTCGGCGTGCGCCTGCACCCCATGGGCGACATCGACCAGGGCGTCGTGCACGTGGTCGGCCCCCAACTGGGCCTGACCCAGCCCGGCATGACCGTCGTCTGCGGCGACAGCCACACCAGCACCCACGGCGCGTTCGGCGCGCTCGCCTTCGGCATCGGCACCAGCCAGGTCGAGCACGTCCTCGCCACCCAGACCCTGACGATGGCCCCCTTCAAGACCATGTCCGTCACCGTCGACGGGTCGCTGAAGCCGGGCGTCTCGGCCAAGGACATCATCCTCGCGGTCATCGCCAAGATCGGCACCGGCGGCGGCCAGGGCTACGTCATCGAGTACCGGGGCGAGGCCATCGAGGCCCTGTCCATGGAAGCCCGGATGACGGTGTGCAACATGTCCATCGAGGCGGGTGCCCGGGCCGGCATGATCGCGCCGGACCAGACCACGTTCGACTACATCGAGGGCCGTCCCCACGCCCCCAAGGGCGCGGACTTCGACGCCGCCGTCGAGCACTGGAAGAGCCTGCGCACCGACGAGGGCGCCGAGTTCGACGCCGAGGTCGTGCTGAACGCGGACGAGCTCAGCCCCTTCGTCACCTGGGGCACCAACCCCGGCCAGGGCGTCTCGCTGGACTCCGAGGTCCCCGACCCCGCCTCCTACGAGGACCCCTCCGCCCGCGCCGCCGCCGAGAAGGCGCTGGCGTACATGGACCTCAAGGCCGGAACGCCGATGCGCGAGGTGCGCGTGGACACGGTCTTCCTCGGCTCGTGCACCAACGGCCGGATCGAGGACCTGCGCACCGCCGCCGAGATCATCCGCGGGCGCAAGGTCGCCGACGGCGTGCGCATGCTCGTCGTGCCCGGCTCCATGCGGGTCAAGGAGCAGGCGAACGAGGAGGGGCTCGGCCGGATCTTCGAGGAGGCCGGCGCCGAGTGGCGTGAGGCGGGCTGCTCGATGTGCCTGGGCATGAACCCCGACCAGCTCAAGCCGGGGGAGCGCAGCGCCTCCACCTCCAACCGCAACTTCGAGGGCCGCCAGGGGCGCGGCGGACGCACCCACCTGGTGTCTCCGCAGGTCGCCGCCGCCACCGCGGTGCGCGGCACCCTGTCCTCGCCCGCCGACCTGGTCGCCCAGTAGCGTCCGACCCGTTAGGAGAGACCTCCCATGGAGAAATTCGACGTCCACACCGGTCGGGCCGTGCCGCTGCGCGCCAGCAACGTCGACACCGACCAGATCATCCCGGCCGTCTACCTCAAGCGGGTGAGCCGGACCGGGTTCGAGGACGGCCTGTTCGCCGAGTGGCGCAAGAGCGACCCGGACTTCGTGCTCAACCGCCCGGAGTACCAGGGCGCGTCCGTGCTGGTGGCGGGCCCGGACTTCGGTACCGGCTCCTCGCGCGAGCACGCCGTGTGGGCCCTGCAGGACTACGGTTTCAAGACCGTGCTGTCCTCGCGCTTCGCCGACATCTTCCGCGGCAACTCGCTCAAGGGCGGCCTGCTGACCGTCCTGCTGCCCCAGGAGGTCATCGACCGGCTGTGGGAGGCCGTGGAGGCCGACCCCGCCACCGAGGTGACCGTGGACCTGGTCGACCGCGAGGTGCGCGCTCCCGGCGTCCGTGAGCCGTTCGAGCTGGACGACTACACGCGCTGGCGGCTGCTGGAGGGTCTGGACGACATCGCGCTCACGCTCCGCCACACCGACGACATCGCGAGCTTCGAGGAGACGCGCAAGCCCTGGATGCCGGTGACCCTGTAGGGGCCGGGATCGCGTTCTGGGACGGGATCGGGGGGTCGTGTGACACAGCACACCCGCCGGTCCCGAAATATTTTACCTTTACTTGGTGTGATCCCTCGCTTACGAGGTAGCCACCCTTATGCTCGGTGTGGCGAGTGTCCGGAATCCGGTTATACGTAGGCTTTTGAGCCTCACACACGGGGGCAAATGGGACTCGTGTGTTGGCGCCGGCCGGGTACACGGGGAGCCTACGGAGGGTGGCCGAGCAGGTGGTCGGAGGCCCGACACGCCTTCTCCGCAGGCGTTTGTATTTGTGTAAGGGCCTCTGCTTCCCCTAATTTCGTGCGAGCAAGGGGGAACCGGAGGAACCTTATGAACAAGCGTGACCTGATCGACGCGATCTCCGATCGACTCGGAGACAAGAAGACCGCCACCGAAGCGGTCAACGCCGTGCTTGAGACCATTCAGGCCACGGTGGCGTCGGGCGACAAGGTGGCCATCACCGGCTTCGGCGTATTCGAGAAGTCCGAGCGCGCGGCCCGTACCGCGCGCAACCCCGCCACCGGCGCCACGATCAACGTCCCCGCGAGCTTCGTCCCGAAGTTCCGCGCTGGCGCTGACTTCAAGGCTCTGGTCAACGGGGAGAAGAAGTAGGCCCACCGCCACACGGCGACGGGTCGCGTTCCGCCCGGGTCCTCCCATGAGGGCCCGGGCGGAACGCTTTTCCCGCCCTCAACGGACGCCTTCGGCGCAGCATCCTTCCTGGAAGCGGGGCCGGGCGTCGAGGCGGGCCCACAGCTCACGCGTCCGGGGGCCCACTCCGAGCTCCACAGCGGCTCGCAGGTCCTCGGGGGTGTCCACGTCCCGCCGGACCGAGGCCGTGCCGGGTACGTCCAGCTCACGAGCTCCCACGCTCAGGTGACGGGCGCGCGAGGCCCCCTCGAACGCGGGAGTGAACGGGTGGCCCACCGAGGCGGCGAACAGCGTCGTACCCACACCCGGCGCGTCGGGCAGGAACGAGCGGCCGTGACCGTCCGCGGCGGCCAGCACCCGGTCCAGCTCCTCGGGGCGCAGCGCGGGCAGGTCGGCCGACAGCGCGCACACGCCCAGGTCCGGCCGCCGGGCCCGGGCGACGGACGCGCCGTGCGCCAGCGCCGGATTCAGCCCCGTCCCGGGCTCGCCCCCGACCACGACCGCGCCCAGCTCGGCCAGCGCCCTGCCCGCGCGGGGGTCGTCGGTCACCGCGAACACGGCCGCCACACCCGTCGCCGAGCGCGCCGCGGCCACCGTGTCGCAGGCCACGGCGAGCGCCAGGTCCTCCCGGTGGGGCCCCACCGCCCGGGCCAGCCGGGACTTCGCGCGCCCGAGGTGCTTGACTGGGACGATCAGGGACCAGCGCCCCCCGGAGCGTCCGCCCCCGCCTCGCTCACCAGATCCGGTCACGCTTCCCCCGGGACGTCGATACGGCCACGACAGTGATGAGGTAGAGGGTAGGCGCACCGCGGTCGGCGGGGCGCGGGGACCCCGGGGAGTGTCGGACCCGTGACCTGCCCGAGTGCGACACGCGAGCGGAGTCCGATCAGTCGGACACGCCCTAGACTGAACCGGTTGTGCTCCTGTGGCCGCAGAGGTCGGGAGCGAAGGAGTGAGGAGTCCCGTGGCCAAGCAACGAGAATCGCGGTGGGTGAAGGCGGTCGTCTCGCGCATCGTGCGCTTCTTCCTCTGGTTCATGACCAAGCCGGAGTGGCTGGGCACCGACAACGTGCCCGCCAAGGGCGGCGTGATCATCGCGGCCAACCACCTGTCGACGTTCGACCCGCTCACGGTCGCGCACTTCCTCTACATCGGTGCGCGGCGCTGGCCGACCTTCACCATGAAGGACTCGGTCATGCGCATCCCCGTGGTGCGGTCCGTCGCCAGTAGCACCGGCCAGATCCCCATCAAGCGCGGCAGCACCGACGCGGTCAAGGCCCTGCACGAGGCCGAGCTGGCGCTCACCCGGGACGGATCGTCGGTGATCTTCTACCCGGAGGGCACCTGCACGCGGGACCCGCACCTGTGGCCGATGACGGCCAAGACCGGCGTCGCCCGCCTGGCGCTCACGACCGGGGTACCGATCATCCCCGTGGCGCACTGGGGCGAGCAGCACATCCTGCCCTACGGTCAGAAGAAGTTCAGCCCCTTCCCGCGCAAGCGCGTGACGTTCAACGCCGGTCCGCCGGTGGACCTGTCCGCGTTCGAGGGCAAGCCCCTGACCGCCACGGTCCTGACGGAGGCCACCGAGGCGATCATGCGGGAGATCACCCGGCTCCAGGCGCAGATCCGCCAGGAGGAGCCGCCGGCGGTGCCCTACGACCTCAAGCGCGCCCGGATCGAGGCGGCCGAGGCCGCCAAGCGGGCCGAGCGCGAGTCCGACGACGGCAAGAACAGCACGGAGGCATGACGGCACCCATGGGCACCGACAACGTGAGGATCGCCGTTCTCGGCGCGGGTTCCTGGGGGACCGTGTTCGCGAACATCATCGCGGACGCGGCCGACCTGGCACGGGAGCGGGATCCGCAGGCGCCGGCCGTCGAGGTCGTGCTGTGGGGGCGGCGGGCCTCGGTGGTCGAGGCGGTCAACCGGACCTCGCAGAACCCGGACTACTTCCCCGGGATCGACCTCAACCTCCGCCTGACCGCGACCGACGACGCCGCCAAGGCGCTGTCCGACGCCGACGTCGTGGTGCTGGCCGTGCCGTCGCAGACCCTGCGCGCGAACCTCGTGGAGTGGCGGCCGCACCTGCGCCGGGACGCGGTGATCGTCAGCCTGATGAAGGGCGTGGAGCTGGGCACGCTCTCGCGGGTCAGCCAGATCATCGCCGAGGTGCTGGAGTTCCCCGAGGACCGCGTCGCCGTGGTCTCGGGCCCCAACCTGGCCCGCGAGATCGCCGAGCGCCAGCCCGCCACCGCCGTGGTCGCCTGCCCGCAGGAGGAGACCGCGGTCCGGCTGCAGTCCCTGTTCAAGTCGGCCTACTTCCGCCCGTACACCAGCACCGACCTGGTGGGCGTGGAGATCGGCGGCGCGATGAAGAACGTCATCGGGCTCGCCGTGGGCATGGCCGAGGGCATGGGCTTCGGCGACAACACCAAGGCCTCGCTCATCACCCGCGGCCTGGCCGAGACCACGCGCCTGGCGGTGGCCCTCGGCGCGGACGAGCACACGCTGTCCGGCCTGGCCGGGATGGGCGATTTGGTGGCGACATGCTCGTCGCCGTTGTCGCGGAACCGGACCTTCGGTGAGAAACTGGGCGCGGGCCAGACCCTCGAACAGGTCATCGCGGAGACCAAGCAGACCGCCGAGGGGGTCAAGTCCTCCGAGTCGATCCTCGAACTCGGCTGGCGGCACGGCGTCGACCTGCCGATCACCGAGGCCGTCGTCAAGATGTTGCACCACGACCTGAGTCCCGCCGAGGCCCTCGTCGCCTTCATGGCGCGCAGCAGCAAGCCCGAGCGGTACGGAGTCTGAGAGCGAGCACGATGCCACACACACCGTCGCCGGAGTCCGCGGGCGAGTACACGCGGGCGGTGTCGCCGCCACCGGCCCCGGTCCCCGCCGAGCGCCCGATGCGCATGCCGGTCCACCGCGCCACGACCTACGCGTTCGACACCTCCCAGCAGTACGCGGACGTGCTGGCGGGCAGCCGTGGGGGCTACTCCTACGCCCGGATCGACAGCCCCACGGTCGACGCCTTCGCCGACGCGGTCGCCGCGCTGGAGGGGGCCGGGCTCCCCGAGCGGGTGCGCGGCCAGGCGTTCGCCTCCGGCATGGCGGCGATCAGCACCGTGCTCATGGCGCTCACGGAGGCGGGCTCGCACGTCGTGGCGGCCCGCTCCATCTACGGCAACACGTACTTGCTGCTGGACGGGCTGCTGCGCCGGTTCGGCGTGCGCACGGACTTCGTGGACATCACCGACCCGGACGCCGTGCGCGCCGCGGTCGGCCCGGACACCCGGGTGGTGTTCACCGAGACGCTGTCCAACCCCACGATGACCGTCTCCGACCTGCCGGGGCTGGCGCGGATCGCCCATGAGGCGGGCGCGGCTCTGGTCGTGGACTCCACGTTCGCCTCGCCCGCGGTGTGCCGTCCCCTGGAGTTCGGTGCCGACGTCGTGGTGCACTCGGCCACCAAGTACCTCGGCGGCCACAGCGACACCACGGGCGGGGTCGCCGTGGGCGCCCCCGGCCTGATGGACCGCGTGCGGTCGGCCCGCGTGGACCTGGGGCCGTGCCTGGCCCCGGACGAGGCCTACCTGCTGCACCGCGGGCTGGAGACCCTGCCGCTGCGGGTCGCCCGCCAGTGCGCCACGGCCGCGGCGTTCGCCGCCGCGCTGGAGGGGCACCCGGAGGTGGAGCGCGTCGACCACCCGTCGCTGGCCTCCCACCCGCAGACCGACCTGGCCGCCAAGCTCTTCGACGGCGACCGCAGGGGCGCGGTCGTCACCGTGCACCCCCGCGGCGGCCGGGAGGCCGGGATGGCCTTCGCCGACCGCCTGCGGGTCGCCACGATCGCGGCGTCGCTGGGCGGGACGCACACGCTGGCCGGACACGTGGCCTCGACCTCCCACCGCAACATGAGCGACGACGAACTCGCGGCGGCGGGCATCTCCTCGGGCGCGGTGCGCTTCTCCATCGGCCTGGAGGACCCACAGGACCTCATCGAGGACGCACTCACCGCGCTGACCGCGCGTGACTGACGCCGATGGGGGAATCCTCCCGGTTCCGGTTCCATCCTTTGGCGAGATAGGGTCAGGCAGCATGTCCGAGCAGCGCAAGATTCGGGTCGCCGTCGTCTTCGGCGGGCGTAGTTCCGAACACGAGATCTCCTGCGTCACGGCGGGCAGCGTCCTGTCCGTCATCGACCACGACCGCTACGAGGTGGTCCCCGTGGGGATCACGCGGTCCGGCAACTGGGTGCTCACCTCCGGTGACCCCGAGCGCCTGCGCATCGACGCGGGGACCAAGGCGCTGCCCAGCGTGCCCGAGGACGGCGCCGACCTGGCCCTGCCCTTCGACGCCGCCGGCCAGCTGATGGTGGTGGACCCGGCCGACGGGCCGCGGCGCCTGGCCGAGGTCGACGTCGTGCTGCCGCTGCTGCACGGGCCGTTCGGCGAGGACGGCACCATCCAGGGGCTCTTCGAGATGATGGGCGTGCGCTACGCGGGCGCCGGGGTCTTCTCCAGCGCCGCCGCCATGGACAAGGTCTTCATGAAGGCCATGCTCGTCGGCAACGGGATCCCCACCAGCGGCTTCGTGGCGGTCTCCGACCGGCAGTGGCGCAACGAGCGCAAGAAGGTGCTGGACGACGTCGCCGAGCTCGGCGAGACCGTGTTCGTCAAGCCCGCCCGCGCGGGCAGCAGCGTGGGCATCACGAAGGTGGCCGACTCCTCCGACACCGACGCGGTCGTCGCGGCGGTGGAGGCCGCCCGCGAGCACGACCCCAAGGTGCTCGTCGAGGCGCAGGTCGTGGGCCGTGAGATCGAGTGCGGCGTGCTGGAGGCCGAGGACGGCGGGACGCCGGACGTGTCCTTCCCGGCCGAGGTGCACGTGGCCGAGGGCTTCGACTTCTACGACTTCGAGGCCAAGTACCTGTCCAGCAGCAGCCTCACCATCCCGGCGGGGATCCCGGAGGAGGCCACCGCGCGGCTGCGCGCGATGGCGGCCGAGGTCTTCGAGGCGATGGGCTGCGAGGGCCTGGCCCGCGTGGACTTCTTCTACACCGAGGACGGCGAGGTCCTCGTGAACGAACTCAACACGATGCCCGGGTTCACCCCGGCCTCGGCGTTCCCGCAGATGTGGGGCGCCACGGGCGTGGACTACGCGACCCTGGTGGACCGCATGATCACCACGGCGCTGCGCCGCAGCCCCGGCCTGCGCTGACGGGGAACGCACGAGGGGCGGGTGGCCGGTCGGCCACCCGCCCCTCGCGTGTACGGGTTCCGGTCGGGCTCCCCGCGGGGGACCGGCGGGTGCCAGGGAGTGTTCTTCTGCAGGTGTCCGCGACCCCGGAAGGCTGCAAAGAACACGACCTAGGGGTGCTGCGGGTACGGGGGATGCTGGTGCTGCGGGGGCGGCCCCGGCACCGGGGGCGCCTGGGGTCCCTGGGGCGGTTGGAGCCCTTGCGGGCCCGGCGTCCGGGGTCCGTGGGGTTCCTGCGGGCCCGGCGACACCTGGGGGTCCCGCGGCGGCCGAGGCGCGGGCATCAGCTCCGGGTTGCCGTCGAAGAGCTGGCGCGCCAGGATCGTGCCGCCCGCGGCGGCGGCGGGGAACACCGCGACCGCCACGAACGGGACCGCGAGCAGGAAGTACGTCGGTACGGAGAAGCCCAGCGTGCGCAGGCGCCGGGTCCGGAGGAAGCCCTGCCGGTCGCGCAGGCGCAGCATCGCCCGCCGGTCGAAGGCGCCGCCCACGAGTTCGAGGGAGAGCAGCCACCCGCCCAGGCCGGCCGCCAGCACCGCGCCGACCACCTGGCCCACCAGCGGGACGAAACCGATCGCGAACACGACCACTGTGACCAGCAGGGACGCGAACACGATGACCAGGCCCTGCCTGACCGCGCGCGCGATCGAGGCCGCCAGCGGCTCCTCGTAGGGCTCGGGCGCGTGCCCCAGCTCCTTCTCGACCAGTTCGCCGATCTTGTCGTAGATGGGGGCGCCGAGCGTCAGCGTGATGGTCGTGAAGGTGACGACCATGAGCAGGACGCTGCCCACCACCGTGGCGACGGCGAGGGCTCCGCGCAGAAGGCCCCGCCACACCGGGTCCCAGCCCTCGGAGAAGGGCGTCGCCCAGGCGGCGAAGTCCTCCACGTTGAGTACCAGCGCCACGAACAGGGCGAGGAACAGCAGCGACGTGATGAAGGGGGGAATGGCGCCCAGCAGGAACAGCCGGGGCTTGCGCAACAGTAGGACGAAGCCGCGCGCCAGAGCGCCGACTCCGCCGAAGATCTCACGGAAGAAAGTGGCCACGCAGGAACCCTAGGGGATCCGCGTGACATCATCGAAAAGGCGTACTCTGAGCCTGTGCCCCCGCTACGCTCGGTGCGTTCCGACCACCGCAGGGGGCACACATGGTCTGTGCGACTCAGGAGCGGGTGGAGGAAACCACGATGGACCTTCCCACGCTGCATGAAAGCCTCAAACTCCCCGATGGTTACCGCTCGGAGATCATCGACGGGAGCATCATCGTGTCGCCGACACCGACATTCCGGCACAGCACGATCATCAAGCGCCTCGAGCGGGCCCTTGACCGCTCCATGCCCGAAGACCTGGATGCCTACCAGATGCTGACCCTGGAGGTCTCCGAGACCGGTGACCGCTATGTCCCTGACCTTGCGGTCCTGCCTGAAACGCCGGGCGAGGAGGAGCAATGGGACGAATCGGACTGGATTCTTCCCGCCGCGGACCTGGAGTTGGCGGTCGAGGTCGCCTCCCCTGGTAGCGCGCTCCATGACCGGCAGGCCAAGGTGAAGGGATACGCCACGGCGGGAGTCCCCCTGTACCTGGTGATCGATCCGCTCAAGAGCGAGATCGCTCTTCTCCAATCCCGAGAGGGCGAATACCTGGACGTCGCGCGAGCGGTCCCCGATACGTCCGTGAAGCTTCCCGAACCCTTCAACATCGAGATCGAGGCGACCCCGCTGCTGACGTAGCGGCACTCCTACGGAGTCGTCAGGGAGCCAGCACGTCGCGGTACCACCCCTCGGCCTCCGACAGTTCCGCGTGGGTGCCCTCCTGGATCACCCGCCCCTTGCGCACCACGTAGATCCGGTCCACCCGCTCCAGCCCCGTCAGGTCGTGCGTGATGAGCAGGGTGGAGTAGCCCTCGACGGCGTCCAACAGGTCGGCCACCACCGCGTCGCGCGCGTCCGGGTCCAGGTGCGCCGTCGGCTCGTCCAGCACCAGGACGCGCGGCGCCGCGAGCACCGCGCGGGCCAGCGCCAGCCGCTGCACCATGCCCCCGCTCAGCCCGAGCCCGTGCGTGCCCACCAGCGTGTCCAGCCCCTTGGGCATCGCCGCGACCTCGTCGGCCAGGCGCGCCCGCCGCAGCGCCGCCCACAGCTCCTCGTCCGGTGCGCCCGGGCGGGCCAGTTTCAGGTTCTCCCGCAGGGTCGAGGCGAACACGTGCGGGTCCTGCGGCACCCCCGAGACCACCGCGCGCACCTCGTCGGGCGGGTGGGACGTGATGTCGGCGCCGCCGATGGACACGCTCCCGCCGTCCGGGTCGCGGAAGCGCAGCAGCACCGAGGCCAGCGTGCTCTTGCCCGCGCCGCTCGGTCCCACCACGGCGACCGTCCACCCGGCCGGGATCTCCAGGTCCACCCCGTCCAGTGCCCACGGCTCCCGCGGGCCATAGCGCACCCGCAGGTCGCGGATCAGCACCGAGGGGTCCCCGTCGGGGTCCAGGCCGGTCCTCGTCGGCGCCGCGGTCGCGGCGGGGACGTCCAGGACGCCGAAGAGCCGGGCGCCGCTCTCGCGGATCGCGCCCAGTTTCGCGGCCACTGCGGGCAGCGGCGCCACGATCTCGAACGCCGCCAGAGTCGTGAGCACCAGCACCGCCAGCGACACGGCGCTCAGCGCCCCGCCCTCCACGGCGGTCACCCCCAGCAGCAGGGCGCCCCACACCGTCAGTCCGGTGATCAGCGCCGTCGCCCCGGCGCCCAGGCCCAGGACGGCGGCGTCGCGCCGCGCGAGCCGGGTCAGTTCGGCGTCGGCCGTGTGGACCCGCTCGACCTGTCGGTCCATCGCCCCGTAGGCGACCAGGTCCGGCGCGCCGTGCAGGGTGTCCACCAGGGCCGTCGACAGCTCGCCGCGGGCCCGGGACTGGCGGCGCCCGGGCCCGCGTCCCAGGGCGGCCGCCGCGAGCGGCACCGTGAGCCCGGCCAGCAGGAGCCCGGCGGCGAGCAGCAGCCCGCCCGGCAGGTACACCACGGACAGGAACAGGACCGTCGCCCCGCCCGTCACCACCGAGATCAGCGGCGGCGTGAGCCCGCGCACCAACAGGTCGAGCGTCGCCTCGGTGTCGTTGACCAGCCGCGACACCAGGTCGCCCGACCGGAAGCGGCCGAAGGGCTCGGTGGCCGCGAGCCGTTCGTACACGCGCACCCGCACCTCGGCGAGCGTGCGGAACGCGGCGTCGTGGGTGACCAGCCGTTCCAGGTACCGGGCGACGCCGCGGGTCACGCCCAGCGCCCGCGTGGCGACCACGGCCACGCTCAGGGCCGTGATCGGCGGGTGGTCGGCCGCCGTGGCGAGCATCCACGCCGCAACGGCGAGCAGGGCCACGCCCGCGCCGGTGGCGAACGCGCCGAGCAGCACGCCCAGCGCGAACCGGCCCCCGCGCGGCCAGGCCAGCGCGATCATCCGCCACAGCGGATTCCGGCGCCGCGCGCGCTCGGAGGACGGCCGCGCGCGGTGGTCGGCCGAAACGGGTGTACTCACAGGGACTCGCTCGCTTCCGGGGACGGCAGTGGCAGCGACACCTGGCGCAGCGAGTCGCCGAGAGCGGACCGTGCCCACGCCGTGTCGTGGGCCACGATGACCGCCGTGCGGCCCTCCAACAGGCGGGTGACGGCGGTGCGCACCGCCGCCGCGTTCTCCGGGTCCAGGTGGGCGGTCGGCTCGTCCAGCAGGACCAGGGGCGCGTCCCGGCACAGGGCGCGGGCGAGCGCGATCCGCTGGCGCTGGCCCGCGGACAGCCGGGCTCCCCGCTCGCCCAGCCGGGTGTCGTACCCCTCGGGCAGCGCCGAGACGAACGCGTCGGCCTCGGCCTGTCGGGCCGCCTCCCGCACCCGCTCCATCGTGGCCTCGGGCGCGCCCAGACGGATGTTGTCGGTCACGGACACGTCGAACAGGTACGGGTGCTGGGGCACCCAGGCGATCCCCAGCCGCCAGTCGGCGGCCGGGACGGCGTCCAGCCGGGTCCATGCCCCGCCAGGGGCGCGGACGCTGACGCGGCCCTCCGTGGGTTCGTTCAGCCGCAGCAGAAGGGACAGCAGCGTGGTCTTGCCCGCGCCGCTGGGGCCCGTGAGCAGGACGTGTTCGCCGGCGCGCACCTCCAGGTCGAACCCGCTCAGGGCGGGCACGTCGCGGCCCGCGTAGCGCATCCCCACTCCCTCGAAGCGCAGGTCTCCGGCCGCGGCGGGGGAGGGGCGGCCGGTCGGCGCCGACGCGGGCGCGGGACGCCCGGCGCCGCGCTCGCGCTCCAGCTCGGTGAAGACCTGGTCGGCCGCGGCCACGCCCTCCATGCTGGCGTGGAAGCGGGCGCCCACCTCGCGCAGCGGCAGGTAGGCCTCCGGGGCCAGGATGAGCACCAGCAGGGCGGTCTGGTAGTCCATGTGGCCGCCGAGCAGGCGCAGCCCCACCTCGACGGCGACCAGCGCCACCGCCAGGGTCGCCAGCAGTTCCAGGGCGAAGGCGGACAGGAACGCGACCCGCAGCGTCCCCATCGTCGCCTCGCGGTGCTCCTCGCCCACGGCCTTGATGATCGCCGCCTGGGCCTTGGCCCTGCGGAAGACCGCCAGCGTCGGCAGCCCCTCCACGACGTCGAGGAAGTGGCCGCCCAGACGGCTGAGCAGCCGCCACTGCCGGTCGGTGCGCGCCTGGGTGTACATGCCGATCAGCGCCATGAACACCGGGATCAGGGGCAGCGTGACGGCGATGACGATGCCCGAGATCCAGTCGGCCCAGAACACCACGCCGAGGACGGCGAGCGGCACGATCGCGGCCAGGACGAGCTGGGGCAGGTAGCGGGCGAAGTAGTCGTCCAGCGCGTCCAGCCCGCGTGTGGCCAGGGTGACCAGCTCTCCGGCCTTGGGCGAGCCCTCACCGTCGTCGCCCGGCTCGGCCGTCCACACCTGCCCGGCGCCGGTCACGTGCTCGACCAGGCGGCGGCGCAGCTGCGACTTGGTGCGGGCCGCGCTGGACAGGGCGGAGGCCTCGGCCAGGTAGGAGAGCAGGGCGCGGGCCACAGCGACCGCCGCCACGGCCCCGACCGCCCAGCCCAGCGCGGCCATCCCCTCGCCGCTCCAGGCGCCGGTGATGACCCGGGCCAGCAGCCAGGCCTGGAGGAGGATCAGGGCGGTGACGAGCAGCCCGCTGACCACCGAGACGGCCAGGTGGAGCCGGACGGCGCTCGCGGCGCGCACCAGACGGGGATCGAGCGGCTTCATGAGTCTTCTTGAACCTTCGCTTCGCCTTGGTTCGTGCTCGGGGCGCCGGGAGGCCAGTGTTCTTCGTCGTCGACTTGCCTTGCTCCTTTTGCCTTGCTCCTTCGTCTGCGGCCCCGTCTCCTCCTGCGGAACACCGGCGCGCCCCTCGCGACACCCCCAGTGGCCCCGCAGGCCTCGCGGCCTACGTTCAACCCCCTGGAGTCCCGGTGCGTGGGGCCGACTCCATTCAACCCCCTGGGGCAGGGATCCGGCCCCAGGGGAGGGGTTCAGGCGGCGGGCGCGTGCTCGGGCCCGGGCTCGGCCGCGCCGGTGACGGTCGCACCGGTCACCCGCTGGCGGAACACCCAGTAGCTCCACCCCTGGTAGGCGAGGACGAGCGGCAGGAAGAACACCGCCACCCACGACATCACCGTCAGCGTGTAGTCGGCCGAGGAGGCGTTGGCCACGGTGAGGCTGAACGCCGGATCGGTGGTGGACGGGAGCACGTTCGGGAACAGGGACCCGAAGAGGGTCGCGACGGCGGTGAGCACGGTGACCGCGGTCAGCGTGAACGACAGCCGTTCGTGGCGCAGCAGCGCCGCGACGACCCCGCCGACGAGGGCGACCGCGGCGACGGCGGCCAGCGGCAGGGTCCACGGCTCGCCGTGGGCGGACTGGGTCCAGGCGAGGAACACGGTGGCGGCGGGGACCGCGGCGCACGCGGCCCACAGGGAGGCCGTGCGGGCGCGGGCCCGGACGGGGCCGTCGGTCTTGAGCGTCAGGAACACCGCGCCGTGCAGGGTGAACAGCGACAGGGTCGTCAGCCCGCCCAGCAGGGCGTACGGGTTCAGCAGGTCGAGCAGTCCCGCGGTGACGATCTGGTCGGCGTCCACCGCCACGCCCCGGACGACGTTGGCGAAGACGACGCCCCACAGGAACGCCGGGACGGCGCTGCCGGCGACGATCGCCCGGTCCCACCAGGCGCGCCAGGCGGCGTCGTCGCGCTTGCCGCGGTACTCGAAGGCCACACCGCGCAGGATCAGCGCGATGAGGATGGCGAACACCGGGACGTAGAAGCCGCTGAGCAGCGAGGCGTACCAGGCGGGGAAGGCGGCGAACATCGCGCCGACCGCCGTGAGCAGCCACACCTCGTTGGCGTCCCACACCGGTCCGATGGAGTTGATGGTGACGCGTCGGTCGACGGAGTCGCGCCTGCCCATGAACGGCAGGAGCGTGCCCACCCCGAAGTCGAAGCCCTCCAGGATGAAGTACCCGGTCCACAGGACCGTGATGGCGATGAACCAGATGACGGCGAGATCCATGGTCCGTGGCTCCTAGTAGCTGAAGTGCGGGATGGCGGCCTCGTCCTCGTCGTTCTCCAGGTCGGGAACGAGGTGGGAGGGCCCGGCCTTGACGTACTTCGCCAACAGGCCGACCTCCACGACGAAGAGCAGGCCGTAGACGGCGGTGAAGACGCCCAGGCTCATGGCGACCGTCCCCAGGCTCACCCCGGGGGAGACGCTGTTGGCGGTCAGCAGCTGGCCGTGCACCGTCCACGGCTGGCGGCCCATCTCGGTGAGGACCCAGCCGAAGATGTTCGCGGCCAGGGCGGCGGGCAGCGCGACCATGCCGGCGAAGTAGAACCAGCGGTGCCGGGGCAGGCGCTCCCGGCCCCGGGTGAGGTAGAGGCCGAGCGCGGCGATGCCCACGCCGAACAGGCCCAGCCCGATCATCAGGCGGAACGACCAGTACACGACGAACACGTTCGGGGTGTAGTCCCCGGGCCCGTAGTACTCCTCGTACGCCTCCTGGAGGTCGTTCATCCCGTGCACCTCGCCCTCGAAGTGTCCGGTGGCGAGGAAGCTGAGGACGTTGGGGACGGTGATGTCGATGGGGTTGTAGCGCGCCTCGGTGTCGCCGACGGCGAAGGCGGAGAAGTCCGCGCCCTCCTCGGTGTCCCACAGGGCCTCGGCCGCGGCGAGCTTCATGGGCTCGTACTCGGCGGCGAGCTTGGCCTGGTGGTCGCCGGAGAACACCACCAGGGCCCCGGCCACGAGGGTGAAGACCAGCCCGACCTTGAGCGTGCCCCGGAACAGCGCGAGGTCGCGCTTGGCGGGAGCGGTGCCGACCGTTCCGGTGTCCCCGTGGTGGGTGTTGCGCCAGAGCTTGTAGCAGCTCACGGCGACGACGAACAGTCCGGCGGTGATGAACGCCGCCGAGACGGTGTGCAGGTAGGTCGACCAGGCCTGGTCGTTGCTCAGGACCGCCCAGATGTCGGTGAGTTCTGCGCGGCCGGTCTCCGGGTTGATCTCGTACCCGACGGGACGGCGCATCCAGGCGTTGGCGGCGAGGATGAAGTACGCCGACAGGTTGGTGCCGATCGCCACCAGCCAGATGCACGCCAGGTGCGCGGCGCGCGGCAGGCGGTGCCAGCCGAAGATCCACAGGCCGATGAACGTGGACTCCAGGAAGAAGGCCAGCAGCGCCTCCATGGCCAGCGGGGCCCCGAACACGTCGCCGACGAAGCGCGAGTACTCGCTCCAGTTCATGCCGAACTGGAACTCCTGCACGATGCCCGTGACGACGCCCATGGCGAAGTTGATGAGGAAGAGCTTGCCGAAGAACTGGGTGGCCTGGAGGTACTCGTGCTTGCCAGTGCGGAACCACAGGGTCTGCAGGACGGCCACGATGAAGGAGAGCCCGATGGTCAGGGGCACGAAGAGGAAGTGGTAGATCGTGGTGACCCCGAACTGCCACCTCGCGAGATCAAGGGCTTCCATGGCCACCTCTCAGTACCGACCGCCAGTAGTACTACAAACTGTAGTGCTACGCGGCGTCGTTTCTCCGACCGGCCCCTGTGGAATAGGTCGCCCCCGGGAGTGTTCACGGGCGGCACGGGGACGTCGGGGGATGCCGGGGGCGGGCGCTGCGCGCCCGCACGCGGGCCAGGGCAGGGCGGAGCGGCCACGACCTGGGCACACAGGGGAGCGCCGACGGATCGCCGGGGGTCCGATGGGCGCTCGTGTGCCGTCCGCCACACACACGCCGCGAAGGCCGTGCAGAAGGCGATGAACGCTGGGAAAGCTCTGACCGTCGGTGCTGACGGCTACTTGCGAGTATTCACGAGGGCGGACGCGCGGATCCCCGCTTCCCATGCGCCGACTCAGGCGACCGGGTGGTCCCAGTGCTGGCCGAGAGCCGTGCACGCGACGCGGTAGGAGCTGCTCTCGGCGCCGACCCGCAGGGTGAAGTCCCTCAGGTCGGGGAGACCGGCGTCCTGGAGCCGCTGGTAGGCGTCAGCCAGTTCCTCGTTCAAGGCACGGTCGCCGCCCCCGCTGACGGAGCCGTCAGGCCACAGGTACGCCCACGATGGCCCGCTACCCATCCACACGATCCGGCCGGGTTCGCCATGGAAGGGACGCAACCCAGTCCCCAGACGCACCTCGGGCAGCATCAGCAGGAGCTGGGTCATCATTCCCGAGCCGATCAGCTCGACCGAACCGACCGGAAAGGGCGCCAGAGGCGTGGGCGGCTGGCCGAGGCCGGGGAATGGCAGGTCGCCGGGGCGCTGGGTACGGTCGCGCATGAACGCACCTTCGCGCACGAACGGCCCTGTGACTGGAGTGCCCTGGCGTAGTGCCGCGATCGGTGTGCTGTGCGCGGCAGGGTGGGGGCTCCATGGGAGCACGAGCGGAGCGCCCTCCCCGAGGGCCCTCAGCCACGACGCCGGGATGTGCGTCACCGCGCAGGTGGCGATGACCGCGTCATAGACCTCTCCGGTGGGAGGTGCGGCTGCGGTGCGGACGGTGACGCCGGTTCCGGTGAGCCGTTCTCGGGCCAGTGCCGCCACCCCCGGGTCGATCTCCACACTGGTGACAGACCCCTTCTGACCGACCAGCTCAGAGAGAACGGCGGCGTTCCATCCGGTGCCGGTGCCGATCTCGAGCACGTGCATGCCCTCGTCGATCCCGGCCGCGGCGATCATGTCCGCCATCACCTGGGGCGCCGACGACGATGAGCTGGGTTCGTTCCGCGGCCCGGATCCCCCGTCGTTGGCCTGGGTGGTGATCGCGTCGGTGGAGTAGACCAGGAGAGCCCAGCGATCGGGGTGGGCGGTCCGGTACAGCGGAAGCCCGGTCGCGTCGGGCCAGACCATGTCGGGGATGAACCGGTGCCGGGGGTGGGCGTCGAATGCGCCACGGATCGCAGGGGTGGTATCGATGCGTTCCACCAAGGCGGTGTGGAGCGCTTCGAGGTCTGGCGTCACTTCTCTCCCGTTCCGTCGCAGGAGTTGCAGGTGACGACCTGGCGGTGGGTCCACCCGCCGCCGCTGCCGTCACCGTCGGACTCGATGACGATGCTGCCTTCACCTTTGCATACAGAGCACTGCGCCACGGGAGCTCCTGTCCGTGCTGGGGCGCTGCGGTCCTACCCGCGTGGGGCGGGGTCGGACTCGATGGGTGCGGCCGGATCCGGCCACCCCGCTGCTCCTCGACGGTCAGGTCCTCCGGCGACCAAGATCCCGACGGCCATGCGCCGCCCGCTGGGACGATCGGCCACTCGGCCCTCGGGGCTGGGCGGTCAGTCCTCGGCGGGGGTGTCCTCGACGGTCACGCCGCGGTCCTCCAGCATGTTCTCCATCGCGTCGATCTCGGTCAGCTGGGCGTCGGCCATCCCCTGGGCCAGGTCGGTGACGATCGGTTCCCCGCCGAGTTCGACCTCCGCCTCGGCCATGTCGATCCCGCCCTCGTGGTGGGCGATCATCAGTTCCAGGAAGAGGATCTCGGCCTCCACGCCCTCGGCCTCCTCCAGCTCCGCCATCTGCTCGGGGGTCGCCAGGCCCGGCATGGCGTCGGGGACGTTGTCGGTGCCGCCGTGGTCGTGCTCGCTGTCGGCCATCCACGTCATCGGCCGCTCGCTGCCGCGCGAGTTGAGCTCCCACATCGTCAGCCACCCCTGCATGATGCCGATCTGGGCCTGCTGGGTCCGGGCGATGTCGGTCGCGACGATGTGCAGCTCGGGATCCTCGGTCTTCTCCATGATGAGCAGCGACATGTCCACCGCCTGGGCGTGGTGCGCGCTCATGTCCCGGAGGAACCCGGCGTCGGCACTGGTGTCGAGCGGCGCGGACGGGCGCCCCGCGAGAAAGCCGGCCGCCACGGCCAGCGCGACCAGGACCGCCGCGATCCAGAGCGGGACCGTGCGCCGGGCGGGCCTGGACGGTGTGGCCTCCTCGAACTCGTCGGCGGTCGCGCTCTCGTCCCGGACGTCCTCGTCCGAGCCGGAACCTTCGTGAAGTGCCATGGGAACCATCCTGGTCAAAATGCACAAGTCAGGTGCCAAAGTAGAGGATAGGAACGCCCCACTCGTCACAAACCATCCCAGGAGACCCCGTGGCCAAGAAGAAGACGGCGGAGGAGCGTCGCCGCCGAGCAGCCGAGATGAGAGCCCAGCGCCTCAAGGAGGAGCGGCGCAAGAAGATCCTCACCATCTCCGGAATCAGTCTCGCCGCGGCGCTGGTCCTGGGCCTGCTCGCCTTCGCGATCTTCATGGAGATCCGCAGCCGGAACATCTCCGGGGTGGAGGAGTACACGGTCGGCTCCTACGCCCACGTGGACGTGGGCCAGCAGGTCGACTACGAGCAGTCGCCGCCCGTGGGAGGGGACCACTGGGCCTACTGGCAGAACTGCGGCGTCTACGACCAGGCGCTGACGAACGAGTTCGCGGTGCACTCCCTGGAGCACGGCGCGGTGTGGATCACCTACGAGCCGGGCCTGCCCCAGGACGAGATCGACGCGCTCAACTCCCTGTACAGCCCGGGTGACTACCTGGTGATCAGCCCCTTCGAGGGTGAGATGGACGCCCCGATCGTCGCCAGCAGCTGGGGCCGCCAGGTCACCGCCGACACCGCCGACGACCAGGACCTCACGCGCTTCGCCCAGCTCTACGAACGCGGTCAGGACGTCCCCGAGCCCGGCGCCTCCTGCTCCGGCGGGATAGCCGAGACCGCCGCCGAGATCGAGACGGCCCTGGCCGAGGGCGAGGGGATCGAGGGCGAGGAGATGCCCGACGAGAGCGCCGAGGACACCGGGGGCTCGGACACCGAGGACACCGGGGGTTCGGAGGACGCCGACGCCGACGAGAGCGCCGACGAGACCGAGGACACCGACGCTGAGGCGACCGGCTCCGACGAGGAGTAGCCGCAGCGGGAACGGGGCCGCCGGCGTGCGCCGGCGGCCCCGTCCGTGTCACGGGCGCCCTGGGGGCGCGCCCGCGGAAGAGTCAGAGCTCCCCGTCGGGGAGCGGGGGGATGTGTTCGTCGACCAGCGCGCTGACCGTCGTGAGCGCGGCGGCGGGCGCGCCGTAGGACGGGGGGACCGACAGTTCGACGTAGGCCGTGTGGCCGACCGCCGTGAAGAGGGTGGGGGCGTCCGTCGGCTGCGGCAGCCAGGCCACGCCGTCGACCTCTTCGAGGAGTGCGTCGGGGGTCAGGGCCGTGGGGCGCGGCACACCGCAGCGCAGCCCGATCGGCGGGTCGCCCCACGCCGCCATCACCTCGGACTCGGGCGTGATCTCGGCCCGCTCCGCGTCCAGCAGCGTGTCCGGCAGATCGGCCACGAGCGCGGCGCACACCTCGTCCGTCGCGCCGTCGGACTCCGGCGGTTCCATGCGCACGGTCTGCGCACAGCCCGTCGCGGCGAGGACGACGGCCACCGCCGCTCCGCAACACCGTCTCAGCACAAGCCACCCCGCTCCGTCGACCGGTCAGATGTTGACGATGGGACAGGTCAGCGTCCGGGCGATGCCCTCCAGGCGCTGGATCCGGGCCACCACCAGCGTGCCGAGCGAGTCGACGTCCTCCGCCTCGGCCTGGACGATGACGTCGTAGGGGCCCGTCACGTCGTGTGCCTCCCGCACACCCTCGATCCCGCGGATCCGGCCCGCCACCTCGGCGGCCTGACCCACCTCGGTCTGGATCAGGATGTATGCCTGCACCATGAGTACTCCCTTGTGTCTGTGCCGGGTGCGTGGGGCCGGGCGCGGACCCCGCCGAACCCACGGCGCGGCCGATGTCGAGCGGATGACAAACGTGGGTCTAGACCATTGCGCCGGAGCGTCACCGTACCCTGATCACTGTGTTGAGCACCATTGGGGGTCTTGGTGAGTTCGCTCTGATCGCGCGCGTGACGAGCCAATTCCCCGCTACGGACGATGTAATCCTCGGACCCGGCGACGACGCCGCCGTGGTCGCCGCACCCGACGGCCGGACGGTCGCGACCACGGACGTTCTGGTCGAGGGCCGCCACTTCCGCCGGGAGTGGTCGAGCGCGCGCGACGTCGGGCACCGCGCGGTGGCCCAGAACTTCGCCGACGTCGCGGCGATGGGAGCCCGGCCCACCGGTCTGCTCATCGGCTTCGCCGCGCCCCCCGACCTGCCGGTGGACTGGGCGGACGGGTTCTCGGCCGGCGTGCGCGACGAGTGCGCGGTGGCGGGCGGCGCCGTCGTGGGCGGGGACATGGTGGGATCGGACACCCTCACCATCGCGATCACCGCCCTCGGGGACCTCCAGGGGCGCGCCCCGGTCCGCCGCGACGGCGCGCGGCCGGGCGACGTGGTCGCCTACACCGGACACCTGGGGCTCTCGGCCGCCGGACTCGCCCTGCTGCGGGGCGGGATCGACGGCCCCGCCGCCTGTCTGGCCGAGCACCGCAGGCCGAGCCCGCCCTACGCCGAGGGTGTGGCCGCCGCGCGGCTCGGCGCGACCGCCATGCTCGACGTGAGCGACGGACTCGCCCAGGACCTGGGACACCTGTGCCGGGCCGGCGGGGTGCTCATCGACCTGGACTCGCGGTCCCTGGTGCCCGAACCCGCGCTCGTGGCGGGCGTGCGCGCGCTGGGGGTCCCGCCGGACGGAGCCGAGCAGGCCGCCCGGGACCTCATGGTCGCCGGAGGGGAGGACCACGCGCTGGTCGCGGCGTTCGACCCGGGCACCGCGCTGCCGGAGCACTGGCACCGCATCGGAAGGGTCCACTCCGCTGACCAGGACGAGGTGAGGAAAGCCGTGAATCCGGTCACAGTAGACGGGTGTGCTCCGCCGCGCGGCGGGTGGGACCATTTCCGCCAGGGATGACGCTCCTTGGGATTTGTCCTGATTAGCTATCACGCTAGGCTTTGCCAACGCGGCCACGCACCGCCTTCCAGGCGGGGGGAACGGGGTTTCGTCGAGAGGCGGTTTATGGGGCGGCATGGCACTCGTCGCGGTGCGCACCGCAACGAGCCCGAGGACGCTGGTGCGCTGCGGCGGATCGGCGGCCTCGTCGAGAGCACCGTGCCCAAGCGCGTCGAGCCGCCACGGCTGCTCAACGTCCTGGTCGTCTCCGGCGTGATCCTCGGACTGCTGCTCTTCGGCTACAGCACCACCCAGATCTACCTGCAGTTCGGCGGCCCGGGCGCGACCAACGCCCCGGATCCCGACGCGATCGCCCCGAGCCAGGACGCCACGGCGGACTCCGGCCGCGACGAGGCGGGGTTCAACGGCGACGGGCAGGGGCAGGGGCCCCAGACCCAGTCGGGGTCCTCGCCCATCACGGTCGGCTACGAGATCACCGAGACCACCGACTCGGGCTTCGTCGGCCTGGTCACCGTCACCAACACGTCCGAGAGCCGCCTCACCGCCTGGGAACTCGCCCTCGCCTTCGAGACGGCCGAGGTCACCAACGTTCGCGACGCCGACTGGGAGCCCATCGAGGACGGCATCCTCGCCCGCCAGCCCGGCGACCAGGACGGCCTGGAGCCGGGGGAGTCGGTGACCATGGGCTTCGACGCCCTCGGCCCCGCGCAGAGCCCCGTCCGCTGCTCCCTCAACGGGCACGTCTGCGGTCTCTGACCCGGTGCCCCCACCGCTCGTCTCTGACCCGGCACCCGCCACCGCCCCCGTGCCCGGACGTCCGTCGCGCACGACGAAGGCCCCCCGACCTGGGTCGGAGGGCCTTCGACGAGATCCAGAGAGACTGGAACCCTAGCGGGTGACCTTGCCAGCCTTGATGCACGAGGTGCAGGCGTTCACGCGCTTGGGCGTGCCGCCCACACGGGTGCGAACGGTCTGGATGTTGGGGTTCCAGCGGCGGCGGGTGCGACGGTGCGAGTGGGAAACACTGTTACCGAACCCTGGTCCCTTGCCGCAGACGTCGCAGACGGAAGCCACGGTAACTCCATTCAAGCGCTCGGGATCGCGCACGTCGCCGCACGCGAAGGTTCATCCGGCCGGAATCGGCCGGGTGGGCAGGTCGGCGCGGACGCCAACCGTGGAAGAGTACACGAAGGACGAGGTCGAACGCGGATCAGACCGCAGACCGGTGCCCGTACGCGCAACGGTGGGATCGTGGTGCGGCCTACGGCCTCAGCACCCACCGGAGCATCGTCATCCGCCATGCGGGCACGGCGAAAAGGCGATGAACTCACACGAGTATAGCGTTCCCCGGGACTGCGTCGGGGCGTCCCCGTGAACCACCCGCGGGCGACCGCCGGAGGGCGCGTTCCCCGGAGCCCGGCGGGCGGTCGCACCGAAGGTCTAACGTGACGGGGAACAGCGACCAGACTGTCCGGGACGGGAACACAGTGAGCACCTGGGACGAACCGCTGCGCGTGGCCCTCGGCGGCTCCGCGCGGGCCTTCAAGGACAAACTCGACCTGCACACACTCGGCGACCTGCTGCGCTACTACCCGCGCCGCTACGACCGCAGGGGCGACCTGACCGACCTCGCCGCGCTGCGCGAGGGCGAGGACGTCACCGTGCAGGCCCGGGTCCTGGACGCCAAGCGCAGGACCGTGCCCGCCCGCCAGGGCCGCCGCCGGATGGACATGATGGAGGCCACGGTCACCGACGGCACCGGCCGCCTGCACCTGACCTTCTTCAACCGGGGCTCCTACCACCAGAACGCCCTCGTGGCCGGGCGGCTGGCCATGTTCTCCGGCCGGGTCTCCACGTTCAAGGGCCGCCGCCAGCTCGACCACCCGGAGTACCAGCTCATCGACGAGGACGGCCAGGAGGGCGAGCGCGCCCGGGCCTTCGCTGAGGAGCTGATCCCGATCTACCCCGCGGTCAAGGGCCTGGACTCGGCCAAGATCGCCCTCGGCGTCGAGATGGCGCTCGCCCGCGCCGCCGACCTGCCCGACCCCCTGCCCCCCGAGGTGCGCCGCGACCACCGCCTCGCCGGCGTCCAGGAGGCCCTGGACAAGATCCACCGGCCGTCCGAGTGGTCCGACGTCGGCACCGCCCGGCGGCGGCTGAAGTGGGACGAGGCGTTCGTCCTCCAGCTCGCCCTCGCCCAGCGCCGGCAGCTCGCCGAGGAGCTGCCCGCGACGCCGCGGCCCGGCCGGACCGGGGGCGTGCTCGACGCCTTCGACTCCCGCCTGCCGTTCACGCTCACCGACGGCCAGCGCGACGTCGGTCAGCGCCTCGCCGCACGGCTGGACGCGGCGCACCCCATGCACTGCCTGCTCCAGGGCGACGTGGGCGCGGGCAAGACCCTGGTCGCGCTGCGCGCGATGCTCCGCGTCGTCGACTCCGGCGGCCAGGCGGTCCTGCTCGCGCCCACCGAGGTCCTCGCCCAGCAGCACCACCGGTCGATCAGCGCCATGCTCGGCCCGCTGGCCAGGGCCGGGCAGATCGACGGGGCGGAGGAGGCCACCAGGGTGGCGCTGCTCACGGGGTCCATGAACGCCGCCGCCCGCCGGGAGAACCTGCTCGACGCGGCCTCGGGCGCCGCCGGGATCGTCGTGGGCACGCACGCGCTCCTGCAGGAGCACGTGAGCTTCGCGGACCTGGGCCTGGTCGTCGTGGACGAGCAGCACCGGTTCGGTGTCGAGCAGCGCGACGCCCTCCGCGAGAAGGCCGTCGACGGACGCCCGCACGTGCTGGTGATGACCGCCACACCCATCCCGCGCACGGTCGCGATGACCGTCTACGGCGACCTCGACGTGGTGACCCTCACACAGCTGCCGTCCGGCCGCGCGCCCGTGTCCACCCACGTGGTGCCCGCCCGGGACAAGCCGCACTACCTCGCACGCGCCTGGGAACGCGTCGTGGAGGAGGCCCGGCAGGGGCACCAGGCGTTCGTGGTGTGCCCCCGGATCGGTGACGGCGCCGAGGAGGAGGGCGGCACCGGAGCGGAGGAGGAACCGGGGTCGCGGCCGCCGCTGGCGGTCCTGGACGTGGCCGCCCGGCTCACCGGGGGGCCGCTCGCCGGCCTCCGGGTCGAGGTCCTGCACGGCCGGATGGCGCCCGACGACAAGGACGCCGTCATGCGCCGCTTCTCGGCGGGGGAGACCGACGTCATCGTCTCCACCACCGTCATCGAGGTCGGCGTCGACGTGCCCAACGCCACGGTGATGGCCATCATGGACGCCGAGCGGTTCGGGGTCTCCCAGCTGCACCAGCTGCGCGGACGGGTCGGCCGGGGCGGGTTGCCGGGGCTGTGCCTGCTGGTCACCGACGCGGAGGAGGGCAGCCCTTCCCGTGAGCGCCTGGCGGCCGTGGCCGCCACCACCGACGGGTTCGAGCTCTCCCGCGTGGACCTGGAGCTGCGCCGCGAGGGCGACGTCCTGGGCGACGCCCAGTCGGGAGCCCGGTCGAGTCTGCGGATGCTCACCCTGCTCAAGGACGAGGAGCTCATCGGCGAGGCACGTGGGGAGGCGACGGTGTACGCGGCCAAGGACCCCGACCTCACGGGACACCCGCCGCTGGCCGAGGCCCTGGCGGCCCTGCTCCCGGAGGACAGGGCGGAGTACCTGGACAAGGCGTAGCTCTCCTTGGGCCGCCGCTCGTTCCTCGCTTCGGCCCGACCAACCCCCGTGGTCTCCGAGAGCACATCGCGCAGCTGTTCGACTCTAGGGGGCCACAGGGGGGTTGGCTCGGGGCGCGCCAGTGTTCTGCAGGAGGAGACGGGGCCGCCGCAGGAAGGACTGCGCCGCAGGCGTCCGTTGAGGGTGGTGGCGGGCGACGGCGTGGGCACGAGCAAGGCAAGTCGACGACGAAGAACACTGGCTACTCGGCGCCCCGAGCACGGGGCCAAAGCGAGGAACGAGCGGAGGCCCCAGAAAACAGCGGAGGCCCGAAGAAAATAGGGTGGGGGCCATGGCCCGCATCATCGCCGGGACGGCCGGGGGGCGGCGGATCTCCGCACCCGACGGCCGCACGACCCGGCCCACCAGCGACCGCGCCCGCGAGGCGCTGTTCGCGTCCGTCCAGTCCGACCTCGGCGACCTCGACGGCATCCGCGTCATGGACCTGTACGCGGGGTCCGGCGCGATCGGGCTGGAGGCCCTGTCACGCGGAGCGGCGCACGCCCTGCTGGTGGAGGCCCACCGCGGGGCCGCCCAGGTGATCCGGTCGAACATCGCCGCGCTGCGGCTTCCCGGCGCCCGGCTGGTGGCGGACCGCGTGGAGCGCGTGATCGGCGCGGACAACCCGGGCGAGCCCTACGACCTGGTCGTCGCGGACCCGCCCTACGCCGTCGCTGACGAGGAGGTCGCCGCCGTCCTGGCCGGCCTGGTCGAGCGGGGCTGGCTGACAGGGGACGCGGTCGTGGTGGTGGAGCGCTCCAAGCGCGCCGCGGAGCCCGCCTGGCCGAAGGGCCTGGAGCCCGACCGCAGCCGCGGCTACGGCGAGGCGGTCCTCTGGTACGCCCGCGCCGCACTCGGCGCGCCTCCACGGCGTGCGGACACGGTGGGGTAGAAATCGGTCACATGGGTTGTTCTGGCACGTCATGAGCGCGCCGGGAGGGTCGCGCCGCTGCGGCCGGTGTGCGCAATGTGCACGCGCGACCGGAACGTGTGCGATGGGGGTCACTAAGTGGGTGTTGCCCGTTTCGTCGTCGGAGCGAGCCCCTACGATCGCCTTACCCGTGAGTAGTCCGTGAGAGGGGCGATCCAACGTGCGCCGTGTCGTCTGCCCGGGGTCGTTCGACCCGGTGACCTACGGTCATATCGACATCATCGGCAGAGCCGCCAAACAGTACGACGAGGTGGTCGCCGCCGTACTCAACAACGTCAACAAGCGGGGGCTCTTCGACGTCCCCGAGAAACTCGACATGCTCGCCGAGGGCACCTCGGACCTGGGCAACGTCCGCGTGAGCGAGTTCGACGGACTCCTCGTCGACTTCTGCCGTGAGAACGGCATCGAGACCATCGTGCGCAGTCTCCGCTCGGTCAGCGACTTCGACTACGAGCTCCAGATCGCCCAGATGAACTACCGCCTGTCCGGGGTGGAGACCGTGTTCATGACGGCCAACCCCCAGTACTCGTTCCTCTCCTCCAGCCTGGTCCGCGAGATCGCCCAGCACGGGGGCGACGTCTCCAGTTTGGTCACCCCCCACGTCGAGGAACGGCTGCGGGAGAAGTACGAGGAACGCCGCCACTCCGCGGGGTAGGGCCCGCCCGAGGCCGTCCGAGTCCCGAGCGGGAGCCCCGGGTCCACAGCCCTTCCGGGGCTGATTTGGGTGGTCGGGCGCATGGTAGGTAGGATTGCGGTTCGACCATGCGTGTCGTCGGTCTTCGGCGTGCGCGCGGCCTGGTCACGCCGCACGCGTCCGCAGTGACGCGTCCCGCGTGCCGGGCCTCCCAGTACCTCGTGAAAGCGCGATTACCCTGTCTCGTCTAGATCCTCGTGACCCGTTCGTGGTCGACACCCGCCAGCTGGGCCGCCAGCCGGGGTCGATGCGGACCGCCAAGCGCATCGTGACCGTCCCCGAGGCGTTCGCGACGGCGATGGCCGCCGTGCCCGCGGGCAGCGAGATCGAGCTCGACCTGCGGCTGGAAGCGGTGATGGAGGGCGTCCTCGTCACCGGGACCGTCCGCGGCCAGCACACGGCGGAGTGCTCGCGCTGCCTCGACCCCCTGTCGGAGGACCTGGAGGTCGGCTTCCAGGAGATGTACCGCTACCCCGGGGGCGACGACGAGGCGGTCGCGGGGGACGCGGACTCGGCGGACGAGGATGAGGACTACTATCTAGAGGGCGATCTGCTCGACCTCGGGCCCGTGGTCCGGGACGCGGTCGTGCTCGCGCTCCCACTCTCCCCGCTGTGCGGTCCCGACTGCCCGGGGCTGTGCGCGGAGTGCGGGGCCAAGCTCGCCGAGGCCGGTCCCGACCACCACCACGGCGACGGCGTCGACCCGCGTTGGGAGGCGCTCCGCGGCATCGCGGAGGATCCCGGCGAACGATGAGCTCGTGAACCGGTCACGGACGGTGCCCCAGGGCGCCCCCGCCGACCGGGGCACACCCTCCCCGCCACCGCGCGGGGTGACCAGATTAGAAGCCTCCCGCGACCGCGCGGGGGTGACCCAGGAGGTTTGAAGTGGCCGTCCCGAAGCGGAAGATGTCGCGGAGCAACACCCGGACCCGCCGTTCCCAGTGGAAGGCGTCGCGCCCGGTGCTGGTCAACTGCCCGCGCTGCCGTGACCCGAAGCAGCCCCACATCGCGTGCCCGACCTGCGGCACCTACAACAACCGCCAGGTCGTCAACCCGGCGTAGGGCGTGTGTTCCCACGCGTGCCCACGTGCTCTCCTCGGGGCGGACCCTCTTCGGGTCCGCCCCGAGGTGTTGTCGGGCCCTGGGGCTCGGACGCCGCGCTTTGTAGAGTGAGGCGTGCCCGTGTCGCGGGCAATACAGTGGGCACTACAGAACGAGAACCGCGGTAGCACCGGTGGTCCGGACCTCCGGGTTCCCGAGTTCGTGGTGGCTGCCGGGGGAGTCGCGCTCCCGCGACGGTCACCTCGTGTTCGAGCACCCTGGTCGGGACCTCCAACCCGTACCCGACGCCAGCACGAGCGCCGACCCCCGGCGCGCACGAACAGGGAAGTGAAGTCGCGTGGCCAGCCAACTCTCCGCCTCCGAGGCCAGGGCGTTCCACCAGGCGATCGGGGTCGAGGTCGACTCCAAGATCCTGCTCCGGGCCCTGACGCACCGCTCCTACGCCTACGAGAAGGGCGGTCTGCCCACCAACGAGCGCCTGGAGTTCCTCGGGGACTCCGTGCTCGGCCTGGTGGTGACCGACACCCTCTTCCGCAAGCACCCCGACCTGCCCGAGGGCCAGCTCGCCAAACTGCGCGCCGCCGTGGTGAACATGCGGGCCCTGGCCGACGTGTCCCGCGGCCTGGGCATCGGCGCCTACATCCGGCTCGGCCGGGGCGAGGAGGGCACCGGGGGCCGCGACAAGTCCTCGATCCTCGCCGACACCCTGGAGGCCATCATCGGCGCGGTCTACCTCGACCGCGGCCTGGACGTGGCCTCGGAGTTCGTGCACCGCCTCTTCGACCCGCTGATCGCCACGGCCTCCGGGCTCGGCGCGGGCCTGGACTGGAAGACCTCCCTCCAGGAGCTCACCGCGGCGGAGATGCTGGGCGTCCCGGAGTACCACGTGGACGAGAGCGGACCCGACCACCAGAAGACCTTCCGCGCGACGGTCCACGTCGCCGGAGAGAGCTACGGGCTGGGCGAGGGCCGCAGCAAGAAGGAAGCCGAGCAGCAGGCCGCCGAGTCCGCCTGGAAGGCGATCAAGGCCCGCTCCGAGGCCGCCGCGGGCGGCTCCGGCGACGGGCAGGGCTGAGCGCCGTGCCCGAACTACCGGAGGTCGAGGTCGTCCGCGCGGGCCTGGAACGGCACGGGCTGGGCCGGACCGTCGGCGCGGTCGAGGTCCTGCACCCGCGCTCGGTGCGCCGCCACGTGCCGGGTGCCGCGGACTTCGCCGCCCGGCTGGCCGGGCGCGTGCCCGTGGCCGCCCGGCGCCGCGGCAAGTACATGTGGCTGGAGCTGGACAGCGGCGAGATGCTTCTGGCCCACCTGGGCATGAGCGGCCAGATCCTGGTCCAGCCGGCCGGCAAGCCGGACGAGAAACACCTGAGAGTGCGGCTGCCGCTGTCCGACGGGCACGAGCTGCGCTTCGTGGACCAGCGCACGTTCGGGCACCTCCTGGTGGAGGGCCCGGGCGAGCGGGCGGGCGTGCCGGGGTCGGTGGACCACATCGCGCTCGACCCGCTGGACCCGGAGTTCGACGCGGCGGCGTGCGTGCGCGCGCTGCGGGCGCGGCGCACCGAGGTCAAGCGGGCCCTGCTGGACCAGACGCTGGTCAGCGGTGTGGGCAACATCTACGCCGACGAGGCGCTGTGGCGGGCCCGGCTGCACTGGTCGCGGACCACCCGGGGGCTGTCCGACGCGGCCGGCCGGGAACTGCTCGGCCACGTCACCGACGTGATGACCGAGGCGCTGGCGGTGGGCGGTACCACGTTCGACGGCCTCTACGTGAACGTCAACGGGGAGAGCGGCTACTTCGAGCGCGGCCTCAACGCCTACGGCCGGCGCGACCGTCCGTGCGGCCGCTGCGGCACGTCGATCGTGCGCGAGGCGTTCATGAACCGCTCCTCGTTCAGCTGCCCCCGCTGCCAGAAGAGGTAGCGCTCCGGAGGGCCCGGACGTGTCCGTCGAGGGTGCTCCGCTCTCCCGTGGAGCGGCTTCCTGACGGTGGCGGGTGACGGGCGGGCGCCGTGCGCCGGAGGCGTCCGTTGGGGGCGGCCCACGGGTCCTCCGGGCGCCGTGGAGGGGGCCCGGACGGCGTCCTCAGGGCGATCTGGCGTGTCGGTGAGGAAAGTGTCTCCGTGAGGTAAGGGAGTGAACGGGCCGTGGAGGACGGGACCGAGACGGTTCGGCTGACCGCGTGGGTGCGCGGACGCGTCCAGGGTGTGGGTTTTCGCTGGTGGACGCGGTCCAGGGCACTGGAACTGGGGCTGAGCGGCGCGGCCACGAACCTCGACGACGGACGTGTCGAGGTGGTCGCCGAGGGGAGCCGGAGCGCCTGCGAACGCCTTCTGGAGCACCTCAGAAGCGGCCGGACACCAGGTCGTGTGGACTCCGTGGTCGAACGTTGGGCTCAGTCTGGGGGTACGTTCACCGGTTTCGTGGAACGGTGAGTATGCTTGTGGGGTAACGCGGTTCGTCCACACCGCGCGCCGATCGGGGCCGGGAAGGTTCTACGGATCAGTGCGGAGTGGGTCCACGCTCGCGTCTCGCGGGACTCCGGCATCGCCGGGGGTGGGAACCATCGAACCGCGCCACACCGCCTGCCCTGATTGTTTCGGCATGCGTTGTGGCAATTACGGACAGTTGTAATTCAATCTTGACCAGCGCCGTTCGGAGTGAGACTCTGGAAGGCACACCGCGCGCTTATACACCCGCGTCACAGGCAACGCCAAGTGAATTACGCGGGACGTCGTGTGCGCGGATCAGATCTGGTCACTCAGCGTGGAGGACCCACATCATGGCGAAGGCTCTGTTTGGCCACGTCGGCGGCTCCGACCCTCGTATGGTCGCGGAGATGCGACGGCTTCAGAAGCGAGTACGCGACCTGGAGGACGAGGTCAGTCGTCTTCAGGCGCGCAACGACCAGCTCAGCATGGCCGTCACCGACGTCGCCGTCAGCGCGACCGACCGCGAGCCCGCGCTCGCCTGACCCAGCGTCGACCGTGCCGGATCGTGGTCCGGACACCCTGACGACGTGAAGATCCTTGACGGGGACGCCGAACGCGTGACAACTGGCGTCCCTGGCCGGGTCTCACCGACGCCTCATACTGTGCACGCGCGGTCGTTGTGACCGCCCTGTCTCGCCGCAGATTTTCCTTTCACTTGCGGTTTCTTTGACGTTGTACCCGGCGGCTCGATGCGCAACCCTCCGTGTCCGCCGGACGTCCCCCTTGCACTTGTCGGGACCGACGTGTACGGCCGCCGTGCGCGCACCCGTCGGCGTCGCACGCACCGCCGTGCGAAGCGCCGCGCATCTCGCTGCGCGAGGGGTGCGCGACGGGGCCGCTGTGCGCCGTCACCGCCCGCTACCGGGCCTGGCGCAGGGCCCCGGCCGCGGTATCCCCCGCCTGGCACGTCCGCCACTGGCCCCGTGCCGTCGGGCCACCACCCCCGGCGCGGGCCCCCGGTCGCGGAATCCGCCCGTCCGGCGCCCGCCACCACCTCCGACGGGCGGCCTTCGCTCGCGGATGCGCTGCTTCGGTCCCGGCTTCGTGGCACCCTTGGGTGGTCGCCCTGTGTATCCGAGGTGACCATCGTGGGAGGTGCGGGTGTATCTGAAGAATCTGACGCTGCGCGGCTTCAAGTCGTTCGCGTCGGCCACCACCCTGCGCCTGGAGCCGGGGATCACCTGTGTGGTGGGTCCCAACGGCTCCGGTAAGTCCAACGTGGTCGACGCCCTCTCCTGGGTGATGGGCGAGCAGGGCGCCAAGTCCCTGCGCGGCGGCAAGATGGAGGACGTGATCTTCGCGGGCACCTCCACCCGCCAGGCGCTGGGACGCGCCGAGGTCAGCCTCACGATCGACAACACCGACGGCGCCCTGCCGATCGACTACACCGAGGTCACCATCAAGCGGACGATGTTCCGCAACGGCGGCTCGGAGTACGCGATCAACGGCGACACCTGTCGGCTCCTGGACATCCAGGACCTGCTCAGCGACTCCGGTATCGGCCGTGAGATGCACGTCATCGTCGGCCAGGGCCAGCTCGACACCGTGCTGCACGCCGGCCCCGAGGAGCGCCGCGCCCTCATCGAGGAGGCGGCGGGCATCCTCAAGCACCGCAAGCGCAAAGAGAAGGCGATCCGCAAGCTCAACGCGATGCAGGGCAACCTGGACCGCGTCACCGACCTCACCGCGGAACTGCGCCGCCAGCTCAAGCCCCTGGGCCGCCAGGCCGAGCTGGCCCGGCGCGCCGCCGTCATCCAGGCCGACCTGCGCGACGCCCGCCTGCGGCTGCTGGCCGACGACATCGTCACCCTCACCGACCAGCTCGCCAAGGAGGAGGCCGACGAGAAGGACGTCCTCGCCCGGCGCGGGGCCGCCGAGGCCGCCCTCACCCAGGCCCAGGAGCGCGAGAGCGCCCTGGAGGTCCAGTCCGCCGAGGCCGCTCCCGAACTCACCCGCGCGACGGAGACCTACCACGCGCTCTCGCGGCTGACCGAGCGCCTGGACGCCGTGCGCGGTCTGGCGAACGAGCGCCACCGCAACCTCGCCGCCGTCGCCGACGAGCCCGTCCACCGGCGCGATCCCGAGGAACTGGAGATGGAGGCCGAGGAGGCCGCCGCCCAGGAGGAGGAGCTGCTCGCCCGGCTGGAGGAGGCCCGCGAGGCCCTGGAGACGACCGTCACCGAGCGTGCCGCCGCCGAGGACGCCCTGTACCGCGAGGAGAAGCGGCTGGAGGCGGCCGGACGGGCCTCCGCCGAGCGCCGCGAGAGCCTGGTCCGGCTCAGCGCGCGCGTGGAGAGCCTGCGCGGCCGGACGGCGTCCGGAGAGGCGGAGATCGCCCGGTTGGAGGAGGCCGCGCGGCAGGCCGCCGAACGTGCCGCCGAGGCCCAGGCCGAGTACGAGATGGCCGCAGAGGAGTCCGCCGGACTGGACGAGGGCGACGCCGAACTCGACGCCGACCACGAGCGGGCCTCCCGTCGGCTCTCCGCCCTGGACGCCGAGCTCAACCAGCTGCGCGACGCCGAGCGCACCGCCGAGGGCGAACGCTCGGCCCTGGCCGCCCGCAAGGAGGCCCTGGAACTGGGCCTGGCGCACAAGGACGGCGCGGGCACCCTCCTGGAGGCCGGCCTGCCCGGAACCCTCGGCGGGCTCGCCGCGCTGGTCCAGGTGGACGCCGGCCACGAGACGGCGGTGGCCGCGGCCTTCGGCGTGGCCGCCGGTGCCGTGGCCGTCGAGGGGACCGGTACCGCGCTGGCCGCGCTGGAACTCCTGCGGGACCAGGACGCCGGCCGCGCGGGCGTGGTCGTGGCGGGAGCGGAGCCGGACCGGCCCCGCGCGTCCTGGCCGGAGCTGCCCCCGGGGGCGCGCTACGCGGTCGACGTCGTCACCGCGCCCGACCACCTGCGGGGCGCCGTCGCCGCCCTGCTGGAGCGCACCGCGCTGGTCGCCGACGCGCCGGCCGCCCGCGATCTGGTCGCGGACCGGCCCGAGCTGCGGGCGGTCACCGCCGAGGGCGACGTGTTCGGCGCCGCCCTGGTCTACGGCGGCTCCGCCGCCGCACCGAGTCTGCTGGAGGTCCAGGCGGCCGTCGACGAGGCGGCGGAGCGGCTGGAGGAGGCCACCGAGGCCGCCAAGCGGATCGCCACCGAACTGGAGGCCCTCAAGCACGAGCGCGCCGACATGGCCGCGACGGTCGAGGAGATCACCGCCCGCCGCCGCCAGAGCGACCGCAAGCGCAACGAGTCCGCCCAGCGGTTGGGCAAACTGGGCGGTCAGGCCAGGTCCGCCGAGGCCGAGTCCGAGCGCTACGCCGCGGCGGCGGCCAAGGCCGCCACGGCCCGGGGCGAGGACGCCGACAAGCTGGCCCGGCTGGAGGAGGAGCTCGCCGAGGCGGAGGAGATGGCCGCCTCCATCGAGGAGGACGCCCCCGACCCCGAGACCCGCGACGAGCTCGCCGCCCAGGCCTCCCGTGCCCGTGCCACGGAGATGGAGCGCCGCCTGGCGGTGCGCACCGCCGAGGAGCGCGCGCGCTCCATCGCGGGCCGGGCCGAGGCGCTGCGGGCCCAGGCCTTCGAGGAGCGCCGCGCCATGGAGCGCGCCGCCGAGCGGCGCCGCACGCGCGCCGCGCAGGCCACCATCGCCGAGGCCGTCGCCGAGAGCGCCCGGCTGGCGCTGGAGCGCATCGCCGTGTCGCTGGCCGCCGCCGAGAGCGAGCGGGCCGCGGCGCAGGCGCGCAAGGAGGCCGTCGACGCCGAGCTGCGGACCGTGCGCGCCCGGGTGCGCGAGATGTCGGTGGAACTGGAGAAGCTGACCAGCTCCGCGCACAGCGGTGAGGTCGCGCGCGCCGAGCGGCGCCTGCGCCTGGAGCAGCTGGAGACCAAGGCCATGGAGGAGCTGGGCGTGGACGTGCCCACCCTGGTGGCCGAGTACGGGCCCCGCGTGCCGGTCCCGCCGCCGATCGACGCCGGGGAGGACGCCGTCCCGGTGCCCTACGTGCGCGACGTGCAGGCCAAGCGCGCCAAGGCCGCCGAGCGCCAGCTCAACCAGCTGGGCAAGATCAACCCGCTGGCCCTGGAGGAGTTCGCGGCGCTGGAGGAGCGGCACGCCTTCCTCAACGCGCAGCTGGAGGACCTGAAGAAGACCCGCCGCGACCTCATGGACATCGTCCAGGAGGTCGACGCCCGGGTCCAGGAGGTCTTCTCCGCCGCCTACCTGGACGTGGAGCGCGAGTTCGCGGCGATCTTCGGGCGGCTCTTCCCCGGCGGGGAGGGGCGGCTGCTGCTCACCGACCCCGAGGCCATGCTGACCACCGGGATCGAGGTGGAGGCCCGCCCGCCCGGCAAGAAGGTCAAGCGCCTGTCGCTGCTCTCCGGCGGTGAGCGCTCGCTGACGGCGGTGGCCTTCCTCGCGGCGATCTTCAAGGCCCGCCCCTCGCCGTTCTACGTGATGGACGAGGTCGAGGCCGCGCTGGACGACACCAACCTCCAGCGGCTGCTGGTGATCTTCGAGGAGCTGCGCGCCTCCTCCCAGCTGATCGTCATCACGCACCAGAAGCGGACCATGGAGGCTGCCGACGCGCTCTACGGCGTCACCATGCAGGGCGACGGCATCTCCCAGGTGATCAGCCAGAAGATCGAGCGCACGCCCTGACCGCCCGGTGGCGTCCCGGCTCCCGGCGCACGTCCCGCGGCGGCGGCCGGACGGCGGAGGGCCGCCCCCCACTGCGGGAGGGCGGCCCTGTCGCGGTCGGGCGGCGGGTCAGCCGCGGGCGATGGTGATGACGGGGGAGGTCCAGGTCTCCCAGTCGTCGGGGTCGTCCGGGTCGCCGAGCGCCTTGAGCGCGCGGGCCTCCAGGCGGTAGTCCCCGTCGCGGACGTCCTTCACCCGGCCGTGGGGGTCGGTCACGGAGCCGTCCCAGGCGTAGGAGAAGAACGATGTGGAGGTCGCGCTGCGGTTGACGTGCGAGACGTCCACCGCGACGTTGCGGCGCGGGTGCACCGGACGGCCGGTGCGCTCGTCCACGACCACCATCTCCAGACGGGTGACGTGGTGGTCGAAGTGGGCGATGACGTAGGGCACGTCCGGCAGGCCGTCGACCCACTCCATCGAGTACGAGGCGCCCTCGGGCTGGTTGGCGAACGTGCCGCCGTCGGCGGCCGCGCACTCCAGCCCCTCGAACACCCCGCACTCGGTGATCTTCGTCAGCCACGGCAGCTCGTGGACGGTGCCGTCGCCGTCGGTGATCGGGGTCATGGCCTCGATCTCCTGGTAGTCGCCGTTGTAGGCGGCGTAGGGGACCCGGAAGGTCGTGCCGTCGTCACTGGTGACGGACAAGTACCCGCCGTACAGCATCTGCTCGTAGGTGCGCGCCGGCGGGGTGACGGTGACCCGGACCTCGGCGGAGCCGCCCGCGGGGACGGTCACCGACTCGGTGTCGAAGGACACCTCGGCGGAGTCCGCGTTGAACCCGGGCGTGAAGGTGCTGCCGTGCGTGCCCAGGGCGGCCTCGTGGCCGAGCGTGTAGACGGCCTCCTCGTCGCCGTCGTTGGTGATGGTGACGGTCTCGCTCACCGTGCCCTCGGTGGCGCCCAGCGACAGCTTGCCCGGGGTGACCGTGGTGGTGGCCAGGACCGCGCCCGGGATGTCGAGCATGCCGGCGCCCTGGCGGTGGGCGTTGTCGAGCAGTCCGAGGCCGGGGTTGCCCCACCAGTTCTTGGGGTCGGCGCTGTTCTGCAGGACGGTGCGCACGTCGTGCGCCGCCAGGTCGGGGCGGGCCTGCAGGAGCAGGGCGACGCCGCCGGCCACGTGCGGGGACGACATCGAGGTGCCGCTGACCGTGGCGTAGCCGCCCTGGTCCATCGGGTAGGTGGAGTTGATCAGGCCGCCGGGGGCGCCGATGTCCGGCTTGAGCGCCAGGTCGGGCGACATGCCGTAGGAGCTGAACGAGCTGATCAGGCCGCCGGTCGGGTTGGGGGTGGAGACGGACTCGTCGGTCCAGTCGAGGGTGACGGTCTCACCGGCGTCGAGGAGTTCGACCAGGTGCGCCCCGGACTCGTCGGAGACGCCGATGGAGAACGGCCCGCGGTCGGTGATGCCGCCGCCGGCGAACATGCCGGGCACGTTGTTGTACATGACCACGCCGGTGGCACCGGCGTCGACGGCCGCGTCGTACTTCTCCGCGAACGTGCAGGAACCGCGGACCATGAGCGCGGTCGCGCCCTCCGGGTCGCCCTCCAGGGTGTCGCCCGCGGACAGGCAGCCCCGTCCGACGAAGACCAGCGGGTCGGTCGTGCCGGAGGCGGGCGGCGGCGACGCGTCGCCCATCTCCATGTACGCCAGCGACTCCCCGCTCGGAGAGGCGACCACGGACGCCGCCTCGACGTGGGTGTTGTCGTAGGAGGCCACGCCGATCACGTCGGCGCCCAGGCCGGGGGCGCCGGCCGAGTACAGCCCGGTGTCGCCCTCGTTGCCGATGGAGGCGACCACGACCATGCCCTCGTCGACGAGGTTGTCGGAGGCGGTCGCGGTCGGGTACTGCGGCCAGGAGTGCGACGAGCCGATGCTCATGTTGAGCACGTCCATGTCGTCGGCGAGCGCGCCCTCCATGGCGGCGATCATGATGTCGGCGGTGGTGGAGCCGGAGCAGCCGAACACCTTGTAGGCGCCGAACTCGACGTCGGGGGCCACGCCCGTGACCTCGCCCTCGGCACCGACGATCCCGGCCACGTGGGTGCCGTGCCCGTGGCAGTCCTGGGGGTCGTCGTCGGGGGCGGGGACGTTGGTGGCGGGGTGGCTCGCGTCGAAGTCGTCACCGACGAAGTCGTGCCCGGCGACCACCCGGCCGGTGGGGAAGGAGCCGGGGCCGCCGAGGTCGGGGTGGGTGTAGTCGATCCCGGTGTCCATGACGGCCACGCGCAGGCCCTCACCGGTGAGCCCGAGCTCGTTCTGTCCGACGTCGGCGCCCGTCATGCCCAGCGCGGTGTCCAGGTCGGGTGCGGACTCGTCGGACTCGGGGACCTCGTAGCGCATGACGGGGTAGATCGCGTTCACGCCGGGGATCTCGCGGGCGTTGCCGACCTGGGCGTCGTCCATCTCGACCGAGAGGCCGTTCCACAGTTCCCCGAAGGCGAGCCGTTCGGTGTACTCCAAACCCTGTTCGTCGGCGTCGGCGCGGAATTCCTCCTGTTCCTCCTCGACCTCGGAGGGGGAGGTGCCGTCCGACGAGGGAGGGCTCTCCAGTTCGATGAACCACAGGTTGTCGGCTTGGTGTGTCATTTCGCCGGTCTCGGCGGTGGGGGCCGGATGCAGGGGCGCGAGTTCCCCGTCATCGTCGGCGGCGGCCGGTACGGCCGCGGTCAGGCCCGCCAGAAGTGTCAGCCCGGCGAGGGGGGCGGCCAGGCGTGAGCGGTGGGATACCACCTTGTGAACACATCCCTTCTCGGTACGCGCCGCGGACACCGGGGGAGCGGGCATCCCACCGGTGGCGAGGGTGGCCGCCGGGGGGATACGACGCAGGACGTCCGAATTCGGTTGTTCGGCGCGTACGGCAACGAGATCATTGCTGTGTGCGACATCCGTGTCAATGTTGATAAAGACTCAATCTGGACACGTGACGGGAGAATGTGGCCATGGTGACTGGTGTTTCTCACTGGGGCTATAAACGGACAAACAATGAGTCGGGATCATTCTCCGGGACAAAGGAATCACCGCGGGGCGGTGTGCGAAAGGCGCGCCCCGCGGCCTGGCCATCTCTTTCCGCTCCGAAGAACCGCAGGTGGCACGGGTCGCGAGCGCACGACGGGGGCTGACGGGCGCCGAGTAGAGTAGGACGGTCGGGGTGCTCCCCCGACCGGTGTCGAACGAGCGAAGTCCGGTCCGGCGGCCACGGCCGCCCAACCCGGCGCTGTCCCGCAACTGTGGAGCCCCGCCGCGCGCGGGGACGAGCCAGGTCGCCCCGTCGGCACCGACGTCCCCGTCCTCGTGGGAAGGACAGGCCGTCCCCGCCCGGACCGCGCTCCTTCCCCGTCCCACCAAGGAGCACCGTGCGGATTCCCCGCCCCTTCGCCCAGGACCACCGACGCCGTCGCGGGGCCCCGGCCCCGCCGCCCGCCGCGCTGCTGGGTCTCGCGCTCGCGCTCACCGCCTGCGGAGCAACGGACTCCGCGTCCGAGCCCGCTGAGACCGGGTCCGACGGCGCCTTCCCCGTCACGGTCGACGACGCCCTCGGCGAGGTCACCATCGAGGCCGAGCCCGAGCGGATCGTCTCGCTCTCGCCCACCGCCACGGAGATGCTCTTCGCCATCGGCGCCGGGGAGCAGGTGGAGGCGGCCGACGAGTACTCGAACTTCCCCGAGGACGCTCCGACGACCGATCTCAGCGGCTTCACGCCCAACGTCGAGGCGATCGTGGAGTACGACCCCGACCTGGTGCTGCTCGCCCGCTCCTCCGAGGACACCGCGCCGCAGCTGGAGGACGTCGGCGTGCCCGTCCTCGTGATGGACGACGCGGCCACCCTGGACGACGCCTACGCCCAGATGCGCCTGCTCGGCGAGGCCACCGGCCACGCCGAGGCCGCCGACGCCGAGGCCGAGCGCGTGGAGGCCGAGTTCGACGCGGTCGTGGAGAGCGTGCGCGAGGACGTCGGCGAGGTGGACCTGACCTTCTACCAGGAGCTGGACGACAGCCTCTACTCCGCGACCTCCGGCACCTTCGTCGGCCAGATCTACCAGGCCTTCGGGCTGGAGAACATCGCCGACGCGGCCGACGGCGCCGACAGCGGCTACCCGCAGCTGTCCCCGGAGTACGTCGTGGACGAGAACCCGGACCTGATCTTCCTGTCCTACGGCGACGAGGAGACCGTGTCGTCGGTGGGCGAGCGTCCGGCCTTCGACACGGTCACGGCCGTGGAGGAGGACGCGGTGTACCTGCTCGACGCGGACATCGCCTCGCGCTGGGGCCCGCGTGTGGTCGACTTCGCCGAACTCGTCGGCGACGCCGTCCGCGAGACCGCGGGCGGCTAAGCCTTGGTGAGAGGCCGACGGACGCCGCGCGGGGGCGGGGGCGGAGCCCGGCCGACGGTGCGGCGGGTCGCGCCCGTCGGCTGGCTGGCCGGCGGAGCCGTCCTGCTGGTCGTGTCCGGCCTCCTCGGCGTCTCGGCCGGGGCGGCCGACATCTCGGCGGCCGACATCGTCCGCCACCTCCTCAGCCACCTGCCGTTCGGTGGAGTGGAGTCACCGCTCGACGAGCGGCAGGTGGCACTGCTGGTGGCGCTGCGCCTGCCCCGGGTCGTCATGGGCGCCGTCGTCGGCGCCCTCCTGGCCACCGCGGGCGGCGCCTACCAGGGCGTCTTCCGCAACGCCCTGGCCGATCCCTTCCTGCTCGGCGCCGCCGCCGGTGCCGGGCTGGGCGCCACCCTGGTCATGGTCTTCGGCCAGGAGCTCACCGACAGCCCGCGCGCCGCCGTGCCGTTCGCGGCCTTCGTCGGGGCACTGGCGGGCGTGGCCGCCGCCTACCTCCTGGGCTCGACCGCGGGCGGCGGCGGTACCGCGTCCCTGGTCCTGGCGGGCGTGGCCGTGTCGTCGTTCCTGTCCGCGGCGCAGACCCTCGTGCAGCAGATGGGGGTCGACCAGCTCCAGCGCGTCTACTCCTGGCTGCTGGGCGGTCTGGGCCGCGGCGGCTGGGACGACGTGCGGCTGGTGTGGCCCTACGCGCTGGTGAGCCTGGTCGTGCTGCTGGCGTGCGGCTACCTGCTGGACATGCTCGCCCTGGGCGACGACAAGGCGATCAGCCTCGGCCTGAACCCGGGGGTGATCCGGATCGTCGTGATCAGCGCCGCGTCGCTGGCCACGGCCGCCGCGGTGGCCGTGAGCGGACTGATCGGCTTCGTCGGCATCGTGGTGCCCCACGTGGTCCGCCGCCTGGTGGGGGCCAACTACCGGGCGATCCTGCCCGTCACCGTGCTCTTCGGTGGCGCGTTCCTGGTGCTGGTCGACATCGTCGCCCGGACCGTGGTCGCCCCCGCCGAGCTGCCCATCGGTGTCGTGACCGCCTTCCTGGGCGCGCCGTTCTTCCTGCTCATCCTGAGGACGACCCGCCACCGCACCACATGAGCCCGGAGGGCGGGCGGAGGCCGTTCGGGCGGGGCGGCCGTACCCCGGTTCGTTCCCGGCACGCCACCCGGCCGTGACGCGATCGCGTCGCGCGTTCTGGGAGACTGGGGAGCGCTATGGACATCACCGTGCTCGCAACCTCAGTCATCGTCGTCCTGGTCCTGCTGCTGGCCGTCGGCGGGTTCTTCCTGGTCAAGACCCGTCGTCCGGTCGAGCCGGGCGAGGAGGAGACCAAGCCCGAGGTCACCGGGGAGCCTGTCGCCCCGGAGGAGGACCGCGAACGGGCCGAGGGCGCGGTGGTCCCGCCGCCCGCCCACGCCCCTCCGGCCGAGGCCGCACCCACGGCCGAACCCGAGCTGGAGACGCCGCCGCCGTCCGCGGGGCGCATGGTGCGCCTGCGCGCCCGGCTGGCCCGGTCGCAGACCTCGCTGGGCCAGGGGCTGCTCAACCTGCTCTCCTCCGACTCCCTGGACGAGGACGCGTGGGAGGAGATCGAGGACACCCTCATCACCGCCGACATCGGCGTGACCGCCGCGGCGCAGATCGTCGAGAGCCTGCGCACCAAGGTCAAGGTGCTCGGCAGCCGCGGCGTCGACGAGGTGCGCGGGCTGCTGCGCGAGGAGCTCCTGGCGCAGATCGGCACCGACACCGACCGGACCGTGCGCACCGAGCCGCACGGCGACCGGCCGGCGGTGATCATGGTGGTTGGCGTGAACGGCACCGGCAAGACCACCACCACCGGCAAGCTCGCCCGCTCCCTGGTCGGCGACGGCCGCAGCGTGGTCCTCGGCGCCGCCGACACCTTCCGCGCCGCCGCCACCGAGCAGCTCCAGACGTGGGGCGGCCGGGTGGGCGCGCCCGTCGTCCACAAGGAGGAGGGCGCCGACCCGGCCAGCGTGGCCTTCGACGCCGTCTCGCGGGGGATCGAGGACGGCGCCGACACCGTCATCATCGACACCGCCGGGCGCCTGCACACCAAGACCGGGCTCATGGACGAGCTGGGCAAGGTCAAGCGCGTGGTGGAGAAGAAGTCCCAGGTGGACGAGGTCCTGCTGGTCCTGGACGCCACCACCGGCCAGAACGGCCTGCGCCAGGCGCGGGTGTTCGGCGAGGTCGTGAACGTGACGGGCATCGCGCTGACCAAGCTCGACGGCACCGCCAAGGGCGGCATCATCGTGCAGGTCCAGCGTGAGCTGGGCGTCCCGGTCAAGCTCGTCGGACTGGGGGAGGGCCCGGACGACCTGGCGCCCTTCGACCCCGAGGTCTTCGTGGACGCCGTCCTCAACGGCTCCTGAACCGCGCCCGCCCGGCCGCGGCGGGACCGCGTCGGCGCACCGGTGGCCGGGCATCCGCGCGGATGCCCGGCCACCGGTGCGTCCGGGGCGGGCGAGCGCGGGTCGTCCGACGGGCGCGGGGAGGTCCGCCCGGTGTGAGCCACTTCATGTGTGCGTCACGACACCGCAACACGGGGCCGCGGAACCTGACTCCGCCGCCGTTACCCAGGTGAGATCTGACCGTGCGTGTCCGATGTGTCGCTCCCCGTTCACGGCACGGGTCGCGTTCTGTACGCATGCACGAGCGATCGCACGTGCTGGGGCCTCCGTTCATGGTGGCTTAACACTTCTGGCTGTCCTTTTACACGGGTGCAACATGGCAGCTCCCATGGAGAAACACCCAGCTCGGACAGTGGCCTGTGTGGTGATCTGCACGGCCCGATGACGTGCTCGCTGACGCCGCCTTGGCACGACCATCCCCCGTCCGTCCTACGGAGGCGACGACATGATTGACACTGGCAACACCACGTGGCTGCTGGTGAGCGCCGCGCTGGTGATGCTCATGACCCCAGGACTGGCCTTCTTCTACGGAGGCATGTCCCGGGCGAAGAGCGTCCTGAACATGATGCTCATGAGCTTCGCGAGCATCGCGATCGTCAGCGTGCTGTGGGTCGCCATCGGCCACTCGCTCACGTACGCCGAAGGCCCCGGAGTCGTCAACCACTTCATCGGCGGCTTCGACTACGTCGGTCTGAGCAGCCTCATCGGTGAGATCGAGCCCTCCGACGGCGAGGGCGGCGGCGGTTACCCGCTGCTCGTCGACGCCGGCTTCCAGATGATGTTCGCCATCATCACGGTGGCGCTCATCTCCGGCGCCATCGCCGACCGCGCCAAGTTCGGCGCCTGGCTCGTCTTCGTCCCCGTCTGGGCGACCCTCGTCTACTTCCCCGTGGCCCACTGGGTCTGGGGCGGCGGCTGGTTCGAGCTGATCGGGATCGGCGACGCCGGCGTGGTCGACTTCGCCGGAGGCACCGCCGTCCACATCAACGCCGGTGCCGCGGCGCTGGCCCTGACCTTCGTCCTCGGCCGCCGCAAGGGCTTCGGCGTGGAGTCCATGCGCCCGCACAACCTGCCGTTCGTCCTGCTGGGCGCCGCCCTGCTGTGGTTCGGCTGGTTCGGCTTCAATGCCGGCTCCGCCTACGCCGCCGACGCCACCGCCGCGCTGGCCCTGGTCAACACCCAGGTCGCCACGGCCGCCGCGATCATCGCCTGGATCATCGTGGAGAAGCTGCGCTACGGCAAGGCCAGCGCGCTCGGCTTCGCCTCCGGTGCCATCGCCGGCCTGGTCGCGATCACCCCGGCCGCCGCGGACGTCACCCCGATCGGCGCGATCGCCGTCGGCCTGGTCTCCGGTGCGGTCTGCGCCTACGCCATCAGCTGGAAGTTCAAGTTCAAGTTCGACGACGCGCTCGACGTCGTCGGCATCCACATGGTCGGCGGCATCATCGGTTCGCTGATGATCGGCCTCGTGGCCGCCGAGATCACCTCCGGCTCCAGCGGCCTGCTCGACGGCGGCGGCGTCTCGCTGCTGATCGTCCAGCTGATCGCCGTGGCCGCCACGATCGCCTACTCCTTCGTCGCCACCTGGATCATCGCCAAGATCATCGACCTCATCATGGGCTTCCGTATCCCGGAAGAGGTCGAGACCAACGGCCTGGACCACGAGCTGCACGCCGAAACGGCCTACGCCTTCGACGAGCTGGACGAGCTCGAGGCAGAAGCGGTCTCCTCGTCGACGCCTCCGGGCGAGGAGACGGCCTCATCGCAGGCCAAGGCCTAGTCTTCAACGTCGAGGCCGCGGGTCTTGGCCGCTGACGCGGTGAGGTGACCCAGAGACCGGCGGGGAGTGATCCCCGTCGGTCTCGTTCGTGTGCGGGGCACAGCGCGCTCGGGCCGGGGACGCGCCGGAGCCGCCGGGCGCGTGCTCCACCCCGTTTGTGCGGTTTGATGGAGCGTTGTTGGCCGTGGTCTGTGCCGGGGTTGGATACGCTTTCGGGGCGGTGGGGCTGCGGAGCCGAGCGGCCGGGTGCCGCGGGACACGGCCCGCGCGGCGGCCCCACGGCCGGACGGCGCGACGCGTCCCTGCCGGGGCCGGGTGGATCGGAACCCCCGGCCGGACAGCCGCGTCCCACGCCGACAGGGCCGGGAGACGAGCGTCCCCACAGCCCATCCCATGCACGTACGCGGACTCGTTACAGTGCCCCACAGGTCGGGGTCAGGAGGAATGATGGCGCCGGTTAGTCACATCAGGGGTCGCAGGTCCGGGCGCTGGGCGCTCGCCGCGGCGGGTGCCGCGCTCGCGCTCGGAGTGACCGGATGCTCGGTCCTGGGAGACCTGCGCCCCGGAGCCGGGGGCGAGGAGGAGCCCTCCCCCGAGGCCGCCGAACCGGTGGAGGCGGCGCCCCTCCTGGAGGACGCCCTGGCCGACCTGGCCGAGTACCCGGCGCTCACGGCGTCCGGGCAGGTGGCCGCGAGCGTCGGCGGCGACGTGCGGGACGTGGCCCTGACGGTCACCGACTCCGGCGCCACCCACGGCACGGTGAGCGCCAACGGCATCGAGGGCGACCTGGTCAGCGCGGACGACAAGCTGTTCATCCGGGCGCCGGAGGACTTCTGGCTCGACCAGGGCGTGTTCGGGCCCGACTTCGACGACTTCGACGAGAACTGGGTGCGCGCCACCGGTGCCCAGGCGGGGATCGACCCGGCCGCCACGCTCCCGCCCCCGGTCCTGGCCGAGATCCTCGGCGGGATCGAACTCGACTCGGAGGAGGCGAACGAGGAGAACCTCGACGACGTCCTCACCTACCGGGTCGACCTGGCCGGCGAGCGCAACCAGCTCTGGATCAACGCCGAGACCGGACAGATCCAGCGCATCGCGATCGAGGAACTGGTGCCGCCGGAGGCCGAGAGCGGACCGCAGGTGCGCCTGGACCTGGCGGAGGCCGACGCGGCCGCCGCCGAGGAGGTCTACGGCACCCTGGCCGGCCTGGCCGAGGAGGAGCTGGGCGGCTCCCGGGACGCGCGGATCGAGGTGGCCTGGGACGGCCAGCCCGCGATGAACTGCGAGCCCGGCCCCGACTGCACCTGGTCGGGGACGGTGCGCGACGCGGGCGGTGCCGGCAGCGGCACGGTGACCGTCCGGATGGACGTCACCTTCAGCAACGACGAGATCGGCGATCTGGAGTGCAGCGACACCGGCGAACTGGAGGCCGGCGGCACGCTGGAGATGTCCTGCAGCGCCAACTACGACAGGGTCGGCGACGAGACGTACGCGATCGACGGCTCCGCCCAGCTGACGACGCGCGGGCTGACCGGTGACCAGCAGGAGGCGATGCTGACGGCCCTGGACGAGCAGCGCGCCGCGACCGAGTCGGGCGGCTCGGAGGAGACCGAGGGCACGGAGGGATCCGAGTCCCCGGAGGAGACCGAGGGCGACTAGGGAGTGTTTTTCTGAAGGCTTCGGGTGAGTGAGCGGTCGCCGGGCCATCTCTCGCAAGGCGATGTGCGAAGTTCAGCCTGGTGGTGCTGCACGAGCGCAGAGGCGCAGCGAGAGGCAGCCTGGCGGGCCCCGAGCCCGGAATACTGCAAAAAACACGACCTAGAGGGCCGAGCGCGACCTGTCGGCACGTCGGTCCGCACGACGCCGGGGACCCTCCCGCCGGCCGCCACCAGCGGCCCGGCGGGAGGGTTCCGCCGTGTCGGGGCCCGCGCGGGAGGCGCCGGTCGGCGGTGTCGGCCCGCGCACCGCGCGTAGGGCCCCGCGCGAGCGGTGTCGGGTGACGCGTTGGGGGTAGGCTGGGAAACCAATTCCGAGACGAAGGACTGGCCACACTCGTGTTCGAGACGCTTTCCGACCGGCTGACATCGGTCTTCTCCTCGCTGCGCGGTAAGGGGCGGCTGTCCGAGGAGGACATCAACGCGACCGCTCGCGAGATTCGCCTCGCGCTGCTGGAGGCGGACGTCGCGCTGCCGGTGGTCCGCGAGTTCATCTCGCGGGTCAAGGAGCGCGCCCGCGGCGAAGAGGTCTCCAAGGCCCTGAACCCGGCACAGCAGGTCATCAAGATCGTCAACGAGGAACTGGTCGAGATCCTCGGTGGCGAGACCCGCCAGATCCGGTACGCCAAGAACCCGCCCACCGTGATCATGCTCGCGGGCCTGCAGGGCGCCGGTAAGACCACCCTGGCGGGCAAGCTCGCCAAGTGGCTCGGCGACCAGCGCAACACGCCCCTGCTCGTGGCCGCGGACCTGCAGCGCCCCAACGCCGTCACGCAGCTCCAGGTGGTCGGCGAGCGCGCCGGCACCCCGGTGTTCGCGCCTGAGCCCGGCAACGGCGTGGGCGACCCGGTCGCGGTCGCGCGCGAGTCGGTGGAGCACGCGCGGCGCAACAACCACAACGTCGTCATCATCGACACCGCCGGCCGTCTCGGCGTGGACACCGAGATGATGCAGCAGGCGTCGGACATCCGCGACGCCGTCTCGCCCGACGAGATCCTCTTCGTCGTCGACGCCATGATCGGTCAGGACGCGGTCAACACCGCCCAGGCCTTCCTCGACGGGGTCGGCTACGACGCGGTCGCGCTCACCAAGCTCGACGGCGACGCCCGCGGCGGTGCCGCGCTGTCCATCCGGCACATCACCGGGCGACCGATCATGTTCGCCTCCACGGGCGAGAAGCTCGAGGACTTCGACCTCTTCCACCCGGACCGGATGGCCTCGCGCATCCTGGACATGGGTGACGTCCTCACGCTCATCGAACAGGCCCAGCGCACGTTCGACGAGGCCGAGGTCGAGAAGATGGCCTCGACCATGGCCTCGGACGACGACTTCACGCTGGACGACTTCCTCGAACAGATGTCGATGGTCCGCAAGCTCGGCCCGATCGGCAACCTGCTCGGCATGATGCCCGGCATGGGCCAGATGCGCGAGCAGATCGACAACATCGACGACAAGGACCTGGACCGCATCCAGGCCATCATCCGGTCGATGACCCCGGGCGAGCGCACCAACCCCAAGATGATCAACGGCTCGCGCCGCCTGCGCATCGCCAACGGTTCGGGCACGCAGGTCAGCGACGTCAACGGCCTGGTCACCCGCTTCTTCGAGGCGCAGAAGATGATGCGCAAGATGAAGAACGGCGGGATGCCCGGCATGCCGGGGATGCCGGGCATGGGCGGCGGCAACAAGAAGAAGGCCAAGGCCCAGGCCAAGAAGGCGAAGAAGGGCAAGCAGCGCAGCGGCAACCCGATGAAGGCCCGCCAGCAGGAGGCCGAGCGCGCCGCGCAGCGCCAGCGCAGGCAGGAGGAGGGCGGCCAGCAGGCTCCGCAGCTGCCCCCGGGCCTGGGCGGCGCCGGGCAGTCGCAGCTCCCGCCCGGCCTCGGCGGCTCCAGCATGCCGGACCTGTCGGACTTCAAGTTCCCCAAGAAGTAGGCGCGCCGCGCGCGAGCGGCGCACCGCCAAGGCCCGCGCACCGGCGTCCGTCCGGCCCGTCCCCACCCGGGGGCGGGCCGGACGTGTTTCCACTGTGACCGCACACGCCGGTCATCCTGGCCGAGGAACTCGTCGGTGTCTGGCACAATGAGTAGTCGACTAACGGTGGCGGGCCAGCCCTCTAACTAGCCAGCCGCCCACGTCAGTCCTGACGGGCTTCGCAACCCCACGCGTCGAACCGTCGGACGCCGCACACCGTTCATCGGGAGAAGACCACTCCAGTGGCTGTCAAACTGAAGCTCAAGCGTATGGGCAAGATCCGTACGCCCCAGTACCGCATCATCGTCGCCGACGCCCGCAGCAAGCGGGACGGCAAGGCGATCGAGGAGATCGGCAAGTACCACCCCAAGGAGCACCCGAGCCTGATCGAGGTCGACTCCGAGCGGGCCCAGTACTGGCTGTCCGTGGGCGCTCAGCCCTCCGACGCGGTCAAGGTCCTCCTGCGCAAGACCGGCGACTGGCAGAAGTTCAAGGGCCTCGCCGCTCCGGCTCCGCTCCAGGTCGCCGAGGCGAAGGACCCCGAGGCCAAGGAGGCCGCCTTCCAGGCCGCCCTGAAGGAGCTCGTGCTCCCGGGCGCCGAGAAGGCCACCAAGGCCAAGAAGACCGAGAAGAAGGCGGACAAGCCGGCCGAGAAGCCGGCCGCGCCCGCCGAGGCCGAGAAGTCCGAGGGCGAGGCCTGACGTGCTGGAAGAGGCGCTTGAGCACCTCGTGAAGGGGATCGTCGCGAACTCCGAGGACGTCCAGGTGAGAGCCAAGCGGCTCCGCAAGGGCAAGGTCCTGGAGGTCCGCGTCCACGCCGACGACCTGGGCAAGGTGATCGGCCGCAACGGCCGGACCGCCAAGGCGCTCAGGACGGTCATCGGCTCGCTCGCGGGCGGCCGGTACGTCCGGGTGGACCTGCTGGACCTGCACGAAGTGCGCTGACGCGCCTCTCGGGGCGTCGACCGCGAAGGTCGGCGCCCCACAGCCGTGCCCGGGGTCGTCGCGACCCCGGGCACACTGCCTCCCGAGGCAGGGGCGACGGGACGACCCGCGTCCCGCGCCCGGGTGACCCCGGCGGCACCCGGCCGCCCGGGGGCGGATCTCACAGAAGGACGGAACTCCCATGCGACTCGTGGTGGGCCGGATCGGCCGCGCGCACGGTATCCGCGGCGACGTCGCCGTCGACGTGCGCACCGACGACCCGGAGGCCAGGTTCGCCGTCGGAGCGGCCCTGGACACGGATCCGCCCGCCGTCGGACCGCTGCGGATCACCGCCACGCGGCGCCACAGCGGCCGCCTGCTCGTGCGCTTCGAGGGCATCGGCGACCGCGACGCGGCCGAGGCGCTGCGGGGTACCGCGCTCCTGGTGGACTCCGCCGACATCGCGCCCCTGGACGACCCGGACGAGTTCCACGACCACGAACTGATCGGTCTCGCGGTGCGGACGACCTCCGGTGCCGCCGTCGGCACCGTCGACGACGTCCTGCACCACGCGCAGGACCTGCTGGTCGTGACCACCCCCGAGGGCGACGAGGTGCTGGTGCCGTTCGTGGCCGCACTGGTCCCCGAGGTCGACACCGAGCAGGGCGTCGTCGTCATCGACCCCCCGCCCGGCCTGCTCGACCTGCACACAGCCGACTGAACGGGTACGCCGTGCGCATCGACATCATCAGCATCTTCCCCGACTACTTCGCGCCGCTGGACCTGTCCCTGATCGGCAAGGCGCGCGCGGCCGGCCTGCTCGACGTGCACGTCCACGACCTGCGCTCGTGGACGCACGACCGGCACAACACCGTGGACGACACCCCCTACGGCGGGGGGCCGGGCATGGTCATGAAGCCCGAACCGTGGGGGGAGGCCCTCGACGAGGTCGTGGGCGGCGAACCCGCGCGGCTGATCCTGCCCACCCCGAGCGGCCGCCCGTTCCGGCAGGCCGACGCCGAGCGCCTGGCCGCCGAGCCCCGGCTGGTCTTCGGGTGCGGGCGCTATGAGGGCATCGACTCGCGGGTCGCGGTGGACGCCGCCCGGCGCATGCCGGTCGAGGAGGTCAGCATCGGCGACTACGTGCTCAACGGGGGCGAGTCGGCCACCCTGGTGATGGTGGAGGCGATCACCCGCCTGCTGCCCGGTGTGCTGGGCAACAGGGAGTCCGCGGTCCAGGACTCGTTCGCCTCCGGCGGCATGGAACACCTCGTCGAGGGGCCGGTGTTCACCAAGCCGGCGACCTGGCGCGGCCAGGAGGTCCCGCCGGTCCTGCTGTCCGGCAACCACGGCGCGGTCGACCGCTGGCGGCGCGACCAGGCGCTGCGCAAGACCGCGCGCAACCGGCCCGACCTGGTCGCGGCGACCCCGGACGAGGCGTGGGACCGGCGCGACCGCGAGGTGCTGGCCGAAGAGCCCGTTCGGGACGCCGGCGAACATGTGGCAAACTAGGTGAGTTCCCCCTTGGTGACCGGCGGCATCCGCATGCCGGCGGCAGAACGTCGGCCTCTGTGACGGTCACCGGGCGGTTCGAAAGTTCAGACCCATTCCAGGGCCCTCGCCCGCGCCCCCCTGCACGCAGGGGATCAGGCCGCGGAGCGCTACCGATGAGGATTCGCGAGATGCACACCGCCATTCAGGAGCTGGAGAAGGCTCAGCTTCGCACCGACGTCCCGGAGTTCCGTCCGGGTGACACACTCAACGTTCACGTGCGCGTGACCGAGGGCAACCGTACTCGTGTCCAGGTCTTCAAGGGCGTCGTGATCCGCCGTCAGGGCGCGGGCAGCCGCGAGACATTCACCATCCGCAAGGTGAGCTACGGCGTGGGCGTGGAGCGGACCTTCCCGATCCACACCCCGGCCGTCGAGAAGTACGAGGTCGTCGCCCGCGGCCGCGTGCGCCGCGCCAAGCTGTACTACCTGCGCGACCTGCGCGGGAAGGCCGCTCGTATCCGCGAGCGCCGCGAGCCCGTCTCCAAGTAGTCTTTCGCGCCTTCGATCGGAATCCTCGCCGCTCCCGCCGGGGAGGCAGGATAGGCTTCCGACGATGAGTGAAGACGACAGGGGCCCCGGCGCCGACGGGGAGTCCGAGGAGGACTCCGGCCGCGGCCCGGAGGAGCACAGCTCCACCACTGGCTCCCGAGTGCCACCGCACTCGGGAGCCAGTGGTGTCTCCGATGCCGATGGCCGTGAGCCTGAGGAGAGGGCGGACGCCGAGATGACCAAGTCCCAGAACAGTGCCAAGAAGGGGTCGTTCTGGAAGGAACTCCCGATCCTGATCGTGGTCGCCCTGGTGTTGGCGTTCGTGATCAGGACCTGGGTGATGCAGGCGTTCTACATCCCTTCTTCCTCGATGGAGAACACGCTCCTCATCGGGGACCGCGTGCTCGTGAACAAGCTGGTCTACCAGGTGCGCGACATCGACCGCGGCGAGGTGGTCGTCTTCGACGGCGACGGGTCATGGGACGACCCCAACACCGTGGTGGTCCCGGAACCGAGCAACCCGGTCGCGCGCGGCTTCACGTGGGTGCAGCAGCAGCTGGGCGCCGCTCCCACGGGCAAGGAGTACATCAAGCGCGTGGTCGGCCTGCCGGGCGACGTCGTGGAGTGCTGCGACGAGGAGAACCGGGTGCTGGTGAACGGGGTCCCGCTGGAGGAGGACGAGTACCTCTATCCGGGCAGCGTGGCCAGTCACACCGAGTTCGGCCCGATCGAGGTGCCCGAGGACCACCTGTGGGTGATGGGCGACCACCGGGCGATCTCCTACGACTCGCGGCTGAACCAGAACAACCCCGGCGGCGGAGCGATCCCGATCGACCACGTCGTGGGACGCGCCTTCGTGATCATCTGGCCGATCGGCCAGGCGGGCGGGCTCGGTGTCCCCGACACGTTCGACCAGCTCAACGAGCCCGACGAGTAGCGATCGCGCGCCCCGAACGGGGCCGTGGCGGTGCTCCGACCGGCCCGCGCCCGAGGAATTCCGGCCGACCGGGCGCATGAGGCCGTTCTGTGACGCATCATGGATCTCGGACCGTATTGGCGTACCCGGAGCGTGGGGCCCTCGCCCGGCGGGAACAAGCCGGGGGACGTCGGTGTCCATGTGATGAGGGGAAAGGCACACCACCAGCGGAGAGTGCTGACGAAAGCGAGCGCGTGGATGAGTTCTGAGGACCTGGAGAAGTACGAGGCCGAGATGGAGCTCCAGCTCTATCGCGAGTACCGGGACGTCGTCGGGCTGTTCAGCTATGTGGTGGAGACGGAGCGCCGCTTCTACCTCACCAACCACGTCGACCTCCAGCCGCGTTCCACCGAGAACGGGGAGATGTACTTCGAGGTCGTGATGGAGGACGCCTGGGTCTGGGACATGTACCGCCCGGCCCGGTTCGTCCGCAACGTGCGCGTGGTGACGTTCAAGGACGTCAACGTCGAGGAGATCACCAAGGCCGACCTGGAGCTGCCGCCCGCCGAGGCCCCCGAGGACTGACCGTGTCGCTGTGAACCTCCGCTGGGCATCCGTTCGTGCCCGGCCTCCCGATCCCGCCCGCGGACCCTCCGGAACCCCCGTCGGTGCCCTGGCTGTATGTCCGGGGTCTCCGCTGGTCTTCGAGTCGTGCTCCGGAGGTAGGGGCACGGGTCGAAGCAAGCTCCGTGGGTCCTGGCTTCTCGTGCGCCCGGCGGAGTTGTCCACAGCTCGACATTCCCTCTGGCGCGCCGACCGACGATCACCGACCGTAGTAACGGGAGGTGGTCGCCGATGGATCGGCGGGCGAAGTACCGGCAGTCACTGGGCAGGCACGGCGAGGATCTGGCGGTGGCCTTCCTCGAACGCGTCGGCCTGCGCGTGGTGGACCGCAACTGGCGGATCCCCGCCGGGGAGATCGACGTCGTGGCGCGGGACGGTCGGACCCTGGTCGTCGCCGAGGTCAAGACGCGTACCTCGGTTCGGTACGGCCACCCGGTCGAGGCGGTCACCCCCACCCGGCGGCGCAGACTGCGGCGCCTCGGCCGTGCGTGGGCCGACCGGCACCGCGTTCCCGCCCGACCGCTGAGGGTGGACGGCGTGGGCGTGCTCATCCTGGAAGGCCGCGTTTTCGTCTCCCATGAGCGGGGGATGACGTGATGACGCTCGCCCGGACCCACTGCGTCACCCTGCTGGGCGTGCGCGGCCACGTCGTCGAGGTGGAGGTCCACCTGGGCGGCGGAGACCCCGGTGTGACCATGGTGGGCCTGCCGGACGCGGCTTTGCGGGAGGCGCGCGACCGGGTCCGAGCCGCCCTCGTCAACAGCGGCGAGTCCTGGCCCAGCGGCCAGATCACCGTCAGCCTGTCCCCGGCCAGCCTGCCCAAGGCGGGGAGCCTCTTCGACCTCGCCATCGCGGGCGCGGTGCTGGCCGCCGCCGGAGAGGTGCCGTCGGATCGGTTGGAGGGCACCGTCCTCATCGCCGAGCTCGGACTGGACGGCCGGGCCAGGCCGGTTCCGGGCGTGCTCCCGGCGGTGGTGTCGGCCACCGGTCAGGGCCACGGCCGCTTCGTGGTCGCCCACGGCAACGCTGAGGAGGCCCGGCTGGTGCCGGACGCCGAGGTGGTGCCGGTGGGCAACCTGATGGAGCTGTGCGACTGGCTGCGCGGCGGCGAACCGCCCCCGGACCCGCCGCGGGCCGAGGTGCCCCCTCCGCGCGCGCCCGCCGACGCGGGCCCGGACCTGGCCGACGTCCTGGGGCAGCCGGTGGCGCGGCGGGCCGTGGAGATCGCCGCGGCGGGCGGGCACAACCTGATGATGCTCGGTGCGCCGGGGACCGGGAAGTCCCTGCTCGCGGAACGGTTGCCCACGGTCCTGCCGGAACTGGGGCCGGCGGAGGCGTTGGAGGCGACGGCGATCCACTCGGTGGCGGGCATGCTCCCCGCGGGCTCGCCCCTGGTCACCCGGCCGCCGTTCGCGGCTCCGCACCACACCTCCAGCCGCGCGGCGATCATCGGCGGGGGCAGCGGCTACCCGAGTCCGGGATGGGTCTCCAAGGCCCACCGGGGCGTGCTGTTCGTCGACGAGGCCCCGCAGTTCGGCCGCGGTGTCCTGGACTCCCTGCGGGAACCGCTCGAACGCGGTGAGGTCGTCCTGGCCCGGGCCGCGTCCACGGTGTCGTTCCCCGCCCGTTTCCAACTGGTGATGGCCGCCAACCCCTGCCCGTGCGCCAAACCGGGCAGCCTGTGCACCTGCCCGGCGGGCGAGCGCCGCCGGTACTTCTCCCGCCTGTCCGGGCCCCTGCTGGACCGGGTCGACCTCAAGGTGGAACTGCAACCGGTGAGCCGGGCCGAGCTGCTCGCGGACCGGGCCTTCGCGGAGTCCTCCGCGGTGGTCGCGGCCCGGGTGGCGAAGGCGCGGGACAGAGCCGCCGCCCGCCTGGCGCACACCCCGTGGTCCACCAACGCGGAGATCCCCGGTTCCCGGCTGCGCCGCGAGTTCCCGGTGGAACCGGCGGCCCTGCGGGTGCTCGGCCGGGCCATGGACCAGGGGCTGATCAGCGCGCGGGGCGTGGACCGCGCCCTGCGGGTCGCGTGGACGCTGGCCGACCTCGCCGAACGCGACCAGCCCGGCGAGGAGGAGGTGGCCTATGCGTTCGCCCTGTGGTCGGGCCGAGCCTGGTGAGGCCTGGGGAGGCCCTCCGGTGGTCGCCGCCCGCAACGGCGGGCGCGGTGCCCGGCGGGGTCATGGGTTGGCGGGGTCCGGCGGGGGTGGTCGGGCAGACGGTGCTCCGGGCGCGGAGCAGGAGTCGAGCGGGGTGGCGGTGCGGGGAGACGGAGGAGTGACGTGACGGTACGTGCGGCGGAGGAGGAGGCCGACGCCCGGGCGCGGGCGTGCCTCACGGTGGTGGCGCCCCCGGGTGACCTGTGGCTGGGGGAGCTGCTCGCGGAGTACGGCGCGGCGCGGGTGTGGGCCGACCTGGTGGCGGGCGGGCCAGCGCCGTCGGCGCCGCATGAGGAGGGGGCGCCGACCGGTCCGGACGAGGCGTCGCGGCTCGAACGGCGCTGGGCGCGCTGGAGCGCCCGTGCGGGCCGGGTGGACGCGGACGCCCTGCTCAGCGACTCGGCGGAGGCGGGGATCCGGTTCGTGGCACCGGGCGACCCGGAGTGGCCGGGGAGGCTGGAGTCGCTGGACCTTCCCGGCGGTCGCCGTTCGCACGGCCTGTGGGTCCGTGGCCGGGGGGACCTGCGGCACCTGTGCCTGCGTTCGGCGGCGCTGGTGGGGGCACGGGCGGCGACCCCGTACGGCGAGCACGTCGCCGCGGAGCTGGCCTACGGACTGGCCGAGCGCTCCGTGGTCGTGGTCTCGGGCGGGGCGTACGGCATCGACGGCGCCGCGCACCGGGCCGCCCAGGCCGCCGGGAACACCGTGGTGGTGCTCGCCTGCGGGTTGGACGTGGACTATCCGCGCGGGCACGCCGGACTGTTCGCGGACGTCGCCCGGCGCGGCGTCCTGGTGAGTGAGCGGCCGGTGCGCTCCACGCCGCGGGCCCCGGACTTCCTGATCCGCAACCGGCTGATCGCGGCGCTCACCCCGGGCACCGTGGTGGTGGAGGCGGGTCGCCGCAGCGGCGCGCTCAACACAGCCGCGCACGCCGCGGAGCTCAACCGCGCGCTGATGGCCGTGCCGGGGCCGGTCACCTCGGCGCTGTCCGTGGGCTGCCACGTGCTGTTGCGCGACTGGCAGGCCACCTGTGTGACCTGCGCCGAGGACGTGATCGCGCAGGTGGTGCCGCTGGGGGAGGAGGGGGCGGGCCCGCCGCGTCTGGAGGCCGCGCTGGACGCCGACACCCGGCGGGTCCTGGACGCGGTGCCCCGGAAGGGGGCCGGGACCGCGACGATCGCGGCGTGCAGCGAGGGCACCCTGGAGGGCACGATGCGCGCCCTGGGGATGCTGGCCGCGGCCGGTCTGGTGGAGCGGTGCTCGACCGGTTGGCGGACCGCGCGGTGAAGACCGAGAGCAGACCGGACCGGTCCGTCCGACGAAGGAACACGCTCGCCTGCGCCGGAGCGGGGTCGAGCGGCGGCCGATCCGCGGACGCGGACGCGGACGCGCGGGGCCCTGTCGTCCCGGGTCGGTTCATGGGCGCGACGAGGCGACCGGGGCGCCGGGAAATGGGTAGGTTGCCGTTATGGCCAAAGCGTACAGTGATGCCCGCGTGGCGGACGGCCCCCTGCTCTTCGTCTCCGGACAGACCCCTCAGGCGCCCGACGGCGGTGTCGCCGGCGACATCATCGGGCAGACCCGGCAGATCTTCCGGAACATGGAGACGGTGCTGGCGACCCACGGAGCCGACCTCACCCACCTGGTCAAACTCACCTACTACCTGCGGCACGTCGCCGACCTGGACGCCCTCCGTCCGGCCCTGATCGACTGCCTGCCGGACGAGCCCCGCCCGGCGGGCACTCTGGTGGAGGTCAACGGGTTCGTCGACCCCCGCTACCTGGTGGAGATCGACGCCGTCGCCTGCCTGCCCCGGAGCTGACCGTGCTCGACCGCACCGTGCTCGACCGTTTCGGCGCCCACCTGTCCGGCGAACTGGGCCGCTCTCCGCACACCGTCCGCGGCTACCTCGCCGACCTGCGCTCACTCCAGGGGTTCCTGGCGGAGGGCGGTCCCCCGCCGGAGACACCGGTCGGGGGAGCGACCGGGCGGGGTGAGGACGGGGGCGTCGAGGGCGGCCCGGCGCCGAAGACCTCGGAGGGATCGGGGGGCCAGGGCTACGGGTTCGAGGACCTGGACGTCCTGTTGGTGCGCGGATGGCTCGCCCGCTCCCGCGACGAGGGGATCAGCCGCGCGAGCCTCTCGCGCAGAGTGGCGGCCGTGCGGGCGCTCACCCGGTTCCTGCACCGCGAGGGCGTGCTGGAGAGCGATCCCGGGCCCCGACTGGTCGCGCCCGCCCAGCAGCGCGCCCTGCCGTCCGTCCTGGACGAGGAGCAGGCCGCCTCCGCCCTCTCCCAGGGGTCGGCCGAGACCCCCGTGGACCTGCGGCGCCGCGCGGTGGTCGAACTGCTCTACGCCACCGGTGTGCGCGTCGCCGAACTGTGCGCCCTGGACCTGGGGGACGTGGACCGCGCCCGCGACACCGTCCGCGTCCTGGGCAAGGGCGCCAAGGAACGCACCGTGCCCGTGGGCACACCCGCTTTGGACGCCCTCGACGCATGGCTGACCGGCGGACGTCCGGAACTGGCGACCTCCGCCAGCGGCGGCGCGCTCCTCCTGGGAGCCCGGGGCGGCCGTCTGGGCGTGCGCCAGGCGCGAGAGGACGTGCACGCCCACCTGCGGGCCGCCGGGGTGGACGGCGCTCCGCACGGCCTTCGGCACAGCGCCGCGACCCACCTGCTCAACGGCGGCGCGGACCTGCGCAGCGTGCAGGAGTTCCTCGGCCACGCCAGCCCGCGCAGCACGCAGATCTACACCCACGTGTCCGTGGAGCGCCTACGCGACACCTACCGCCAGGCCCACCCCCGCGCCTGAGCCGAGCGGGGTCCACCTGTTCGGGCGTCCCGCCGGGCCTGGGCCGACCGTTCGTGCTCTGCGGGGCTTTCGTCGCCAGGCCCACGCCCGTGCCCGGGGCCACCGTTCGCGGGTGTGTGGTCCCTCTGTTGTCCAGCTCGCGCCTGCGGCTCGACCGGCCGCGTGTGGATCTCTTGGCCCGTCTGTTGTCCGGTTCACGCCTGCGGCTCGACCGGCCGTGTGTGGATCTTGTGGCCTGTCTGCTGTCCGGCTCCTGCCCGAGCCCGGGCTCATCGCCCGTGGTGTCCGTTACGGGCGCGGTGGCGGGGGCCAGGGGCAGGAGGCGGACGCGGCCGCGGCCGAGGAGGCCGAGCGGGTCCAGGTGGGTGGCGCCGCGCAGGAGGCCCCAGTGCAGGCACGGACCCGACGGGCAGTGCGTCGGCGACCCGGCCAGGACGCCCAGGGAGTCGCCCGCCGCGACCGGATCGCCCCGGGAGAGCGGTGAGTCCACCGGGAGGTAGGTGGTGCGCAGGTCGCCGTGGGCCACGGACACCACCGGCGTTCCGCCCACCGGGCCCGCGAAGTGCACGCGGCCGGATCCGGCCGCGCGTACGGGCGCGCCGGGCTCCGCGGCCAGGTCCACGCCCAGGTGGCCGGGCAACCAGCGCTCCTCCGGCGGGTCGAACCCGCGCAGCACCCGCACCGGTGGATCCACCGGCCAGCGCCACGCGGTGTCGGCGACCGCGGTTCGGGCGAGGCAGAGGGGGAACAGCAGGAGCGATACGAGAAGCAGGGGTGTCAGGGGTGTGAGGCGGGAAGTTGCCATACATCCAGGGTCGACGCGGCGGGAGGGGTGCGCCAGGGGGTGCGTGAACCTGTGGACAACGGGCCGGAGGGGGCCGTGCGCGCCGAAGACGCAGCGCAGGTCCTGTGCGCCCCCGGCGGAGGATAGAATCGTCTGTGGCCCACCGGGCCAACAACACTACGCACGCCCCCGAGCCTTCCTCGGGAGGGGTCGTACCTACGGTCCACACCGTTTCGGCGGTGTGGCGGTGCGGCCGGGGCGTCAGGCACAACCGAGGCGGGGAATCCCTCCCCGCCACCGCAAGGAGGACCAGGTCATGGCCACAGTCGTGACGATTCGCCAGCTCCTGGAGAGCGGCGTCCACTTCGGGCACCAGACGCGTCGCTGGAACCCCAAGATGAAGCGCTTCATCTTCACCGAGCGCAACGGCATCTACATCATCGACCTCCAGAAGTCGCTGGCGTACATCGACCGCGCCTACGAGTTCGTCAAGCAGACGGTCGCCCACGGCGGCACCATTCTGTTCGTCGGCACGAAGAAGCAGGCGCAGGAGGCCATCGACGAGCAGGCCCGCCGCGTCGGCATGCCCTACGTCAACCAGCGCTGGCTGGGCGGCATGCTCACCAACTTCTCCACCGTGCACAAGCGGCTCCAGCGCCTCAAGGAGCTGGAGGAGATCGACTTCGACGACGTCGCCGGCTCCTCGCTCACCAAGAAGGAGCTCCTCAACCTCCGTCGTGAGAAGGAGAAGCTGGAGCGCACCCTCGGCGGTATCCGCGACATGGCCCGCGTGCCGAGCGCCGTGTGGATCGTGGACACCAAGAAGGAGCACATCGCGATCAGCGAGGCTCGCAAGCTGAACATCCCGGTCGTCGCGATCCTCGACACCAACTGCGACCCGGACGAGGTCGACTACCCGATCCCGGGTAACGACGACGCCATCCGCAGTGTCAGCCTGCTGACCCGCGTGGTCGCCGACGCCGTCGCCGACGGTCTCCTGGCCCGCTCCGGCGCCTCCGCCGAGTCCGGTGCCGAGAAGCCGGCCGAGGAGCCCCTGGCCGAGTGGGAGCGCGAGCTCCTGGAGGGCAAGGGCAAGGAGGAGGCCGCCGCCGCGCCGGCCGCCGCCACTGACGCCGCCGCCACGGAGCAGGCCGCCGCCGAGGCCCCGGCCGAGACCGCCACGGTCGCTCCGGCCGACGAGGTCGCCGCCGAGGCTCCGGGCGAGGCCACCGCCGCCGAGTCGCCCGCCGACGCGCCGGCCCAGGCGCCCGCCGAGGGCTCCGCCGAGTAGGACCGCCTCACCGTCCCGGTACAGCCGCCCCGCCACCACGGCGGGGCGGCCGTGCCGGGTCATCGGCCTCACCCCAAGACACCGACTCTCCACTCCAAGGGAATTCGAGAACAGTCATGGCGAACTTCACCGCCGCGGACGTCAAGAAGCTGCGGGACATGACCGGCGCCGGCATGATGGCCTGCAAGAAGGCCCTCACCGAGGCCGACGGCGACTTCGACAAGGCCGTCGAGGCCCTGCGCATCAAGGGCGCGAAGAAGCAGGCCGAGCGCGGCGAGCGCACCGCCGCCCAGGGCACGGTCGTCCTCAAGCAGCAGAGCGAGGGCAAGGCCACCCTCATCGAGCTCAACTGCGAGACCGACTTCGTCGCCAAGAACGACCAGTTCATCGCGCTGGCCGACCAGGTGGCCGAGTTCGTCGTCTCGGTCGACAGCGACGACCTGGCCACCGTGTCCGCCGCCGAGATCGAGCCGGGCAAGAGCCTGCAGGACTTCATCGCCGAGAAGGGCGCGATCATCGGCGAGAAGCTGGAGCTCCGCCGCGTCGCCAAGTTCGACGGTGCCTACGTCGCCAGCTACCTGCACAAGTCCGACCCGGACCTGCCCCCCACCATGGGCGTCCTGGTCGAGCTGGACAAGGCAGACGCCGAGGTCGGCAAGGACCTCGCCCAGCAGATCGCCGCCCTGGCCCCGCAGTACGTGGGCAAGGACGACGTCCCCGCCGACGTCGTGGAGAACGAGCGCCGCATCGCCGAGCAGACGACCCGCGAGGAGGGCAAGCCCGAGCAGGCGATCCCCAAGATCGTCGAGGGCCGCCTCAACGGCTTCTTCAAGGAGACCACCCTCCTCGGCCAGCCGTTCGTCAAGGAGAACAAGAAGACCGTCCAGAAGGTGGTCGACGAGGCCGGAGTCAGCGTCAAGCGCTTCGTCCGCTTCAAGGTCGGCCAGGCCTAGGGCTTTGAGATGATGGAGGTGCCGGGGAGAGTTCTCCCCGGCACCTTCGGTGGATATGGGCGGATTCGGGCGCCACGAGCGGCCCGTCCGCCCGCAGCACAGCAGCACTCGGGGGACCCTGTGCCACTCGGGGACAACAAGGGAGGCCACAGGCCGTGTCGGAGAACCAAGCGACGAGCACCGAACCCGCCATGCACGATTCCGGCTGGAAGCGTGTGATGCTCAAACTCTCCGGAGAGGCGTTCGCGGGCGGTGGCGGTCTGGGGATCGATCCCGAGGTCGTCCAGTACGTGGCCGAGTCCATCGCGGAGGCGGTCTCCGAGGGCATCCAGGTCGCCGTCGTCGTCGGCGGCGGCAACATGTTCCGCGGCGCCCAGCTCACCGAGGGCGGCATCGAGCGCGGCCGCGCCGACTACATGGGCATGCTCGGCACCGTCATCAACTGCCTCGCCCTCCAGGACTTCCTGGAGCGGCTCGGTGTGGACACCCGCGTGCAGACCGCGATCCACATGAGCCAGGTCGCCGAGGCCTACATCCCGCGCCGGGCCGTGCGTCACCTGGAGAAGGGCCGCGTGGTCATCTTCGGTGCCGGACTGGGCGCCCCGTTCTTCTCCACCGACACCACCGCCGCCCAGCGCGCGCTGGAGATCGGTGCGCAGGCCGTCCTCAAGGGCACGCAGGTCGACGGGGTCTACGACTCCGACCCGCAGCGCAACCCCGACGCCGTCAAGTTCGACAAGCTCAACTACAACGAGGTCCTCACCAAGAGCCTCAAGGTCATGGACGCCACCGCGGTCAGCCTGTGCATGGACAACGGGCTGCCCATCGTGGTGTTCGACCTGATGAGCCAGGGCAACATCCTGCGCGCGGTCCGCGGTGAGAAGATCGGCACCATCGTCGGGCCGATCACCGCCTGAGACGCCGCGACGACGTCAGCCAAGCCACGAACACCAGAGTCGAGTTCCGGGAGCGCCACCCATGATCGAAGAGACCCTCCTTGAGACCGAGGAGAAGATGGAGAAGGCCGTGACGGTCGCGAAGGAGGACTTCGCGACGATCCGCACGGGCCGTCCCACACCCGCGACCTTCAACAAGATCACCGTCGACTACTACGGTGCGCGTACGCCGATCAACCAGCTGGCCTCCTTCTCGGTTCCCGAACCGCGCATGGTCGTCATCTCGCCGTTCGACGTCAACTCCCGCACCGACATCATCAACGCGATCCGCAACAGCGACCTGGGCGTGAACCCGTCCGACGACGGCCAGGTCATCCGCGTGGTGTTCCCGGACCTGTCCGAGGAGCGCCGCAAGGAGTACGTCAAGGTCGCGCGGACCAAGGCCGAGGACAGCAAGGTCTCCATCCGCAACGTGCGCCGCCGTGCCAAGGACTCCTTCGAGAAGGGCGTCAAGGCGGGCGAGCTCGGCGAGGACGAGGCGCACCGCGCCCAGGTCGAACTGGACGAGCTGTCCCACAAGTACGTCGCCGCCATCGACGAGCTGTTGAAGCACAAGGAAGCGGAACTGCTCGAGGTTTAGTCGGTGACCACTTCTTCCAGCGGCTCCGGAGGCGATGACCACACGCCGGAGCACAGACCCCCGGGGCCGCCCGGCGGCTCCGACAGCGCCGACGGGCAGCGTTTCGTGCTGCACAAACCGGGAGGTGAGCCGGTGCGGACCGGTCGCAACCTCCCGGTGGCCATCGCCAGCGGGTGCGCCCTGGGCGCGCTCGTGTTCTTCTCGGTCTTCCCCTGGCCGCAGCTGTTCACGATCATCACCTCCCTGGCGGTCCTGATCGGCCTGCGCGAGGTGAACCGGGCGTTCGCGGGCAAGGGCATGACCCTGGCCGTGGTGCCGCTCGCCGTCGGGGGCGTGGCCATGCAGTCCTTCGCCTACTTCGGCGGTGCCGACTGGCTGGTGGGCGCGACCGCGCTCACCGCCATCGCCGTGCTGTCGTGGCGGCTGCGCGGCGGGGCCGACGGGTTCGTCTCCGACGCGTCGGCGAACCTGTTCACCCTGGTGTACCTGCCGTTCCTGCTGGGCACGTGGATGCTGCTCATCGCGCACCCCGACGACGGCCAGTACCGGCTGGTCACGTTCATCGTGGTGACGATCTCCAGCGACATCGGCGGGTACTTCGCCGGGATCCTGCTGGGCCGGCACAAGATGGCGCCGGTGATCAGCCCGAACAAGACCTGGGAGGGCTTCGGCGGCTCCGTGGTCGGCTGCAGCGTCGCCGGGGCGCTGTGCGTGGTGCTGATGCTCGACGGCCCGTGGTGGGTCGGCGTGGTCCTGGGATTCGCGGTCGTCCTGGGCGCGACGGTCGGGGACCTCATCGAGTCGATGTTCAAGCGCGACCTGGGCGTGAAGGACATGGGCCGGTTCATGCCGGGCCACGGCGGGCTGATGGACCGCCTGGACTCCCTGCTCATCGCCGGTCCCGTCGTGTGGATCGTGCTGAGCCTGCTGCTCTAGGGAGCGGCGGCGAACGGGGCGGACCGTCTGGTCCGCCCCGTTCGCCGTGCCGGAGGCGGATCGTGCCGGTGGTGTCCGCCGAGGGCGGCGGATCCGGGGCGAGGGGAGAAACGGGCCTGCGCCGGGGGTGCCGGTCGGGGGCGGTGGCCCCTCTCCTGCGCGGAGCGGCCCCGGCGCGGGCGGGTACGCTCGACGCGTGGATGAACCGCTGATCGAACGCATGCGCGCCTACGGCGAGACGATCTTCGCCGAGATGACGCAGCTGGCCGTGGAGACCGAGTCGGTGAACCTGGGGCAGGGCTTCCCCGACGCCGACGGGCCCCGGACCCTTCTGGAGGCCGCGACCCGCCACATCCTGGAGGGGGCGAACCAGTACCCGCCGGGCCCGGGGCGACCCGAGCTGCGCAGTGCCGTGAGCCGGTACCGGGCACGCCACTACGGCCTGGACCTGGACCCCGAGACCGAGGTGTACGTGACCGTCGGCGCGACCGCCGGGATCGCCGCGTCGCTGCTGGCGCTGGTCGAACCGGGGGACGAGGTTCTCGTCTTCGAGCCGATGTACGACTCCTACGCCGCGATGATCTCCCTCGCGGGCGGCGTGCGCCGGTCGGTGACGCTGCGCCCGGACCCGGTGTCGGGCCGGTTCACCTTCGACCCGGACGAGCTGCGAGCCGCGGTGGGCCCGCGCACCCGCATGGTCATCGTCAACACGCCGCACAACCCCACCGGCACCGTGTTCACCGCCGAGGAACTGGAGCAGGTCGCCCGGGTGTGCCGTGAGCACGACCTGATCGCCCTCACCGACGAGGTGTACGAGTTCCTCACCTTCGACGGCCGTCCGCACGTGCCGCTGGCCACCCTGCCGGGCATGCGCGAGCGCACGCTCTCGGTGTCGTCGGTGGGCAAGATGTTCGCCGTCACCGCGTGGAAGACCGGCTGGGTGATGGGCCCCGAACCGCTGGTGCGCGCGGTGCGGACGGTGAACCAGTTCCTGACGTTCTCGGCCAACGGCGCGCTCCAGCTGGCGATCGCCGACGCCATCGACCACGAGGGCGCCTGGATCGAGGAGCAGCGCACCGCCCTGCGGCGCAAGCGGGACCGGCTGACCGAGGGGCTGACGCGGACCGGCTTCGACGTCGGCGTGTGCGAGGGCACGTACTTCCTCATGGCCGACATCCGCCCGCTCGGGTACACCGACGGCGTGACCGTGGCCCGCGCCCTGCCCCGCGAGGCGGGCGTCGCGGCCGTTCCGGCCCAGGTGTTCTACGACCACCAGCGGGAGGGCGCCCACCTGCTGCGGTTCGCGTTCTGCAAACGGGACGAGGTGCTCGACGAGGCGGTGACCCGCCTCACCGGCTGGCACCGGCGCTCCGCCTGACCGACGGCCCGCCGCCGTTCGCGCCCGTCACGGGTGCGGACGGCGTGCGACGGCGTCAGGTGCGCGCGTCCGCCCGAGACAGCACGTCGGCGCACGCCGCGAGGACGTCGGCGGTGGTGATCGCCTCCAGGCCGGGATCGATCACCGGGGCGTGCGGGTCGCTCTCGGTGCCGTTCCACAGGCAGGAGTGGATCCGCCCGTCCACCCGAGGGCCCCACAACGCGGGGGGAACGGGCCCGAACAGGCGCACGGACGGTGTGCGGTAGGCCGTGGCCAGGTGCGCCACCCCGGTGTCGCCGCACACGACCAGTCCCGCCTCCGCGACCAGGCACGCCAGGTCGCGCACGCCGGTCCGGCCCGCCAGGACGCGGACCGGGGCGGGCGCGGCCGAGCGGGCCACGTGTTCGGCCAGGGGGCGCTCGTCGGGCGAGCCGGTGAGGACCACCCGCAGTCCGGTGGCGGAGAGGTGGCGCACGACCGCCGCGAACCGCTCGGCGGGCCACCGGCGCGACGCGGCCGAGGCGCCCGGGTGGACGACGGCGGTCCCGGCCCCGGCGTGGGGCGTCGACTCCCCGGTGCCGTCCGGGCGTGGCGACGGAATGTCGTCCGGGTGCGGCGGCGCAGTGCCGTTCGGGGACGGGTCGGGTGGCGGCGGCCACCACAGGTCGTCCGGGTCGGCCCGGACACCGTGGGCGCGCAGCAGGCCGCACCAGATCTCGGTGTCGTGGACCCGGCCCGGCCACGGCGGGCCGATCGCCCCGGGGCCGGCGTGCGCCCACAGGTGGCGGGGCGCGAGCGCCGCGAGCGCGGCGGTGCTCTGGGGTCCGCGGCCGTGCAGGTTCACCGCGATGTCGGGCGGACGCTCCCCGGCCCAGGGCGGTGTCCGCAGCGGCTCGGTGGGCCGGATCTCCCAGTCCAGCCCGGCCAGGTCCACCAGGTCCCGGTACCAGGCCGGTCCGGCCAGGATCCGCGGCCGGTCGGGGAAGGCGCGTTCCAGGGCTCGCAGGGCGGGCACGGCGGTGACGAAGTCGCCCAGTCCCAGGGCCCGCAACGCCACGACGGCGGTGCCCGCGTCCTCTCCAGCCCCGGGGGCGGAGGCGGGCACCGCGTCGTGCCTGGCCTCAGTGGTTGGGCGGTGCCGCGCTGACATCGGCCAGGGCGGAGTCGGAGTCGACCGCCATCGCCAGGTCGCCCATCGTCACGACACCGACGACCCGCTCGCCCTCCACGACGGGCAGTCGGCGCAGGGCGTCGCTGCGCATGACGTCCACGGCGTCCCGCAGGCTGCTCTGGGCGGGGACGGTAGCCACGTTGGAGCTGCAGACCGACCGGGCCGTCGCCGTGTCCGGGTCGATGCCCTCGGCCACGCACCGCAGCACGATGTCCCGGTCGGTCAGGACGCCCACCAGCGTGTCGCCCTCGGTCACGATCACGTCGCCCACGTCGGAGCCGCGCATGATCTCCGCCGCCTCGCGCAGCGAGGCGCTCGGCTCGACGGTGATCGGCGGGCTGGTCATCACGTCCGAGATGTTCCTCAGCATGGTCCGCCTCCCGGAGAAGTCCTCGGTTCCTCACCCGTCCCCTAGCCGGATCGGACCCGCCCAAACATCGCCGCGTGCGGCGGCGCGTTCGCGGGTTCCCGTGCCGTCGGCACAGGTCAGCCGATGTTTGAGAGTCGCTTCTCCTGGTAGTCGAGTGGGTGCAGCGCAGAGTCAACGCAGCGACGGGAGGAGCCGGCCCATGAGAGTCCTGGGGGTGAACGCCGTCTTCCACGATCCGGCCGCCGCGATCGTCGTCGACGGCAGGACCGTGGCCGCGGCCGAGGAGGAGAGGTTCTCCCGCCGCAAGCACGGCAAGGAACCCGTGGCCTTCTCCGCCTGGGAGCTGCCCGTCGAGTCCATGCGCTGGTGCCTGGACCAGGCGGGACTGCGCCCGGAGGACCTGGACGCGGTCACCTACTCCTACGACCCCGCCCTGGCCGATCCGCACGGCCCCGGGCAGGAGGGCGACTGGGAGATCCTGCGCCTGCTCTTCGTCGAGCGCGCCCCGTCCTTCCTGGCCTCGGCCCTGCCCGGGCTGGACCCGGCCAAGGTCGCCTACGTCCCGCACCACGTCGCGCACGCGGCCTCGGCGGGGCTCGCCGCCCCGGATCCGGGCCGCGACCTCGCGGTGTTCGTGGCCGACGGCCGGGGCGAGGCGGCCTCCCACCTGGCGGGCGCCTACACCGACGGCCGCCTGGAGGTGCTCGCGCGCCAGCCGCTGCCCGAGTCCCTGGGCCTGACCTACGAGGAACTCACCGCGCACCTGGGCTTTCGCCGCTCCAGCGACGAGTACAAGGTCATGGCGCTCGCCTCCTACGGCAAGCCGACCATGGTCGAGGACCTGCGCCGCTGGATCGGCTACGAGGGCGACGGGCTGGTCCGGGCCTCCGGGGTGGACTGGGAGGCGCTGGTCCCGCGGTGCCGCCCCGGCGAGGAACCCGGGGCCGAGCACGCCGACCTGGCCGCGAGCGTGCAGGCCCTGCTGGAGGAGACCCTCCTGGACATCATGGCGTGGCTGCACGGGCGGACGGGGTACCGGCGCCTGGCGATGGCGGGCGGGGTGGCGCTCAACTGCGTGGCCAACAGCCGCATCGCCCGGGACGGCCCCTTCGAGGACGTGTGGGTGCAGCCCGCCGCGGGCGACGCCGGCACCGCCCTGGGCGGAGCGCTGCACGCCGCCTCGATCGCGGGGGACGTGATCGAGCCGATGCCCGGCGCCGACCTTGGCCGCTCCTGGGACGAGGACGAGTTGGCGCGGCTGCTGGAGGAGGCCGACGTCGAGGCCGAACGCCCCGACGACGTGGCCGAGGCCGTCGCCCGCGCCCTGCACGAGGACGCCCTCGTGGCCTGGTTCCAGGGCCGTTCGGAGTACGGACCGCGCGCGCTGGGACACCGGTCGCTGCTGGCCAACCCCTCGCGCGCCGAGAACCTGGACCGGCTCAACGCGGTCAAGGGGCGCGAGCGCTTCCGTCCGGTGGCGCCGATGGTCGCCGCCGACCGGGCACCGGAGATCTTCTCCGGGGGCCCGCTTCCCAGCCCCTACATGCTCTTCGTGCACAGTGTCGACCCGGACTGGCGGGACCGGGTCCCCGCCGTGGTGCACGTGGACTCCACGGCGCGCGTGCAGACCGTCGACCCCGGGGACGACCCGCTCACCGCGCGCGTGCTCGACCGCTTCGAGGAGCTGAGCGGCCTGCCCGTGCTGGTCAACACCAGCCTGAACACGGCCGGGCGCCCCATGGTCGACTCGCCGCGCGACGCGCTGGAGTGCTTCGGCTCCGCGCCGGTGGACGTCCTCGCGCTCGGCCCGTTCCTCGTGCGCCGTCGCGGCGGGGAGGCGGTTCGATGAGCCGCCCGGAGTACGCGGTCGTGGTCCCCACAGTGGGGCGGGACAGCCTGCACCGGGCCCTGGCACCGCTGCTGGAGGCCCCGCGGGCCTGGGCGCCCGCCGAGATCGTGGTCGTCGACGACCGGCCGGGGCCCGCGAACGCGCTCCCGCGGATCGGCGGCCATCCCCGCGTGCGGGTCCTGCGCGGCGGCGGGCACGGTCCCGCCGCCGCCCGCCAGGCGGGATGGCACTCCTGCCGGGCCGAGTGGATCGCCTTCCTGGACGACGACGTCCACCCGCCCGCGGACTGGCCGGAGCGACTGTGCTCGGACCTGGCGGCCGCGGACGAGGCCACCGGCGGCGTCCAGGGCCGGATCACCGTCCCCCGGCCGGAGGGCCGGCGGCCCACCGACGGGGAGCGCGCCACCCTCGGGTTGGAGGGCGCGCCGTGGATCACGGCCGACATGGCCTACCGCCGCGGCGCCCTGGAGGCCGTCGGCGGTTTCGACACCCGCTTCCCCCGTGCCTACCGCGAGGACACCGACCTGGCCCTGCGCGTCCTGGACGCCGGCTTCTCCCTGCGGCTCGGCGAGCGCGAATGCGAGCACCCGCTGCGTCCCGGGCGCCGCTGGGGCAGCCTGGCGGCGCAGCGCGGCAACGCCGACGACACGCTCATGGACGCCGTGCACGGCCGCGGCTGGCGGGTCCGGGTCGGGGAGGAGCCCGGCGGGCTGCGCGGCCACGTCCTCACCACCGGCCTCCTGGCGGGGGCCGCCGCGGCGGTGCTCGCGCGCAGGCCCCTGCCAGCCGGGGTCCTGGGCGCCGGGTGGCTGGCCCGCACGGCGGGCTTCGCCCTGCGCCGCGCCACCGCCGGACCGGCCGATCCGGCCGAGGTCGTCGACATGGTGGTGACCAGCGTGCTCATCCCGCCACTGGCCTGCGGCCACCGGATTGCCGGTGCGCTCCGCCACGCCGGGGCGCGGCGCGCGCCCGGTGTCCGCGCGGTCCTGTTCGACCGGGACGGCACCCTGATCGAGGACGTGCCCTACAACGGCGACCCCGACAAGGTCCGGCCGACCCCCGGAGCCGCGGACGCGGTCGCCCTGGCACGCCGGGCCGGGCTCGCGGTGGGCGTGGTCAGCAACCAGTCGGGGATCGCCCGCGGTCTGCTGGCCCCGGACCAGGTCGACGCGGTCAACCGGCGCGTCGACGAACTCCTGGGGCCCTTCGACGTCTGGCGCGTGTGCCCGCACGGCGAGCAGGACGGCTGCGCGTGCCGCAAGCCGCGCCCCGGCATGGTCGAGTCCGCCGCCGCGGAACTGGGCGTGGCGGCCGCCGAGTGCGCCGTCGTCGGCGACATCGGCTCCGACATGGCGGCCGCCCGCGCCGCCGGGGCCCGGGGCGTGCTCGTGCCCACCCGCCTCACCCGGGAGGAGGAGCGGCGGGCGAGCCCGGAGACGGAACCGGACCCGGCCTCGGCCGTCCTCCGCCTGGTGAGGGGGTCTGCGCCGTGACCGCCTCCACTCCGAACGGTGGGACCGTGCTCGTGGCGCGGATGGACAGCATGGGGGACGTGCTCCTGGCCGGACCCGCCGTCCGTGCCGTCGCCCACGGCGCCGAACGCGTGGTGCTCCTGGCGGGCCCGCGCGGTGCCGACGCCGCCGCGCTGCTGCCGGGCGTCGACCGGGTCGTGACCTGGTGCGCCCCGTGGATCGACCCCGCGCCCCCGCCCGTGGAGCGCGGCGACGTCGACCGCCTGGTCCGTGTCCTGGCCGGCGTCGGGGCCGACCGGGCCGTCGTCCTCACGTCCTTCCACCAGTCGCCGCTGCCGCTCGCCCTGCTCCTGCGCATGGCCGGGGTGCCGTGGATCGGGGCGGTGAGCGACGACTACCCCGGCAGCCTGCTCGACCTGCGCCACCGCGTGGCCACCGCGGTCCCCGAGCACGAGCGCGCGCTCTCCCTGGCCGCCGCGGCCGGCTACCCGCGGCCGCCCGGCGACCGCGGCCTCCCCGCCGTGCGGCGGCCCCTGCCGGACACCCGCCACCTGACCGGCCCGGACGGCTACGTCGCCGTCCACGTCGGCGCCGACGCCCCCGCCCGCGAGATCCCCGAACTCCTGGCCACGGACACCGTCGCGGCCCTGACCGCGCGCGGCGACCGCGTGGTCGTGACCGGCGCCGCGCACGAGGAGGCCCGGGCCAAGGCGGTGGCGGCCGGCACCGGCACCAGCGTCGCCGGACGGACCTCCACGGCCGAACTGGCCGACGTCCTCGACCGGGCCCGGGTCCTCGTCTCGGGCAACACCGGACCCGCCCACCTTGCCGCCGCCGTCGGCACGCCCGTCGTCTCCCTCTTCTCACCCGTCGTGCCCGCCTCCGCCTGGGCGCCCCAGGGCGTACGCGTTCGCGTACTGGGCGACCAGGAGGCCCCCTGCGCGGGCTCGCGCGCCCGGGTCTGCCCCGTGCCCGGCCACCCCTGCCTGACTTCCGTCACGACCGACGACGTCCTGGCAGCCGTCGACGCGCTGCTGGACGAGGAGGAGCGATGACCGTCGAGGCACGACCCGCAGACAGCGCCATCGGTACCGGGGGCGTACGGACGCCCGAACGGGTCCTGCGCATCCTGATCTGGCACGTCCACGGCTCCTGGACCACGGCCTTCGTCCAGTCCGGCCACACCTGCGTCCTGCCGGTCGACGAGGAGCGGGGACCGGACGGGCGCGGGCGCGCCCGCACCTGGGACTGGCCGCCGAACGCCGTGGAGGTCCCGGTGGAGCGGCTGGGGCAGAGCCGGCCGGACCTGGTGGTGCTGCAGCGCCCCCGCGAACTGGAGCTGGCGGCGGGCGTCCTGGGCCGCGCGCTGGGGCGCGACGTGCCCGCGGTGTACGTGGAGCACAACACGCCCCGGGGCGAGGTCCCCGGCACCCGCCATCCGCTGGCCGATCGCGACGACATTCCCGTCGTCCACGTCACCCACTTCAACGCTCTCTTCTGGGACTGCGGCCGTGCGCCGACGCGGGTCATCGAACACGGGGTCCCCGATCCGGGCCACCTCTACAGCGGTGAGGTCCCGCGCGTGGGCGCCGTCCTGAACGAACCCCTGCGCCGGTGGCGGGTCACGGGCACCGACCTCCTACCGGAACTCGCGGAGCACGTGCCCCTCGACCTCTTCGGCATGGCGGTCCGACGGGTGCCGGACCACCTCGGGCTCGACCCGTCCCGCCTGCGCGCCCACGAGGACCCGCCGCAGGCCGCCATGCACCGGCTGCTGGCCCGCCGCCGCGCCTACGTCCACCCCCTGCGGTGGACCTCGCTGGGGCTGTCGCTCATCGAGGCGATGATGCTGGGCCTGCCCGTCGCGGCGCTCGGCGCCACGGAGGCCTACGAGGCCGTGCCGCCGCAGGCGGGGGTGGTCTCGACCGATACCCGGGTCCTGGCCGAGGCGCTCAGGGCCTACCTGGACGACCCCGGCCTGGCCCTGCGTACCGGCGCCGCCGCCAGGCGGGCGGCACTGCGCAGGTACGGGGTCGGGAGGTTCCTCGACGAGTGGGAGCGGGTGCTACAGGAGGTGACGTCATGAGGATCGCCATGGTGTCCGAGCACGCCAGTCCGCTGGCGGCCATCACGGGTGAGGACGCGGGCGGACAGAACGTCCACGTCGCGGAACTGTCGTCGGCGCTCGCCGCCCTCGGACACGAGGTCGACGTGTACACGCGCCGCACCGACCCCGACCGGCCCGACGCCGTCTCGATGTGCCCCGGCGTGCGCGTGGTCCACGTCCCCGCCGGTCCGGCCGCGCCCATACCCAAGGACGACCTGCCGCGCCACATGCCGGAGTTCGGGCGCCGGCTCCGTGCGGCCTGGGCGTCCGGCCGGCCCGACGTCGTGCACGCGCACTTCTGGATGAGCGGTCTGGCGTCGCTGAACGCGGCGGCCCCGCTGGAGCTGCCGGTCCTGCAGACCTTCCACGCGCTCGGAACCGTCAAGCAGCGCTTCCAGGGCGTGGCCGACACCAGCCCCGCCGAACGCGTGCGGGTCGAGCGTGCGGTGGCCGCCGGGTGCGCGAGGGTCGTGGCCACCTCCACGGAGGAGCGGCGCGAGCTCGCCTCCTGGGGGATCCCGTTCGAGCGCGTGGACGTGGTGCCGTGCGGGGTCGACACCGGGCGGTTCCGGCCCGACGGCCCGAGCCTGCCGAGGGACGACCGTCCGCGCCTGCTCAGCCTGGGCCGGATCGTTCGGCGCAAGGGCGTCGACACGGTGATCCGGGCGCTGGCGAAGCTGCCCGACGCCGAGCTGGTGGTCGCCGGGGGGCCGGACCCGCGTGATCTGGACTCGGACCCGGAGATCATCCGGCTCCGGTCGGTGGCCGACGGTTCGGGCGTGGCGGACCGTGTGCGCTTCCTGGGCTGCGTGGCCCGGCCGGACGTGCCCGGCCTGGTGCGGTCGACCGACGTCGCGGTCAACGTCCCCTGGTACGAGCCCTTCGGCATGTCCACGGTGGAGTCGATGGCCTGCGGCGTGCCGGTGGTCGCCTCACGCGTGGGCGGTCACGTGGACACGGTCCTGCACCGCACCACGGGGCTGCTCGTGCCGCCCCGTTCCCCCGACCGCCTGGCGCGGTCCGTGGGGGAACTGCTCGCCGACGGTGCCACGCGGCGGGCGTTCGGCGCCGCCGCGGCCGCCCGGGTCCGCGAACGGTACTCCTGGGCGGAGGTCGCCCGGCGCACCGAGCAGTGCTATCTCAACGTGGTCGCCGAGACGCGCCACCCGGTGCCGCGCGCCCGGGCCGCGCACGGCGAACCCGTCGGAACCCGCGGAGGGGAGGTCTGATGCACACGCACCTGAGGCGGTTGCACGCCGCCCTGGACGAGACGGACACAGCCCTGGTCGAGGCGTGGGGGCGCCGCGCGGCCCGTGCCCTGTCATCGGGTCACCGGCTCTTCGCCTGCGGCAACGGGGGCAGCGCGGCCGAGGCGCAGCACCTGACGGCGGAACTGACCGGGCGCTTCGAGACCGAACGGCTCCCGCTGTCGGCCGTCGCGCTGCACGCCGACACCTCCAGCCTCACCGCCATCGCCAACGACTACGGCTACCGGCAGGTCTACGCCCGCCAGCTGCGCGCCCACGGGCGCCCCGGCGACCTGCTCGTGTGCCTGTCCACCAGCGGGTCGAGCGAGAACGTGGTCGCCGCCGCCAAGGCCGCGCACGAACTCGGCGTCACCTGCTGGGCGATGACGGGCCAGGGGCCCAGCGCCCTGGAGGCCCTGAGCGACGGGACCGTCGCGGTGCCGGCACCGAGCGTCTCGACCGTGCAGGAGGTGCACCTCGCGCTGGTGCACGTGTTCTGCGCCGCGGTCGACGAGGAGCTCGGCGCGCGCGGCGCGACCGCCACCGCCCCGCGCCAGAGGACCGGGCCGTGAGCGCGGCACGGGGACCCGTGGTCGTGGTCGGGGACGCCCTGCTCGACGTCGACCTGCGCGGTACCTCGCACCGGAACTGCCCCGACGCCCCGGCGCCCGTCGTGGAGGAGGCGGTCTCCTGGCACCGGCCGGGTGGTGCGGCGCTGGCCGCCCTGTGCGCACACGGGGCCACCGACCGGGAGGTCCTCCTGGTGACCGGCCTGGGCCGCGACGACGCGGCCACGGCCCTGGCCGAGGCCCTGGGACCGGACATCACCCTGGTGGGCCTGCCCCTGATGCGGCGCACACCGACCAAGACCCGGATCCAGGCCGACGGGCGCACGATCGCCCGCCTGGACACCCCGTGCGGCTGCACGGAGGAGCACACGGCGGCGGCCGCGTCGGCCGTGGCCGACGCGCTGCGCGGCGCCTCGGCCGTGCTGGTGTCGGACTACGGCCACATCCTGACCCGGCAGCGGCCCGTGCGCACGGCGCTGCGGGACGCCGCGGCACGGGTCCCGGTCGTGTGGGACCCGCACCCGCGCGGCCTGGGCCCCGTACCGGGCACCCGCCTGACCACGCCGAACGCGGCCGAGGCCGGGATCGCGGCACAGGACGGGACCGCCGCCCCGTGCCGGGCCGCCGAACTCGCCCGCGCGTGGAGCGCCGACTCCGTGGCCGTCACGCTCGGCGAGCACGGGGCCGCCTGGTCCGACGGCCGCGACGGGACGGTCCTGGTCTCCGGCGAGCGCGTGGACCGGCCGGCCGACGTCTGCGGCGCGGGGGACGGCTTCGCCGCCGCCTGTGCGGTGGCGCTCTCCGAGGGCGCCGACACCGTGACGGCCGTGCGCGAGGGCGTGCGGGCGGCGTCGGCCTTCGTGGCCCAGGGGGGAGCGGCGGCCCGCTCCGCCCGGTCGCCGGAGGCCCCGGACCCGCCGGTGACCTCGTTCACGCCCACCGCGTTCGGCGCCGTCCCGCGCGCGGGACGCGGCGGCCGGCGCGTGGTGGCGACCGGCGGCTGCTTCGACGTCCTGCACGCCGGACACGTCGACCTGCTGAGGAGGGCCCGCGCGCTCGGCGACCGCCTCGTGGTCCTGCTCAACAGCGACTCCTCGGTCCGCGCGCTCAAAGGGCCGGACCGGCCGATCGTCGGTGAGCGCGACCGCGCGCGCGTGCTGTCCGAACTCGCCTGCGTGGACGAGGTGCGGGTGTTCACGGAGCCCACACCGGTCGCCGCGCTGGGCGGACTGCGGCCCGACGTGTGGGTCAAGGGCGGCGACTACGACGTGGAGCGGCTGCCGGAGACTCCTGTGGTCCGAGCACACGGCGGCCGGGTGGTCACCCTGCCCCTGGTGCCCGGGCGTTCCACGACCGCACTGCTGACCCGCGTCCGGGCCCGTGACTCCGGCGGCCTGGCCGCGAGCTGACCACGACCACCATGACGGGAGAAGAGAGCATGCGCCCACTCGGAAACACCCTGATCACCGGCGGATCCTCCGGCCTGGGGGCCGCCACGGCCGAGGCCGTGGCCGCCGAGGGCGGGTACCCGATCGTCATCGACCGCCAGCACCCCGGCAACGACCTGCCCTTCGAGCAGGCCGACCTCGCCGACCGGACACAGGTCGAACAGGCGGTGCAGCGCGTCGGCGTCAAGCACAAGCGGATCGACGCCCTGGTCAACGCGGCCGGAACCGACGCCTGCGGCACCCTCACGGACGTGTCCGCCGACGACTGGGAACGGGTCGTGCGGGTGAACCTGCTCGGCACCGCGGCCATGACCCGGGCGGCCCTTCCGTACCTGAGGGAGAGCCACGGAACGATCGTCAACTGCGCGTCCACCCTCGGACTGCGGGCGCTGAGCGACGCGACCGCCTACTGCGCTTCCAAGTTCGGGGTCGTCGGCTTCACCCGGGCCCTGGCCGCCGAACTCGCCGGGCAGGTCCAGGTGACGCTGCTGGTCCCCGGCGGCATGAGCACCCACTTCTTCGACGACCGCCCCGAACAGTACAAGCCGGGCCCCGACGCCAAGCTCAACGCGCCCGAGGACGTGGCGAGGACCGTCGTCTTCGCCCTGGCCCAGCCGGCCGGGTGCGAGGTGCGCGAGCTGGTCGTGTGCCCGTCCCAGGAGACCTCCTGGCCCTGACCGAACGAACGCCGTAGGAGGCGAGTGAGGATGAGTGACCGGTACACGAGGACCGCCCTGGTCACGGGCGGCGCGGGATTCATCGGTTCGCACCTGTGCGAACGGCTGCTGGAGGAGGGCGCCCGCGTGCTGTGCGTGGACAACTTCTCCACCGGCAGACGGGAGAACGTGCGCCATCTGCTCGACGACCCCGGGTTCACGCTCACGGAGGCCGACCTCGTCGAGCCGCTGGACGTTTCCGAACGATTGGACGTGGTCTTCCACCTGGCCTCGGCGGCCTCGCCCGCGGACTACCTCCGCCTTCCCGTGGAGACACTGGAGGCGGGCAGCCTCGGCACCCGGCACGCCCTGGCCCTGGCCGAACGCAGCGGCGCGCGGCTGGTCCTGGCCTCGACGAGCGAGGTGTACGGCGACCCCTTGGAGTACCCGCAGCGCGAGAGCTACTGGGGCAACGTCAATCCCGTGGGGTTGCGCAGCGTCTACGACGAGTCCAAGCGCTACGCGGAGTCCCTGACGATGGCGCACCGCCGCGCCCGGGGCGCCGACGTGGGCATCGCCCGCATCTTCAACTGCTACGGGCCGCGGCTGCGCCCGGACGACGGGCGCGTGATCCCGACGTTCATCAACCAGGCGCTGGCCGGTGAGCCCCTGACGGTGGCGGGGAGCGGGCACCAGACCCGCTCGGTCTGCTACGTCGACGACACCGTGCGCGGGCTGCTGGCCCTGGCCGACAGCGACGCCGTCGGACCCGTCAACATCGGCAGCGACGAGGAGCTCACGGTGCTGGGCCTGGCCGAGTACGTGCGCAACTTCACCGGGTCGCGCTCGCAGATCGACTTCGTGGCGCGACCCCCGGACGACCCCGTCCACCGCAGGCCCGACCTGAGCCTGGCGACGAGCCTCCTCGGCTGGCGCCCGGAGATCCGGCTGAAGGAGGGGATCCGGCGGACCGTCGAGTACTTCGTGGAGGAGCGCGCGTGCTCGGGTGACGGGGCTGCGGAGGTGTCGGCCGCCGCGGTGGGGGCCGAGGGGGAGCGGACGTGACCGAGAGCCGCGTGACGGTGGTCGTCGCGACCCGCGACCGGCGCGACGAACTGCGGCGGACCCTCGCCCACCTGGGGCGCCTGTCGCCCCCGCCGCCGGTGGTGGTCGTGGACAACGGCTCCACCGACGGCACGGGCGAGGCCGTCCGGGCCGAGTTCCCCGACGTCGTCCTGGTGGAGCACGACCACAACCTCGGGTGCGCCGCCCGCAACACCGGCGTCGCGCGGGCGCGCACCCCCTACGTCGCGTTCTCCGACGACGACTCCTGGTGGGAGGAGGGGGCTCTGGAGGCCGCCGCCGACGCCTTCGACGCCCACCCCCGGCTGGGCCTGGTCGCCGCGTCGGTCCTGGTCGGGGCGGCGCAACGCCCCGACCCGGTCAACGCCGACCTCGCCCACAGCCCGCTGCCCGCGGACGACGACCTGCCGGGGCCGCGCGTCCTGGGCTTCCTGGCCTGCGCGGCCGTGGTGCGCCGGAGCGCCTTCGTCCAGGCGGGCGGGTTCGATCCGCTGCTGTTCTTCGGCGGTGAGGAGGCCCTGCTCGCTCAGGACCTGGCCGCCCTGGGATGGGGGCTGTGCCACCTTCCGGGCGTGCGCGCCCACCACCACCCCTCCTCGCTGCGCCCGCCGAGCACCTGGCGGCGGCGGATGGAGGCGCGCAACGCCCTCCTGGCCGCCTGGCTGCGCCGCCGGCCGGGGGTCGCCCTGTCCCGCACGGCCGAGGCGGCGCGCCGCTCCCTCAGCGATCCCGACAGCCGGGCGGCCCTGACCGGCGCCCTGCGGCTCATGCCCAGGGCCGTGGCCGGGCGCCGCCCGCTGCCCACCCGCGTGGAGCGGGACCTGGCACTGCTGGAGTCGCGGTGAGCGCGCGCACCGGCGTGGTGGTCATCACCCGGAACCGGTGCGACGAACTCCTGCGGACCCTGGACCGGCTCGCGGACCTTCCGGAGTCGCCGCCGGTCGTCGTCGTGGACAACGCCTCCGGGGACGGGACCGCCGAGGCGGTCGCCCGCGCCCATCCCGGTATGGGGCTCATCCGGGCGCGGGCCAACCTGGGGGCGGTCGGCCGCAACGTAGGCGTGGCAGCCCTGGACACGCCCTACGTCGCCTTCTGCGACGACGACACGTGGTGGGAGCCGGGCGCGCTCGACCGCGCGGCCGACCACTTCGACGCCCATCCCGGCCTGGGCGCGGTGACCGCCCGCATCCTCGTCGAGCCCGGCGGGGAGGAGGACCCCATCACCCCGGAGCTGCGGCACTCACCGGTGCGCGGCCCCTCCTGGCTGCCCGGGCCCGCCCTCCTCGGCATCCTCGCGGGAGCCAGTGTGCTGCGCGTGCGCGCCTTCCAGGACGTCGGCGGGTTCTCCCCGCGCCTGTGGCTGGGCGGGGAGGAGGAACTCCTGGCACTCGACCTGGCGGCCGCGGGGTGGTGGATGTGCTGGGACGGCGCGATGACGGTTCACCACGCGGCCTCCGAGGTGCGCGACGCCCGCCGCCGCCGTCGCCTCGGGATCCGCAACACCCTGTGGACGGCCTGGCTGCGCCGCCCCCTGCCCGGAGCGTGCCGGCACACCTGGGCGACCCTGCGCGCGGCCCCCCTGGACACCGCCACCGTGGCGGCGCTGGCCGAGGCCGCGGCGGGCCTGCCGTGGGTGCTGGAGGACCGGCGCCCGGTCCCCGTGGAGGTCGAGCGCGGGCTGCGGGCCCTGGAGGAGCCGCGCCGGAGGTCGCGGGCACGGCGCTACGTGGGCTGAGCGGCGCACTCCGCTCCGCCCCGGCGGGCCTGCACCGGGCTCGCGGTCTCGGCGGGCTCCACCCGGATTCCGAGTTCGCGGGCACGGCGGGCCGCACCCGGCCAGGCCGACGGGCTCCCACCCCGCGGGGGTGCACCCGGCGGGGCCTCACACCGCCTTCGGCCCGCACGCGCCCACGTCCTCGCGCAACTGCTGCAGGACGGCCGCCAGGAGGCGGGAGACGTGCATCTGGGAGTAGCCGAGTTCCGCGGCGATCTCCGACTGCGACTTGTCACCGAAGAACCTCAGGGTGAGCAGCCGCCGCTCGCGCTCGGGCAGCCGGGCCAGGGCGGGCCGCAGCGACTCGCGCTCCTCGACCAGCGCCAGCCCCCGGTCCTCGCATCCGAGGCGGTCCTCGGGGCTGGTGCCCTCCGAACCGTCCCCGCTCCAGCTGTGGGGCACGTCCAGTGACAGGGCGCGGTAGGCCTGGTCGGCCTGGAGGAGTTCGGCGGCCTCGCCCTCGCACATGCCGAGCAGCTCACCGATCTCCCGGGTCGTCGGCTCGCGGGCGTGCTCCTGCTCGAACGCCCCGATGGCCGTCCGGAGCCGTGCGCGGTTCTCCTGGTGCTGGCGCGGCACGCGCATCGCCCAGGTGTGGTCGCGGAAGTGGCGCTTGATCTCGCCCAGGACCGTGGGCAGCAGATAGGAGACGAACGGGCTGCCGCGGTCCGGGTCGAAGCCGTGGACGGCCTTGAGCAGTCCGACCATGGCGGTCTGGCGTACGTCCTCGTAGGGTTCGCCGTGTCCGCGGTACTTGAGCGCGACCCGTCGGACGAAGGGCGCGTAGACCATGACGACGTACTCCCGCAGTTCCGCGGCACGGGCGTCGTCCTCGGGCAGTGCCCCGATCTCGGCCAGGGCCGCGTTCGCGGCGGCCTCGCCCTCGATCGGGTCGTGGCTGTGCGGTCGGCGGTGGCCGGCCTTCCTCGTCGACCTTCCTTCGCTGGTGACCGAGCTCAAGGCAATCTCCTCCGTCCGTGCGGTGCCGTTGCTGCCCGTTCGCTTGGGGCCGGCGCCCGGGGCGCCGGGCGGCTCTCCGGTCGCGACCGGGAGGCGCACTCGCTACGTGCCCGAGATACACACGGTGAAAGGGAGGGAGAAGGAAGCCTGGACAACCATGGAGACTCCGTTCACCTGGGCGGGTCTGCTCCCCGCCCAGGCAACGGTCTCCTTCAACTCGGCGTTACGCTACCGTGACTCTCTAGCGCTCGGGCTCGAACCACACCGCGCCCAGCGGCGGCAGGGCGATCTCCGCCGAGAAGGGCTGGCCGTCCCAGGGCACCTCCTCCGCCTCGACGCGGACCGGCGCTGGGAAGCCCGAACCGCCGAAACGCGGGTCGTCGGTGTTGAGCACCGACTCCCACCGGCCCCCGGCGGGCAGGCCCACGCGGCGCTCGGGGCGCGGGACCGGAGAGAAGTTCACGCCGCAGGCCAGCACCGAGCCGTCCTCGCCGTGCCGCAGGTAGGTGAGCGTGTTGCCCTCGTGGTCGCCCCCGTCCAGCCAGCGGAACCCCGCCGGGTCGGTGTCGAGGGACCACAGGGCCGGGCGCGGCCGGTAGGCGGCGTTGAGCGCTCTGACCAGACGCTGGACGCCCGCGTGGTGCTCGAACTGCACCAGCCACCACGGCACGCCCTGGTCGTGCGACCACTCGTCGCCCTGGGCGATCTCCCCGCCCATGAACAGCAGCTGCTTGCCCGGGTGCGACCACATGAACGCGAGCAGGGCCCGCAGCGTCGCCGAGCGCTGCCACTCGTCGCCGGGCGGCTTGTTGAACAGCGACTGCTTGCCGTGCACGACCTCGTCGTGCGACAGCGGCAGCACGTAGTTCTCGCTGTAGGCGTAGACCATCGAGAACGTGATGTCGTTGTGGTGGTACTTGCGGTGGACCGGCTCCTTCTTCACGTACTCCAGGGAGTCGTGCATCCACCCCATGTTCCACTTCAGGCCGAAGCCCAGCCCGCCCATGTCGACCGGCCGCGTCACGCCCGTGTAGGCGGTGGACTCCTCCGCGATCATCGCCACGTGCGGGTTGCGCCGGTAGACGGTCGTGTTGAGCTCCTTGAGGAAGTCGATCGCCTCCAGGTTCTCCCGCCCGCCGAAGACGTTGGGCTCCCACTGGTCGGAGTCACGCGAGTAGTCCAGGTAGATCATCGAGGCCACCGCGTCCACGCGCAGCCCGTCGATGTGGAACTCCTCCAGCCAGTACAGGGCGTTGGCGACCAGGAAGTTGCGGACCTCCGTGCGCCCGTAGTTGAAGATGAGCGTCCCCCAGTCCGGGTGCTCACCGCGCCGAGGGTCCGGGTGCTCGTACAGCGCCGACCCGTCGAAGCGGGCCAGCGCCCACTCGTCCTTGGGGAAGTGCGCGGGGACCCAGTCCAGGAACACGCCGACGCCCGCCCTGTGCAGCGAGTCCACCAGGTGGCGGAACTCGTCCGGCGAGCCGAACCGCGGGGTGGGCGCGTAGTAGGAGGTGACCTGGTAGCCCCAGGACCCGTCGAAGGGGTGCCCGGCCACCGGCAGGAGCTCCACGTGCGTGAACCCCATGTCGGTCACGTACTCGACCAGCTGCTCGGCGAGCTCGGTGTAGCCCAGACCCGGCCGCCACGACCCGAGGTGCACCTCGTAGACGCTCATCGGGGCCCGGTGCGGCTCCACGCCCTTGCGCTCGGCCATCCACTCCTGGTCGGTCCACACGTGCTCGGAGGAGGTGACCACGGACGCGGTCGCCGGCGGGACCTGCGTGCGCCGCGCCATGGGGTCGGCCTTGTCCCGCCACTGGCCGTCGGCCCCCAGCACCTGGAACTTGTAGAGGTCGCCCTCGCCCACGCCGGGCAGGAACAGCTCCCAGACCCCGCTGGAACCGAGGCTGCGCATGGGGTGCGCGACACCGCTCCAGTAGTTGAAGTCGCCGATCAGCCGCACGCCGCGGGCGTCGGGCGCCCACACCGCGAAGCCCGTCCCGGGCACCTCGCCCATCGGGGTCTCCAGCTCGGCGGTGTTGGCGCCCAGGGCGCGCCACAGCTCCTCGTGCCGGCCCTCGCCGATCAGGTGCAGGTCGAGTTCGCCCAGGGTGGGGGCGAAGCGGTAGGCGTCTGCGGTGACGTGTTCGGGGCCGCCGGGCTCGTAGCGGGCCGCGACCCGGTAGTCGCGGGTCCCGCGCGGCACGTTCCCGGAGAACACGCCGCGGTGCAGGTGGGTGAGTTCGGCGCGGTCACCGTCGGGCAGCACGGCGGCCACCTCCACGGCGCCCGGGCGCAGGACCCGCAGGTTCCGGCCGGTCGGGCCGTGCAGGCCCAGCACGGAGTGCGGGTCGTGGTGGTGTCCGTCCACCACGCGGTCGAGTTCGGCCAGGAGCGCGGGGTCGGGCGCGGTGCGTCGACGCGGGCGCGGTCGGGATTGGCTGCGGGGCGAGGTCACATCGGCTCCGTCGGGATCGTGTCGGTGCGGGGTTGCGCGGGAGCGGACGGCGGCCGGGGCCGGCGTCCGCGGGGACGGCGGTGCGGGACGGACCGCCACCCGCGTGGCGGTCCTCCCGGTCATCGGTCAGCCGGGCACCGGCCGGGCGGCGGCGGCCGTGGCGATGGACTCCAGCGGCACCCGGAGCCAGTCCGGCCGGTTGTGGGCCTCGTAGAGCACCTCGTACACGGCCTTGTCGAACTCGAAGGCGCGCAGCACCGTCAGGTGCTTGTCCGGGTCGGGACCGCCGCCGTCGGCGTACCCGGCGCAGAACGCCTCCCGGTTGGTCCGCGCCCACGCCCGGGCCGACCACTCCAGTTCGGGGTCCGCGGGCTGGCCCACGAGCAGGAACCCGGCGGCGTAGTCGAAGGAGCGCAGCATCCCGGCCACGTCCCGCAGCGGGCTGGAGAGCCGCTGCCGGTCGCGGACGGGCACGGTCGGCTCGCCCTCGAAGTCCAGCAGTACCCACGTGGAGTCGGTGCGGATGACCTGTCCCAGGTGGTAGTCGCCGTGCACGCGCTGGATCGGCAGCGGCTCGTCCACCTCGGAGAAGTCGGCGTAGGCCTCCAGCACCCGCGGCGCGTGCTCGGCGAGCTCGGGGACCTCCGCGCTGGCCATCGCCAGGCGTTCGACCATCGCGTCGGCGAGCTCGGCGGCGGCGGCCGGGGAGAGCACGTCCGTGGGCAGGGCCTGCGCCAGGGAGCGGTGCACCTCGGCCGTGGTGCGGCCCAGGCGTTCGGCCTCCTCCGCGAAGGACTGGAGCCGAAGGCTCTCGGTCGAGGGTGGATGCCCCATCCCCTCGCGTAGCGCCCCGGGGCGATGGTGGGAGACGGGCGGGAAGGCCGACTCGCGCTGGGCGCCGCCGCCCTCCAGTAGGCGCCGCACGTTCGCGGTCGCCAGCACCCAGCCGTCGGTGGCGCCGGGCACGTACTCCTGGAGCAGGGCCAGGGTGGCCGGAGCCGGGTGCCCCGGCAGGTCGGCCTCGATCCAGCCGCAGGGGCGAGCCACGTACGGCGACCCCGCCAGCGCGACGTTGAGCTCCAGGTCAGGGTTGTGGCCGGGCCAGAGTCTGCGGAACGCCTTGAGGACGTAGTCGTCGCCGAAGACCAGGGAGGAGTTGGACTGCTCCCCGGTCAGCAGCCGACCGCGCGCGCCGGTGCGCACCCGCGTTCCGGGCAGGGTGCGGAAGCGCACCGGCCCGTTGTCGTCGTCCGGACGCCCGGAGACGAAGCACTCCAGGAGCATGCCGGTCAGCTCGGTGTCGTGGGTGGCGTCGTAGACGACCCGGGGCCGTCCGCCCGCCACCGTGCACACGCCGATCGCGGCGCCGGCCAGTTCCGGAGGAAGTGACCGCGGCGGGCGCGCGCCCAGCAGAACCTGGTAGCGGGAACTGCGGCCGCGCTGGCCCGCCTGCACGACGAGCAGGTACAGATCGGGCCCGCCGGCACCGGAGGACACCAGCCGGTGCTGACTCTCGATCCGGATCTGTTGGATGGGGATTCCCTTGCCGGAGAACCACCGCTGTCGGGGCAGCCAGGCGGCGAGGAGCTCTTCGAGTTGCGACATGTCAGTACGGCCTGTTTCCCTTCCCGCCACCATCCCGTCCGGTGTGTGCCGTCGCCTGCCCCGCGAGGCTCGGAGCGGAGACGGCGGGACGCTGGGCGGGCCCGGTCGCGCCGTCGCGCGGGTCGGCCGCGTCACCGTTCGGGGTGCTGGACGCCATGGTGGGTGTGCGGTGGTGCGAGTCGCGGGCCGGCGGACCGGACGGGTGGCCGGACAGGCCCTCGAAGACCGGGCGCGGGCTCACCCCGGCGGCGGGCAGGCCGTAGGTCGGCAGGCCGTCCTCGTCGCGCGCGGTCGGCGCGGCCCCGGTGGCCGCGGGCAGCTGGAACCAGTAGAAGCCGTGCCCGGGCAGGGTGAGCAGGTAGGGCAGTTCACCGATCTCCGGGAAGCGCACGCCGCCCACGCACTCCACCGGGGCGACCCCCGCGTAGCCGGACAGGTCCAGCTCCACGGGCTGCGGGAACCTCGACAGGTTGTTCACGCACAGCATCCGGTCGTCGCCGTGGGCGCGGATGAAGGCCAGCACGCTCGGGTTCGTGGCCTCCAGCTCGGCGAACTCGCCCGTGCCGAAGACGGGGTGGCGCTTGCGGATCTGGATCATCCGGCGCGTCCAGTGCAGCAGCGAGCCCGGGTTGTCGCGCTGGGACTCGACGTTGAGCGCCTGGTAGCCGTAGACGGGGTCCATGATCAGCGGCAGGTACAGCCGGGCGGGGTCGCCGCGCGAGAACCCGGCGTTGCGGTCCGCGCTCCACTGCATCGGCGTGCGCACGGCGTCGCGGTCGCCCAGCCAGATGTTGTCGCCCATGCCGATCTCGTCGCCGTAGTAGAGGACGGGCGAGCCGGGCAGGGACAGCAGCAGGGCGGTGAACAGCTCGATCTGGTTGCGGTCGTTGTCGAGCAGGGGTGCCAGCCGCCGGCGGATCCCCACGTTGGCGCGCATGCGGGGTTCCTTGGCGTACTCCGCGTACATGTAGTCCCGCTCCTCGTCGGTGACCATCTCCAGGGTCAGCTCGTCGTGGTTGCGCAGGAAGATCGCCCACTGGCAGTTGCGGGGGATCGGCGGCGTCTGGGCCAGGATCTCCGAGATCGGGAAGCGCTGCTCCTGGCGGACCGCCATGAACATCCGCGGCATCAGCGGGAAGTGGAAGTTCATGTGGCACTCGTCGCCGCCGGTCTCGTAGTCGCCGAAGTAGTCGACGACGTCCGAGGGCCACTGGTTGGCCTCGCTCAGCAGCACCCGGTCGGGGTAGAGGCGGTCGACCTCGGCCCGCACCCGCTTGAGGAACTCGTGCGTCTCCTTGAGGTTCTCGCAGTTGGTGCCCTCGCGCTCGTACAGATAGGGCACGGCGTCCAGGCGGAAGCCGTCGATGCCCAGGTCGAGCCAGTAGCGCAGGACCTCCAGGATGGCCTCCTGGACCGCCGGGTTCTCGAAGTTGAGGTCCGGCTGGTGGGAGAAGAACCGGTGCCAGTAGTACTGGCCGCGCACGTCGTCGTAGGTCCAGTTCGACGTCTCGGTGTCGACGAAGATGATGCGCGCCTCGTCGTAGCGGTCGTCGGTGTCCGACCACACGTAGAAGTCGCCGTAGGGGCCCTCCGGGTCCTCCCGGGAGGCCTTGAACCACGGGTGCTGGTCGCTGGTGTGGTTCATGACCAGGTCGGTGATCACCCGGATCCCGCGCCGGTGCGCCTCGTCGAGGAGCTCCACGAAGTCGGCCGTGCGGCCGAACTCCGGCAGGATCTTGAAGTAGTCCGAGATGTCGTAGCCGCCGTCGCGCAGCGGGGACTCGTACATCGGCAGCAGCCAGACGCAGTCGATGCCGAGCCACTGGAGGTAGTCCAGTTTCTGCACCAGCCCGGCGAGGTCGCCGGTGCCGTCGCCGTTGGAGTCGAAGAAGCCCCGGGCCAGGACCTCGTAGAAGACGGCGTGCTTGTACCAGTAGGGATCGCTGGTACCGCCGGATGACATGAGCGGGCCGGTGGCGGCCCCGGTGGCTGGGGCGAGCGGACCGTGGTGAACGGGTCCGGGCTCGTCATTGCTCATCTACTGCTCCCCACCAAGAATGTTCGACATCGGATCAACGGGCGTTTCGGGCACGGGCGGGGCCGGTCTCGCCGGCCCCGCCCAGGGCGCTATCTGCCGCTGACGGTGAACACGTGAGCGGGTCCGGTCGCCGGGTCGAGCCGGACGTAGTTGGCGGCGCGCCAGGTGTAGGAGCGACCGGTCAGCTCGTCTGTCACTGCGAGTTCCTCCTCCCCGTCGCGGCCGATGGACGGTAGGTCGAGATGCACGGTCGCCTCGCGGGCGTGGTGCGGGTCGAGGTTGACGACCACGATGACGAGGTCGTCGGGCTCGTCGGGGCCGGTGCCGGGGCGGTACTTGGAGAAGCACACGAGCTCGGGCCGGTCCACGTGGTGGAAGCGGAGGTTGCGCAGCTCGCGCAGGGCGGGGTGGGAGCGGCGCAGCGCGTTGAGCCGGCCGATGAGCCCGCTCAGGGTGTGTCCGGCGGCCTCGGCGGCGGCCCAGTCCCGCGGGCGGTACTGGTACTTCTCCGAGTCGAGGTACTCCTCGCTGCCGGGGGCGGCGGGCACGTTCTCGCACAGCTCGAACCCGGAGTAGACGCCCCAGGTGGGGGAGAGCGTCGAGGCCAGGACCGCGCGCGCCTCGAAGGCGGGACGGCCGCCGTGCTGGAGGTAGGCGTGCAGGATGTCCGGGGTGTTGGCGAACAGGTTCGGCCGCAGGTAGTGGGCGGTCTCCTGGGAGAGCTCGGTGAGGTAGTCCTCGATCTCCTCCCGGCTGTTGCGCCAGGTGAAGTAGGTGTAGGACTGGTGGAAGCCGACCTTGGCCAGCGTCCGCATCATCGCCGGGCGGGTGAACGCCTCGGCCAGGAACAGCACGTCCGGGTGGCCGCGGGCCACGTCGGCGAGCAGCCGCTCCCAGAACGCCACCGGCTTGGTGTGCGGGTTGTCGACGCGGAAGATGCGCACTCCGTGGTCGATCCAGTGCCGGACGACCCGCAGGACCTCGGCGTACAGGCCGTCGAAGTCGGTGTCGAAGCTGAGCGGGTAGATGTCCTGGTACTTCTTCGGCGGGTTCTCGGCGTAGGCGATGGAGCCGTCCACGCGGTGCGCGAACCACTCGGGGTGCTCGGTGACCCACGGGTGGTCGGGCGAGCACTGCAGGGCCAGGTCGAGCGCCACCTCCAGGCCGTGTTCGGCCGCCTCGGAGACGAAGGCGTCGAAGTCGTCCAGGGTGCCCAGGTCCGGGTGGACGGCGTCGTGGCCGCCGTCGGCCGAACCGATCGCCCACACCGATCCGGGCTCGCCCGGCCCGGCCTTCAGGGCGTTGTTGCGGCCCTTGCGGTGGGTGGTGCCCACCGGGTGGATCGGCGGCAGGTAGACGACGTCGAAGCCCATGTCGGCGATGGCCGGCAGGCGCTTGGCGGCGGTCCGGAAGGTGCCCGAGCGCTCCTGGCCCGGTGCGGTGTCCACCTGGGCGCCCTCCGAGCGCGGGAAGAACTCGTACCAGGAGCCGAACAGGGCGCGCTCGCGGTGCACGACGACGCTGCGCCGCTTGGACCTGGTGACGAGCTCTCGCACGGGAGCGCGCTCCATCTCGGCCAGGACCTCGTCGGTCAGGGCGGCCGCCAGGCGGTCCACCGGGGCCAGGGAGTCATCGCGAAGGACGGCCGCCGCCCTGGCCAGGGCGGGCCTGCGGGGCACGCGGCGGCCGGCGCGGGCCAGCAGGCGGGCGCCCTCCTCCAGGACGAGGTCCGTGTCCTGGCCCAGCGGCAGCTTGATCCGGGCGGTCCGCCGCCAGGTCGTGAAGGGGTCGGTCCAGGACTCCACGGCGAAGGACCACGTGCCCTCGGAGGGGAGGCTGATCTCGGCCTCGAAGCGGTCCGTTCCGGGAGCGGCCTCGCGCATGGGAACGAGTTCCCGGCGCTTGCCCTGTGGTGAGTAGAGGACCACGCCGGCGGCGAGGGAGTCGTGTCCCTCGCGGATCACCGTCGCTCCCACGGTGAAGCGTTCACCGGGGACCGCTTTCACCGGTCCTAGGTCGTTGTCTGGAGAGATCCCGAGTATGGGAAGGCGTCCGATCACTGATTACACCGCAACTGTCATGTTTTGGGCGTTATGGCTGGTTCGGCTGGCATGCCGGTATTCGGAAGGCGAATAACAAGAATTTCATCGAAGGCAAGCCGGAGTTAACGAAGGGTCCGGAACAACACCTGTCCGGATTGCGGCTTCGGCGCCCTCCGCTCTCTATCGTCTGCCCTCTCATGGGGTTTGGCGGAGCGTCGGGGCCGAATAATTAATGTGATCCTCATCACACTGGTCGCCAAGGCTCGGAGCTGGTATTTGACGGGTTTCTGCCATGTAAACCTCTCAAATCGGGCATAGGGCTGCACCAGATTCAGGTGTCTCTGTGGTTGTTTTTGTATTCCTTCTCGCGAAAAGTCGGAAAACTCAACCACCGGGTTGCGAGGAGCGTGCGGCTGGGTAGGGATGACCAAATGCCGACGTCGAGGGTCGCGCGTCATTCCGGACGGGCCGCCGGGGCTCGAACGATCGATCAGACTCGGGGTGCGGTCGATGACCCTGGTTTCGGCGCCGACGCGTACACGGGGGTGTCGTCCGCGTCGATTCCTCTTGATGTCGAGTTATTGAAGAGTCTGTTTCGTGCGGACTGTCAGCGGATGCACGATCTGTGCGCTTTGCCGTTGATTTGTGAAGCTTTTCGACAACACGCGGGAACGAGCAGGACTCCCTTTGCGGCCCGCCGGGGAGGGTGGTCGGGGCAGTGCGTTCCGCCTCACGCGGAACCGGCAGGCACGGCGCCGAGGGGGAGACGTGACCGAGTCCAGTGGTGACGGAGCACGCGAGGAGACCCGGGCGGCCGCGCTCCTGCGGCTGACGGGGGTCGCGGCGCTGGCCGGAGTGCTGTGCGCCTCACTCGTCCTACCGTGGGTGGGCGCGGCCGGCCTGGTCGGACGGGACGTGGCGTCGGCGTTCATGGCCCTGCCCGCCGACCTGGAGCCCCCGCCCCTGTCGGAGCGGATCCTGCTCACCGACGCCGACGGCCGGCCGATCGCCGAGGTCGCCGAACGCGAGCGCGACCTGGTCGGCCTGGACGAGATCAGCCCGTGGGTCCCGGCGGCGCTCATGGCGATCGAGGACGAGCGCTTCTACGAGCACAACGGCCTGGACCTGCGCGGCGTCCTGCGCGCGCTCGTGCGCACCGCCCAGGGCGACCTCCAGGGCGGGTCCACCATCACCCAGCAGTACGTGAAGAACCTCCTGATCGAGAACGCCGACACCGAGGAGGAACTGGCCCGCGCCAACGAGCGCACGGTCGGGCGCAAACTCGTCGAGCTGCGCCACACCATGGGCATCGAGGAGCGCATGACCAAGGACGAGATCATGGAGGGCTACCTCAACCTCTCGTACTTCGGTTCGGGGGCGCACGGCATCGAGATCGCCGCCCGGCGCTACTTCTCCGTCCCCGCCGCCGACCTCGGCCCGGCCCAGGCCGCGCTGCTGGTCGGCCTCGTGCGCGGACCCTCCTACTACGACCCGCTGGCCAACCCCGACGCCGCGATCGAGCGCCGCAACACGGTGCTCGACCGGATGGCCGACACCGGTGACCTCACCGCAGAGGAGGCCGAGGAGTACAAGGGCACCGGGCTGGACCTGGAGCCCACCGAGCGCGGGGGCAGCTGCTACAGCAGCGACTACCCGTTCTTCTGCGACTACGTCATGCGCTGGCTGGAGAACTCCGACATCCTCGGCGAGACCGAGGAGCAGCGGAACCGCACCCTGGAACAGGGCGGGTTCACCGTGCGCACGACCCTGGACCGCGACGCGCAGACGGCCGCCCAGGAGGCCGTGGACCGGCACGTCCCGCCCGACGCCGCGCCGAAGTTCGCCGCCGAGGCGGTCGTGGAGCCGGGCAACGGCAAGGTCCGGGCGCTGGCGCAGAACCTGCGCTACGGCTTCGACGAGGAGGACTCCGACACGACCTCCATCAACCTCGCGGTGGACCACGAGGACGGGGGCTCGCACGGCTACCAGGCGGGTTCGACGTTCAAGGCGTTCACCCTGGCGGCGGCGCTGGACGCCGGGCTCGGCTACGGCACGAGCTTCTCCGCGCCCAAGACCATGACCGTCGACGGGCTGCGCAACTGCGACGGCGGCCGGATGTCGGGCTGGGACGTCCGCAACGCCGGGGAGAGCAGCGCGGGCCGGCACAACATGATCAGCGGGACCAAGGGGTCGGTGAACACCTACTTCGCCCAGCTGCAGAAGCGCGTGGGCCTGTGCGAGACCTCGCGGATGGCCGAGAGCGCCGGGATCGCGCGCGCCGACGGTGAGCCCCTGGGCGTGTGGAGCTCCTTCACCCTGGGCGACCAGGAGGTCTCCCCGCTCACCGTGGCCAACGCCTACGCCACCTTCGCGGCCCACGGCACCCGCTGCGAGCCCCGCCCCGTGGAGGTCGTCTCGGAGAACCCCGTGGATCCGGACGCCGGACGGATCGTGGTCGGCAACACCTGCGAGGAGGACGCCGTGGACCGGAAGGTCGCAGACGGCGTCAGCCACCTGCTCCAGCAGACCTTCAAGGGAGGTACCGCCAACGGTCTGGACATCGGCCGCCCGGCGGCGGGCAAGACCGGTACCACCGACAGCGCCGCCTACGCGTGGTTCGCCGGGTACACGCCCAACCTGGCCGCGGCGGTGGCCGTCGGCGACCTGCGGGGCGGCGAGCAGAACCCGCTCCAGGGCGTGCGGATCGGCGACCGCTACTACGGGATCGTCTACGGCGGGACCCTGCCCGGACCCATCTGGCAGGAGACCATGCGGGAGGCGACGGCCGGCCTGCCCGAGAAGTCCTTCCCCAAGTCACCGTCGGACTTCGGCGACCCCGACGCGGACCGGCCCGAGCCCCGGGCCGACGGTGACGGCGACGGCGGTACGGAGGGCACCTGAGGGGTCCCGCGGCACGAATCGGGGGTGACATGCGGCGATCCGGCCGTTCATGCCCCATACTGGGACCAACCGACAGGGGAGCGCGCGAGCGCTGAGAGTGCGGCACAGGGCCGCAGACCCTTACACACCTGATCTGGGTCATGCCAGCGAAGGAAGTCGTAAGAACCGCCACCGACGGCACGTTCGCGGTGGCGCTCTTGGCCAGGGTGCGCGCGGCGGACGCCGCGTGCCCCGGAAGGGCCCCTCGTCCCCCCAACGAAGGGACACCCCGACATGAGCACCGAGACCGAGACCCCGGGCTTCTGGCAGGACGTCCTGCTCCGGCTCCGCAGCTGGCGCACGGTCGACATCGTCGTGGCCGCCGTCATCGGCGTCGCCATCGGCGTGGTCTTCTGGGCCTGGAACATCCTCTGGACGATCACCGCGCCGCTGTTCGTCGCCTTCCCCCCGGGACAGGCGGTCATCTACGGCATGTGGCTGATCTCCGGCGTGCTGGGCGGCCTGATCATCCGCAAGCCCGGCGCCGCCCTGCTCACCGCGATCGCCGCCGCGTCCGTCTCCGCGGTGCTGGGCACCCAGTGGGGCGTCATGGTGATCCTCGACGGCACACTGCAGGGGATCCTGCCCGAGCTGGTCTTCCTCGCCTTCGGCTACCGGCGCTGGGGCATGGGCGTGGCCGTCCTGGCCGCCGCCGTCGCCGGGATCTCGCCCGCGATCCGCGACAACCTCACCTACAACGTCACCTGGTCGCTCGACCTGAAGCTCGCCTACGGCCTGATCGTCATCCTCAGCGCCGCCGTCATCGCGGGCGTCGGCGCCCGCCTGCTCACCACGGCCCTGGCCAAGTCGGGCGCGCTGGCTCCCTTCCCGTCGGCCAGGGACTGAGCGTGGAGCGGGCCCAGGGCGCGCGCGTCGAGCTCGCCGGATGGGGCTGGCGGCACTCCGGCCGGGAGTCGTACGCCCTGCGGGGCGTGGACCTGGTCATCGAACCGGGGGAGCGGGTGCTCCTGCTCGGCGCCTCCGGCGCGGGCAAGTCCACCCTGCTGCACTCGCTGGCCGGGCTGACCGGCGCCGACAGCGCCATCAGCGGCGACCAGGAGGGCGTCCTGCGCGTGGACGGCGGCCCCGCCGACCGCCGCCGGGGCGGAGCCGCCCTCGTCAGCCAGGACCCCGAGACCCAGCTGGTGATGGCCCGGGCGGGCGACGACGTCGCCTTCGGGCCGGAGAACCTCGGGGTGGACCCGGCGCTGATCTGGCCGCGGGTGGAGCGGGCGATGGCCGACGTCGGCTTCCCGTACGGGCCGCGCCACTCCACCGGCGCCCTGTCCGGGGGCGAGAAGCAGCGCCTGGTCATCGCCGGCGCGCTGGCGATGCGGCCCCGCCTGCTGCTCCTGGACGAGCCGACCGCCAACCTCGACCCGGCGGGCGCCGCCCTGGTACGGGCGGTCCTGGCCCGCGTCCTCGCCGCGACCGAGGCCACCCTGGTGCTGGTCGAGCACCGGGTCGCCGAGGTCGTCGGCCTCGTCGACCGGGTCGTGGTGGTGGAACCGGGCGGCGGCGTCGTCGCCGACGGCGCGCCGGACGCGGTGTTCGCCGAGCACGGCCGGTCACTGGCCGAGCAGGGCGTGTGGGTGCCCGGCGCCGAACCGGAGCCCCGGCTGGACCCGGCACCGGGCGGCGCGGGCGTGCTGGCCGCGGTCGGGGCCGCCGCGCGCACGCCCCCGGAGCTGGGCGTCGGCTCCGGGCCCCCGCGCACGGTGTTCTCCGGCGTCGACCTGGAGGTGAGGGCCGGGACGGCGACCGCGCTCACCGGCCCCAACGGGGCGGGCAAGTCCACCCTGCTGACCCTGTTGGCCGGACTGGCCAAGCCGCACCGCGGGTCCGTGCTGCCGCGCGGGCCGCTGGCGGAGGCGGACCGGCGCCCGCTGCGGCGCTGGCCCGCCCGGCGGCTCGCCCGGCACGTGGGGACCGTGTTCCAGCACGCGGAGGACCAGTTCGTCACCACCACCGTGCGCGACGAGCTGAGGTTCGCCCCGCGGCGGGCCGGGGCGGGTGAGGCCGAGACCGCGGCGTGGGTGGACGAGCTGCTGGAGCGGCTGCGGCTGACCGCGCTGGCCGACGTGCATCCCTACACCCTCTCGGGCGGGGAGAAGCGGCGGCTGTCGGTGGCCACGGCGCTCAGCTCGGGCCCGAGCCGGGCGCCGGACGTCCTGGTGCTGGACGAGCCCACCTTCGGGCAGGACACCCGGACGTGGACCGAACTCGTCGAGCTGCTGGGCGCCCTGCGCGCCCAGGGCCGTGCCGTGGTGATGGCGACCCACGACGAACTGCTGCTGCGCCGGTTCGCGGACACGCGCGTGCGGGTGGCCGACGGCCGGGCCGTGGCGGACCCGGAGCCGGCCGCGGCCACCGCGGCGGAGGAGGACCGATGAGGGGAAGGGCGATCCGGCCGGACGCGGGGGGCACACCGGGCTCGGACGCCGCTTCGGACACCGGGGCCGCGCCCGACACAGGGATTTCCTCGGCCCCAGGGCGCGATCCGGGATCCGGAACCGCGTCGGGCCCAGAAGGGTCGTGGGGCCCAGAAGCCTCGTCGCGCGCGGGGGGCACACCGGGCTCGGACGCCGCGTCGGACACCGGGGCCGTGCCCGTCGCGCGGGACGTACCGGACGAGGAGGCCGCACCGCCGGACGTGCGGGGCGAGGCGGGCGCGCCCGCCCTGGGCGGCCCCGGGCACACCGGTGCCCGCGCCTGGCTGACCGGGCTGAACCCGGCCGCCAAACTGCTCGCCGCGCTGGTGCTGGCCCTGGGACTCGTCCCGGCCGTGGACGCGGTGACCGGTGGCGTGGTGCTGGCCGCCGTCGTGCTGGTGGTCCCGTTCAGCGGGATCGACCGGCGCACGCTGCTCGTCCTGGGCGGCCCCTTCGTCCTCATGGGCCTGTCCAGCGGAGCGGTCAACTACCTCTACGGCGAGGAGGGCCTCTCCGGAGCGGTGGGCGCGGCGGTCCGGCTGCTCGCGATCGCCCTGCCCGGGCTGCTCGCGGCGGTCAGCAGTGACCCCACGGAGACGTCCGACGGCCTCGTGCAGCGGCTCCGGCTGCCGGAGCGCCCGGCCATGGGGGTGCTGGCGGCCCTGCGCCTCATCCCGCTGCTCGCCCACCAGTGGCGGACCATCACCCTGGCCAGGCGGGCGCGCGGTCTGGAGGCCGGAGCGAACCCGGTGGCGGTGGTGCGGCTGTTCTTCGGGCGGCTGTTCGCGCTGCTGGTGCGCTCCATCCGGACCGGGACCCTGCTGGCCACGGCCATGGACGCCCGGGCCTTCGGCACCGGGCCGCGCTCGCACGCGCGCCGCAGCCGCTGGCGGGCGGCCGACACGCTGCTGATCGCCGGGTCGGTGCTCCTGCTGGCGGCGGCCTACGCCTGCTCCGCGCGGCTGGGCACCCTGGTGCTGCTGTTCTCGTGACCCGGGTGGTAGGACAGCCAGGGACACAGTCGTCGAAGGTGAAGAGGTGGAGCTCGTGGGCGAGTTCGTGCGGGTGGAGACCGATCCGGACCACCCGGCCGTGGCCGTCGTGCGCATCGACCGGCCCAAGGCCCTGAACGCGCTGAACGGCCAGGTGACGGGAGAGATCGCGGTCGCCGCGACCCGGGTGGCGGCCGACGCCTCCGTGCGCGCCGTGCTGCTCTACGGCGGCGAGCGCGCGTTCGTGGCCGGTGCCGACATCAAGGAGATGGCGGAGCTGACCCACGCGCAGATGCTGGAGTACTCCCGGGCGCTGCAGAACGCCCTGACCTCCGTGGCCCGGATCCCCAAGCCCGTCGTGGCGGCGATCAGCGGGTACGCGCTGGGCGGCGGCTGCGAGCTGGCCCTGTGCGCGGACTTCCGCGTGGCGGGCGAGAAGGCCCGGCTCGGCCAGCCGGAGATCCAGCTGGGCGTCATCCCCGGCGCGGGCGGTACCCAGCGCCTGCCGCGCCTGGTGGGGCCGGCGCGGGCCAAGGAGATGATCTTCAGCGGCCGGCACGTGCGCGCCGAGGAGGCGCTGCGGATCGGCCTGGTGGACGAGGTCGTCCCCGACGCGGAGGTCTACTCCGCGGGGATGGCGATGGCCGCCCGGTACACGGACGGCCCCGCGGTGGCCCTGGCCGCCGCCAAGGAGGCCGTGGACCGCGGGCTGGAGACCGACCTGGACACCGGCCTGGAGATCGAGCGGCTGCAGTTCTCCGGGCTGTTCGCCACGGAGGACCAGAAGACCGGGATGCGCAGCTTCATCGAGCAGGGGCCGGGCAAGGCGACCTTCCAGGGGCGCTGACCGGCCGTGCGGGACCGGGGGTCGGGCCGTGCGGTGGCACGGTGCGACCCTCCCCACACCCGCCCACTCGTCGGATTCCGCTGTTTTTGGCATGATCGAGACCGTCGGGACGATCCGGGCGCCGCCCGCGGTCGGCCCGACGGCCGGTTCCGGCCGGGGGCACCACCCCGCACGGGAACCGCAGGGGCGGATTTTCCGTCATACTCGTGGTGGCCGTCCGAGGACGGAGCGGTCGCCGGAGCCCCCACCTCCCGGTGGGCCCGGAAGACCACCACGGCCCTGGACGGGCCGCACAAGCCAAGGTTGACCCATCCCCCCGGCCGATAAGCTGGACGTGGCGGTATGCGGTCTTTTGAGGGGATGAGTTCTCGATGGCAATGTCGGCAGGTTTCCCCACGGGCGAGGAGCTGCCGGAGCGCATCGGCCACTACGTGATCCGCCGCCGCATCGGCCAGGGCGGCATGGGCGTGGTGTACCAGGCCGAGGACCCCCGGACCGAGCAGTTCGTGGCGCTGAAGGTCCTCAAGCCCGAGGTCGCCGGCGACCACATCGCGCGGGCCCGCCTCGCGCGCGAGGTCGAGACCATGCGCAGCGTGCAGAGCCCCAACGTGGCCGAGGTCATCGACGCGGACACGCAGGCCGAGCTGCCCTGGGTGGTCACCGAGTACATCCCCGGCCCCACGCTGGACGCGACCGTCACCGACCACGGTCCCCTGCGAGGCCGCGCTCTGACCCGCTTCATCACCGGACTGGCCCGGGCGATCAAGGACATCCACGCGGTGGACGTGATCCACCGCGACCTCAAGCCCGGCAACGTCATCATCTCCAACGGTGAGCCGATCGTCATCGACTTCGGCATCGCGCACGCCGTCGACGGCGCCAAGCTGACCCAGACCGGCACGTTCGTCGGTACGCCCAGCTACCTGTCGCCCGAGGTCATCGAAGGCACGGACCTGGGTCCGGCCACGGACATCCACGCCTGGGGCGGCACGGTCGCCTTCGCCTCCACCGGACGCCCGCCCTACGGCTCGGGCTCCTTCGAGGTGATCTTCTTCCGCATCCTCAACGGCGAGATCGACATGGAGGGGATGCACGAGGCACTCCGTCCGCTGGTCACCCGCGCGGTCTCGCGGAGCATGCGCCAGCGCCCGACCGCCGCCGAACTCGTCGCCGAGACGGGCCGGCTCAACCTCGACCTGCCGTGGACCGAGGACCCCGGTGCGGGCCCGACGGGGCTGACCGGCAACCACACCGTCGTCGGCCCGGCGGCCGGCCACGGCCCGGCCGCCAGCGGCGGGGCCGGTGCGTCGTCGGGTTCCGACGGTCGCGGGCGCGGTGTCGGCGGGGCGGGGGCGGCGGGAGCCGCCGGTGCCGCTCTGGGCGGGGCCGCGGGATACCTGGCCAGCCACGGAGCCCGGGGCAGCGAGGGCTGGGGGCCCTCGCACTCGGCCAGCGGACCCAACCCGTCGCACACGGCCGCCGCCTGGTCGGTGCCCGCGGAGCAGCCGCGTACGCACGCCGCCCGTTCGGGCGGCTGGAACGCGGACGACGAGGCGACCGACGACCTGTCGGGTGCGCGACGCGCGCCCACCGGGTGGCAGACCGACGACGACGCCACGGACGACCTGTCCGGCGGGCGGCGCGCGGCCACCGGGTGGCAGGACGAGGAGGCCACCGACGACCTGTCCGGCGGGCGCCCGGCCTGGGGCGCGCGGCAGGAGCCGGTCGGCGGTCCCGACGCGGGGACCCAGCGCATCAGCCCGGTCGGCTCCGACGACCTGGAGGACCCGCAGGGCACGATGATGATCGACCCCGTCGGCGGCGACGACGTCGCGGGCACCCAGCGCATCCGGCCCGGCGCTCCGGTCGAGCGCGAGGACCCGCAGGGGACGATGATGATCGACCCCGTCGAGAACGGGCGCGAGCGCGTGGACGAGTACGAGGACGACTACGCCAACCAGGCGCCGCAGACCCAGTTCTTCAACACGCCGCTGTCCAAGGGCGACTTCGGCGACATCCTCACCCCGGTCGACGACGGTACGCGCTCCGGCCGGACACGGGAGTTCGACGACGAGTACGACGACGGGTACGGGGAGGAACGGCGCGGCGGCCTGCTGAACCGGTTCCGCCGCGGCAGCCACGACCGGCTCGGCGACTACTTCCGCGGCGGGGACGACGAGTACGACGACGATGAGTACGAGGAAGCGGCCTGGCGGATGCATCCGCTCGTGCTGATCCCCATCATGGTCTCGCTCGCCGGTGTGGCGCTGTGGTTCCCGTGGTTCGGCGTCATCCTGGGGATCGTGATGATCGCGGGGCTCAGCGCCCTGGACAAGGTCAAGATCCAGCAGGCCGAGCGCGTGCAGAAGCGCGGTCCGGGCCCCTCCGACGCCGTGATGATGGTGCTGAGCTATCCGGTGGCCTTCGGCCGCAGCGTGCTGCGCACGATCGGGTTCGGGCTGGTGTACCTGCTGGCGGGCATCCTGGTCGGCATGGTCTACGCGTCCCTCATGGACGTGCCGAACGAGGGCGCGAACTACACCGGCGGCTTCGCGATCTTCGTGACGATCCTGCTCAGCTACATCATGCCGAGCGGCCGCGAGGCGCGGCACCAGGCGGTGTGGCTGGTGGAGCGGGTCAGGTTCCGCAACCTGTACCTCTACATCGCCGTGATCGTGGGCATCGTCCTGCTGACGATGCTGATCCTGTCCATCGGTCTCACCGCCGCTCCCGTATGGGAGTTCGGACCGCTCCAGGGCCCGTCGGACTGGTTCTCCTAAGTTCTCTGGGGCCTCCGCTCGTGCCCACGCCGTCGCCCGCCACCACCCTCAACGGACGCCTGCGGCGCAGTCCTTCCTGCTTCGGCCCCGTGGTCGGGCGCCTTTGGGACGAGGGCTTCGCGCCTTGCGGTGCACGCCCTCGTTCCTCGGGAGTGCACCTCCAGCCGCTCCAGGACCCGTCGGCGCCCTCGCTGTGCTTGCTTTGGGCCTC
>NZ_LGEC01000057.1 GCF_001279585.1 Nocardiopsis sp. NRRL B-16309 | reverse complement strand
GGCCGAGGTGCCCGATGGCGGTGTGGTGGTGTTGGACGCGGGCGCGGTCACCGAACGCCTGGCGGCTCGCCTGCCGGTGGATCGCGGCTACACGGTGGTGACGAACTCGGTGTCGGTGGCGTCGGTTCTGGCTCCGCGTACCGATGTCGTGGTGCATCTGATCGGTGGGCGTCTGGACCGGCGGGCGGGGGGCGCGGGGGGC
>NZ_LGEC01000056.1 GCF_001279585.1 Nocardiopsis sp. NRRL B-16309 | reverse complement strand
ATCGTGTCGACCTGGCGCACCGCGGGGTGCGCGCGCTCGGTCAGGATCTGGCGGCCCAGCTCGGCGTTGTTGCCGTCCAGGCGCACCACCAGCGGCTTGGAGACGTCGTCGCCGCGCGACTCCAGCAGCTCCAGCGCCTGCACGATGCCGTTGGCGACCGCGTCGCAGGCGGTGATGCCGCCGAACACGTTCACGAACACGCT
>NZ_LGEC01000055.1 GCF_001279585.1 Nocardiopsis sp. NRRL B-16309 | reverse complement strand
GTGTGACGGGGCCAAAACAAACATGGCTTAAAGAAAATCAAACACGCGCTGTTGAGTTCTCAAGAAACAACCGCTCATCCCGTACAAGCCCCGACCTTTGACGGGTCGGTGTGCTCTTCCGTGGAAGGCTGTCTGCGTTTTCCACCGCCAGTGCGGTGTGGACGCTTCGTTGTGTCTTTACTTTATCAGGTGTTCCGTGCCCCGC
>NZ_LGEC01000054.1 GCF_001279585.1 Nocardiopsis sp. NRRL B-16309 | reverse complement strand
AAGTGTGACGGGGCCAAAACAAACATGGCTTAAAGAAAATCAAACACGCGCTGTTGAGTTCTCAAGAAACAACCGCTCATCCCGTACAAGCCCCCGACCTTTTGACGGGCCGGTGTGCTCTTCCGTGGAAGGCTGTCTGCGTTTTCCACCGCCAGTGCGGTGTGGACGCTTCGTTGTGTCTTTACTTTATCAGGTGTTCCGTGCCCCGC
>NZ_LGEC01000053.1 GCF_001279585.1 Nocardiopsis sp. NRRL B-16309 | reverse complement strand
CGTCGCTACTGCCTGGCTCGCAAGCTCGCTGGCGGCAGAGACTCCTCCTGCAGGCACCGGCGCGCCCCTCACCCGTGCTTTCCTTGGGCCTCCGCTCGTCCCTCGCTTTGGCCAGGGCGCTTCACGCCGGGGCCTTCGTCGTCGCTACTGCCTGGCTCGCAAGCTCGCTGGCGGCAGAGACTCCTCCTGCAGGCACCGGCGCGCCCCTCACCC
>NZ_LGEC01000052.1 GCF_001279585.1 Nocardiopsis sp. NRRL B-16309 | reverse complement strand
GGTCAGGCCGGTGTGGGGTGGGGTGTCGGGGTGGTGGGTCAGGTGTGGCCAGTGGTCTTCCAGGGCCAGGACGGGTGTGTCCGTGTCGGGTAGTGCGTCCAGGACCGGTCGGGAGGCCAGGACGGTGTGGAGTCGGGCGTCGGAGGCCATGAAGGAGAGTCGTTCGCGGGGGTAGGCGGGGTCCAGGGGGACGTAGGCGGCGCCGGCTTTGAG
>NZ_LGEC01000051.1 GCF_001279585.1 Nocardiopsis sp. NRRL B-16309 | reverse complement strand
AGCGTGTTCGTGAACGTGTTCGGCGGCATCACCGCCTGCGACGCGGTCGCCAACGGCATCGTGCAGGCGCTGGAGCTGCTGGAGTCGCGCGGCGACGACCCGGGTTCGGGAAGGCTCGGCAAGCCGCTGGTGGTGCGCCTGGACGGCAACAACGCCGAGCTGGGCCGCCAGATCCTGACCGAGCGCGCGCACCCCGCGGTGCGCCAGGTCGACACGAT
>NZ_LGEC01000050.1 GCF_001279585.1 Nocardiopsis sp. NRRL B-16309 | reverse complement strand
CGAGGCCGACAGGCGTAGTCGATGGATAACGGGTTGATATTCCCGTACCCGTGCACGAGCGTCCAGTATCGAGGCGACGGATGCTAACCACGCTGGCTCCTTCTGAGACCTTCGGGTCGAGGTTGGTGGCTGGTCTGGGAACCGATGTTGTAGTAGGTAAGTGATGGGGTGACGCAGGAGGGTAGCTCTACCCGGCGGTGGTTGTCCGGGGGTAAGCGTGTAGGCCG
>NZ_LGEC01000049.1 GCF_001279585.1 Nocardiopsis sp. NRRL B-16309 | reverse complement strand
CACACCCGGTCTCATTCCGAACCCGGTCGTTAAGTCTCCTTGCGCTGATGGTACTGCCCTGTGGTGGGGTGGGAGAGTAGGTTGCTGCCACGGTTTTTCTTTGGGGGAGGGGTCGCCTTGTTGGGCGGCTTCTCCCCTTTTTTTGTGCCCGGGTTTGTGCGTTTGTGAATTGTGGGTGGTGGGTGGGTGTTGGGGGGGCGGGGGTCCCCCTGGTTTCCAGTGTGGGGGTGGCGGGGTGTGGTGTGCCAGGCCCGCACCCGCACCTGTGGACAACCGCCCTCCTCCCTACGGAGAGAGTCCCCACTGACGGAGTGGCGGTGAGGAGCTGCGCCATGTCGTAAGCTGGGGGGACGAATACTATGACGCGCTGCTCCCAGTCAAGGTGGCAGCGCTTTTGAATGTTGACGGACGGGTTGGATGACTGAGGACAGCCGATCGGGAGACCGCGAGGACTCCGGAGCTAACGACCGTAGCGGTGGCCGCTCCGGGGCACCCGACGGTCGGGGACGAGGCGACGCACCCCGCTCCCGGTCCGGCTACGGCGCTGACAGAGACGGCGGGGGCCGCGGAGACGATCGAGGCCGCGGCCGAGACGACCGTGGTGGGTTCCGTGGTCGAGATGACCGCGACCGCCGCGACGATCGTGGCGGGCCGCGTGCACGGGACGACCGGGGCGGATACCAGGGTCGTGATGACCGTGGTGGCCGTGGCCGCGACGACCGTCGCGGTGGCGGCGGTTTCCGCGACGACCGGGGACGCGATGAGCGCCGCGGCGGCTTCGACCGCCGTGATGACCGAGGTGTGCCCCGTGGTCGGGACGACCGCAGGGACGACCGTGGCGGGGCTCGTCGCGATGACCGCGGGGGCTCCCCCGGTCGCGATGACCGTCGCGGGGCTCCCGGTCGCGATGATCGCGGCGGTTTCCCCCGCCGCGACGACCGTGGCGGAAGTCGTGGCAGGGACGACCGCGGGGGCTTCGACCGGCGCGATGACCGTCGTGGGGCTCCGGGTCGCGATGATCGCGGGGGCTTCCCTCGTCGTGACGACCGTGGCGGAAGTCGTGGCAGCGACGAGCGTGGTGGGTTCCGTGGTCGTGACGACCGCGACCACCGTGACGACCGTCGTGGGGCCCCGGGGCGGGACGACCGCGGGGGCTTCCCCCGCCGCGACGACCGGGGCGGGGCTCGCGGGCGGGACGACCGCCGCGACGGCCGCGGGGGTTTCCAGGGCCGTGATGACCGGGGTGGCCGTGGCCGCGACGACCGTCGCGGTGGCGGCGGCTTCCGCGACGACCGCGAGAGGCGGCGTCCGCGAGAGGACCGCGACCCCGCGGACATCGCCCCGCCGCTGCCGGACGACGTCAGCTACTCCCAGGTGGACCCGGACACCAAGCGCGACCTCCACTCCCTGCCGAAGTCGCTGGCCGAACTCGTCGGCAAGCACATCGTGGCCGCCGGCATGTTCGTCGACGAGGACCCCGAGCGCGCCTACGCGCACGCCGTCTACGCCCGTCGCAAGGCATCCCGGCTGCCCAGCGTGCGCGAGGCCTCCGGCGTGGCGGCCTACACCGTCGGCAAGTGGCAGGAGGCGCTCTCGGACCTGCGCGCCGCACGGCGGATGAGCGGTCGGGACAACTTCCTGGCCATCATGGCCGACAGCGAGCGCGGCCTCGGGCGCCCCGAGCGAGCGTTGGAGATCGCCCACGACCCGGCCGCCGAACAGCTCGACCCCGCCGACCGCATCGAGCTGCGCATCGTGGCGGCCGGAGCGCGACGCGACATGGGTGACACCAAGGCGGCCCTGGCCGAACTCCAGGTTCCCGAGCTGAAGGAACGGCGTGCCCGCCCCTGGGTGGCCCGCCTGTTCTACGCCTACGCCGACGTCCTGGAGGAGCTCGGCCGGGAGGAGGACGCCCGCGAGTACTTCGCGCGTGCCTCGTCCGTGGACAGCGAGGGCGTCACCGACGCCGATGAGCGGCTGGCCGCGCTGGAGGGCGTGGAACTGGTCGACATCGACATCGAGGACGGCATCGTCTGGACCGACGCCGAGGAGCCCGCCGAACCCGAGGAGGACGAGGGACCGGAGTCCGGACCCGCTCCCCGGGAACGGGACTGAGCGCATCGGATGACGCGCCGTCGGGCGGCCCCGTGCCGCTCGGCGGCGCGGTCGTGCGTGTGGGCTCCCTGCCGCCCGCCCACGAGTCGGTGGTGTGCCTGACCTTCCTCGGCGGCCGCCCTCTGCTGGTCCGCCACCGCGACCGCGCCTGGGAGTTCCCGGGCGGGCACACCGAGCCCGGTGAGTCGGTCGAGGACACCGCGCGCCGGGAGGCCCTCGAAGAGGCCGGCGCCACCCTCGGCGAGGTCCGGACCGTCGGCCACTACGTCCTGTCGAGCGGGCACGTCACGGTCGTCACCCAGGCGCGGGTCAGCGCCCTCGCTCCCATCACGGGCGACTACGAGACCGTCGACGTGCGGGCGTTCGACACCCTGCCCGACGACCTGTCCTGGCGGGACGGCGTCTACGCCCATCTGCTCCGGGCCCTCGGACTGCCCGGGGCGCCGCGCTAGGACGCACGGGTGCCCCGGGTAGTCCGGTGCCGCCGTCCGCCCTATCCCGTGGGCCGGACGTACAGGTCCTCCGTGCCCAGAGTCCGGTACCCCAGACTCCGGTTGATCGCGAGCATCGGTTCGTTGACCAGGTTGTTGCCGGTGAAGGCCCGGGTGAAGCCGCGATCCCTGGCCCGGTGCAGAGCGGCGGCCTTGGCGTAGCCGGCCAGGCCGCGCCCCCGGTACTCGCGCAGGGTTCCGGTCATCGAGGACTCCAGGCGGGTGTCGCCGTCGGAGAGGTAGCACGAGATCGCCACCGGCGTTCCGTCCAACAGCAGCACCTGGCTCACGTCGAGGTCGGAGAGCGGGTGCCGCCAGATCTCCTCGTACCAGTCCTCATAGCGCTGGGGCGCTCCGGAGACCGCCCCGGGCTCGTCCTCGCCGGTGATCCGGTCGATGTCGTACAGCGTGCGCGGATCGCCCTCGTACTCCGCCCACGCACACAGTTCTGAGCCGGGCGGAGCCGGAGGGACGTCGGGGAGGTCCGCCAGGTCCACACCGAGGATGGCGTCGGACTCGGACTGCTCGTATCCGTGCTCCTCCAGGACCCGGCGCAGCTGCGGACCGCCGTGCTGGATCGCCTCGTCGGCGGCGGCCACGCGCAGCGTGACGGCTCCCGCCCCGACCAGACCGCGTTCGGCGGCCTCCAGGAGGCGGTCCTCGACGCCCGTGCCGCGATGGGCCGGATCGACCGACATCAGGTACGTGATCCCCGACGGCTCCTCGCCCTCGCGGCGGCGCAGACGGGTGCGGACGAGGCCGACCACCGCGCCGCTCCGGTCCACCGCGACCAGTGTCGTGCGGTCGTCGTCGGTCCGTTCGCGGTCGTGGCGCCAGAGCATCGCCTCCTCGGTGAGGACCATGCTCGGGAAGGCCGCGTGGACGAGGGGGAAGGCGGCGGGGACGTCATCGCGGTCCAGGGCACGGATCTGAATCGTCATGCGCCGAGGCTAGGTGAGTGCCCGGCGCCGCGCACACTATTTTCGCGTGTCCCCGGCCGCCGCGGCCTGTTCCTGCGCCAGTCGGTCCAGCCAGTGCATGATGCCCGACACGTTGGCCTCGGGCCCGGCGAGGATGTCCAGCACCGCCGCGGCGTCCTTCGAGGCGTCCTCCGGCAGCGGCGCGTACCGGGAGACCACCTTGTCGCGGACCATGGCCACGGCGTGGTCGAGGTCGCCCTGGGTGCCGTGCGACTCCCGGACGGTCTCCACCCACAGCCGCAGCTCCGACTCGGCCCGGTCGATCGTCTCCGCGACGGTGTCGACGGCGCCGAAGTGGGAGAACATCAGGCGCTGGGCGTCGATGTCGCCGAACAGGCGCAGGGTGCTCAGGCAGGCATCGAGGTCGAAGTCCGGCGGCGGCGTCGCGGGGCGCACGTCACCGGTGAGCGGGTTGTACACGCCCAGGGCGTCACCGACGTACAGGTCGCCGGTGAGCGTGTCGACCAGGCCCATGTGGTGCTTGGCGTGACCGGGCGCGTAGTGCGACACCAGCTTGCGTCCGGCGCCCAGGTCGATCTCCCCGGTCTCGGCCACGGACCGGATCCTGGCCGCCTCGGTGGGCGACATCCGACCGAACAGGACGTCCAGGCGGTCGCCCCACACCATGGCGGCGCTGCTCATCAGACGGCTGGGGTCGGCGAGGTGCCGGGCGCCGCGCTCGTGGACCACGATCTCGGCGTTGGGGAAGAGCGCGGCCATGTCGCCGGTGCCGCCCGCGTGGTCGAGGTGGATGTGCGTGACGACGATGGTCGCGAGGTCCTCGGGCGCCAGCCCGAGCCGGGTGACGGCCTCGTGCAGGACCGGCGCCGAACCGGCGGTGCCGACCTCGATCAGGCACGGCCGCTCCGAGCGCACCAGATAGCTGGACACGACGCCCGCGTATCCCGCGAGCATGGTGTCGATGGCGAAGATCTCGTCGCCAAGAGGGGTGATTCCCTCGGGCAGACGGCTTACGTCCACGTCGTCGTGCACTGTCAGCACCCCTGTCTTCCTCGGTCGTCCGCCGGTCACCGGGTGACCGAATCCGACTCTAGGACACCGGTGTTCGCACAGGTGGAGTCGGGGGCGCCGTCGTTGTCCACAGCCGGAAGATCGGCCTTGTCCTTCCGGCGGCTCCCGATGATCCTGGAATCAGCGCACACGCCCTCCACCCACGGCTCGGATCCGTGCCCTCTCCGCGCGGTGTGCCAGATCTGCCGCTCCCCGAGCCCTGGAGGGCCCACGCACATGCAGCACACCACCGCAGCGACTCCCGAGGACTCCCACCCGACGCCCGAACCCGTCGCCCCGGCGCGCCGGGCGAAGGCGGCCTCCGCGCGGGGCGCACGGTCGAGTCCGCCGGAGCCGGCCGCCGAATCCGCGGGTGCCCGCCCGTCCCGGCGCACCCGCGCGTCCCGCCCGAGCGGCCGGTCCGGTCGCTCGGGCGGGGCCACGACCGCTCCCGGCGGTGAGGACGCCCCCACGGGGAGCGCGCCCGGCACGGCGGGCGTCCCGGGCGCGGCGCAAGCGCCCGGCCGGGCACCGGCCGCCGACGTCACCGGGGCACCCGGCGCGGTGGGCCCACCCGGGCGCGCGAAGCCACCGCGGTCCTCGGGAGCCGGGGCGGCGCGGAGGGCGCCGAGCAAGTCCACGACCGGCGGGACCACCGCGTCCGGGACGACCACGACGGCCGACGGGTCCGCAGGGTCCGCGACGGTCGTGGCGCCGTCGAGGTCCCGGACCGTCCAGGAGGCGGTCGTATCCGAACCGGCGGAGACGTCGGGGCCGAAGGAGCCCGTCACGGCGGAGTCCGTGGGCGTGACCGCATCCGAGTGTGCGGCGGAGCCCGAGGACGGGCATCTCAACGAGATCGTGCTGGTGGGCCGGGTGACGGCTGAACCGGCCGTCCGAGATCTGCCCAGCGGCGACCGGCTGGCGACCTGGCGGATCTGTGTGTCCCGGCCGCCGGACACCCGGTTCCGGGGGAGGCGGATCGACTCCATCACGTGCGTCAGCTTCGACGCTCGGATCCACGACGAGGTACGGGAGTGGCGCGTCGGCGACGTGGTGCGGATGTCAGGGTCGCTCAGGCGCCGCACCTGGCGTGGGTACGACGGTGTGCGCAGCGTGCACGAGGTGGAGGTGGCCGACGCGGCACTGGTCCGCGCCGCCCGGCCCCGGCGCGGGACGGCGCACCGGTGAGCGGGTCGGAGTCACCAGCCCAGCCGGGCGAGCGCCGCGCGTGCGGACGGGCCGGTCGGATCCACCGAGGGGTGCGCCCACACCGCCGCGCACAGGGCGCGCAGTCCGTCGAGCCGATCGCCGGAGCCCTCCACCCGCACTGTGCCGTCCACGGCCGTCGCGGTCCATCCCCGGCAGTGGGCGCGGGGCCCCTCGACCGGTACGGCCGGGTGCGTCTCGTTCATCCCCGACACGTCCCACGCCAGGAAGCGGGGGCGCTGGTGCGCGGGGGCCGCCAGCGCGTCCGCGGGCGTGGCCACCCCGGACAGCACGAGCATGCCGGCGGCGCCGTGGGTGGTGGCGCCCTCGATGTCGGTGTCCAACCGGTCTCCGACGATCAGCGGGTTGCGGGCGCCCGTGCGCAGCATGCCCTCCTCGTGCAGGGGACGCATGGGCTTGCCCGCCACCACCGGCTCCACTCCCGTCGCGTGGGCGATCACCCGGACGAACGAGCCGTTGGCCGGGGTGATGCCCAGTTCGGAGGGCGCGGTGGCGTCGGCGTTGCTCGCCACGTAGAAGGCGCCGCGTGCGACCGCGAGCGCGCCCTGATCGAGCAGGTCCCGCGTGATGCGCGGTGTGTAGCCCTGCACGACGGCCACCACCGACGCGGTGGCCACCGTGACCGGGTTCAGGCCCATGCGGCGGACCGCCTGGCGGAGTCCGGTGTCGCCCACCACGAGCACGTCCGAGCCCGACGGGAAGCGTGTGCTGACCAGTCGGGCGGCGGCCTCGGCGGAGGTCACCACGTCCTCGGGGGAGGCCGCCACGCCCAGTTGGGTCAGGAATTCGGCGATCCGTGCGGGCGTGCGGCCCGCGTTGTTGGTCACGAACGCCACGCGCGCGCCCGCGGCCCGCGCCTTGCCCACCGCCTCCGGTGCCGCGGGGACGGCACTCGGGCCGATGTAGACCACCCCGTCCAGGTCCAGGAGCATCGCGTCGTAGAGCTCGTTGAGCGGGCGGTCGGCGGCGAGCAGCGACATGGCGGCGGGCCCACTTTCGCGTGGCGGACGTGGTCGCTCTCCAGGCTATTGCTCGCACCTCCCGGCGGCCGACGCCGGTACCGGGTAGCGGGTGTGCGCCGCGTCGCACGTCCGGCTGCCGAGTCCGGGACCGGACACGGGCCGGGGCGGAGGGATCGGCGGTCCCGTGCCGGTCGCCGGAATGGGGCGCATGTCTCGGCCACGGCCGGTACGCGGCGTGGTGGTGCCTGCCCCAGAGCGGCCGTGCGGTCCTCCTCGTGGTGGTGGCCGGTGCCGCGTCGGTGGCGGGGCAGCCGGTCCCGCGCGGGGTGGACGTGCACGCCGTCGGATGTCGTGTCCGGCGGTCAGGGCTGGTCGAGGACGCGCATGACCAGGCCGGACCGCGGTTTGGGGCCGAAGGAGGTGGACTTGCGCGGGGTGAGCTCTCCGCGGTCGACGATCGAGTACACGTGCTCCACGCTCATCGGCGGCACGAGCACGGCCGTACCGTCGGTCTCCGCGGCGGTGCGGACGGCTTCGTCGGGATCGTCGTGCACCATCCGGATCCGGCGGTCGTCGGCGTAGCCCCACCGGGGTAGCAGGACCTCCCGCAGGATCGCCGTGGGCAGGTGGCGCCAGTCGGTCGAACGGGAGGGCATGGCCCGCTCCAGGGCGGCCTCGTCGAAGGTGTGGGCCAGGTGCGCCGTGCCGTCGGGAGCGACCAGCACGAGTGAGGGCGCGGGCGCCGACTCCGGTGGGCGCGGGGCGCCGGACCCGATCTCGTCCACGGTGGCGATCCCCTGGAGGGTCGCGATCGCCGCGGTGGTGTCGAGTCCGGGCAGCACCCGGTGGATCGCGCCGAGGCGCGGCGGGTGGGCCTCGCTGTCCACCAGGAAGGCCAGGCCGTACTCCCAGCCGGGGTCGCGGTCGTGCTCGCGGACGGTGCGGTAGGCCTCGTAGCGGTGGTGGCCGTCGGCGATGAGTGCCGTTCGCCCGGCCAGGTCGGCGCCGATCCGCGCGTGCTCGGCCGTCGACGGCAGCGCCCACAGGCGGTGCGCGGTTCCGTCGGAGGTGCGGGTGTCGACCAGCAGGTCGCCGTGGTGCTCGGCGGACTCGGTGGCGCGGGTGGCGGCGCCGTCCCCGCCCCGGTACAGCAGGAAGATCGGTTCGAGGTTGGCGCGGGTGGCGCGCATCAGCCACATCCGGTCGAGCACCGGTCCCTGGCTCACGCTCTCGTGGCCGCGGACCGGGCCGGATCCGTTCTCCGGCAGGCGCAGGGCCCCGATGAGTCCGCGCTGGTGGTCACCTTCGGCGGTGACCTGTTCGTAGACGTAGAGCGCGGGGGCCTCGTCCTGGGCCAGGACGCCGTCGTCGATCCAGGAGCGCAGCCTCGCGGCGGCCTTCTCGTAGATGAAGCGTGCCGGCGACCCGCCGCAGCTGCCCGGCATCGTGAGGTTGAGCTGGTAGGGGACGGTGAGGTAGGCGGCGTTGTGGGGGTCCGAGCGCAGCAGCTCCATGGTCGCCTCGGGCCCGGGGATGTCGTAGGGGGGAGCCAGGAGGTTGGCGACCTCCAGTTCGCCGGAGTCCAGGACGCGGTCGATGTCCAGGTCGGTGTAGCGCAGGCCGCGGAAGGGCGCCAGTTCGAGTGGTTGGCGTGGCATCACAGCAAACTACCCGGAGGAGTGGAGCCGTCGCCCGGGCACGGGCCGGGGCGGCGGGCTCAGATCAGCTTGCGCATGCGCAGCAGATCGCTGACGCTGGCGTCCACCCTGACCCGGCGGGTGAAGAGCGCCCTGGCGTAGTCCATGCGGTCCTCGGCCAGGTCGACCAGGTCGTCGCTGTCCACGGTGACGACGACCTGGGCGCGGGGCGCGGCCTCGTCGTCGGGGCGGTGGGTGACGTCGACCAGCCCGTCCTGGGTCAGGCGCATGTCGAAGACCGTGTCCAGGTCGGGCACGCGCACACGCACCGAACGCTCGCGGATGTGCTTGCGGCGCTCCTGCTCGGGCTGTTCGAGGATGCGTTCGTTCACCTTGGCGATCCCGGCGAGGCAGGCGTCGATACTGCTCATGGGCAACATCATGCCCTAATCCGGCGGGCGGGTCCGGTCGTGGGCGGGGCAACCGGGACGAATGGGGTGCCCTTCGGGGTTCGCGTGTCACAGGCGCCTCGGACCGGTAGCGTTGGCTCCTGAACCCCCCACTGCGTAGTGGCCCCTCCCTTGCTGCGCCCTTCCTTCCTCTCCTGCGTCCCATCAAGGAGCACGTGATCATGGTCGTCGACGCGGTACGCACCTATTCCGATGCCACCAGCGGCCTCACAGAGCTGTCCCGCAAGGAGGCCGTCGCGGCGGCCAAGGCGCTGTTGAAGGCCAGCGGCCGGCCCGCGGCCCCGGCCGCTCCCGCCGCCGACCAGGAGGCGATGCCCGCCCGGGTGGGGCAGAGCATCCAGGCTCTGGCCGGGGAGCTCATCGCGACCAACGAGGCGAACCGGACGGCCATCGCCGACCTGGTCCGTTCGGAGGTCGCGCACCAGCTGGAGCGGATGGACATCGTGCCGCGCACCGAGTACGAGCGCGTGGTCCGCCGGGTGGCCGAACTCGAACGGCGCCTGGCCGCGCGGCACATGGCCGACCGGGTTCCGCTGAACGAGGTCCCGGTGGTCGCCGCCACCGCGGGCACGGTGCTCGGCGGGGCGTCGGTCGCGGACGCGCGGACGGGCGGGCGAGCCGACGCGGCCGAGCCCGAGGCGTCGGCCGACGAGTCCGAGGACCCCGCTCCGGGCGCCGCCGCCGTGGCCGGTGGATCCGGGGCGTCCACTGACCCGGCCACCGATACCGCCACCGACTCCGCCACGGAGGACGCCGACGAGGACGCCGCACCCGCCGCCGGGAACGGGGCAGAGAAGGAGTCCGGGAGCGAGCCGGAGGCGGCGGCCACCGGGGCCAAGGGCGTGGGGGCCAAGGGGGCCGAGGGCGCGGCCACGGCCCGCAAGACCACCTCGCGCAGCAAGCCGCGCACGACCACCAAGTCCGCCCGGGCCCGCTCGGCCCCCAAGCGCACCACCGAGGCCAAGGGGTCAACCGGCAAGGGCCCGACGAAGAAGTAGAGTCCAGCAGAGCACGATCACGGGGAGACCATGGACGCCGAGGACGAGGCCGCGCGATTGGCCGAGCAGACACTCCACAGCACCCGGGAGCGGTTGGCCGAGCTGGACGCGCGGCCCACGGCCGAGCACGTCGAGGTCTTCGACTCCCTGCACCAGGAGTTGTCCGGTGTGCTGGGTGCGCTCGGACCGGGCGGCGCGCAGAGCTCCTGACCACCCGCGGTGCCCACCAACCCCGATATCCTTGGTAACCATGGCAAAACGAACTCGGCTCGACGCGGAACTGGTCCGCCGCGGTCACGCACGCTCACGGGGCCACGCGGCCGAGATCATCGAGAGCGGATTCGTCCGCGTCGCCGGGATCATCGCGTCCAAGGCCGCGACCCAGGTCGGCACCGACCAGCCCATCGTCGTGCGCACCCCCGCGGACGAGCCCTCCTACGTCTCGCGCGGTGCCCACAAGCTCATCGGGGCCCTCGACGCCTTCTCCCTGGACGTGTCCGGCCGCCGGGCCCTGGACGCGGGCGCCTCCACCGGCGGTTTCACGGACGTGCTGCTGCGCCGCGGCGCCGCGCACGTCACGGCCGTGGACGTGGGCTACGGCCAGTTGGCCTGGGCGCTGCGCAGCAACGACCGGGTCCGGGTCATGGAACGCGTCAACGTCCGCGAGCTCACCCCTGAGCAGATCGGTGAGCCGTATCCCGGCCTCGTCGTGGGCGACCTGTCGTTCATCTCCCTCAAGCTGGTCCTGCGCCCCCTGAAGGAGTGCGTGGCGCCCGACGCCGACTTCGTCCTCATGGTCAAACCCCAGTTCGAGGTCGGCAAGCAGCGGGTCGGCGCGGGGGGTGTGGTCCGTGAGCCCGCGCTGCGCGCCGAGGCCGTGGCCGAGGTCGCCGCGCACGCGCTCACCCTGGGGCTGGGCACCGTCGGCGTGACGGCCAGTCCGCTCCCGGGGCCCTCGGGCAACGTCGAGTACTTCCTGTGGATGCGCGCCGGCGCGCCGCCGCTGGACCCCGACGCGCTGACCCGCGCCATCGAGGAGGGGCCGCGTTAGGGCGCCTTCCGTGGGCGCCGCCCGTCGCGCGGCAGTGTGAGGGCCCGCGGACCGTGCCCTGGCGAGCGTGGCGGCGTGTCCGGGGTGTCCGGTAACGTGACCCGGCCGGGTGAGCGCGAGGCTTCCCGGTCAGCATTCAGGCTCCCCCGCCCGGGGGAGTGAACGTAAGGGGACGGCGATGACCAGCGGACGCAGTGTCCTTCTGCTGGCGCACACCGGTCGGCCCGCGGCCCTGCGCAGCGCCGATCTGGTCCACAGGAGCCTGACCCGGGCCGGGCTCACCGTGCGCATGCTCAAGGGCGAGGTCGAGGAGCTGGCGGCCGCGGGGTGTGCTCTGTCCCCCGTCGAGGCGGTCGAGCCGGCCGACGCCGCCGAGGGTGTCGAGCTGGTCATGGTCCTGGGCGGGGACGGCACGCTGCTGCGGGCCGCCGAGCTCGCCCGGCCGGCGGGGGCGCCCCTGCTCGGTGTGAACCTGGGCCACGTGGGCTTCCTCGCCGAGGCCGAACGCGAGGACCTGGGCGCGACCGTGCGCAGTGTCGTGGACCGGGACTACGACGTCGAGGAGCGCATGACCCTCGACGTGGCCGTCTTCAACGGGGGCCGCGCCGAGGGCACGCCCACGGTGCGCACCTGGGCGCTGAACGAGGCCACCCTGGAGAAGGGCGAGTCGCGGCGCATCGTCGAGGCCGTCCTGGAGATCGACGGGCGTCCGCTGTCGCGGTGGGCCTGCGACGGTGTGGTGTGCGCGACCCCCACGGGTTCGACCGCGCACGCCTTCTCCGCGGGCGGTCCCGTGGTCTGGCCGGACGTGGAGGCGCTGATGGTCGTGCCGCTCAGCGCGCACGCCCTGTTCGCCCGGCCCCTGGTCGTGGGGCCGCACGCCACGGTGGCGCTGGAGGTCCTGCCCGACACGGCGCCGGGCGTGCTCTGGTGCGATGGACGACGTATGGTCGAATTGCCCGCAGGGGCACGAATCGAGATCACCCGTGCCGATACGCCGGTCCGGCTCGCCCGGCTGCACCGGGCGCCGTTCACCGACCGGCTGGTGGCCAAGTTCGGCCTGCCGGTCGCCGGCTGGCGCGGGAGGGTCGAACAGGGCCGGTGACCGGGACCGAGAGTCCCACCGGGCCGCGTCCGCGTGCGTGCGCGCGGGTGAACGCTAGTGGTGTCGACGATCAGGAGAGGGACCGGTGCTCGAAGAAGTCCGCATCAAGGGACTCGGAGTCATTGACGACGCCGTACTGGAGTTGTCACCGGGGCTGACCGTCGTCACCGGCGAGACCGGTGCGGGAAAGACCATGGTCGTGACCGGTCTGGGACTGCTCTTCGGCGGGCGCGCGGACCCCCAGCGGGTCCGCCCCGGCGCCGGGCGCGCGATCGTCGAGGGCCGCCTGACCGTCCCCGACGGCGGCCGTGTGGCGACCCGTGTGCTGGACGCCGGCGGCGACATCGAGGACGACGTCCTCATCCTGACCCGCGCGGTCTCGGCCGAGGGCCGTTCGCGTGCCACCATGGGCGGGCGCTCGGCCCCGGTCAGCCTGCTGGCCTATCTCGCCGACGACCTCGTGGCCGTGCACGGCCAGTCCGACCAGCAGCGCCTGCTGCGCACCGACCGCCAGCGCTCGGCGCTGGACCGCTTCGCGGGGGAGGCCCTGCACAAGGCGCTGAAGCAGTACTCCGCGGCCTACCGCCGCCACCGGGAGGTGACGGCGGAGCTGGAGGAGCTGGTGGAGCGGGCGCGCGAGCGCACGCAGGAGGCGGACATGCTCCGTTTCGGGGTGGAGGAGATCACCGCGGCCGAGCCCCAGCCCGGTGAGGACGCCGAGCTGTTGGCGGAGGAGACCCGCCTGGCGCACGCCGACGGCCTGCGGGTCGCCGCCACCACCGCCCACGAGGCGCTGGCCGGGGACCCCGCCTCGGACGTGGAGGTCGACGTGGCCGCCCTGCTGTCGGCGGCGCGCCAGGCCGTGTCCGCGGTGCGGGAGCACGATCCCGAGCTGGCCTCGATCGGCGACCGGTTGGACGAGGCGTCCTACATCCTCACCGACGCCGCCACGGAGCTGGCCTCCTACGCCGAGTCGGTGGACGCCGACCCGGCGCGACTGGCGGCCGTGCAGGAGCGCCGCGCGCTGCTGACCCAGCTCTCGCGCAAGTACGGGGCGACCACCGACGACGTGCTGGCCTGGGCGGAGAACGCCGCCAAGCGGTTGGCCAACCTGGAGGGGGACGACGAGCGCATCGAGTCCCTGCGGGTCGAGGCCGAGGACCTGCACGAGCGGCTGGAGGCCTGCGCCCATGAGCTCACCCGGATCCGGACCGAGGCGGCCGAGCGGTTCGGATCGGCGGTCACCGAGGAGCTGACGGCGCTGGCGATGCCGCACGCCCGGGTCAGCGTGCGCATCCAGACGGGGGAGGAGTTCGGCCAGCACGGCCGCGACGAGGTGGAGCTGCTGCTGGCGCCCCATCCCAGTTCTCCGCCGCTGGCCCTGCACAAGGGCGCCTCGGGCGGTGAGCTCTCGCGGGTGATGCTGGCCATCGAGGTCGTCTTCGCCGGGGCCGACCCCGTTCCCACGTTCGTCTTCGACGAGGTCGACGCCGGGGTGGGCGGCAAGGCGGCCGTGGAGATCGGCCGGCGCCTGGCCCGGCTGGCCCAGCGGGCCCAGGTCATCGTGGTCACCCACCTGCCGCAGGTCGCGGCGTTCGCCGACACCCACCTGGTGGTGGAGAAGTCCACCGAGGGCCTGGTCACCGAGAGCGGTGTGGTCCGTCTGGACCGGGGCGGGCGGGTGCGGGAGCTGTCCCGGATGCTCGCCGGGCTGGAGGACTCCGAACTCGGCCGCGCCCACGCCGAGGAGCTGCTCAGCAACGCCGACCCCGAGCGCGCCTACCCCGCGGCCTGAGCGGCGGCCTCCGCGCGGGCCGGTGGCGGGTGTAGGAGTGGGGCGGCAGTGGGTAGTGGTACCGGAAGGCCGTCGCGCACGCCTGCCGGGCCCGTGGGGCGTGGGCGCCGCTCGGCGGCCAAAGAGTTCTAACACGCCGACCGACCAGGTGTTGTGACTCACCGTAGTTGAGTTCTGACAGTATTCCTGCGATGAAGGTATCGGACGCGCTCAGCGCCACAGTCATGCGGTTCCGCCGCACTCGGGCGGACGCTCCCTCCGGGCTGGTCGCCCCCGTCCGCTCGGACCGCCGCACCAAGAACCTGACCAAGCGGCTGCGGCCCGGCGACGTCGCGGTCATCGACCATGTCGATCTGGACCGGGTCAGTGCCGAGGCCCTGGTCGACTGCGGTGTGGCGGCGGTGCTCAACGTCGCGCCCAGTATCAGTGGCCGTTACCCCAACCAGGGGCCGCAGCTGCTGGTGGAGGCGGGCATCCCCCTGGTGGACGAGGTCGACGCCGAGGTCTTCACCCGGGTCCGCGACGGCGAGCGCCTCCGGCTGGACGGCGGCGGCCTCTACCGCGGCGACGAGCTGCTGGCGCTCGGCCGCCCCCAGACGCCCGAGTCCGTGGCCTCGGCCATGACCGAGGCCCGGGCGGGGCTGGCCGCCCAGTTGGAGGCCTTCGCCGCCAACACGATGGCCTACCTGCAGCGCGAGCGCGATCTGCTGCTGGACGGGATCGGCATCCCCTCCATCGAGACCGACATGGAGGGCCGCCACGTCCTCATCGTCGTGCGCGGCTACCACTACCGCGAGGACCTGGTCGCGCTGCGGCCCTACATCCGCGAGTTCCACCCGGTCATCGTCGCCGTGGACGGGGGCGCCGACGCCGTGATGGAGGCCGGGTACCGTCCCGACATCATCGTCGGCGACTTCGACTCGGTCTCCGACCAGGCGCTGACCAGCGGCGCGGAGCTGGTCGTGCACGCCTACCGCGACGGGCGGGCGCCCGGGCTGCCGCGGCTGACCGCCCTGGGCCACACCGCGGTGGTCTTTCCCGCGACCGGCACGAGCGAGGACGTGGCGATGATGCTCGCCGACGGCTCGGGCGCCGCCCTGATCGTGGCGGTGGGTACGCACGCCACGTTGGAGGAGTTCCTCGACAAGGGCCGGTCCGGTATGGCCAGCACCTTCCTCACCCGGCTGCGGGTGGGCGGCAAGCTCGTGGACGCCAAGGGGGTGAGCCGCCTGTACCGCTCCCGGATCTCGCCGTGGGCGCTGCTGGTGCTGGTGGCCGCGTCCCTGTTCACCATCGTCGTCGCCGCCTACAGCTCACCGGCCGGGCAGGTCTACCTCACGTTTCTCGCGGCGCGCTGGGACGCGTTCTCCTACTGGTTGACGGGGCTGTTGACGTGATCGATTTCCGCTACCACCTGGTGTCCATCATCGCGGTGTTCCTGGCCCTGACCGTGGGCCTGGCGCTGGGCACGACCATGCTCCAGGACCCGCTGCTCAACACCCTGCAGTCGGAGACGGCCGACCTGCGCGGACAGAGCGAGGAGCTGCGTCTGGAGCGCGACGCCGCCGAACGGGTCAACGACGGGGCCGACGACCTGTCCGAGGCGGCGGCGGAGGACCTGCTGGAGGACCGGCTGCGCGGTCTGGGTGTGGCCGTGGTGGTCGCCCCGGGCGCGGACGCGGACATGGCCGCGGCCCTGTCCACGCGGGTCGAGGACGCCGGGGGCGAGGTCGTGGGCCGGATCTCCTTCACCGAGGAGTTCCCCGCCGAGGCCAACGCGGCGTTCGTCGACGAGCTCGCGGTGCAGGTCTCGGCCGAGGCCGAGGAGATGTCGGGCGGGGCCTACGTCAGGTCCGCGACGCTGATCGGCGGGGCGCTGGCGCGGACCGGCGGTGACGAGGACTCCGAGGACGACGGGGACGGCGGGGACGGGGACGGCCGCGAGTCCGACGACGAGGAGGGCTCCGAGGACGGGGACCGGACTGACCCCGCCGCGGTCCTGTCCGCCTACTCCGAGGCCGACCTGCTCACAGTGGAGGGCGACCCGGCGGAGGCCGCGGACGCCGTCCTGGTGGTGGCGCCGGTCGTCGACGGTGTCGAGGGCGACCCGGAGCGGACCAACACCGTGGTGGCCACGGTCGCCGGGACCCTGCGCGAGGAGGTGGGCCCCACCGTCCTGGCCGGGGACCCGCGCTCGGGCCAGGGGCAGGGGCTGATCGCGCAGGTGCGTGTGCACGAACCGGCCTACGCGACCGTGGACGTGGCGGGGCGGCCGATGGGCGACATCGTCACCGTGCTGGCCCTGGCCGACGCCCTGGAGGGCGACGGGGCGGCCTACGGCGTGGGCGAGGGCGTGGAGGCCTTCCTGCCCTCCCCGCTGCCCGGTCCGCGCTCGGACGGCTCGGAGGGCTCTGACGGGGACGGCGAGGCCTCCGAGCGGCCCGACAACGAGGCCCGCCGGGCCACGGGCGGGGAGTGAGGCCGTGTTCGAGCACGCGATCCGGCTGCCGCGCGCCGGGACGGCCCGACCGAGTCGGGGCCGGGTCGGCGACCGGCGGCGGTACGCCCTGCAGGGTCTGGCGGGCGCCGCTCTGGGCGCCGTCGCCGCCAGGGCCGCCTACACCCTGCTCACCCGGCCCGGGACGGAACCGGAGCGAGCGGAACCCACGGGGCCGGGGGCCGCGTCCGTGCCGTCCGGGGGTCGGGACCGCTGGCTCCGGACCAACTTCCGCGGGCGCACGGTCACCCTCCAGGAGGGGCCCGCCCTGGCCTCGGCCGTGTGCGCCGCCAGTCTGTGCGTGCCGGGCCTGGCCCCGCGGGTGCGGGCGGCCAGTGCGCTGGCCGCCGCCGGGGCCGCCGCCTTCGGCGCCTATGACGACCTGGCCGGGTCCGTCCGGGCTCGCGGGCTGCGCGGCCACCTCGGTGCGCTGGCCCAGGGGCGGGTGACCACCGGCGCGGTCAAGGTCCTGGGCATCGGTGCCACCGGGGTGGCCGCCGCCGCGCTCCTGCGCCGCCCGTTCCTGGACACGGTCCTGGACGGCGCCCTCATCGCGGCCGGCGCGAACCTCGTCAACCTCTTCGACCTGCGTCCGGGCCGGGCGGCCAAGGTGTGCCTGATCGCCGCCGCCCCCGCGCTGGCCTCGCCCGCCGCGCCCCTGCTGGGGCCCGTCGTGGGCGCCGCCGCCGCACTGCTGCCCGACGACCTCGCCGAGCGCTCGATGCTGGGCGACACCGGGGCCAACGCGCTGGGGGCGGCTCTGGGCGTGGCCGCGGTCGCCCGCGCGCCGCGTCCGCTGCGGGTGGCGCTGTTGGGCGGCGCCGTGGCGCTGACCCTGGCCAGCGAGCGCGTCAGCTTCTCCCGGTGCATCGACCGTGTCCCGGCCCTGCGCCGACTCGACCAGTGGGGCAGGCTCGCGCCGGACGTGCCCGCTCCGGGTGGGCGTGCGGATCAGGCCCTCGACCAGGGGTCGACCGGCGGGCAGGGTCCCGGCGGGGCCGCGTCCGACACGTCCGTAGGCGTTGGGGAACGGCGTCAGGACGGGCCCGCGCCGGACGGGCGTGCGGATCGGACCCGCCAACAGGACTCGACCGGCGTGCGGAGTGACGGCGGGGCCGCGCCGGACGTGCCTACTCAGGGTGGACCGGCGGAGCAGGCCCACGACCAGGACTCGACCGGCGGGCGAGGTGACCGCGCGATCGCGCCTGAGGTGCCCGTCGGGGGCGTCGGCGGGCGAGGCGACGGCGGTCCCGCGTCGGAGGCGTCCGCCGAGGGCGGTGGCGGGTGAGCCCGGCCCCCGGCCCGGTCGCGGAGTGACACGGGGGGTCGGCGCGGCGGCGGTGCTCATCGCGGTGGTCACCGTCGGGGCCCGCCTGGCGGGGTTCGGCCGGACCGTGGTCTTCTCCCAGACCGTGGGCGACACCTGTCTGGGCACCGCCTACGTCACCGCCAACCAGTTGCCCGCGGTGCTGTTCGAGATCGTCATCGGCGGCGCCCTGACCGCCGTGGTGGTGCCGGTGCTCGCCGCGGCCGTGCACCGGGGCGACCACGAACAGGTGCGCTGGACGGTGTCGGCCCTGGTCACCTGGGTGCTGGTGCTCGCGGTACCGCTGTCGGCCCTGATCGCCCTGGTATCAGTGCCCGCGATGTCCCTCATGCTCGGCCAGGGCACCGGCTGCGACCGCGCCGCGCTGCTCGCGCTGGCCGCGCGCATGCTGGTGGTGTTCGCTCCACAGGTGGTCTTCTACGGCCTGGCCGCGGTGCTCTACGGCGTGCTGCAGTCCCACCGCCGCTACCTGGCCCCCGCGCTGGCGCCCCTGGTGTCGAGCCTCGTGGTGATCGCCGCCTACCTGGCGTTCGTGCCCCTGGGCGCCGACCACCGCACGGACGTCGGCGGCCTGTCGACCGCCGCGGAGCTGACGCTGTCTGTGGGCACGACGCTGGGGGTGTCCGCGCTCTTCCTCACGGTGCTGGGGCCCGCCGCCCGGCTACGGATCCGTCCGCGTCCGCGCCTGGCCTTCCCCCCAGGGGTGGGGGAGCGGGTCCGGGCCCTGGCCGCCGCGTCGCTGCTGCCGCTGGTGGCCATGCAGGTGAGCCTGCTGCTGTCGGTGGCGCTGGCGAACTGGGGCGGTGGCGCCGGGGCGGCCGTGCTCTACACCTACGCGTGGGCGCTGTTCACCCTGCCCTACGGCGTGATCGCCGTGCCCATCGCCACGAGCGCCTTCACCGCGCTGTCGGTCGCGCACGCCGAGCACGACCGGCTCCGGTTCGCGGCTCTGGTCTCGGGGTCGGCGCGGGCCTGCGTGGTGGTCACGGCCGGGCTCGCCACCGCCCTGGCCGCGGCCGCGGGGCCGGTGGCCGCCGTCTTCGCCCAGCAGGACGCGCTGCCGCTGGCGCGTGCCCTGCCGGTCTACGCGCCCGGGGTGGTGGGTTTCGGCCTCGTGGCCCTGCTGAGCCGGGTCCTGTTCGCCTCGCATCACGGTCGGCCCGCCGCCCTGGCACAGGTGGTCGGGTGGCTGGTGGTGATGGTGTGTGCGGTGGTACTGGTGTGGGCGAGTCCGCCGGACTGGTCGATCGCGGCCCTGGGGGCGGGGAGCACGATCGGTCTGAGCCTGGCCGCGGCCCTGCTCTGCACGGCCGTGGTCCGCGTGCACGGGCGGGCCGCTCTGGGCGGGCTGCCGCGGTCCCTGGGGGCCGCGGCGGTCGGAGGGGGCGTGGGATGGTGCGCGGGGTGGGCCCTGGTCCCGGACCCGCTCGTCAGCGGGGTGTGGCCGACCCTGGGGACCGCGGTGGCGGCGGGGACGGTGGCGCTGGCCGCCTACGCGGTGGTCGCCGCCCTGGTGGACCGCTCGGCGGTCCGCGCGGTGGTCGGCCGGGCCAGGAGTGCACTCGACAGTCGAAGGGGGAAGCGGTGAACGGCAGGATCGCGCTGGTCGTGGGGAGCAGTACCGGGGGTGTGGGCCGACACGTGCGCTCGCTGGGCGCGGGGCTGGTCCGCCGGGGGATGCGGGTGGCCGTGCTGGGCCCGGCCTCGGCCGAGCGGGAGTTCGGCTTCACGCGGGAGGGGATGCGCTTCTCGCCGGTGCCGATCGGGCCCTCCCCGTCGTGGTCGGACCCGGGGGTCGTCATGCGGTTGCGCGCCCTGGTCCGCGGCGCTGACCTGGTCCACGCGCACGGCCTGCGGGCGGGGGCGCTGTGCGCGCTGGCCGGGCTGACGCCGCTGGTGGTGACCGCGCACAACGCCCCGCCCGCGCTGCACGGGCCGCTCGCGGCGGCCTATCCGGTGCTGGAGCGCGTGGTGGCCCACCGGGCCGAGGTGGTCCTGGGGGTGTCGGGGGACCTGGTGCGCCGTCTGCGCGCGGCCGGGGCCCGTGACGCGCGGATGGCCGTGGTCGCGGCCCCGTCCACGGGCACGCCGTTCAACGGCCGGGAGGCGACCAGGGCCGACCTGGGCGTGCTCCCGGAGCGGCCGCTGGTGCTGACCATCGCCCGCCTGGCGCCGCAGAAGGGTCTGGACACCCTGTTGGCGGCGGTGCCCCTGATCGCCGACCGCAGCCCCGAGCCGGTGGTCGCGATCGCGGGGGACGGGCCGCTGTGGGGAGAGCTGCACGACACGGCCGCCGAGCTGAGCGGGGACGTGCGCATGCTCGGGCACCGCTCGGACGTGGCCGATCTGCTGGCGGCGGCGGACGTGTTCTGCCTGACCAGCCAGTGGGAGGGGCCCTCGCTGGTGATCATGGAGGCTCTGCGGGCCGGCCTGCCCGTGGTCTCCACGCGCGTGGGCGGTATCCCCGACCTGTACACCGGGACGGTGCTGATGGTGCCGCCGGGCGATCCTGGCGCCTTCGCCGCGGCGGTGGGCCGTGTGCTGGACGAGCCAGGGCTGGCCGAGGACCTGCGGTCGCGCTCGCGCCGGGCGGCGGCGGTGCTGCCCACCGAGGACGACGCCGTGGAGGCGGCGGCCGCGGTGTACAAAGCGGTGACGCAGGGGTGAGCCGGGCTCCGGCGACGCGTCGCCCAGGCCGCCGTGGTGCCCCCGGTCCGGTGCCGGGGCGGGCGGGCGGGGCGGCGACGGAGTGTGTCCCCGCGGTAGCGGAGCTGTTACTCCCCGGTGCGGCGAACGACACTGTCGCGGTGACTTCCCTGGAGAGCATTCTGCTGGCATGCTTGAACACGTTCCGGTACGAACCGCTGAGCGGACGGTACCGGTACCCTTGCATGTCACGTGAGGGGAGTATCCCTGTCGCGACGGTGCCGTCATCACGGAGGACAACGATGTACTCCCGGTGCCGTCGGTCCGCGCCTGTCGGGTGCGGGCGGGAGAGACCTCCGGTACTCGAACGTGCGCGCGCCACGTCCGCGCGCGCTTACCGGAGGAGAATTCACCTGTGAACGTTCCGTTGTGGGTCTGGGCCGTCACGATCGGTGCCATGGTCCTGATCCTGGTCATCGACCTGGCCATCGTCGACCATCCCTGGAGCAAGAAGAGCGGGCCCAAGGAGTTCGGGGTCCGCCAGGCGGCCTGGTGGGCCGCCTTCTACGTGGGCATCGCCATCCTCTTCGGCTTCGGGGTGATGTACTACGGCGGTACGACCGCCGGGGCGGAGTACTTCGCCGGGTTCATCACCGAGAAGAGCCTGAGCGTCGACAACCTCTTCGTGTTCTACCTCCTCATGGGCGCCTTCGCGGTGCCCAAGAAGTACCAGCACGAAGTCCTGCTCATCGGCATCGTCATCGCGCTGGTCATGCGCGGTATCTTCATCGTCCTGGGTGCCCAGGTCATCAACGCCTGGAGCGAGGTCTTCTACCTCTTCGGCGCCTTCCTGATCTACACCGGTTACAAGATCGTCCGCGACCACGTCAAGGGCGACGAGCACCAGACCGACTACACCCAGAACCCGGTGGTCAAGCTGGTCGGGCGCTTCTTCCCGGTGACGAAGGACTACCACGGCGCGCACCTGTTCGTGCGGATCGACCAGCGCCTGCACGTGACGCCGATGCTCATGGTCATCGTGGCCATCGGTGTGATCGACCTGGTCTTCGCGGTCGACTCCATCCCGGCGATCTTCGGCCTGACCCAGGACGCCTACATCGTCTTCACCGCCAACGCCTTCGCGCTGCTGGGCCTGCGCCAGCTGTACTTCCTGCTGGCCGGCCTCATGGACCGCCTGGCCTACATCAGCTGGGGCCTGTCGGCGATCATGCTGTTCATCGGTGTGAAGATGATCCTGCACGCGCTGCACGAGAACGGCGTCCACGTCATCGACATCGGCATCGGGACCTCGCTGACGGTCATCATCGGCGTCATGACGATCACCATCGTCGGCAGCCTGGTCAAGTCCTGGATGGACGACCGGCGCCGTGAGAAGGTCGAGGCCGAGTGGGAAAAGGACACCACGGGCGACCGCTCCTGATACCGGGCGGTTCCCGCTGAGGGGCCGCCAAGTCGTCCTCCGAAACAGTCCGATTCGAACACGCGTTCGTCTATAGTGGTGGTGTCCCGGCGCTCAGCCGTCGGGGCGCCACCACTTTCCCGTGTTGGAAGAAACCGACGCCGGCGGTCGTTAGTCTTGTCGGACGGGGTGGCGGACGGCTGTGCCCGCGCCCCCAGAACGGCCCGGACCCGCGGCCCCTGCGGTCGCCGGAGGCCTTCGACCGCCACACCGCGAAGACACACGGGTCCAGCCGCCGTCGATCGACGCGGCCCGCCTCCTGTGCGCCCAAGCCGAAGGATGTCCTACTCGATGGTCGAACAACTGGTAGTCCGGGGAGCCCGCGAGCACAACCTCAAGGACGTCTCGCTGGACCTCCCGCGCGACTCCATGATCGTGTTCACCGGCCTGTCCGGTTCGGGCAAGTCGTCGCTCGCCTTCGACACGATCTTCGCCGAGGGCCAGCGGCGCTACGTGGAGTCCCTGTCCGCCTACGCCCGGCAGTTCCTCGGGCAGATGGACAAGCCGGACGTGGACTTCATCGAGGGCCTCTCGCCCGCGGTCTCCATCGACCAGAAGTCCACCAGCCGCAACCCCCGCTCCACGGTCGGCACCATCACCGAGGTGTACGACTACCTGCGCCTGCTGTGGTCGCGCGTGGGTGTGCCGCACTGCCCGGAGTGCCGCCGCGAGATCGCGCGGCAGACGCCGCAGCAGATCGTGGACCGGGTGCTGGAGATGACCGAGGGCACCCGCTTCCAGGTCCTGGCGCCGGTCGTGCGCGGGCGCAAGGGCGAATACGTCGAACTGTTCAAGGACCTGCAGTCCAAGGGCTACACGCGCGCCGTGGTCGACGGCGCCGCCGTGCGCCTGGACGAGGCGCCCAAGCTGGGCCGCTACGACAAGCACGACATCGCCGTGGTCGTGGACCGGCTCGCGGTCAAGGACACCGCGCGCGGGCGCCTGACCGACTCGATCGAGACCGCGCTGAAGCTGGCGGGCGGCACCATCGTGCTCGACTTCGTCGACCTGGAGGCCGACGACCCCGAGCGCGAGAAGGTCTTCTCCGAGCACCTGTACTGCCCGTACGACGACCTGTCCTTCGAACAGCTCGAACCGCGCTCGTTCTCCTTCAACGCCCCCTACGGCGCCTGCCCCGACTGCTCCGGGCTGGGCACGCGGATGGAGGTCGACGCCGAACTGCTGGTGCCCGACCCCGAGCGGACGCTGTCCGAAGGGGCGCTGGCGCCCTGGTCCGGCGGCTCCACCAGCGGCTACTGGGACCGCATCCTGCAGGCGCTGGGCGAGGCCCTGGGCTTCGACCTGGACACGCCGTGGGAGCGGCTGCCCCGGCGCGCCCGCAAGGCGATCCTGGAGGGCCACGACACACAGGTCCACGTGTCCTACCGCAACCGGTACGGGCGCAACCGCTCCTACTACACCGAGTTCGAGGGCGTCATCCCCTGGGTGAAGCGGCGCCACTCCGAGACCGAGAGCGACTACGGGCGCGAGCGGCTCGAAGGCTACATGCGCACGGTGCCCTGCCCCACCTGTGAGGGGACGCGTCTCAAGCCGGTCGTGCTGGCGGTGACGGTGGGCGGCAAGTCCATCGCCGAGGTCGCCCAGATGCCGCTCGGCGAGAGCGCGGAGTTCCTGGCCGGGATCAAGCTCTCCGAGCGCGACATGGTCATCGCCGCCCAGGTGCTCAAGGAGATCAACGCCCGGCTCGGCTTCCTGCTCGACGTGGGACTGGACTACCTCAGCCTGGCGCGTTCCTCCGGGTCGCTCTCCGGCGGCGAGGCCCAGCGGATCCGGCTCGCCACCCAGATCGGTTCCGGCCTGGTGGGCGTGCTCTACGTCCTGGACGAGCCCTCCATCGGCCTGCACCAGCGCGACAACGCCCGGCTGCTGGAGACCCTGCAGCGGCTGCGCGACATCGGCAACACGCTCATCGTCGTCGAGCACGACGAGGACACCATCCGCGCCGCCGACTGGGTGGTCGACATCGGCCCCGGCGCGGGCGAGCACGGCGGGCACGTCGTGGTCTCGGGCATCGTCGACGAGCTGCTCACCTCCCCGACCTCGCTGACCGGCGAGTACCTGTCCGGGCGGCGCGCCATCGCGGTGCCCGAGACCCGGCGCCCGCTCACCCGCGGGCACGAACTCGTGGTGCGCGGGGCGCGGGAGAACAACCTGGAGGGCATCGACGCCGCCTTCCCGCTGGGCGTGTTCACCGCCGTCACCGGGGTGTCCGGCTCGGGCAAGTCCACCCTGGTCAACGAGATCCTGTACAAGGCGCTGGCCAAGGAGCTCAACGGCGCCAGGGAGGTGCCCGGCCGCCACCTGCGGGTCAACGGCACCAGCAAGGTGGACAAGGTCGTGCACGTGGACCAGAGCCCCATCGGCCGGACCCCGCGGTCCAACCCCGCCACCTACTCCGGGGTCTTCGACCACATCCGCAAGCTGTTCGCGCAGACCACCGACGCCAAGACGCGCGGGTACCTGCCGGGCCGGTTCTCGTTCAACGTCAAGGGCGGCCGGTGCGAGGCGTGCTCGGGCGACGGCACGCTCAAGATCGAGATGCAGTTCCTGCCCGACGTGTACGTGCCCTGCGAGGTGTGCCACGGGGCCCGCTACAACCGCGAGACGCTGCAGGTGCGCTACAAGGGCAAGAACATCTCCGAGGTGCTGGAGATGCCGATCTCGGAGGCGCTGGAGTTCTTCGAGCCGATCAACGCCATCCGCCGCCACCTGCAGACGCTCACCGACGTCGGCCTGGGGTACGTGCGGCTGGGCCAGCCCGCCACGACGCTCTCGGGCGGTGAGGCCCAGCGGGTCAAGCTCGCCGCCGAGCTGCAGCGCCGCTCGACCGGGCGCACGGTCTACGTGCTCGACGAGCCCACCACCGGTCTGCACTTCGAGGACATCCGCAAGCTCCTGGGCGTGCTCAACCGGCTGGCCGACACCGGCAACACCGTGATCGTCATCGAGCACAACCTCGACGTCATCAAGACCGCCGACCACGTCATCGACATGGGCCCCGAGGGCGGTTCCGGCGGAGGCCAGGTCATCGCGCAGGGCACGCCGGAGGAGGTCGCCGCGGTCGCGGAGTCCTACACCGGGCGTTTCCTCGCCAAGATGCTCTGACGCCCGATCAGCGACGTGGCCCGGCCGCCCGGCCGGGCCACGCGTGTTCGGGGCACGCGGCGGTGCCCGGGGGACTGTGGAATGCGCGCGAGGCGTCTTCTCTCCCCGTTCCGTGCACGGCCGTCCGAGGAGCGAGGCCCCGACCGGAGACCCGGCCGCAGGCAGCCGTCACACGGTCGGACGAAGACGCCTACACGGAACCCCGGCAGGGCTCCGGCTCGCCGCAACCGCACGAGCACCGGCCCATGGCGGTGTCGTCCTCGGACTCGTCCTTGTCATGCGTTCCCCCGGCGCTTCGACCCACGACGTCGCCTGGGGAGTGGAGGGGGAACCGCGGGGGCCGGTTGAGGGGGTTCGGGGCGCCTCGGTTGGACGAGGCGGGCGAACTCGGCGAGCGTCGTCGCCCTGGGAACATCCTGGCGGGGCCGCTCGGTCATGGCGTGCCACCCGAATCCACATGGAGTCCGGCGTACTGGCGGATGATCGTGTCGACGGTGGCCCCGGGCGCGTGGATGTCGCCGTGCTGGGGTTCACCGGTCGGCCCGGTCCACCGGTACCAGTGGCCGTACGCGCTGATCTCGACCTGCTGGCGGAGGTACGGGTCGTTGACGACGAGAGTGTCGTCTCGTCGGTAGTTCAGCATCTGCCGGTGCGCGAACGCCGCACCGAGGTTCCTGAGAGCTTCCATGTCCCCAGCGTCGAACCGAAACCCTGGATTGCACAGCGTCTGGCCAGATTCCGCCGATTCTCGGCTACGGACGGGATTCGCTGGTTACGATCTGCCATATGGCCGTCTCCGACTTTGCATCCACGCTCACCCGGTACCGCGAAGTTGCGGGATTAACGCAGTACCAGCTTGCAGCCAAGGCGAAGACGTCAGCGTCATCGGTGTGCCGCTGGGAGTCGGGGGCAGTCCTCCCCAAGAGGAGGAACGCGGAGCTTCTGGATGCCGCGTTCGGCGCGAGGGGTAAGTTCTTCGCGGCGTGGCGCACCGCCGCAGGCGGTAAGTCCGTCCCCGAGTGGGGTGCGGACCTGGCGGAGTTGGAGGCGACCGGGCTAGCGGTGGAGTGGGTGTGTCCGCTCCCAGCCGTCCCCGGTATCTTGCAGTCTCCGGCGTACGCCCGGACCGTGTTCGAGGAGGCCCAACCGTTCCTCCCAGCGAAGGAGCTGGACCGGCTCACGAAGATTCGGTGCGACCGGCTGGACCAGGTTCCGGATCTGCGGGTGACGGCCGTCTTTCCTGTGTCCGCGCTGACGACGTTCCCCGAGGCAACACGCACTGAGCAGGTACGCCACCTGTTGAAGTTGACGGAGTCGGGGCGGGTACGTGTCTTGATCATCCCGGAAGGGACGTTACTGGTGGGGTTGCCCTCCCCTTTGCTGGTCTTCCGGATGCGGGATGGTTCCACGGTGGCGAGCAGTGACCACGCAAACGGCAATATCGTGTACCGAGAAGGTGATGGGCTGGACCGGTTGACGGAGCTGGTGAAGCGCTTCATGCAATCCGCCCTCCCTGACAGGGAATCCCGGAAAGTATTGGAAGAACTACTGTGAGCAGCACCTGGCATAAGTCGAGCTACAGCAGCACGAGCGGCCAATGCGTCGAAGTTCGGGAGCACGCTGCGGGCGCGGACATCAGGGACACCCAGAACCGTGACCTCGGGCACCTCACGGTCCCCGGCCCGGAATGGGTGGCGCTGCTCACCCGGGTGCGGGCGGAAAGGTAAACCCACCGAACACGCGGAACCCCCTGGCAGGCCGCCGGGGGGTCCGTTGTGTCGGCCTCCTCGGTGTCCGCGTCGGCCGGGATCGCGGGCGTCCGCGTGCGAGCACGGGTGTTCGCCGCCACGTGGTCCGGCGATCCCGGCGAGGACGTGGGTCACACCACCCCGGAACGGGACACCTCGCCCCGGCTACTACAGTGTGTAGTGATTCCCAGCGCAGGTGAGGAGCGTTCTGTCGTGTCTGGTCAGAGGACGTGCGGGTGCGGAGTGAGCAGGCGCCGCCTGCTCGGAACGGCGGGAGCCGCGGCGACCGTGACCGCAGTGAGTGCCTGCGGCGGTGAACCGCCCGACCCCCAGGAGGTCCGCCGCGGCCAGGTGGTCGGCCAGACCACGGACGTGCCCGTGGGCGGCGGCGCGGTCTTCAGCGACAGCAAGCTGGTGGTCACCCAGCCGCAGGAAGGCGACTTCCGCGCCTTCACCGCCGTGTGCACGCACGGCGGGTGCACCGTCCAGGAGGTGGACGAGGTGATCGGCTGCCTGTGCCACGGCAGCGAGTTCGACGTCGCCACCGGCGAGGCGCTCAAGGGGCCGGCCACCGAGCCGCTGGAGGGGTTCACCGTCACCATCGACGGCACCGACATCATCCTCGACTGAGCCCGCCCCGGCGGAGGCACGACGTGAGGGCGCCCGGAGCGGAATCCGCTCCGGGCGCCCTCACGTGCTCGGTGGGTGTGCGGCGGGCGGCTCAGGTCTCGCCGGGGTCGCCGCCGGGAGGGTTGGTGGAGCCGTTGCGCGGGGCGCCGGCGGACTCCCGCACGGGCGAGCTCTGCCGGAAGGCGGAGGAGGGGAACTGCGTGGCGTAGGGCGACTCCTCGCCGGAGGAGAAGAACTCGGTGCGGTTGCGCGGCAGCGACTCGGGGTAGTGCTCGACGAGCCAGCCGATGAGGTGCTCGCGGATCTCGCACGCGATGTTCCACTGCGCGCCGGTGTCGGCGGCGGTGGCCACCACCCGCACCATGACCTCACCGGATTCGGTGATGTCCACGACCTGGCAGGACCAGCTGCGGCCGTCCCAGTTGGGGCTGGCCGTGATCAGCCGGCCGGCCTCCTCGCGCAGTTCCGCGACGGGGACCTCCCAGTCAAGCGGCAGCACCACCTTGGCGGTGATCGCGGTTCCCTGCTTGGTCCAGTTCTCGAAGCTGGTGGTGGTGAAGTTGGCGACGGGGACGACCAGGCGGCGCTCGTCCCAGATCTTGATGGTGACGTTGACCAGGCTGAGCTCCTCGACCCGGCCCCACTCGCCCTCGACCACGACCACGTCGCCGATGCGCAGCGAGTCGCTGAAGGCTAGCTGGAGGCCGGCGAAGAGGTTGCCCAGGATGGACTGGGCGGCCACACCGGCGACGATACCGATCACACCGGCCGAGGCCAGCAGCCCGGCGCCCAGCGCCTGGACCTGGGGGAAGGTGAAGAGGATGGCGGCGATCGCCAGGACGACGATGACCGAGGTGACCACGCGCCGCAGCAGGCGGACCTGGGTCTGGTAGCGCCGCGCCCTGCGGTCGGCGTCACCGTTGGAGATCGACAACCGGTCCAGGATCATGTCGGTGGCCGCGTAGGCCAGGCTGATGCCCAGGCCGGTCAGCGTCCCGATCATGAGGATGCGCATCAGGTGCTGGATGGCCTGGTAGGTGCTCCAGCCGACGTCGGAGGGGCTGGGCAGGGCCAGGTTGGCGCCGACCACGGCCGCCGCGAGGTAGGCGGTCACCGCCGAGCGCGAGACCAGGTAGCGCGCCATCGGCCAGACTTTGCCCAGCTGGTGGTTCAGGAGCCAGTGGACCACGAACACCAGGGTCAGCGCGAGGGCGATCACGATGCCGAGGGTGATCCATTGTGAGGGGCTCACAGGGAAGGTCCCCCTTGTCGTCAAGTCGGTCAGATGGTTCGTACCCGCCCAACCTAGAGCATGCAGAAATCCAATCGTGACGTTTGGGGTGAGGCGTGCGCGACGGTGCCCTGTGACACCGGGGCCTCGGGTGGCCGGATGTCGTGGGGACGCACCAGAATGGGGACATGGCTGCGACTCCTCACCTGCGCCCGGCGCCCGGTTCCATCCCGACCTCACCCGGTGTCTACCGGTTCCGGGACCAGGCGGGCCGTGTCATCTACGTGGGCAAGGCCAAGAACCTGCGGTCGCGGCTCTCCTCCTACTTCCGCGACTTCGCCGGGCTGCACCCGCGGACCCAGCAGATGGTCTCCACCGCCGCCGACGTCGACTGGACCATCGTCGGCACCGAGGTGGAGGCGCTCCAGCTGGAGTACTCCTGGATCAAGCAGTACGACCCGCGCTTCAACGTCAAGTACCGCGACGACAAGAGCTACCCCTACCTCGCCGTCACGCTCAACGAGGAGTTCCCGCGCGTGCAGGTGATGCGGGGGGCCAAGCGCAAGGGCGTGCGCTACTTCGGCCCCTACTCCCACGCCTGGGCCATCCGTGAGACCGTCGACCTCCTCCTGCGCGTCTTCCCCGTGCGCACCTGCTCCCCGGGCGTCTTCCGGGGGGCCCGCAACAGCGGGCGCCCGTGCCTGCTCGGCTACATCGGCAAGTGCGTGGCCCCCTGCGTGGGCAAGGCCACGCCGCAGGAGCACCGGGACCTGGTCGAGGACTTCTGCTCCTTCCTGGCCGGGGACACCGGGCGCTTCATCCGCCGGCTGGAGGCGCGGATGGCCGAGGCGGCCCAGGAGATGGAGTACGAGCGCGCCGCACGGCTGCGCGACGACATCGAGGCGCTCAAGGCCGCCCTGGAGAAGCAGGCCGTCGTGCTGCCCGACTCCACCGACTGCGACGTCATCGCCATGGCCGACGACCCCCTGGAGGCGGCCGTCCAGATCTTCCACGTGCGCGGCGGCCGGATCCGGGGCCGGCGCGGCTACGTCGTGGACAAGGTCACCGACGCCGGGCCGGGCGAGCTCATGGAGACCTTCCTCGGGCAGCTCTACGGGGCCGCGGAGGGCACCGACGAGACCGCCGGGACCGGCACGGCCGTTCCGCGCGAGGTCCTGGTCTCGCACGCCCCCGCCGACCTGGACGCCGTGGCGTCGTGGCTGTCGGAGCACCGGGGCTCGGCCGTGGACGTGCGCGTGCCCCGGCGCGGGGACAAGAAGGCCCTCATGGAGACCGTGGACAAGAACGCGCGCGAGTCGCTGGCCCGGCACAAGACCCACCGGGCGGGCGACCTGAGCACCCGCGGGCGCGCCCTCAACGAGATCCAGGAGGCGCTCGACCTGCCGGAGGCGCCGCTGCGCATCGAGTGCTACGACATCTCCAACCTCCAGGGCGAGCACGTGGTGGCCTCCATGGTGGTGTTCGAGGACGGGCTGGCGCGCAAGTCGGAGTACCGGCGCTTCGCCATCCGCGGCAGCGGGCCGGGCGGTGCCGAGCAGCACGACGTCGCGGCCATGTACGAGGTCATCACCCGCCGGTTCCGCCGCTACCTGGAGGAGAGCTCGCGCAGCGGCGAGGTGGCGCGGATGGGGGAGACCGGTGACCACGGCGGTCACCGAAGCGACTCCGAGCCGTCACCCGGTAAGTTCGCCTATCCCCCTAACCTTGTGGTGGTGGACGGCGCGCGGCCCCAGGCCGAGGCGGCGCGCCGGGCGCTGGACGAACTCGGCATCGAGGACGTGGCGGTGTGCGGGCTGGCCAAGCGGCTGGAGGAGGTGTGGTTGCCCGACGACGAGGACCCGGTCATCCTCCCGCGGACGGGGGAGGGCCTGTACCTGTTGCAGCGGGTGCGCGACGAGGCGCACCGGTTCGCGATCACCTACCACCGGCAGATGCGGGCCAAGGCGCTCACGGGCAGCAGCCTGGACGAACTGGCCGGACTGGGACCGGCCCGCCGGTCCGCGCTGATCAAGGAGTTCGGTTCGGTGAAACGACTGGCCTCGGCCACGGCCGAGGAGATCGCGGCGGTGCCGGGCATCGGCCCCAAGCTGGCGGAGGCCGTGCACGCGCACCTGACGGGCGGGCCCGCCGGCGGGGAGGCCGACCGGGCGCCGGGACAGCAGAATACTGACGGGGGAGGAGACACATGACGGTCGAACTGGGCGGCGAGCTGCCGCCCGAGGTGGTCATCGTCACCGGGATGTCCGGTGCGGGCCGGAGTACGGCGGCCAGGGCCCTGGAGGACCTGGACTGGTTCGTGGTGGACAACCTGCCGCCCGGACTCCTGCCGACGATGATCGAGCTGGCGGGGCGCACGCACGGGGCGGTGCCCCGGGTCGCGGTGGTGGTGGACGTGCGTTCGCTGGCCTTCACCGAGGACCTGCTGTCCACGGTGGAGGAGCTGCGCAAGCGGGACATCGTGGCGCGCGTGCTCTACCTGGAGGCGAGCGACGAGGCCCTGGTCCGGCGGTTCGAGGGCGTGCGCCGCCCGCACCCGCTGCAGGGCGAGGGGCGCCTGACCGAGGGCATCGACCGCGAGCGCCAGACCCTGCGGGCGGTGCGCGGCGAGGCCGACCTGGTCATCGACACCTCACAGCTCAACGTCCACCAGCTCAAGGCCCGCGTGATCGGGTTCTTCGGTGAGACCGACGAGGCGCGTCCCCGCGCCAACGTCGTCTCGTTCGGGTTCAAGCACGGTCTGCCGGTCGACGCCGACCTCGTCCTGGACTGCCGCTTCCTGCCCAACCCCCACTGGGTGCCCGACCTCAGACCGATGGACGGGCGCGACGAGCCGGTGCGCGACTTCGTGCTGGCCCAGGACGGCGCCAAGGAGATGATCGAGGCCTACGCCGAGGTCCTGAAGCTGACCATCGCCGGGTACCAGCGCGAGGGCAAGCACTACATGACGCTCGCGGTGGGCTGTACCGGCGGCAGGCACCGCAGCGTGGCCATGGCCGAGCAGTTCGCCGAGCAGCTGCGCGGCCAGGAGGTCGACGTGCACGTGGTGCACAGGGACGTGGGACGCGAATAGCCCACCCGTCGCCCGCCACCGTCCGGGGGCGCTTCGCGCGGGGTGGACTACCGCCCTCAACGGAGAGCCTCCGGCTCCGGTTCTTCGCCACCGTCCGGAGGCGCTTCGCGCGGGGTGGACTACCGCCCTCAACGGAGAGCCTCCGGCTCCGGTTCTTGACTTTCCGTCGCCCGCCACCGTCCGGGGGCGCTTCGCGCGGGGTGGACTTCCGCCCTCAACGGAGAGCCTCCGGCTCCGGTTCTTGACTTTCCGTCGCCCGCCACCGTCCGGGGGCGCTTCGCGCGGGGTGGACTTCCACCCTCAACGGAGAGCCTCCGGCTCCGGCCCCCCACCCGGGAGCGCTCCGCGAGAGGTCCGACGACTCCTCGGCGGACGGCCTCCGGCTCCGCTTCCCCTCTCCGGGGTCGCCGGTCGGAACCGGGGTGTCGGTGAACCGGGGTGGAACGGAATCGCCAAGCGGGGCGTCTTGGCTTACATTGGCCCGGTCACCGCCGGTTCCGGTCGCTCCACGGACGGGTACCCGGCGGTCCGGGGGCGCGGGTGGCCGCAGTTCCGCCATCGGCGGTGCGACCGGCCGCGCTTGCTGCACACGGGACGAGGGGGCAGGCCACAGCCATGTCGAACAGCACCGCACCGGACGAGGAGGGCCGCCGCCCGCCCCGGGTGGTCGCCCTGGGGGGCGGCCACGGCCTGCACGCCTCCCTGTCCGCGCTGCGCCGGGTGACCACCGACGTGACGGCGATCGTCACCGTCGCCGACGACGGCGGGTCCAGCGGCCGGCTCCGCGAGGAGCTCGGCGTCCTCCCCCCGGGCGACCTGCGGATGGCCCTGGCGGCCCTGTGCGGCGACGACGAGTGGGGACACACCTGGAGCGAGGTGATCCAGCACCGGTTCCGTTCCGAGGGCGACCTGCACGGCCACGCGGTGGGCAACCTGCTCATCGTGGCGCTGTGGGAGCTGCTGGGCGACTCCGTCGCGGGCCTGGACTGGGTGGGCCAGCTCCTGGGCGCGCACGGGCGGGTCCTGCCGATGTCGTCGGTGCCGCTGGACATCGTGGCGGAGGTGGCCGGGATCGATCCGCTGCGGCCCGAGGAGACCACGATCGTGCGGGGCCAGGTGGCGTGCGCCAGCACCAGCGGGCAGGTGCGCTCCATCTCGCTCATCCCCGAGGGGCCCCCGGCCAGCCCGCAGGCGGTCAAGGCGGTGCGCGAGGCCGACTGGGTGGTCTTCGGCCCCGGGTCGTGGTTCACCAGCGTGCTGCCCCACCTGCTGGTCCCCGACCTCGCCGACGCCCTGGTCAGCACCCGTGCCCAGCGCATGGTCACGCTGAACCTGTCCCCGCAGCGCGGCGAGACCGAGCACTTCCGGCCGGAGACCTACCTGGAGGTGCTGCACGAGCACGCGCCCAAGCTCGGGATCGACGTCGTGCTGGCCGACCGGGGGACCGTGGACGACGTCGGGCCGCTCACGGAGGTGGTCCGCCGACTGGGCGGGCGCCTGGAACTGGACGACCTGAACCGGGGGGACGGCACGCCGCGGCACGACCCGGAGCGGTTGGCGGCGGCCCTGGAACGGATCCTGACCACCTGACCGCGCGGGCGATTGGCAGGGGCGCGCTCCGGGCACACCCGCGTCATGAGTGGTCACCGTGTCGGCGTCGAGCGCGTCTACGACGAGGTGCGCGAGCACCCGGAGGGCGACGGGTCCGCGGGCGCGCGCTTCCTCGTGGACCGGCTCTGGCCGCGCGGGGTGCGCAAATCCGCCCTGGAGGGCGTCACCTGGCTCAAGGACGCCGCGCCCAGCCGGGAGCTGCGCACCTGGTTCGGGCACGACCCCTCGCGCTTCGACTCCTTCGCCGAGCGCTACCGCGCCGAACTGCGGGAACGGCCCGAGGCGTTGGAACCGGTCCTGGAGGCGGCCCGGCGGGGACCGGTCACCCTGCTCTACGCCGCGCGCGACACCGAGCACAACCACGCGCTCGTGCTGCGCGACCACGTGGAGGGCCTGCTGGCCGACGGGAGCAATTGAACGCACATCGCCATGAAGGCCCACAGCGCCCCCGGCCAGCGCGGACGGCGGCTCGGCAACACGCCGTGAAGGGGTCGGCCCGAAGCCGCCGGTGACGTAGTCTGCCTCGGAGACAGCCGTACGCGGCGGGGCCGCGGCGGCGCAGACCGGCGTCAGGCGCGCGACGCCGGTGCAAGCCAGTTCAAGGGGAGGTTCGCGGCGATGGCGATGACCGGCGTGGTGAAGGACGAGTTGAGCCGACTGGCGATTCTCAAGCCATGCTGCCGCAAGGCGGAGGTGTCCACCATCCTGCGTTTCACCGGAGGACTGCACCTGGTGGGCGGACGGATCGTGATCGAGGCCGAACTCGACACCGGTGCCGCGGCGCGACGGCTCCGCAAGGACATCTCGGAGGTCTTCGGGCACGAGTCCGAGGTCGTCGTGCTCTCCCCGAGCGGGCTGCGCAAGGGCAACCGGTACGTGGTCCGGGTGATCAAGGACGGCGAGTCGCTGGCGCGCCAGACCGGCCTGGTCGACAACCACGGCCGACCGGTCCGCGGACTGCCCCGGCACGTGGTGGCGGGCGGGGCCTGTGACTCGGAGTCGGCCTGGCGGGGGGCGTTCATCGCGCACGGGTCGCTGACCGAGCCCGGCCGGTCGATGTCGCTGGAGGTCACCTGCCCGGGGCCGGAGGCGGCGCTGGCGCTGGTGGGCGCGGCGCGGCGGCTGAAGGTGCACGCCAAGGCGCGCGAGGTGCGCGGTGTGGACCGGGTGGTCGTGCGCGACGGCGACTCCATCGGGGCCCTGCTGACGCTGCTGGGCGCCCACCAGAGCGTGCTGGCGTGGGAGGAGCGGCGGATGCGCCGCGAGGTGCGCGCCACCGCGAACCGGCTGGCCAACTTCGACGACGCCAACCTGCGCCGCAGCGCCAGGGCCGCGGTCGCGGCCGGCGCGCGGGTGGAACGGGCGCTGGAGATCCTGGGGGAGGACGCCCCGGAGCACCTGGTGGCCGCGGGCCAGCTGCGGCTGGCACACAAGCAGGCGTCGCTGGAGGAGCTGGGGCAGCTGTCGTCCCCGCCGTTGACCAAGGACGCCATCGCGGGGCGCATACGGCGCCTGCTGGCGATGGCCGACAAGCGGGCGAGCGATCTGGGGATCGAGGGAACAGAGGCGAACCTCACTCCCGACATGCTCGTGCCCTGACCGGTGCGCGGGGCGGTCCCCGGGTGCCCGCGCGCCAGTGGACGCCGAAATACCACCGTCACAACGGTGTTCGACTTTGTTAACAGCACGAACACGTCGATAACTTCCGACAATGGTATAGACCTCTTCGCCGAGCAGTGCCAGGATGGTTCACGAATCCACGAGGCCTGGTGAGCGTGGCGGGCGTGGGTCGAGAACGGCCCGCCGCTGGTGCTCCGCTAGGCTCTTCGTCAACACCCGGCGCGTGTTAACCCTGTTCAAAGTCGTCACTCCGGTTCACACCGGGGTGCATCGTCCCTGGCGGGGGGAATGCGCGGGTGACATTGATGTGCGATATATGAGGAGATTGGTTCCGTGACCATCCGTGTAGGCGTCAACGGCTTCGGCCGTATCGGCCGCAATTTCTGGCGCGCGGTCGCCGCTGGCGGCAGCGACATCGAAATCGTCGCGGTCAACGACCTCACCGACACCAAGACGCTCGCGCACCTGCTCAAGTACGACACGGTGCTCGGCACCCTCGCCGGCGACGTCGAGGTGGGCGAGGACTTCATCCGCGTCGGTGACAAGAGCATCAAGGTGCTCGCCGAGCGCGACCCGGCCAAGCTGCCCTGGGCCGACCTGAACGTGGACGTCGTCATCGAGTCCACCGGCCGCTTCACCAAGGCCGAGGACGCCAAGAAGCACCTCAGCGCCGGCGCCAAGAAGGTCATCATCTCCGCCCCGGCCAAGGGCGAGGACCTGACCGTCGTCATGGGCGTCAACGACGACAAGTACGACGCGGCCAACCACCACATCGTCTCGAACGCCTCCTGCACCACCAACTGCGTGGCGCCGATGGCCAAGGTCCTGCTGGACAGCTTCGGCATCAAGCAGGGTCTGATGACGACCGTGCACGCGTACACCAACGACCAGGTCATCCTGGACTTCCCGCACTCGGACCTGCGCCGTGCCCGCGCGGCCGCGCAGAACATCATCCCGACCACGACCGGTGCCGCCAAGGCCACCGCCCTGGTCCTGCCCGAGCTCCAGGGCAAGCTGGACGGCATGGCCATGCGCGTGCCCGTCCCGGACGGCTCCGTGACCGACCTGGTCGTCACCCTGGAGCGCGAGGTCACCAAGGACGAGGTCAACGCCGCGTTCAAGGAGGCCGCCGAGGGTCCCCTCAAGGGCGTTCTCGTCTACACCGAGGACCCGATCGTGTCCTCGGACATCGTGGGCACCCCGCCCTCCTGCACGCTGGACTCCAGCCTGACCATGGCCTTCGGCAACCAGGTCAAGATCGTCGGCTGGTACGACAACGAGTGGGGCTACTCCAACCGCCTGGTGGACTGCGCCAAGCTGGTCGGTTCCGGCCTGTAGAGGGACGGCGCCGGCGGCACCGCACCCCCTCGCCCGCACCGCGCGCGAGGGGGTGCCGTCGTGGCCCCGCCCGTTCCCCGCGTCGCCCGGGGGTGCCGCGCACCAGGGCGGGCCCGCCACCTCGATGCACGCCCGCGGCCCCGCCCCCGCCCGTCACCCGCCGTCGCCCGCCGCTGCCCCAGGGGCGCCGCGGCGGTCGGCCACCACCCCCAACGGACGCCCGCGGCGGCGGCCCCGCCCGCCACGCCAGTTCCGACCGACCACCGCCCGGGCCGGCGCCCGGGCACCCAGACCTTCCGAGGAGACCAGCATGCGGACGATCGACGACCTCGACGTCTCCGGTAAGCGCGTGTTCGTCCGAGCCGACCTGAACGTGCCCCTGGACGGCGACCGCATCACCGACGACGGCCGGATCCGCGCCGCCCTGCCCACCATCGAGAAGCTGCGCGAGCGCGGTGCCCGCGTCATCGTCGCCGCCCACCTGGGCCGCCCCAAGGGCGCGCCGGAGCCGCGCTACTCCCTGCGCCCGGTCGCGGCCCGCCTGGGCGAGCTGCTCGGCGCCGACGTCGCCTTCGCCGCCGACACCGCCGGGGAGTCGGCCCGCGCCACCTCGGCCGCGCTCGCCGACGGCCAGGTCGCGCTCCTGGAGAACGTGCGCTTCGAGCCGGGCGAGACGAGCAAGGACGACGCCGAGCGCGGCGAGCTCGCCGACCGCTTCGCCCAGCTCGCCGACCTCTACGTCGGTGACGCCTTCGGCGCGGTGCACCGCAGGCACGCCAGCGTCTTCGACCTGCCGGGCAAGCTGCCCCACGCGGTCGGCGGACTCGTGCTGACCGAGGTCGAGGTGCTGCGCAAGCTCACCGGCGAGCCCCAGCGCCCCTACGCCGTGGTCCTGGGCGGGTCCAAGGTCTCCGACAAGCTCGGCGTCATCGACAACCTCCTGGGCACCGCCGACCGCCTGCTCATCGGCGGCGGCATGGTGTTCACCTTCCTCAAGGCCAAGGGCTACGAGGTCGGCTCCAGCCTGCTGGAGGCCGGCCAGCTCGACACCGTGCGCGGCTACCTGGAGCGCGCCGAGCGCGAGGGCGTGGAGATCGTCCTGCCCGTCGACGTCGTGGCCGCCGAGAAGTTCGCCGCCGACGCCCCCCACGCGCCGGTCGACGTCGAGGCCATTCCGGCCGACCGCATGGGCCTGGACATCGGGCCCCGCAGCCAGGAGCTGTTCGCCGCCAAGCTCGCCGACACCCGGACGGTGTTCTGGAACGGGCCCATGGGCGTGTTCGAGATGGAGCCCTACGCGGGCGGTACCCGGGCGCTGGCCCGGGCGCTGATCGACTCGGGCGCCTTCACCGTGGTGGGCGGCGGCGACTCCGCCGCGGCCGTGCGCGCGCTGGGCTTCGACGAGGCGGCCTTCGGCCACATCTCCACCGGCGGCGGTGCCAGTCTGGAGTACCTGGAGGGCAAGGACCTGCCCGGTATCGACGCCCTCGCCTGACGTCGCGGTCCCGGGGCGCCCGCCCCGGCCGCGCCATCGTCCGACCGACCTGACGGGAAGTACACACATGTCCAAGCGCCTGCCGCTGATCGCGGGCAACTGGAAGATGAACAACAACCACCTGGAGGCCATCGCCCTCGTCCAGAAGCTGGCGTTCGGCCTCAACGACAAGGACTACGACAACGCCGAGGTCGTCGTCCTGCCGCCGTTCACGGACCTGCGCAGCGTGCAGACGCTGGTCGACGGCGACAAGCTGCGCATCGGCTACGGCGCCCAGGACATCTCCGCCCACTCCATTGGCGCCTACACCGGCGAGGTCTCCGGCGCGATGCTGGCCAAGCTGGACTGCGGCTACGTCCTGGTCGGCCACTCCGAGCGCCGCGAGTACCACCAGGAGGACGACGCCCTGGTCAACGCGAAGGTCCAGGCGGCCTTCAAGAACGGCATCGTGCCGATCCTGTGCGTGGGCGAGGGCCTGGAGGTGCGCCAGCAGGGCCGGCAGGTCGAGCACGTCCTGGCCCAGCTCGACGGCGCCCTGAAGGGCGTCCCGGCCGAGCAGGCCGAGCGCATCGTCGTCGCCTACGAGCCGGTGTGGGCGATCGGCACCGGCGAGGTCGCGACCCCCGAGGACGCCCAGGAGGTGTGCGCGGCCATCCGGGTGCGCCTGTCGGAGCTGTACTCCCCGGAGGTCGCCGGCGCGGTGCGCGTGCTCTACGGCGGTTCGGTCAAGGGCGGCAACGCCCCCGGCATCATGGCCAAGGACGACGTCGACGGTGCCCTGGTGGGCGGCGCCTGCCTGAAGGCGGACGAGTTCGTGAAGATCATCCGGTTCGGCGACCAGTAGTTTCGCCGACAGGGTGTTGTGACCTGCGATACCGCCCTTCCCGGACCGGAGTCCGGGGAGGGCGGGGCCCGATGAGTGCCGTGGTCGGGCTAGACTTCGCTGAGGGGATTGTCGTGCCTCGCGGTTTCCCCTCCCGTGCCGCCATGGGCACGGTAAAATCCGAAAACGTCCCCGGTCTCCCCCTTCCGTGATCCGAGCCGGCCAGGCCGGTGCCGAGCACCGCCGCTGGTACGGGTGGTGAATGGGGGGCCGAGGTGTCCATTCCCCCGCTGCGGGGTCGAGCTACGGGTGAGCGTGTGATCCTCGGTCTGTCCATCTTCGTGATGCTTCTCAGCGCGCTGCTGATCTTCCTGGTGCTCATGCACAAGGGGAAGGGCGGCGGCCTGTCCGACATGTTCGGCGGAGGCGTCATGTCCTCCCTCGGGGGTTCGTCGGTCGTCGAGCGCAACCTCGACCGCATGACCATCGCTGTCGGGGTCGTCTGGATCCTCGCCATCGTCGCCCTCGGCCTGTTGATCAACCGGGGCGTGTAGCCGGCGGTACGCAGGCACCCCCCGTCCACAGTCAAGCTCGCCCGAGTGTCGGTGAGCGAGTTCGCCGAAGGAGTTTTTCGTGGGTAGTGGCAGTGCCATCCGTGGCAGCCGAGTCGGAGCCGGCCCCATGGGCGAGGCGGAGCGGGGCGAGGCCGCCCCGCGCGTGCGGGTTCCGTTCTACTGTGCGAACTTGCACGAGGTCGTGCCCAGCTTCGCGAGCGAAGCCGCGGTCCCCGACGAGTGGGACTGCCCCCGTTGCGGATTCCCCGCGGGCAAGGACAAGGCGAACCCCCCGTCGCCGCCGCGCACCGAGCCCTACAAGACGCACCTGGCCTACGTGAAGGAGCGGCGCAGCGAGGAGGAGGGCAAGCTCATCCTGGATGAGGCCCTGGCCAAGCTGCGCGCCGACCGTGCGGCCGTGGAGGCCCACATGAAGGCCGCCCAGAACTAAAGCCCGACCGGCGCCGCCGGTCCGGCCCGCCACCGGGGCCCGTCGTGTTCACCGCGACGGGCCCCGGCCGTGTGCCGGGCGGGGCCGTCCGTGGGGCGGTCGCGTGCGGCGACGGGCGCGGGCGCGCGTCCGGTCGAGCCGGTCACGTGCCGGTCGGGGCCGGTCGTACGCGGGCACGGACATGAATCCTGACCAGTAGTTCCTCATTCGCGGGACTGGTGTGGCGGGAGCGAATTAGGGTGATCGCCACGCACCCCCAACAGCCCCTCATGAGGAGATGGTGTCGATGTCCACGTGCCCGACCGGCGGCGACCACGACTGGATTCTCGGCGACGACCGCAAGTTCCAGTGCGCCAAGTGCGGGGCTCAGAGCGCGCGCAGGTTCTGAGAGCCGGGTCCCGGCTGGACGGTTCCGCGCGCGGCCAGGTCGCCCTTGAGCGAGGCGCGCCAGGTCACGGGCTCTCCCAGGACCTCGGCCACCCCCTTGGCCCAGCGTTCGAGGGGTGCGAAGGCGTCCGGTCCCTCTCTCAGAACGGTCCGCCCCTGATAGGGCACCCCGTCCAGGACCACGATCTCGTCATCGACCCGCAGCTCGGTGTCGTACTCCCTGGTATTGCGCCTCATGGACGGGACTCTAGCGGGACGCATCGGACGATGCCCGGCCTTCGGCGCGATCGGCCGCGGACGGACACCGGCTCCCGTGGGAGCCGCGGCACCGACCACCCCGGGACGTTGGAACAATGGGGGCATGGCTTCCCCCGAACCCTCGGACGACCCCCCAGTCCTGCGGGGCGTCCCCTCGGACCTGACGCAGACCTCCGGCAGCGTCTCCCACCTGCGCCGGTACGTGAGCCTGCGCGGTCCCAACGCGCGGATGTGGATGGCGGCGGCCTACGTGTCGGGCCTGCTCACCGTGGGCTTCCTCGTGGTGCTGGGATCGCTGCTGTGGAACGTGCTGCGCCAGGACTACACGGTCGGATCGGTGACGCTGTGGTCCGCGGCGGCCCTGACCATGGCCTTCGTCGGTCCCGGCAGCAACATCGTCCTGCTGCGCGGACTCCCGCAGCGCATCACCCGCCAGGGCATCAGCGCCGACAGCGACGGCGTCATCGTGCTCCAGGAGCGCAAGTGGTGGTTCCCCGGTGAGGGCACCTTCATCGCGTGGAACGAGATCCGCCGGGTGCGCGAGGACCACACCGGTGACCGCCGCCGCACGTACTTCATCGAGTTCGTCCTGGACACCTACCGCACGGACGAGGAGCTGCCCACCTGGGCCGAGTCCGCCGAGAGCCTGGGCCTGCCCGTGGTGGACGCCCCCACGCAGTTCTACGTGCAGGTCCCCCGGGACCACAAGGAGAAGATCCTGCGGATGATCGAGCGCACGGCGCCGCTGCCCTCGATCGTGGAGCGCTCCCCGCTGAGCCTGGACTGAGGCGTGTGCGGGGCCGCGCCGTCCGCGGGGCACAGCCCCCGGGCGAGGGACGGCGCCCGGCGACCGCGGTTCACCGCCTCCCGCCGAGCCGGCGGGTGAGCTCGGCCGCGGCGTCGCGGACCCTCGCGGCCAGCGCCTGCGGGGTGACCGGCCGGGCGCTGGGCACGGTGAGGCTGATCGCCGCGGCGGGCCGCCCGTTGTGGTCCAGGGCGGCCGCCGCCACCGACACGAAGCCGTCGGTCACCTGGCCGGCCTCGATCGACCAGCCCTGGCGGGCCTCCTCCTCCAGGACCCGGCGCAGCTCACCGGGGTCGGAGGGGCCCCGCCCGGTGCGGTCGGTGAACGCCGCCCTGTCGGGGTACAGGGCGCGTACCTGCGCACGCGGGAGCCGGGCGAGCATGGCCCGCCCCGACGCGGTCAGGTGCGCGGGCAGGCGGACCCCCACGCCGGTGATGAGCGTGGGGGCGTGCGGCGGCTGCTCCTTGAGCAGGTACAGGGTGTCGGCGCCGTGCAGCACGCCCAGGTGCGCGGTGGAACCGGTGGCCTCCATCAGCTGGTGCAGCAGGGGTCGGGCCAACCGCTCGACGCCGTCGTGGCGCAGGTAGGCCGAGCCGATCTCGAACGCGGCCACCCCGAGACCCCAGCGGCGCTCCTCGGGCAGGTGGGTGACGAAACCCTCCTGGGCCATCGCCTCCAACAGCTGGTAGACGCTGGAGCGCGGTACGTCCAGTTCCAGGGCGATGGCCGAGGCCGACACCGGGCCGGGGCGGGAGGCCAGGAACCGTAGAACGCGCAGGGCGCGTGTGGCCGCCGGCACGAAGCTCATACCCCGATTGTTCCACGGAATCGGCGTCCGCCCAGGTCCGGGCGTTGGCCGACGTGGGCCAACGCGGCGGTCCCCTTGCGGCGCCGCACAACGGGCACCAGGGAATGTCTGAGATGTCAGACAGAACCCCCGTGTCAGGGCTTCTGCGGCGGGGCAGCTGGAGATGGAATGGGGGCATGTCCACAGCAGTCCCTTCCGTCAACGTCGGCGGTGCTCCGCTCACCCCGGCCCAGGTCCTCGACGTCGCCCGCAACGGCGCCCGCGTCACCCTCGGCGAGGAGACCCGCAAGGCCGTCCGGCACGGCCGCGAACGGGTCGAGTCGCTGGCCCGGGGCGAGGTTCCCGCCTACGGCGTCAGCACCGGCTTCGGCGCCCTGGCCACCCGCCACATCGCCCCCGACCTGCGCGCCCGCCTTCAGCGCTCGCTCATCCGCTCCCACGCCGCGGGGGCCGGCCCCGAGGTCGAGACCGAGGTCGTGCGCGCCCTCATGCTGCTGCGCCTGCGCACGCTGGCCTCCGGCAACACCGGCGTGGAGGTCGCCACGGTCGACACCCTCGCGGCCCTGCTCAACGCCGGGATCACGCCCGTCGTGCACGAGTACGGCAGCCTGGGCTGTTCCGGCGACCTGGCGCCGCTGTCGCACGTGGCGCTGGCGCTCATGGGCGAGGGCCAGGTCCGCGACGCCTCCGGCGCGCTCATGCCCGCCTACACCGCGCTGCACGCGGCCGGGATCCGCCCGGTCGAGCTGGGCGCCAAGGAGGGCCTGGCGCTGATCAACGGCACCGACGGCATGCTCGGCATGCTCGTCCTCGCCTGCCAGGACCTGGCCCGGCTGCTCAAGGTCGCCGACATCACCGCCGCCATGAGCGTCGAGGCGCTCCTGGGCACCGACCGGGTCTTCGCCGCCGAACTCCAGCGGCTGCGGCCCCACCCGGGCCAGGCCGCCTCCGCCGCCAACCTGACCGCGCTGCTGGCGGACTCGCCGATCGTCGCCTCCCACCGCGGCCCCGACTGCAACCGGGTCCAGGACGCCTACTCGCTGCGCTGCGCCCCGCAGGTGGCCGGTGCCGCCCGCGACACCCTGGACCACGCGCTCCTGGTCGCCGGACGCGAACTCGACAGCGTGATCGACAACCCGGTGGTCCTGGACGACGGCCGCGTGGAGTCCAACGGCAACTTCCACGGCGCGCCCGTCGCCTACGTCCTGGACTTCCTGGCGATCGCCGTGGCCGACACCGCCTCCATCGCCGAGCGGCGCACCGACCGCATGCTCGACGTGTCCCGGTCCCACGGCCTGCCGGCCTTCCTGGCCGACGACCCCGGTGTGGACTCCGGGCACATGATCGCCCAGTACACCCAGGCCGCGATCGTCTCCGAGCTCAAGCGCCTGGCGGTGCCGGCCAGCGTCGACTCCATCCCCAGCTCCGCCATGCAGGAGGACCACGTGTCCATGGGCTGGTCGGCCGCGCGCAAGCTGCGCCGCGCCGTGGACGGCCTCACCACCGTGCTGGCCGTGGAGCTGCTGACCGCGGCCCGGGCCCTGGACCTGCGCTCGCCGCTGGAGCCCGGGCCCGCCACCGGAGCCGTCGTGCGCGCCGTGCGCGAGCACGTCGACGGCCCCGGGCCCGACCGCCACCTGTCCCCGGAGATCGCCGCCGTCGCCGCCCTGGTCGCCGACGGGACGGTCGTCGAGGCGGCCGAGTCGGTCACCCCCCTGTCCTGATCCCCGGTCCGCACCACCCCAGGAGACGCCCATGAGCACCCCGCGTACCGTCCGCGCCGCCCGCGGCACGGCCCTGTCGGCCAAGGGATGGCCGCAGGAGGCCGCCCTGCGCATGTTCCACAACAACCTCGACCCCGAGGTGGCCGAGCACCCCGAGGACCTGGTCGTCTACGGCGGCACCGGCAAGGCCGCCCGGGACTGGCGCAGCTTCGACCGGATCACCGCCTCCCTGCGCGACCTGGAGGGCGACGAGACCCTGCTCGTGCAGTCGGGGCGCCCGGTCGGGATCATGCGCACCCACGAGTGGGCGCCGCGCGTGCTCATCGCCAACAGCAACCTCGTGGGGGACTGGGCGAACTGGCCGGAGTTCCGCCGCCTGGAGGCCCAGGGGCTGACCATGTACGGGCAGATGACCGCCGGGTCGTGGATCTACATCGGTACGCAGGGCATCCTCCAGGGCACCTACGAGACCTTCGCCGCGGTGGCGGCCAAGAGGTTCGGGGGCAGCCTGGCCGGGACGATCACGCTCACCGCGGGCCTGGGCGGCATGGGCGGGGCCCAGCCGCTGGCCGTCACCATGAACGGCGGCGTGGCGATCGTCGTGGAGTGCGACTCCAGCCGCATCGACCGGCGGATCGAGCACCGCTACCTGGACGTGCGGGCCGACAGCGTGGACCACGCGCTGGAGCTCGCCGCCAAGGCCCGCGACGAGCGGCGCGCCCTGTCCATCGGCGTCCTGGGCAACGCGGCCGAGGTCTTCCCCGACCTGCTCGCCCGCTCCGCGCCGATCGACATCGTCACCGACCAGACCTCGGCCCACGACCCCCTGGCCTACCTGCCCGCGGGGGTCGCCTTCGACGACTGGAAGGCGCTGGCCGCCGCCGATCCCGAGGACTTCACCCGGCGGGCCCGCGCGTCCATGGCCGCGCACGTGGAAGCGATGGTGGGCTTCCAGGACGGGGGAGCGGAGGTCTTCGACTACGGCAACTCCATCCGCGACGAGGCCCGCGAGGGCGGCTACTCGCGCGCCTTCGACTTCCCCGGCTTCGTGCCCGCCTACATCCGCCCCCTGTTCTGCGAGGGCAAGGGCCCGTTCCGGTGGGCGGCGCTGTCCGGCGACCCCGCCGACATCGCGCGCACCGACCGGGCCGTCCTGGACCTGTTCCCCGACAACGACCACCTCGCCCGGTGGATCCGCATGGCGGGGGAGCGGGTCGCCTTCCAGGGGCTGCCCGCACGTATCTGCTGGCTGGGCCAGGGCGAGCGGGCCGCCGCGGGCGAGCGCTTCAACGAACTCGTCGCGTCGGGGGAGATCTCCGCGCCGCTGGCGATCGGCCGCGACCACCTGGACACCGGTTCGGTGGCCTCGCCCTACCGGGAGACCGAGGCGATGAAGGACGGTTCGGACGCGATCGCTGACTGGCCGCTGCTCAACGCCCTGGTCAACACCTCCTCCGGGGCGTCGTGGGTGTCGATCCACCACGGCGGCGGGGTCGGGATGGGCCGCTCCCTGCACGCGGGGCAGGTCAGCGTCGCCGACGGCACCGAGCTGGCCGCGGCGAAACTGGAGCGGGTGCTGACCAACGACCCCGCCATGGGCGTGATCCGGCACGTGGACGCCGGTTACGAGGAGGCCGAGCGCGTGGCCGAGGCGCACGGCATCCGCGTCCCCATGCGCGAGGGCGACTGACACGAGACCGACCGGAAGGACCGAAGAGCCCGTTCTGCGGGTGCCTTGGCCGGAGGCCCGGAAGGGTAGGGCGAGGGCGCCGACGGGTTCTGGAGGGTCTGGAGGTGGGTTCGTGAGGAACGAGCGGACACACCGGAAGAGCTGAAGAGCCCGTCCTACGGGCGCCCGAGCACCTGATCATGGAGCACATGTGAGCACACCGCCCCCGGTCCCCGACTCCGGGGCGTTCGACCGCCTCTGGGCCGACCTCGCCCCCGTGGGCCGCGACGCCGACAGCGGCGGCTACCACCGCTTCTCCTGGACGGGCGCCGACGCCGAGGCACGCGCCTGGTTCACCGAGGCGGCCGCCGCCCGCGGCCTGGACGTGCGCACCGACCGCAACGGCAACCTGTGGGCCTGGTGGGGCGTCCCCGGTCCCGGCGCCGTGGCCACCGGTTCGCACCTGGACAGCGTGCCCGACGGCGGCGCCTTCGACGGCCCGCTCGGTGTGGCCTCGGCCCTGGCCGCCGTCGACGAGCTGCGCCGCCGCGGCGTCACCCCCGCGCGCCCGCTGGCCCTGGCCGTGTTCGTCGAGGAGGAGGGCGGCCGGTTCGGTGTGCCCTGCCTGGGCAGCCGCCTGGCCACCGGGGAGATCGCGCCCGAACGGGCCCGGAGCCTCACCGACGCCGCCGGTGTGACGTGGGAGCGGGCGATGGCCGACGCCGGGCTCGACCCGCAGGGCCTCGGCGGTGACCCCGACACCCTCGGCCTGCTCGACGTGTTCGTCGAACTGCACGTGGAACAGGGCCGCTCCCTGGCCGACACCCCCCACCCGGTGGGGGTGGCCAGCTCGATCTGGCCGCACGGGCGGTGGCGGATGGACTTCACCGGCCGCGCCGACCACGCCGGGACCACCCGCCTGGCCGACCGCGGCGACCCGATGCTCCCGTTCGCGCACGCGGTCCTGGCCGCCAGGGCGCTGGCCGAGGCGCACGACGCCCGCGCCACCGTCGCCAAGGCCCTCATCACCCCCAACGGCACCAACGCCATCCCCTCGCTGGTGCGTGCCTGGCTGGACGCCCGCGCCGCCGACGAGGAGGCGCTGGGCGCCGTGGTCGAGGGCGTGCGCGGGGCCGCGGAGGAGGCGGCCCGCGAGCACGGTGTCGGTCTGGCGATGACCAACGAGTCCCGCACCCCGCTGGTGTCGTTCTCCCACGGGCTGCGCGACCGGCTGGCCGCGGTGGTCGGTGCCGGAGGCGCGCGGGGGGACGGCCTGCCACCCTCCACCGACACCGGGGTGCCTGTGCTCCCCACCGGCGCGGGGCACGACGCGGGGGTGCTCGCGGCGCACGTGCCCACCGCGATGCTCTACGTGCGCAACCCCACCGGGGTGTCGCACTCGCCCGAGGAGTGGGCCCGGCCCGACGACTGCCACGCGGGCGTCACCGCCCTGGCCGACGTCCTCCAGGACCTGCTCGCCCGGCCCGCCGGGGCGGTGGCGCCGTGACCGCCGTGACCGCCGCCCGCCGCCTGTGGTGCGAGTGGGCCTGGACCGGTTCCGGCGGCGGCGCCCCCGAGCACGGCGTCCTGCTGGAGACCGGCGCCGACGGCCGCCTGGCCCGCGTCGAGTCCGGCGCCCCGCGCCCCCCGGACGCGGACCACCTCTCCGGACTGACCCTGCCGGGCCTGGCCAACGCCCACTCGCACGCCTTCCACCGCGCCCTGCGCGGGCGCACGCACACCGGCTCCGGGTCGTTCTGGACCTGGCGCGAGGTGATGTACCGCGCCGCCGACCGGCTCGACCCCGACCGCTACCTCCGGCTGGCCCGGGCCGCCTACGCCGAGATGGCGTTGTCCGGGGTGACCTGCGTGGGCGAGTTCCACTACCTGCACCACGGGGCCGGCGGCGCCCGCTACGACGACCCCAACGCCATGGGCCGCGCCCTGGTCGCGGCGGCGGCCGACGCCGGGGTCCGCCTCACCCTGCTGGACGTGTGCTACCTGTCGGGGGGCCTGGACGCCCGCGGTGAGCACCTGCCGCTCGCCGGGCCCCAGCTGCGGTTCGGGGACGGCTCGGTGGAGGCCTGGGCCGAGCGCGTGGCGGCCCTGGACCTGGCCGACGCCCACGCACGGCCCGGCGCCGCCGCCCACTCGGTGCGCGCGGTCCCCGCCGACCGCCTGCCGGGCGTGGCCGCCTTCGCCGAGGAGCACGACCTGCCGCTGCACGTGCACGTGTCCGAGCAGCCCGCGGAGAACTCGGCCTGCCTGGCCGCCTACGGCCGGACACCCACCGCCCTGCTCGCCGACGCCGGCGCCCTGACCGCGCGCACCACCCTGGTGCACGCCACCCACCTGACCGACGACGACGTCGCCGCCGTACGCCGGTCCGGCGCGACCGTGTGCCTGTGCCCCACCACCGAACGCGACCTCGCCGACGGACTGCCCCGCACCGGCGACCTGGTCCCGGCACCGCTGAGCCTAGGCACCGACCAGCACGCGCAGCTGGACGTGTTCGCCGAGGCCAGGGGCGTGGAACTGCACGAGCGGCTGCGCACCCACCGGCGCGGCGTCCTGGGCACCGGCACCCTGCTGCGCGCGGCCACCGTCCAGGGACACGCCTGCCTGGGCTGGCCGGACGCGGGCACCCTCGCCCCGGGCGCCCGCGCCGACCTGGTCAACGTCGCCCTGGACGGCGTGCGCCTGGCCGGGGCCGACCCCGCCCACTGCACGGACGCGGTGCTCTACGCGGCCACCGCCGCGGACGTGCGCCACGTCATGGCCGACGGCCGGTGGACCGTCCGCGACGGCGTCCACACGGCGGTGCCCGACACCGCCCGCGAACTCGACACGGCGATCAAGGAGCTACTGCGATGAGCGACCTGCCCTCGACGATCCTCGTCGACGACATCGGCACCCTCGTCACCAACGACCCAGCGCTGGGCCGGGGCTCGGTCGGCGAGATCGAGGACGCGGCGCTGGTGATCGAGGACGGCCGGATCGCCTGGGCCGGGCCCTCCGGCCGGGCGCCCGCCGCCGACGCCCGGATCGACGCCGCCGGGCGGTGCGTCCTGCCGGGGTTCGTCGACAGCCACTCGCACATCGTCTTCGCCGGTGACCGCAGTCGCGAGTTCGCCGCCCGGATGAGCGGGCGCCCCTACTCGGCCGGGGGCATCCGCACGACCGTGGCCGCCACGCGCGGGGCCTCCGACGCCGAGCTGCTCGACGGCGCCCGGCGCCTCGTGCGCGAGGCCGCCGCCCAGGGCACGACCACTCTGGAGGTCAAGTCCGGGTACGGCCTCACCGTCGCCGACGAGCAGCGCAGCCTGGCCGTGGCCGCCCGGGTCACCGACGAGGTCACCTTCCTGGGCGCGCACGTGGTCGCCCCCGAGTACGCCGACGACCCGCAGGGCTACGTCGACCTGGTCACCGGGCCCATGCTGGACGCGTGCGCGCCCCACGCCCGGTGGATCGACGTCTTCTGCGAGCGCGGTGCCTTCGACGAGGAGGCCTCGCGGCGCGTCCTGACCGCCGGGACCTCCCGCGGGTTGCTGCCGCGCGTGCACGGCAACCAGCTGGGGCACGGCCCCGGGGTGCGGCTCGCGGTGGAGCTGGGGGCCGCCTCGGTCGACCACTGCACCTATCTGGCGCCCGCGGACGTCGACGCCCTGGCCCAGGCCGCGCGGCGCCCCGAGCCCACGGTCGCCACCCTGCTGCCGGGCGTGGACTTCTCCACACGCCAGCCCTACCCCGACGCGCGGGCCCTGGTCGACGCCGGGGCCGTGGTCGCCCTGGCCAGCGACTGCAACCCCGGGTCCTGCTTCACCTCCAGCCTCGCCTTCTGCGTCGCGGTGGCCGTGCGCGACATGGGCCTGACGCCCGACGAGGCCGTCTGGGCGGCCACGGCCGGGGGCGCGCGGGCCCTGCGCCGCACCGACGTCGGCCACCTGGCGCCGGGGGCCCGCGCCGACCTGACGCTGCTGGACGCGCCCAACCACCTCTACCTGGCCTACCGGCCGGGGGTTCCGCAGGTCGCGGCGGTGTGGAAGGACGGGGAACTGGTCGCCGGAACGCCGTGGCGGCGGTGACGGCCGCGAGCCCCGGCCGTGAACCCCGGTCGTGAACCCCGGCCGCGGGCGTTTATCTGCCGGTAACCGAGCCCGTGCGCGAACTCAACGCGGGGGTGACGCCGCGGAAACGCGGCGGCCCGATCCTGGAGTCACGTCGGTGCGCGTCCCGTCGTCGCGGTACAGCGTGGTGCCGTGGCGACGGGGGGCACCTTCCTCCCAGGAGGTCGCAGTGGCTCTATGGCGGATCAGGACCGCGGTGGAGGACCGCCCCGGTGGTCTGGCGGGCGTCGTCGACGTCCTCGCCGCCCGTGGCGGCGACATCGTCGGACTGTCCATCCACACGGACGTGTCCGGTGTCGTCGACGAGTTCGTGGTCGACATCCCGGGCAGTCACACCGACGCCGTCCGCGCGCTGGCCGAGCACTGTCCCACCGGCACGGTGACCGCCGTTCCCGCCCAGCGGCGCGAACTCGGCGACGACGTCACCCGGGCCCTGCTGCTGACCGCGCGGCTGCGCGCGCACCCCAACCGGCTGCCGGACGCACTGGGCGAGCTGCTGCTGGCCGACGACGCCCGCTGGACCAACCTCACGCGGGCCGAGAGCGCGGACGAGACGGCTCCCGGCACTTCGATGCTGGTGCCGGTCGGTCCCCTGCGCGGGGTCCTGGTCGTGCGCTCCTCCCGCCCCTTCACGTGGACCGAGTCGAGCCGGGCCGACGCGCTGGTGCGCTCGGTCATGCCCTCCGCCGGGCCGGTGCCCACCGACCGCGTCGTGCGCACGACCCGGGGGTTGGGCCTGTCGCTGCGCCAGGTGCGCGAGGCGGACGCGCCCGCCCTGCGCGACCTGCACCGCCGCTGTTCCGGTGAGACTGTGCGCAACCGCTACCTCGCGGGCATGAGAGAGCTGAGCCCGCGCATGCTGCGGGTGTTCTGCGACGCCGAACGGGGGCTGACCCTGGCGGTGCGCCCCCAGGGGCAGGAGGAGCCGGTCGCCCTGGGCCACCTGATGTACACGCTCGACCCGGGCGTGGGCGAGATCGCCTTCCTGGTGGAGGACGCCTGGCAGGGGAGCGGGGTGGGGACGGCGCTCACCCGGGCGCTGACGGTGATCGCCGCGGACTGGGGGCTGGCCGAGGTGCGGGCCGAGACCACGCTGGCCAACACCGCGATGCTGAGGATCATGCGCCGCTTCGGCGCCTCCGTGCAGACCCAGAGCGGCACGTACGTGCACGCCCGGCTGCCGGTCGCCGAGGCGCTCCAGACCGGTCTGGGCGAGCAGACCAGGCGCGGCGGACAGTTCGCGCGCCTGATGAGCCAGGGCTGAGGCCCTCGCGAACGCGGGTGTCGGCGGCCACTGGGGGTGTCGCCGACACCCGCCCGGTGTGGTGTTCCGCGGACGCCGCCCGCGTGGCGGGTGTGCGCGGAACACGCCCCGGGTCCTACTGGTCGGCGGACCCGTCGCCAGAGGCGGCACCGCCGTTGTCGGCCGCCGCCTTCTTGGTGGCGCGGCGCTTCTTGACCGGGCGCGAGTAGTCGACGAGGGGCTCCGTGCGGACCTGGTGCTCCTTGAAGCACTCCTCGCAGGCGTCCACCTCGCGGATGGCGCCCTCCCAGGCGAACTGGATGACCTCAGACGCCTCGACCTTCTCCTCGCGGACGGCGTGGGGGTCGCAGTACTTGCGCGTGAAGACCTCGGTGACCACGGCGGGGATTTCCCTTCGGTATGGCGTGAACAGGCGGACCCCTGATCATACACGTGTACGAACGCGGCACCCCGGTGGTCCGGGATTCCGTCATGGGTTCGGGGTCGCCCCGAAGCCTAGCGAAGACGGCGGGTCGTTGGGCCCACGCGCGGCGCGTGCGCCCCCTGGTGACCTGGGATCGGGAAGGGTGCGGGCGCCCCCGCGGCCGTCGGAGCCGGAGGGTGGCGCGGTGCCGGGTATTTTGCCCCGGGTTCTCTTTGCCCGTTTCCCGCAGAACGGCGGAACGCGGGCGCGCGTATCGATTTGCGCATTCGACGAACAGCGGCGGGGCCGGATGGTTATGGTGTGGCCTGTCTCCATTGACGGCGGTCCGACCGCGCGACCGCCTCGTGGAATCCGGGAAGCCGCGCCCGTTCGGTGCGCCCCGGTTGCAGGACGGAGGCCGTGGGGGACGGAATCCGGGAATCGATTCAGGGGGAGAGCTGTGGTCGAGTACATGGAAGGGACCTACAGAAGCCGTGGTGGCGGCCAGGGGGAGGGCGCCGTCGCCGATGTGACCTGGTCGGATTCGTCCAGGCGCCGACAACGGGCCGACGCCGCCTACGCCTGGGAGCGCCTGTCCGTCGATCCGCGCTTCGTGAAACTCCGCCGGAGGTTCGCGCTCCAGGTCGCCGTTCTGGTGTCATTGTTCCTTTTCAGCTACCTCACCTACCTTCTGCTCTCGGCCTACGCGCGCGACCTGATGAGTTACCAGGTCGCCGAGTCCGTCAACGTCGCCCTGATCCTGGGAATCGGGCAGTTCCTCCTCACCTTCGTGCTGGCGTGGGCGTTCGGCCGTTTCTCCACGCGCGCGATCGACCCCCTGGCCGCGGAGATCCGTGACCGGGCCCGCGACGAGGCCGCCGTCACCGGGCGGGTGTCCCGGCGATGATCCCCACGGCCCCACCGATCACGGATTCCCTCGTCAGCGCCCTGGACGGCCAGTTCGGTCCCGCGCACGCCTGGACCCTGGCCCTGTTCGCCCTCTTCGTCCTGGTGACCCTGGTCATCTCCATCCGTGTGCGGCGCACCTCACGCGGCGCGGTCGACTACTTCGCCGGCGGGCGCGGCTTCTCCAGCACGCAGAACGGGCTGGCGCTGACCGGCGACTACCTCTCGGCCGCCTCGTTCCTGGGTATCGCGGGGATGATCTCCCTGCAGGGCTACGACGGGTTCCTGTACTCCATCGGGTTCCTGGTCGCCTGGCTGCTCGTGCTGCCGATGGCCCAGCTGATGCGCAACACCGGCCGGTTCACCATGGCCGACCTGCCCGCCTTCCGGATGCGCCGGATGCGCGTCCGCCTGGCGTGCTCCGTCTCCACCGTCACGGTGTGCGTGTTCTACCTCGTCGCGCAGATGGTCGGCGCGGGCGCGCTGGTCGCGGTCCTGCTCGGCCTGCACGACGGCGGATCGTTCCTGGGCATGAGCGCGGACCAGGCCCGGACCGGGGCGATCGTCCTGGTGGGCATCCTGATGATCGTCTACGTCATGTACGGCGGGATGAAGGCGGCCACGTGGCTGCAGATCATCAAGGCGATCCTGCTGCTGGCCGTCACCGGGCTGCTGACCGCCCTGGTGCTGGCCCTGTTCTCCTTCGACCCGCGCGCGCTGCTCGGGGCGGCGGCCGACGCCAGCGGGCACGGCTCGGCGTTCCTGGAGCCCGGCCTGCGCCTGGGCGTCGAGGTGCCCGGCGACCCCGTGCGGACGGCGTTCAACAAGCTCGACCTCATCAGCCTGGGCCTGGCGCTGGTCCTGGGCACGGTCGCGCTGCCGCACATCCTCATCCGCTTCTACACCGTCCCGGACGGGCGCTCGGCGCGCGCCTCGGTCAACCGCACGATCGTGATGATCGGCGCCTTCTACCTCATGACGCTGGCGCTGGGCTTCGGCGCGGCGGCCCTGGTCGGGTCCGAGCGCATCCTGGCCGCCGACGCCTCGGGGAACACGGCCGTGCCGCTGCTCGCCGAGGAGGTGGGACGGCTGACCGCCGGACCGGTGGGCGGCGCGGTCATGCTCGCGCTGGTGTCGGCGGTGGCCCTGGCGACCATCCTGGCCGTCATCGCCAGCCTCACGCTCGCCTCGTCGTCCTCCATCGCGCACGACGTGTTCGGGCACATCCTCATGTGGGGGCGCCCGCGCGAGTCGCAGGAGGTGGGCGTGGCCCGCTTCTCGGCCTGCCTGGTCGGGGCGGTCGCCATCGTGCTGGCGGTCCAGGCCCAGAACCAGAACGTCGCCTTCCTCGTCGGCCTGGCCTTCGCCATCGCCGCGGCGGCCAACCTGCCCGTCATCGTGCTCACCATGTTCTGGCGGCGGTTCAACACCCAGGGCGTGGAGTGGGGGGTCTACGGCGGGCTGTCGGCCACGCTGCTGCTGATGCTGTTCTCCCCCGTGGTGTCGGGCCGGACCGACCCGGTGACCGGGGAGAGCCTGTCGGTGCTGCCCGCCTGGATCGACATCCAGGTGTTCCCGATGGAGAACCCGGCGCTGGTCGCGGTGCCGATCGGGTTCGCGTGCGCGATCGTCGGCAGCCTGCTCTCGCCGGAGCGCGACTCCGCCCGCTTCACCGAACTGCGGGTGCGCTCCCTCACGGGCTGGGGAGCGGAACAGCGGTAGGGCGCGTACCGCGGAGGGCCGTTCCACGGGTCGGGCGGGGGAGTCGGGCAGGAGTGGGGCGCGCTCCGTGAGGGGCCGCTCCGGCGGGCCGGACGGGGGCGTGCCGGAGCGGGCGGTTCACGGCTTCGGGCCCGCCGCGGCCAGGGCCTTGGCGACTTCCCGCAGGTAGCCCGGCAGGTGCGCGGCGTTGGCGGCGACGCGGTCCCACGCCTGAGTCGCCTCGGCCAGCTGCCGGCGCGGGCTCGGCCGGTCCGGGTGCTTGGCCGCGGCCCTCTCCTCGCGGCGGAACGAGGTCCGGATCGCCCAGAAGACCATCGCCATGAACGGCCGGAACGGCCCGCGGCCGCGCGCGTCCAGGACCGCCTCGACCGACCACCGGCCGTCCGGGGTGAGGGAGGGCGACAGCCAGGCGGTGATGTCGACCAGGCGGTGGGCGGCCTCCACCCGGGCGGGCGGGGGCGCCCCGGGGCCGCTCTCGCCCGCCAGGGCCGCGTACCAGGCATGGGTGTCGACGGTGAGCGAGCCCTCGGCCGAGCGCAGCCAGGCGCCGCGGCCGGGCAGCCGGACCGAGGCGGTCGCGGTGAGCAGCCCGGCCCCGGCGTCGTGGGTCACCGTTCCCGAGGTGACGGGGGGCTCGTCGGAACCGACGGTGTCGGGCATGGCGTACTCCACCCGCGACGTGGCGTGCTCGTCCCAGGAGAGAACGGTCACGCCGGTGCCGCTCCAGCCCTGTTCCGCGTACACCGGCTCCAGCGGCACGCCCTCGGAGGTGAGTTCGGCCACGTGGTAGTGCGCGCGCGGCGCGAGGTGGTGGCCCGACTGCAGCTGCAGGGCCAGGACGGAGGAGCGCACCCGCAGGGTCTCGGCCTCCTCGGGGCTCAGATCGGTGGCGGTCCGCAGGCGCTCGGCGGCCTCCCGGCGCTCGCGGCGCGCCTCCCGGGCGGCCTCGCGGTCGGACAGGCCGAGGCTCGCGGCGTGCTCCTCCAGCCGGTCGAGGGTCTCCTCGTCCGGCGTCAGCAGCCAGCCCCGGCCGTCGAACCGGCAGGAGCGCGCGACCTCGTACGCGGCGGCGACCGTCTCCCCGACCACCTCGCGGGCCACCGGGGTGAGGTCGAAGGTGTGGCTCAGACGGGGCACGGTGTCTCCGGTCTCCATGGTCGGTACGGGTCGGTGAGGCCATTGTGGTGCACGGGCCGGGGCGGATGCCACGGACACCGCCCGAATCGCGGTTGCCGGTGCCCCCGCGGCACGGCAGGATGGCGGCCATGCAGATCAGAGACGCGCGTTCCGACGACTGGCCCGGGATCTGGGCCTTCCTCGGCGGGATCGTCGCCGCGGGCGACACCTTCACCTGGGACCCCGGCATCGACGAGGAGCGGGCCCGGGACACGTGGATGAAGCGGCCTCCCGGGCGCACGTTCGTCGCCGTCGAGGAGGACGGCACCGTCGTCGGCACCGCCGAGAGCCACCCCAACCAGGCCGGCGGGGGCTCGCACGTGGCCAACGCCGGGTTCATGGTCCACCCCGACCACAGCGGCCGGGGGATCGGTCGCGCCCTGTGCGAGCACACCGTCGAGCAGGCGCGCGCAGACGGCTTCCGGGCGATGCAGTTCAACGCGGTGGTGGAGACCAACACGCGCGCCGTCGCGCTGTGGCGGTCGCTGGGCTTCGAGATCCTCACCACGGTTCCCGAGGCGTTCCGGCACCCGACCAAGGGCTTCGTCGGCCTGCACGTGATGTACCGGAGGCTGTGACGGTGACCCGGTACGTCGCGCTGCTGCGCGGGATCAACGTGGGGGGCCACCGGCGCCTGCCCATGGCTGACCTGCGCGACCTGCTCGCCGGGCTCGGGTACACGGGTGTGGCCACCTACGTCCAGAGCGGCAACGCCGTCCTGGACGCGGACACCGACGACGGCGAGGCCGTCGCCGCGGCGGTCTCGGCCGCGATCCGGGAGCGGTTCGGCCTGGACGTGCCGACCGTCGTGCGCTCCGCCGAGCGGATGCGGTCGGTGGTGGCGGACAACTCGCTGGAGGTGCCCGACCCCGCGCGGTTCCTGGTCCTGTTCGCCACCGCCCCGTTCGACACCGCGGCCCTGCGCGCCCTGGACCTGGCGGACTACCCGCGCGAGCGCCTGGCGTTCACGGGCACCGAGGTCTACACGTGCCACGAGGACGGCGTCCGCTTCGCCGCACTGCCCGACGCCGTGGCCCGGTGCACGGCCGGGGCGGTCACCGCCCGCAACTGGCGCACGGTCCTGCGGCTGCTGGAGATGGCGGGGCGCTGACACCCGGCGCGCCACTGTCCGAGAGTGGTCCTCGGTGATCCGCGGGCGGTGCACAGCCGCTCGCACGAGCAGGGGAGAGGGGTGTTGCCCGTGCCGAGGCGGTGGACGGCGATCCTGCGCGACCTGGCCGACACGGCGCGGCCGATCCGGCCCGAGGACTGTCACGGACTGCTCAACCGCTGGTGGCCGCAGCCGCCGCAGGAGCACGCCGCGGCCAAGCGCTGGTCGATGAACGGCTGGCCGGTCCCGCTGGGCGACCACCTGTACCACTGGACCCTGACCTGGCTGGACGACGACGTTCCGCCCCCGGTGGACCCCGCGGACCTGGTGGGGGAGCCCCAGCGCATCGGCGACCACCTGCTGGAGCCGCTGTCGGTCACCCAGACCTTCGACCACACCTACGAGCAGGTCCTGACCGCCCCGCGCGGCCCCTGCGCGCTGCGTTCGGCCGAGGTGCGCAGCCGCACCCCCGTCGTCATGACCACCCGCGACGCCTCCGGGGAGCGCATCCCGCACATCTGGCCCCACCCCCGGCGCCTGTTCGGCGCGGTGCACCGGTCCGGCGGCGGGATCGTCGGCGGCAGCGGCGCCGTGGGCGCGGTCGCGCGGTTCGCCCCGCCGGACCTGGCCGAACACTGGCTCGACCTCGTCCTGGAGGGGCTGTCGCAGGTGCGCCGATCGCCGCTGCAGGGGCAGGAGCTGCGGCTGGCGGAGCACCGCCACGCCGAGAACCGGACCGTCCTGGGCTGGCAGGGCGGCTTCGTCCTCGATCTGGCCGGAGGGGACCGCGACCACGCCGACGCCTTCGCCGCGCTACTGGAACTCCTGGAGCTGGCCGGGGCGGGCAAGTACACGGCCCAGGGGTTCGGGTCGCTGCGGGTGGACACCGTGACCAGCGACCGCTTCGCCGCCGCGGTCCCGGCGGCGCGGGCGCGCCGGTCACCGCACCGGGTGGCGCGACCGGCCGGGTCGCGGCGCGCCGCCGAGCCCCGCTCGCACGCGGTGGCCGAGGCCGAGGAGTTCGGCGGAACGCTCTTCGACTGATCCCCACGACCGCCGGTTCCCGCTCGAGGACGGGAGCGGGGGCCGGTGCAGGCCCGGCGCGGGCCGGGCCGCGCGCCCCGGTGCCGCCCGCCCCGTGGACGGGGGCGGGAGGCACCGGGGCGTTCACCCGTGCCGTGCCCGCTCCGGCGGTCCGGCGTCCTGGTCGCGCAGAGCGCGGGCCAGTCCGCGCAGGTGCGGCACCAGGTCCTGGACGGTCAGCGGCGGTGCCGCCGGGGCCGGGGGGTCGGTCAGGTCGCGGCCGGGGCGGCCGACCGGCTCGGCGGGGCGCTGGACCACCATGGGAACCTCCGTAGCGGGGTGGGGACATGCATCCAGCTCTCTCGGACAGCCGGTCGAGAGGGGTGGCCAGAATGGGACACACCGGACGAAAGGGATGTGCGGGAGGGGTTTGGGCTGGTATCCGTGGTGTTCTGCTCCCGGCAGGCGGCCGTCATCGTCCGAGAGAGAGCAGGAGAGAGCCCTTCGCGCGTGCGGCCCCCGCTGCGCGCGAAGGGTGCCAAGCACCCGCACGGCCCGGTGGGCCGCGCATCCGACCAACCGGATCAGCCGGACCCGGCGACGAGGAGCCCGACACGGTGACGCACGCCAGCGAGCAGCGCCCCCGCCGCCGGGGCGGGACCGCCTCCGCCCGGCCGCCGGAACGCGGCGTGGTCGTCGGGGTGGACCTGCGCGGGATCCAGGCCTACGTGTACAGCGGACGGCGCATCCTGGACGCGGTGGGGCGGGCCGCGCTGGTCGCCGAGCTCACCGACACCTCCGACCGCCGCCACGGCATCGCCGACCTCGTCCCCGAGGACTGCGTCGTCCTGCGCGACGCGGGCGGGGCGCTCACGGTCGTCCTGCCCGACGCCCCGGCGGCGCGCGCCTTCACCGCCCGCTACACGCGCCTGCTGCGCGACCGCGCCGGCGACCTCACCCCGGTCGTGGCGCACGTGCCCTACGGCCCGGACGCCCCGGCCGGGGACGCCGGGGTCGTGGAGGCGCACGTGCCCGATGTGTCGGCCGGGGCGCCTGAGTGGATCGGCGCGTCTGGGGCGGCCGGGGCTGTGGAGAAGGGCGAGGCGGCCGACGCATCCGGTGCGGCCGGGACGCCTGAGGAGGACGGGCCCCGGGGGGTGGACGAGGCGCTGGAAAGGCTCCCCGCCCGCCTGCGGGCGGCCCGGCGGCGCATGTCGGCACTGCACACCCCCGCCCACGGCTACGGGATCACCGCCGTGTGCTCCGTCGGCGGCGGTCCAGCCGAGTCGGTCGACAGCAGCCGCGCCCAGGACGACCGCGCCGGGGTCCCCGAGCGGGTGGCCGCCGACGTCGCCCGGGCCCGGGGGATCGGTCGGCGCTGGCACCGCGCGCACAGCGCCGCGTGGCTGGCGGGCGCCGCCACCGCCACCGGTCGGCCCCGTCTGGAACTGCCGATGGAGATCGACCGACTCGGCCGCGACCACGGCGACCTCAGCCGGATCGCGGTCGTGCACATCGACGTCAACGGGCTCGGCGCCCTCCTGGGCGAGTACCGCGACCGCGCCGGGGACCCGGCGGTCCCCGGGTCCGGCGCTGCCGCCCAACGGCGCCTGTCCACGCGCATCGCCGGCCTGATCGAGGGCCTGGCCCGCGCCCTGGTCCGGGCCGTGGCCGCCACGGTGCGCGCCGACCCGGGCCGGCCGGCGACCGTGCCCGGCTCCGGGGCCGCCGCGCCCCTCACCCTGCACGGATCGCCGCCCGGGACCGTGCGCCTGCCCGTGCGCCCGATCGTGGTCGCCGGGGACGACCTCACCGTGCTCTGCGACGCCCGCCTGGCCCTGAGCCTGACCCGTTACGCCCTGGACTGGCTGGACGCCGACCCCGAGCGGATCGGCGAGGCCGGGGACCCCCGCGTGGCCCTGCACCGGGCGCTGGCCCGCGCGCACGGCGGGGTGGGCGCCCGGACGGTCGCCGGGGCGCGGGGGCGGGATGAGTCGCCCGGAGCGCAGGGGGCCCATGGGCCTCACGCGGACGACGTGCACGGGACGTATGGGGCCCACGGGTGGTACGTGGACGACGTGCATGGGACGCCGGGGGCGTGTGGGGCGGCCGAGGTCCAGGGTGCCCCCGGAACGCATGGCGCGTGTGGGGTGGCCGAGGTTCAGGGTGCCCCCGGAACGCATGGCGCGTGTGGGGCGGCCGAGGTCCAGGGTGCGCCTGGAACGCATGGCGCGTGTGGGGCGGCGGAGGTCCAGGGTGCGCCTGGAACGCCAGTGTCACCTGAGGCACGCAGCGCGCACGGTGGGCACGGGACGCAGGGGGCGTACACCACGTTCGTGCCCACGGTCGGCGTGGGCATCGCCGTCCAGCCCGTCGGTGCCCCCCTGTCCCTGGGCTACGACCTGTGCGAGGCGATGTGCCGCCGCGCCAAGGACCACAGGGTCGCGCTGATGGAGGGCGGCGCGCCCGACGACCACGCGGTGGCCTGGACGACCCGCTTCGACGGCGTGGACCGCGTGCTGCGCCGCCAGGACCGTGCGCGCTCGTCCGCGCCGCCGCGCACCGCCCTGCCCCTGACCGGGACCGCCTTCGCCGACTTCCTGGACCGGTACCTGGCCCCCGGAACCCCGGGCAGCCTGCTCGCCGACGGCGACACCCGGCACCGGAGCTGGTTGGTGTCGTCGCTGGTCCCGCTCCTGGAGGCGGATGGAGACCCCTCCGCCGAACTGCACCGCCGCACCCGGGTGACCGGAGTCCCCGCGCAGCTGCCCCGGGGCTGGACCCCCGGCGCGCTGCTCGACGCCGTCGAGGTGATGGACCTGCACCTGGACCCGGGCCTGGCGGCGGCCCTCGAACCCCACCGGCCCCATGACCGAGGGCGGACAGGGGTCGGTGGCCCTCTCTCCGGACCGACGGGCGCACGCGCATGAGCGCTCCGGACCGGATCGTCGTCCGCCTGGCCGCACCGGCGCTCTTCGCCGGGGCCAGCGCGGACGGCACGGGCGCCGACACCGACGTGGTCACCGACGCCCACGGACTGCCCTACCTGCCCCGGCACCGCCTGGCGGCCCGGCTGTCCGAGGGCGCCGGCCGCGCGCTGGCGGTCGCCGCGGACCTGGCGGCGCCGGCCGACGAGGTCTTCGGCCGCAGCCGCTCGCACGGCACCGGCCGCATCCTGCGCCTGGGCCACGCGGTACTCGACGACGACGTGCGCGCCGCGGTCGCCCGGGCCCTGGCCGGGCGCGACGAACCCGAGCGCACCACCCTGCGCCGCGCGGTCACCGACGCGTTCACGGCGCTGGAGTCGGGCACGGCGGTCGGTCCGGACGGGGCGCCGCTCCCCGGCGGGCTGCGCACCCACCGGGTCCTCCTGCCCGGACCGGCCCTGACCGCCGCGCTCACCTGGGCGGCCCCGCCCGGCCCGGAGCATTGGCGGATCCTGGCCCGCGCGTGCCTGGCCACCACCCAGATCGGGTTGAAGGCCACCCGCGGACGCGGCAGGGTGGACGTACGGCTGGCCGGGCCGGACGGCGCCGACCCGCACGCCGCGACCGTACGCCTGGCCGCGCCACCGGACCCGGTGGCGCCCGACGAGCGGGAGGAGGCGCGCGCGTGACCACGAGTCCGAGCCCGCGGCGCCCGCACCGCCGGGGAACCGGCCCCCGAGCGGCCGCGCACCGCCGCGCCCGCGGGCCCCGCACGCCACCACCCGTTCCGGGGGCGCCGAGGTGAACGCCCCCGACATCGCCGTGGGCGCCTACCTCCCCCTCCGGTTCGTGCTCACCGGCTCCCTCGCCGTGCGCACGTCCTTCGATCCGCTGCGGGTGGACTCCGAGCACGTCATCGGCGGGCGCGCGCAGCGCGGCATGCTCGCCGCCGCGCTCGGCGCGGCCGGGCGCACCCGCGAACTCCAGGAGTGGGTGGCCAGGGGACGGGCGGTGCGCTTCGCTCCCGCCCATCCCCGGCTCGAACCCGAGGGGGAGGCGGCACCGGACGGGTCGCGCCCGCGCGCGGCGGCGGCCTACCCGCCCCCGGCCTACCTCTACACACCCGGCAAGCAGGGCCGGACCACGGTCGACGTCTTCGGCGAGACCGATCCCGACACCCCCTACCGTGCCGTGCGCGACCTGATCACCCTCGACCGCGCGCTGCGCGCCGAGGTCCGTACGACCGCCGAGCGCTACCTCGGCCGCACCAGGACCGGGGAGCCGGGCCAGGGACTGCCCTACTTCACCACCGGCATCGACCCGGGCCAGGTGTTCGAGGCGCGCTGGCAGCTGCGCGCCGCCGACGACGCGGCTCTGGCCGACCTGGCGGAGCGCCTGGTCGCCGCGCTCGCGGACGCGGAGGGCACCCTCACCCTCGGTTCGGGCGCCACGCGCACGCACGGCGACGTCAGCGTGGCACCCGTCGATCCCGCACACCCGCTCTCACCCGACCGCGCCGACCCGCTGGGCGGTCCGCGATCCTGGGCGGCCGGGGAGCCCGTGGACCTGCTCCTGCTCTCTCCCGCACTGGTCGTGGGCGCCGACGGGCAGGCCCGCCCCCAGGCCCTGACCCGGGCGGTCCTCGACCTCCTGGACCGCCTGTGGCCGGGGATCACCGCGCGGGTCCTGGCCGAGCACGTCGAGGCGGGCCTGGTCGGCGCCTACCACCGCGGCTACCGGGGGCCGATGGCGCAGCGGTGGGCGGCCCGCCCCGGTTCGGTGGTGCGCCTGTGCCTGGACCGCGAGCTGACCACCGACCGCGTCCGGGAGCTGGAGGCGCACACCCTGGGCGAGCGCGCCGTGGACGGACACGGGCAGTTCACCCTGCTGGCCCCGCCCCCGGGCGGACCCGCCCCGCTCGCCCCCGTGGCCGTGCCCCGCGCCGCGCGCGCACCGGGAACCGTCGCCCTGCCCGACGGCCGTCCCGTCCCGGCCACGGCGCCCCTGGAGCCGACCGGGCAGCTGAGGACCCTCGACGACGCCCTGCTGTGGAACGCGGCCGCCCAACCCGTCCGCTCCCACGCGTGGTCGCTGGCCCGCTCCCGCGCGAGCGGTCTCGCGCCGCTCACCTCCGGCCTGCTGGGCCGCCTGCGCGAGGTCCTGGTCGGCCGCCCCGGCCAGGACAGCGGCCAGGCGCTGGCCGAACTCGTGGCCACGGTGGCGGTGCGGTCGGGCGGCGCCCCGGCCGCGCGCCGCCCCCTGCACGAGAAGGTCCTGCGGGCACTGGACCGCGCGGTCCTGGTCACGCCCGACGGCGAGCGCGTCACCGTGCGCGCGTGGCTGGCCGGGCTGGCCGATCCCGTCGGCTGGTGGCGGGCCCACCGGCCCGACGCCCGTACCGACCCCGCCTACGCCACGGCGCTGTCCGCCGTCGACCTGGCCAGCACCGACGGTCGCCCCGGTACCGCCCACCCCAGCGGCCTCACCGAGCACGTCCTGGACTGGGAACGGCGTACCGCCGACCGGCTGTGCGTGCTCCTGGTGTCCTCCTGGCTGGCCGAGGCCGCCCGGGTGGTGCGCCGGGACCCCGAGCGGCCCGCACCCGGCGAGCGGGAACCGGTGCGGTGAGCGAGCACAGCGACGAGGGGCGGCCGGACACCCTCCGGGCGCCGCGGATCGTGTGGGAGCTCGGCCTGCGCCTGCTCCTGCTCACCGACACCCACATCGGTGCCGCGCAGACCCTCCCGCGCCACGCCGCCGAGAGCGACGTCGACCTGCACGTGGACCGCGAGCCGCGCACCGGGGTGCCGCGGCTGCGCGCCACCACCCTGGCCGGGCTGCTGCGGCACGAGCTGACCGAGCGCACGGGCGGTACGGGTCCGGCCCGCGCCCTGCTCGGCGCCGCCGCCCCGACCGCCGACTCCGGACCCGGCCCCGGCGCCAGTGCCCTGGACATCGACGACGCCCGCGCCGAACTCCCCGACGGCGCCGGAGTCACCGTGCGCACCGGCACGCGCGTCGACCCGGCGAGCGGCGCGGTCCGGCCGGGGCGCACGTGGCAGTGGGAGGTCCTGCCCGCGGGCACGGTGTTCACCGTTCCGCTGCGCCTGCACGTCCCCGGGCCCGAGGCCGAGGCCGACCTGCTCGGGCTCCTGCTCCTGGCCGCGGCCGGGTTCGACGGCACCGGACCCGGACGCCACGTCGGCGGGCGGACCGGACGCGGGTACGGACGGACGCGGGCGGCCCGCTGGAGCGCCCGCCGCCACGACCTGACGGGGGAGCGGGGCTGGTTCGCCTACCACGCGCGCACCTGGGAGGAACGCTGGGCCGACGTGGCGGGGAGTCTGGTGTCTCCTGCGGCTCCCGTGTTTCCCGCGACTCCCGCGTTTCCCGGGTCTTCCGCGTCTCCTGCGGCTCCCGGGCCTCCCGGGTCTTCCGCGTCTCCTGCGGCTCCCGGGTCTCCGGAGGCCGCCGGGGCCTGTCGCGACGCCTGGGGACCGGGGGAGCGTCACGCTGAGACGCCCGGGGTCCCTGGGAACGCGGGTGCGGGCGCGGACCTGGCGGAGGTCCTGGCACGATGCCTCGACAGTGTCGGCCTGGCCCCGGTGGCGGCCCGCGCGGGGGCCGTCGCCGCCGGGTACCCCGACCGCCGCCACCGGGCCGAACTCCGGCTGCGCCTGGCCGTGGCCGAGCGACCGGGACCGCCGGACGCCGGGGCCACGGACTCCGACGGGACCGGGCTGCGACCCGGACTGCTGATGATCGGCGACGTGCCCGCCGACGCACGGCTGGGCGAGGTCGACCGCGCCCACCGGCACCGCCCGGCTCCGGCCGATCCCGGTGCTTCCCACGCTTCTGGTGCTTCCCACGCTCCCCACGCTCCCCACGCTCCCCACGCTTCCCGTGCTTCGGGCGCTTCCGGCGCTCCCGGCGATGGAACCGAGGCCGACCCCGTTCCGGTTCTGGGCGACACCGCGCTGTTCGCCCTGGTCAAACGGATCGGCGGACGCCTGGTCCGGGACGCCGCCGAGCACCTGGGAGGCGACCCGGCCCGGTGGCGTGCCTGGAACGCGTACTGGTGGGGCTCGGATGCCGAGGACGGCGCTTCCGGCGGAGCTGAGCCGCCGCCCTCGTCCGGAGGCCCGCGGCCCCAGCCCTCCCGGATCCGGCTGCGGGCCGTGCCGACCGTCATCGGGGGCGCGCCGCTGACCACCACCCGGCTGACCGTCGACGCCCTGTTCGGGGACGCCGTCGACGGCCGCCTGTACACGAACGACCTGCACTGCGGCGGCACCGCCGACGTCGTTCTGGACGTGCGCGACCCCGACGACGCCGTCCGCGGGATGCTGGCCCTGCTGGTCCGCGAACTCGCCACGGTCCCCTTCGACACCCTCGGCTCGGGAGGCGGCAGCGGCAACGGCCGCCTCACCGCCACCCGCGCGCTCCTGACCACCGTGCCCGGCGACGGCGCCCCCGAGCACACCGTCGACGTCCTGGCGGCCGTCCGCGCCCCTGACACCGAGGACGGCCGTACCGCCCGGCGCTGGCTGGCCGCCCTCCGCGCCCGGCTCGGCCCGGACCGTCCGGGCCGCCCGGAACCCGCTCGTCACACCCACAGCACCGCATCGGAGGAGGAGCCGCACCGGTGAGCCACGAACCCCCACACCCCGCCGGTCTCTCCGTCCGTGCCCTGACCGGCCGCCAGATCGACGACGTCCTGCACGACGTCTTCGTGCGCGGCGCGCGCTGCCGCCTGCTCGACACCGGAACCGACGGCCTCCCCGGCGACCCCGCCGCTCCGCAGTGGCTGCTCGCCGAACTCGGCGACGGCCGCGTCACCGGCGCCTGCCCCCGCGAGCGCTGGCGCCGCTCCGACGAGGAGCCCACCGCCGACCTGTCCGCGCCCGCTCTGGATCCCGGCACCGACCGCTGGCGGGTCCTGGAGGTGCTGGTCTTCGGCCCCCACGCCCAGATCCGGCTGGGCGAGGGCGCCGAGAACGGCTGGATCAGCGCCGACGCGCCGGACGCCCCCGACGCGCCCGACCACCCCCTGCGGCCCCGCGACCGGTCCCTCCTCCTGCTGGGCTGGAACGGCCCCGACCACAGCCGCACCCTGCCCGGCGCGGTGCCGGTGTCGGTGACCGCCGAGCCCTCCGGCGCACAGGCCGTCCTGCCCGTGCGCTGGCACGACTTCTCCGGCAGGGCCCGCCCGGAGCGCGGCGGCCGCAGCGCCCTGGAGAGCACCGGCACCTGGCTGACCGTCCGCGAGTACTGGGCGGCCGATTCCGAGACCGGCGCGGTGGGTGTGGCCTTCCACCGCCTGACGGGCCTGCGCACGGGTACCAAACCCACAGGGCCGGAGTTCGACGCCGGTACCGGAGACCTGATCCAGGAAGCGGACCGCTGATGGCCGATCCCCGCGACATCGCCGCCCGCCTCGGCGACACGTCCCGACCCCCGAACGCCGCCGGCCAGCGAGCCGGCGGCGTTCGCGCCACGGCCCCCTACGGACTGGTCCGCCTCGCCGACACCCCCATGCCCGCCGCCGACCTGCACGCCGGACACCGCACCGCCGACCTGCTGCGCAGTCACGACCGCACCGTCGACGGCACCCGTACCGGGTGGATCGAACTCACCGCGACCACGCTCACCCCCACCTTCGTCGGGCAGACCCTGGACCGCGCGGGCGTGAACCGCTCCATCCGCTTCCCGCACGGGGACCGCGCCCTTCCCGCCATCCCGGGATCGACCCTGCGGGGCCTGGTCCGCAACACCGTGCGCATGCTCACCAGCGGTGAGACGGGCCCGGTCAACACCCCGATGCTGTTCTTCCGCGCGCCCGTGCGCATCGACCCGCACAGCACCGACAGCGCCCTGTCGACCAGGGCCCGCAAGGTCATGGCCCACCAGCACGCCCACTACCGCAAGCGGCGCGCGGGCCTGCGCACCAAGCAGGGCTTCCTGTTCCAGTCCGGGGCCGACGCCCGCTGGTACGTGGTCGAGGTCCCGGCCACCTCCCTGTCCGGTGAGTCCGGCCAGGCCCTCAAGGTCACCTTCGGGGTGCTGCGCGAGAGCCTGCGCACGTGGGACTTCGGGGTGGAGGAGTTCCCCGACCCGCCGCGGGGCGGCAGCTACGTGCCCACCACGCACGAGCAGCACGCGCACCTGCAGTACCGGTGGGTGTACGCCGTCCACCTGCCCGGCCAGCGACGGATCGCGGCGGTCGCCCCCACCGAGCACCAGGCCAGGGCCTACCTGCGGGCGCACACGCCCAGGGCGCACCCCGGCCGCGCCCGCGAGGGCGGGGTCGTCTGCGCCCTGGTGGTACTGACCGGGGTCGCGGCGGGCGAGCGCCGCAACGCCTACCTCTTCCCCCGGCCCGCGGACCTGGACACCGGCCGCCTGCCCGTCTCCGACGCCATGGTGGAGCTGTTCGAGTCCGCCGAACAGGTCACCGGCTACCAGCGGGCGGCCTTCCCCGACACCCTGGGCGCCGGGCACGAGGACCCCGAACGCCCGCCCGTGGCGGGTGCGGGCGGCGGCGGTCTGCCCCGGCGCGGGCCCGAGCCGGTCTGGTTCGACGTGGACCTGGCCGGCCGCGTGGTGTCGTTCGGCCGCTCGGGGGGCTACCGCATCGCGGTCAGCGACGACAGCCCCATCCGGCGGGCGGTGCCCGGACCGGTCCTGGGACCGCAGCAGGGCGACCCCGACCGGGCGGAGCGGGCCGGGCGCCCCGTGGACGTGTGCCGAGCCCTGTTCGGCGACACCGACACCTTCGCGGGCGAGGCGGGCGCGTCCAAGGGGCGCGTCTCCTTCGGCAACGCGCTGAGCACCGACCCCGACCCGGACTACCCCGACGGCGCGGCCCTGCGGGTGCAGCTGCTCTCGCCGCAGCGCGGCTGCTTCGCCAACTACCTCGTCCAGGGCCCGGACCCGGCGGCGGGGGACCGGCCCGACATCGTCACCTGGTCGCACGAGGGACACGTGCGCCTGGGCGGCTACAAGGCCTACCTGCACCGCCACCGCGCCGACCTGGGCCCGCCCGTGCGCTACGACGCGCGCGCCCAGGAGGAGCTCGGCCTGACCGTCCTGCCCGCGGGACACCAGGGCGAGCCGCCCAGGGACACCCAGCGCGACATCATCCCGCTGCGCGACGGACTCACCTTCCACTCCAGGATCACCTTCACCAACCTCACCGACGCCGAACTCGGCGTGCTGCTGCGCGCCCTGCTGCTCGACAACCCGCTCGACGGCGGGGACCCCGCCGACCCCGAGTACGCGCACAAGGTCGGTATGGGCAAGTCGCTGGGCATGGGCAGTGTGCACCTGCGTCCCGAGCTCTACCTGGTGGACCGCCGGGCGCGCGCGGTGGACCTCGCGCCCGACGCCGGGGTCAGCCGGGCCGGTGTCGAACAGGTCCGGGAGCTGCTGGACGGGTTCGGACTGGCCCTGGTGGGCCGCCGCCTGGGCGGACGGGCCGACCCCCGGCGGTGGCGTGAGGTCGACCAGGCCGTCGACGTGTGCCTGGCCGGACGCTGGCGGCGCCGTCTGCCCTGGGATCGCACGCGGGTGATGTCTCTGCGCGAGTTCGCGGAGTACCCGGTCCTGCCCCCGCTCACCACCCGCTTCGGCGTCGGGGAGGCGCGCGGGGGAGAGGGGTGAGCCCGCGGCCTCCGGCACCGGTGTGCCGCGGGACCGTGCCGGGCCGGGGGCCTCGACCCGGCGCGACGTGTACGGCCCGGCGGGCGGTGCCGCGCTCACCCGTCGATGGCCTCGGCCAGCGCCTCCAGCAGGTCGGCGCGCAGGTCGGCGTCGTCCTGGGCGCCGACCCACCGTGCGGGCACCTCCGAAGCCCCGGTCCCGCCCGCTGACATGGTCCGGTCCACCTCCGCCGACGCGGCCCTGCTCTCGGGCGCCGTCACGCTCCGGCTCACGCCTGCCTTCGTGCTCCGGCTCACCTCCGCCGTCGCTGTCCGGTCCCGGCCCGCTCCCACCGGCCCGTTCCCGCCGCGGTGGCCGCCCTCGTCGAGCAGTTCGCGCAGCAGCGCGTCGAGGGCGCCCTGGGGATCGGCGTCGAAGGCCTCGCGCTCCCGCTGGGCCCGCTCGGCGAGGGCGCGGGCGGTGCGGACCAGCCAGTCCCGTTCCACCGGGTCCAGGACCTCGCGCCGGGTCGGCGCCTCCGGCCGCGTTCCCGCGGTCTCGGGCACCGGGGCGTAGGGTGCGCTGCGGGCACGGCCGCGCGCCTGCTGCACCAGCCGGAAGTGGTCGGGCATGTCCACCGCCATCCGGCCCAGCACGCCCGTGAGCCGGCGGGCGACGTCCTCGCCGCTGATGGTCGGCAGCACCTTGCGCAGGAGCAGGCGGCGGCGCTGGTCGGGGGTGCGGCCCGGGTCGGCGTCGCGGCCGGAGGCCAGTTCGGCGAGCTTGCGCAGGAGGTAGTCACCGGTGGCGGTGGAGACCATGGGCGGTTCCTTGACCGCGGTGAGGGCGCGCCCGTGCAGGTCGGCGACGGGCACGGCGCTGCCGTCCTCGGTGAAGGAGGCGTTCTCGCCCTGGTGGATCTCCTCGGGCAGGTCGGCGGCGGGGTTGCCCCAGCCCGCGGTGAGCACCAGCAGCGCCAGCGCCTCCTGCTCGACCACGTCGGTGGCCACGCGCGCCACGTCCCGGCGCTGGGCCCACCGCCGGGGGCGCTCGGAGAAGGCGCAGCGCACCGTCCCGTTGGCGGCGTGCTGGGGGTAGACGCGGCGCAGGTTCTTGTAGGAGCGGTCGCGGCGGACGTCGTCCAGGGCATCGCGAAGCCGGTGGGCCGCGGTGCGGTCCACCGTGCCGTCCCGCGGCCGCGCGCGGCTCATGCGCACGGCGAGGACGCTGTCGGCGTCGCCCTGGTGGACCGGGCACGGGCAGTGCTCGGCGCACAGGTCGACGTAGTCGCAGAACTGCTCGGAATGGCCGGCGCAGCCCTGGGCGGTTCCGTCCGTGGAGCAGGGGCCGCACCCCATCACCCGCGTGAAGGCGCGCAGGAACGAGGTGGAACCGAACAGCTCCCAGGCGGAGCAGTGGTGCGTGCTCACGAACTCTTCTCCCCGGTGTGATCCGGGGCCGGGTCGCTTTCCCAGCCCTCCGGGAAAGCGCGTGAAAGAGACGTGAGACCTCAGCTGACACCCCCGCTCGCACGGGAGGTCACCCGCCAAAATAGTTCCGCCGTGAGGAAACTGTCAATTGCCTTCGGGGTGGGAGAAGTGCGACTCACGCTATTGAATCGGACATAGGAAACAATGGTCACACGGATTTCGCTTCGGTGGGTCGGACAAGGTCGTGCGGCTGTGTCCGAGAGACTGCGGTGAGACCCCCCGGGCCGGGGGTGATCCAGGTGGCCGCGGCACACCGAACGCGGGCACGCGCCGAGACGAACGGAGGTCGCCGGATGCCGGTGGTCAACCTGACGCCGCATGTGGTGACAGTCGTCGACGCCCGCTCGCGTGTCATCCAGCGCTGGCCGCGCGCCCCCGAACCGGCGCGGGTCGAGGCCGTCCGTGTCCCGGTGCGCGGCGCGGCGGGCGTCCCCGCGGGCGTGCCCCTGGTCGCGGAGAGACGCACCCGCGCCAACCTGCCCGAACCGCAGGAGGGCGTGTGGTTCATCGTCTCCTCCGTGGTCGGCTCGGCCCACCCCGAGCGCCGCGACCTGCTCGTGCCCTCGGACCTGGTCCGCGACGGCAAGGGCGTGGTGACCGCGTGCCGGTCGTTCATGATCAGCGGAACCCCCGTCCGGGCCGCGCCCGACCAGGGCAGGACGGCGCCGGAACCAGGGCGCACGGGCGGCCGGGACCAGGCCCAGGGCACGAGCGGGGGCCGGGGCAAGGCCAGGGGCGGCGAGCGGGCGGGGGACAAGGAGAAGGACATGGTGGGCTCGTGACCGGTCGGCGCGCCCTGCCGGGGCCCGCCGCGGCCCGGTACCGTGGACCCGCCCACACGCCCCGGACCGAGAGGGAGGCCGTGGACAGCCCCCGTGCCGCCGTGGTGCTCGTCGGGCGGAGTCCGACCCCCGCCCTGCTGTCCGCGCTCACCCTGGGGACCGAGCGGTTGGTCCTGGTCGCCAGCGACGGCACCCTGCGGGTGGCGCGCCGCGTGGCCGCGGCCGTGGAGGCGCTGACCGACACCGCCTCGGTGCGCGTGCTCAGCGTGGGCCCGGACCCTCACGACTTCCGGGCGGCCGAGGACACGCTGGCCGCCGTCCACCGGTCGCTGGGCGCCCGGCCCTGGTTCCTGGACTACACCGGCGGGACGAAGGTCATGAGCGTGGCGGCGGCGCTCTTCCACGACCGCGCCCTGCCCGCGGACCGCCACCCGCCGACCCGCCGGTGGCGCCACTACCTCGACGCCGGACGCGACGCCCTGCGCACCCACGACCCCGCCTGGCCCGAACGCCCGATCGCGACCGGGCGCGTGGACCTGCGGACCCTGGCGCGCGTGCACGGCGCCGAGTGGTGCGAGGACCGCGACCCCGAACCCGTGCGCCTGGTCGCCCAGGGCGGCCGACAGGCCCTCGACGCCCGGTACCCGGACCTGTCGCCCGCGGTGCGACGCGGCGTGATCGCCGAGGGGCGCGTGCTGTCCCACCTGCGCCGCCACCTGGCCGCCGCCCCCGACACCGAGGTGCTCGGCCCCCGCCGGGTCGCCGACCCCTTCCACGCCGACGGCTCGATCGCCGACTTCGACGCCCTGGTGCGGCACGGCCACCGGGTGCTGTGCGTGGAGGCCAAGACCCGGCCCGGCGACGTCGTGGGCCGGGCGGGGTGGACCGTGGCCAAGGCGCGCCGGGTCTTCGGCACCGCCGCCCAGGTGCTCTTCGTGCACAGCGGGCCCGCCGTGCCGAGTCTGCGCGAGCAGATCACCGCCGTCAACCCCGCGCTGACCGCCCGCCAGGTCCACGTGTGGAGCATGGCCGACTTCCTCGGGCGGCTCACGTCCTTCGACGACCTGCGCGCGGCCTTCTTCCCCCCGCCGGCGCCGCTGCGCACGCCCGTGCGGCAGGGCGCGGAGCCCGAGCCCGAGCCCGCCCGCGGGCCCACCCCCGAGCCCGCCCCCGCGCCCGAGCACGCGTCGCCGCCGACCTCCCGGCCCCGTCCACCGGAGCGCCATCCCGGCCCCGGAGAACGCCCCCGCCTGGTCACCTCGCTGGGCGGCAGCCGCCTGGGGACCCTCACCGCCCTGCACGCCCACCGCCCCGGCCGCGCCCTGGTCCTGCCCTCCCGGCAGAGCGTGCGCGACCACGTCCGCGAGTCCGCCGCGCGCACCCTGTACGCCGCCGAGCGCCCCGACGACCCCCGGCCGGACGCGGCCCGCCTGAAGGAGGCCGGCTACCGCGACCGGGTCCGCTTCACCGCCGCCCCCGTGGAGGGCTCCGACGCCGACGAGGTCGCCGCCGTGGCGCTGGAGTGGCTGGCGGCCGAGGGCGGGGCCGCGGGGGACGGCGCCTCCGTGATCGCCGACATCACCACCGGCACCAAGGCGATGAGTCTGGGACTGGCCCTGGCGGCCCGCGAGGTCGGTGCCTGCACGACCTACCAGCTGGTCCACCGGCGCTCGATCGTGTGCATGGTCCACGGAGAGGCGGCCCTGGAGGGCCGGGCCGCCGTGGACTGGCCCCTGGTCCTGCCCGGGTACGCGCCGCTGGAGGGCCCGCTGGGCGCCCGGGTCGGTCCGGTAGGGCGCGTGCAGGTGGACACCGCGCTGTTGGAGGCGGCCCGGGCCGAGCTCACCCGCGCCGCCTCCGGCCCGGTCGGGGTGTGGATGGACGCCTCCCTGCCCGACCCCGACGCCTCCGTCACAGCCCAGGAGCGCCCCAGCCTGGTGCTGACCTTCGGCGACCGGGCGGTGGGGCTGGCGGCTCCCGCCTGGCGGCGCCTGCGCTCACCGGGGGCCGAGCCGCGCGCGGTCTCCCGCGGCGCGTGGGCGCAGAGCGTCTTCGCCGCCACCACGCACCTGGGCGTGCGCTGCGACGTGGCGGGCACGGTCCTGGCGCTCAGCCGGCCGGGCGCGGACGTCGGCCGGGCGGGCGAGCTCGTGGAGTGGATCGCCCACGCCGATCCGAGCCAGGGGGAGCCCGGGACGGGCCTGGTGTTCGGCGAGCCGCTGCGGCCGCTCCTGGTGGCCGCCGCCCCGGGCGCCCTGCCCCCGATCCTGTCCACGGACGTCAGCCGGCTCTGAACGGGGGCCGCCCGCCCCACGGCTGCGCGTCGTGACCGGTCGCGCCGCCATCGGTAACGTGTCGAGGTCGTGACACCCGTCATGGCAACCGGGTGCCCCAAGGGCTCGTCTACGTCGGCGACACCACCACGCCCGGCCGCCCCTGGCCGGGCCCGCAGAAACGGAGCCGCCGCATGCGCTATGGCGCACGGGCCCTCGTGGCAGGTATGGCCACGGTCCTCCTCGCCGGGTGCACGGGCACCCCCGGACCCGCCCCGGCGGCCGATGCGGAGACGGACGGCAGAGTCGTCGAGCCCGGCACTCCTGAGGCGTTCACGGGCCAGGAGATCGAGTGGGACGACTGCTACACCGGTGACGACCTCGACGCGGCCGTCGACGAGGGCGGGGAGCGCGACTGGCTGGCGGCCCTGGACTGCGGGACCGTCGCGGTGCCGCTCGACTACGCCGACCCGGGCGGCCGGACCGTCGACATCCACGTCACCCGCGCCGCCGCGACCGGTGGCGGCTCGCCCGCGGGCTCCCTCGTCATCAACGGCGGAGGACCCGGCGTCACGGGTTCCGAGACCCTCTTCTGGCGGACCATGAGCCCGCGGATCCGCTCCTCCTTCGACCTGGTCTCCTTCGACCCGCGGGGTGTGGGGGAGAGCGAGGGGCTGGAGTGCGGGAACTGGCACGAGATCGACCGGGTCCAGATGGAGCTGGCCGAGACCGATCCCGCCGACCTCACCGCCGACCAGCTGGCCCCGATGGAGCGGGCGGCGCGCCAGTACGCCGAGGACTGCGCGCAGGAGGCGGGCGAGGACTTCCTCTTCAACATGGGGACCGTCAACGTCGTCCGCGACCTGGACGTCCTGCGGGACGCCCTCGGCGACCCCGCCCTCACCTACCTCGGCTACTCCTACGGCACCCACATCGGGGCCCTGCACGCCGAGATGTTCCCGGACACCACGCGGGCCCTGGTCCTGGACGGCGCGGTCGAGACCGAGCACAGCAACGCCGAGGCCGCCTACGAGCAGGACGTCGCCTTCCAGGAGTCCTGGGAGATGTTCGTCGAGTACTGCGTCGCCGACATGGCCGACTGCCCCTTCGAGAGCGTCGGGGGAGCGGAGGCGGACATGGACGCGGCCTTCGCGCTCCTGGACGCCGACCCGCCCGAGATCGAGGGTGAGCCGGTCGACTCCTGGACCTTCGCGTGGATGATCACGAGCGCCCTCTACGACGAGTTCCTGTGGGAGGACGTCGCCCAGGCGGTCCGGGCGGTGCTGGAGGAGGACGAGGAGGGGATCGACGAGTGGTTCCCCTACCTCCACGAGAACGCGTTCGGGGTCTCCGACGCCTCGTCGCGCCCGCGCGCCGCCGACGACGCGGACCCGGTGGACGACACCGCGGCCCTGACCGCGATCAACTGCGCCGACCGGGCCGACCCCACCGACGTCGAGACCTACCGGGAGGCAGCCGAGAGGGACGCGGCGGACGCGTCCTTCTTCGCCGGCGGCGTGTGGGACGTCCTGCCGTGCGCCTACTGGACCGAGACGGAGGAGGCTCCCACGGGGTTCACCGCTCCCGACGCGCCGCCGATCGTGGTCGTCGGCACGGTCGGCGACCCGGCCACGCCCTACGTGTGGGCGCGGGAGCTGGCGGAGCAGCTGGAGACGGCGACCCTGGTGACCTACGAGGGCGGCGGCCACACGATCTACGGCTACGGGATCAGCGGGTGCGTGGACGTCCCGGTCGACGACTACCTCATCGACCTGACCGTGCCCGAGCGGGGCCTGTCCTGCCCCGGCGAGCTCTAGGCACCGCGCGACCCGCCTCCGCCCTCCCTCCCGGGAGTGAGCCGTCTCCCCCGCGAGGGGGAGGCGCCCACCACCGGCCCCGGCCAGGCTGGGGGTGACGGAAGGGGAGCCATGGCGCACACGCGGCTCGGTGACGCGGCGGCGGGGGCGGCCCTCGTCCTGGGGATCGCCCACGCGGTGGTGGTCTCGGTCTCGGCCCGGGGGGAGTTCGGTGCGGGCCTGGTGGCCTGGATCGCCGTACCCTTCCTGGTGATGCTGGGCTTCGCCGCCGCGGCGCTCGCCCTGGCACGGCACGGGGACCGGCCGGACCGGCCGCGCTGGGCGGTGTGGACGGCGGGTGCGGCCACGGTGGTCACGGCACTGCTGGTCCCGGCGGGGATCGCCCCGCTGTTCACGGGCGACCCGCTCGGGGTGTTCCTGGGGCCGACCCCCTACGCGCTGGTGTGCGTCCCCCTGTTCGCGGCGCTCACGTGGCGTGCGCTGTCCTCCGGCGGCGCGCCCGAACGGTAGCGGCCGGGTGCGACGCCGCACTCGCACTCGCACTCGCGCTCGAACGCGTGGGCGAAGGCGAACCGCGACCCGTGGCCCACCCGCGCCGCGATCGAGGCGGGCGGGAGGCCCCCGCCCGCAGCAGGACACCTCCGGGGACCGGCCCGCCGCCGTGCGCGGCCCGTGCGCGTACACTCTCGGTATGGATGGCGCACACGCGGTGAGGCAGGGCCCGGTCCGGGCCTCCCGCGTGCTGCCCGCGCCCGCCGGCGCCGCCGCCACGGTCAGCCGGTCCACCTCCGCCGTGCCGGAGGCCCCCCGTACCGGCCTGCGGGCCCTGCACGGGCACGGTTAGCGACCTCACCGCCTCTCTCTCCGGCCCTCCGCCACCTTCTCCGGCCACCGCCACCCCGGCGGCCACCGCCGCGGCGCCCGCGGCCCGATCCGCGCGTTCCGCCCCACTCCCCGCCAGCCCGCGGCGATCCCGTCGGCTGCGCCCACCGGCACCGGTCCCCTCCGACGGCCGTGCCACTCCCGAAGGGACCGCTGTGAAACTGAGCGAGCTGCTGAACGGCCACGACCACCAGGTCCTGCGCGGAGACCAGGACGTCCTGATCACCGCGGCGCCCTGCCTGGACGCCGACCGGGTGACGGCCGGTTCCCTCTACGTCGCCCTGCCCGGGCACCCGACCGGCGGCGTCGAGGGACTGGGCACCGCGCTCGCCCGGGGCGCCGTCGCCGTCCTGGTCGAGGGGGAGGCGCCCGACGGCGACGGCCTCGACACCAGCGGCGTCTGTGTGGTGCGGGTGGCCGACGCCCGCACCGCCGTGGCGTTCGTGTCGGTGCGCTTCCACGGCGAACCGGGGCGCGGCATGGACGTCGTCGCCATCACCGGCACCAACGGCAAGACGTCGGTCTCGTCCATGTACGAGTCGCTGCTGAGGATCGCCGAGCGCGCCCGGGTGGGGGTCATCGGGACCTCCGGTGCGCGGACCGGGGACGACCGGATCCCCATGCCCCCGTCGGTGCTGAGCACGCCCGAGGCGCCGGACCTGCAGTACCTCCTGGCACGGATGCGCGCACGGGGCTGCGACAGCGTCGTCCTGGAGGCGACCTCCATGGGGCTGCTCAACCACCGGGTGGACGGGTCGTTCGTGGACGTGGGGGTGTTCACCAACCTGTCCCAGGACCACCTGGACGACCACGGCACGATGGAGAGCTACCGGGACGCCAAACTGCTCCTGTTCGGCGGCATGTGCCGACGCGCGGTGGTCAACGCCGACGACCCCGTCGGTGCCGGGATCCCCGCGCTGATGCCGGGCGCGGTGACCACCTACGCCATCGACGCCCAGGCCGACTACCGGGCCACCGACCTGGTGGTCGACGCCTCGGGAACGCGCTTCGTGCTGCACCACGACGGCCGCAAGTACCCGGCGGCCGTGCCCGTGCCGGGCCGCTTCTCGGTGTCCAACGCCCTGGCCGCCCTCGCCGCCTGCCACGTGCTGGGCCACGAGCTCGGGGCCCTGCTGGCCGCGCTGGAGCGGATGCCGCAGATCCCGGGGCGGTTCGAGCACTTCGGGACGCCGGACGGCGTCTCGGTGATCGTGGACTACGCCCACTCGCCGGACTCGCTCGACAAGGTCCTCGCCACGATCCGCGGCTTCGCCCCCGGCCGGGTCATCACCGTCTTCGGCTGCGGCGGGGACCGCGACACCACCAAGCGCGCCTGGATGGGTGAGATCGCGGGCACCCACTCCGACCTGTGCGTCCTCACCTCGGACAACCCGCGCCACGAGGACCCCGGGACGATCATGGACCAGGTCGCCCAGGGGCTGCGGCGGACCGGCACCCCCTTCGAGCGGGTCGGCGACCGCCACGAGGCCATCGCCCTGGCGCTCTCCGAAGCCCGTCCGGGGGACGTCGTCCTGGTCGCGGGCAAGGGCAGCGAGACGCACCAGATCGTCGGCGACGCCCTGCTGCCCTTCGACGACATGTCGACCGTGCGCGGGCTCTCCCCGGCCTGATCCCCGCGACGCCGACCGCCCCGGGCGCACCCGGGGCGGCCCGTGGTCAGATCCGCGCGGCGGCGGCCTCGTCGACCCAGAACACGGTGCGCTCCCGGCCCCGCGCCCCCGCCACCGGGGCCTGGTCCGTACTGCCTCCGGCCAGCCCCAGGCGGACCGGCTCGGCCTTGCCCTCGCCCGAGGCCAGGAGCCACACCTCGCGGGCGGACCGCAGAGCCGGCATCGTCAGGGTGATCCGGCGCGGCGGCGGCTTGGGCGACTCCCGTACCGCCGCCACCGACGCCTCGTCCTCACGCACCTCCGGCAGGCCCGGGAACAGCGACGCCACGTGCGCGTCCGGCCCCACGCCCAGCAGGCACACGTCGAACTCGGGCACCGACGCCTCACCGTGGGCGGCCCGCGTCAGCTCGCGCTTGTAGCGGGTGGCCGCGTGGTCCACGTGGTCGCCGTCCATCCCGTCCGAGGCGGGCATGGGGTGCACGTGGTCGGCGGGGATGTCGATGTGGTCGATCAGCGCCTCGCACGCCTGCGTCTCGTTGCGCTCGGCGTCCTTGGTGGGCAGGAAGCGCTCGTCCCCCCACCACAGGTGCACGCGCGACCAGTCCAGACCCTCGCGCTCGGCGGCCCGGCGCAGCGACCGCAGCACCGCGATCCCCATCCCGCCGCCCGTCAGCACCAGGTGGGCCACGTCCCGCTCGGCCAGCGCCGCGTTGGTCCGCTCGACCAGCGCGTCGGCGACCGCGTCGGCCAGCGCCCCGCCGTCGGGGCGGCGGACGATCTCCGGTTCACTCATCCTCATCCTCCGCTTCCGGTGAGCGAGGCCCCCAGGTGGCGGGCCGCGCTCTCGTAGATCTCGTCGGCGTCCAGTCGGCGCAGCTCCTCGGCCAGCGCCTGGGAGGCGCTGCGCCGGGCCAGCGCCACCGTCTGGTCCGGCTGCCCGAAACGCGACAGGGTGGCCACCCGGCCGTCGACCCGGGAGATCGTGATGTCCCCGTGCTCGGTGGTCAGCCGGACCTCGGTCAGCCCGGGGCCGTGGGAGGACGCCCGCTCCACGGACACCTCCAGGCGGTCCGACAGCCACGACGCCATGAGGTCGGCGCTCGGGTAGTGGTCCTCGGCCGTCACACGGGCCGACGTCACCCACCCGCAGGGCTGGTCCATGGCACTGGCCAGCAGCGAGCGCCACGGGGTCAGCCGCGTCCAGGTCAGGTCCGTGTCGCCCGGTCGATAGTTGGCCACGCGGTCGGCGAGGTCGCGCAGTGGGTCGGGAGCGCGCAGGGCGTCGGTGATCCGGCGCTGGGCCAGGCGGCCGACCGGGTCGTCGGCCGGGTCGACCGGGCCCACGCCCGGCCACCACGCCACGACCGGCGCGTCCGGCACCAGCAGCGGGGTGACCACGGAGTCGGCGTGCTGGCCCAGAGGGCCGTACAGGCGCAGCAGCACGGCCTCGCCCGGACCGGACGTGCCCGGCCGACGGATCTCGGCGTCGATCGCCGGCTCGGCGCCCGGGTCGCGCCGGATCAGCGCGACCACGCGCGAGGGGTGCTCGTGCCCGGCCTCGGTCGCGGCGCGCACGGCGTCGTAGTGGTCCGCCTCGTCGGTGACGATGACCAGGGTCAGGACCATGTTCATGGCACCGCCGCCGACGCTGTGCCGCTCGGCCATGAGCGCCTCGGTGATCTGCGCCGTGGTGGTACGCGGCAGATAGAGCGTCATCCAGCCCTCCCCAGAGCGATGGTGGTCACGGGCGCCGCCACTGGCGGCCGTCCCTGGCGAGCAGCGCGTGGGCGGACTCGGGCCCCCACGTGCCCGACCCGTACTGCTCGGGCCGCCCCTCCTTGGCCCAGAACTCCTCGACCGGGTCCAGGATGCGCCAGGACAGCTCGACCTCCTCCTGGCGCGGGAAGAGCGGCGGGTCGCCGATCAGCACGTCCAGGATGAGCCGTTCGTAGGCCTCGGGGCTGGCCTCGGTGAAGGACTGCCCGTAGGTGAAGTCCATGCTGACGTCGCGCACCTCCATGGTGGCGCCCGGGACCTTGGAACCGAACCGCAGCGTCACCCCCTCGTCGGGCTGGATGCGCAGGACCAGGGCGTTCTGCCCCAGCTCGCTGACGTCGGTGCGCGGGAACATCTGCTGCGGAGCCGCCTGGAACACCAGTGCCACCTCGGTGACCCGGCGCCCCAGCCGCTTGCCGGTGCGCAGGTAGAAGGGCACGCCCGACCAGCGCCGGGTGCCCACCGCCAGCTTCAGCGCGGCGTAGGTCTCGGTGACGGAGTCGGACGGGATGCCGTCCTCCTCCAGGTAGCCGCGGACCGAGGCGCCGCCCTGCCAGCCGGCCGCGTACTGGCCGCGCGCGGTGCCGGTCGCCAGGTCCTCGGGCAGCGACACCGCGGAGAGCACCTTCTCCTTCTCGGCGCGGATCGCGTCGGCGCTGTAGGAGACCGGCTCCTCCATGGCCACCAGCGCGAGCAGCTGCAGCAGGTGGTTCTGGATGACGTCGCGCGCCGCCCCGATGCCGTCGTAGTAGCCCGCGCGCCCGCCCACGCCGATGTCCTCGGCCATGGTGATCTGCACGTGGTCCACGTAGCTGCGGTTCCACAGCGGCTCGAACAGCGTGTTGGCGAAGCGCAGCGCCAGGATGTTCTGGACCGTCTCCTTGCCCAGGTAGTGGTCGATGCGGAACACCGATGACGGCGGGAACACGTCGTCCACCACCGCGTTGAGCTCCTGGGCGCTCTCCAGGTCGTGCCCGAACGGCTTCTCGATCACCACCCGCCGCCAGGGGGTGGTCGCGGTCTCCGTGCCCGCCGGGGACTCGGCCAGGCCGCTGCGCTTGAGCTGGGTGACCACGGTCGGGAAGAGCTTGGGCGGCAGCGACAGGTAGAAGGCGTAGTTGCCCCCGGTGCCGCGCGCGGCGTCGAGCTCGCGCACGGTCTCGGCCAGGCGGTCGAAGGCGTCGTCGTCGTCCAGGTCGCCCTGGACGAAGCGGACGCCCTCACTGAGCTGGCGCCACACGTCCTCGCGGAAGGGGGTGCGAGCGTGCTCCCGGACGGCCTCGTAGGCCTGGGCGGCGAAGTCCTGGTGCTCCCAGTCGCGCCGCGCGAACCCCACCAGGCCGAAGCCCGGCGGCAGCATGCCGCGGTTCGCCAGGTCGTAGATGGCGGGCAGGAGCTTCTTGCGGGCCAGGTCGCCCGTCACGCCGAACAGCACCAGGACACTGGGGCCGGCGATGCGGGGCAGCCGGCGGTCCAGGGCGTTGCGGAGCGGGTTGGGTACCGCTCCCGGCATCACCGGTTCTTTCACAGCGGATACTTCCTCGTCGAGAGCGGCCGGCGGGTTCGTGGCTGGGGCCCGGGCGGACGGCCCCGCCCGGACCCGCTCCGGAGAGCGGGCCCGGGCCGGTGGCGCGGACGCCCCGGGTCAGGCGAGCGCGTCGAGCTTGGCGGACAGGCCCTTGAGCAGGCTCTCCCAGGAGTCGGTGAACTTGGTCACGCCCTCCTCCTCCAGGAGCGCGAACACCTCGGTGAGGTTCACGCCGGCGTTCTCCAGCGCGGCGAAGTCGGAGCGCGCCCGCTGGTAGGTGCCCAGGACGGTGTTGCCGGTGATCTCGCCGTGGTCGGCGGTGGCGTCCAGGGTCGCCTGCGGCATCGTGTTGACCGTGTTGCGCGCCACCAGCTCGGTGACGTAGCGGGTGTCCTCGAAGGCGGGGTCCTTCACACCGGTGGACGCCCACAGCGGGCGCTGCGGCGAGGCGCCCTGCGCGGCGAGGGCCTGCCACTCCTTGGAGGCGAAGACCTCCTCGTAGGCCTGGTAGGCCAGCCGGGCGTTGGCCACCGCGGCCCGTCCCACCAGGGCCCGGGCCTCGTCGGTGCCGATCGCCTTGAGGCGCTTGTCCACCTCGGAGTCCACGCGGCTGACGAAGAAGGACGCCACCGACTGGATCCGGGACAGGTCGTGGCCGTTGGTGCGGGCCAGCTCCATCCCCTCCAGGTAGGCGTCCATCACCTGGCGGTAGCGCTCCAGGGAGAAGATCAGCGTGACGTTGACGCTGATGCCCATGCCCAGGACGCGCGTGATCGCGGGCAGGCCCTCGGCGGTCGCGGGGATCTTGATCATCAGGTTGGGCCGGTCGACCAGCCACCACAGGGCCTTGGCCTCGGCGACGGTGCGCTCGGTCTCGCGGGCCAGGCGCGGGTCGACCTCCAGGGACACGCGGCCGTCGACGCGGTCGGTGGCGTCGTAGACCGGGCGCAGGGTGTCCGCGGCCCAGCGGATGTCGTAGGCGGTGAGCAGCCGGACGGCCTCGTCCACCGATACTCCGCGCACGCCCAGCTCGTGGACCTGCTGGTCGTAGGCGTCGCCCTCGGCGAGCGCCTTGTCGAAGATGGTGGGGTTGGAGGTGACGCCGACCACGTGGTGGGTCGACATCAGCTCGGCCAGGTTGCCCGTGCGCAGCCGCTCACGGCTGATGTCGTCCAGCCAGACGGACACGCCCGCCTCGGACAGGGCCTTGAGTGCGTTGTTCATCAGATTCGCGCCTTCCTCATGGGGCGTCGCCGCCCTCTCGCACACAGGGGGCGGGCCCCGCCGGATGCTCCGGCGGGGCCCGCGACGTCAGCGTCCGGCTCGGGCCGCGCTGTCGTGGACGGCGGCCACGACGGCGTCGGCGGTGAGGCCGAACTTCTCGTACAGGGTCTGGTAGGGGGCGGAGGCGCCGAAGTGCTCCAGGCTCACCGAGGCGCCGGCGTCACCGACGTAGGAGCGCCACCCCAGGGCGATACCGGCCTCGACCGAGACCCGGGTGCGCACCGAGGAGGGCAGGACCCGCTCCCGGTACTCCTGGCTCTGGGACTCGAACCACTCCACGCAGGGCATGGACACCACGCGGGTGGGCGTGCCGTCGGCCTCCAGGGCCCGGCGCGCCTCCAGGGCGATCGGCACCTCGCTGCCGGTGGCGATGATGATCGCCGCCGGGGTGCCGCCGTCGGCCTCGGCCAGCACGTAGCCGCCCTTGACCGCCTCCTCGGCCGGGGCGTACTCGCCGCGGTCCAGGACGGGCAGGTTCTGGCGGGTCAGCGCGAGCGCGGCGGGGCGGTCGGCGGTCTCCAGGACCTTGCGCCAGACCACGGCGGTCTCGTTGGCGTCGGCCGGCCGGACCACGTCCAGGCCGGGGATGGCGCGCAGCGACCACAGGTGCTCGACCGGCTGGTGGGTCGGGCCGTCCTCGCCCAGGCCGATGGAGTCGTGCGTCCACACGTAGGTGACCGGCAGCTTCATCAGCGCGGCCAGGCGCACGGCCGGGCGCATGTAGTCGCTGAAGACGAGGAAGGTGCCGCCGTAGGGCCGGGTGGGGCCGTGCAGGGCGATGCCGTTGAGGATCGAGCCCATGCCGTGCTCGCGCACGCCGAAGTGCAGCACGCGCCCGTACGGGTTGCCGGGGAACATGGTGCTGGCGCGGTCGAAGGGCAGGAAGGACGGCTCGCCCTTGGGAGTGGTGTTGTTGGAGCCGGCCAGGTCGGCCGAACCGCCCCACAGCTCCGGCAGCACCGGGGCGACGGCGCTCAGCACCTCGCCGCTGGCCTTGCGGGTGGCCATGCCCTTGTCGCTGGCCTCGAAGGTCGGCAGGGACTCCTCCCAGCCCGCGGGGAGCTTGCCCGCCTGGAGGCGGTCGAACAGCTCGCCGTGCTCCTCCGCGCCGCGGCGCCAGGCCTGGAACGCCGTGTCCCACTGCTTGCGGGCCTCGCGGCCCCGGTCCAGGGCGCGGCGGGTGTGCTCGAGCACCCGGTCCTCGACGGCGAACGGCTCGTCGGGCAGGCCCAGGATCGCCTTGGTGGCGGAGATCTCGTCGGCGCCCATGGCCGCGCCGTGGATGGCGCCGGTGTTCTGCTTGTTCGGCGCGGGCCAGCCGATCACCGTGCGCAGCTTGATGAAGGTGGGGCGCTCGGTCTCGGCCTTGCCGCGCAGGATCGCCTGGTAGAGGGCGTCGATGTCCTCGGCGTACTCGCCGGTGGCGGTCCAGTCGACCTCCTCGACGTGCCAGCCGTAGGCGCGGTAGCGCTCCAGCACGTTCTCGGAGTGCGCGATCCGGGTGTCGTCCTCGATGGAGATCTGGTTGTCGTCCCAGATCATGATGAGGTTGCCCAGGTTCTGGGTGGCGGCCAGGGCGCTGGCCTCGTGGCTCACCCCCTCCTGGACGTCGCCGTCGGAGCAGAAGGCGAAGACGTGGTGGTCGAAGGGGCTCGCGCCGGGGCCTGCCTCGGGGTTGAACAGCCCGCGCTCGCGGCGCGCGGCCATGGCCATGCCGACGGCGTTGCCCACGCCCTGGCCCAGGGGGCCGGTCGTGGTCTCCACGCCGGGGGTGTGGCCGACCTCGGGGTGGCCGGGGGTGAGGCTGTCCCACTGGCGCAGGGACTTGAGGTCGTCCAGGGTCAGGCCGTACCCGGCCAGGTAGAGCTGGATGTACAGGGTGAGGCTGGAGTGGCCGATCGACAGGACGAACCGGTCCCGGCCCACCCAGTCGGGGGTGGACGGGTCGTGCCGCATGACCTTCTGGAAGAGGAGGTAGGCGGCGGGAGCCAGGCTCATCGCGGTGCCGGGATGTCCGTTACCCGACTTCTCGACGGCGTCCATCGCCAGGGCCCGAACGGTGTTGACGGCGCGGAGGTCGAGATCCGACCACTCCAGTGTCTGCGGGGTGTGGGCGTTCACGGACTTGCGTTCTCCTTCTCGGGCACCCGTCGTGCCCTGTTGGGCGCGAGGGGCGGCTGTTGTGGGCTTTCGTCGTCGGGACCGGCGCCGGAGCCCTCGGGCCCGGTGGACGTACGGCCCGCGGGGGGTGTGCGGGGCACGACACCGCCGACGCCGGATCCGGGACCCTGCGGTCCCTGCGTCCTCATCCCGGACAACAGCCGCGGCGGTCTGGTAAGTCCCGACAGGGACGGCCAACCGCGAGCCTATCGTCCGGGGCTGGTGATGTCGTTGCCCGACACCTCTCATTACCGCTGGGTAACCGCGCCTGCGCGGGGCGGTGCGGCGCGGTGGGGTCCCGCGCGGGCGGCCGTACCCGCCCGGGGCGGGAGCGTGGCAGGCTGGAAGCGCGGCGGGGCGTGTGCGAACCTTCTGCTGCGCCCGGCGGTCGACCGCGGCACGGGGCCGCCGACCAGGTCCCTTCGCCAGCGAGGGGGCTGGGGACCGGTTCGCGCGAGCTAGTACTACGATGTGTCGTTGACGGGGTTTTCGCTGATCCTGACGCACTGTCGGTCCGCTCGGCCCCGCGTGGCGAGTGTCGAAATTCCCTAGAGTCATCGAGGTATCCGCGTGTCAGATTCCGAGCCGGTACGCCCCACCCGGGCGCGAGCGAACCGTCCGGCCGAGGGGACGCGGTACTGATGGCCCTCGCAGACCGGGCCCCGCGCACGGACACCGCCGACCAGGACGAGGCCCCCCGCAGGGCCACGCCCGGCCGGTACGTCCGCGCCTACGTCGCCCTCTCCAAGCCCCGCGTCATCGAACTCCTGCTCATCACCACGATCCCGGTGATGTTCGTCGCGGCCGGAGGCGTGCCCCCGCTCTGGACCGCGGTGGCCACCCTGGTGTTCGGCACCATGTCGGCGGCCAGCGCCAACGCGATGAACTGCTACATCGACCGCGACATCGACCGTGAGATGCGTCGCACCCGCCAGCGTCCCGGCGCGATGGACCTGGTGACCCCGCGCGGCGCCCTCGCCTACGGCCTGGCACTGGCGGTCGGGTCGACCCTCGGGTTCCTGCTGCTGGTCAACGTGCTCTCGGCGGTGCTGTCGGTCTTCGCGATCCTGTTCTACATCTTCGTCTACACCATGCTCCTCAAGCGGCGCACGGCGCAGAACGTGGTGTGGGGCGGCATCGCCGGATGCATGCCGGTGCTGATCGGCTGGGCCGCGGTCACCAACAGCCTGGACTGGGCGCCCTTCGTGCTCTTCCTGGTCGTGTTCTTCTGGACGCCGCCGCACACCTGGACCCTGGCCATGCGCTACCGGGAGGACTACGCCGCCGCCAAGGTGCCGATGCTGCCGGTGGTCGCCAGCGACCGCCGCGTGCTGCTGGAGTGCGTGCTCTACAGCTGGGCCACCGCGATCGTCTCGCTCGTCTTCTGGCCGGTCGCCGGGACCACGGCCTTCTACGGCGTGGTCGCGCTGGTCCTGGGTGCGCTGCTGGTCGTCCAGGCGCACCGGCTGCTCAGCCGCTCGCTCGCGGGGGTGAGCGGCGCCCGGCTCAAGACGATGGGCTTCTTCCACCTGTCCAACGCCTACCTGGCCCTGCTGTTCGTCGCGGTCACGATCGACCCGCTGGTCGCCCGCCTGCTGGCCTGAGCGCACGGCGCGAGCGGCGGCGCCCCGGGCGCCGCCGCGTTCGAGCCCGGGACTCAGCGCCGCGGGCGGACCTCGGCCAGGAAGCAGCCGAAGACCACCGTCCGCACGTGGACCAGGGCCACCTCGGGATCGGAGAACATCTCCGTCAGGATCCCGTCGACCTCCCCGGCGCGCTCCTCGGGCAGTTCCACCGTGCGGCCGCCGAGGATCTCGCCCCGGGCGCCGTAGGCGCGCAGCGCCCGCTGCGGTCCGTGCAGCCTCCGCGGATACGCGGTGCCCTCCGGTCCCTCGCACGGTCGTGCGTGGACGAAGACGGGGCCGACCTCGTCGTAGGGGCCCGGGTCCACGCCCCGCTCCAGGGCCCAGCCCCGCAGCGGTGCGTAGGACACGAGCACGATGCGCTCGCCGGTCCGGCTCCTGCGCAGGCAGCAGCGCAGCGGAGCGCCGCCCTCGTCGTCGGTGAAGCCCTCCCGGACGCGTCCGGCGTCATCGCCCGCGCGCAGCCGTTCCAGGACGTGCGGGGCGATGGCGTGTGTCTCGTGGGCCGTGGCCGTGGCCGTGTTCGTCGTCATCCCCGCAGCATCGCCGGTCCGGGACCGCGATACCGGCGGTTATCGGACACGGCGTTCCCGCGGCACGGGAGAGTCGGTCGTGCCCCCGCCCGACCGCCTCGCCCTGGCGTGGACGGCGGCGAGCACGTACGTGGTCGCCGCACGCGCGCACCTGCGGTCCCGCGCGTGGGCGGACGCCGTCCGCTGACGGTCCGGACGAACGGGCCCCGGCCCGTCCGGATGGTCATCGTCGCGGTCCGGACGAACAGGGCTCCGGTGGCGGTCGGGTCGAACGGGGCTCCGGTCCGTCCTTCGTGGCGGTCCGGCCGGGTCCGCCGCCGACCGCGGGACTTCTCCCGCCCGCTCGGCCGAGCCCTCCTGTCGGCGACCCGGCCGTGCCCTCCTTCGGCGGTCCGGCCGGACCGTTCGTCCGACGCCCTCCTCAGGCGCGCGCCGCCGGACGGAGCCAGGCCATCGCGGCCGTCCAGGCCACCAGGGCCATGAGCGCCACGGCCAGGGGCACGTGGACCTGCAGCGGCCCGTAGGTGCCCAGGGCCGCCTGGAGGAAGCCCAGGCCGAACGCCACCGCGCTCAGCACGAGGAGCCCCAGCGCCGTCCGGCGTGCGCGCGACCACAGCCACGCGGCCGCCAACACCTGCGCCCCGGCCGCCACGTGCACGCCGAACGCGCCGAAGTAGTGCAGCGGCTCGGCGGCCAGGTTGAACGTCACCAGCTGTCCGGCGGTCACGCCCTCCCACAGGATCGCGGCCAGGTGCAGGAGCACGATGACGCGCAGCGCCGTCAGCGGAGCCCCGGTGGCGGGGCCTGCGGGGGCGGTCGGCACGTTCTGGTCCATGGAGGGCCTCCTGGTCGGTTGAGATCTCAAGTAACGGATCCGATTCTGCCCTCCGCCGCGAGGACACACGACCCCAGTAAAGCGCGCGCACGTCCGCCATGGGGGAACTCGCAGGCCGGAACCGCCAACCGCTACCATCGGTGCCCATGCCCCGACTCGACAGCAAGGCCATCCTCCAGGGCCGCCGCTCGCGCTATTCGATGACCCTCATCCTCGGCACGACCGTCAGCGTCGTGTGCCTGATCGGGATGCTCGGCTACCTGTGGCTGCTCGCCCTCGCCGGCGGGGCCGCGGCCGGGATCGACGGCGCGACCGGATTCGCGGTCGCCGTCGCGGCCGCGATCGTGCCGGTCACCATCCTGGTGCCGCTGATCCTCATGCTCGACCGCATCGAGCCGGAACCGGGCCAGGTCCTGTTCTTCGCGTTCGTCTGGGGCGCGGGCGTGGCCGTCGTGGTGTCCCTGGTGCTCAACACCTGGGGGCAGACCAACCTCGCCGTGCCGCTCTTCGGCCAGGACCTGGGCGACTACCTGACCACCTCACTCGTGGCGCCCGTGGTCGAGGAGAGCGCCAAGGGCGTGGTCCTGCTGCTCCTGCTGTGGCGCCGCCGCCAGGAGATGGACAGCTTCACCGACGGTGTCATCTACGCCGGGATGGTCGCCACCGGCTTCGCCTTCACCGAGAACATCCTGTACTTCCTCAGCGCGGTCTTCGACGGCACGCTGGTCGCCACGTTCGCGATCCGCGGCCTCGTCGCGCCCTTCGGCCACCCCCTCTACACCGCGATGATCGGGATCGGCGTGGCCTACGCCGCGACGCGCACCGGGGCACTGCGCATGGCCGCCCCGTTCGTGGGATGGGTGGCGGCCGTCGCCCTGCACGCCATGTGGAACGGATCCACCTACTTCGGCTGGTACGGCCTGGGGGTGGCCTATCTGGTGCTGTTCGTCGTGCTGGTGGGCCTGCTGGTGATCGCGCGCAACGACCGGCGCTCGCAGATCGGGGCGATCAGCCGCTACCTGCCGCCCTACGTCTCGACCGGGCTGGTCACCCCCGCCGACATCACCATGCTCAGCTCGATGCCGGGCCGCCGCCGGGCGCGCGACTGGGCGGGACGCAACGCGGGCCGCCGGGGCCGCGCCGCGATGAAGGAGTACCAGCTCGCGGCCACCGAGCTGGCGCTCCTGCACCGCAAGCTCGACACCGGCGTGCCCCGCGAGGACTGGAAGGTGCGGCGCGACTCCTTCCTCGCGCTGATGCACGTGGCCCGCGACGCCTTCCTCGGCCGAGCCCCTCAGCCGGTGGCCCCGGCCTGGACCGAGCGCCCCCACGACTCGGGGTTCCTGCGCCGGGCCGACTTCGCGCACGTCATAGCCCAGGCGCGGGCCCAGCAGCACTACGTTCCCCGTCACGGTCAGCCGGGGCCGGAACAGCAGGGTCGTCGCTGAGCGGCGTGCCCGGCGGCACCAGGCGGCTGGTGGCGAAGTACAGGCGCGAGATCGCCACCCACGTCACGGTCGAGCCGAGCACGTGCAGGACCACGAGCGACTCGGGCAGGGCCAGGGCGTACTGCACGTAGCCCACCACGCCCTGGAGCAGGACCACGACGAGCAGGGCCACGCTGCTCATCCGGACCGGGCGCCGGGTGCCGGTGCGGAAGGCGATCACGGTCGCCGCGAGCGCGCCCAGCAGGGTCAGCCAGGCCAGGGACGAGTGGACGCGCGTGACCATGGCCAGGTCCAGCCCCCAGCGCGGCGCCTCGGCGTCCCCGCCGTGCGGCCCGGTGCCGGTGACCACCGTGCCCGCGACCAGCAGAAGGAAGCCCACCACGACCAGGCCGACGCTGACCGTGTGCAGCATCGGGCCGACGGAGATCCTCGGGGTGCCCTCCGGCTCCTGGCAGCGCACGTACAGCGCCACGGCGAGGAACGTGACCACCATGGACAGCAGGAAGTGCGTGGCCACCGAGGCGGGGTGCAGGTCGGTCCACACGGTGATGCCGCCGACCACGCCCTGGCCCAGGACGCCGAAGGGGATGATCACGGCCAGCCGGGTCAGGTCGCGGCGGCGCGGCGCCATCCGCAGGACCGCGATCAGGGTGATGACGCCGACGGCGAGCACGAGGAAGGTCAGCGTCCGGTTGCCGAACTCGATCGCCGCGTTGAGCGCCGCGTGCCCGGTGTCGACCGGGACGAAGCTGTCGGGCGTGCACCTGGGCCACTCGGAGCAGCCCAGCCCGGAGGAGGTCACGCGCACGGTGGCGCCGGTGACGGCGATCCCGGCGTTGACGACGATGTTGCCCAGCGCCCAGGCCCGCAGCGAGCGGACGGTGGGCGTCCAGATGGTGCGCGCCAGGACGGCGAGCACCAGGACGCCGAGGACGGCCAGGGCGATCTGCCAGGCCCACAGGGGCGCACCGAGGAGGGCGATGTCCTCGGCCGCGAAGGGGGGAACCGTGGTCGTGGCCGTCGACGCTGCGGCCGGGGAAGCAAACATACGACACAGCGTAGTACACGGCTCCGGCCGTTTCCGCGCGCCCCCGCCGACCGTCGTGACCTGGGCCGATGGCGGGTCCCGCGCGGCGGGCCTCAGTCGTCCCCGTGGCGGGTCCGACCGGGCTCCGCGCCCCCGGACCCCTCGCCCCCGGACTCTTCCTCGCGCTTGGCCGAGGTCCGTGTCGATCCGGCGCTGGCGGCGATGACGCACGCGACCGCGAGCCACTGCCACACCGTCAGCAGTTCGCCCAGCAGGACCAGGCCCACGAGCGCCGCGGCGGCCGGCTGGAGGCTCATGAGGACGCCGAACACGCGCGGCGGCATCCGGCGCAGCGCGCTCAGTTCCAGCGTGTAGGGCACCACCGACGACAGGACGCCCACCGCCAGGCCGAACAGCAGCAGCCGCGGGTCCAGCAGCGCCGCCCCGCCCTCGGCCACACCCAGTGGCCCCAGGAGGACGACCCCCACGACGCTGGCGATGGCCAATCCCGAGGCGCCGCTGAACCTGCTCCCGGTGGCGGCGCTGAGCAGGATGTAGCCCGCCCAGGCGGCCGCGGCCAGGACCGCGAAGAGGATGCCCAGCGGGTCCATCTCGCCCGACTCCAGGCCCAGTGCCACCACGCCCAGCCCGGCCAGCCCCGCCCACAGCAGGTCGATCCGGCGCCGCGAGCCCAGGATCGCGATGGCCAGCGGGCCCAGGTACTCGATGGTGACGGCGATGCCCAGCGGGATGCGGGCGAAGGCCTGGTAGATGAAGAGGTTCATCGACGCCAGCGCGACGCCGTAGCCGACGACCACCATCCAGTCGCCGCGCGTGCGCGCCCGCAGGGCGGGCCGTACGACGAGCACCAGCAGCACCGCCGACGTCAGCAGGCGCAGCCACACCACCGCCGCCGGGGGCAGCACCTCGAAGAGGTTCTTGGCCACGCCCGCGCCCGTCTGCACCGAGATGATGCCGACCATGACCAGCCAGGTCGGCGGGATCGCCTCGGCGGCGGAGCGCAGCGAGAGCGTGGACGCGGGTGCGGTGCGGGGACTCATCGCGGTCATCCTATGTTTTCCGCGGCCCGGTCCGCCTCACCTCCGCCGCTCCCGCTCCCGCCCCCGCTCCCGCTCCGCCCCCGCTCCGGCTCCGCTCCGGCTCCGGCTCCGCTCCGGCTCCGCTCCGGCTCCGCTCCGGCTCCGCTCCGGCTCCGCTCCGGCTCCGCTCCGGCTCCGCTCCGGCTCCGCTCCCGCTCCGCTCCCGCTCCGCTCCCCGCTCGTGTCCGTCCCGGCGCGCGCCGGAGCGGTCGTCCCGGCACGCCCCTCCGGTCGCTGCGCGAGGACCGCCGCCAGGAGCAGGAGCCAGCCGACCACGACCACGCCCGGCTGGAGCAGGGTCATCACCAGGCCGAACACCGTCCGTTCGGCCTGGTCGGTGAGGATCTGCAGCCCGATCCACCCGTAGGGCAGCGCCGCGGCGACGAGGTTGAGCACCAGCGCCGCCCACACCAGGCCCCGCCGCCGCGGCGGGCGCCACACCATGAGCGCGCCGCCGACCACGAGCAGGAACAGCGGAGGTGCCAGGTGGCGGACCGCGATGAACCAGGGGACCCCGATGAACTCCATGGCCCGGACCCTACAGACCGGGGTCCGGCGACCGCCGTCGGCGGTCGACATGCGGGAATCGGTCAAGTGGTGTGAAATAGTCCAGGGCCGCGGCGGACGCGGCTCCGGACCCGTCCCCGCTGGGAGTTCCCCTCATGTCCCGACGCCGCGCACGCGTCCCCCGTACGTACGACCAGGCGTTCGCGCCCCGGTGGCCGCTGGTCGCCGGAGCCACGGCGCTGCTGCTGATCGTGCTCATCACCGGCTACGTCTCGGGCCGGTTCGTGGCGGATTCGGACGAACAGGAGGAGTCCGCGCTGGCCGTGGAGTCCGGCATCCTGGTGCAGCCCCCCGGCGCCCCCGAGGAGGAGGCCGAACCCGAGGAGGAGGAAGAGGAGGAGGAACCCGTCCATCCGGCCGGGATCGACCCGGAACTCGTCTACGTCCTGCAGAACGTGCACGGGGACCGCGTCCTGGACGTCGTCCAGGCCGCCACCGCCAACGGTGCCGCCATCCACCTGTGGGACCGCCACGACCAGGAGAACCAGCAATGGCGGTTCGTTCCCGTGGACGACGGCTACTACGAGATCGAGGGCGTGGGCAGCGGAAAGGTCCTGGAGATCGCCGCGGGCGGCGGCCCGGGGGCCACGCTCCTGTCCCGCACGGGCGACCCCCACCAGCACTGGGCGCCGGTCGAGGTCGGGGACGGGGTGGTCCGGCTCATCAACCGGGCGACCTCGCAGGCGCTGGAGGCGCAGGGCGGCGCGCCCGACAACGGGACGGCGGTGGTCCAGGCGCCCGACGGCGGCCACGCCCACCAGCAGTGGCGGCTGCTGCCCCTCGGGTGAGGGCGAGCAGTGTCTTTCGGGGCCTTCGCTCGGTCCGGCGGCCCCGCCCCCTCCTGCCAGGACACTGGACCGCCCCGAGCCGACCCCGGGCACACCACTCGGCTGACCCCGGGCACACCACTCGGCTGAACGGTCACCTCCGACCCCCGGGGCCGCGCAGGCCGACGTACGCGCCTTCGCCTGGGGGCGGGCGCGCGTTCCCCGGGCGGGTCGGACACTCCATCAGCGGTCTGGCCCCCCGGCCGGCCGGCTGGGGCACGGTCTGACCCCAGGTGCTTCGGATGAGGGATGTGCTCACCTGCCGACGGCTACGGCTGAGTCTCTACGACCCGTCGGCTCCCCTCAGGTGAGCAGGGACCGGGCGGACTCCCAGGCTTCGGGATCGGCGGCGTCGAGCAGGCCCACGCGGTCGTCGTCGGGCCGGTAGTCCGTGCCGTCCGGGCGCCGGGCCACCCCGCCCGCCTCGGTGAGCAGCAGGGTGCCGGGGGCGTGGTCCCACGGCAGCGTCCGGTGGAACAGCACGAAGTCCAGGCCGCCCTCGACCAGGCACGGGTAGTCCACCCCCGCGCAGTGCGCGCCCGAGCCCAGCTCCGCGAACCTCGGCTCGGCGGCGGCCACGCGCGCACTCGCCGCCGGTCCCAGGAACCGGCTGAGCACGGCGCCCCGCATCCGGGCGGGTTCGGCGGGCGCGGGGGCACGGCGCAGCCGCACGCCGTCGCACCAGGCGCCCGAGCCGAGCTCGGCGACGTAGGCGCGGCCCTCGGTGGGGCGCACGATCCACGACGCCACCGTGCGTCCTTCGCGGACCAGGGCGGCCATGACGGCGAAGTCCGTGCTGCCGCGTACGAAGTTGCGGGTCCCGTCCAGGGGGTCGACGAGCCAGACCAGGGGCTCGGTCCGCAGCGCCTCGACCAGGGACGGGTCGGCGGAGGCGGCCTCCTCGCCCACGACGGGGGCGTCGGCGATCGCGCGCAGGCGCGGAGCGATCAGCTCCTCGGCCTCGCGGTCGGCCACCGTCACGATCTCGCCGGGGGACTTCTCCGTCACCTCGCTGTCGCTCAGGGAGCGGAAGCGGGGCAGGACGGCCGTCTCGGCGGCCTCACGCAGCACCTTGGTCACCGCGTCCATATCGATCGCCATGCGCCCCAGCCTAGGCACCACCGCGGTGGGCGGGGTGCGGCGGGGTCCCCGGCGCGGCCTCCGCGGATCCCGCCCCGGGGCGGGATCCGCGTGCACCCGCCCTAGTCCCAGCGGAACAGGCGGCTGGCCAGGAACCCGGCCACGAGCACCCACACGGCGAGCACCGCGTACACGCCCAGGCCGGGCAGGGAGCCGTCGGCCAGGGCCGTGCGCAGCCCGGAGCTCAGCGCGGTGATCGGCAGCAGGGCCACCGCGCTCTCCACCGGCCCGGGGAAGCTGCTGGTCGGGAAGAGCACTCCGCCCAGCCCCAGCATGAGCACGTACACCAGGTTCGCGCCCGCCAGCGTGGCCTCCGCCCGCAGGGTGCCCGCCATCAGCAGGGCCAGCGAGCTGAACGCCGCGGTGGCCAGCAGGACCAGGAGCAGGGACGCGGCGGCCGTGCCCGCGCCGAGGGCGGGGGACCAGCCCAGTGCCAGCGCCACCGCGCACAGCACGGCGATCTGGATGCCCTGTACCGCCAGCACAGCCAGCGTCTTGGCGGCGAGCAGTCCGAACCGGGACAGCGGGGTGGCGCCCAGGCGCTTGAGCACCCCGTAGCGCCGCTCGAAGCCGGTGCCGATGGCCAGGCCGGTGAACGACGTCGACATGATCGCCAGCGCCAGCACGCCCGGGGTGAGGGCGTCCACCCTCGGCCCCTCGCCCACGTCCAGGACCGTGGTGAGGCTGAAGCCCACCAGGAGCAGGACGGGGATGACCATGGTCAGAAGGAACTGCTCGCCGTGGCGCAGCATCACCCGCAGTTCCAGGCCCGCCTGGGCGGCGACCATGCGCCACAGCGGCGCGGCCCCCGGGGCCGGGGTGAACAGCGCGATGTCGTCCGGCGGGGAGACGCCGTCCGACGCGGGGGTCGGAATGGAGGTGCTGGAGGTGTGCTCGGTCATCAGTCCCGCAGTTCCCGGCCGGTGAGTTCGAGGAAGACGTCTTCGAGGGTACGCCGCCGAACGCGCAGGTCCTCGGCGAGCAGCCCGGCCGAGGCGCACCAGGCCGTGACCGTGGCCAGGAACTCCGGGCCCAGGCCGGCGGGGTCGTCGGTGGTGACGACGTACTCGCGCCGGCCGTCGGCCGCCTCGGCGGCGCTCACCCGGCCGCCCGCCGGCAGCGCGGCGCCCAGCGCCTCGGTGTCCACCGGGACGGCCGCCTGGAAGCACACCTCGCGGCGGTCCTCGGTGAGGGCGGCCGGCGACCCCTGGGCCACCACCGCGCCGCGGTCGATGACCACCACGTGGTCGGCCAGCCGCTCGGCCTCCTCCATGTGGTGCGTGGACAGGATCACCGCGACACCGGCCGCGCGCAGGGACGTGACCAGGTCCCAGGTCGCCCGGCGGGCCTGCGGGTCGAGCCCGGCGGTGGGCTCGTCCAGGAAGACCAGTTCGGGCCGTCCCACGACGGCGCAGGCCAACGACAGGCGCTGCTGCTGGCCGCCGGACAGGCGCCGGAAGGGCGTGGTGGACACCGAGGTCAGGCCGAGCCGCTCCAGCAGGAGCCGGGGCTCGATCGGGCTGGAGTGGAAGGAGGCCAGCAGGCGCAGCCACTCGGCGGCCCGGGCGCCCGTGGGCACCCCGCCGGACTGGGGCATCACGCCGACCCGGGGCTTGAGCGCGGTGGCGTCGGCGACGGGGTCCAGGCCCAGCACCCGCACCTTCCCGCCGTCGCGGACGCGGAAGCCCTCGCAGACCTCGATGGTGCTCGTCTTGCCTGCGCCGTTGGGACCGAGCAGCGCCGTCACCGCGCCCCGGCGGGCGGTGAAGCTGAGCCCCGTCACGGCGGTGGTGGCGCCGTAGCGCTTGACCAGGTCGACGACCTCGACCGCGGCTGTGTCCATGGGCCCTGAGTGTACGTGCGCACCGGGGGTCGGGCTCATCGGCCCGCGCGAACGGGTCGGGCGGGCCGCGCGGCCACCGCCGGATACCGTCCGAGCACTGGGACGCCGGTTCCAACATGCGGACGCGGGGAATAGGCGCGGCCCCGGGGCCCGTTCGACCACCCGTGTTGCGGGGACGTGAACGCCCAGTTAGGCAAGGCTGACCTTCGTGACGAATGGCATGAAGTGGGTCACTGGCACGGGTTTGCCTCCGCGGACTTATTTAGGCCACACTGATGTTGTCTAAACCAGGAACCGTGTCCGGAGAAGGGAGGGGATCACTGTGCCGCACGCGACCAGTGCGCCCAGCCCGCTGTCCGGCCCCGAACGCGGTGCCGAGACCGGGACCCGTGCCAGGGTCGCCCGTCTCATCCTGGAGAAGGGCCCGATCACCGCCTCCGACCTCGGAGAACGGCTCGGCCTCACCCCGGCGGGCATCCGCCGGCACCTAGACAACCTGACCAGCGAGGGCCTGGTCGAGGCCCGCGACGCCCGGCCCCACGGCGGACGCCGCCGCAGGGGGCGGCCCGCGCGTGTCTTCGCCATCACCGAGGCGGGGCGGGACCACTTCGTCCACGCCTACGACGATCTCGCCTCCAGCGCTCTGCGCTTCCTGGCGGACACCGTCGGGCCCGACGCCGTCGCCGAGTTCGCCCGCAGCCAGGTCGCCGACCTGGAGCGGCGCTACAAGCCCCAGCTGGACGCCGTCCCCCAGGAACAGCGGGTACGGCTGCTGGCCGAGGCGCTCTCCAACGACGGCTACGCCGCCACCGCGGGCCAGGCGCCCGCACCCGGGGGCGGCGACCAGCTGTGCCAGCACCACTGCCCCGTCGCGCACGTGGCCGCGGAGTTCCCGCAACTCTGTGAGGCCGAGGTCGAGGCCTTCGCGCGGCTGTTGGGCACCCCGGTGCGCAGATTGGCCACCATCGCCCACGGCGACGGTGTGTGCACCACGCACGTCACCCCCCGGGGAGACGGGGCGGGCGGGGAGACCGGCACCCCCGTGAGCAAGGCCATCCGCCAGGCGGCGGGTGGAGGATCGCAACACCAAACGGACGTCTGAGTCCAGGAGGAGTCCGCGCATGACGTCTATCGCGCACCCCGAACTCGAGGGGATCGGAACATATGAGTACGGCTGGTCCGACTCCGACGCCGCCGGGTCGAACGCCCGCCGGGGACTGAACGAGGACGTCGTCCTCGACATCTCGTCGAAGAAGAGCGAGCCGGAGTGGATGACCAAGCTCCGCCTCAAGTCGCTCAGGCTCTTCGACAAGAAGCCCATGCCCAACTGGGGCGCGGACCTGTCCAAGATCGACTTCGACAACATCAAGTACTTCGTGCGGTCCACGGAGAAGCAGGCCACCTCCTGGGAGGACCTGCCCGAGGACATCAAGAACACCTACGACCGGCTCGGCATCCCCGAGGCGGAGAAGCAGCGCCTGGTCGCCGGTGTCGCCGCGCAGTACGAGTCCGAGGTCGTGTACCACCAGATCCGTGAGGACCTGGAGGAGCAGGGCGTCCTCTTCCTGGACACCGACACCGCCCTCAAGGAGCACCCGGAGATCTTCGAGGAGTACTTCGGCTCGGTGATCCCGCCCGGCGACAACAAGTTCGCCGCGCTCAACACCGCCGTGTGGAGCGGCGGGTCCTTCATCTACGTTCCCAAGAACGTGCACGTGGAGATCCCGCTCCAGGCCTACTTCCGGATCAACACCGAGAACATGGGCCAGTTCGAGCGGACGCTGATCATCGTCGACGAGGGCGCCTACGTCCACTACGTCGAGGGCTGCACCGCGCCGATCTACAAGTCGGACTCGCTGCACTCCGCGGTCGTCGAGATCATCGTCAAGAAGAACGCCCGCTGCCGGTACACGACCATCCAGAACTGGTCGAACAACGTCTTCAACCTGGTCACCAAGCGCGCCGTCGCCGAAGAGGGCGCGACCATGGAGTGGATCGACGGCAACATCGGCTCCCAGGTCACCATGAAGTACCCGGCCGTCTACCTGATGGGCGAGCACGCCAAGGGCGAGACCCTGTCGATCGCCTTCGCGGGCGAGGGCCAGCACCAGGACACCGGTTCCAAGATGGTGCACTGCGCGCCCAACACCTCCTCCACCATCGTCTCCAAGTCGGTGGCACGCGGCGGGGGCCGCGCCTCCTACCGGGGCCTGGTCCAGGTCCAGGAAGGGGCCGACCACGCCAAGTCGTCGGTCAAGTGCGACGCGCTGCTGATCGACACCATCAGCCGCTCGGACACCTACCCCTACAACGACCTGCGCGAGGACGACGCCGAGCTCGCCCACGAGGCGACCGTCTCCAAGGTCAGCGAGGACCAGCTCTTCTACCTGATGAGCCGGGGCATGGACGAGGACGAGGCCATGGCCATGATCGTGCGCGGGTTCGTCGAGCCCATCGCGCGCGAGCTGCCCATGGAGTACGCGCTGGAACTGAACCGGCTGATCGAGCTGCAGATGGAAGGAGCGGTTGGTTAAGTTGACCAGCCCGAACACCGAATCCAAGGCCCACAGCCACGGCCTCGGGGACATCCCGTTCTCCAAGTTGGCGACCCACGGGTCCTTCGACGTGAACGACTTCCCCGTCCCGGGCGGCCGTGAGGAGGTGTGGCGGTTCACCCCGCTGCGCCGCCTCAAGGGCCTGCACGACGGCTCCGCGGTCGCCGACGGCACCGACAAGGTCGACATCGACGCCCCCGCGGGCGTCACCGTCGAGCAGGTCGGCCGCGACGACGCGCGCCTGGGCACCGCCGGCTTCCCCGCGGACCGCGTCACGGCGCAGGCCTACACCTCCTTCGAGCAGGCCACCGTCGTCACGGTCGCGCAGGGCGCCGCGCCCGAGCGCCCCGTCGTGATCAACCGGGAGGCCCAGGGCGGCACCCGCTTCGACCAGTTCGTCATCGACGTCAAGCCGCTGGCCGAGGCCGTCGTGGTCCTCAACCAGACCGGTGGCGGCGTGCGCGCGGGCAGCGTGGACGTCCACGTCGGCGAGGGCGCGCGGCTGACCCTGGTCAGCGTGCAGGACTGGGACCGCGACGCCGTCGACGTCTCCCAGCACAACACGCAGGTCGACAAGGACGGCACGTACAAGTCGATCGTCATCACGCTCGGCGGCGACGTGGTCCGGCTCTCCCCGAAGGTGGCCTACAAGGGGCGCGGCGCCAACGCCGAGCTCCACGGCCTGTACTTCACCGGGGACGGCCAGCACCACGAGCACCGTTCGCTCATCGACCACAACATGTCGCACACCCGCTCCCGCGTGGAGTACAAGGGCGCGCTGAGCGGCAAGGGCGCGCACGCCGTGTGGATCGGTGACGTGATCATCGGCGAGGGCACGACCGGGACCGACTCCTACGAGCACAACCGCAACCTCCAGCTCACCGACGACACCCGTGTCGACTCGGTGCCCAACCTGGAGATCTTCACCGGCGAGGTGGAGGGTGCCGGGCACGCCGCCGCGAGCGGCCGGCTCGACGACATCCACCTGTTCTACCTCCGCTCGCGCGGCATCCCGGAGGAGGAGGCCCGCCGCCTGGTCATCCGCGGCTACTTCCTGGAGCTCATCAACCGGATCCCGGTCGAGGAACTGCGTGAGGAGATCATGGCCAAGGTCGAGCAGAAGCTGGCCGCGCATGAGTGAGGGTGCGCGCTGGGTGAAGGTCGCGGCCCTCGACGAGGTCCCCGACGAGGGGGTGCTCGCCGTGGAGGTCGACGACGACACTCCGATCGCCCTGGTCCGCACCGAGGGCGAGGTGTTCGCCGTGCGGGACGTGTGCTCGCACGCCGAGGTCCGCCTGTCCGAGGGCGAGGTCGAGGACGGCACCATCGAGTGCTGGCTGCACGGCTCCTGCTTCGACCTGCGCTCGGGCGCGGCGATCAACCCGCCCGCGACCCAGCCGGTCCCCACCTATGACGTGAAGATCGACGGCGACGACGTGCTCGTGTCGTTGGATGAGAAGAATTCCTGAGGCTGAAATGACGAAGTTCGAAATCCGCGGTCTGCGTGCCGACGTCCTGATCAGTGAGGACGAGCGGCAGGAGATCCTCAAGGGCGTCGACCTCACCATCAACTCCGGTGAGACCCACGCCATCATGGGCCCCAACGGCTCCGGCAAGTCCACCCTCGCCTACGCGATCGCGGGCCACCCCCGCTACGAGATCACCGAGGGCGAGGTCCTCGTCGACGGCGAGAACATCCTGGAGATGAGCGTCGACGAGCGCGCCCGCGCCGGCGTGTTCCTGGCCATGCAGTACCCGGTCGAGGTTCCGGGCGTGTCCATGTCCAACTTCCTGCGCAGCTCCGTGACGGCGGTCCGCGGCGAGGCCCCCAAGCTCCGCCAGTTCTCCAAGGAGCTGCAGGGCGCGATGAAGGACCTGTCCATCAGCTCCGACTTCGCCGCCCGCGGCGTCAACGAGGGCTTCTCCGGCGGTGAGAAGAAGCGCCACGAGATCCTCCAGCTGGAGCTGCTCAAGCCGAAGGTCGCCATCCTGGACGAGACCGACTCCGGCCTGGACGTCGACGCGCTCAAGGTGGTCTCCGAGGGCGTCAACCGCGCCAAGGCGGGCGGCGAGATGGGCGTCATGCTCATCACGCACTACACCCGCATCCTCAACTACGTGAAGCCCGACTTCGTGCACGTCTTCGCCCAGGGCCGCATCGCCGAGTCCGGCGGCGCCGAGCTGGCCGACGTCCTGGAGGCCGAGGGCTACGAGCGTTTCGTGAAGGCGGGCGCATAACGTGACTGACCGCGAGTTCGGTGGGCCCGGCACGGTCCCGCTCGACACGAAGGCGATCCGGGAGGACTTCACGATCCTCTCCCGGACCGTCCGTGACGGGCGCCCGATGGTGTACCTGGACTCCGGGGCGACCTCACAGAAGCCCCGGCAGGTGCTCGACGCCGAGCGCGAGTTCTACGAGCGCCACAACGCGGCGGTGCACCGGGGAGCGCACCAGCTCGCGGAGGAGGCGACCGACGCCTACGAGTCGGCCCGGGAGACCATCGCCCGGTTCATCGGTGCCGACGCCGGCGAGGTGGTGTTCACCAAGAACGCCACCGAGGCGATCAACCTGGTGACCTACGCGATGAGCAACGCGGCCACCGCCGAGGAGGGGCTGCGCCGCTTCCAGGTGGGGCCCGGCGACGAGATCGTCGTCACCGAGATGGAGCACCACGCCAACCTGGTGCCCTGGCAGCAGCTGTGCCAGCGGACCGGTGCGACGCTGCGGTGGTTCCCGGTGACCGAGCAGGGCCGCCTGGACCTGTCCGACCTCGGCGGGCTGGTCAACGAGCGCACCCGCGTCGTGGCCTTCGCCCACCAGTCGAACGTGCTGGGCACCGTCAACCCGGTGGCGCCCATCGTGGCCCGGGCCCGCGAGGTCGGCGCCCTGGTCGTCCTGGACGCCTGCCAGTCCGTCCCGCACATGCCGGTGGACGTCACCGACCTGGACGTGGACTTCCTGGCCTTCTCCGGGCACAAGATGCTCGGTCCCAACGGGATCGGGGTGCTCTGGGGGCGCCGGGAGCTGCTGGAGGCCATGCCGCCGTTCATCTCCGGCGGGTCCATGATCGGTGTGGTCCACATGGAGCACTCCACGTGGGCCGATCCGCCGCAGCGCTTCGAGGCCGGTGTGCCGATGGCCCCGCAGGCCGTCGGACTGGCCGCGGCCTGCGACTACCTCACCGAGGTGGGGATGGACCGGGTCGCCGCGCACGAGCACGAGCTCGTGGAGTACGCGCTCAAGCGCGTCGGCGAGCTGGAGGGTGTGCGGATCGTCGGCCCGACCGAGGCCGTGGACCGGGGCGGAGCGGTGTCGTTCGTCGTGGACGACATCCACCCGCACGACGTCGGCCAGGTGCTGGACGACAGGGGCGTGGAGGTCCGGGTGGGCCACCACTGCGCCTGGCCGCTGCACCGGAAGCTGGGTATCGTCGCGACCACGCGGGCGTCCTTCTACCTCTACAACACCCTGGAGGACGTGGACGCGCTCGTGGAGGCGATCCGGGACGCGCAGAAGTTCTTCGGAACCCGGCCCTAGAACGAGGAACGGCCAGACCAATGCAGTTGGACGCGATGTACCAGGAGATCATCCTGGACCACTACCGGAATCCGCACCACAAGGGGCTGCGGGATCCGCACGACGCGGAGGCGCACCACATCAACCCCACGTGTGGGGACGAGGTGACGCTCCGGGTGGCACTGACGCCCGCCGAGGGGTCCGCACTCGACGAGAAGGCCGTCGTCAGCGACGTCTCCTACGAGGGCATGGGCTGCTCGATCAGCCAGGCCAGCACCTCGGTGCTGACCGACCTCCTCATCGGCCAGACGGTCGCGGAGGGCATGGCCACCCTGGACGCCTTCACGGAGATGATGCAGTCCAGGGGCAAGGGCGAGCCCGACGAGGACGTGCTGGAGGACGCGGTCGCCTTCGTGGGGGTGTCCAAGTACCCCGCGCGGATCAAGTGCGCCCTGTTGGGTTGGATGGCGTGGAAGGACGCGGTGTCGCAGTCCTTGGAGAAGGAAGGCGCCTGATGAGCGAGAACGAGACGACAACGACCGAGGCGGCCGAGAGCGCCGCCCCCGAGCAGGCCCCCCTGTCGCCCGAGGCCCAGGAGCTGGTCGAGGAGATCGGCGAGGCGCTCAAGGACGTGATCGACCCCGAGCTGGGCGTGAACGTCGTCGACCTGGGTCTGCTGTACGGGGTGAACGCCGACAAGGACGTCATCACCCTGGACATGACGCTGACCAGTGCGGCGTGCCCGCTGACCGACGTGATCGAGGACCAGGCGGTCAGCGCTCTGGACGAGTTCGAGCGCGAGGTCAAGATCAACTGGGTCTGGATGCCGCCGTGGGGTCCGGACAAGATCACCGACGACGGCCGGGACCAGCTGCGGATGCTGGGCTTCAACGTCTGAGGGACGTCGGGGACACCCGCCATGGGTGCCCTCCCTCGTGTGGGCCGGGACCTTCGGGTCCCGGCCCACACGTGTGCGCGGGGCTGGGTGGGCGTACTCATGCGGACCACGGGCCGAAGGGCCAGGGTGGAGCCATGGAACCTCCCACCCCCGTGCCGCCCGCCCGCGGGCGGAACCCGTGGATCCTGGCGGCCACCTGGATCCTGGGCGCGATCCTCCTCGCCTGGATCGGGTGAGGGCCGGGCGGGCACCGGGTCAGGGGAGCTCGGACCCGAAGGGGGACAGGCCCGCCAGTCCGTGCACCTCGGCGGCGACATCGTGGGCGGTGCGCGCGGGCCGGCGGAACGGCAGCCGGACGTCGTGGTCGCCGTCGGCTCCCTCGACGCGCAGCCGCAGGCCGAAGCGGTCCACGCCCAGGGGGCGCGGCGTTCCGGTGCGCAGGTGCGGCGGGATGCGCTCGGTCAGCGCTTCGAGGAGGTCGGGGTGGTCGGAGTCCACGTGGCGCAGCCACGGCGCCTCCCACCGGCTGAAGGGGTCGGTACGCGCGGCGGCGAACTCCTGGGGGTGGAGCAGGTGGGCGCCGTCGGGGTCGGAGTAGACCAGCAGTGTGGGGTGGAGGAGCGCCATCGTGCGGCCGTGGCCGATCTCCAGGAGCCGGTCGTCGGGGTCGGACCGGACCACGTCCAGCGCTCGCTCCCGCGCCGTGGGGGAGTCCAGGACGGTCAGTGCTCCGCTGAGCCAGAGCATGGCCCTGACCGGATCGCGCAGCTCGACCGGGGCGAGGTCGGTGAACTCGGCCATGACGACGGAACCGTCGGAGGCGGCGCCGGGCTCGGCGTCCAGGAGGGGGTGTCCGTCGGGCAGCAGCAGGCTCACCTCGCCGCCGGGATGGACGTGGCAGACGGTGTCGGGCAGCTGGAACGGGTCGGTCGCCGAGGGCCAGGCGGAGGAGGCCACGGTCGCGGGGCCGCCCGAGACGAGGGCTGAGCGGGCCCGGTCGGCGGGGGAGGGCTGGGGAACGGAAGACGGCAAAGGGACCACCTCGTGATGATTAGGTAAGCCTAACCTACATCACTTCTCGGGTGTCGTGCCAGGTTCCGTTCGGGTCCGGTCGGGCAGCGGCACCGTCAGTCCGGCCTTGACCGCCCCGGAGGAGGGCAGGGTCTCGAAGCGGGCGACGCGGCCCTGCCGGACGAACAACCGCTGCGACAGCGCGCGGTTCTCGGCGAGGTCCGCGCTCAGCAGCACCACGACGTAGTCCCACTGGCCGACGATCCCGAAGCACTGCTGCACCCGGGGTTCGGCGCGCATGCGCTCCCGGAAGGCGGCGTGGTGGTCGGGGTCGTCGTCGGCCAGCGCGACCAGCACGACACAGGTCAGCCCGGCGCCCACCGAGACCGGGTCCACGACCGCCACCTGTGCCCGGATCACTCCGGCGGCGCGCAGGCGGGTCAGGCGGCGCTGGACGGCACTGGGCGAGAGGCCCACCCGGTCCCCCAGGTCGTGGAGCGGGCGGGTCGCGTCGGTCTGGACGAGGCCGAGCAGCAGGTGGTCGATCTCGTCGAGGAACGGTGGAGTGCGCACGCAAGGATTGTGCGCGCCCGTGGAGAAATCCACAATCGCCGCCCGCGCCCCAGCACCTAGCGTGAGGATCCACAGCCGCCGCACCGAAGGGGAGCGCACCCGATGACCATGGACACCACCGGCGCCGAGGACCTGAGCCTGGACCGGATCGCCGAGGCCGCCGCGACCGTCGACCCCGTCTTCCTCGGTACCCCGCAGTACGTGGACGAGCAGCTCGCCGCGGCGCTCGGGCGGCCCGTCCTGACCAAGGTCGAGTCGCTCAATCCGCTGCGCAGTTTCAAGGGCCGGGGAGCCGACTTCCTGGTCGGCGGCCTGCCCGAGGGCGAGACCGTGGTGTGCGGGTCCGGCGGGGCGAACTTCGGCCAGGCGATCGCCTACGCCGCCCGTCGGCACGGGCTGGCCGCCGACGTCTTCGTCTCCGCCGACGCCTCGCCCGTGAAGGTGCGCCGCATGCGGACCTTCGGAGCCGACGTGCACCCGGTCGAGGGCGATCCGAAGGCCGCCGCCGAGGAGTACGCCGCCCTGGAGCGGGACCGCCACTACGTGGTCGACGGCCGCGAGGCCGCGATCTCCGAGGGCGCGGGCACCATCGGAGTCGAACTCGCCCGGAACGAGGACATCGACACCCTCCTGCTGCCGGTCGGCGACGGAGCCCTGATCACCGGGGTGGCGCGGTGGCTGCGCGCGCACCGGCCCGGCGTCCGGATCGTGGGGGTCGGCGCCGCGGCGGCGCCGGCCATGGTGCACAGCTGGCGCGAGGGCCGCGCCGTCCCCATGGAGCGGCGCGGCTCCTTCGCCGCCGGAATCGCCATCAGCGCCCCCGTGCCCGAGGCGGTACGCCGGATCCGGGCCCTGGTGGACGACATGCTGCTGGTCGAGGACCGCGAGCTGGTGGCGGCCATGCACCTGGCCGCCCGGACCCTGGGCCTGCTGCCCGAGCCCGCCGCGGTGGCGGGTCTGGCAGCGCTCAGCGCGCACGACGTCCCCGGAGACCTGGTGGCCACCGTGCTGACCGGCGCCAACGCCGACCTGGACACCTACGCCGAGCTGGGCACCGCCCCGGCCGACCGCGCGCCGGGTGGGGTCAGCGGGCCCGCTGGGTGACCACCACGCACGTGAGCACCACGGCCGCCGTCAGCGGCGCGGCGGCGGTCAGGTGCTCACCGAGCAGCAGGACCGCCCACACCAGGGTCAGCAGGGGCTGGGCCAGCTGGAGCTGGCTGGCGCGCACCACACCGATCAGCCCCATGCCCCCGTACCAGAGCACGAATCCGCCGAACTGGCTGACCAGGGCCAGGTAGGCCAGGCCCGCCACGGCCGTGGCGGTGACGTTCACGGGTTCCAGGGCGAGCGCGAGGGCCGCCAGGGGCACCGTCAGGGGCAGCGCGAGCAGCAGGGCCCAGGAGATCACCTTTCGGCCCGGCATGAGCGCCGCGAGCCGCCCGCCCTCGGCGTACCCGGCGGCGGCTCCGGCCAGCGCCAGGAACAGGTACAGGTCGCCCGGGCCGGGCGACCCGCCGGTGCGCAGGAGCGTGAAGCCCACGACCGCGAGGGCACCGGTGACCGCCGCCGCCCAGAACAGGGGCGAGTGGCGCGCCCCCGTGCGGACCGAGGCGTAGGAGGCCGTGGCCAGCGGCAGGGCCCCGATGACCACGGCGGCGTTCCCGGCGGAGGTGGTCTGCAGAGCCAGCGCCGTGAACAGGGGGAACGCGATCACGCACCCGGCCGTGACCACGACCAGGGCCGGGAGGCGGCGGCGAGGGGGGAGCAGGTCCGAGGGCGTGCCCCGTTCGGCGTACAGCAGGACGGCGGCCGCCAGGCCCGCCAGCGCGCAGCGCAGGGCCGTCGACGACCACGGACCGAAGCCCTCCAGCGACCACAGGGTCGCGGGGAAGGTGAACGAGAAGGCCAGGACGCCCAGGGCCGCCAGCAGGGTTCCGCTACGCACCGCTATCCGATCGGGAGCAGTAGCGCTATTCTCTAGTCTCATGAAGAAGAGTAGCAGTGAGGCCGATCTGCGCGAACGCCTGCGCCGGGAGTTCGATCGCTACCCGGAAGGTGAGAAGCTGCCCTCCAGTCGGGAGCTGGTGGACCGGTACGGGGTCAGCCCGGTGACGGTCTCGCGCGCGATCGCCGGACTCGCGGCCGAGGGGTTCCTCGTCACCAGGCCAGGAGCCGGATCCTTCCGCGCCCCCCGCCGCCGGCCGCGCCGCCTGGAGGACACCTCCTGGCAGGAGGTCGCCCTGAGCGCCGAGGCCGCCCCGGGCGGTCCCCGGCGCACCGTCGACGACACCGGTGTCCTGGCCACCGTCTCCGCGCCGCTGCCCGGGGTGATCGGCCTGCACGGCGGCTACCCCCACGCCGACCTGAGCCCCGAGCGCGCGCTCACCGCGGCGCTGGTCGGCGCGGCCCGCCGACCGGGCGCGTGGGACCTGCCACCGGTCGAAGGGCTGGCGGAGCTGCGCGGCTGGTTCGCCCGCGAGATCGGCGGTCCCTCCGGACCCCTGACCGCCGCCGACGTCCTGGTCACCGCCGGCGGGCAGAGCGCCCTGACCACCGCGCTGCGCGCCCTCGCGCCCCCGGGCGCCTCGGTCCTGGTGGAGTCGCCCACCTACCCGGGCCTGCTGGCCGCGGCCCGCGCCTGCGGGGTACGCCCGGTCCCCGTGCCGGTGGACGCCGACGGACTGCGCACCGGCCTGCTGGCGGACGCCTTCGCCGCCACGGGGGCACGCCTGCTCGTGTGCCAGCCGCTCTTCCACAACCCGACCGGCGCCGTGCTCGCCCCCGAGCGGCGCCGCGAGGTCCTGCGCATCGCCCGGGAGGCGGGAGCCTTCGTCGTGGAGGACGACTTCGCCCGCCGCCTCGCGCACACCGACACCGCGCCGCTGCCGCCCACCCTGGCCTCGGAGGACGACCACGGCACGGTCGTGCACGTGTGCTCACTGACCAAGGCGACCTCGCCGAACCTGCGGGTGGGCGCGCTCACCGCCCGCGGGCCGGTCCTGCGCCGGCTGCGCGCCCTCCAGGTGGTGGACAGCTTCTTCGTTCCGCGCCCGCTCCAGGAGGCCACACTGGAGCTCGTCGGCGCCCCGTCCTGGCCGCGGCACCTGCGCGCCATGGCCGCCGGTCTCACCGAGCGGCGCGACGCCATGACACAGGCGCTGGTACGCGAACTGCCCCGGCTCGAACAGCCGGTGTCCCGGCGCGGCGGCTACCACCTGTGGCTGCGCCTGCCCGAGGGCGCCGACGAGTCCGCGACCGTCGCGGAGGCGCTGCGCGAGGGCGTGGCGGTGGCGCCGGGGCGCGCCTACTTCGCGGCCGAGCCCCCGGGGCCGTACGTGCGGCTCTCCTTCGCCGGGACCTCCGGTGCCCGTGAGGTCGCCGAGGGCGTGCGGCGGCTGGCTCGTGCCCTGGACCGGTACCAATGAGGGCCTGCCCGGCTTCCGACTCGGCATGGGACGCCTCGGGGCGAAAAATCGGGAGCAGCCCGGGGGCTATGACGGTGTGCGGCGGCTGGCCCGCGCTCTGGGCCGCTACCGGTACCGGTGACGCCCGGTCCGGCTTCCGGGCTCGGATGGGACGCCGCGAGGAAGCGCATCCCGCCTGTCGGGGCCCCGGTCTCCGCCCGCCCCGGCGGGCCAGACGGAGGTCGGCTGGCGCGGCCGGTCAGCGGGTGGCGAACAGGCCCGCGCGCAGCTCTCCGGCGATGTCGTGGTCGCCGCGCGCCTCCAGCAGGTCCACCAGCGAGCGCGGGTCGGCCATGGAGTCGTCGTCGCTGTCGGTGATCCGGCGGGAGAGGATCCGCAGGGCGTCCTCGGTGGAGGCCGGAGCCGTGTACCCGCTCAGGTGCAGCGCCCGCGCCGCGGGGGCGTAGTTGCTCAGGTCGGTGGCCGGGAGCTTGCGGGCGTCCAGGCGGTCACCGGCCACGGTGATGAACATGCGGTCGCCCGGCTGGGCCGCCTGGCGGCGCAGTAGCGGCCGCAGCGAGTCGAACGCCGGTTGGTCCCGCCACACCAGCACCAGCAGGTCCGCGCCCGGAGCGGTCAGGCACAGCAGCCGCCCGGGCTGCAGCCCCAGGTGGGTGGCGTAGCCGGTGGGGACCGCCACCGGGGCACCGTTGAGGTGGTCGGCGGTGATGTCGATCCGGTGCCACCAGCGCCCGTCCGGGGCGCGGAAGCAGCGGGTGGCCATCGCCGGGTCGCTGGCGTTGCGCACCGGGAACGGCGTCCGGGCGGCGGGGGAGTAGGGCGCCGCGGCCGGGGGAGCCTGGTGCGGAGCCGGTACGCGCACCGGGTCCGGCGCGTGCGTGTGGGCCGCGTAGCCCCGGTCGTACTCCGGTCTGTCCTGGTATCCGTGCCGCTCGTCCGCCGCGGACTCGGCCGAGGCGGGGTAGGGCTGGTCGGGACGGCGCCGGATGGGCAGCCCGTTCTCCGTGGTGGTCCCGGCGTCCTCGGGCGCCATATGCCCGGCCTGGGCGCCCGCGGGCGCCTCGATGGGCACGGACGGGTCCACGTGGACCTGCCCGTCCCGCAGGGTCACGCCGGGCGTGCTCAGCAGCCACGCGCGCAGTTCCTGCTGGCGGATGCCGATCCGGCCGAGCCGGATCCCGGCGTCGGTCAGGCTGGGGGAGTCGCTCAGCAGCTCGCGGGTCTGCCAGCGCAGGGTGGCGGGGTCGTCCGCGATCAGCCAGCCGTTGTGCATCCGGCGGTCGGTGAACAGCGTGATGACCACGCGCCACAGCGGGGTGTTGAGCGTGGGCACGTCCACGGGGTGGTCGGCGTGGGCGTTGATGAGCCGGTCGATCGTCGTGGCCGCCCCGAGTTGTTCGGAGAGGTCGCGCAGGTGCTTGGTGATGGTCGCGCCCTCGGGGGAGTTGAGCCAGCGCAGCAGGCGCTCCTCCACCCGGCGCTGGGCCGCCCGGATCTCGGTGACGTCGACCGCTATCTGCTCCGACAGGACGCGGATGCTGATCGGGTCGGTGGCGAAGAGCCGTTCGGCGGCGACCGTGCGTTCCAGTTCCGGCCAGGACCGGAACATCTCCTCCAGCAGGTCCACCAGCGGGTGCTCGCCCAGCGCGGGCGCGCAGGGCCGTTCCTCGACGTGGTCGGGGCGCATGGCCTTGGGCGGCCCGAAACTGGGGCGGCGCAGCGTCCGGCCGGGACCCAGGAGCGAGCTGCGGAACTGCGAGCGCAGGTCGCCGACGGTGTCGGCGGGCGGCGCCTCGGCGGCGGCCTCCTCCAGGGCCGAGCCCGGGATCATGGCCGCGGAGCTGACCATGCCGTTGGCGGCGATCGAGGGCTCGGTGGCCGAGGCGGCGGCCGGGTCGCCGCCCACCTCCTCCGCGCGCTGGGCGCGCAGGGCCCTCAGCGTGCGGATGGCGCGGGTGGCGGGCGACTGGGGCGGGGCGGGGGAGGATCCGGGACCGGTCTCCTGTCCGGAGGCGCCGGTGGCGACGTCGAGGTACTCCAGCGCGCTGCGCACGTGGTCGGGGGCGGAGGCGGGCAGCCAGTTGGCGATGGTCCGCACGGCCTCCAGCATCAGGGCGGGGGAGGGGGTCGGGCCGGCGGGCAGCTCACAGCAGGGCTGGAGGGCCCGCCAGGCCACCGTGCTGACGACGTCGACGGCCGCGCAGCCCGAGAGCGACCATTCGAGGATCTCCTGGGGGGAGGCGGAGATGAGGTGTTCCCAGTCCCCGGCGGTGGCGGTCACCGCTCCGCGGACGGGTTCGGAGAGGTCGGAGCAGTCCACCGGCTGGGTGCGCAGGGTGGGGAGGAACTCGGCCAGGGGGACGTGGGACCACTGTTCCATCGCCAGGCGCGCGATGCCGTGGGCCAGCCACGGCGGGCCGGCGATGTCGAGTACGCGGGCGACGGGCAGCGAGTGCCACCAGCCGTCGATCAACCGGTCGTGGTGGAGCAGGGGTGCCACGTCCGGCGACTTCGACCACCGCAGGGCGGGAGCGAGGTCGACGAGGCAGATCGGAGAGACGGCGTTCATCCGCTGGGGACCTCGACCTCCTGGTGCTGCACGTGAATTCGGGAGGAACCGCACGGGCCTTCGGTTCGGTGCACCACAGTACGCGCCCCTGGGCCGGGAGGGGCCGGTCCGCCGGAGGGGGTGCCGAGCCTTGGCACGGCGGGCCGAGGAGCAGGGGAGCCGTGAGCACTTGTCCGTGATCGTACGTGTCCGGGAGCCACATGGGTACCCCCAGGACGACCAGGTCCGCCGCGACCACTCCGTCACCTGCCCGAGTGATCTCCGTGACACGGGACTTTCATCGCCAAGGTCCCGAATCATATGTGACCTACGTCATAGTTAATCTTCGGCCGATCGGCTGACAATTCGGTGTGATTGACTGCGGGGCCGGTCGTGTAAAGCCGGGGCGCGGCGACACGCCGGGGTGCCGGCGACTCGGCCGGAGGCGGCCACGAGGGGTCCGATTGGACCCGATTCCGGCACGCCGACACCGGTCACGGGTATGCTTGGCGGGCACTGTCCTCGCCCGAACGTCCTTCGGCCGGGTGGCCGTCCTGCGGCCGACCAGGGGTCGACGGTGTTCGGACACGGGTCGGCGTCCCACCGCGGCCCGTACCAGGATTCCGTTCCCGCGCACCCTCGGCGCCGCGTCGGCGTGGGACGGTCGAGCCGGATGATTGGTTGACGTGACAGACCTAGAGACGAATCCCTCAGCGGCCGCGCGCGCGAACAGACCGCACACCATCCGGTCCTTCGTCGCGATCGGCGACAGCATCACCGAAGGGATGGAAGACGACAGCGGCCCCGGGGGCGCGTACCGAGGGTTCGCCGACCGGCTCGCCGAGCACCTGGGCGCGACCGTCCCCGACTTCCGCTACGCCAACCTCGGGGTGCGCGGGCGCCGCATGAGCCACATCTTCGGTGAGCAGTTGGAGCAGACCTTCGCCTGGCGCCCCGACCTCGTCACCGTCCTGGCCGGCGGCAACGACGTCCTGCGGCCCGGCAACGACCTCGACCGGCTGGCCGAGCAGTTCGAGACGGGCGTCCGGCTCCTGTGCGAGGCGGGCATCCGGGTCGTCATCATCTCCGGCCACGACACCGGCTGGATCCCCGTGCTGCGCTACTACCGCGGCCGCATCGCCGTGTTCAGCATGCACATGAGGGCCGTCGCCGAGCGCACCGGCACCGAGATCGTCGACATGTGGGCGCTCAACGCCCTCACCGACCCCCGGGCCTGGAGCGAGGACCGCCTGCACCTCAACGGCGCCGGGCACCAGATCGTCGCCGCCAGGATCGCCGACCTCCTCGGCGTGCCCATGGGGCCGCGGGAGTCCTGGACCGACCCCTGGAGCACCCCGCCCCAGCAGCTGCCCGCCATCCTGCGCCGCCGGGAGAACCGGCGCTGGGCCCGCAAGTACGGGGTGCCGTGGGTGCGCCGCCGCCTCATGGGCCGTTCCTCGGGGGACGGCCGCATGCCCCGGCGCCCCGAACTCGACTACCTCCACGACGAGGCCACCCGCGCCGAACTCGCCCGCGCCCTGGAACTGGGGCGCGAGGCCGAACCGCACTACAACGGCTACTCCCCGGTCGACGGCTCCGCCGCCACCAGCAGCCCCTCGGGCACCAAGGGCCCCGGGCAGCACTGACCGGGCGCCCCCGCGCGACGCGCTGGGTATTCCTCGAAAACGCCCCGGCGTCGCACCCGGCCCGACGGGCACAGGGTGCCGCCCCGTCCGGGAGCAGTTTCGTCCGAGCGCCTGCCGTGTCCGGGTGTCGACCGGGCGCCCGCCCCGCCGGGGCCGCCGGTGCCGCTCAGCTCAGGGAGAGCGAGCGCACCAGGTCGGACACGTGCACCACGCCGAACACCTGCGCGTAGCTGTTGGTCACGATGAGGTCGTCGTAGACCCGCTCGTTGTCCTGGCCGGCCACCCGCAGCGCCGCGATCGCCGACATCCACGCCGGAACCGTGCGCGGGGCCTCGGCCATCCGCAGCGCCGGGCGCTTGGCGTGCAGGGCGTGGCCGTACCGGCCCGTCACCGAGAGCAGGAACCGCGTCCGGTCGATCACGCCCAGGGGGCGGTCCCGGTGGTCGATGAGGATGACGCTGTTGAGCGCCGGGTCGTCGGTGAAGGCGGTGAGCACCTGGTCGGCGGTGGAGTCGGCGTCCAGGCCCACCGGCGGCACCATGTACTCCGTGACCGGGGGGCCGGAGTCCTGCCCGCTCCCCGGGCCCTCCGTGACCGGCTCCGGGACCGGGGCGACGCGCTCACCGGGCCGCCAGGCCTCGTCCGCGAAGAACGGGCCGGTGGCCACCCGCAGGCCGCAGCGCCGCAGGCGGATGACCTCGTCGGCCGAGGACACCCCCGAGGCCATGGCGAAAACGCCGCTGCCCCGGCCGATGCGCGCCAGTCCCTCCACCACGGTCACGTGCCGCTGGTCGGTGGCCAGGCCCGACACGATCTGGGGGTCGATGCGCACGAGGAAGGGCGTGGCGTCGATCATGAGGTCGGGGCGGACCATCGCCGTGCCGAACCCGCACCGGAACCCGGCCGCGCGCAGGCGGGCCACACCGGCCACCACCGTCTGGCGGTCGAGCTCGGCCAGGTCCGGGCTGAGCATGAAGGTGACGTCGCGCGGGCGGCGGCCCGCCCGCCGCATCCGGGACTCCACGGCCGTGACGAACGCGTCCCCGCCCGACAGCGTGCGCGCGGGCAGGGGCAGCACCAGCGGCAGCAGGCTCTCGGTCCCGGCCGAGTCGCGGACCAGCGTCAGCAGCCATTCGGCCACCGTCTCGCACTCCTGCTCGGTCACGGCGGCGAAACCGCCCCGGGCCGTGGGCGGCGGAGCGGCGACGGTCTCGATGGCCACGACGGAGCCCGAGTCCAGGTCCACGATGGGCAGGTAACGGGGACCCGCGGCCGGACGCCGGTGCGTCGGGACGGGCATGGGGGCCGTGGTCGCCATGGGTGCGCGATGGGAACTCAGGGGAGACACGGATCCATGGTGTCGCCGTACCGGGTCGGCCTGAAAGGCCTGTCCCCGGGTGTTCAGCTCACCTTCACGGCTCGTTCCACCGATCATCGGCCGCCCGTAGCCCACGCGGGACACCAGGGTGACGGGTGTCACGGTACCCGCAGATCATACCGGTTCGGCCTGTTCACGGCGATTCCCGCGGTCACACGCCGTCTTTCCCGTCCCGTCGGTCACCCGGTGTCACCCCTGGTGGGGGTGCGAACGCCGCCGGCGGGCGCCGCCGGTGGCGGCACCCGCCGGGGTGCGGTGCGGACGCGGGGTCAGGCGCGTCGGAACACCAGGGCGATGTTGTGACCGCCGAAGCCGAAGGACTCGTTGATCGCCGCGACGTCGCCGGCGGGCATGTCCCGGGGCTTGTCTCGGACGATGTCCACCGCCACGTCGGGGTCCAGCTCCTGGATGTTGATCGTCGGCGGGATCCGGCCCTCGTGCAGGGCCAGGACCGTGGCGATCGACTCCACCGCGCCCGCGCCGCCCAGCAGGTGGCCGGTCATCGACTTGGTGGAGGTCACCGCCACGCGGTCGGCGTCGGCGTCGCCCAGGGCGGTGCGGATCGCGCGGGTCTCACCGACGTCGCCGGCCGGGGTGGACGTGGCGTGCGCGTTGACGTGCACGATGTCGCTGGTCCTGAGGTCGGCGTCGGCCAGCGCCTCGGAGATGGCGCGCGCCTGGCCGGTGCCCTCCGGGTCGGGCTGGACGATGTCGTAGGCGTCGTTGGTGTAGCCGACACCCGCCGCGTGGGCGTACACCCGCGCGCCGCGCCTGGCCGCGTGCTCGGCCGACTCCAGGACGACGATGCCGGCGCCCTCGCCCATGACGAACCCGTCGCGGTCCTTGTCCCACGGGCGGGAGGCCGTGTGCGGGTCGTCGTTGCGCGTGGACAGGGCCCGCATCGACGCGAAGGAGGCGATGTTGAGCGGGTGGATGGCCGCCTCGGTACCGCCGGCGATGACGATGTCGGCGCGCCCGGCGCGGATCATGTCGACACCGTTGGCGATCGCCTCCGCGCTGGAGGCGCAGGCGCTGACCGGGGCGTGCGCTCCGGCCCGGGCGGTGAACTCCAGGCTGACCGCGGCGGCCGGGCTGTTGGGCATGAGCATGGGCACGGTGAACGGGGAGACCCGCTTCCAGCCCTTCTCACGGAAGGTGTCGTACTGCTCGAGGATGGTGAGGATGCCACCGATCCCGCTGGAGACGACCACGCCCAGGCGCAGGGGGTCGACCTCGGGTGTGCCGGCGTCCGCCCAGGCCTCCTGGGCGGCGATCAGCGCGAACTGCTGGGTCCGGTCCAGTCGGCGCAGCCGTGGACGCGGAAGCTTCTCCGAGGGCTCCTGGGCGATACGCCCGGCGAAGTGCACAGGAAGCTTCTCGTGCCAGGACTCGTCCAGCATGGAGATGCCGGACCGGCCGTCGAGGAGCGCGGACCATGTGGTCGCGACGTCACCCCCGAGGGGGGTGGTGGCGCCGAGGCCGGTGATGACGACATCGGTCTTGGACATGATCCGATCGCCCTTCTCGTGGATCGTTCCCGGTTGCTGATCCGGAAGACGTTGGCGGGTGGTGGTGGTGCGTGGCGGGGCCGCGGGAGCCGTCGCCGGGCCGTCTCGCGCGCGGGCGGGGCCGCCGGTGCCGGTGGGGCTCCGGCGGCCCGGACGCGCCTACTTCTGGATGAAGGTGATGACGTCCTGGACCGTCTTGAGGTCCTTGAGCTGGTCGTCGGGGATCTCCACGCCGAACTTGTCCTGGGCGGCGATGGCGATCTCCACCATGGACAGCGAGTCGATGTCGAGGTCGTCGACGAAGCTTTTCTCCGGGCTGACCTCGGAGGCGTCGGTACCGACGATCTCCTCGATGATCTCGCCGAGGCCGCTCAGGATCTCCTGCTCGGTGTGAGCCATGTCGTGATTCTCCTTGTTCGCTGATTCTGTGTCTGGTTCGAGGTCGCCCTGCGACGACGGGTCGGACCGCGTTCGCCCGGCGGACGCCTCAGGTCCGTGCGGTGCGGGTCAGGGGATACGGATCACCTGTGCGGCATAGACCAGCCCCGCGCCGAAGCCCAGGGTGAGGACGGTGCTCCCCGACGGCAGCTCCCCGCGTTCCACCATGCGCGAGAGCGCGAGCGGAACGGACGCGGAGGAGGTGTTGCCAGCGGTGACGATATCGCGGGCCACGAGTGCCTGCGGCGCCCCCAGCTTGCGGGCGATGGACTCCACGATGCGCAGGTTCGCCTGGTGGGGGACGAACGCGGTGAGCTCGGAGGGGTCCACCCCGGCCCTGTCGAGGGCCTCCAGCGCGACCTTGTACAGCTCCGTGGTGGTCCAGCGGAAGACCGCCTGGCCCTCCTGGTAGAGGTACTTGTGGTCGCGCAGGTAGATCTTGTCGGCGCGCTCACCGGAGGATCCCCACACCACGGGGCCCACGGCCTGCTCCTCGGAGGCCGAGACCACCACGGCGCCGGCGCCGTCGGCGAAGATCACACACGTGGAGCGGTCGTCCCAGTCCACCCAGTCGCTGAGCTTCTCCGAGCCGATCACCAGCACGTTGCGCGCGCTGCCGCCGCGGACCGCGTCCGAGGCGATGCCCAGGGCGTAGCAGAAGCCCGCGCAGGCGGCGTTGACGTCGAAGGCGCCGGGGGCGACGATGCCCAGCTTGGCGGCGACCGAGGCGGCCGCGTTGGGGATCTGGTCCCGCGCGGTGCAGGTCGCCACGATCACCAGGTCGATGTCCTCGGGGGCCATCCCGCCGGCGGCGAGCGCTTTGCCGCCGGCCACCACGGCCATGCTCTCGACGGTGTCATCGGGGCCCGCGATGCGGCGTTCCCGGATGCCCACACGGCTCTGGATCCACTCGTCGGTGGTGTCCACGCGTTCCATGAGGTCGGCGTTGGTGACGACCTGGGCGGGCTGGTAGTCGCCGAAGGCGACGATCGCCGCGCCCGGGGAGGTGCTCGGGGAGCTGAACATGGTCAACCTTCCTGGGCAGGGCTCGCGTGGGGAGTGGTGCCCGCGTGCTCCTTGATGAGGGCGGTGGCGCGGTCGAGGTCGTCGGGCGTCTTCACCGCGAGGAGGTCGACACCGCGCAGCGCGCGCTTGGCCAGTCCGGTCAGGGTGCCGGCCGGTGTGAGTTCGATGAGGGCGGTCACGCCCAGGTCGGCGAGCGTCCGGGTGCAGGCGTCCCACCGCACGGGGGAGGAGATCTGGGTCACCAGGCGCTCAAGGTAGTCCGTGCCGCTGGAGACGACCGCGCCGTCGGCGTTGGAGAGCAGCCGCACGGTGGGGTCGGAGGGGGTCAGGTGGGCCGCGCTCGACCGGACGCGCTCCACGGCCGGGGCCATGTGCTCGGTGTGGAAGGCGCCGGCGACCGACAGCGGGCGCAGCCGGGCCCGCCCGGGCGGGTTCCCGGCGAACGCCGCCAGCTGCTCGGTGGTACCGGCCACCACGATCTGCCCGGAGCCGTTGTCGTTGGCGGGGGTGAGGCCGGCGGCCCCGATCGCGGCCAGGACCTCATCGCGGTCGCCGCCCAGGACCGCGGTCATGCCGGTCTCGGTGCGGGCGGCGGCGTCGGCCATGCCGCGTCCGCGCTCGGCGACCAGGGCCAGCGCGTCGTGCGGGGACAGGACACCGGTGATCGCGGCGGCGGTGAACTCGCCGACGCTGTGGCCCGCCACGGCGTCCACGGCGGAGGGGTCCGCGGGCAGCGACGGGCCGGGGTGGGAGGCGGGCCCGAGCATGGCGGTGGCCGCGACAAGGCCGGCGCTGACCAGCAGGGGCTGGGCGACGGCGGTGTCGCGGATCTCGTCCGCGTCCGCGGTCGTGCCGAAGCGCACGAGGTCGAGCCCGGTCACCTCCGACCACGCGGCGAACTGTTCGGCGACGCCGGGCAGTTCGAGCCACGGGGTGAGGAATCCGGGAACCTGGGCACCTTGGCCGGGAGCAACGATTACAAGCACGACATCAACCTTGCCCTGTAGGAGTTCACCAGTTGGATGGGGAGAGACACGAAGTTCGGTCGAGGTCGTTTGTAGACTCCCGACAAAATGAGCCCGATCCCGCTGCGGCCAGCCGAAAAGCGGTGGGACTGGTCACTTTCCGACGCTACGCGCACCGCTCGGAAGCCGGTGGAACCGGGCCCGGCACCCCCTCGCACGCGACCGTCCGGGCGAGGGTGGTCCGACCGCCGGCCCGGCGGGGATGCGAACCTAGTGGAGTGAACACCGAATCCCACCCGTCACCGGACGAGGGCGCCACGGAACAGGATGCCACGGAGCCGGGCGCCACGGAGCAGGACCGCGTCCGAGCCGAGACCGTACGCCGACTGGAGCGCTCGATGGGCACCATCGGCACGGCCGCCGTGGCGCGCATGGAGGAGCGGCTGGGCTGGTTCCGCCGGATGTCGGCCGAGGACCGGTCCTGGATCGGGCTGGTCGCGCAGTCGGGCGTGGCCGCCTTCGTCGACTGGTTCCGCAATCCCGTGCGCGGGCGCCCGGCGATCACCGTGGAGGTGTTCGGCACCGCGCCGCGGGAGCTGACCCGCTCGGTCTCCCTCCAGCAGACCGTGGACATGATCCGCGTGGTCATCGACGTGGTCGAGGTCCAGGTGGAGGAACTGGCCGCTCCGGGCGGTGCCCAGCAGCTGCGCGAGGCCGTCCTGCGCTACACCCGCGAGGTGGCCTTCAGCTCCGCGAAGGTCTACGCGCGCGCCGCCGAGGCGCGGGGGGCGTGGGACGCCCGGCTGGAGGCGCTGATCGTCGACGCCCTCCTGCACGGGGACCGCGAGGAGGGCCTGCAGACCTGGGGCTCGGCCCTGGGGTGGTCGCACACCCCCGTCATCGCGGTGGCGGGCGACGCGGGCGAGGAGGGCACCAAGGTCCTCGACGACATCCGCGCGGCGGCCCGGCGCCTGGGGCACGACGTGCTCGCGGGACGGCAGGGGCGGCGGGTGGTGGTGGTCGTCGGGGTGGGGGACCGCTACGCGGCCGACGACCTGCCCGTGGCCGCCGCCGAGCCCCTGACGGGCCTGTTCGGCCCCGGCCCGGTGGTCGTGGGCCCGGCGGTGCCCGACCTGCGCGCGGCCGGCGCCTCGGCGCGGGCGGCGGTCAACGGCCTGCGGGCCGCGGTCGCCTGGCCCGACGCGCCGCGCCCGGTCCTGGCCGACGACCTGCTGCCCGAGCGGGCCCTGCGCGGCGACACCGACGCGCGGCGCCAGCTGGTGGAGGAGGTCTACGTCCCGTTGCAGGGCGCGGGGTCCCCCCTGCTGGACACGCTGTCGGTCTACCTGGAGCACGCCTCCTCGCTGGAGGCCACGGCGCGGATGCTGTTCGTCCACCCCAACACCGTGCGCTACCGGCTCAGCCGGATCGCCGAGCTCACCGGGCGCATCCCCTCCGACGGCCGGGGGTCGTTCGTGCTGCGGGTGGCGGTCGCCCTGGGCCGGCTCGCGGAGCACGGCGAGGGCTGAGGGCCGCGGCGGGGCCGCGCGGACCGGGCTTCGGCCATCGGCTGTATCCGGTCGGTTCGCACGGGTTTTTACGGTGGTTTCACGGCCGTCGGGTAGGACAGGGAACGGCGGAGTGTCCCGGGTGTGCGGGATGCTGGTACCGGCTCCGGGGGGAGTGCGGCCCGCTCCGGTCCGCACGGGTCGGAAACGAATTGGGTGTGACTGCCCGTGTGTGCCCGGGGACCAGACGATTAGGGATAGCTTTGACGTGGGCGGTTCGCAGCCGTGAGCCCCGACGGGGACCAGTCCTCGTCCGGCGGCCGGCGCACCGTTTCGTCTCGACGTTCTTTGGGGGTCACGCAGTGGTCGAGCGACCGAGGAAGAGGTTCCGGATCCTGGCACCGGTGACCGAGTTCGCACTCCAGCCCACGCAGGAGGGCGAACTGCGCAGACGGGTGCTCTTCTGGGTGCCCCTGCCGCTTCCGGTGCTCGGGGTGGTCGCCCTGATGGTCGGCGGCACGCTGGCCGCCGCGGGGTGGACGATCCTGCTGGCGGCGTGCGTGGCGGTGGGGTCGCTGCTGCTGGCGACGGTGGTCCAGCCCACGCCCCTGCCCGAGGGCCTGACACCGCCGGTCTCGGCCCGGCGCTCCCTGCACCGCTTCCGCCAGTTCACCAACCTGCGGGTGGTCCTGGCCCTGGTGCCCGTCGTCGTCGGCGCGATGGCCTCCATCGCGGGCGGCGGCCTCTACCCGCTGCTGGCCTGCCTGGCCCTGGCGTGGCCGCAGCTACTCCTGGCCCTGCCCACCTTCTTCACCATCACCCGCGCGCGGCGCGCCATGGAGGCGTGGGGGACCACCGCCTACCTCTGGCACGCGCTCTCGCGCCCGGCCCGGGTCACCTGGCCGGTGGCCACGCCGCTGGCCAGGCTCTGGCGCGAGTGGCGCGGCGACCGCGAGCGCCTCATGCGCACCCGCGCGGCCGGGGAGCGCCACCAGCGCGACCGGGACCGGGAGTGGGAGCGGGTCGTGGACGAGGAGAGCCGCGACACGGACCACGACGGCGACGGCGCGTCCTCCTCCGCCCTGGAGCGCACGCGCCCGGTCCGCCCGCTGCCCGGACACCGGTCCGAGGACCAGGAGCGCACGGACGTCGTCCCGCACTTGGGCGACCGGCCCGACCGGGACCGGCAGGACTCCGGGCCATCCGATCAGCAGGAGACGGACCTCCTGCCGCACCTGGGCGCCCAGGAGACCGAGCCGACGCACGTCATGCCGCACCTGGACCCCGCGGACACCGAGAACCCCGACCCCGCGCCCCCGGGCGCCCGTTCGTCCGTGCACCGCGCGGCCCTGCAGTTCCTGGAGCGAGGCAGCGACCTGGGCATGGCCGTCCGTCGTCGGCGCCGCGGGGTGCCGTCCACGCGCCGCCCGCGCTCCCACAAGCCGTAGGGGTCGCGGCGAGGCCGGTGCCGCCGGGCCGCCGCGCGGGCGTTCCCTCGCGCCGCCTCCCGCTGTGTCGCCGCGCGGGCGTTCCCTCGCGCCGCCTCCCGCTGTGCCGCGACCGCGTGCGGGCGCCGGGCCCGCCCGCGGTCGTCCGGCGCCGTGCGGTTCGGCCGGATCCGGTGGTGCTCCTCGTTCCACGTGCGGTGCGGACGGGCCGGTATCCGGACGCGTCCCTCGTTCCGCGTGGTGCGCCGGAATCCAGCCAGAATCCGGCCGTACCCCACCCCGGGCGTGCGGTCCGGTCGGCCGGATCCGCGGTTCAGACCGCGATGCGGGTCTGCACCCTGGGCAGGGCGTCCGGGCCGCCGTCGGGGTGGTGGTACCAGACCGCCTCGGCCGCGCGCCCGTCGAAGGACACCTCGCCGATCGTGTTCCCGAAGTAGGGCCGCCCCTCCAGGCTCCAGCGCAGGCCGCTCCGGGGTACCCGGGCCAGTCCGCTCAGGATCCGGCCCGCCAGGTGGAACGGCCGGCTGATGGACAGCCGCGCCATCCGGCGCAGCTTGACCGGCAGCTGGTTGCACAGCGGAGAGGACACCAGCTGGGTCACGCGGGTCGCGCCCTCCGCCCCGCCCAGGCCCCGGACCCGTGCCAGGTAGGAGAAGTGCACGTCCCCGCTGAGCAGTAACACCGTGGCGGGGGCCGGTCCGCGTTCCCCTCGGGCCAGTTCCCCGACGCCCGCGGCCAGGCGGCGCAGCGAGTACTGGAAGGCGCCCCAGTGCTCCAGGTCGAGCGCCTGGCGCAGCCGTTCGGCCGGGCCCCGCGCGGCCTGTCCCCACGCACCGGCGCACACGGCCTCGTTCCAGGCCTCCAGGTACTGCACCGCCGGGGGCAGCAGGACGGGCACGGTGGAGGCCACGACCACGTGGTCGGGCCCGCCGGTGAGCCGCTCGTCGAGCCACTCGTGCCCCTCCGCCCCCAGGATCGAGCGTGAGCCGCTTGCGGGCGCCTCCTCGTCCAGGGCTCGGGCGCAGCGGGTGTCGGCCATGAGGATCCGTACCGGCCCCACGTCGTGCTGGTGGCTCCAGCGGTAGGAGGAGGGATCGTCGTGCGCGCGCCGGGCGAGGTCGTCGACCGCCTCCGCGGCGTCGCCGCGCGCCTCGCGCACGCGCGCCCAGAGGGGGTCCTTCTCGCGACGTGCGGGAGAGAGATTGCCCACGTGCTGGTACACCCAGTAGGCGCCCAGTCCGTTGGTCACCCGGGCCCGCCACCACGGCCGCTCGTCCATGGCGCCGCGCCAGGCGGCCGAGGTGTTCCAGTCGTCGCGCACGTCGTGGTCGTCGAACACCATCAGCGTGGGCACCGTGGACAGCAGCCAGCGCACCTGCGGGTCGATCCAGGCCTGCCGGTACAGCTCGGCGTACTCGTCGTAGTGGACGACCTCGTCGGCGGGCGCCCCGTCGTCGGGGGCCGCGCTCCTCGTCCGGGCGAGGAAAGCGCGCATGGGTTCCTGGATCTCGTCGGCGTAGACCTGGTCGCCGATGAGAAGGAGCAGCAGGTTGCCCTCGACCGGCTCGCCGACCAGGCGCCGCGCGGTCGCGCGGAGCATGTCGGGGCCGTACCGGACCACGCCCTCCGGTGCGTCGCCGGTGGGCGTGCGGCAGGAGCCGTACAGCAGGTGTGTGGGCGCCTGGGGATCGACCGTGCGCACGACACTGGGAGGGAAGGCGCTGTGCGGCTCCGGCCAGACCCGGTCGTCGTCCAGGTAGACCTCGTAGGGGAGGGCGGATCCGGACGGCAGGCCCTCGATTTCGCACACGGCGTAGTGGTGGCCGTGCACGGTGAAGGTCGCGGCCGTCGCCGTGACCTCCCCGTCGACGCGGATCCGCACGTGGCACGGAGCATCGGTCTCCACCCACACCGTCGCGGTGGTCTCACCCACGTGCCGGAGCAGGGGGCCCAAACGTAACGACACGGTCACCGTTTCCCCTCCTTTCGTCCGGGTTCACGGCTGTCGGGGTCGAGTATGGCCCCTGTGGGCGCACTCCGCCATCCGATCGCGGACCCGCATGGTTGCACGAGCGCCCCGGCTGCGCGAAGGTGGCGCTATGCGGACACAGATCCTTGAGCTGCACACCGGCGGATCGGAGAGCATCACCGACATCACGCGTGAGTGCGGCGACTTCGTCTCCGAGTCCGGAGGAGACGGACTCCTCAACGTGTTCGTCCCGCACGCGACCGCGGGCGTGGCGATCATCGAACTCGGGGCGGGGTCGGACGACGACCTGCTCGCCTCCCTGGACGACCTGCTGCCGGCGGACGACCGCTGGCGCCACCAGCACGGATCCAGGGGACACGGCCGGTCGCACGTGATGCCGGCCTTCGTCGCCCCGCAGACCACCGTTCCCGTCCTGGACGGAAAGCTCGAACTGGGAACATGGCAGTCCATCGCCGTGGTCGATCTGAACGTGGACAACCCCGAGCGCAGGGTACGGCTGTCATACCTGTCGTCATCGGCAGCGCGTTGACGGAACATGCCAGTAGCGTGTGAACTAGGCCATCAGCGATGGTGAAGAACACGTGCGACGGGTACCGCGAGGGCCCGGCATCGTTGTGACAACTGCTTCGTGCAGGCAAGATTGAGAAAAACCATCTGTGGAGGAGAACTTTCGTGAGCGCGACCGCGGGCCAGGCACAAAGCGAACGCGGCTTGGCTGACCGACTCGGATTCAAGCCGGGTCAGGTGGTGCAGGAATTCGGCTTCGACGACGACGTCGACGAGGGACTGCGCGCATCCATCGCCGAACTCACGGGCGAGGCGCTGGTCGACGAGGACTTCGACGGTGACGTCGACGCGGCACTGCTGTGGTGGCGGTCGGACGAGGAGGAGGACCTGGCCGACGCGCTGATGGACACCGTGACGCTCATCGCCGACGGGGGCACCATCCTGGTGCTGACCCCGAAGGCGGGACGTGAGCTGCACGTGTCCCCCAGCGACGTCGCCGAGGCGGCCAACACGTCGGGTCTGTCGCAGACCAGCGCTGTGAGCATCGGATCGGAGTGGTCAGGCACGCGCCTGGTCGTTCCCAAGCGGTGACGGGCACCACCCGCACAGGGTGAGGCATCCGGTGCCGCGCGTCCGACCACGGGACGCGCGGCGCTGAGGGGCGTCCGCAGACCGGCGGCCGCCGTGCCCCGACGAACACGGACCGAGCATGACCCACCCGATCCCCGAGGGCGCGACCGCGCCCGACTTCTCCCTGCGCGACCAACACGGAAGCCCCACCGTCCTCTCGGAGCTGCGCGGCGGCCCCGTGCTGCTCGTGTTCTACCCGCTGGCCTTCTCCGGCGTCTGCTCGGGCGAGCTGGCCGACCTGCGAGCGCACCACGCGGAGTTCGCCGCCCTGGGCACCACTGTCCTGGCGGTGTCGGTTGACTCGGTCTTCGCCCTGCGGACCTGGTCCGACGCCGAGGACTTCCCGTTCCGGCTGCTGTCGGACTTCTGGCCGCACGGCCGTGTGGCCGACGCCTACGGGGTGTTCGACGCCGACCGCGGCGTCGCCCGCCGCGGCACCTTCCTGGTCGACCCGGCCGGCACCGTGCGCTGGAGCGTGCTCACCGGCCCGGCCGAGCCGCGCGACGTGCGCGAGTACCTCGCCCAGGCCCGGAGCCTGGCGCGGGAAACGGGGACGCGCCGACCGCCACGAGACGGTATGATCATCCGCGACACAGGGGCGCGTAGCTCAGCTGGTTAGAGCAATTGCCTTACAAGCAATAGGTCAGGGGTTCGAGTCCCTTCGCGCCCACCTTGGACGGCTTACTAGAACCCTTACCCAATGCAAGGGATTCGAGAAGCTCGTCCACCGAGGACAGCGCTAGGAAGCCCTCTCCGCCATCGGAGGGGGCTTCCGAGCTGCTTGGGGGTGTGTCGGTGCCCTCTGTGGTGACGAGGCGTGTGCGGCCATCCTGGAGGGCGTGCAGCCCATCGAAGGGCGGCTTGAGGTCCTGGCCGGTGACCTTGTCCTCCTCGACGTACAGCGCGTGGAAGATCGCCTGGTTGAGCATCCGTCGCTGTTCCTCGTCACAGCGAAGGTAGAGCGCTCGGGGGTTTTCCAGGAGGCGCAAGGCGACCTCGACCAGGCGTGCAGCCCCGGAGAGGTCTTCCTCGGTGTGCTCCAGACGCGAGTTCAGGCGGCGACGTCGCGCCTGGAGGTTGCGCAACTGCTCGCGCACCTTGTCGCGGTTGATCTCCGCGTCGCCGGCCAGGGCGAGCAGGTTGTCCTCGGCGACGTCCACCTCTTGGAGCTGTTTGCGGAGCTGGTCATGCAGCAGGCGCGTTGCCTCTTGCTGCTCGGCGATTGACTGCTCCAGGTGGCCGCGTACTTCCTCGATGAAGGCGGGCGTGAATCCCACGGTGGCGTAGTGGGCTTCGACCGCCTCCTCCAACCGCGCCACATTGACGTGCGGCGTGTGGCAGCGGCTGGTCTGGTTGGCGATACAGAAGAAGTAGGTGTACTCGGTGCCGTGCCGGTTGGTGGACTTCTGGATGATCATGCGGCTGTCTACCCCGCGGGTGCGGCGGCAGTCACCGCACAGGAGCGAGCCCTTGAGGTAGTGGTGGTGCTTGCGCCGCCGCTCCTCGGCGGCCGAGCGGCTATCCGCGATGGCCTGCACCCGATCGAACAGCTCCACGTCCACCAGCGGCTCATGCCGCCCGGCGTACTCCTCGCCCTTGTAGGTGACGTAGCCGATGTAGTAGCGGTCGCGCAGTATCCGCGACAGCTTGCTGATCGACACCGCCTGTGAGGGGAACCGCTGCGTGGCGCGCGTGCGCAACCCTCGGTCGTACAGCTCGTCTTGCAGATCGGCCAACGTGTAGTCGTTGGTGGCGTACAGCTCGAAGGCCAGGCGGATGAGCGGAGCGCGCTCGGGGTCGAGGCGCACGACGCGCACCTCGCGCCCGTCGATGAGAGCACGTGTGTTGAGGTAGCCAAGCGGTGCCTTGCCGGGGGTGCCGCCGTTGCGCGCCTTGTTCTCCATCTTGGTGCTGATGTCGTCGCCGCTGATCTGCACCTGGAGTTGGTTGAACACGGCCATGATGGCTTGCATTGCCTCGCCCATGTACCCCTCGCCGAAGTTCTCCTTGGCTGAGATGAGGGTGATGTCGAGCTGTGCGAGCTGGGCCTTGGTAGTCAGCTCCTCCAAGGCGTTCCGGAAGACACGGCTCATCGTGTAGACGATGACGTACTTGATCGGGCGACCCTGGCGCTTGAAGTTCTTGACCTCGCGCATCATGCGCTGGAACTCGGGGCGCTTGGCGGTGCTGGTGGCCGAACGCCCCGGCTCGACGTACTCCCTTATCACCTGCACGCCGAGGTCGCCCGCCTTGGTGTTGGTGAAGCGGCGTTGGGTGGGGATCGAGTTGCCCTCGGGGTCGTAGTCGGCATCGGTATTCATCTGCTTCTTATCCGACACCCGGAGGTAGAGGACGGCTTCGTCCACACCCGAGAGCGGCAACGGTGGCAGGCTGATGTCCGGGGTTTCATCGAGGGAAGTCACTGCGCTCCTTAACGCAAGCTGTGGGATGAAGGTTTAGGCCTCGTGTCAATGTGCTGGTGTTTGGGGGTTCTGCTGACGGCAAATACTGACGGTAATGCAGCCGAGTAGCCAGATGCGTGTGCGTCGTTGCATGGCCTGTTTTACAGAGGTCAGGCGCTCTTCCAAGGTGGCCTCGATCGTGCTCATAAGCCTAAGGTCACAGGTTCGATCCCTGTCGCTGCTACCAAGGAAAGCACCCAACCCATCAGGGGTGGGTGCTTTCCTTTCTTGAGATTTTGAAATGTTCGAACCACTTGCGGATGTGGTTTGACGGTAATTTTGACGGCTGCGGCCTCTGTTGGCTGCTGCTGCGAACAAACGCGCTTCAACTTTTCGTAGGGCATTTCTCTTGCTAGCAAGATCAACATGTTCGTAGATGCCTGTCGTGCGAACATCGCCGTGTCCGAGGATTGCCTGGATGTCACGCGAGTGGACTTGCAAACCTTTCTGGGTTGTGGCATTGCTGTGTCGCAAGCCATGTACTGTAATGCGCCGCAGGCCGTGCTGCTTACAGATCCGCATAAACGAGCGCTCGAGATTGCGCGCCTCGAGAGGGCGTCCGGTGCGGGTCGTAAAGACCAACTCATCATCACCGCCGGAGCCCTGCCAGTCGCTACCGGCTTCAGCTTTAGCTTCCTCCTGAATCCTGCGCTGATCGAGAAGTATGTCTCGCGCTTTTTCCAGCAACGGCTCATCACGTTTGCTCGAATCCGTCTTGAGTTCAACTTGCTCAAGCTTGCCGTTTATCCGTTGTACTTGCTGCCGGATGTGTAGGACGCCATGGTCGAAATCCACATCACGCCATCGGATTCCGAGTACTTCGCCACGCCGCAGTCCGTAGAGCGTGAGTAGTGTGAAGACTGGGTAGAGCGAATCAGATTCGGCTGCCTTGAGGAACCGAACTATTTCATCGGGAGTCCAGTGTTGTGCCTCTTTTGGCTTGTACCGTGGCAGTTCAACCAAGCGGGCCACGTTCCGCATGATCATCTCCTGGCGCATGGCGTAGGTCAGAGCGGCGCTCAACACCTTGCGTACCTGGTGGATTGTGGCAACCGATTTTCCGCCAGCAAGGAGGTCATCGAGAAAGTTCTGCACGATCCGCACTGACAAGCCGTCAAGTCGGTGGCGTCCAAGGCCAGGTTTGATGTAGAGGCGTGCTATCGTCTCATGTCGCTTTCGGGTAAGTGGACGGCGTTTTTCTCGTTCGAGCCAGAAGTCAAGGTACTCGCCGACCTTCCAAGCCTGCTCGGGCGGAAGGATCCCCCGGCGAACTTCCTCAACTATCCTCGTCAGTTTCTTGTGCGCTTCTTGCCGAGTCTTTCCGTATACACGGAAGCGCTTTCGCGTGCCGCTAGAGGTTGGCAACATGATGGCAGCTTCGTAACGTCCATCTACCCTCTGGTATATGGTGCCTTCACCGTTGGCGCGTCTGCCCATAATTGCTGTCCTCCTGTCTGCGTAGCTCTTCAACGAGTGCTTTCAAGTCCTCTTGTGCGACAAGTCGTCGTCGCCCGATAGTCACGGTTTTGAGCTGTTTCTGATTAATCATTCGATACACCTGCCACCGGCTTATCTGGAGTGCTGTGCGCACGTCCTCAATAGTGAGTAGTAGTGGTTCCTGAGATAATGGTTCCTTGTTCATAAAAAACTCCTTCCTTCCACCCTTAATATTGTTCTTCTGTAGATACTTTTCGATCCTGTTTGTGTTTTGTATTGGCTATGGCCTGGTTGGCAAACTCCTCGACCTCCTGGATGGTCTCCTCGGGTATATGGCTATAGCACAAGCGTAGGTGAACCCCGATGCACGGCTTCCCGCATTCACGTTCGTAGCCAGAGTGATGCATCATTTCGGCAAAAGGAACATCCAGCGCACCGGCCAGGGCCTTCAGCGTGTCAACCTTCGGACGCTGGTAACCCTTCTCAAGCAAGCTGATCAGCGCCGGGCTCACCCCGCTGCTTCGCGCCAGCTCGCGCACGCCCCATTGCTTGGCCTCGCGCAGCCGCTTGATATATTCTCCAAACTGCCGCGCTTGCTCTTCCGTCATGTTTCTCTAGACCTCCGTTATGTACGACCCATTTTACCTCCGAATTGCCTAAATTCCTAGCGTAGCTAAATAGCCACGGAAAGTAATGTCTGAAATGTGGCATTCGCCGATGGATAAACCTATTCGACTTTTGCCTCCTGGGTCTGGGCAGTTGCCTCGCCAACCACCAGGGCGTCGAACTCGGCTTCGGTCACCACCCGGTACCGCTCGGGCGTCAGCCGCCGCTCAGCGGCCAAGGCGGCCTTGAGCGCCTTCTTCCGGTTGTGATCCGGCACCACCCACACCACCGCTGGGAACAGCCCGTGCTCAGCTTGGTGGCCGCCGCTGGCGGCGTAGCGCTCATACACGTGTGCCTTGCGCATGACCGTCGACGGATGCTCCGTGCCCCGGTCCACCTCGAGAAACCAGTGGTCCTCAAAGTCACCGCTGGCCGTGATGGCGAACAGGTCGGGTTTTAGCCACGACCGCGCCCCGTGGGGTGCCACGAAGGAGCGCCAGGCAGTGGGCTCGGCCTCCAGGTCGAGCAGTTCCACCGCACCCTGACGCTCCGATTCGCGCAGTCGCACGGCGATCTCGGCCACTGCCAACGTGTGGTCAACGAAGCCGCGAGAAGGCTCCAGGTAGCGCTTACGCTTCGGATCGCCGTGGATCACCCGCAGCAGCCGTTCACCCGTAGCCCCGAGCTGCCACACGATTCCGGAGGAGCCAGCCCGTACACCCCCGATGCGTCGTGTCAGCCGGGCGACCAAGCCGTGCCGTTCCAACCGGCCCAGCACCCGCATTGCCGCCACGGCCGCCGCCGCTTCGGTGGCGTGCGTCCTGCCTGCGCCCTCGCTGTCGTCGTCAGCCTCCTCGGGGTGGTGGATGAAGTGCAACCGCCGCAGCAGCGCGGTCGTCAGTAGGCGCAGCTCACGCAGCGACTCCAGCACCGCCCGGTCACGGTCGGACAGTGACAGCAGCAGATCGGCAACGTTGTCTCTGGTCATAGGAACCTCCTTCGTATGCATTCAGGTCTGTACGCGAGGCGGGAGCCGAGCAGTCGGCCACGGTGACCGGCAGAATGCCGGTCAGTCCCATCCCGGAAGGGCCACGACAGCGGCAGTGACCACGGCAAACGAAAATCTGTGCTCGACGTGAAGACACGGGCGGATAGAGGGGCGAAGCAACGGGCGGCCTCTCTGTTGTGGGGGAGATGTGAACAGCTCATCGCTTGCCCCTCCGGCGTCGCTTGCGCCCGATCTGCTCGCCCTGTGGCTCCTCGTGCGCAGCGCGCGGCGGCGCCCCGCCATCGGCTTCCTGCGACTCTTCCGGGGAGGGGGTTTCGGCTGAAGGTGGTTCAGTCGGCACGGCATAGTTGGCTCGCACCCGCGCCCGCATCGCTTCCGGATTGTGCACGGTTGGAGTGGGCGGCAAGGTCTTCACCAGCGCCCAGCCCGAGGGCGCACCGTCAGCGACGAGGTTGGCGTAGGCGGTAAAGCGTGGCAGGGCGATGAAGTCCTCGACGCTCAAGGCAGGTGCCAGCTTGGCCGCCGCCTGGGCATCGTCATACTCGGTGGCGAACTGGATCTTGCTCCGCGCGTTGATGTCCACCGCGCTCTTGAGAGTGGGTGGGAACTGTTCGCGGAACTGCGAGGCCAGGAACCAGCCCACCCCGAGCGAGCGCGATACCGCCAAGGCGTCGGCCAGGGATACGGGGAGGTTGAGGAATCTGGGGGCCTCGTCGATGTACACCACACCCGGTCGCGTGTTGGCGTCGGCTTCACCAGCTCGCTCCTGGGTCGCCTGCCACACCTCGGCGATGATCAGGCTGCCCAGCAGTGAAGCCGTTCCCGGCCCGATAAGCGCCTCATTGAGGGGTACCAACACGACCTTGTTGCCCTTGAAGACGTCACGCAGGCGGAAGGCATCGGCTCGCTGGTCGAGCATCTGGATCAGGGCGGGCCGGAGAAGGAACTGGCGCAGCTTGTTCAGCGGCGGGGCGATGGCCGCCGCCTGCGACGCTGGAGACTGATCCTCATACCAAGCCCAAAAACCCGCCAGGGCGACATCACCTTGGAGCCGTCCCACGTACGAACGACGGAAGGCGGCATCGGTGAACAGGCGCAGCAGATCGACCAACGTGGCCGGTGCCTCCGGGCGACTGGCCCGCGCCAACGTGCGCAATCCCGCCGAGAAGATGTCCGCCGTCCGTGGCCCCCAGCCGTCAGCGAAAACAGCCTGAAAGACAGCGAGGATGCCGTCAACGACGACGTCCGGATCGCGCCCAGAGACATCCAGCGGGTTGAAACCGACCGGCGAGGCGTCGGCGGCGTTCAGCTCCACCACATCGCCCACACGGTGTTCCGGCAGTCGCGCCAGGAAGTCATCGATCAACTGCCGTTTGGGATCCAGCAACACCACCGGCCGTCCGGCCTCGGCATCGGCCAGCGCCAGATGCAGCAGCGCATTCGACTTCCCCGATCCACTCGGCCCGTAGGCGATGGTGTGAAATGTCTGGTCCTGGGCGGAGACACCGACTACCCGCTCATCACCAGGTGCCGCACTGCGCGCGAAAACGCGCGAGCCGCTGTGTACGTGCGCCGCTGCGCGCAGCGGTTTCGGATGCAGTGGCGGCAGACCGGGCAGCTCGCCCTCACCAAGCGGCCAGGCCAGCAAGCCCACCAGCTCGGACACCCCGAGCGACAGCGGCCACAAGCGCGGGGTCCGCGCCTGGTTGAGGCGGGAAGCCGGTTCGCGCACCAGCTCCAGGCGCACGCCTGGCCCCTGGGCTGTGGTGAGCGCCCCGAGCACACTCAGGATGAAGAATCGCCGCCGTTCGGGGGAGGAACTGGTCGCACCGAACCGGATCGTGGCCGACAAGCCGACTTGCCCAAGCCGCTCCTTGAGACGGGAACGCAGTTCAGTGTCAGCCGGACGGGTGCCCTTGGTAAGCAACTGCCACACCGACGTCTGCGGATCCGGCATGTCGCTCGGCACCAGGCGCGGCGATCGGCGGGGGCCGATTACCACTTGTACAGCGATGGCTTCATCGCTGCCCAGCCGCACGGCGAGAGCAGACAACAGCGCTCGCGTGGTTGCCTCGGCCGCATCCGACCTCAGCGGTATCCCCGAGGGCCGCAGTCTCAGCCGGGCTGCTGCCACCATCTCTGGCCGGAGAGGAGAGCCACCGGCCTTCGGCGCTACCAGCGCTGCGCCGGGCAGTAGATCCTCGAACAGCTGGCGCAGCCGCGGCAGGTCCGATGCACGCCCCCCGATAACGTGCCGCACCCCAGCGGCGTCGGCGCGTGCCTCCAGGACGACGGGGGACAGACCGGGTTCGGCCGCTACCCGTTCCAGGAGCGTGCCGACGGTCGCCACGTCGAGCGGACGGGGCAGGTGTAGCGCCTTGAAGGTGAGAGAGGGTCGCTTAGCTGCCGCGCTGAGCATCCTGATCACCTCCGTCTGAAGACGAGGCGTTCTTCTCCTCATCCGTTGTCGCTTGCTTGGCAGCGTGTTCTGCTTGCGCCTGCCGTTCGGCCTCCGCCTGGGCGAGACTGAGCAGGGCTCGGCCCAGCTTGCGCATGTCTGGCGGATCGCGGCGCTCACCACGTACGACGAATCGCTGCTCATGCTTTTGGCGCCGCTGATTCGTGTTTTTCTTTCGTTTCGGCATAGGGTCACTCCTTCCTCTACGAGTGCCAGTGTTTAAAAAATTAAACACCAACGTTCGGCTCTAGTTATTAAACATTTCTGTTTGCGCGTCAAGGTAAAATGTTCATTCCACAACGCGCTACCTCTGTTATTTGCTGATTTCGCTCGTGCTTACCACCGGGAGCGCCGCCACCGGATGATGGCGATGACCGCCCAGCCCGCACCAACGACGAGCGCGATACCGACCAGCCACGGCAGCAGGTCGCGCAGCAGATCCACCGCGTAGGTCAGCGCCAGCATGGCCACCAGGACGAGCAGGCTGGAGCGGAAGAACCACTGGACGGGATTCTTGAAAGGGCTCGGCCCGTCGTCGCTCACCGCGGCTCACCGCCGTGGCCACGGCGGTGGTCACTCGGAACCGGGTAGCCGGGAATGGTGAGGTCGCTGTCGACCTCGTTGCCCCAGACGAACCACGGCGCGTTGCTCGGCGGGCGCCTACGGGCGAACAGCTCCAGATACGGCCCAGGGGAGAGCCGTTCGATCATGGGGAACTGCTCTTCGGGCTTGTGGCTGTGCTCCTGCGCCGGTGCCACTATCCAGGTCGGTTGCGACCGGAACTGCACCGGTGCCGTGCCGCGCGTGGCGAACAGCAGGTGTTCGGTGCTGTTACGCAGCCAATGCCCCAGCCCGAGCCGGAACTTCACCCACGTGAGTGGGCTGCGAACGGTGAAGCCCCAGGCTTTAGCCACCTCGTAGCCCTCGCGGATAGTGGCGTTAGTCGTCCACAAGTAGAGGTGCGCGTCTTCCTCGGCCAGGTCGGCCACGGGCATTGCCTTGATGCGCTCCAGACTCATGAGTTGGTAGTGCTGTCCAGCCCCCTTAGCACCTTGCTGCTGGATATTCCACGGGGGGTCGGCCAGGATGGTGCGAAACCGCTCGGGCACCGTGTTGGGAGGCCGGGCTGGTTGGGGATGGTTTATGGTCATCAAAGATTCCTCCTTTCTGTCCCAACATCGTTTTTTGGCTTGCCGGGTACAGGCGTAGTTATGACGGATGGGGAGAGGTGTGGAAACCGTCTGTTCGGGCGAACATTCGCCCGATAGTCCGAGCGAACACAGCCCCACACCTCTCTGTTAGAGGGATTGCTCCTCAAGGTCCGCTGCTGTAAAGAAACCTGTTGTGGAATACGCAGCATCGGGCACTGAGTAAGAGCTATCTGGGGTCAGCGACCGAGCTCCCCGGCCGCCGGGCGACCAGGCTGCGGAACAACGCCCGCGCTACCGCACCAGGCGGATCGTCGCGCTCAATGGGTGTCACCGTGATGCGCGAATCGAAGGCGTCCGTGTCCACCCAGGAGCCGAGCACTACGGCATGTACATCGCCCGGAAACTCGGCCAGCTCAGTCAACGCCGCGGCCGGATCGCTGTCCATGAGCAGGAAGTCAGAGAGCACCACCAGCGTGGTTGCGTGCTCGGGGCGCCCTTCGGCCAAGCGCACGGTCTGACGGAGGCTCGGCAGCAGACAGCTACTGCCCGCCCCATCCGAGGGCACCGCCAGCCCCGAGCGCAGCGACGCCATCCCCCGCCGACTGATCGGCGTCGGCTGGACATCGCCACCACACGGTGAGTCGAAGTGCAGCACCGCCCCGAGTTCGTGCTGTGCCGCTCGACGCGCCACCGCACGGAAGGCGTGCTCTACCTCGGCAAAGCGGTTACTCAAGGGGTCTGTGCCAGTCGGTGAGACGACACTGCCGCTGTTGTCGAAGACAGCGATAGTCAGCGTTGGCACCAGCGACGGGGCGCCCGGCGACCCGATCCGGAACTTGGGGGCGGGGGAACGATCGCCTTCGCCCGCGGGTGCCGGCCCGAGCAACTGATCCGGCCTCAAAGCACTGGGGAGCAACATCAGCGCATCGCCTCACCGGCATAGCCATTGGCACCAGCGCGCACCCGACGCCCGACCATCGGCCTGGCTTCGTGCGCGGGAAACCCGTGCCCGACGACCTGGCTGTTGTTCCGCTGGATGCGCCAGTTCAGCGACTCCACCCGCTTGGCTGCCGCCTGTCCACGTGCGGCGTGCTCGGCGTACACCGACCGCGCCGCCGCATCGGCCTCGGCCCGCTGGCGGATCGCCTTGCCACCGGCAAGCTTCCGCAGGCGCGTCTCAGCCTGCGAAGCCCGCTTCTTGTAGCCGGAGAGCACATCGGCCACCTCATCGGCCGCGTGATAACTGAGCGCGAAGGAAGCCAGCGCCGTCGCCGCCGCCAGACAGCCGAACGTCAAGCCCGAGGCTGCACCCTCCAGCGACCCTCTGAGGAGGAACACCCCGAAGGCCAAGAGCGCCACCACGAGCAGCGACACCACGCCGACGAGCCCCACCAGGCCCAAGCCCTTGTCCGGCGAGCCGGAGAACAACCGCCGGAAGCGATATTCCTCCCCGCTCAAGGTTTCGGGGTCACGCTGGCGAGCACGGGCGTTCCGGAGGTGCTTGACCTCCGAACCGATAAGCCCCGAGCACCCAGCGGCGACACCGGCCGCCACTGCCACACCCAGGGCAACCGATGGCGCATCACCGAAGGCCACGGCCGACATGAGAATCCCCGCCGAGTCGCCCAGCACGAGCAGCGGCCAGCACACCCAGTAGCGCACCTTCGCCCCCACCTCACGCCGCACATGCGGCGCGAGCACCCGAGCCGCCTGCTGGTAATCCTCACGCGCCTGGCGAGCGGCCTCCTCCTGGTGGACGAGCAATGCCTCCGTCGTCGTGGCCGACCGCTCCAAGCCACGCGCCCGCATCACGTGCGGTCGTGCCGCCTGCTCGCCCTCGGCCGCCCAGGAGGACAGCTGCTCCTCACCGAGCGCCCGGTATTCCTCCTCGGCGTACGTCCTCCCGATATTGGTCGGCCGCGTGAGCGTCCCGATCTCGTCCAGCCGCGGAATGGACACGGCATCGGCCTCAGCCGTCCACGCATCCGACGAGGAAGCGGAAGAGAACGGCGAACCAGCTCCCATGAAAAGCTTCCTCATGCAGATTCACCGCCCAGGGCGTAGTCGGTGACAGCGATGCACTCCTCGGCGCCCGTCTGCATGCACAGCGCCTCGTAGTAGAAGACGAGCCCTTCGACCACGGCCGAGCTGGGCGGCTCCTCCGCCACCCGCCCGATACCCGCCACCGTCACTGAAGCGCCGGCCAGGTCGGGCACGCTGGTCTCATTGACTAGAGCCTCGGCCTCGGCCGGGGTGAGCACCTCGTCGCCGGGCTTGTGGCCGACGTTATGGAAGCCGTCGGTGAGCACCACCAGGTTGAGACGGTAGCCGTCGCCCAGCTGATCGATCCACTCCACACCGAGTCGTAGCTGCGCCGTGATGTCGCTACCCCCGCCGGGCAGTTCGGCCAGGGCGGGCGCGTAGCCGTCGCGGATCTCGGTCATGGCCTCGTCCACCAAAGCGGGCACGCGGCGGATCCGGGCGTTGCCCGTCGCACCGTGCGGCTGGAGTGACCCGTCGTAGAGCACGGTCGTCGCCGCGCTGGAAAAGGAGAACACGGCGACGCGCAGGTAGCCCGAGCACACCGCAGTCTGACGGGCAACGTGCCCGATGGCGTCCAGGCGCTCGGCGGTGATGGCTTCGCTGTTGCTGGAACCGGTGCCGTCCACCAGCACCAGGGAGGCGGGCGGCGCGTCACCACAGGTGGTGAGCATCTGCTGGTGCTCCTCCATGACGGTGGGGTCGGGGGCGTCGTCGAGAAGGCCGCAGGCGGACGACACCAGGGCAGCTGCCCCCGCGACGACGGGTGCCGCCATCCGCGAGCGGAGAGAAGGCCGGCGCCGCGGCACCGGGTTGAGCTTGGATTGCATGCTTACTGACTCCTTGAGCGAAGGAAGAAGAGACAGGGAGAGGGAGGCGGACCGGATGCGGGAAGGCATCCGGTCCAGGGAAGCCGTCACCAACGCTGGTCAGCGGGGTTGGTGAGCGGCACGACGTCGACGGCGTCCAGCTCGGCCCGCAGGCGCTCACGACGAGCGGCCGTGATGGCGTTCTGCTGGGCTTCGAGGTCACGAAGGACATCGACGGCCGCGAGGTAGGAGGTAGCGAGGTTGCTACGCAGCTTGAGCACGGGACTCACAGCGGCCGGGTAGTCGAAGGTGCTCGCTGAGGGGTACGACATGAAGTGCTCCCTGTGTTGGGGTTCTGACACTTCAAGTCCACGGGAGATGACCCCCAGCGGTCATGACATGAAAGTGACATCCCCAGGAGCCACATGAGCCTCGAGGAACAGGCCCGCGCCGAGCTGCTTGCCGTACGCAAGACGGCAGCAGGGCTTACCGTTGACACCATGGCCCAGAGCCCTGTCATCTGCGGGTTGCTCGGTGACGGCGATCCTCTGAGTGCCTACAACACGCTCAAGCACAAGGTGCTGAGCACAGATGCCGACATGAGCATGAAGGCGGCGTTGGCCTCGCTGGGCTTCACCAGCGACCAACAAACACACCTCGGGCGCCTGGACGAGTTCGGTGCGGAGCACAGCTACGAGCAGCGGCAGGTGCGCCGATACAGCGACAAGGGAGTCCGGCAGCTGGCGAAGCTCATCACGACGAACTGGATCACGGAAGCAGTGCCGTGTCTTGACGTTGCCTGCTTCCAGGTGGCCCCTGAGCGGTTCCTCTTCGTGACGCAGGCCCGTAGCCAGTACTTCGTAGAGATGCGGCCAATCCGAGTGGTGCTCTACCAGGGGAAGAACGGTCCCAAGGAGCTGGATCTACAGGCGGTCGAGCGCCAGGAGGGCATCTGGAACCACGTCGACATGGATCCCATCCGGCTACAGGTCACGGACGAGGAGACGTCGCTCGTGTGGGTGTGGCGAGGAGAGCTATGGCCGAAGTTTGCCGTGCAGTGGTGCATGGACGTGCAGGGTGTCAAAACGGTGAGTGAGGGATGCGGTAACAAGATGAGGTTGAGGCTCCTGATAGGTACTGTCTAGATTGTTAGTCTTATGGACATAAAGACACTTTTGGTGCTTTTGTGGACCATGATCTGATGGGCTCATAGGATGAATATGAGGCAGCTTCTTTATCATCTGTACTTTCCTCTCTGCGGGGCGGCGATGACCTGGCAAGACTACTTGCTGATGTTGGTGAGTGACTGATAAGGATGACAGAAGGCTTCCGCATGACTTGGCGAAGATGTAGGATGCCAAGAGGTGTCTCGGTCTTTAGGTGGTGGATCATCAATCTAAAATTTAGCAACAATAATGAGGTGACTCTCTCTTTTGGTAGTCCTCGCATATCGATACTGGGGAAGAGTGCCTCAGGGAAAGGGACTCAAAGTCTTCTTTTGGCTAAAAAATATAGCTTGGTTAATATCTCCACTGGTCAGATGATCCGGAGTCTTCTTGGCTCACTTTCTCAGTCGGATGCAGATAATATTCGAAAGGGAGGCCTTGCTCCCGAGGGTGTTATTCGGGGCCTAGCAAAAGAGGCTCTTCTTGTTGCTGGGAAGCAGGGCAGAGGTTTTGTTCTTGATGGATTTCCTCGAAGTATTGGCCAAGTGAATTTTCTGGAGGAAATTTTCGGAGGCAATCTGATTTCTTTGGCTGTTTATATCGATGTTTCAGACGAGGAAGCGCTTTCTAGGTCATTGGGACGACTTGTCTGTTCAAAGTGTGGAATCAATTATAAAGTTTCACAGTTCTCAAGTTACCCTTCCGATGCTTCCTGTGTGGGTTGCGGCAATGTTTTGAAAAAAAGAGCAGACGATTCTGCAGCTACCTTCTCAAGCAGGATGGATGTTTTCAAAGACAAAACCATTCCTGTGATCAATCATTATGAGAAAGCTGGAGTATTGTGGAGGGTAGATGGATCGAGTGATCCTGGTGATGTGTTCAAAAAAATTGCCGCCAAGATCGATTGCTGAAAATAGATTTAATGGCTTGAGTTTATCAAGCTTGGAATGTAGAATATAAATAGAAACTCTATATTATGCAAAACTCATCGACATATGTCCAGCAAAGCAGGTGGCTTGATACTTCCTCTGGGGGGCGGATTGATTTGTCAAATCCGACTCCTGATGCAATACGCCTAGGGGATATAGCGGGTGCGCTGTCTCGAATTTGCAGGTTTGGCGGACACACCACCCAGTTTTATTCGGTTGCGCAGCATAGCGTCCTCGTGAGTGAAATTGTAGCTGATTTGGGGAGGCCGGACCTGTGTCTGGTGGCACTTCATCATGATTCGCATGAGGCTTACCTCGGTGATATTCCCTCTCCTCTTAAAAGGCGGCTCCGGGATATGGGGCAGTTTGACGGTTACACAGAGCTCGTTTTCTCGGTAGACCGGGCCATCGGTGAAGCGTTTGAAATCCAGCTTCCAATGAATAAAAGTGATGAAGATGTGGTTAAGCTCGCAGATCGCACAGCCTTTCAAATGGAAGCTAAACTTCTCTTGCCTAACGAAGGGAGGGCGGCAATACGCGATGATTCACGCGAGATTCTAGGAGGTTTGCCCCCATGCCCCGAGCCGTTGCCTCCACGGTCTGCGGCGAGTAAGTTTATTGAAATACACCGTTCTTTGGATATCCTCTAGATTGAGAGCGTCTTGGTATGAAATCCAGTGAGGCCCCGCAAAAATCAATCGTAATGTTTTCTGGAGGGCGAGATTCATCACTTGCTGCATGTCTGGAGGCTAACTCTGGAAGTGAGATTCTGCTAATGACGGCAAAGACGGGAGCAACTATCGAGACAGACATCATAGATGTTCGTGTAGATGAGATAATGAAGGCCTTTCCAAGAAAAGTAGTCGGACATTTGCGACCGCATTCTGCGGGAATATTTAGAAGAATTGCAATTGCGGACATAGAGGAGGATTTCAGAAAGTATGGGACAAACCTTATTCTGCTTGGTCACCAAATGGCCATCCAGTGCGAAGCAATAATAGCTGCTCGTGTCAACGGGGTGTCGAGGACTGTGACAGGATTCTCCTCGTATCAAGCTGACGAGTTTATGGAACAAATGCCGATTGCCATTAAAGTTTCTGAAGATCTGTTCGCTTCGTATGGGATAACGTTTGAAGCACCAGTGCGGTCTTATTCATCTCTCGATGACGTAAAGTTTCAGTTGCTGGATTTCGGAGTGACCACAAAATCTCTGGAGTCAGTCTCTCTTTTTGCAGATAGCTTCTCGGTTCCCAGTGAGAATGCAGTATTTGACTATATGGAGTCTAAGATCCCCACCTGTCGCAGATACATTGAACTGAAAATTTATGGAAAATAAAATCTAAAGCGAGGTGCTGGTGCGACACAGAATTTTTCTACACTTCTTGGACCACGAAGTAATGAGGCGAATATCATCACCAAGACGTGAAGAAAAAATTGCGATGTGCGAGCGAGTGATTCGCTTGGCTTCGCTGGTTTCTGTCGAACCAGTTCTCTTTCCGATCTCGGTTCAGCATGAAGAAATTTTAATGTATGACTTGCTGCGACGCCTGATGCCGCTTATTCAAGCTGATTTTATCCGAGTCGTCGGATATGGAATGAATCCTCGTGCTAACTTGGAAATTAGACGGACGCAGTTCAGTAGAGATAAGTCGATATTTGATCCACTTTTTTCCACCAGGCAAGATAATTTAGTCGAAGAATTCGGATCTTCGTGGGTAGAGAAGCAAGGTAGTACTACTCAAGAGATTACAAAATGGTGGGTAAAGAATGTTCCGAATTTTGAAAGTGATGTCGCCTCTATTCTCCATGGAGGTCAGTTTCCAAGAGATAAGGCTATAGATGCCTTAATCGAAGTTCCTTATTTACTTGATGGCAGGCCGCTGCTTGCAGATGTGGTTCTTGAAGCTGTAAAGCCAATGAAGAAAGGTGTTTGGACTGACTCATATGAATTTGAGGCTCGTGCTAATTTGGGGATTCTCTTGACTCGAGAATGGGCTAAGGCTTATAGTAATAGCTTGTCGGCAACAGTTTTTCGAGACTTGGGCAATGGGGTTCCGGAAATACCTCACTTTGCACCTATAGAATTTCCTTCTATCAGTGCAAGGCAGGCTCAAGTACTACTTCTCGAATTGGGAATTTTCCAGGCAATAAAGTCTCTCCCGATGAATATTTTTGCAGAAATTATGGATGCGCATCGGGTTGAAAGAAGCTATTTATCAAATGAGTTGACCCTTGCTCTTTTAGGTTCAAGAGATTCCTCGTTTGCTCGATGGGCTTCTGTAATAACTCATTATAGAAAATTGAAGCGAAGACGCTCTTTTTGGGCGGGATTTATTCCTTCGCGATCGGGTGTCGGGCATCTGAGTGGCGAGGTTGGGAGAATGGCTCGCACGCTCGCGCAATCGCTAGATTGTTACGCAGTGGCAGTTAATGCGGCTTCTGAGAATTGGGGAAATGTAATGGATGGCGAGGGTAGGTCATTCAACATATCGAATGTTTCTGGAGATGTAAATCTTTCCCAGGATTCATCTACAATAAATACGTTCAGGGTTACCCCTGAATCCATGAGCAGTCGAATAATCGAGGCTGTGGGCTCTCCGGAGGCTGCGCAAAATTTCATAGTATGGCTGCAGGAAAACGCTGATAGGATCTCCTTGGGGGATGTTTCTCCAGCGTTGATTGAGTCAAGAATTGATGAATCTACTCTAACTGAAGAGAAGAAATCTCTTCTTCGAGACATGGGGCGCAGGCTGGCTACATCTGCAACATCGTCGCCTGTAATCGAGTCAGTCGTGCAGATAATAAGCAATATAACGGCATAGTTAGCTAGGCGAGAGCCGCCCAGGACAACCCTGTCGAGTCGCACCTAGACGAGCTCCCGCCTCACGCAACCTCGAAGCACATCGCTCCTTGGCCAGTGTTCACACGCGCAAGTTACTTCTTGTTGCGCGTCGATCGGGTCGAAGTGCCCTCCGGCGTGCTGCTGGTATCGTCACCACCGAGCATCGCGGACAGTGCCTGCTTCCGCTCCCGCAGCGCCCGCTCCTCAGCCTCCAGGTTGGCCATCGCCTTGTCGCGGACGGAGGCGTCGGACAGGATTTTCGCTACCCAGTCCTCCAAGGCCTCGACGCCCGCGTTGTTCAGCGTCTTGTCCGTCAGGGAGACCACAGAGTCAAGCTGCTGCTTGAACGAGGGCGAGACACGGATCGCGACCGTGGCCTTCTTCTCCTCGCCCGATCCAGTGGGCTGTTCGCTCATCGAGCAAACCTCCTCAGTAAAATGCGGCCGACGAACCCGGACAGGTTCATCTCTTGAAGCCGCAGTAAACCGATGAGGTACCGAGGTGCGGCGGCCAGCACTACTTCTGCTCATCTATGGCCTCTGCTCGCCCTCGGCACCTCCTGTTATGGCGCATCGGTGCAGGTCAGGCAATCGTGTGTTCGCCCGAACGATCGACCGAACCCGACACGCGAACACACGCCCCTGCACCGGTGGTACGTCAGCTCATGACCACGAGCCCGATGCCCTGGTTTTTCCTGTTGTGGAATACGCAGCAGGCGCACCGCGGCTGTGACCCACTCTCAGAGCCGGGCGAGCCCCTCGACCACCCGTTCCATATCTTCTGGCGCCAGTGGCGGCGTGCTTGGGGGAACCGGTGGAACGTCATGCGGTGCAGAGCGACGTGGTAGCGGCTGTCTGTGAACGTAGGCAGGGGCGGAAGTTGCAGGAGCTTCGGCGGCCAGGCGCTCCGCCGGCACCGGCCACTCGAGGGCGATCACACACCACACGACCTTGCCGCCCTGCGGATGTGAGCTAACGCCCCACCGCTGGCTGAGCGCCTCGACGAGGAACAGTCCTCGGCCGGATTCGGCATCTTCGTTCTGTGGTTGCGGTGTGGGGTGCCCCTCGTGGAGGTCATGCACCTCGATGACGAGCCGGTTGCCCGTGATGTTCAGCGACAGGGCAAACACGTGCCGGTGAGAGATCGCGGAGATCGGTGTCGTCATCGCCAGCCCCGCGGCCTGGACCACGTTGGTACCGAGTTCCGACACCAGCAATTCGGCGTTGTCGATGGCCTCGTAGGGGAGCCCTCGTAGCGTCGCCGTCGTGAAAGCACGGGCGATGGCGACCACGTTCGGCAACGCCACGAGGGTCAGTCTGGCGTGCATCAGTCACCCACCACCCAGACGGTCACTCCCAGGGCTTCGATCTGGGCCACCACACCCTCCTGCAAGCTGGGGAAGCGGGTGAAGTGATCCAGCGTGGGCACGATGAGCTCGGTGGCGTCACCCTGCTTGAGGCGCGAGACCAAACGCTCGAAGCTGGACTCACGGCAGGTAGGGACCTCCACGAACACTTGCCCGAGCGTGAACTCCTGGCCGCGGGCGAAGGCGCTCATCTGCCGGTGGAGAAGTGTCATCCTGAAGCGGTCGCCCACCCCGATAATCCGCATGTAGCCGTAAGCCAATGGGCGGGAAGCCAGAGGGGTCATCGGTGCCACCCCTTCACCAGCCGCAGGCTGGGGCGAGCGTTCGCGCGGCTGTGGGCGTGCTGGCTATCTCGGTAGGCACGCACCAGATCGGCAACCTCGAAAATCTGTTCGTGGGTGCATCGGATAGTGCGCAGGCGGTTGCCGTCCTGGTCGAGGTGCTCGAGCGTGAAGTACTCGCCTGTGGCCGAGAGACTGACGCAGCCGACGTGCAAGAACACCAGGGCATCGCCATCGTGGTCGGGCACCGGGCGGATGCCGTCCTGATGGAGGAGCGTGTCCAGGCGCTCGAGCGCGGTAGGCGCCGTTAGCGTATTCATTGATCGCCACCTTGGAAAAGTAGGGGCTTGGTAGTGGCTTAGCCACGCCCCGACCATTCCATTGCCCCAGGTAAGGCGGCTATACGTACAGGCCGTTTGGCCACTAGCCGTAAAAGGGGGTTGTCATAGGTTGTGGCCGTGTAGTTAACTACCGGTCATGGCACGTATACCCCCCGGGGAAAACCCGGCTGTACGGCGCTTCGGGCGAGAATTGGCCCGTTTGCGAAATTTGGCCGATATGTCGCAAAGCCAGCTTGCCAGAGCGATCAATGTGTCTGGTGCGTTGGTGGGGCACATCGAGCGGGCTGAACGCACGCCGACACAGCGCTTCGCCAAGAAGGCTGATGAGGCTCTGGAGGCTGGTGACCACCTGGTCGGACTGTGGAAGGACGTACAGCAGGCGGCCTACCCCGAGTACGCCGGAAGCTTCATGCAGGCGTTGCCGCACGCCCTCATGATGCGCGACTACCACCCCATGATCGTCCCCGGCCTCCTCCAGTCGGAGTCGTACATCCGTGCCTTCTGTCGGGCCAACAACCCGATGGAGACCGACGACTACATCGAGCGTGTAGTCGAGCAGCGCACGCGCCGGCAGGAGCTACTCATCGAGTCGGAGCGGCCGGTGATCTGGGCGATCATCACCGAGTCGGTGCTGAGCTGCCTAGCTCATACCCCTGGCATCCTGCTCGAGCAGACCAGCCGCCTCCTGGAGCTGGTCGGATCTGGACGTGTCCAGCTCCAGGTCATCCTTGCTGGTGTCCGCTTCGACGAGCACCCCGGCATGGATGGGCCCTTCACCATCCTGTCGCTCCCCGACCGTCAGGAGGTGGCCTACATTGAAGGCGCTGCCTCCGGCAACCTCATCACTGAGTCGGCGGAGGTCGAGCGCTTGGCCCTCAAGTTCGGCAGCTTGCAGGGCGTTGCCCTCTCCCCGGGGCAGACAACGGAGTACTTGAAGAATGTGCGAGGCGAGATCGATGGACAACATTCAGTGGCGCACCTCGAGCTACAGCAACGCGCAGGGTGGCCACTGCGTGGAGGTGGCGGAGACTCCCCGAACGGCGATGGTGCGGGACACTAAGAACCGCGAACAAGGTCACTTGGCGTTCTCGCTTGCGGAGTGGGGAGCGTTCGTCCAAGACGTCAAGTGTGAGCATTGATGGTCGACCTTGTCTCACTGCTGACCAGATAAATCGTCAAGCGCCTGTCCTTGCTGAGGGCAGGCGCTTGACGATGACGTCAGCTCTGCTACGAACATTCTCCACTCTGAGCCAACGCTAGGTTGTACCTCAAAACAGTCAATCGTTCGGTTCTTGTTTCGACCATGCCTGGTCGGCTGCTGATCCTCTTGCGAGTATTTTGAGCTCGTACCGTGCTCACCCACAGAGAAAGGCGACGCCCCCCGAGGAAGACTCCGCGGCCGCCCAGAGCTATCAAGAACCTTCGGATGATCGCGAGGTTGGCGGTGCTTTGAGCTTGCAACTGGCTGAAGCGAAATCGCTTTGGGTTAGTACGGAAAAGCTCTACAGCAACCGGGGAAGGGGAGAACCTGGCAACCAACTCGACACACCGAGGGGTACTCGCGTCTTCTTCGGTTTCTCTCCCGACAGGGTTCCTAAGAATAAGATTATTGGCTATGTTTGTCTGCAAGTTCCAGGATATGATTCCGTTGTTAGGTCGGTTCGATTTGCCAACAATGAGATGGATAAGGTGAACTTGCCGGTCCCTGGGAAGGGTGGGCCTGAGAGCTATGACCATGCCTATTTGATATTCGACCGCACCGGCCATAATATCGATAACAAAGCGCTATTCAGGTTGACTGTAACTGACGAAGACGGTCTCCGTGCTCGTCAGGATTCCTCGGTGCATGCGGTTAATTGTTTCATGGCATCGGGTCGTAAATACGGCATGTTGTTCTAGAGATGTGGGTCAACCTGGTAGACGTTGAGTCGAAGGCCGTCATCTACATCCACAGCTACGCTCCGCCGCGCCCTGACGTACGACGTAGGGAGCTCCACCCCGATGCTGCGTCTGGCTGTCATCGGTAGCTGTGCCATGGCATCGGGCGGGAGTACGACTTCGTCAACATCGAGGGCGATACCGTGACGCTGCGCGATCCCTGCCATGTAGCGCCGCAGGCGAGGTGTCTCCACATAGACGAACAGCCGTTCCGCTGCTCCAGGGCAAGCCGCCAAGCGGTAGAAGTCCTTGAGAACCTCTCCTAAGGTCATCGTCCATGCCGCGTTCTTCTCATTGGGTTCCCGCGGGTACTTGAACTCGATGAAGGCGCTGGGCGGTTGACCGACCACAAGGTCGATGCGAGAACCCTTGAGTTCAGGGTGTGGCAGCTCGACTCGTAGGTCTTGTGGGTCACTGCCGTGTTCGACCAGCATCCGGGCTGTGGCGAAGCGGACAGCGTCCTCGGTGAGGAGAGGGCCAAGACCGAGCTGTCGGTAGCTGCGAAGCTCAGTTGCTAGTGCTTGCCAAGCGTCAGATTTCAGCCAGGTCCTCATACTCGCGTTACCGTCACTCCTCGGCTCGCAGTCCTTGCACCAGTTCCCCAGGATCTACCTGCAACCCCTCTGCGAGCTTCAGCAGGTTGTGCAGGCTCAGGTTGCGGCGTCCCCGCTCCACCTGGCCGACGAAGGTCCAGTGCAGCCCAGAGGCGTCGGCGAGCTGTTCTTGGCTCTTGCCGAGTTCTTGGCGGCGGGCGCGGACACGCGCCCCGAACGTCTGGGCGGCTTCTGAGATGGGTTGAGCAGGCATGATGGCCCAACCACATACGTCCCAAGACGAAAGATCCAGAGACCATGCGTCTAATGACTATACGTCTAGAGACTATGTGTCCTATTCTAGCTCTGCCGACAGACCTCGGCACATGTCCTCAGCAGGGCACATGAGCCGTGCCCTGTCTGTGCTTCGAGGAGGTGAGACAACCATGACCCCCAACCTTGGTGGTGGCAACGGCGGCGGTACCGGCGGTGGCAAGTAGCTGATCCGCTATTGAGTAGGCGCAAGGACGGCAACTCCCTAGACCCGTCCTCCAGGGCCTCGGACTCGTGTTGGTCCGAGGCCTTCGGTGTGCCCGGAGCGGGCTGGAGCGCATCAGGCGTTCCGTGCCAGCGCGCGATAGCCCCTGTCCGCACTCCTGGACCTGGGCGACCAGATCGCCCGCTCGGCGCTGTCGCCGGCCCACCAACCGCTCAGGGAGGAAGGGGAACCGCTGTGACCCGGTGTGACCCAGAAGAACACCGACCGCGGTCGTGTCACCCCTCGTGTAATGAAGGTGCGAGCATCCTCCTGGAGGAGGTGTTCGGCCGAGGCACAGCGTCAGCAAATGAAGAATCTAGGCCATATATGCAATTAATGTTATACTAATACACGTATATGAAAAGCGGGCGCTCTAACCTCTACCAATCCCTCTACAAAACCAAGCTGACACTGCTTGCAGTGATAGCCATCGTGGTTGGAACCGCCCTTTTACTTCTCTCTGCTTGGGCCGAGCAACAACCTGGGTGGGAGCTACTCTCCGCGGCCGTCGTCAACGACGTCGGCGTGGCGCTGCTCACGACCGGGCTCGTCGTGATCGCCTTCGAGTACATCAACCGGGAACACGGTGAAGCCCAGGCGATGCATCGTCTCCGCCAGGTTGTAGCTGAACAGGCGCCGGCTATCCGCGATGCTGTGATCCAAGGCTTCGCCTTCAACGCCGACGACCTCGCCCGCGTCTCTTCACCCGAGGTCCTCGATCAGATAGTGCGGAACTCCCTCGCCATCCAGCTCAAAGACCGCCAGCTCGCCGAGGACGTCTACACAGACTTGCGGCAACAAGTCATCCGCGCACCGGAACGCTGGCACGATGTCCACGTCTCCGTTGCTCTCGACCCATGGAAAGATGGCCCTGCTGCTGGCGTCGGATCGATGTTCGTTGCCACTGTGCGGTGGGAGTACCGTGTCGTGCCAAGCAGTTCGGTCATGCGCTTCTCTGCCGTCTCTGATCTGGACGACTACCGAACGCTCCTCGATGATCCAACAACAACCGGGGCATGGTACTTCGAGCCGATCGCCAACCTTAACGGTGCTTCTCCGGAATCCTTCGAGTTGGTGCAGTTCACCGTCAACGGTGAGGAGCGACGGATCCGTCGCTCCTCACGAAAAGATGAACAGACCTACACGGTGGATACCGGCGTGGCGGCTGGGAGCTCTGAAGAAGCCAAGATCTCCTACACCTACCGAGCGCTCGTGCAGAAGAACAGCCATCTCCTGGCTATCGACTTTCCTCGACCTGCCAAGGGTGTCAAGGTGGAACTCTGGTACGGCAACAGTGGCATCCGACATATGACCGTGCTTGATCCTATCGCCAGTGCTCAGAAGTCACACATCACTCAGCGTCCCGATTCCGTTCCCACCTCAACTGTGGAAGTTGGCTTCGATGGCTGGATCTTCCCGCGCTCGGGTGTGGTGTTTGTGTGGGTGCTCGAAGGCGAGATAGACACTAAGCCCTCGCCTGAAGCTAAGGGTAAATCCTCCAGTTCCCGAAGCGTATAGCGGAGATGGTCATGCCATGAAGGGTGTGCTTGTGCCTTGCCTTAGTGTGACTAGTGTCAATAGGCCGCCTTTAATGGTATAGTAGCCAATAACCAAAACCCCTTGGGAAGGAACCCCCATGGCGCAACGTGTCATCCGTGTCTCTGACCTGACCGGTAAGTTCATCGAGAACGACGAAGACCTTGTAAAGGTTATCGTCCGCGGACACCCCATCTTGGGTGAAGATGCGGTGGAAATCGAGGCACTGGCTGAAGAGGTGGAAAACCTCGACAACGAAAAGCAGTTCGTCCACCTGGAGATCCAGCAGGAGGGCGAGGACACCCGATCGGTAGTGATGGAGCTGTCAGAGTTCGAGGCCTTGGCTCAGGATGAGCCGATGGACAAGCTTCTCACCACAGCCAAGACGGTCACTGCTCGTTCTGCGCGGCCGGCCGCCACTGCTAAGAAGATCGACTACGCCACGCTCGAGCACGCCGGTAAGCCCAAGAAGGGCAAGACCTCGGAAGCTGAGAAGCGCATCGTGCGGGAGAACTTCGACCAGATCAACGAGCGGCTCCAGGGCGAGGGTCTGCGCACCATCGACCTGAACAACCCTGACCACGTCGAGCGCTACGGCCTGGAGGAGTTGGCGAAGGAACGGCGGGGGTGATCTGACGCAGGGTGACCAACGGCGTCCTCACGGTGCTGAGGGCGTCGTTGGCTTTTGGTGGGTTAAGTGCCCTCAACTGGCCAGATGGGAACTCTTTCGGTCTGGAGTGAAACACGGTTCCGGGGGTATCATGGATAGGGAAGGGTGGGGACTACATCGCTCTTCATATTCTAATTCTTGTTTTCTGGAGAGGAAGATTGTTATGGCTAATAAGGGGAAGGATTCTAATGATGCTGTGCGCTACGTTGAGGTGAGTTCTCAAGGCGAGAAGAGAGGATCTGAGCTTGCACCTGGCGCTACTCAATCCCAGCTAGAAGACGGCCCGCCGCCTCCTCCTCCACCTGCTGAGTCCTCCGACTCTGGCGATGACAGTTAAATACCTGAATATCTGGTATGGAGTTCTGAGGGCTGATGCCAACTACACCGATCGCGCTGCTGCTCTTCGTGATCCTTATTGGCCCGGGTATTTGCTTTGTTCTGAGGCGAGAGTCTCTTAGGCCGACGCGGCAAGTATCTGCCTTTCGTGACACGGTTTTGATTGCGGCGGTCAGCGTCTTGTGTGACGCCGTGGTGGTGTCCCTGCTTCTCTTGATTGGCTTGATCTGGCCAAAGTGGATCCCTGATTTTTCTGCTTTGATTGAGAATTTTAGCTCTCATGTTGCTGAAAACTATATGGACCTGTGGTGGTGGTTTATTGGGACTGTGGCTGTCGCATGCCTGTTGGGCTTTGTTCTCCATGATTTGGTCACCTTCGGTGGATGGACTCGGAGACGAGTAATTGAAAAACTGCATAGCACTACCGCTATTCCTGTGTATGTTCGCCGCTTCTTGCCTAGGGTGAATAGCTTCGACCCTAATTGGTCATCTTGGCGTCGTGTGTTTCATCAGCATAATTACTTGAAGTCTGAAGATAAGGATCGAGCCGAGTATCACCTCGATTGCTGGCTTGAAGATGGAAGTCTTTTTCGTGGCGTGTTGTATTCATCGAGTCCCGAGGTCGAAGAGTCTGCTGACCGAGATCTTGTTCTCCAAGCTCCACTTAAATACAGGCCCCCGGGCGGGAAAGAACTCAAAGATATTCCTGGCAGAGGGAAAGTCATTCTAAGTGCTCGGCAGTTGGTTGCAGTTCATGTTACTCTAGCGGCTAAATCCGAACCACTTGCGGGAAATGCTAAAAAAGAGGGAAACGAACTTTTGGGTGTCCCTAGTGAAGGCGGTCAAAATTTGGATGGCGAAGAAAACGATACTTTAGCCTCAGTGATGCTTGCAGAAGCTAGAGCAGAAGTTGCCTTGGCTGATCACAAGGCATCTATGATTCTGGCTGCTCTAGGAGTTGGATTCGGTGCTTTGTTGGGGGGTATCTTCGCAAGTAATTGGGGGCCAGAGAAGCTTAACGGTGTATGGGAAGTTGCGTGGTGGATTGGTGCAGTAATGGCAGGAGTTTCAGTTGTATGTGCCGCAGCTGCAATCTGGCCTAGATATACCAATGTGGATGCTGTGAATGGCATCTACTATTGGGGTCATGTGGCTACGTTCAAGGAGCTTGACACTTTTCAGGAAGCTTTCAGTGATCAGCGTGGAGCCTCTTCCTCCAGGAACCAGCATCAACTTTGGAGGATGTCACACGTAGTCATTCGCAAGTACCGGTTCGTTCGTTCTGCTTTGGTGTTGTCGGGTTTGGCGATACTCCTCTTGTTGATTTCAAGTTTTCTGGGAAGGTGAAGTATGAGTCTCAAGGATGAGTTGGAAGAGTATGTGAAGAAAACCCATCGGGGCGCCTGGGACAGGCGTGAGGGGAGGAAGGTTCCCGAGACGCCAGATATCGCCTTGGCCAATCAGGCTGTCGTGATTGACGGAGCTGTCTTGTATGCTGACCTTGCGGAATCCACTGGTTTGGTCAAGGGGTACAAAGATTGGTTTGCAGCTGAGGTTTACAAGAACTATCTGTACTGTGCTGCACGAATAATTCGGGCCCATGGGGGAGTGATTACGGCGTATGACGGAGACAGGGTCATGGCGGTCTATGTTGGCGACACAAGGCGTGATGATGCCGTGAAGACCGCTTTGAAAATTAATTGGTCTGTGAAATATATACTACAGCCAGCCATTGAATCACGGTACCCCAAGGACAATTATGTGCTCAAGCAGAAGGTTGGAGTTGATTCCTCTTCTCTTTTTGTGGCGCGAACGGGAATCCGGGGTAGTAACGACTTGGTTTGGGTTGGGAACGCCGCCAATAATGCAGCGAAGATGGCCGCTCTCGATTCAAATTTCCCGACTTATATCACCAAGAATGTATATGAGAACCTGTCTGATTCAACGAAGTTGAGTAAAAACGGAGAAGGCATGTGGAGGAATCATTCGACTAGTCTTGGTTATCAGGTCTACGGTTCTACTTACTGGTGGCCGCTTGCCTGACTCTCCGGAGACTCATTTAGCGCTTGCTGATGCGCACCCCGCGCTCCAGCAACCGACTCCTCACCGTCCGGCTGTCTACCCCGAAGTGCTGCCCGATCCGCGTCAGGGACCAGCCCTGACCGTAGAATTGCACGGCTTCGTCGATCTCCTCCTCGGTCAAGCTACGCTTGCGGATCTGGACGCCGTGGCGCTTGAGGATGGTGCTTACCGTCTGCCGGTTGATGCCGAAGCGTTCTCCTAGCTTGTAGACGTTCGTGCCTGCCTGGTAGGTGGCGATCAGCTCGTCTACCTCGTGCGGCTTGAGGCGCTTCGCGGTGCCCGGCTTCTTCGTGGGCTTCTTGCGCTGGGGGAGGGACGCTGTCGGTGCGGGCAGCTCGCGGAGGAGGGCTTCGAGCTTGGCGGCGAGCTGGACAGGGTTGTAGTTAGTTTGCCCAGGGTCCACTCGACTCTGAGACGACCCTGCTCGGGGGCCTTCGGCCGCCTCACCGGGTCGTCCTTCGTGTTTCCCGGGGGGAGACCCCCCGAACCCCCCGAGGCACCCCCCTGCGGCCGGTTCGCGGCGATCGTCGGGGTGGGCGGGGCGCTCCAAGCGGTTGCAGCAGTCGAGCAGTTCAATGTCGAATCCGCCGCCGGACTCCGTTTACCCGCAGGTCAACAGCCTGACAAGCCTTCGTGACGCTGGAACGCCTTACAAACGGTTGCATTAACCCCCCTTGACAAGGAAAGCGCTTTCTCTGACGCTCGGTTGTGCAGCACGTCACAGCTCATCATCGAGGGAAGGTAAGCGGTGAGACGATCGATCTCGCGTCGGCTCGTGCCGACGCTGGCCACGGCGACTCTGGCGGCGGCGCTCGTCGTGCCGATGACCGCGGTGTCGGCGCAGGCCGACGGCGCCACGGGCTTCGCCACGCAGAACGACGGCACGAACCTCAGCATCGGTGCGGGTGCCGACGGCTCCAGCAAGGCCAGTGGCACCAGCTACGGCAACGCCGTCGACGGTGACATGGGCACCTACTGGTCGCCGAGCGGCTCGACCGGTCGCATCTCGGTCAAGTGGGACTCCGACACCACGGTCTCC
>NZ_LGEC01000048.1 GCF_001279585.1 Nocardiopsis sp. NRRL B-16309 | reverse complement strand
CGAGGCCGACAGGCGTAGTCGATGGATAACGGGTTGATATTCCCGTACCCGTGCACGAGCGTCCAGTATCGAGGCGACGGATGCTAACCACGCTGGCTCTTGGTGGTCCCTTCGGGGACTGTCTCTGAGCTGGTCTGGGAACCGATGTTGTAGTAGGTAAGTGATGGGGTGACGCAGGAGGGTAGCTCTACCCGGCGGTGGTTGTCCGGGGGTAAGCGTGTAGGCCG
>NZ_LGEC01000047.1 GCF_001279585.1 Nocardiopsis sp. NRRL B-16309 | reverse complement strand
AGACTCCTCCTGCAGGCACCGGCACGCCCCTCACCCGTGCTCGCCTTAGGCCTCCGCTCGTCCCTCACTTCGGCCAGGGCGCTTCACGCCGCGGCCTTCGTCGTCGCTACTGCCTGGCTCGTTCCTCGCCAGCGGCAGAGACTCCTCCTGCAGGCACCGGCACGCCCCTCACCCGTGCTCGCCTTAGGCCTCCGCTCGTCCCTCACTTCGGCCAGGGCGCTTCACGCCGC
>NZ_LGEC01000046.1 GCF_001279585.1 Nocardiopsis sp. NRRL B-16309 | reverse complement strand
GTGTGACGGGGCCAAAACAAACATGGCTTAAAGAAAATCAAACACGCGCTGTTGAGTTCTCAAGAAACAACCGCTCATCCCGTACAAGCCCCGACCTTTTCACCGGTCGGTGCGCTCTTCCGTGGAAGGCTGTCTGCGTTTCCACCGCCAGTGCGGTGTGGACGCTTCGTTGTGTCTTTACTTTATCAGGTGTTCCGTGCCCCGCCAAATCGGCGGTTTCGGAGCAATTGATCGGGG
>NZ_LGEC01000045.1 GCF_001279585.1 Nocardiopsis sp. NRRL B-16309 | reverse complement strand
AGCGAGGAACGAGCGGAGGCCCAAAGAAGGCACGGCGAGGGCGCCGACGGGGTTCTGGAGGCCCTGGAGGTGCACACCCGAGGAACGAGGGCGTGCACCGCAAGGGCCGAAGGTTCCCGTTCTCAAGGCGCCCGAGTCCGGGCCAAAGCGAGGAACGAGCGGAGGCCCAAAGAAGGCACGGCGAGGGCGCCGACGGGGTTCTGGAGGCCCTGGAGGTGCACACCCGAGGAACGAGGGCGTGCAC
>NZ_LGEC01000044.1 GCF_001279585.1 Nocardiopsis sp. NRRL B-16309 | reverse complement strand
CAGTACCATCAGCGCAAGGAGACTTAACGACCGGGTTCGGAATGAGACCGGGTGTGACCCTCCCACCATAACCACCACGGAAACCAACACCCACCACAACCACGACCCACACCCCAACCGGGGGGATCACAGCCACAACGGGAAAACCGTAGAATATGTGAAAAATATGCGCGAGCACCCAATTATCTGCAGCGGACAAGCCCTCGGCCTATTAGTACCGGTCAGCTCCACCCCTCACAGGGCTTCCACACC
>NZ_LGEC01000043.1 GCF_001279585.1 Nocardiopsis sp. NRRL B-16309 | reverse complement strand
CAGTACCATCAGCGCAAGGAGACTTAACGACCGGGTTCGGAATGAGACCGGGTGTGACCCTCCCACCATAACCACCACGGAAACCAACACCCACCACAAACCCAGCTCAACCCCACCAAAGGGGAACCAGATCCACAACGGGAAAACCGTAGGATATGTGAAAAATATGCGCGAGCACCCAATTATCTGCAGCGGACAAGCCCTCGGCCTATTAGTACCGGTCAGCTCCACCCCTCACAGGGCTTCCACACC
>NZ_LGEC01000042.1 GCF_001279585.1 Nocardiopsis sp. NRRL B-16309 | reverse complement strand
TCAACCGACGCCTCCGGCGCAGAGACCCCCACCGTCACCCGCCACCACCCCGGGGGCGCTTCGCGAGGAAGGGGCACCCTCAACCGACGCCTCCGGCGCAGAGACCCCCACCGTCACCCGCCACCACCCCGGGGAGGCTGCGCGAGGAACGGGCACCCTCAACCGACGCCTCCGGCGCAGAGACCCCCACCGTCACCCGCCACCACCCCGGGGGCGCTTCGCGAGGAAGGGGCACCCTCAACCGACGCCTCCGG
>NZ_LGEC01000041.1 GCF_001279585.1 Nocardiopsis sp. NRRL B-16309 | reverse complement strand
CATCGCCCCAGGGCCCTTCCGGGGGGAGTGGGGCTTCCCCCCTCAACGGAGACGCTGCGCGTCCGGACGCCCCTGACCGTCGCCCGCCATCGCCCCAGGGCCCTTCCGGGGGGAGTGGGGCTTCCCCCCTCAACGGAGACGCTGCGCGTCCGGACGCCCCCGATCGTCGCCCGCCATCGCCCCAGGGCCCTTCCGGGGGGAGTGGGGCTTCCCCCCTCAACGGAGACGCTGCGCGTCCGGACGCCCCTGACCGTCG
>NZ_LGEC01000040.1 GCF_001279585.1 Nocardiopsis sp. NRRL B-16309 | reverse complement strand
GGTCACACCCGGTCTCATTCCGAACCCGGTCGTTAAGTCTCCTTGCGCTGATGGTACTGCCCTGTGGTGGGGTGGGAGAGTAGGTTGCTGCCACGGTTTGTTTTGGAGGGGGAGAGGGCTTTCGTGGTCTTCTCCCCCTTTTTTTGTGCCCATGCTTGTGCGCTTGTGAAGTGTGATGGCGATCAAAGGCCCCAGCGCACTGCCGGGGCCGTGACGGTCGTGGGCGTCTCAGTCGAAGAGCTCTTCCGCTGTCGTGGCGG
>NZ_LGEC01000039.1 GCF_001279585.1 Nocardiopsis sp. NRRL B-16309 | reverse complement strand
GCAGGGCCCGCACGGACCCCAGACGGGCACACCCGGACAGCAGTTCCCCGGCGCGGCCCCGACCGGCGGCCAGCCCGCCGTCCCCTCCGGACCACAGCACCCGCCCACAGCACCGGGGCAACACGGTCCGCAGGGACCGCTGGGCGCACAGCAGCCCTACTCCTCCCAGGGGCAGCAGGGCCCGCACGGACCCCAGACGGGCACACCCGGACAGCAGTTCCCCGGCGCGGCCCCGACCGGCGGCCAGCCCGCCGTCCCCT
>NZ_LGEC01000038.1 GCF_001279585.1 Nocardiopsis sp. NRRL B-16309 | reverse complement strand
GCAGACCCATCAAGGCCAGCGAGGTCACGCTCTTGCCCGAGCCCGACTCGCCCACGATGCCGAGGGCGCCGCCCGCCGGCACCTCGAAGGACAACCCGTCCACGGCCTGGATCTCACCCTCCAGGACCGGGAACGCCACCCGCAGGTCGTCCACCCGGACGACGGTGTCGGGGGAAGCCGCGGACTCGCTCATAGGGGACGCCTCTGCTCTCTGACCGTAGGGCCGGTCAGCCGTGGATGCGAACGCGGGGGTCGATCAGCGGATACACCAGGTCCACGACCAGGTTGCTGATGACGATGAAGAACGCGCCGAACAGCGTCACGCCCAGGATCACCGGGAGATCGCTCTGGGTGATGGCCTGGACGGCGTAGCGGCCGATCCCGTTCAGCGAGAAGACCTGCTCGGTCAGCACCGCGCCGCCCAGGACCAGCCCCAGGTCCAGGCCGAAGATCGTCACGATCGGCGTGAGCGTCGGGCGCAGCGCGTGCTTGAGCACCACCCTGGTCTCGCTCAGGCCCTTGGCCCGCGCGGTCCGGATGTAGTCCTCGCCCAGCGTCTCCAGCATCCCCGCGCGCGTCTGCCGGGCGTACATCGCCGCGTGCAGGAACGCCAGCGTCAGCCACGGCAGGAACAGGCCCTCGGCCCACGCCGCCGGATCCTCGGTGAAGGGCACGTAGACCGGGGTGGAGAACAGGCCCCAGGCGTGGACCAGGAAGGCCAGGCACAGCAGGCCGGTGAAGAAGATCGGCAGCGACACACCGGCCAGTGCCACGCCCATCGCCAGCCGGTCGAACAGGCTCCCCTTCCACACCGCGGAGACCACGCCCACGGCGATCCCGCCCACCAGCCAGATGATCCCGGCCCCGATCGCCAGGGACACCGTCACCGGCAGCCGCGCCAGGATCTCGGGGAAGACCTCCTGGTAGGTCTGGAACGAGTACCCGAAGCACGGTGCCGAGCACTCGATCGTCTCCCGCCCGAAGCGGTACTCGGCACCGAAGAAGATCCCGCGGACGAACTCGTAGAACTGCACGACGACGGGCTCGTCGAGCCCCAGCCGGTCGATCGTGGCCTGGATCGCCTCCGGAGTGGGGGCCCGCCCCACGTACATCGTCGCCAGCTGCTCGGTGGTGCGCCCCGCCCACCGCGGCACCACGTAGAAGATGGCGAAGGTGACCATCGTGACCACGGCCAGGAGCAGCAGGCCGGCGCCGAGCCGGCGCAGGATGTAGGTCAGCAAGGCGTCTTCCTGTCGACGGGGGTGCCCTGGTGTCGGGGGCCGATCGGCGGACCGGTTCCACCTGTAGGCAAAAGGTAACCCAACGCGATCAATCGATCACGCTCATCCCGTCCGGCGTGTGCCCCGGCGCGGGCACCGAGGTCCACACGGTCGGTTCCAAATGGCATAATTCGGTCAGTCGAGACCAACGACCCGCACACCACGCCCCCGGGTAGAAGGCTGACGCTGTGGAACCCCTGCACCCCTCCGATCCGCCCAGGGTCGGCGGCTACCGGCTGACCGCGCGCCTCGGCTCGGGAGGCATGGGCAAGGTCTACCTCGCCCGCACGCCGTCCGGCCGCCAGGTCGTCATCAAGGTCATCCGCTCCGAGCACGCCGACGACCTGGAGTTCCGCACCCGGTTCGCGCGTGAGGCCGAGATCGCCCGCCGCGTCGGCGGCTTCCACACCGCGCAGGTGGTGGACGCCGACCCCGACGCCGACCCGCCGTGGATCGCCACCGCGCACATCCCCGGCCCCACGCTGGACGAGGCCGTGCGCGACCACGGGCCGATCGCCCCGCCCGCACTGCACGTCCTGGCGGCCGGCCTGGCCGAGGGGCTCAGGGCGGTGCACGCCTGCGGGCTGGTCCACCGCGACCTCAAACCGGGCAACATCATCCTGACCCACGACGGTCCCCGCATCATCGACTTCGGCATCGCCCGCCCGCTGGACGCCAGCAGTGTGACCGCGCAGGGCGCGGTGTTCGGCACGCTGCCCTACATGTCGCCGGAGCAGACCGACGGGTCGCACGTGGACCCGCCGTCGGACGTGTTCTCCCTGGGGACCGTGCTCGCCTACGCGGCCACCGGGACGAACCCCTTCTCGCGGGGCACCATGGCCGAGACGCTGCTCCGTATCATCGGCCCCGCGCCGGACCCCGGTGACATGGCCGCGGACGTGCGCGCGCTCATCGCCGACTGCTGGCTGCACGATCCCGCTCTGCGCCCCACCCCCGAGCAGATCCTCGGCCGGTTCGAGGCACTCGACCTCCAGGGCGCCTGGCCGCCGCCCCACCTGGCCGCCGCCGACCCGTCGGGGCCCCCGTCCGGGCCCTCCGCGCCGCCGTTCTCCGATCCCCCGGCCTCCCACGCCCAGGGCTCCCGCCCGCCGGGCTCCGACCCCCGGTTTCCCCACTCGCCGGACTCCCGCCCGCCGCACTCACCTGCCTCGGACCCGCCGGTCCAGTGGCGCCCGCCGCAGGGACCGCCGCAGGGCCCACCGCAGGGCCCACCGCCCAGGACGGCGGGGTTCGCGGCGCAGCCGTCACCACGGCCCCGTCCCGTGGCGCCGCCTCCCACCCCAGCTCCCGCGCCCGTCCGGCGGCCGGCCACGACCGGGCGTGCCGTGGGCCAGTGGATCGTGGGCTTCGTCGCCGTGGCGACCGTCGGGATCCTCGTCGTCGCGGGGTTCGTGTGGCTGTCCTCCCCGGACGAGTCGGACGGCACCGGCCCCGACTCCGGCCAGGAGTCGGACACGCTCGCGGCACCGGACACGTCCTCGGCGCTGGGCACCTTCGACCACGGCTCCTCGATCGAGGCCGTGGCGATCAGCCCGGACGGCACCCGGCTGGCCACCGGCGGGACCGACGGCACGGCCCGGGTGTGGGACGTCGGCAGCGGCGACGAGATCGCCACCCTCGAAGGACACACCGACTGGATCCGGTCGGTCGACTTCAACTCCGACGGCACCCTGCTCGCCACCGGCGGCGACGACCGCACGGCTCGGATCTGGGACATCGAGAGCGGTGAATCCACCGCCACCCTCGAAGGACACACCGACTGGGTGCGCTCGGTGGACTTCCATCCGAACGGCACCACACTGGCCACCGGCGGCGACGACCGCACCGTCCGCCTGTGGGACGTCGAGGACGGCGACGAGACGGCCTCGATGGAGGGGCACACCGACTGGATCCGGGCCGTGGCCTTCAACGCCGACGGTTCGGTCGTGGCTTCCGGCGGCGACGACGGAACCGTACGGCTGTGGGACCCGCGGGAGGGCGAACCCACCGCCACCCTGGAGGGGTCCATCGGCTCGCCCCTGGACATCGCCTTCAGCCCGGACGGCGGCACCGTCGCCGCGGGAAGCCTGGACCTGTCCGGCCACCTCTGGGACACCGGGAGCGGCGACGAGATCGCCTCCCTCGAAGGGCACACCGGCCGGATCCGGTCCATCGCCTTCGGCCACGACGGAACCACCCTGTTCACCGGCGGCGACGACGGCACGACCCGGGTATGGGACACCGCCACCGGCGAGGAGGTCTCCACGGTCGACATGGAGGGCTACGTGGCCGCGGTGCACTCCGACCAGGACGGCACCTCCGCCGCCACCGCCGACGACGGCACCGTCCGCCTGTGGAGCCTCGACTGATCCCGCGCCGCGACGGCGGATCCGCTCCCGCGGAAGCCACCGCGGGCCGGTGTCCGCCCGCTCCCCGCGGGGCGGGGGACGGCCACCGGCCCGCCGCCTCCTACTCCCGGGTCGTTCCCAGCGACATGTAGTCGTACATGGAGTAACCCGCGTGGTAGTACACGTTGGTCAGGGTCGAGGGCCGGTACAGCACCGTCCGCTCGAACACGGCCGGAAGGATCGCCGCCTGCTCCATGGCCCTCTCGTCGATCTGGCGGTAGATGTCCGCGCGCTCGGCCTGGTCGTCCACGGTGACGACCTCGTCGAACCACTCGTTGATCTGCGGGTCGTCGAGCTCGGAGATGTTGGCGTTGCCCGCGCTCTGGATCGCGTCGCCGTCCAGGATCTTGCTCATGAACCCGTACCCGCTGGCCCAGTCCGGCGCCCACCCGTACACGGTCAGCCCCAGGTCGTTCTCGTGCACGAAGTCCGGCGACCCCGCCTGGGTGTTGGTGTAGGTGTCCGACGGGTACTGCTTGATCTCCGTGTCGATGCCCACCCGGGCCAGCGCAGCCTGCAGCGCCTCGGCCGTACTGACGTCCGAGGGACGGTCCGCGCGGGCGCCGATCGAGGTGGTGAACCCGTCCGGCTCCCCGCACTCCTCCAGCTTCTGGCGGGCCATGTCCAGGTCGCCCTCACCGTCCTCTGACGGGTACGGGTTCAGGTCCGGATCCGCGCCGGGCAGCGCCGCCGGCATGATCTGCGTGGCGACGTCACCGCCGGTGTCCCCGCCCCAGGCCCGCTGGAGCGAGTCGCGGTTGGCCGCGTACATGACCGCCTGGCGGCACGCGAGGTCGTCGAGCGGTTCCACGACCGTGTTGACGTTGACGTAGCGCAGGGTGTTGGTCTGCGGGTTGTCGACGCTGCGCTTGTGCTCCTCGTCGGAGATCAGCGTGCCCTTCATCGCCGGACCCACGCCCGAACCGGCCAGGTCGACGTCGAGTTCGCCGTTGACCAGCCGCTGGTCGATCTCGTTCTGGTCGACCCCGATCTGCACCTCGATGCGGTCAGGCAGCGCCTCGCGGGTGGGGTCGGTCTCCGGGTCCCACTCGTCGTTGCGCACCAGGTTCAGCGACACCCCGGGCCGGTACTCGCCCTCGTACTTGTAGGGCCCCGAGGAGACCACCTGGCTCTGGTACTGCTCACCCCGGTCGGCGTCCGGGGGCACCGGCGCCGTCTGCGGCTGGATGAGCACGAAGGGGAACTCCGCGAAGCTCTTGTTGAGGTGGAAGACCAGCGTGTGGTCGTCGGGCGTCTCGATCCCGCCGAAGCCCTCCAGCGGGTCGGCGACGTCGGTGTAGGGACCCTCGTAGTCCTCGCTGTCGGCCAGCAGCGCCTGGAAGTACTTGGGCCCGTTGGGCAGGGCCTGGTCACCGAAGTTGCTGCGCGCGATCGCGTACTTGATGTCCTGGGCGGTGATCGGGTCGCCGTCCTCGTAGGTGAGGCCCTCCTTGATCCGGACCGTCCACTCGGTGGCGTCCTCGTTGGGCTCGGGCATCTCCTCGGCCAGGTCCGGTTGGAGTTCGGTCCCGCCCTCGCCCGGCTCCTCGACGTAGGTCAGCAGGGTGCGGGCGTAGTACCGGGAGAAGTTCCAGCTGAACGCGTAGTAGGTGTTGCCCGGGTCGGGTGAGTCGAAGTCCGCCGAGATGGCGTAGCGCAGGGTCCCGCCCGCCTGGTCCGAGGGGTTGACGATGCTGTTCTCGCCCTCGTTGAACTCCGCGTCGGTCGCCCCTCCCCCGCCGCCCCCGTCCCCTCCGCAGGCGGCCAGCAGCAGGACCGCCGCCGCTCCGGCCGCGGTGGCCGCGACCGCGCGTGCGCGTGTGCGCGGAAGACGCCCCGCGCGTGTGAAGTGATGGGTACTCACCATGCCTCCTGATCGGGTTCGGTGTCGGAGCCGTGCGGCGCACGCCCCGGGGCCGGGAAGGGTCGTTCGGGACCGCGCGCGGCCGTTCGGGACCGGTCAGTCCGAGGAGCGGGGTCAGTCCGAGGAGCGGGGGTCGAACGCGTCGCGCAGGCCGTCGCCGAAGAGGTTGAAGGCCAGCACGGTGACGAAGATGGCCAGGCCCGGCACGATGACGAAGTGCGGCGAGGTGGTGTAGAAGCGCAGCGCGCCCTCCAGCATGCCGCCCCAGGTGGCCGTGGGCGGGTTGATGCCCACCCCCAGGAAGCTCAGCGCGGCCTCGAACAGGATGTTCGTGGGGATGAGCAGCGTGGAGTAGACCAGGATCGGCGTGACGAGGTTGGGCAGGATCTCGCGGAAGACGATGTGGGCGCTGCCCGCGCCCAGGCTGCGCGAGGCCTCGACGAACTCGCGCTCCTTGAGGGTGAGGGTCTGGCCCCGCACGATGCGGCCGATGTAGGGCCAGTTGAAGAACCCGATGATGAACACCAGGACACCGATGCGCAGCCCGTTGCCGGTCAGTCCGAACGCGCCGTCGGGGATGACGCCCACGAGCGCGATGGCGAAGAGCAGCAGCGGGAAGGCCAGGAAGATGTCCATGGCCCGGCTGATGACGGTGTCGACCCAGCCGCCGAAGTACCCGGCGACGATGCCCAGGACGGTACCGATGACCACGCAGATCACCGTGGCGACGGTGGCCACGAGCAGCGAGGTGCGGGCGCCGTAGACGATGCGGCTGAACAGGTCGCGGCCGTTGACGGGTTCGACGCCCAGGAGGTGTTCCGCGCTCATGCCGCCCCAGGGGTCGAGTCCCTGGGCCGGGTCGTCGGGGTCGCGCAGGACCCCGCCGGTGAGGGGGTCGATGAGCTCCTGGTTGAACTGGTTGGGCGGCTGGCCCAGCCAGGCCGTGAGCAGGGGGGCCAGCAGCGCGACCAGGATGAGCAGGATGACGACGATGCCGCCGGCCATACCGGCCCGGTCCCGGCGGAAGCGCTGCCAGGCGATCTGGCGGAGGGAGCGGCTCGCGGCGCCCTTGGCTCCCGCGGCCACCGCCTCCGGCTCGGCGTGCTGGGACGACTCCGGCACGTCCATCGGCGCGGTCATGAACCAGGGACCCCCATCGTCGCCATGCGTGAGTGTTCGACTACGCAAAGATGACATGAGGCGTACGAGGGTTTCCAGCGTCCGCGCCGGAAGCCCCGACGCACCCGGGCGCGGAGGCGGCGAACGCCCCCGACCCCGGGGTCTGGGCGGACCCGCCGGAAGGGCCACCTTTACGTTGTAGATTCCTTTCGGGCGACGGGGCGGCCCTGTTCGAGGCGCAGCTCCGCCCACGACCACCGGCGGCGCAGCCAGCGGTCGTGCGAGGCGACCACCACCGCGCCGGGCGCGGTGCCCAGCGCCTCCTCCAGTTCCTCGGCCAGGGCCAGGGAGAGGTGGTTGGTGGGCTCGTCCAGCAGCAGCACGTCCGGTGCCCTGCCCACGAGCATCGCCAGCGCCAGGCGCCGGCGCTGTCCCACGCTGAGCACGCCCACCGGCCGGTCGAGGTCGCGCGGCGCGACCAGACCGAGCGAGTTCAGCTTCGGCGCCCCCGGTACCGAGCCGTTGAGGCCCTCGTACAGCTCGCGCGCCGTGCGCTCGGGGTCGGGGAACACCACGTCCTGTTCCAGGAGCGCCACCGTGGCCCCGCGCCGCCAGGCCACCCGTCCCGACGCCGGCCGCAGCCGGTGCCCCATCGCGTACAGGAGCGTGGACTTGCCCGCGCCGTTGGGTCCGGTGACCAGCAGCCGCCCGTCCCCCGGCACGTCCAGGTGGTCGACCCACAGGCGCCCGGGCACCACGAGGTCGCGGACCGAGACCGCGCTCCCGCCCTCCTGGCAACTGTCGCCCGTGAGCGGCGCGGTGAACGAGAGGGGACGCGGCGGCCTGCGCACCTGGTCGCGTTCCAGCTCCTCCAGCCTCGCCCGGGCGTCGCGCACCCGGCGCGAGACCTGCTTGTCCACGCGGCCTCCCTTGTAGTCGTAGGCCATCTTCGCGTTGTCACGTGGCGCCCGCCCGTGCGCGACCTGCCGGGCGGTCCCCCGCACGGCCTCGCGCAGCGACTGGATGGCGTCCTGCTCCTCGCGGTGGCGCTGCTCCCAGCGAGCACGCTCCAGACGCTTCTCGCGCAGGTGGAAGGAGTAGGCCCCGCCGTAGGTGACCGGCCCGTCCACGGCAGGGTCGAGGTCGACCAGGCCGGTGCAGACGGCGTCGAGGAACACCCGGTCGTGGCTCGCCAGCACCACCAGTCCCGGAAGCGCGCGCAGGTACCCCTCCAGGAACTCCAGCGCGCGGTCGTCCAGGTGGTTGGTGGGCTCGTCCAGGAGCAGGGCGCGCGGGCGGCCGATGAGCAGGGCCGCCAGGGCCAGTCGGGCGCGCTGCCCGCCGGACATCCTGCCCACGGGACGGTCGGCGCCGACCCCGTCCAGGCCCAGCCCGGCCACCACCATCTCGGCCCTGCGCCCGGCGTCCCACACGTCGAGGCGCTCGGCCTCGCCGAGGACCTCGCCGTAGGCGGCGAGCACCCCGGGGTCCTCGGGCGACGCGTCCAGGGCCGCGGCGCCCGCGGTCAGGCGCCGCTCCACCTCGCGGCTGGGCGCGAGCGCCTCGCCGATGACCTCCCCCAGCGTGGCCCCGGGGGCGTGCGGCAGCTCCTGCCGCAGGAAGCCGGTGTCCGGCGGCCGGACGACGCTTCCCGCGTCGGGCTCCTCCTGACCGCCCAGCAGGCGCAACAGGGTGGACTTGCCGGAGCCGTTCTCCCCCACGAGGCCGATCCGCTGGCCTGGCGCGGCGTCCAGGCCGACACCGTCGAGGACCACGCGGGTGCCGTAGGCCTTGGCCAGGTCGCGCGCGCTGAGCAGCGGAGAGCCGTGTGCCGTGGTCGGCATGGTCGTGTGGAAAGTCAAGAGAGGGAACCACCCTTCGTCTGAGGTGGGCCTCGATGCGCCCGGACGCACGCGGCGGCGGGTCCGGAGGACGACGGGAGTCGCCGACATCGAGACCGCACCACGGGTTCGGACGTGGAAGCGCCGAGCGGGGTGTGCGCTCAAGCCTGTCGGAAGGCGAGCTCCGCGCGCTCGGCGGTGGGTCTCGATGTCAGCTACGCATGTCGTCGACGAGGCTAATCCGACCCGGGCGGGATCCGCAAGGGCTTTTCCCCGTGCTGCGGCTAACCGGGCACGAGGGCTGCCGACCAGCACTGCTCCGGGCTGCTCACGGTGGCTGGGGCTCCGGTCCCCATGCCTGGTCAGGCCTGCTCGGGGCTGTCCAGGGTGCAGGGGCCCAAGAGCCGAACCGCTCCGGCCGACCGTACCGCGGCGGCCCCGGAACGGCAGCGGGGCCGGGTCGAGCGCCCGCACAACCTGCCCGCGTAGGGCCGGCACGGGCGTTCCCAGCCGGGGCGGCGGTCGCCCGCCGCCCCGTCCCGCCGGGCGCGGTCCCCGGGTCAGCGTCCGCGCTGGGCGCGGTAGCGCCGGACCAGGGCGGAGGTGGAGGCGTCCAGCCCCGGTACGTCGGAGCCCTCGGTCAGCGCGGGCTCGACCCGCTTGGCCAGCACCTTGCCGAGCTGCACGCCCCACTGGTCGAAGGAGTTGATGTTCCACACCGCGCCCTGGACGAACACCTTGTGCTCGTAGAGCGCCACGAGCTGGCCGAGCACGGAGGGAGTGAGCCGGTCGGCCAGGACGGTGGTGGTGGGCCGGTTCCCCGCGAAGGTGCGGTGCGGCACGAGGTCGGCGGGCACGCCCTCGGCGGCGACCTCCTCGGCGGTCCTGCCGAAGGCCAGTGCCTGCCCCTGCGCGAACAGGTTGGCCATCAGCAGGTCGTGCTGGGGCACGAGCGCGTCGGGCAGGCCGGGCACCGGCCGCGCGAAACCGATGAGGTCGGCCGGGATGAACCGGGTGCCCTGGTGCAGCAGCTGGAAGTAGGCGTGCTGGCCGTTGGTGCCGGGCGTGCCCCACACCACGGGCCCGGTCTGCCAGGTGACGGGACGCCCGTCGCGCTGGGTGGACTTGCCGTTGGACTCCATGTCGAGCTGCTGGAGGTAGGCGGTGAACTTCGCCATGTGGTGGCTGTAGGGCAGCACCGCGTGGCTCTGGGCGTCGAAGAACCCGCCGTACCACACGCCGAGCAGGCCGAGCAGGAAGGGCAGGTTGCGCTCGGGCGGCGCGGTGGCGAAGTGCTCGTCCATCAGGTGGAAGCCGGCGAGCATCTCCCGGAAGCGGTCGGGGCCCAGCGCGACCATGAGCGACAGGCCGATGGCGGAGTCGTAGGAGTAGCGGCCGCCCACCCAGTCCCAGAAGCCGAACATGTTGGCCGTGTCGATGCCGAAGCGGGCGACCTCGTCGGCGTTGGTGGACACCGCCACGAAGTGCCGGGCGATCGAGGCCTCGTCGCCGCCGAGCCCGTCCAGCAGCCAGGAGCGGGCGACCGTGGCGTTGGTGATGGTCTCGATCGTGGTGAAGGTCTTGGAGGCCACGATGAACAGGGTCGTCTCGGGGTCGGCGTCCACGAGGGCCTCGTGCATGTCACCGCCGTCGACGTTGGAGACGAACCGGAACTCCAGGCCGCGGTCGGTGTACGGGCGCAGGGCCTCGTAGGCCATCGCGGGGCCCAGGTCGGAGCCGCCGATGCCGATGTTGACGATCCGCCGCACCGGGCGGCCGGTGTGGCCGAGCCAGGACCGCGAGCGGACCTGGTCGGCGAAGGCGCCCATCCGGTCCAGGACCGCGTGCACCTCGGGGACGACGTCGTGTCCGTCCGTGGTGACGACCGCCGTGCGGGGCGCGCGCAGGGCGGTGTGCAGGACGGCGCGGTCCTCGGTGACGTTGATGTGGTCGCCGCGCAGCATCGCGTCGCGCAGTTCGGCCACGCCGCAGGCCCGGGCGAGTTCGGTGAGCAGGCGCAGGGTCTCGTCGGTGACCAGGTTCTTGGAGTAGTCGGCGTACAGGTCGCCGACCTCGACCGTGTACCGGTCCGCGCGGCCGGGGTCGTCGGCGAACAGGTCGCGCAGGTGGGCCGAGCCCAGCTGGGCGCGGTGCTTGCCCAGCGCCGTCCACTCGCCCCGCTGGTCCAGGGGGGTGGGTCCCGCGGTGTCGTCGGCACGGGAGGTGGTGGTACTGCCAGACATCCGGTCGCTCCTCGTCGTCCTCGCGGGCCGCGCCCGCCCTGCGGCTGTACGCCCTAGCCTTCCACAGACGCCCGCGGACGGGGTGTGTTCCGTCCCGCACAGTGCGGCGGCGGCAGCGGTGCCGCCGCTCCCCCGCGGGACGGGCTCAGGAGGCGGCCGCGGTGACGGCGACGCGCGTCGGCCCCCGCCGGTGCGGGTGGGGGAGGTGCGGGAGTTGGGGCGGGTGGGAGCGGTGCGGGAGGCGGGCCGGTGTCGGCCCGCGCGAGCGGTTCGGTACCGGGCTCAGCCGCTGCCCGCCCGCTCGGGCTCGCGCTCCCGTTCCCGTTCGCGGCGCAGGTCCGCCACCTCCGCGCGCAGGGCCCGCAGCTCGGCCAGGATCAGCTCCTGCCCCTGCTCGGGCCCGTCGTCGGGGTCGGCGCCGGAGGCCTGGGCGCTTCCCCCGTCGCCGCCGCGGCCGCCGGAGTCCTGTTCGAGCGCCTCCACCGCGACGGCGATGAAGAGGTTGAGCGCCACGAAGGTCGACACCAGGATGAACAGGACGAAGAAGATCCACGCCAGCGGCTTGTGCTCCATGACGGTGTGGGCGATGGACGCCCAGCTGTCGCCCGTGGAGATCTGGAAGAGCGAGAACAGGGACGTGGGCAGGTCGCCGAAGTACTCCGGGGACACGTCGCGGAAGAGCTCCGTGGCCATCACCGCGGACACGTAGAGCAGCAGCATCACCAGGAACAGGATGGAGACCATGCCGGGCATGGCCCGGAACAGGCCGGAGACGACGTGGCGCAGCGTTGGGATGACCGACAGCAGGCGCAGGACGCGCAGGACCCTCAGGACGCGCAGGACCGCGAAGGGGCCGGAGGTGGGGAGCAGGGCCACGCCCACGATCACCATGTCGAACCAGCTCCACGGGTCCCGCAGGAAGTCGCGCCGGTGGGCGAACAGCCGGAGCAGGAGTTCCAGGACGAAGACGCCCAGGATGGCCACGTCCACGCGGTGCAGCAGGTCGCCGTGGGCGGCCGTGACGCGGGGCGAGGTCTCCACGCCCAGGATGAGCGCGTTGACGAGGATCAGGGTGATGATGAGGGCCTGGAACCACGAGGAGTCGACGATGGTCCGGACCCGGTCGCGCGCGGACACGGGTGAGGGGGCTCCGTTCGGGGATGGGGCGGTGGCGCACGAGCTTATCGCCGGGCGAGGGGCCCGGATTCCGCCACGGGAGCCGGTCCGGCCGCCCCCACTGGCGCCGCTCGTCGTGACCAGGCATGATCGAAGGAGGAACCGAACGCGAGGGGGCGGCCGGTGACGGATCGCACCGAAGACTTCGAGAAGGACCCCGACGACACCGCCGACATCGACGACGTCGACGCGGTCATGGACGTGGGCGCCGCCGACCAGGACACCGCCGTGGCGAGCTACCTGCTGGACTTCCCGTACGGCCACCGGATCGACGAGGTCGAGGACCACGACGCCCTGGGCATCGGGGCGGAGCTCGCGCAGGAGGACCCGGAGCCCACCGAGGACCCTGAGGACGCCGTGGGGACCGAGGTGCCCGGCAACGGCGCGGCCGGCCGCGGCGGCAGGCCGACGGGCCACCGCGAGGATCTGGCGAGGCTGCTCAACGCGGAGGAGTTCGCCGACCGTGTCCGCCGTCGGCGCGGGGAGACCTGACCACCCGGGACGGACGGGTGGTCGGCCGCGCCGGTCCGCCCGGTCAGGTGCGGTCAGGAGGCGTCGCGCGCCAGGTCGGCACCGAGCCAGCGCTCCACACGCATCACGTGCGTGGTGGCCGCGGCCCGGGCGGCGTCGGGATCACGGGCGACCAGGGCCTCGTGGATGAGGACGTGGTCCTCGCGGAGCTTGGCGGTCAGCCCGGCCTCGCGGTGCCCCGCCCACACGCGGGCGTTGAAGGTCCGTGAGGACAGGCCCTCGTTGATCGCCGCCAGGGTGGCGTTGCCGGTGCTCTCCACGATCGCCTGGTGGAAGCCGAGGTCGGCCGAGACGGTGTCGGCGCAGAAGGTGTCCGGTTCGCCGTCCATCCGCTCCAGCAGGGCGCCGAGGCGGTCGAGCTGGGCGTCGCTGGCCCGCGCGGCGGCCAGGGCCGTGGCGGCGGGTTCGAGCATCCGGCGGACCTGGAGGACCTCCAGCAGGGTCCGGCCCTGGGAGACCTCGGCCAGGACGGAGAAGGTCTCCAGGAGGTCGGCGGGGCGCAGCGCGGTGACGTAGACGCCCGCGCCGTGGCGGGCCTCCAGCACGCCCAGGGTGGTCAGGGCGCGGATGGCCTCGCGCATGGAGCTGCGGGACACCCCCAGGCGGGCGGACAGGTCCCGCTCGGTGGGCAGGCGCTCCCCCGGCCCGACCTCGCCGTCGGCGATCATCGCCTTGACGCTCTCGACGGCCCGCTGGGTGACGGAGGTCCGTTCGCCGTCGGGTTCGTGCACGCGTGGCTCCTGGTGTTCGGTGACCTGGGCGGCGACCGCCGACCCCGAGACATCATACCAATCCTTCCCATGCGCGACCCTGCGGCCGAATTCCGTCGCGTTCTTGCCGGATCACCACCGATCATGCCAAAGTGGTCGGACCACTTGGCGTGGCGCGGGTGCTGCGCGGCGCGTCGAACACCCCGGCGCCCGGGGCGGGCCGATCATGGTCGCCGACCCGCGGCGGCGGGTGCACGAAGGAGGCCCATGCGCATCGCGCTGTTCATCACCTGTGTCAACGACACGCTCTTCCCCGACACCGGCAGGCACGTGGTCCGCCTGCTGGAGCGGCTGGGCCACGAGGTCGTCTTCCCCGAGGGGCAGACCTGCTGCGGGCAGATGCACTACAACACCGGTTACCGCAGGCCCGCGGCCAAGCTGGCGGTGCGGTTCGTGCGCACCTTCGAGGACGCCGACGCGGTCGTCGTACCCTCGGGGTCGTGCGCGGCGATGATCCGCGACAACTATCCCCGCCTGGGCGGCAGCGGCAGCCGCCTCTCGCGCAAGGTCGCCGGATTGGCCCCGCGCGTGTACGACCTCACCGAGCTGCTCGTGGACGTGCTCGGGGTGACCGACGTGGGCGCCTACTACCCGCACAAGGTCGCCTACCACCCCACCTGCCACGGCCTGCGCATGCTCGGCCTGGGCGACCGGCCCTACGCGCTGCTGCGCGCGGTGCGCGGGCTGGAGCTGGTCGAACTCGCGGGCGCCACCGAGTGCTGCGGCTTCGGCGGCACGTTCGCGCTCAAGAACGGCGACGTCTCCTCGGCGATGGGCGCCGACAAGGCGCGCCACGCGGTCGAGTCCGGCGCCGAGGTGCTGTGCGCCGTGGACAACTCCTGCCTCATGCACATCGGCGGCACCCTGTCCCGGCAGCGTTCGGGGCTGCGGGTGGCGCACATCGCCGAGATCCTGGCCAGTACCGAGAAGGAGGGCGCCCTCCGATGAGCGCGACGTTCCTGGGCATCCCGCCCTTCCCCGAGGCCGCGCGCGCCGCGGTCAACGACTCCCGGCTGCGGCACAACCTGCGCAAGGCCACCCACACCATCCGCGACAAGCGCGGCGCGGTCGTCACGGAGCTGGAGGACGACTGGGAGCGCCTGCGCTCCGAGGGCGCGGCGATCAAGAGCCACACGCTGCGCCACCTCGACCACTACCTGGAGCAGCTGGAGGCCTCGGTCGAGCGCGCGGGCGGCCACGTGCACTGGGCCGCCGACGCCGAGGAGGCCAACGAGATCGTCACCCGGCTCGTACGCGCGACCGGCGAGACCGACGTGGTCAAGGTCAAGTCGATGGCCACCCAGGAGATCGAGCTCAACAACGCCCTGGCCGAGGCAGGCATCACCGCCTACGAGACCGACCTGGCCGAGCTGATCGTCCAGCTGGGCGACGACCTGCCCTCGCACATCCTCGTGCCCGCCATCCACCTGGGCCGGGCCCAGATCCGGGAGACCTTCCTGGCCCAGATGGCCGAGTGGGGCGTGCCGGCCCCCGAAGGGCTCACCGACGACCCGCGGGCGCTGGCCGAGGCCGCCCGGGTCCACCTGCGCGAGCGCTTCCTGCGCACCCGCACCGCCATCTCGGGGGCGAACTTCGCGGTGGCCGACTCGGGGACCCTGGTGGTCCTGGAGTCGGAGGGCAACGGCCGGATGTGCCTGACCCTGCCGGAGACGCTGATCTCCGTGGTCGGGATCGAGAAGATCGTGCCGACCTGGGCGGATCTGGAGGTGTTCCTGCAGACGCTGCCGCGCTCCTCCACCGGCGAGCGGATGAACCCCTACACCTCCACCTGGACGGGCGTGACGCCCGGCGACGGCCCGCAGGAGTTCCACCTGGTCCTGCTGGACAACGGCCGCACCGACGTGCTGGCCGACACCGTGGGCCGCCAGGCGCTGCGCTGTATCCGCTGCTCGGCGTGCCTGAACACGTGCCCGGTCTACGAGCGCACGGGCGGGCACGCCTACGGCTCGGTGTACCCGGGCCCGATCGGCGCGATCCTCACGCCGCAGCTGCGCGGGATGTCGTCGGAGGTGGACGAGGCGCTGCCGTACGCGTCGTCGCTGTGCGGGGCCTGCTACGAGGTCTGCCCGGTGGCGATCGACATCCCCGAGGTGCTGGTCCACCTGCGCGAGGAGGTCGCCGCCGGGTCGGGGCACCTGGGCGAGAAGGCGGTGATGAAGGGCGCCGAGGCCGTCCTGGGCTCCTCGCACGCGCTGGAGGCGGCACAGCGCGCCGCGGGCGCGGCCCGGAACCTGGTGCCGCGCCACCTGCCGGGCATGGCGGGCGCCTGGACCGACACCCGCGACCTGCCCGACGTCCCGGCCGAGTCCTTCCGCCAGTGGTGGAACAAGCACGAGAAGGGGCAGAGTTGAGCACCTCACGCGAGCGCGTGCTGGCCCGGGTCCGGGCCGCCCTCACCGACGTCCCGGCCGACGAGCCGGTGGTCCGACCAGTGGAGCGGCCCTACGCCGACAGCCACGGTATGGGCGCCGCGCTGGAGGTCCTGGAGGACCGGCTGCGCGACTACAAGGCCCTGGTGCGCCGGGTGCCCGCGGACCGGCTGGCCGAGGAGGTGGCCGCGGCCCTGGAGCGGCGCGGCGCCTCGACCGTCGCGGTGCCCGACGGCATCGACGCGGACTGGTTCTCGCGTACGGAGGCCGTACGCAGGCCCGACAGCCGCGACCGGCCGCTGGAGCTGCGCGAGCTGGACTCCGTCGACGGGGTGGTCACCGCGTGCGCGGTCGCGATCGCCGAGACGGGCACGATCGTCCTGGACGGCGGCCCGGACCAGGGCAGGCGGGCCATCACGCTGGTACCGGACTACCACCTGTGCGTGGTGCGCGCGGACCAGGTCGTGGACGGGGTCCCGCAGGGGGTCCGGCGGCTGGACCCGGCCCGGCCGCTCACGTGGATCAGCGGACCCTCGGCCACGAGCGATATCGAGCTGAACCGGGTCGAGGGCGTCCACGGCCCCCGGACCCTGGAGGTCCTTCTCGTGGAGTAGCGCGGCGGTGCGGTCACCCGCCGCCTCCGTGTGGGCGGCGGGAGGACGCCAGGGAGTACGGCGACACGACCGGGCCACCACCCTCCCAGGTCCGGCGCTGTAGGAGGCCTGCACGGACAGGCGCGGTCGCGTGATGGCGCGAGGCAGGGAATCGCCACGACACCTTCGCGCCGCCGCTCTCCCGCATCAGGCCGTCGGACGGCGCCACGGTCAAGTGCGGTCACCCGCCGCCTCCGTGTGGGCGGCGGGAGGACGCCAGGGAGTACGACGACACGACCGGGCCACCGCTCTCCCAGATCGGGCGCCGTCTCGGCGGCGGCACCGTCAGGCGCGGCCCCGCCAGGTGCTCAGGAGCCGCTCCAGGGAGTCGGGTTCCGGTTCCTGCCGGGCGAAGGGCGCCTGGTAGCGGGCGCCCAGCGCGGGCGGCGCCTTCCTCGCCGACGACGCGGGACCGGACCTGCGCGCGACCGCCGGGCCCTCCTCCGCCGCCTTGGCCAGCGGCGCCTGGTAGCGGGCGCCCTGCGACGGCGGTGTGCGCCTGCGGCGGACCCAGCGCGTCCGGGGCGCCTCCCGGACGGGCGCGGCCGCCTCCTGGGCCTTCTCCCCCGTCGCGGTGAACCACACCGGGAGTGCCGTCAGCCCGTTGACCGCCATCGAGTCGCGTCGGCGCAGCTCCTCGGCCTCCACGGCCAGGACCATCCCCCGCAGTCGGTCGACGGCGATGTCGATGGCGGTGCGCACCAGTTCGCGGGTGAAGGACGTGGCGGGGCAGCGGTGGGCTCCGGCGCCCCAGGCCAGGTGGGAGCGGTTCCCGGTCAGCGCACCGGGGTCGTCGCCGCCGCGGACCGCGGACTGGTCGGCGTGCGCGGCGGAGAATCCGAGGAGCATCGGCTCGCCCCGGCGGATCCGGGCTCCCGAGAAGCGGATGTCCATGGTCGAGTAGCGCCCGGCCAGCATCCGCAGCGGCGCGTCGGTCCACATGACGTAGTCGAGGAAGTCCTCCGGGGTGAGGGTGCCCCCGAGGTAGGAGGTCCACACGGCCGGGTCCTCCAGGAGCCTGAGCAGGGCGTTGCCGATGAGGTGGGTGGTGGGCTCGTGCCCGGTCTCCCACAGCAGGGACAGCGCCTCCACCGCCTCGTCGTCGGTGAGGGCGTGCCGGTGCTCCAGGAGCGTGCTGGTGAGGTCCTGGCCCGGTTCGGCGCGCTTGCGGGCGACCAGCCCGGTGAAGTAAGCGCGGATCGCCAGGGCGGCGGGTTCGGCGCGGTCGGGGTCGCCGCTCCACAGCCGGTCGGTGAGGTCGGCCAGCAGCTGCCCGTAGGAGTCGGGCAGGCCGAAGAGCTCGTTGAGGACGAGCGCGGGCAGCGGGGCGGCGTACTGTCCGATGAGGTCAGCCTTGCCCTCGGCGGACACCGCGCCGACGAGGCGGACGGCGGCGCGCTCGACCACCGGGACCAGCTGGGCGGTACCCACCTGGGCGAGGGCGTCGACGATGGGCACGCGCAGCCGCTGGTGCTCCTCGCCGTCGTGGGACAGGGCGCCGCTGCGCGCCGGTGCCCGACCGCCGGGGCTCCAGGGGCGCGGGTCGGCGGAGAAGTAGGTCTGGTCGCGCAGGACCTGGAGGTTCTCCTTGTAGCCGAGCAGCAGCCACCCGGGGACGCCCGGGCTGATCTCGACCGGGGCCAGGCCGCCGTAGGTCTCGCGCAGCCGCGACCAGGGAACGTCGGTTCCGGCGCCCTCGTGCAGGGGCAGGGGTCCGCCGTGGCGGACCGGGCACCGTGCTGTCACGGCTCCGCGCGGGTCGTCGTCGCCCTGGCCGGTGGCGTCGGTTCCCTGGTGCATGGAGACTCCTCAGTGGCTACGTGATGCCTGCCGACGCTATGCCGCTGATGTTTCCGGGATGCTTCCGGGACGATAGCGGCACCTTTCCGCGTGGGGCGCGGAGTTCGACCCCGGGCCAAGGCGGGAAAACGGCGCACCCCGGCCAGGGGGACACACTCCGCCCCTCGACCGCGCAGGTCGGCCACCCTCCGGACCGGGCGCTCCCGGTCCGCGCCATTCGCGCCGCTTTCCCCTTTGCCCCCGGCCTTTCCGCTCCCTTGCCGGGTCCATTACGTGCGCATCGGTCGGTACCATGGCCTGTCGGCTTTCACGACCGAATTCCGAAAGGGGCGCCGTGGGCAGCAGGAAGCGGACCGGTCGTCGCCGTGCCGTCCCGGAGGTCGAGCCCTGGCCCGGGCCCGCGCCGGCCGACACCCCCGCCGAGATCGCGGCCGGCGCCGTCGACGCGCTGGTCCTGGGCCGCGGGGGCGACGGCCTCGACCTGGCCGCGGCGCGGCTGGCCGACGCAGAGTCCGACGCCTGGGCGGCGGCGTGCGCCGGCGCGCTCACGGACGCCCTGCTCCAGGCGGTGACGGGTGCGTGGTCGCGGGGCTGGCAGCCCGCCGAGGCGGTCCGCCAGGTCCGCCGGGCGCGGGGACCGGTGGCGGCGTCGATGTGCGCCGACGCGGTCACCGCCGATCTGGCCCGGTACGCGCCCGCCACCGTCGACCCGCGCTGGAGCGAGCAGGTGCGGGAGCTGGGGTCGCGCGCTCCGTTCGAGGCCCCCGAGGACTACCTCGCGTGGGCGGGCGCCGAGTACGGTCTGCTGCGGTTCGAGGTGGTGGAGGCCGCCCTGCGGCTGCTCGCCGACCTGCGCGTGCTGCCGCCCCTGCGTCGGCTGGGCCCGGTACCGGGCGCCTACCGGCCGGGGAGCGCGGCGGCCTCGCACCGGGCCGCGGGGGTCGACCAGGGCAAGCTGGCGCGGGTGCGGGCCCTGCTGGCCAAGGCCGAGTCGACGGAGTTCCCCAGTGAGGCCGAGGCGCTGAGCGCGCGGGCCCAGGAGCTCATGGCGCGGCACAGCATCGACCGCGCGCTGCTGGACGCCGAGCCCGGGTCGTCGCCCGCGGCGGCGGCCCGGCGGCTGCCGGTGGAGGCCCCCTACGACGAGTACAAGGCGGTCCTGCTGCACGAGGTCGCCGAGGCCAACCACTGCCGTGCGGTGTGGGACGGCGCGCTGGGGCTGTGCACGGTCATGGGTTTCGAGGGCGACCTGGCGGCGGTCGAGGTGATGTTCACGTCGCTGCTGGTGCAGCTGGAGTCGGCGATGCGCGCCCAGGGGTCGGTCCGCGACCGGTCCGGCCGGGCGGCGGGGCGGTCCTACCGCGAGTCGTTCGTGTCGGCCTTCGCCGCGCGGGTGGGCGAGCGCCTGGTGTCCTCGGCTCGGGCGGCCGAGGCGTCGGCCGCCGCCGAGACCGGCACCGACCTGGTGCCGGTGTTCGCCGAGCGTGAGCGGCGGGTGGAGGAGGCCGTGGCCGAGGCGTTCGGGGAGCTGACCTACTCGCGGGTGCGCGGGCCCTCCGACGCCGACGGCTGGGACGAGGGGCGCGCCGCGGCCGACGCCGCGTCGCTGGACTCCCGGCGCCCCGTCCGCGACCGCTGAGCCGGCCCCGGACACGCGCCTGGGCCACACGTTCGGGCCCCGGGCGGCGACCGGGACGGCGGACGGCCCGTCCGCGCGCGGACGGCCCGCGCACCCGCGGCGCGGATTCCCCCGTGGGGCCCCGTCACCGGCGTCCTTTCCGCAGCGCCGGAAAACCAGTGGCCGCGGCACCGCGCGGGTGTGTACAACCAGGGGCATGCTCCGCAAGTACCCTCGCACCCGCCACATCCGGGGGTCTCGCCTCCAACCGGGTGACGGCGACCTGTCCGCCGAGCCCTTCGACGCGCTGGCCGGGCGCCACCTGGTGGTGGAGGAGAAGTTGGACGGAGCCAACACCGGGATCAGCTTCGGGCCGGGCGGAGAGCTGCGGTTGCAGAGCCGGGGGCACTACCTGTCCGGTGGGCCGCGCGAGCGGCAGTTCGCGCCGCTCAAGGCGTGGGCGGCCTCCGTCGCGCCGCGGTTGTGGCCGCGCCTGGGCGAGCGCTACGTCCTGTACGGGGAGTGGCTCTACGCCAAGCACACCGTCTTCTACGACGCGCTGCCGCACTACTTCTGCGAGTTCGACGTGCTGGACACCCGCGAGGACGTGTTCCTGTCCACGCCCCGGCGCCGGGAGCTGCTGGAGGGCACGCCGGTGGTGTCGGTCCCGGTCCTGCGCTCGGGCCCGCTGGACTCGCTGGCCGACCTCACCGCCCTGGTGGGGCCCTCCACGGCCCGCACGCCCGACTGGCGCGGGGCCCTCGCCGCGGCGGCGGCCGCCGCCGGGGCCGACCCCGCCCGGTCCCTGGCCGAGAGCGACGGTTCCGACCTCATGGAGGGCCTCTACGTCAAGGTCGAGGACGGCGACCACACCGTGGACCGCTACAAGTGGGTGCGCCGCGAGTTCACCACGGCCGTCCTGGACTCGGGCACGCACTGGCTCGACCGGCCGCTGATCGCCAACGCGCTGGCCGACCCGGAGGTGCTCTATGCGGACGTTCGCTGAGCTGTGCCCGGCGCCGCCGGCCTGGGACCTGGACTGGGCCCGGGTCCGGGAGGCGTTCGCCTGGGTGCGCGACCTGGCCGGGGTGGAGCAGGACCCCGTGCACCACGCCGAGGGCGACGTGGAGACGCACACCCGGATGGCGTGCGAGGCACTGGCCGGCCTGCCCGGGTGGCGGAACCGGCCCGAGGCCGAGCGCGTGCGGCTCTTCGCGGCCGTGCTCCTGCACGACTCCGCCAAACCCCAGTGCACCCGCCGTGACGAGGACGGGCGGGTGACCGCGCACGGCCACTCCCGGCGCGGCGACCTGCTGGCCCGGCGGTTGCTGTGGCGGGCGGGCGCCCCCGTGGAGTGGCGGGAGCACGTGGCCGCCCTGGTCCGCCACCACCAGGTGCCGTTCTGGGCGCTGGAGCGCCCGGACCTGCGCCAGATCGCGTTCCGGGTGAGCCTGTTGGCACGCAACGACGACCTGGTGCTGCTGGCCACCGCCGACATCCTGGGCAGGCACTGCGGGGACACCGCCGAGGTGCTGGAGAACGTCGCGCTCTACGAGGAGTACTGCGCCGAGCAGCGCTGCCTGGAGGGGCCGCGCGACTTCCCCTCCGACCACGCCCGCTTCCAGTGGTTCCGCACGCCCGACCGCGACCCCGACTACGCCGCCTACGACGACACCCGGGGGACGGTGACGGTCATGTCGGGGCTGCCGGGCGCGGGCAAGGACACCTGGATCGGCCGCCACCGCGGCGGGACGCCGGTGGTGAGCCTGGACGCGCTGCGCGCCGAACTGGGCGTGCGGCCGACCGCCGACCAGCGGCCGGTCGCCGCGGCCGCGTTCGCGCGGGCCCGTGAGCACCTGCGGGCGGGGCGGTCGTTCGTGTGGAACGCCACGAACGTCTCGCGCTCGCTGCGCTCCCAGTGCGTGGACCTGACCGCCGCCTACCGCGCCCGGGTGGAGATCGTCGCCCTGGAGTCCCCGCCCGACGTACTGCGCGCGCGGCTGGACCGGCGGGAGAACCCCGTCCCGGCGGCCGTGGTCGAGCGCATGGTCCGGCGCTGGGAGTGCGCCGATCCGACCGAGGCCCACACGCTGACGCGCATCGCGACGAACGGCTCATAGCGCGACACGGAGGAACAAACCGCCGCGCAAGACACACCTTTTGCTGGCGTATGCCCCGGACCCGCCCGGAATTCGGGCGTACGGCCGCCGTTCCACAACCGATAGCATGTGCCCTGCCCGCTCGCGCCAGGCGTGACCCGCCTGGCGGAGCCACCGCGGCCATGGGACCACCACACCGGCACTCGCGGGGCACGGCACCGCATCCACGCCGCCCCGCGCATCGGGCCCTTCTCTGATCACCCGACGGCCGGAGCGAGAACCAGAGCCCGTGACGCACCCCGAGGAGCACCGCCGTTCCCGCCCCTCCCGTTCGCGGTGGTGAACGGTACCGCGCGGCAGGCCGCTCGGCCCTGGCGGCGCGACTTCGGCCTGCTGTGGGCCGGCAGCGCCCTGTCCGGCCTCGGCTACGTCACCCTCGGCCTGGCGTTCCCGCTCCTGGCCCTGCACCAGACCGGCTCGCCGGTCACCGCGGGGTGGATCGCCGCCATGGGCATGGTGCCGCGCACCCTGCTGCACATCCCGATCGGCGTGCTGGTCGACCGCCGCGACCCCCGAGCCGTCATGGTCGCCGGCCACGTGGTGCGCATCGTGTGCGTCGTTGGTCTGGTGGGCCCCGTGCTGCTCCTGGACGCCCCCGTGGCCCTGCTCGGCGTCGCCGCGGCCGTCCACAGCGTGTGCGCCACCTGCCACTCCACCGCCGCCACCACGGCCGTGCCCTACCTCGTGCCCCGCGGCGAACTGACGGGCGCGGCGGCCAAGAACGAGGCCCGCACGCACGCCACCCAGCTCGCGGGGCGCCCGCTGGGCGGCGGCCTGTTCGCGGTGGCGGGCGGCCTGCCCGCGCTGTGCGACGCCGTGCTCTCGGCGGCGTCGCTGTGGCTGGCCCTGCGCCTGCCCCGGATCCGGCCCGCGCGCCCGGCCGCCACGGGGGTCCGGCTGCTCACCGACCTGTCCCGGGGGTTCGGCCACCTGGGACGCGACCGCTTCCTGCTGCTGACGACGGTGGCGGCCACGGTCACCAACGCCCTCTTCCAGATGATCTGGCTGGTGATCCTCACCCTGGGCACCCAGGAGGGCCTGTCGACCTTCCTGCTCGGGGTGGTCCTGGCCGCCAGCGGGGCGGGCGGCCTGCTCGGCTCCGCCCTCGCTCCGCTGCTGGTGAGCCGCAACCGGCCCGGCACGATGGTCACCCTGTGCCTGTGGGCGTGGACGGGCGTCACCGCCCTGTTGGCCTTCGCCGACCACGCCGACGTGGCCTGGCTCCTGGTGCTCCTGCCCGTGACGTGGAGCGGAGTGGGCTTCGTGGGCGCCCATCTGAACGTGACCGTGCTGACCTACCACACCACGCACCTGCCGCCCGAGCTGCTGGGCCGGGTGACCGGCACCCTGCGCTTCTTCAGCGGCGGGGCGCTGCCCGTCGGGGTCCTGGCGGGCGGCTACCTGCTGGAGGGCGTCGGCATCCGCGCGACGACGCTGGCCGTGACCGCGGTCATCGCCGTGCTGGCGGCGGTGTTCACGGCGGCGACGCTCGTTCCGGGGTCGCTCCGTCGACGGCTTCGACGGCCCCGCCGCCCTGCTCGTCCCACGACACCGCCAGGACGGGGAACAGGGTCTCCTCGATCTGCCGGAGCCGGGAGTCCAGCTCCCGCTGCACCCGCGCCGCCTCCGCCTCGGGACCTGTGGCCGTCTGGCCGTGAATGAACGCGCGGTCGGTGGCCTCGCGCAGGTCCTCGACCAGCTCGCGGTCCTGCGGCCGGACCACCCCGCGCAGGCGTTCGACGGCCACGCCCGCCTCCACCGCGTCCTGGCGGGCCTGGCGCAGCAGCACGGCCAGTTCGGCGTCGGCACCGCCGTGCGCCCCCGAGGCGCGCACGTGCGCGAGGACGCGGACGGTCACGCCCAACTGGAGCACGGACCGGCCCGCCTGCTCGAAGCGGTCGCGCACCTGGCGGGTGAACTCCTCGTCCTGCGCGAACCGGCGGCGGTCCTCCTCCAACCGCTGCTCGTGCCGGCCCCGCCACTGCGCGGTCCGGTAGGTCCAGAACCCGGTCAGGAAACTGGCGCCCAAGGCGCTCACTCCGGTCACCAGCGCGACCAGTACGACCTCCATCAGCGGCCCTCAACCCCTTCCGTTCGCCGCGATCACCTCGGCGCGCGTGCGTCTGGCCTCGCTCGTGGCACCCGCGCCGACGAACACCCCGTCCAGCACCTCGCGGGCCAGCGCGCCCTGCCCGGCCCGCCAGAGGGCCTGTCCGATCCCGGTGCTCAGGCTCGGGTCGCCGTGCACCCGGTTGGCGGCCGCGGTCAGGCCGCCCAGGGCCTGCGACCGGTGGCCCGCGCCGAGGTGGCTGCGGGCCTGGGCGACCAGGGCACGGGCGACGGCGGCGCCGTCCCCTTGGGTCTCGAACAGGACGGCGGCCTCGGCGTAGTGTCCGGCCGCCGCCTCGTGGTCGCCGCGGCCGAAGGCCAGGTCGCCCAGGAGCGAGGTCAGCAGCGCCCGGGTCCGGGGGGACGCGCGCGGCCCGGAGCGCAGGGCCCGCCGGGTGTGCTCCCGTGCCAGGCCGTGCTCGCCGCGGGTGTACGCCCGGCGCGCGAGCCCCAGCAGTTCGTCGAGGGACCACGGCGGCATCGCCTGTCCGGCCTGGGAGAACAGCGCCATCAGCGGCCGGGCCAGACGCGGGTGGCGCAGCACGTAGCCGTCGCCCCCGGCGGTCACCAGGTGCCGGTCCTGGAGGCTGTGGGCCAGGCCGCGGGTGAGGGCCTCGCCGCGGTGGGCGCGGTCGGGCACGTCCACGCCCTCGTCGCCCGCCACGACCACACGGCGGAGCCAGGCGTGGGGGACGTCGGGCGGCACCAGGTGCTCGGCCGCGACCTCGTGCACCACCCGGACGAGGAAGGCGGACAGCGGTGCGTCGACATCGAACTCCTCGGCTCCGCCGGGCCCGTGCTCGCACAGGATCCGTCCGAGGACCTGGAACAGGGCGGGGTCGACACCGCCCTCGGGCCCGGCGGCGGGGTCCCCCGCCGGGTCGGGGGCGAGCGCGGCCCGGACCAGCCGGTCGGCCGCGCCGGGCCCGTAGCGCGTCCCGGCGACGGCCAGGGTGCCGCGGGCGGCCTCGGCCGCGGCGTCGGGGTCCAGCGGTCGCAGGGGGACCTCGACGTGGTCCAGTTCGTACTTGTCGATGAGGCGGCGCAGCCCGTCGAGGTGGTCGGTGCGCGTGGTGACCAGGAGGCGCAGTCCGGGCGCGGTCTCGGCGGCGGACAGGAGTTCCTCCATGAACCGCCGGCGGCCGGGCCGGTCCCCCCGCATGAGCGTCTCGGTCTGGTCCAGGGCGGCGAACAGGGGCCGGGGCCCTCCGCGGCGGTCGGTCGGGGCGCGGGAGCGCAGGAAGTCGGCGATCGACGTCCCGGGGCTGTGGCTGGGGAAGGCGACGGGGTCCCAGGCGGCGACCAGCGCGCGGGTGTAGGGGTTCTGCTCGGGCAGGACCGCGGAGGGGAAGGCGGGGTCGAAGCACAGGGTGCCCACGGGCAGGACGCGGGCGCCCAGGTCGGTGAGCGCGGGGACCAGGGCGGCCCGGAGCAGGGAGCTCTTGCCGACCCCGCACTCGCCGTGCAGGACCGTCAGGCGTGAGCCGCGCCACGCCCTGAGCAGGGCCCCGGTCTCCTCGGTGCGGCCGAAGAACAGGTGGCGGTCGCGTTCACCGAAGGGACGAGCGCCCACGAAGGGGTTGCCGGGAGAAACGCGCCCGTCCGAGATTCGTAACATGAAACAGCTCCCGGCCAGCGAGAATGGTGGCAGTACCGACGCGAAACAATGGTGCCCATGGTGCCACGAAAAACCGGGGGCCGCGAGCGGTCACCACACTTCTCTAGCCCTGTCGCCAGTGACCTGTCGTTTCCGGGTGAAGCCGACGGAGGCCGGACGGGACCGGAACCGCCGCCGGTTCCACGATCGGTCAGTATCCGCTGTCGAAGTCGGCCAGGAACTCCATGTCGGCGTTCGCGGGGTCGAGGATGTCGCGCAGCGTCACCTCGATGGCGGACTCGCCCAGGCCCTGGAGCTGCTTCAGGGAAAGGCCCGCGACCTCCACCAACAGCGTGTCACCGACGCCTTCTCGCACGATCGTCCGTCCTCTCTCTCCGGTCCGCCCGTCCAACACCTGGAGAGCGGTCGTGAAGCGGATCTCCGCGCCGTTCGCATTCGCGGCGGCCATCCTGAAAAGTTCTTACCACGCCTGTCCTCCGCTAACCATGATCACCTACCCTGAATATCCCTCGACCGTCCGCAGACCGAGAATCAACGGAGACCTCGACACGCTCCTCACAGCTCGGAAAAAATGGAGCTGGTGGGGACAGTGTGAAACAGGAGGAATAGCGTGCCCCTTCCGAAGCCGTCCAACCCGACTCTGGGTCCGCTCCCCTCGGTCTGGGGCAGGGTGCCGTCGCGCAACAAGAACTTCACCGGGCGCGCCGCCCACCTGGAACAGCTCAACGCCACGCTGAACAGCACGGTGACGGCCGTCCTGCCGCACGCCCTGCACGGCTACGGCGGGGTGGGCAAGACCCTCATCGCCGTGGAGTACGCCCACCGGTACCGCGGCGACTACGACGTGGTGTGGTGGATCATGGCCGACCAGCCCGGCCTGGTCCGCTCCTCGCTGGCCCACCTGGCGCCGCACCTGAGCCTGCCGGGGCCCAACGAGGTCGGTATCGACGAGGCCGCCGGCAGCGTCCTGAACGCCCTGCGCAGGGGCGAACCGTACTCGCGGTGGCTGCTGGTCTTCGACAACGCCGACGAGCCGGAGGACCTGAAGGACATCATCCCGCAGGGCCCGGGGCACGTGCTGATCACCTCCCGCAACCACCGGTGGCAGGGGGTCGCCGAGGCCGTGTCCCTGGAGGAGTTCACGCCCCACGAGAGCGAGGAGTTCCTGCGCCGGCGGATCGGCCGCCCCATCACCACGGCCCAGGCCGCCAGGCTCGCGGACGCCCTCGGGCACCTGCCCCTGGCCCTGGAGCAGGCGGGCGCGCTCCAGGCCGAGACCGGGATGTCGGTGCAGGAGTACCTGAGGCTGCTCAAGGAGCAGCCCACCTCCCTGATGGGCGAGGGCAAGCCGCCGGAGTACCCGGCCTCCATGGCCGCGGCCTGGCGGCTGTCGGTCGCCAAACTGGAGGAGGACCTGCCCGAGGCGATGGACCTGCTGCGCTGCTGCGCGTTCTTCAGCCCCGAGCCCATCCCCCGGGACATCTTCTTCCCCACCGACACCGGGCGGATCCGCCCGGAGATGGCCGAGCTCATGGCCGACCCGATCCGGTTGGGACGGGCCATCGCGCAACTGGGCCGCTACGCCCTGATCCGGCTCGACGCCAACCGCACCATCCAGGTCCACCGACTCATCCAGGCCCTGGTGCGCGACGACATCCCCGCCGACGAGCACCAGACGGTCCGCGCGGAGGTGTGGGCCCTGATGAGCGCGGCCGAGGACGAGGAGCGCTACGCCGAACTGCTCCCGCACCTGCGCAGCACCGGGATCGCCGAGAGCACCGAGCCCGCCGCCCGCCGGTTCGTGGTCAACGTCCTGCGGTACCTGCACGGCGCCGGCGACCTGGACAGCGCCCAGACGCTGGCGGCGGAGTTCATCGCGCGCTGGACGGAGGTGTCGGGCCCGCACGACCCGTACACGCTTCAGGCCCAGCGCACCCACGCCAACATCCTGCGCGACCTGGGCCAGTACCCCAGGGTGCGCGAGATGGACCGGGCGCTGCTGCCGAGGATGCGCGAGGTGCTCGGCCCCACGCACAGCGACACCCTGTCGCTGCACATGGGCATCGGCGCCGACCTGCGGGCGCGGGGCGACTTCCACGAGGCCAGGGCGACCGACGAGGAGACCCTGCGCCTGCACGAGGAGACCCTGGGGCCCGAGGCGCCCAACACCCTGCGCGCGGCCCACAACCTCGGCATCAGCTACATGCTGACCAGCGACTTCGCCGGTGCCCGGCGGCTGCACGAGCGCGCCTACATGATGGCCCGGCGCTCGCCGGGGGGCACGCCGCCGGCCACCCTGCTCAACTACCAGAGCGGCATGGCCCAGGCGGTGCGCCTCTCCGGCGACTACACCGAGGCGTGCGACCTGGGAGAGGACTGCCTGGCCTTCGGTCAGGAGAAGATCCAGCGGGACCACCCCAGGACGCTGAGCGTGCAGCTGACCCTGGCCATCTCCCGGCGGATGGCGGGCGAGATCGACGAGGCCTTCGACCTGGTCCAGGACGTGCACTCGCGCTACCTCAACCGGTACACGCTCAACCACCCGGAGACCATCGCGGCCGCCATGTGCCTGGCCAACGTCCTGCGGATGCGCGGTGAGCCGAACGAGGCCATGGCCCTGGCCGAGGACACCTACCGGCGCTACGAGAAGGTGTACGGCCCCCAGCACCCCTACAACTTCGGCTGCAGCAGCAACGTCGCCCTGCTGCACCGGATCCTCGGCAACCCCGCCCGGGCGCGCGAGATCGACGAGGCGGCGCTGGCCGCCCTGGACGAGAGGCTGGGCCGCGACCACCACTACACGCTGGGGGTGGCCATCAACCTGGCCAGCGACCTCGCGGCGCTGGGCGAGACCAAGAACGCGGTGCGGCTCGGGCGCGGCAACCTGCGCCGGACCCACGCCCTGCTGGGTGAGGAGCACCCGCTGTCCCTGACGTGCGCGGCCAACCTGTGCCTGGACCTGCGCGCGGAGGAGTCGGAGGAGGCCGATGAGCTGAGCAGCCGCATCCTGCCGGCGTTCTCCCGTGTCCTGGGCCGTGAGCACCCGCTCAGCCAGTCCGCGCTCCAGGGGAACCGGCTCGTCTACGACTTCGACCCGCCCCTGCTGTGACCGACTCGGCCCGGAACGGCTCGGGTCCGTCGAGAACGCCTCGCGTGGTGGTGGACGCCTCGTCCGGGCACGGGACGCGGTGACGCTCTCCTGTGCGAGGCGCGCGGTGCGAGGTAGGACGTGCGGGGCACGTTGCACGGACGGGACGGTCGGGACGGAGGACACGGTCGGGGCGGGGGGACCTCACCTCACAGGCCGGGGTTGTGTTCGCGCCACCGCGCGCGGTGCCGGCGCGCGGCGGCCTCGGCCCTCTCCAGGGCGGCGGCGGGCACCGGTTCGTCCTGCCAGCCGAGCAGGGTGGCCTGGGTCGCGGACAGGAACCGCTCGCCCGCCGGAGTGAGCATCCGTGAGGCCAGCACGGTCCGGCCCGCGTCCACCGAGGAGCGCCCCCAGTGCGCGAACTCGGTCTGCGCCAGCGCGGCCGCCTCTCCCGTGGAGACGTGCCGCTGCCGGCGCCAGAACCCCGCCACGCCCAGATGGGCGTACACGCCCTGGATCAGGCCGCTCATCGGCCGGGCGTCCAGGCGCCAGGGGGCGTAGAAGCGCGGCCCGTCGTCGGGCAGCGACAGGTCCACCACGTCCAGGAGCGCCGTCAGCTTGGCGTGCTGGACCTCGTGGGCGAAGGTGAGCGCGAGCGAGACCGGGTCGAGCGGGGTGGACAGGCCCAGGTTGCCGAAGCAGTGCTTGGCCGTGGCGCTGCAGTACGCGCCGCTGGAGGTGGTGATCGGGGTCATCGTGAAGACGGTCTCCGGGGTCTCCTCGGCGATCGTCCAGTGGTGGTCGACCAGGAGCGCCCACGCCCGGCGGAGCACGGCGCGCCAGTGCTCCACCCGCTCGCCCTCCAGGCGGGACTCGGCCACCCTCGCCCCCGGCATGCGGTCGGCCTCCTGGTCGTCCAGGAGCAGCTCCAGGCGGCGGCCCCGGTGCTCGGCCGCCATCCGGCGCAGCGCGTGCCAGCCCTCGGCGTCCTCGTGCGGGTCGTCCGGTACCCGCACGGCCGTGCGGCCGAGGGAGAGTCCGGCGCCGTCGGCGCCGGACTCGAACACCGCCTCCTCGCCGTCGGCGCCCGGCCGCAGCAGCGCGCGTCCGAGGCCCGGCAGGGGCGCGGTGGGCCCGTACAGGGGAACCCGCAGGCGGGCCGCGATGCCCGAGCGGGCGGCCGCGGAGGCCGCCAGGGCCGACATAGCCGCCACCCGGGGCTCCTCGTCGCGGTGGCCGCCCAGGGCCAGGACGGTGCGCCGGGCCCACACCCCCACGGTCGGATGGCGCAGGAGGCGCGCCACGGCGTCGGGGGCCGCCTCCTCGGCGCGCATGAGCAGTTCGTAGGCCGCCCCGGCCCGCTCCGCCAGGGGGTGCTCCCGTGCCCGCGCGTGGTCCACGACCTGGCGCACGAGCAGCAGGTGCTTGCCGTACTCGGCCTCGCGCAGGTAGCGGGCGGCGGTGGCGCCCCCCGCGCCCCGGGCCAGGGCGTCGAAGACCGGCCCCGGCACCGGTCGACTGATCGGCACGGCCGCTGCGGTCACAGTTCCTCCCGGATGCGGGCCACGTCCGCGGCGACGGCCCGGTGGACGTGGGTGATGAGGCGGTACAGGTCCTGGCAGTACACCGACGGGTTCCGGAATCCCGTCCCGGCCCGGTAGCGGTGGGGGTAGAGGCCCGCGCCGCACACCGTGTGCACGGGGCAGGCCCGGCACTCCGGCGCCAGGGCCCGCGCGCCGATCTGCCGCGCCGCCGTCGAGGGCAGGTACAGGGCGTCGTCGAAGGGGTGGGTGAAGGTGTGCAGGCGGGTGCCGGCGGCGCCCTCGTAGGCGGACTTGAGGCTGTCGACCTGTTCGATGCTGCCGTCGGTCTCCACGACCACGAGCGCGGCCGGGGACAGCCCGATGCTCTCGGTGCGCGAGTGGCTGCCCAGGAGCATCCGGATGATGTCGTGGAACATCCGGATGTCGGTCTCCCGCCGGGGCGCGTGGTACCAGCGGTCGAAGAGCGCGATGAGCCAGTCGCCGTAGCCGCGCCCCTCGGGGTCCCAGCCGGGGGGCGGGGCCTCCCAGTTGCCGTGCGGCAGCAGGAAGGCGATGCCGGGCGGGTCGTAGGCGAGCAGGGCCTCGTAGGTGCCGACCGGGTCGGACTCCAGGTCGATGGTGGCCAGCAGGCCGGAGAACAGGTGGCGGTACGGGGGCGCGGTGAGCAGGCGGAGTCCGGCGTCGACCTCGGCGTGGGTCCCGCGGCCGTTGGCGCGGCGGCGGTGGCGGTCGTGGTCGCGCTCGGCGCCGTCGATGCTGACGCCCACCCGGATGCCCAGTTCGTCGAAGAGGTCGAGGTACTGGTCGTCGATGAGGACGCCGTTGGTCTGGATGCTCAGGGCGGCGAGCACGTCGGGTTCGGTGGCCTTGCGCAGCAGTTGTGCGGTCGTGCGCAGGTGGCCGTGGCCGACCAGGAGCGGTTCCCCGCCGTGCAGGACGATCTCGACCCGGGAGCGCCCGTGCGCGCGGGCGTGTTCGGCGATGCGTTCCGCGACGCGTTCGACCGTGGGTACGGCCATGCGCCGCGGCTGTCTTCGCCAGCCCTGGTCGGCCATTTCGTACATGTAGCAGTAGTCGCAGGCGAGATTGCAGCGGCTGTGGATCTTCAGGACGTACTCGTGAAAGGGAGTGGGCCGCCATCCCTGGGCGAGCAGGTCCCGGACGTCGAGTTCGGTCGGCCAGTGGTCGGGGCTTCGCTCTCGGGCGCTCGCTGCCACGCCGGTGACCTCCTGGGGAAGGGGAGCACGCGCGATCGCGCGGTCGTGCATGACCTATGTTCTCGTCCCGGACACCGGCCAATCTCACTCGCGGGTCGGACCTGCGGGCGCGGTGGTACGAGTGACCTGTCCTCGGCAGACACCGTGGCCGGACGGACCACACCGTCCGCCTCCCCGGTGTTTCCGCCCAAGCGCGGACCAAACGCCCGCGGCGTTGACGCGGTGGCCGGTTTCGGTCACCCGAACTATGGTTCGATTCTCCGTCGAGCTGTCACTCGCGACGATTCCGGGAAACGGGTAAACGCGTTCTCCCGGCGTTTGTCGAGCCTTTCCGCCACCGTTGTCAGCGCCCGTGGAACGCCTCTCGAAAACGCGGCGCCCCTCCTCACCTGCACGAGCGGTGCGGCCCTCGCCGAGGGCGGGCGCACCCGCCGGAGGCGCCCGCTCGGGCGCGGGCGGCGGACTCGCGAAGGACTCCGCCCGGGGCCCGGGGCGCACCCGGCGACGGCGGCGGGCCCGGGTCCGCGCCGGGCGGCCCCGGGGGCGAACCCGAACGATTTCGGCGTTCGGCCACGGAGGAGGACCGGGCGGGGTTACGCTGATGCGACATCTGCGACTCACATTCGGTGATGAGACAATGACTGAGCGCATCTTTTCCGTCGTGCACGACTGCCTCGACTGGGCCCGCGCCCTCGATCCGCCGCTCGCCCCGGACCCCGACGCCCTCCTCTTCCTCCTGACGGCCCACCTCGACGCCGGCTCCCCCGACCCGATGGACTGGTCGGTCAGCGACGTCGACGACATCGCCCGGACCGTCCAGCACTGGACGGGCGTGTCCGGTGACCTGCGCCCCGCCTGGCTGACCTGGTGCGACTTCCTGGTCGACACCGGCCAGCTGGTGTGCACCGAGAGTCCGCGCCGCCTGCGCTCGGCCATCGCCACCGTCGACCTGGAGCCCGGCGGCCCCGAGCCCGACAGCTCCGAGCCTGACGGCCCCGCGCACCGCCCCGACCCCGTCGAGGAGGGAGCGCTCCCTTTGCTGCACCGGCTCGGCGCCGGCGAGGACGGGGAGCCCGAGCCGCTGCGCCCCGTCCTGCGCACCCGGCCCGGCGACCTCGACGCGGCGGCGCGCTCGTGCGCCGTCCTGGCCGACGCGGCCCGGCTCACGGTCTGGGCCGACCGCGGGCTCGACCTGGACCCCGACCGCGACGACGACGCCCTCACCGCCGCCGACACCGAGGAGGCCGCCGCCGCGCTGGACCTGGACCCCGACCGGGTCCGCGAGCTGTTCGCCATCGCCCGCGACGCCGGACTGCTGCGCACCACCTACACCCGGGTCCTGCCCGGTCCCACCGCGCGGGCCTGGGCCGACGGCGAGCCCGGGGCGGTCGCCGACGCCTGGGCGGGCGCGCTGCTGGCCATGACCCGCCTGCGCGGCATGGCGGCCTTCCTCGTACTCACCAACCTCTTCGTCTGCGGCGACCTGCGCACACCCGCCGAGGTCGTGGACGCCTACGGGCCCGCCGTGGTGCTGGGCGACCACGGCACCGACCCGGAGCAGGCGGTACGGCGCGTGCTGGAGACCCTGGCCGAGCTGGGCGCCGTGGCCCGCGACGGCCCCGGCTTCCGCACCACGCCGCTGGGCGACCACTTCATGGTCGGCCGCCTCCGCCACTCCGGCGCCCGCGTACCGCTCACCCCGACGGTCGGGGCGATGAGCGCCGACGAGGCCCTCGCCCTGGTGGAGCAGGGGCGGCCGGTGGACACCGCGACGCTGCTCGAACGCTGGACCGCCGCCCGCGACACCGCCACCGCGGCCCGTCAGCTCTGGGAGGCCGGCGCCGCGCCCGAGTCCTGGCGCCGCCGTGCCCGGGTCGCCGCCCACCTGTCCGTGCTGGAGGCGGACCTGTTCCCGATGCTGAGCCTGTACACCCACCACCCGGTGCTGGGCGGCTGGGCGCGCCGCCTGCTCGGTGCCGCGCCCGAGCCGCCCACCTCCCACCAGGCGGCGTGGGTGGTGCTGGACGACTACGCGCTCCTGCTCGACGCGGGTCTGCCGCTCCCGGTCGAGGACGGGGAGCGGTACGCGCCGCACGCCCGCGACTTCGCCCGGGCCGTCTGGCTGACCGGGCACCCGGTCGCCGACGCCGTGCTCGCCCGCTGCGCCGAGGGCGCGCTGGGCGGGGAGGTGGCCGAGGCCGCGCGGTCAGTCCTTGAGCACCAGCTCGTAGGCCAGCAGGTCGACGCCCGGTAGCGGCGACCAGTCGCGTTCGGGCACGCGGGTGAAGCCGCGTGCCCGGTACACGTACTGGGCGGAGACCATCGCGGGCTGGGTGGACAGCAGCAGCCGGGAGACGCCCTCCTGCCGGGCGCGGTCCACGATCGCGTTCACCAGGGCCCGGCCGACCCCCCGCCCCCGCGCCTGGGGGCCCACCGCGAACGCGCGCACCTCCGCCTCGTCGGCTCCGCGGGCGAGCTCGCTGCGGTCCGACCAGGGCGCGAACATGATCGTTCCCAGCAGCTGGTCACCGTCCGCGGCCACCAGGACCTCGCCGTGCCCGTCGGCTCCCAGGAGCCGCAGGGCCTCGGCGTAGGTCGGGCTCGCGTCCAGCAGTCGATCGGCCCGGTAGGCGATCTCTCGCAGGTCGCTGACGGCGGTCATCTCGTCTGGCAGCATTCGACGCACGATCATGGACGACATTCAACCTGATCGGACCGCCGTGAGCGGGCGTTCGCCGCACCTCGGCGGGCCGCCTCCCCGGGCCGCCTCCCGGGGCCGCCTCCCCGGGCCGCGGCCGGCCGCGAGCCGGACTCCGCCTCCGGCGCAGCGGGCGGGTGTCACGGGATCAGGTGCCCTCGACCGAAGCACACCCCTGCCATTCGCGGGTGTCCTCCAGGTCGTAGGCGTCCTGCGTCCTCCCCCGGGGCTGCTCGCCCTCGGGCCTCTCGTCGGGGAAGGAGGGGGTGAACGTGAACTGGTCGGGGAGGCAGTGCGCCGGGGCCACCCCGCGGTTCCAGTTCGGCCACGCCTCCAGGGTGCCGTCCCCGCGGTCGTGGAAGGAGACCTCCCCGAGGTGGGTCACGACCAGGCGCGTCGACACCGGTGCGCCGGGGCGGGCGATCGGGTAGACGACGACGTACTCGGTCCGTACGGCCAGGTAGTCCTGGCCGTACGGGTCCTGCGCCTGCTCGGCCCACATCCGGCCGTCGACGCGGATCTCGTCGCCGATCAGCTCGGCCGTGCCGGGGGTGAGGTTGAACGGAAGGTGCCGGCTGTCGAGTTCGGGGTCCTCGTGCCCGAGGTTGTCCATGTACCACTCCAGGGACTGGCCCGTGAGCAGACCGGTGAACTCGCTGTTGTCCTCATCGAAGACCGCGTCGGTGTCGAGGTAGACCGTCTCCAGGAACAGCTGGGTGCGGTCCTGGGCCCACTCCACCTGCTCGGCCGTGAAGTCGCCCTCGGCGGCGGCCTCGGGGGTGTCGAACCCGACGCCGTAGTCGGCGGCGGGGCTCCCGGAGAAGGGGTCGTCGCGGTCGACCTCGTCGAAGTCGACGGCGCCGACCATGTGGCCGCCCTGTTCGAGGAGGAAGCGGTCGGCCTGTTCCAGGACCTGCGCGCATCCGGTGAGGGTGAGCGCGGTCAGGGCGGCCGCACCCAGGGCGGCGCGCTTGCGTGGTGACATGGGGGATGCCTGTGTTCTCTCGGAGTGTTCGTGCGAACGTGAACGTTTCGCCTGGTGTTCTATCACCACGAACGGACATCCGCGCGCCCGCCCCTTCGCCTTCCGGTCCACGGCGCCGAGCGCCGGACCCGGTGGCCGGCGGGGCCGCGGCCCCGCCTTCGCCGCGATCGGGCGGCGGACTCAGCGGCCCGTGTTCCAGGAGGCGATGACGGGGCGGTCGTGCTCCCGGCTCAGAGTGCTCAGACTGCCGGTGTCCAGCCGGAACAGCACGCCCTTCGAGGAGGGCAGGCCCAGCCAGCGGGCGGTGAGCACCCGGAGCACGTGCCCGTGCGCCACCAGCACCACGTCGGGACCACCGGCGTCGAGTTCGGCCGTGACCAGGGCCAGGACCCGGTCGGCCCGCTCCCCCACCTGTTCCACGAGCTCACCCGGGTGCTCGGCGTCGCCGGGAGGGACGCCGTCGCGCCACAGGTTCCAGCCCGGGCGGTCGCGCTGGATCTCGGCGGTGGTGATGCCCTCGTAGCCGCCGTAGTCCCACTCGGCCAGGTCCGGGTCGACCGCGGTCTCGTGCAGTCCCGCCAGCTCGGCGGTGCGCACGGCACGGGTCAGAGGGCTCGTGACGACCAGTCCGACGTCCCGCTTGGCGAGCAGCGGACGCAGTGCCTCGGCCTGCGCCTCACCCTCCGCGGTCAGCGGCAGATCGGTGCGGCCGGTGTGCCGCCGCTGCCTGCTCCACTCGGTCTGCCCGTGTCTGATCAGCACCAGTTCGCCCATGGCGCCATCCTGCCCCACCCCGGCCCGGCCCACTCGCGCCGGGGCCCGGGCCCCTGGTGATTCTCGGACCGATCCTGGCGAAACCGCCCCACGGGCCCGCACCGGAGCGATAGAAGAAGGGGAACCGCCGTGCCGTCAGAATCCGGGAGGCCCCATGCCCGCGCACGAGCCGCCCGCCCCGGGCCACCGCCAGATCTCCGCCAGGCCCGTGTCACTGCCGCCCCCGCGGGAGCTCGCCCACGCGGCCCTGCGCACCGCCCGGTTGCGCGACGCCCTGGGCCTGGCCCTGTGGTGCTCCCCCTCCACACCGGTCACACCGCACGGGCTCCCCGCCCTCGCCGACGTGCGCGACGCGGTCGAGCGGCTCGGTCTGTGGCCGCACTCCCTCGCCCACTCCCCCGACCGCCGGACCGCGTGGCTGGAGCACACGGCCGCCGGCGGCGACGTCGTGGACTTCGTCGTCCCCTGGGAGACGGCCGTGGGCCTGGGCCTGGTGGTGCTCGACGACGGCCTCGCGCGCCCGCGCCCGGATCTGCGCGCCCTGGCCCGCGGCCCCGAGCACGTCCTGGACTGGTGGACCCGCGTCTTCGAGAACACCTTCGAGTACGCGCGGGGCGACAGCGAGGGCGGCTCCGCCCCCGAACCGGGCACCTCCGGGCCCGAACTCCTGCCCAACGTGCTGCGCTACCTGTACGAGGCGCCCGACGGGTGCAGGGCGCCCCTGGACACCCTGGTGCGCGACGTCCTGCTCGCCCCCGGCGCGGTCAGCGCGCTGCCCGAGCGCCTGCGCCCCCAGGCCGAGGACCTGCTCCTGCACACGCTGCGCCAGCTGGCCACGACCGGTGCCGTCCTCCTGCCCGCTCCCGCCGACGCCGACGACGGCCCCGTCGTCGAGCTCACGCCGCTGGGCCGGTACGGGGTGCGCCGACTGCTCCAGGAGGTCGGTGTGCCCGCTCCGCTCATCGGCGACCTGGCCGACGCCGACGCGGCGGAGTTCCTGGACACCCTGGCCACCCTGTCCGCCGAGGGCCAGCTCACGGCGGTCGGACCCTGGCTGGACCGGCGCACCCCCGCGCGGGCGCTGCGGGAGATCGCGTCGGTGGTCTCGGGCCCCGACCACGCCCAGCGCCGGTGGGCGGGCACCAAGGTGCTGAACGCGACCAGTTCGCAGATCGAGCACGAGCTGCGCGCGCTGCTGCACTCCGCGCGGCCCGCGGTGGTGAGCCTGGCCGCGATCGTGCTGCTCACCTCGCGCATGCTGCCCCAGCACGAGATCGACGAGATCATGTCCGAGTTCGGCCCCTGGGTGGTGATCGACATGTTCGCGGCGTCGATGGCCGGTGGTGAGGCGGGCATCCGCTTCCTGCTCGACGCCGACGACACCACGGGTATCGAGCGGTTGCTCCTGGCCGACCCCGTGCGCCTGTGGGAGTCCGAGCACCCCGACACCGCGCGGGTCCTGGGCGCCCTGGCCCGCCACCACCCGGACCCGGCGACGGCCGCGGCGGCCGTCCGGGTCCTGGACCGCGGCCCGGCCGAGGGGTAGGGCGGCCCTGCGGGCATGAGGGGCGCGTGCTCCCTACAGCGGTGCCTGGCCCCGTGCCCGAGGGGCCACCGGAGGCGCGCGTGCTCCCCACGGCGGTGCGCGAGTCGAGGGCCTTCCGTCCGACGCGTCCCGGAAGGCGCGTGTGCTCTCCGCGGCGGAGTCTCGGGGGGAGGGACCTTCCCCGGGGGGCGCCCAGCCGCGCGTGGACCCCGGCATCGCCGTGCCTTGCCAGGCGGCACGTCAGCGGCGTCCGGGCCGTACTCGGGTCCGGGCGCACGGGCCGGCGCTGCCCGAGCCCTCCGGGCGCTCGACCCCCGCCGGGACTTTCCATTGACAAGATTCGCTCGTGCTCATATCTTTCCAATGGAAAGTTAGCGAAGGAGTCACCATGGAACCCCTCATCGCCCTCGTCGGCGTCACTCTGGTCCTCTGGTCCGCCGGAGCGCTCGGCGTCCACCGGCTGCGCCCGTGGCCGGTCGCCCTGCGCGGCGGTCTGGCCGCGATGTTCGCCCTCACGGGCGTGGTCCACTTCGTGGGGATGCGCGAGGAACTCGTCGCGATGGTGCCGCCCGCACTGCCCGCGCCGGAACTCCTGGTCACGGTCACCGGTGTGCTGGAACTGGCGGGCGCGGCCGCACTGCTGTGGTCGCGGACGGCGCCCTGGGCGGCGGCCGGGCTCGCCGTCCTGCTCGTGGCGATGTTCCCCGCCAACGTCCATCTGGCTCTGACGGGCACGGACCTGCCGCCGCACCAGGAACTCCTCCCGCGCACCGCGATGCAGGTGGTGTTCCTGGCCGCGGCCACCGCCGTCGCGGTCGCCCACGTGCGCGGGTGGGCCCGCTGCCCGGCCTCGCGGGAGGCGGAGGAGTCGATGGCCGGGCACTGAGCCGTGCGGGCCGCGGCCGACCCGCCCCTCGGCCGTCGCCCCGGTCGGCCGCCGGACGGGTCCCCTCCGACGCGGGCACCGCCACCGCGGGTGCGCGACGACTAGGATGCCGGGCATGCCATCATCGGATGACTCCTCCCGTTCCACCTCACCGTCCCCCGGGGCGGCGGCCGCCCCGGCGCCGGGCGGGCCTCCGTCCGGCCGCGGCGTGCTCGTCACCGGGGCCTCCCGGGGCATCGGACGCGCCGTGGCCACGGCGTTCGCCGAAGCGGGCGACCGGGTCGCCGTCCACTGCGGGACCCGCCGCGACGAGGCCGAACGCACCCTCTCCGGGCTCCCCGGCGAGGGCCACGTCCTCCTCCAGGCCGACCTCGGCGACCCCGACGCCACCGCGGACCTGGTCGAGCGCGCCGCCGCCGAGCTGGGCGGGCTGGCCGTGCTGGTCAACAACGCCGCGGTCAACATCGCCCACCCCGTCGCCACCACCTCCTTCGAGGACTGGCAGCGGGCCTGGCGCTCGACGCTGGACGTCAACGTGCTCGGCGCCGCCAACGCGAGCTACGTGGCGGCACGGCACATGATCGACGCGGGCACGGCCGGCCACATCGTCAACGTCGGGTCGCGCGGTGCCTTCCGCGGCGAGCCCGACCACCCCGCCTACGGCGCGAGCAAGGCCGCCCTGCACGCCCTGGGCCAGTCCCTCGCCGTCGCCCTGGCCCCGCACGGCATCACCGTGGCCTCCGTGGCGCCCGGCTTCGTCGAGACCGAGCGCGTGGCCGAGCGGCTCACCCCGCGGGTACGCGCCGACAGCCCCTTCGGCCGCGTCGCCACGCCCCGGGAGGTGGCCTCGGCCGTGCGCTACCTCGCCTCCCCCGAGGCGGTGTGGTCCTCCGGCGCGGTCCTGGACGTCAACGGCGCCTCACACCTGCGCTGACACCGCCCCGGCACCGCCCGCGTGCCCGGCGGGCGGGCACGGACAGGCTCTCGGCCGCACGCGGCCGGGCGGTCGTGCCCGGCACGCGGGACGTGCGGCCGTGCCCGGTGTTCGCGCCCGACGTGCGGTCGTGCGGGACGGGTGGTCGCGCCCGGCGTACGGGACAAGTGGCCGTGCCCGGCACACGGAACGGGCGGTCGTGCCCGACGTGCGGCCGTGCCCGGTGCGGGACGGGCGGTGGTGCCCGGCACGCGGTTCAGCGGGGCCCGGGGGATAGGGTGACCGCACCGGAGTCCGCCGGAAGGGGCGAAGATGAGTCTGGTCGCCATCAGCGACCTCCACGTCAGGCACCTGGAGAACCGCGCCTTCACCGAGGCCCTGCGACCGGAGTCCGACGACGACTGGCTCCTGGTGGCCGGGGACGTCGCCGAGACCGCCGACGACATCCTGTGGGCCATGGAACTGCTGAGCAAGCGGTTCTCCACCGTGGTGTGGGTGCCCGGCAACCACGACCTGTGGACGGTGCCCGCCGACCCCGTCCAACTGCGCGGCGAGGCCCGCTACCTCTACCTCGTGAACGCGCTGCGCGACCTCGGCGTGCACACCCCCGAGGATCCCTACCCGACCTGGCACGGCCCCGACGGCCCGGTCGTCGTCGCCCCGCTCTTCCTCCTCTACGACCACACCTTCCGCCCCGAGGGCACCAGCACCAAGGAGGAGGCGCTGGCGGTGGCCCACGCCTCGGGGGTGGTGTGCACCGACGAGTACCTCCTGCACCCCGACCCCCGCCCCAGCCGGGACGCCTGGTGCCGCGACCGCCTCGCGGCGACCCGCGCGCGCCTGGACGCCCTGCCCCGGGACACGCCCACGGTGCTGGTCAACCACTGGCCGCTGGTTCGCGAGCCCACCCGGATCCTGCGCTACCCGGAGTTCGCGCAGTGGTGCGGCACCGAGGAGACCGCCGACTGGCACACGCGCTACCGGGCCCGCGCGGTCGTCTACGGGCACCTGCACATCCCCCGCACCATCGTCGTCGACGACGTGCCGCACATCGAGGTCTCCCTCGGCTACCCCCGCGAGTGGGGCCCGCGCCCGCAGCCGCCGCAGGGACCCCGCATGGTCCTCCCGGGCTGACCCGCCCAGTCCCTCGCCCGGGAGCACAGGACCCGCCCCAGCGTCCCGCCGGTCCGACCCGCCCCCACCGGGGAACGCGGGATCCGTGCCCTGCCGGTCCGACCCGCGCGCCCACCTCCCGGCACCCCGTGCCGGTCCCCGCCGCGAGCGGACCGGACACCGGGCGGCAACACGGGTGTAGGGACGATTTCACCGTACGGCTCTGGCCGAGGGCGGCGACAGCCATCATCGTGTGGGTGTCCGAACGCCCGCCTCCCGTACCGGAGGAATCACGTTGCGCACATCCCCTCTCCCCCTTCCCCCGAGACCCACCGCGCTCCGCCTGCTGGCCCTCGCCGTCACCGCCGTCCTCGTCGCCGTCCTGGGCTGGGCCGCCCCGGCCTCCGCCCACCACGTCCTCCCGCCGGGCATCCCGTCGACCTCTGCGGCCCAGTCCCAGCTCGACTCCCTGACCGTGCGCCCGAAGAACAGCGGCGCCGGCTACGACCGCAGCCTGTTCCCGCACTGGGTCACCGTCGAGTCCCCGTGCGACGCCCGCGAGTACGTGCTGCGCCGCGACGGCCACACCGTCTCGGTCGACGGTTCCTGCCGCGCGACCTCCGGCCGCTGGTCCAGCGAGTACGACGGCGTCTGGACCGGTGACTCCTCGGACTTCGACATCGACCACATGGTGCCGCTCCACGACGCCTGGCGCTCCGGCGCCAACACCTGGACCACCTCCCAGCGGCGCGCCTTCGCCAACGACGTCGACGCCCCGCAGCTGTGGGCGGTCAGCGCCTCCAGCAACCGCTCCAAGGGCGACCGCGACCCCGCGTCGTGGCTGCCGCCCCGCACCGCGATCCACTGCGACTACGTCAAGTCCTGGGTCAACGTGAAGTACCGCTACGGCCTCTCGGTGACCTCGACGGAGAAGTCGGCCGTCCAGCGGACCATCGACGACCGCTGCTGACGCGCCCGCCGTGCGGGCGGCCGCCCCCGCCCGCACGGCACCCGGTACCAGCGGGACCAGGGCCCGCCCACGAAGCGGGTCACGGCGTCCACCGCGCCACCGGCTCCCCTTCCGCCCCGGCCGTCGCCCGGTCGATCACGTCAGCACGCGCGGCGCACGCCTGCGGCCGCCTCACGTGAACACGGTGAACTCGGCGAGTTCCGGGAGCGTCCTGGGGTCGAGCCCGAACACCGCCGAGACCTCCACGGCCGACACCAGGCGCCCGTAGGTGCTCCGGTGCTCCACGATGCGCCGTGCCGTGGAGCCGTCGATACCGGGAAGGCACGACAACACGTGGGCCGGCGCGGTGTTGACGTCGACGAGGCCTCCGTCGTCGAAGAGCCCGCGCAGGTCGGGGCGCCCGATGCCCAGTTCCCGCGCGTATCCGGCGTCGGTGGCGGCGATCCGTCTGGCCTCGACCCGCAGTCGCCGCCGTCGGCGCACCTGCTGCTCGGCGATCGCGTTGGGGTCGGTGACCGCGACCGGCCGGTGATCGGGCCGGCGGGCCGCGTTGATCTCGCTGATCGAGTCGAAGACGCGGCCGGAGTCGCCGTGGTCGTTTCGGCGTGCACCGAACCGATCCGCGACTCCTCCGCCCCGGCAGGCCATGGAAAATAGACGCCGAGGAAAAATATCGCCACCTTATTATGCCTGAGCAACAAAAACCACAATCGAGCCACATTCCCCTTGCGCAACAGATGAGGATGGCAGGTTTTATGCGCCACACTCGGGTACGGTCAAGTCCATAAGTTGATAGCCCACATGCATCTGGAAGTCTGTTGGCTGTTGCCATTTCCGGAGTAGGCGGATACCCACTCCTCCGCCGTGCTGTGGGCAGGGGACGCCGGACCCATCGTCAGGGCTACCTCCTGACGAACGGCTTCGGGCCCTCGGTGGCCTGCCGCATCCGGGCACACGTCAGGGCGCGGAACGCGGCCGTGATGGACGCGGGGAACGCGGGCACCGGCTTCCTCCACGCGTTGGAGGTCGCACGGCCGGTCCCTGATCGGTGAGGTGGAGCCGGAAACGCTCGCGGACGCGCTCGGCATCCCACTCGATCAGCGCGCGTCCCGATCACGTTTCCCGGTCATGCCCGACGACCGGCATCGGGCGGCAGACGAGGACGGGACTCCGGAAACGCTCTGAAACGCCTCGCGATTCTCCGGAACCGGCGCAGGGCCAGGTAGCCGAGAAACTCCGACGAGCCCCGGCCCGCGGCGGCCCCTGTGGCAGGCCATACCCATGGCCCTTCTTCATTGATCAATAGAACTCCACCCGACCTTGTGTTCCATTTCCACGTTTACAGGAGTTTCCCTGATATGGACATCACCTCGCGCATCTGCGTCTCCCCTCCGTACCGAGCAGTGCACAGCATCTCCTCCCCGACGCCCGGGTGCGCCACCGCGTCGTTCCTCCCGGAGTTTCCCTCCGCGTCCGAGGGACCGGTCTCGATCATCGAAGCGGCTCGCCACCTGCCCATCATGGGTCTGTGCGCGGCCGCCACGACGGCCGGCCCGGGCCGTCGCTACTACCTGGCGCGCAAGGCACGGCTGCGCCGCCTGACCCCTCCCGCGCCGGGAACACCGTCGCGGGAGCTGCACGTGACCGCACTCGGCGGTCTCAGCAGACCGGACTCGGCCTCGGCCGCGGCCTTCCTCTACGACTCCGAACACACGACCCTGTTCGACCTGCACTGCGACTACGTGGTCATCGACGAGGAGAGCTTCGCCCGAACCTTCGAGCACCTGGCCGACCCCACCTCCGCACAGAGCGTCTCCTCTCCCTACGGTTCGCCTTTGCGGCTGGACGACGTGTCGGTGTCCGGAGCGACGGCACAGGCGGCGGTGAACCTGCGGGCCGAACAGTGTGCGGGGCATTTCGCCGGGTTTCCCGCTGTTCCGCTGGCCTACCTGTTGACGGCTCTGGTCGATCTCTCCGAGCGCCTCTTGGAAGATCCGGAGGACACCGGTCCACCGTTCCGGGTGGAACTCCTCCAAGCCCGGACACTGCTCGCTCCCGGCACGCCGATCGTGCTCAGGGCCCGCCGGCAGAGCGACCACCGCGTGCTGGTGAGCGCGGGACACGGCGGAGACGACACAGTCGTGGTCTCGGTGGCCTTCCGCCACGGCACCGCATGAGTGAGCTCGTCGCGCACGCGGGTGTCGCACCGAAACGAGGGTGAACGCCAGGCGGTCGTCAGCACGCTGTCCGGCCGGCGTGGACGTGGACCTGCCCCCGCACCACCGTCGCGCCCGCCCCGTCCTCGCCCAGACTGTCGCCGGTGACCGCGACGAGGTCGATGCCGGGATCGGCATCCGCCTCGGTCGTCCGGGATGGTGCGGCCGGACCGTCAGGCCGACGCCGGACCACAGGAGGTGCCCATGCGGCGGTGCACGACTGTCGGCGCCTTCGTCAACGCCGCACGGCTCCTCGGGACGTTCTTCGTTCCCCGGATCGACGCCGCATCCGAGCCGCGAAATGTCACCACCCCGACCGATGATGGTGACCGGGAGTGCCGACTCTCAACCTTCGTCCCACCACGAGGCGGCGTCCCCCCAGCCGACGAGCCCGAAAGGCGGCCCCGTGCTCATCGACCCACTGGCCCGAGAGAATCGACTGCGGCAGATCGGCACCTCCTGGGAGGTCCTGGAGACGGCACTGCGCCGGAGCGAGGCCGGCTGGCGCAGCGCCACCCCCAACCACAGTCGCACCGCCCCCGGCCAGCGCGCCTACGACGAACGCCTGGCCGCGCTCCGCGAGGAGCAGAAGACCCGCTTCGGCTGGGAGAACGCCTGCCTCCTCCAGATCGAACTCACCGTCGACCCCGGGCGCACGGTCGCCATCCAGACCCTGCTGGGCGACCACAACACCGGCGACCCGCTGGCGGCGTGCCCGCGCAACAAGAACCCGCGCGGGTTCAACGGCCGCCTCCTGCTGACCGGCGAGCACGAGACCGACCAGCTCAGCCTCTTCCCCGACGACGTGCTGCCGGTCCCCGTGCAGGACGTCGGGGACCTGGAGGGCTACGAGAACCTGCGCACGTGGGTGTTCCTCGTCCACCGCGCCGCCGGCCGCGAGGACGGCCGCGTGTTCTGGCATAGTGAGCTGTCTCGTCCGCACCCTCCGAACGACCAGGGCCTGATCACCGGCTGGTTCGAGCGCATCACGCTCCCCACCGTGGAGATCGGTACCGTGGCGCACCCGGGAGTGGAGGAGGAACCGGAGCGGATCCGCATCCCGGTCAACGACCGCTGACGACCACCGGCCCGGCGGGCGGGCTTCCCGCCGGGTCATGAACGACGACAGGGCTGCACACACCATGGTCACGCCATCACGCCTCCGGCTCGCTCGGGAGCGCAGGGCACTCACCCTCGCGCGGTTGGCGCGGATGAGCGGGGTCTCCCAGCAGCAGCTGTCCGGGTACGAGAACGGCCACGCCGAGCCCTCCCGGGAGGCGGTGCGCGCGATCGCCGACGCCCTCGGCTTCCCCGTCGCGTTCCTCGCCGCGGACGAGATCGAGGAGATCCCCTCCGACGCCGTGGCCTTCCGTGCCCGCACCAAGACGTCCCTGCGCAAGCAGCGGGCGGTGCGCGCGCAGGCCGCGCTGGGGGTGGAGCTCAACGACTGGCTGACCGACCACTTCACCCTGCCCGCGCCGCACGTGCCCACCTACGGCAAGCCCTTCCCCGAGGCCGCCGCGGAGATGGTGCGCTCCCTGTGGGAACTGGGCGACGCCGCCGCGCCGAACATGGTGCACCTGCTGGAGGCGCGCGGCGTCCGGGTGTTCTCGCTGGACACCGAGCACCAGGACGTCGACGCCTTCAGCTTCTGGCGCGACTCCGTGCCCTACGTCTTCCTCAACACGGCCAAGAGCGGCGAGCGCGGCCGGTTCGACGCCGCCCACGAACTCGGGCACCTGGTCATGCACGGCCACGAGCGCCCCTCCAGCGGCCCGGAGGCCGAGCGCGAGGCCAACCAGTTCGCGAGCGCCTTCCTGCTGCCGCGCGCCGACGTCGTCGGCCGGATGCCCTCGGGCGCCCAGGTCGACCAGCTCCTCAAGGCCAAGGGGATCTGGCGGGTGTCGGCGATGGCGCTGACCTACCGCCTGCACGACCTCGACCTGCTCACGGACTGGGAGTACCGCGCGGCCTGTCGGCGGCTCGCGGAACTGGGCTACCGCTCGGGCGAACCGGACGGGATCGCGCGGGAGACCTCGCAGATCCTGCCCAAGGTCTTCGCGCTGCTGCGCCGCGGGGGGCGGACGCCCGCCTCGGTCGCCGCCGAGCTGTGCGTGCCGCTGACGGAGCTGAACGCGCTGGTGTTCGGGTTGTCGTTCGTCGCCCGGCCGGGGTCGGGCGGGCGGCAGGGCGCTGCTCGCTCCACCAAGCCCGTCCTGCGCGTGGTCCCCGACCCCGGCACTGGTCCCGGAAACGGTGCCGAGGACTGACCGGTCCGGGCCCCGCAGGGTCAGCCGAGACCGACCAGCATGGCCGCGCCCGCCGCGTAGAAGGCGAACAGCGCGATCCCCTCGAACCCGATCCCGGACTCCTGTCGGCGGATCAGGCCCGCGGCCACCAGGAGGTTGAGGACGATGCCCAGTCCGATGAACAGGTACACCCGGTCGTCCATCTCGGCGTAGAGGGGCCCCTCCCGGTAGGCGATGTCGGAGGCGAACAGGAACAGCACGTCGAAACCGTTGCCGCCCACGATGTCGCCGAGCGCCAGGTGCAGCGCGCGGATGCGGACCGCGTACAGCACCGTCACGAGTTCGGGCAGGGAGGTGACCACCCCGGTGATGAGCGCGCCCACCAGCCCGCTCGACATCCCCGTGCGTTCGACCAGCGACAGCCCGGCCTCACCCACCAGGTAGCCGGTGACGGCGACCACGGCGGCGAGGGCGAGGAACTTCGCCCACATCCACGCCAACGGCTCTCCCTCGTCGAAGGAGTCCGGGGCCGGAACGTCCTGGCGGGTGCGGTGCGTCTGCTTCACCAGCCACATCGGTGACGCCCCGACCTTGCGTGACAGGCGCAGCCAGTACACGTAGCAGCCGACGATCAGAAGCGACGCCGGGTGGACGCCCAGGATGCTGATCGGCGGACCGGCGCCGGCCACCAGCGCCACGCCGAGCATGATGCACAGCCCCACCGGTGCGAGCAGGTTGGGCACGGAGGCGGCCGCGTGTTCCAGGTTCGCCCGCCGGTAGAACAGGTCCGCCAGCGCGATGAACACGGTCTGCGCGGCGATCCCGCCCAGGGCGTTGTTCATGGCGAAGGCGGCGTCTCCGTCGGCCGCGCCGACGATGCTGGTGATCAGGCCGGGCAACGAGGTCACCGCGCCGATCAGGATGATCCCGGCCAGGGTCTCGCCCATGCCGGTGCGGTCGGCCAGCCGGTCGACCAGCCGGGTGAACGGACCGGCCCCCACGACCAGGAGCACGGCCGCACCCACGATGACCGCCACGTCCCAGACCAAGCCCGACCCTCCCGTCAGCTCCACACTCCACGGCCCCCGCACCCCTTGGCTACCCGCTCCGCCGCGGCCCCGTCGAATCCGTCGCACTCCCGGGGCCGGTACGCGCAGGACCGGACGGCGAGGTCTCGCCACCGTCGATCATGGGCCGCGCGGCCGGGACGCGTGCTCAATGGGCGAACGCTGGCGTGTCCTGGCCGCGAGGACCGGCGCCCAGGACGGCGGGCCGGAGCGCCACCGGCGTGCCGCGGCCGCGCGGTCGCGGTACTCGTCCGGGCCCGTTGTTGACGGCTGGGTTTCGGCGGTGTGACGATGTGCTGGTGTCCGACCTGCACACGCGGATGGCAGCGCTGAGCACCGACGTCACGGCGGCCGTCATCGCGCGCTGTGGGGCCGAGGTGCCGTACTACCGTGACCTGCCGCGCGAGGTACTCGACGGCGAGGTGGCGCGCTCGGTCACGGCCGTGCACGCCCTGCTGCTGCGCACTCTGCGCGAGGGCGGCGGGGTGAGGCCGGGCGACCTGACCCGGCTCATCGAGTGGTCGGCCCGCCGGGCGGAGGAGCGCGTGCCCCTGGAGGCCGTGACCGCCGCCTACCTCGTCGGTGCCCAGGAGTGGTGGCGGAGCCTGACCGCGGCGGCGGAGCCCGATCAGCTGGCCGAGGCGGGCGCGAGCCTGCTCACCTGTCTGCACACGGCCATGCCCGCCGTCGTCCTCGCCCACCAACGGGCGCAGGAGGACCTCAACAGCGAGGACAAGCGCCTGCGCCGCGCCCTGCTCACCGCCCTCCTGGAGGGTCGGCCGTACGCGGCACCGGCGGAGGCGGCGGGGGTCACCGTGGCCGAGGAGCACGAGGTCGTGGCGTTCTCCTTCGACGCGGATCCGCCGACCAGGCTGGTGCAGTCCTCACTCGACGCCCACACGGGCGTTCCGGTGCTGATGGACCCCGTCGCGGGGATCGCCCTGCTGCCGGGCCGACCGGATCTGCCGGACCTGGTCGCCACGCTGGCGCGCGACGCGGGCAGCCCCCTGCTCGCCGCGGCCGCGCCCGCCGCCGACCCCGCGGCCGTCCCCGCGGCGGCGGAGGAGGCGGGTCGCGTGCTGGACCTGGTCCAACGGCTCGGCCGTCCACCGGGGTTCTACCGCCTCGACGACGTGCTGTTGGAGTACCAGCTCGCCCGGCCCGGCGACGCGCTCGCGCGACTGGCCGCCAAGCTCGACCCGTTGGCGGAGCACCCCTACCTGCTGGAAACCCTGCGGCTGTTCGTCGAACACGGGCACAACCGCCGCCAGACCGCCTTGGCGCTGTCCATCCACCGCAACACCCTCGACTACCGGTTGCAGCGGGTGAGCGCGCTGACCGGGCTGGACCTCGCGGTGCCCGCCGAGGCGCGCCTGCTCCAGGCGGCGCTCACCGCCCGCGAGCTCAGCTGAGGTCTCGCGACCTCGGCCGCGACAGCGACCTCGACCACGGCCTCAGGGCTGTCCGGTGACGCGCGTCAGAGCCACACCCGCAACTCCTCGTCCCGCGGTGCGTGGGCCACGCCCGGGTCCGGATGGTCGAAGACCCTGACCGGCCGCCGCCGCGACCACTCGGCCCAGCCGGGATCCCCCGAGACGGCGAAGGACACCCAGGCCCGGTGCATGGCGTCGGCCAGCGGCTGTGGTGCGCCGGAACCGGTCAGCTCCTCGCTGGAGCGCAGGGTGTCGAAGACGAAGCCGATCTCCAGTGCGTGGCAGGCGCCGAGACCCATCACCGGCGAGCGCCAGGCGAACTCGTAGACGAACGTCCGGGGCGCCCGGTGCCGCTGGCCTGGACCGGAGGAGCCCGGAGAGGCGGAGGGGGTGGGAGAGCCCAGAGTGGATGAAGGGGCAGAAGAGGGAGGAGAGGCTGAAAGAGCGGAAGGGGTCGGGGAGCCCGGAAAGGCCGAAGGGCCCGTCGGCGTGGAAGAGCCCGGAGAGGTCGAAGGGCCCGTCGGCGTGGAAGAGCCTGAAGTGGCCGAAGTGGCCAGGCGGGAGTCCGCCAGCCGGTTCAGGGGGCCGCGCAGCAGCATGTCCGTGGCCATCTCCCCGAGGATCTCCCCCGGCTTGGCGCCCGGCCGGCCGGCCCGGTACAGCCGCGCCACACGTCCCGGGATCCGGAACTTCAGCAGCGCCAACCGCAGGGTCAGAGCGTTGACCCGCTCGACCGCCCCGGTCGGCACGAACCACAGCCGGTACTCCTCCCGGTTGGCGCCCAGCAGCAGATCGACGTCGGCGGGCCCGGGGTCCGCGGGCACCACGTCGTCGTCGACCACGATGTGGAAGCCCGGCCCGCCGCCGATCGGGTCGGCGCCGCCGACGACCGCGTCCTGGGCGTCCAGCAGCCGCTCCCGGTCCACCCCCGCGAACGCCTCGGCCGTGGCGGGTGCCCCCAGCTCCTTCGCCATCAACCGCACCACCTCGGCGCCCTCACCGCGCGGGACGGTGTGCGGCGGCCCGCTCTGCATGACCGCCCGGCGGAACAATCCCCTCGCCCGCGGGCTGGTGGTCAGGGCCGCGATGCTGATGGCGCCCGCCGACTCGCCGAACACGGTGACGTTGTCCGGGTCCCCGCCGAAGGCGGCGACGTTGTCGCGGACCCACCTCAGCGCCGCGATCTGGTCGAGCAGGCCGCGGTTGTCGGGCGCGTCGGGGAAGACCCCGAAGCCCTCCACCCCGAGCCGGTAGTTGACCGACACCAGCACCACGCCGTCACGCGCGAAGGCCGATCCGTCGTAGAGCGGCAGGCCCGTGGACCCGTTGCGCAGCGAGCCCCCGTGGATCCACACCATCACCGGCCGTCCTCCCTCCCCGCCGTCCGGAGCCCAGACGTTGAGGTTGAGGCACCCGTCCCCCGGGACGTCCACCGTGGGGATCAGCCGGTCCAGCGGCGCCCGGTAGGGGCGCTGGGGGGCGGTCGGGCCGAACTCCAGCGCGTCCCGCACGCCCTCCCAGGGTTCGGCGGGAGCCGGGGCGCGGAACCGGAGGGCGCCGAAGGGCGGCGCCGCGTAGGGGATACCGAGATAGGCCGCGACCCCGTCCCGGACCAGGCCCCGTACCCTGCCCTGCCGGGTGCTCGCGATGGTGTGCATCGGTGTCCTTTCGACGGACGATCAGCGAACCGCTCCCGGCCACCGGGGCCGGGAGCGGTATCGGTCTCAGGGGTGACTAGGCGGCCGGGAAACTGGTCGCCAGGTCGTTGCGGCGGACGTCCGACCACGTGTCGGAGTCGGTGCAGATGCCGCAGTCGGGTCCGAAGAACTCCGAGTGGGCCGCCTGGTCGCCCATCAGGTGCAGGCGGAACCACGCGGTCGTCGGCGCGGCGAACGGCCCGGGATCCCCGACCACCGTGAAGTGGTTGGCGCCGCGGACCTCGCCGTAGATCGCCGGGATGTGGTCGGCGTCCTTGTAGAAGCGCTTGACCAGCCAGGGCCAGACGATGCTGTCGCGCTGCCCGGCCAGGAGCAGCGCCGGGTCGTCCACGTCGTCGATGTCGGCCAGGGGGCCGGGCTGGATCGGCAGCACGGTGTCCACCCGCGGGTCGTCACCGACCACGATCGAGGCCGCGCCGCCCTGCGAGTGGCCCGACGCGCCGATGTTCTCCAGGTCGACCCGGTCGTGGAACTCACTGCCGGAGTCGGAGTCCCTGTGCTCGAGCAGGTCGATGCCCGCCCGCATGGATATCCCGAGGTTGGACTGAGGGGTGTTGGCGGCCGCGACGATGAAGCCGTGGCTCGCCCAGTGCAGCAGCAGGTCCCGGTAGACCACCGGGAAGGCGAACGTGCCGTTGCCCCACACGATGACGGGGTGCCTGCGGTCGCTGTCGGCGATGTCGCGCGGGTAGTACAGAGTGGTCACCGCGCCGACGTCCACGGCGGTGTCGTACGGACCGGGGTCTCCGTACCCGCCGGCGGACGCGGTGCCGAGATCGGTGTCGAGGGGCGCGGGCGCGGCGGCGGCGCCGACGGGACCGGCGGAACCGGCCAGTGCGAGCACCAGCGCGGTCAGCGGAACGAACAATCGTCTTGCGAGCATGGGGGGTGGCTCCTGACGTCGCGGTGGGCCGGATCCTGATTCCGTCCCACCTGGTTCGAGCTCACATCCTCGCCAAGATTCCGGCCGCCGTCTCTCCGCAACCGCGGCAATCCTTGACCCCGCGGTTTGTGCATTGTCCCGAACAGGGCAGGGCGCTCGGGCGCAGGCGGCACCCCGCCGGGGACCCGTGCCCGCACGGGGCCCGGTCCTGACCCTTCCGCCCACCGCTGTCGTGGACCGCCGCGGACGAACCGCACGGCCGCCCAGGAGGGGCCCGTCCTGGGCGATGTGGTCGGCCAGGACGTCGGTGCCCCCTGGGACGCCCCGCCCCGTCCGCTGAAGGTCCCGGGACGGGCGGTGCTCAGCGGCGTGCAGGCCTGGTCTGGGTGACGCGCCAGAGCCGACGGGGCAGCTCGCCCTCCTCGAAGGGGGCGACCTCGACGAGATCCCATCCCCCTGCGAGGTCGCCGACCAGGTCGCGGTCGAAGAAGTGCACGGCGAACCCGCCGTGCTCGAAGATGTCGTCACCGTGGGAGGTCCCGGTCCCGTAGTGGGCGTCACCCGTGTGGCGCACCGTGTACACCAGCGCGCCGCCGGGGCGCAGCACCCGGCCGATCTCGCCGATGAGCGCGTGGATCTGGTCGGTGGACAGGGCCATGCACAGCAGCATGTGGGCGAAGACCCCGTCCACGGAGGCATCCGCCAGGGGCAGGGGTGTGCGGGCGTCGTGCAGGTGGGCGCGCACACGATCCGCCACGTCCTGTGCGTCGGCGGAGCGTGCGAGCTGCTCCAGGGCGGTGGCGCTGAAGTCGGCGGCGTGCACCCGCAGTCCCCGGGCGGCCAGCCACAGGGCGTCGCGCCCGTGGCCCGCGCCCAGCTCCAGCACCTCCTGGGCGCCGCGCGCGGTGAACACCTCCAGCGCGTGCCTGGCGGCGTCGGAGGGGTCGGCGCCGTACATGTGCGGGGTGCGGTCGTAGACGTCCTTCCAGTGCTCGCGCTGGGAGTTGCCCAGTTCGGCGCCCACGTCGGCCTCCTTCGGTAGGCGGTGCGCGGCGACGGCCAGGCGGCGGAGCCGCGAAGCTCCTTTCCTCGGCCGCGCGTTGCGCCTAGTATCTATTCCAAAGATACATGGAATTATGGAGTCGCTGTGGCGAGCAAGACCGACCTGTACGACGCCATCGCCCGAACGGGCAAGGCCCTGGCCCACGGCAAACGCCTGGAGATCGTCGAACTGCTGGCACAGGGGGAACGCCCCGTCCAGGATCTGGCCCGCACGGTGGAGCTCAAGCTGTCCACCGCCTCGGCCCACCTGCAGGTGCTGCGCCAGGCCGGGCTGGTGACCGCCCGGTCCGAGGGCACCAAGCTCTTCTACCGGCTGGCCGGGGACGACGTCGCCGCGCTGATGTCGGTGCTGTGCCGGGTGGCCGACACCCACCAGGCCGAGGTGGAGGCCGCCCGCCGCGCCTACCTGGACCACGACGGCATCCGTCTCGTGGGGCGCCGGGAACTGCTGGCCTCGGCCGCCGCCGGCACAGCCCTGGTCCTGGACGTGCGACCGAGCCAGGAGTACGAAGCCGGGCATCTGCCCGGAGCAGTGTCCATCCCGCTGGAGGAGCTGGCCGAACGCATGGCCGAGATCCCCGCCGACACCGAGGTCGTGGCCTACTGCCGGGGCCGCTACTGTGTGCTCTCCTACGACGCGGTGCGCCTGCTGCGCGCCCACGGCCGCGACGCCGCGCTGCTGGAGGAGGGCGTTCTGGAGTGGCGTTCGGACGGCCTGGCCGTCACCCGCTGACCCTCGCCCTCTTCGACGGCAGGGCCTCGCCCAGGCGCAGGACGGGCAGGACGGAACTCAGGGCCTCCGATCCCCCGCCGTGCGCGGCATCGCCCGCGCCTCCCTCCGCAGCCGCCACAGGGTCGCGCAGGCCGAGGGTCGATGAGCTGCGCTCTCGGGGGCGGCGGCGCGTGGGGGCCGGGCCCCTGACCACGGGAGGCCTCCTTCACTGTCCCGCCCTACCGGTGCGGGCGAAGCCGTGGGCGTGGCGTGCGCGGGCGGGCTCGCGGCTCCGCCTTCCGGGGCCCCGCGGGAATTCCTTCGAGAAAAGTTTGAACCGGATCCGGCAGGCATCCGTGTACCTGGTGACCGTGAGACCTCGGGCCCGGACTCAGCACCCGCGGGTTCTGACCGCAGCCCGGGACAGGAAACCTTGGAAGGGACGCGGAGCATGCGTGCGAAGAAGTTCTACCCCCTGGCCGCCGGGGCGCTCGGACTGGCCCTGCTCACCGGGTGCGGCGTCGCCGACCCCTACACCACGGCCGGCGCCGACGCCTCCGACCCCCAGCAGGAGTCCTCCCCCGTGGAGGACGGTGCCGAGGAGGCCAACCCCGCCGACGCCGTGCTGGACCTGGCCCTGCGGGGGCACGAGACCCTCGGCGAGCTGGTCACCGACGCCGCCGGACACACCCTGTACCGCTTCGACGAGGACTCCCCCGAGGAGCAGACGTCGGCGTGCTACGACGACTGCGCCGACGACTGGATCCCGGTCGCCGCGGCGGAGGAGATGACGATCCCCGGGGGCGCCGAGCGACTGGGCAGCATCGACCGCGAGGACGGCATCGAGCAGGTGACCCTGGGCGGATGGCCGCTGTACCGCCACGCGGCCGACGCCGCCCCCGGCGACACCAACGGCGAGGGCGCGCAGGAGAAGTGGTACGCCGTGAGCCCGACGGGCACCAAGGCCCAGGACGAGCCCTGGACCGAGGGCTACTGCCCGCTGGGCTTCCAGGTGAGGCAGGACCCCGAACTGGGTGAGGTCCTGGTCGACGACGAGGGCTTCACTCTGTACCGCTTCGAGCAGGACTCCGCCGACCCGCCCGAGGCGACCTGCTTCGACGACTGCGCCGAGATCTGGCCGCCGGTCCTGGCGATGTCGGAGTTCGACTTCTCCGACGGCCTCGACGCCTCCCTGTTCGACTCGGTGGAGCGCGAGGACCGGCTGGACCAGGTGACCCTGAACGGATGGGCGCTGTACCGCTACGCCGCCGACGACGCCCCCGGCGACGTCAGCGGCCACGGCGTGGACGACGTCTGGTTCGCGGTCACCCCGACCGGCGAGATCGCCGGAGACGACAACGGCACCGGCGATGACGACGCTGACGATGACGACTCCGGCAGCGGATACTGACCCCCGCGCTCCGCGCGGCCCCGCGGCCCCGGGGCGGGGAGAGACCCCCTCACCCGCCCCGGGGCCCTTCGGCTCCGCCCGGAGCGACAAGGGGATTGCGGACGGGGCCCGAGTCCGCGAGGCTGGGGCCGACCAACCGCAGAGGGGGGAGGGACGGATGGCCCTGTGGGGCTCGCGCCGTCGGCGAGAAGCCGAGGACGAGGCGCTGATCCGTTCGCTCTACGACGAGCACGGCAGGGCGGTGCTGGCCTACGCCGCCCGCCTGACGGGTGACCGGGCCGCGTCCGAGGACGTCACCCAGGAGACCTTCATCCGGGCCTGGCGCAATCCCGATGTGCTGGTGAACTCCAAGGGCTCGGTGCGGGGCTGGCTGTTGACCGTGGCGCGCAACATCGTCGTCGACCGGGCCCGGGCCCGCCAGGCACGGCCCGCGGAGGTCGCCCCCGCCCCCGGTACCGAGCCGCCGCAGGACGACCACGCCGATTCCGTGGTGGACTCGATCGTGGTCATGGACGCTCTGGACAGCCTCTCCCCCGACCACCGCGCGGTCCTGGTCGAGGTATATTTCCGCAAGCGCAGCGTGGCGGAGGCCGCACGGGTGCTGGGGGTGCCGCCGGGAACGGTCAAGTCGCGCTCGTACCACGCACTGCAGGCCCTGCGCCGCCGCTTCGACCGCCGTGCGTCGCCGGGGAAGGGGAGGGTCCGATGACGTCAGGGACCCACGACCCGGAACTGCTGGGCGCCTACGCCCTGGGAGCGCTGGACACGCACGAGGCCGCCGCGCTGGAGGCCCACCTGGCGGGTTGCGAACCGTGCCGGGCGGAGCTGCGCGAGCTGGACGCCGTCCGCGACACCCTGGGCGAGCTGCCCCCGGAGGCCTTCCTGGACGGTCCGCCGCCCGAGGGGGCCCAGGGCCCGCTGCACGCCACGATCCGGCGAGCGGGGGCCGAACGCGCGGTCCAGCGCCGCCGCCGCGCCCTGCGCCTGGCCCTGGCCGCCGTCCTGGCCGGAGTGGTGCTCGCCGGGGCCGGGGTCATCACGGGGCGGGTCCTGGCGCCCGCGGAGCCCCAGCGGTCGGAGGTGACCCATCTGGCGTCGGGCACCGTGGTCGCCGCGCAGGAGGACCCGGACACCGGGGCGAGCGCCACGGTGCGCCTGGAACCCGAGTCCACCGGCCTGCGACTGGAGTCGTTGATCACCGGTATCCCGGAGGGCGAGGAGTGCGAGGTGGTCGTCCTCACCGAGGACGGCGGTGTGGAGGTCGCCGCCACCTGGACGGTCTCCGCCGAGACCGCGGTCGCGGGCAGCCGTCCCAGCGGCTTCGTGGACGTCGACCCGCAGGACGTGGCCTCGGTGGTGGTGCGCAACACGGCCGACACGGAGTTCGTGACCATCGTCCTGTGACCGGTGACCGGTGACCGGTGTGCTCGTGTCCACCGACTGGTCCCTGAGGCGTCCGGCGGATCCTCCACCGGCCGCGGACCGACGGACCCGCCAGCGCGAGAAGCCCCGACCCGTCCGCCCCGGGCCGCCCCGGCCGCTGCCCCTACCTGTGGACGCGCACGACCAGTGTCCCCACGCGCCGATCATGAGGGGCGCGTGTCCAGGGGTCCGTGTGTGCCAGGAGCGACTCGATGAGCACCAGGAGGTTCCCCAGCACCGGGATCGTCTGCGGCAAGCCGAAGAGGGCGGCCCTCCTGACGGCCTGCCGCTGAGAGGGTCGCCCACCGGTCCTGGCGTCCACGACCCTGATGCCCAGGAGCATCTTGCCCAGGGTGGCTCCACCGTGTCCGAGGAAGTACCAGTCGTAGAGGAAGAGAAGCGGACCCCAGCCCAGAAGGAACAGCGTGACCACGATGTTGGCCATGATGTTCATGGAGCTGTCGCTGTCATCGACCAGCGACCACGCCACCCCCAAGACGGTGACGGCTCCGAACGCGAAGAGGAACGCCAGCACGTAGTCGATGGTGCGGGCGGCGAACCTCCTCTTCAGGCTGGCCGGCGAGTGACGTGCGGGTGGCGAGGGAGAAGAGCCCGCGGGAGCGGGAGGCGGAACCGGCCCCGACACGGGTCCGAACCGCTGTGCGAGTCGAGGAGAAGGCACGGGGGCGGACCCGGCCATCGGCCCGGGGACACCGCCGACCGGTCCGCGCGGCACACGATCCGGCGGAGCCGGACGCGACGCCGGGGCCTGCCGGGGCGGCGACGGTGGCGGGGGCGCTGGCGTGGGAACGGACACGGGGACCACCTCCACGCGAACGGGCACGGCGGTCTCTCCGGCCTTCCCTTCGAGCGTGAGCGAGCCCTCCCGTCTGCCCGGCCGAGCCGTGTCGACCGACACGTCCACGGTGTCCTCGACCGCCTGCGCACGGATCCAGTGGTCACCAGGGTGCGGGACGCAGTCGTGGGCCAGCGCGGGACCCAGCAGTTCGATCCGCCGATGCGGTTCGGGCTGGAACTGGCCGACCCGACCGAAGTCGAGCGACCCGGGCGAGGACGGACCGACACCTCCTCGAGGGCACGCGCGGCCTCGCCCGCGACGGACTTGCCGTCGTTGCGAACCAGAGCGCGCAGGGCACGGCACGCCGCCTCAGCCAGTGCGAGATCCGGACTCTCCAAGCAGCGCCGGAGTTCGGGAACGGCTCCGAGCCGGCTGAACGCGACAGGGCTGGAGACGGCTTCCCTGAGGGCCTCCGGCAGCCCCTCGCCCCCAGTTCTGCGCCGCTTGCTGCAGGCGATGTAGAGGTCTCCCTGGAGGTGAATGCTGCGACTGGGCGTCTGGTGCGGGTTCTCCCGCCGTACCTCGTCGTAGACGAAGTCGTAGATCTCGTTGATCGACACGAGTCCGTCCGCGTCCAGATCCGCCTCCCCCGAGGCCAGTCCGTCCGCGAGCGCACGGGTGAAGACCGACGGCCGCGCCTGGTGGTCCGCGGCCAGTTCCGTCCCCTCGAAGGCGTACTCCATGGCGTTGGAGGCGGTGATCACCGCCCACCCGCGTCCGCTGTCGAAACCCCGGGCGGAGAAGGAGTCGAACACGTGGGCGTCCGCGCCCGCCCGCGTGCGCATGCCCTCCATGAAGGCTCCGCCATAGCAGCAGTCGAGGAACAGGACCGTGTTGCGCGAGCGCCCCTCGTTCATGCACCTGCGCACGAAGTCCGCCGGCACCGCGGTGGAGGCGAGCCGCCCGGGAAGGGTGTCGGTGGCGGCGAAGAAGAGTTCTCCCGAGGCGTTCTTCAGACCGTGGCAGGAGAAGTGCAGCAGCAGAGAGTGCCCCTTTGTGCGATCAGCGAAGAAGTCCTCCACCCTCCGACGGATGACGTGCGCGGGCTCGTTGCGCACGACTTCGACGTCGAATCCGCCGATCTCGGGGTTCTCCAGCACACCGGCCAGAACCACGGCGTCCTGACCGGGCGAGCGCAGGTGGTCGAGACCGTCGTTCAGGTACGTGTCCGTGGCGACGATCAGGGCGTGCCGCGCGACGTCGCTCATGACCGGTCGCCCGCGGGCGAGTGGCGATCCACGAACAGCTCGAACGCACGCGCCGTCAGTTCCGGAGAGGTCTCGGCGATCTCCAGGACGTCTCCGTCGATCTCCAGCCGGATGGTCGGCCGCTCCCGGCAGCGGTCGCGCCAGCGCCTGACCGCACCGACGACCGCGCCCAATGCGGTGGCCGACTGGTTCATGATCACCAGCAGCGCCCCGACCTGGGTCATGTCCCAGCCACGCGCGCCCGGAGGGGCTCCCGCTGACCGCACCGGCGTGACGTCGTCCACGTCGAGCTGGAGCAGTTCGCGTCTGAGTTGGCCCGCCAGTTCCTCGAGCTGTTCGGCCGGCGCCTCGTCCTCGGTGAGGAGGATCTGCAGCGAGGTCTCCATCAGGCCGCCCCCTACCAGGAGAGTGCGGCGCGACCCCATCCCGCCGCACGTCTTATATCCCATAATGCCCCAGTTTGTTCACAATCTCAGTCAAGGGCGCGACAAGGACTTCGGCCAGGCCAGTGCAGGGAACTCGCTCGGCCGCGTCAGTACCAGATCGCGATCGGCGCACCGGAGGGGTCGAGCTGCGCGGGCGTGGGAAGGGACTTCGCCCGGTCCGTGGCGATGCGGTGCGCGCTCCACGCCGCGGCGGCGGCGTCCAGGATGTCATCGACCGCCACCCGACCGGCCGTACCCAGGTCATCCGGAAGAAGGACGCCCTCCTCGGCGAGCAGAGAACGACGATGGCTCTGGCCGTTCCAGGTCCGCTTGGACCACTGCAACGGCGTTCCGGCCATGGCACGGAACGACATTTCGGGATGCACTTCATGCAGGGGCAGCGCGCCAGAACTCCGAAGTCGGTCGGCTTCCAGGATCTTCGGGAAGAGGGCGTGGGACTGCTTGGACAGACCTTGTCCCATCACTTCCCTGCACTTGGCGTTCGCCTTCTTGTAGACCGAGGTCTCCACGACCGGCCGGGACGGGATCCGGAAAACGCTGTTCCTGAGAGGTCCCAACTCGTCCTTCACGAGTAGGTCGCATTCACGCCAGCCCTGATCGGTGAGACCGAGCGGAATGTCCACCGCGACGATCTCGGGGTCGGCCCCCACCGCGACATCCTCCAAGCGCTTGCAGACATGAGCGTCGCGAAACCACCCGTCGACCAGACGTACCGCCACCCACCCCTGAGCGCAGGCGTCGACGCCGAGGACCTCCACCTGCGCGTCCCCCCGTTCGGCTGTCATGGCAATCCCGTTCCGTCCATGATCGCTGTGAGGATGCACTACCCGTTATCAGTGATCCGGAAGCGACCGCTGTCACTCTGCGGAGCGTGGTCAGGAAACACGCCGGGCCCGACGCGGCTCACCCAGACGCTGACGCAGTGGCATCACCGGTACCGAACCCAGGTTCAGCGGCGGGTCCATTCGCCGCAGCACCCGTTTCTCCAGCTCCCCGAGTAGCTCCACTCCCCCGGCCAGGCCGACCCACGCAGTGGAACTCGGCAGTGGTGTCCGATGGTCCGGAACACTCCTCGTCGTGAACCTGGCGTTCACAGTGATCTGACCGGAGGGATTCGCCATGGCCGCCACAACGGACGTACGCCCGGTCGGGGATCTCCCGAACGCGATCGGCAAAACTGCCGCTCGCGAACTCTCCAACAACGGCGTCACCAGCCTCAGGTTTGACGACACAGCGGCCTCTGGCCCCTGATGGTCCAGGCCTTCGCCTGAGCACCGTGGTGGGGCGCTCGGCAAGGCAAGTGGCCACTTCTGGACACGTGAGTAGGTCCCGTGGCTGGCAGGCGGCGGGAGGCCCGTTCAAGCAGTCGAACCCACCATCCCAAAGATTCATAATGTCGGTCATGAAGGCATATGTCGGGGTTACCGACAAGGCATGGGCTGACTTCCTCTCCGAACGCTCCCACCTGAACGAGATCAACTTCTGGCGACCCTCGTCCGGCAGCGTGTTCAAACGCATCGAGTTGGGCGACCTGTTCCTGTTCAAGACCCATTTCCCACAGAACCGGATCGTCGGAGGTGCCGTATTCAGCGGGTTCGCCCGCGTGCCCCTCTCCGAAGCCTGGGCCACCTTCGGGCAGGGCAACGGAAGAGACAGCGTCGCCGAGGTGCGTGCGGCGATCAACAGCTACCGCGCGAAGAACAAGATGGCCGCCATCCGGCCCGGAGAGGACCCACTCATCGGCTGCATCATGCTGCGCGACCCGGTGTTCTTCTCCGAGAACGCGACCTTTGACCCGCCGCCGGACTTCGCCAAGAGCCTCGTTCAGGGCAAGGGGTACGACGACATCGGGGCCGCCCCTCACGCGGACTACTTCGCCCCGATCGCAGCCCAGGTCCTGGGACGGCCGGCGGAGAAGGCGCTCGAGGAGGATCCGGCGGATGAGACCGACACCTGGCGGCGGAGCGGCCCGATGTTCGGCGAGGCAGGACACACCCGACGGCGGCTGGGGCAGGGGGCGTTCAAACTCGCCCTTCTGGAGGCCTACGAGGAGAGCTGTGCCGTCACCGGCCAGCGCGTGCGTCCCGTCCTGGAAGCCGCCCACATCCATCCCGTGACCAGAGGTGGGCTGCACCGGCTCGACAACGGGTTGCTCCTGCGATCGGACGTGCACCGATTGTTCGACCTCGGGTATCTGACCGTGTCCCCAGATCTAACGGTGCGGGTCAGCCCTCGGTTGTACAAGGACTTCCCAGACGCACAGCAGTACGCGGACCTCGACGGCGTCCGGATCCGTCTCCCCGAGAGGAAGGCCGATCAGCCCAGCCCCGAAGCCCTGGCCTGGCACCAGAGCGAGGTCTTTCAAGAAGAGTGACCGGTCTGAGAGACCCGGCGACAACAAAGTCGGTCCGGCTCTGGCGTACCCGATCGGTACCTCAGAACCGTCCCGTCGATGGCCAGGACCGAGGTGGCCGGGGCATGGACATCCACTGAGCGCGGCACCATTCAGGCCGCAGGAACCTCCTCCGCCTACGCGTCCGGGGCAGCAGTCGTGTGGGTGGCGAGGGTCGATGATTGTGGCCAGGTGGTCCATCAGCTCCGGCGTTCGTTCCTTTCCCGACAAACCATGAGGACTCCAGGCCCTTGCCAAGGGCATGGAGCTGTCGGTACGGCACCACCGATGACGTCTCTTCAACGACGACCGGCCCCGACCTTCGCACGAAGGTCGGGGCCGGTCGTCGTTCGGGCGAGGCCCTACAGCAGGGTGTTCGGGGGCTTGAAAAGGCCTCCGTCCTCGAAACGCTCCTCTTCGGATTCCGTCGTAGTCGCGGATTCCGCCGCACCGGCCGGCGGCACCACCGACTGCATGAGCTTATTCGGCAGCAAGGGGCTTGGGTCACCGTGCCAGGACACCACCAGGGAGTCCCGGGCGCGGGTGGCCGCGACGAAGAGCAGTGAACGGGCCATCTGAAGTTCGCGGCGGTACCGAGCCGGATCGCTGCCCTCGTACCGGTATACGTTGGCGTTTGGCACCAGGCCGTCGGCGGCACCGGCGACGATCATGTGCTGGTACTCCAGCCCCTTGTACCGGTGCAGGGTTCCCACGTGGACGGACTCCTCGTGGCCGGAGGGCGGCCCTTCGGGGCCCAGAGTCGCGGCGCTGATCCCGGCACGGACGAGTTCACGCTCGACCTCGCCGACCATGTCCCGGGTCGGGACCGCTACCGCGACGGACGCGAACTTCCCCTCGGCCTGGGCCTGTTCCCTGATCGCTCCGATCCGGGCGACCAGAGCATCGATCTCGGCCTCCCAGGTGTCGGTGCCGTGGAAGAACGGCCGAGGCCCGCGTAGCACCGAACGGTAGCCGCGGAGCGTGTCGGTGCCCTCGTCGAGGTCGTCCCAGCTCTCCTCGCCCAGCAGACCCAGAGCGGAGCCGAGGATCTCTCGTGTGGTGCGGTAGCTGAGTGTGAGGCGTGCGGAGCGGCCGACGATGTTGATGCCGAGGCTGCCCAGGGAGACCTGGTTGCCGTAGATGCGCTGGTGGGTGTCCCCCACGAGGAAGATGTCGTTGTCGGTATGGTCGACCATCGCGCGCAGGAGGGTCCAGTGGGCGGGGTTGAGGTCCTGGGCCTCATCCACGATCACGTGCTCGTACCGGAACCGCAGGCTGGCGTAGGACTGGTCCTGGTGCTGCAGCATCTGCCCGCCGGCCGTGGCCTCGCGCGCGCGGTTGGCGGCGATCTTGGCGGCGCGGTCGCCCTCCACTCGGGCCGCTGCCTCGGCGACCTGGCGGAAGGTCCAGACCCCCCTCTCCTCCAGACGCATGGTGAACCGCTCCACCAGCTGCCAGATCTCGGCCCGCTGGGCGCGGCTCACCCGCTGCCCGCGCCCGGCCCTGCGCGCGCGGTAGTACTCGGCGCGGGTGCGCACGCTCTGGCCCAGGATGACCTGGCTCCACTCGGCGTTGAGGAAGTCCGCGTCCCAGGTGCTCTCACCGAGTTCGGTGAGCATGTCCTGCCATTCCCGCGCGGCCTGCTGGTCGTTGATGGTGCGGCGGCGCTGGCGGCCCTGGTCGCTCTCACTGACGATGCGGGAGGCGAGCTGGTCGATGTTGACGACGTCGACCCGGTCCAGGAGTTGTTGCCCGCCGAGGTCGAGCAGGCGGCGACGCAGGTCCGCGGCGAGGTTCTTGTTGAAGGTGGTGAGCAGCACGGGTTTGGTGTAGCCGGGGCCCAGCCGGCCCACCAGGTACTTCACCCGGTGCAGGGCGACGATGGTCTTGCCGGTGCCGGGGCCGCCACTGACCCGGGCCGGACCCTTGTACCTGCGGTTGACGAGCTTGCGCTGGGTGGGGTGCAGGAACACCTTCCACGCCGCGAAGTCGTCCTCGAGGACCTGCTGGAGGTCGGTGTCGGCGGTGGTGACACGGGTGGCGGGGCGGGTGAAGGCGGTGTCGTAGTCGGTGGTGTCGACGGGTTCGGAGACGGCGACCGGGCGGGTGACCTCCTCCATGACCTCGTCGAACCCGCGCCCGTCAGCGAGGGCGAGGAGGACCTCCTCGGTGTGCCGAGGGGCGTATTCGACCAGGCCGAGGAGCCTGCTCTCGGTGGTGATGGTCAGGGCGAGGGAGACCAGCCCGTCGGCCACGCCGAGCTCGCGCAGCTGGTCCTCGGTGTAGTCGGCGAGGAGGGGGCGGGCAGACTCGGGTACGGATTCCGAAGGCCCGGTCTCAGCGGGTGCGGGCTGGGTGGGAAGCGGCTCCGCTTCGGGCGCCGAGGCCGGGTCGGCAAGCTGCGATGTGGTCGCCTCCTCGGAGGCCACCACGTCGAAGATCTCCAGGGCACCGGTCACCTGGTTGATGTCGAAGCGGTACCGCTCCAGGTGCTCGTACACCTGCCCGCGCGGGCGAAGGGCGACCAGGATGTAGTCCTGGTTGCCGACGTGGAAGAGGATCGCGCGGTACTCCCCCACCCGCGCGGAGAACAGGCGCTCACCCTTGAGCTGCTTGAACCCGTTCGTGGGGTTGGTAGGGTTCTCCCGGAACTTGTACTGGAAGTCGTACAGCGCCCCCTTGACGTTGCGGGGGAGCTTGCGGATCTCCTTGTCGGCCTTGTCCAACAGCCGCAGTGTGGCCTTGTCCTGCATGCTCATCCCTTCGCGATCGTCGTGTCGTCATCGCCGCCGACAGGATCGTGCCCGTCGGCCGCGGTCCGCCCACCCGTGGTCAGGATCCGCGCCAGCTCGGACACCTCCCACTGGTCGGCCTCCCGAACGTGCCAGCCCGCTTCGGTGTAGGCTGCCTCGCCCCTGGCCTTGTCCTCGGCGTTGCCGAGGAGCTCGGCCGAGAGCACGACGGCCACTTTGTGGCCGGGCCAGGCGAGTTCGGCGGGCCACATGCCCGTCCCCAGTTCGTAGCCGACCTCGGGGGCGGGGGTACCGCGCCGTTGGAGCTCCCCGGCCAGCGTCTCCAGCCCGGGCTCGTCCGGGTCCATCAGCTCCCACACTTGAACCCACGCGGGGTCGACGGTGACGTCCAGGGTGTGTTCGGGGTGCTCCGGTCCGGCGGGAGCCTGCTCGGCGGCCATGGTGTCGAGCAGGGTGACCAGCCCTCGTTCGAGGTCGCTGGTGAGCACCCGGGTGCTGGCGAGGGTGTCCCCGAAGAGCTCCGTCGCCTCGGCCGGATCCATCGCTTCCAGGGCCAGGGTGCTGTCGAGGCCGTCGCCGCCCACCGCGGTCAGCACGGACACGTCCAGGGCGTTCAGGGCGCTGAGCGCGAACTGGCCGGCGTCACCGCCCTCGTGTGTGAGGAACTGGAGCAGGTTGCCCCAGTACAGCCACGCCTTCCAGCGGCGTTTGTGGTCGTCGCCGCCTGCCGCCACGGTCTCATCGCTGTCGTCGAGCACCGTGAACGCGCTGACCGTGCGTTCCGCCTGATTGGCGACGATGACCACTCGGCACCCGGCGTCGTCGGCGCCGCGGATCAGGACGCAGCCCGCGCCCCCGACCGGTCCGGGCAGTCGATCTCCGCGCAGGGCGGAGGTGAGGTGCGGTGCGAGTTCGACGGCTCCGCCGCCGGTCTTCTCAGCCCCGGCGGTGCGCATGATCCCGGTGACGGCCGCCTGGGACCGCTGGGCCCAGCGCGTCGGCTCGGGGTCACCGAGGTAGGCGAACAGGGTTTCGGCGGGGCTGTTCCAGACCGTCGTGTCGAGCTCCTTGGGGTCCCCTCCCTGTTGCCCATAGGCCTGTTGGGCCTGCATGCGCCCGTTGGGCCCATAGGGCAACCAGGCGGGGTGCGGGACCTTCTTGCCGTCCAGGTGGTCGAGGTCGTCCCAGTTGAGCTGGAAGACGGTGATGCCGTGGGCGCGCAGCCGGGCGCGTTTGTCGGCGTCGTCGGCGATCCGGTTGTGCTTGTCGGAGGCGTGGTAGGAGTAGCCGTCCAGGTAGAGGGCGACCTGCTGGCGGCTGGTGTCCAGGCGGCGGAAGACCACGTCGGGGCGGGTGCCCTTGATGCTGTTCTGGAACAGCACCTCCCAGCCGACGACCTTCTCGTCTTCGCCGATGAGGCGCAGGACGGCGCTGCGTCGGCCGTTGACCTTGCCGCCCAGTTCGAACGAGCGGCCGGAGTCGGGGGTCTTGGCCCAGCGCTGGAGGGCCTGGAGGAAGCGGGCCTCCAGTTCGCTCTCGACCTGGTCCCACAGGGAGATGTCGTCGGTGCGGGCGATGCTGTCGGTGTCCCAGTCCTCCAGCAGGTCCGTGAGCATCTCCTCGGCCAGCGCTCGGTCCGCGTGCGGGAACTCGCGGTCGCTGACGTGGGCGAGCAGGCAGCGGTGGCAGGCGGCCCGGGCCTCGTCGGCCTGGCAGCGGCAGTGCGCGACGACCTCGCGGGCGGCGGTGAGGATCTCCCGGATGCCCTCGGCCCCGGAGCGGGGGTTCAGGTATCCGCTGCCGCCGGGCAGGGTGTCGTGGATGACCAGGTAGCGGCGCTGGTGGCCGGTCTCGTGGTCGGGCATGGCCGCGACGGTGGCGGCCAGGTGGTCCAGGGCCCCGCCGTAGACGCGGGCGAGTCCGGCCATGAGCGCGGCCTTGAAGCTGATGATGCGCTCGGCGGTGTGCACGGTGGCCACGGGCAGCAGGATGCGCAGGGCCTCGGTGCGCAGCGAGTGCGCGAGCACGATTCTCTCGTGCTCGACCTGGTCACCGCGGCGCTGCGGGCACCAGGGCCGGTGGTAGCTGCGGCCGGAGTCGTAGGAGCTGCCGAGGACGTTGCTGACGGCGTTGACGGGTTCGTCCAGGGTGGCGCCCCCGCAGGCCCGGCACACCTGGAACGGGGTCGGGGTGACCTCGTTGCCGGCGAAGGTGACGGTGGCGGGCCGGTTCATCCGCAGGGCGCCAAGGTTGAACCGGCGGATGACCGCCTCCCGGGTGAACTCCACGCCGAACACCCGGCCGGTGTGGCGCCAGGCTCCGGGGGCGATGGACTCCTCGGGGATGTCCACGGCGGTGGCGGTTTCGTAGAAGACGCGCTGGCGTTCGTCGTGCTCGTCCCGGATGAGGGCGTCGTCGCGGCGGTCGCGCGCGTACACCCGGGTGGGTTCCAGGACCCGGTACAGGCTGCCGCGGTCGGCGATGACGGCGCTGGAGCACCGGGGGCAGGGCTCGGTGTTCGTAACGGCGTCGTGGGTGCGGACGTAACCGCAGGCGGGGCAGACCCGCCAGTCCCGCCAGGCGGGCCGGTTCATCGAACCGATGTCGAGGCCGTCGACGGTGTGCCGGTAGCCGCGCACGTAGTAGTGGTTGCCGGGGGCGAGTTCGGTGAGGGCCCGGGCGGTGGGGCGCTTGTACTCGCGGACCTCGGTGTGGAACCTGGAGTCGCTGTCGGCGTCGCGCTCCTCCCAGGTGAGGGTGGCCTCCAGTTCGGTGGCGCTGTCCACGAGGGAGTAGTTGGGCAGCACGCCGAGGTCGACCAGGGCCCCGTGCGCGCTGGTGCGGCCGATCTCGCCGATGCGCCTGCGCACGGCGTTGCGTTCGGCCTGAAGTGCGCGTTTGCGGCGCTTCTGCTCGGGGTCGGACTCGATGAGGGAGTCGATGGAGCGGCCGACGGTCTCCACCCGCTCGCGCAGGTCGGCCAGGCGGGCCGCCCAGACCTCCTCGGCCCGGGTGACGGTCTCCTTGAGGCCGACGGTGGCGTAGTGGCGGAGCTGCCCCGCGGCGACGTCGTCCACGTCCTGCCCAGCCCCGGTGAACAGGTCGAGGAACCCGGAGACGAGGCGGTCGCCGTGGGCGAGGGCGCTCTCGGTGAACCCCGGCAGCCAGCCGAGGTCACCGAAGAGGTCGGCGGCGCGGCCGGGCAGCGGCGCGACCCCGGGCAGGTCGCCGCGGGCGGCGAGGTCGAGCAGGTGCGCGGCGTACTGGCGGCGCAGGATCTCCACCGCGGAGGGGAAGCTGCCGGGCGGGGCGATCTGCCCCGCGATCATGTCGAGCGGCTCCTCCAGGTAGTAGCGCTCGCGGGCGCGGCGGCCGACCAGGGTGAGCAGGAAGGCGTTGCCGGAGCGGCGTCCGGCGCGGCCGGCGCGCTGCACGTAGTTGGCCGGCCCGGTGGGCAGGGAGCCCAGGACCACGGCGTCCAGCTGGCCGATGTCGATGCCGAGTTCGAGGGTGGGGGTGGCGGAGAGGACGTTGGGGTCGGTGTAGCGGCTGCCGCGTTTGAACGACTCCTCGACCCGTTCGCGCTGGGCGCGGGTGAGCTGTCCGGTGTGTTCGGCGGTGGTGATCCGGAAGGGCTGGGCCTCCCGGTACAGGCGTCGGTAGTAGTCGTGGCGGAAGCGGCGGTCCTCGTCCACGGTGAGGTGGCCGGTGCACCGGTAGCGCGGGCAAGCCACGGCGGCCCAGTCGCCGGTCTGGTCGGGGTGGGCGCTCTGGCGCCAGTTGCACACGTGGCAGCGCAGCCCGCCGGTGACCACCTGCTCGTCGTCCAGGAGCCGGACCTGGACGTGCCCGGGGGTGAGGCCGTAGACGTTGACGCCCGCATCGGTCGCGGTCCGGGTGAGCACGCCCTCGTCGTGGAGGAGTTCCAGGAGGCGGCGCAGGTAGCGGGGCGCGGCCTCCGGCGGGAGTTTGAGGCAGCGGGTGGTCCAGTCCTGGTACCAGGTTCCGCGCCCGGCGACCGAGTCGAACTCGCTGCGTTCCTTGCGGTCGTCGGTGAGGAAGCGCGGGGCGGGCAGCCCTCTGGGGAAGGCGGGCATGCCGTCGGGGCGCTTGCCCCAGATGGTGCCGAAGCGTTTGGCCCCGACGTTCTTGATCCAGGGGTCGAGCCACCGGTGGCTGATCCCGCCCCGGGTGCGCAGGCGTTCGAGGAGCCCGCGCACGTAGCCGCGGAAGACCGCCGGGGAGGGGCGGCGGCCCTCGATCTGGTCTCCGCTGTGCTGGAGCAGGTCGGCGGCCAGGGCGGCGATCCGGTCGGGTTCGTCCAGCCGGACCTGGGCGGCGGCGGTCCGGGTGAGTTCGAGGGTGCGGCCCTGCCGGGAGCGCAGCCCGAACTCCAGCACGGAGGTGAAGGCCAACCGTTCCCCCACCAGGTCCCACTCCCGGGTGCCGCCGGCACTCTCTCCCGCGAGGAGGCGGTCCATGCCGGGCAGGTCGTGCATGTCCGGGGGGACCACGCAGGCCAGGTAGGCGGGGTCCTCGGCGCGGGCGACGGTGTCGGCGATGAGGTCGTTGAGGTCCAGCGGCGCGCCGCCGGTCGCCTCGTGGTGTTCGCGCAGCCGGGCGGCGAGCAGAGCGCGGGCGGAGAAGGTGTAGGAGCGGTTGGAGACGAACCCGGCCCGGTGAGCGGCGTCCTGCACCGAGTCGCTGAACATCAGCGTCTTGGGGGTCTGACCGTCGTGGGCGAGCTGGCCGCCGGTGAAGAGCTCGGTGACGGAGACCGAGGCGAGCGCGGCCAGGCCCGAACCGAGGAAGCGGGTGCCCTGGTCGGCGGCGCAGGCCGGGCAGCGGTCGTTCTCGGCCGCCCGGAAGGACTCCTTGGTGTGCGCGATGTCGGCGAGGACGAACACGCCGTCGAGCTGACCGGCCTCGTGCTTGGCGAGGTCGGTGGCGGGGTCCACCGGACGCACGTGGTTTCCGGCGGAGCGCAGCACCAGGGTGGCGGCGGGGTTCTGCGCGGCCTCGGCGCGGCTGGCCCGGATGAGGGGGCGCACGAACTTTTTGCTGGCAATCGCGCCCCGGTACACCTTGTCCGGGTCGGTGACCAGGTCGGCGGGTGCGGACTCCTGGGAGATCCCGGCCCAGCCGGAGCGGCCGCAGTGGCGGCAGTACACGGCGGGCAGGCTGACCCGGCCCAGGTCGGAGGTGGTGGTCTCCGAGCCGAGGGCGGGCGGGGTCTCGCCGTGCCAGGCGAAGGAGGGTTTGTCGGCGACCACGCGCAGGAGCCGGGAGACCGAGCGGACCCACAGGTGGGTCTCGATGGTCACCAGGGGGCGGTCCTTCTCGCCCTCGGGGGTGTCCGGGTGGCGGGCGGTGGAGAGCAGCGCGATGTAGCGGGCCAGGGCCTCGGCGGTGAGTTCGGGGGTGCTGCCCAGCGCGCGTCCCCAGGCGTAGGCGCCGCGTTCGGGGAGCTCGTCCAGGACCTGGGCCATGGGGGCGACGGTGCCGTCGAGGGTGCTGAGCACGGCCTTGGTGAGGATGTGCTTGCGCAGGAGGGCGCCGAGCTCGCGCGGGCTGAGGTCGTCGCGGCCGGTGAACTCGGCCATGATCCGCCCCATGGCGGTGGGGTCACCGTGCGGGTCGCGGATGGTGGCGACCTTGACCGGGTCGGGCACCGGGAGCTCGTATTCGAGCTTGCCCATGAACTCGTCGATGGCCAGGCGGTCCTCGCCCACGACGGAGTCCGGGCCGAACTCGGTCCCGAAGACGGTGGAGGCGACCGCGCGGATGCGCTCGGTGGGGTCGTGGTCCTTGGCGGCGGGGGTTCCGGAGGCGTTGGGGGGTCCGAGGGTGTCGGGCCCGTCCTGGCCGAGGGTGGCGCTGGTGGCCACCGGGCAGATGTCACCGAGCGGGCGGCCCGGGCGGGAGTTGCCGGTGGCGGCGGCCAGACGGCGGAGCAGCATGGCGACGTCGGTGCCCTGCGCGCCGTCGTAGGTGTGGAACTCGTCCACCACGACGTAGGTGAGGGCGGAGTCCTTCCAGAGCGGAAGGTCCTGCTCGCGCTGGAGGAGCAGGTCGAGCATCTTGTAGTTGGTGATGAGGATGTCGGGGCGCTGACGGCGGATCTGGGCCCTGGCGGTGCTCACCCGCCGGTACCCGGTCTCCGGGGTGTCGCCGATGTAGAGGCCGGCGGTGACCTGGGAGAGCGCGGGGTCGAGCAGAAGACCGTTGAGCCGCTGCGCCTGGTCGGTGGCGAGCGCGTTCATCGGGTAGAGCAGGACGGCCTTGATGCCGTTGTTGCCGTTGGCGCGCTCACGACGGCAGTGGTCCAGGAGGGGGATCAAGAAGGACTCGGTCTTACCGGAACCGGTGCCCGTGGTGATGAGGGTGGGCTCGGCGAGACTGTTGAGCGTGGAGAGGCGCTCCCAGGCCTTGGCTTGGTGGAGGAACGGGCTAAAGCCGGGCGGGTGCCATTCGAGGTGGTTCTGCCAGGAGTCGTCCGAGGCCCGGAAGGGCGTACGGACCCGAAGGTAGGGCCCCCGGAAGATGCCCTGGACGGGGTCGGTGAAGAAGGCTTCGAGGCTCTCCCGGACTGGTTCGTCAGCGAGCGCGAAAGTGGTGGAGAGGTACTGGGTGATGTTCCGCTTGACCTCTGCGGCGGCGAGCGTGGGCTGCATGGTCAGACCTCCCCGTCCCAGGTGCCGTCACGCTTGGCGCGTTCGACGATCTCGGTGAAGTGTGCGTGGGCCTCGCGGTACTCGCGTTCGCGGTCAGCCTTGTAGAAGGGTGCGGAATAGCCCTCGGGGATGTCGGCAGGGTTTTTGTCCTCCATGTATTTCTGAAGCTGGAGGAAGTCTTCCTTCGTTTGACCGAAGCCGTAAGTGTGGGAATTATCAGCCACCTTCCGACCCGCCACATCAAACCACATTCCAGTCTCACGGTCAGAGAGAACTGGATATCGAGATTTATAAATAGCAGCAAGCTGCTCATCAGATATTCCGAGCCAAACAGCTACCAAAGCATCAATTTCAACAAGGGCAGCACGACGTTCGCGCTCGGTGCGTAGAGGCGAAGAGTACTCCCACTTCGGGCCAATACCACCAAGAGGCGATAGGCCTGGCCAACTCACTGCCCATGCTTCCTGCTGCCACGAGTCGTCGTGAAGCTCCAACCAAAGAGGAGCATAATAATTAGTAAGGCAGTTAAGCCGCATCGCGCGCACAAGCAAAGCGATTTCCAGCGGGTGCCCAGAGGAGGGAGCAGGCATTTTGTAAACTTCTGCGTTACGCAGATCGGATCGCCCATAAATTCGCAAAAGATAATCAAGCGGAATTGCAGACCAAAAACCAACATTCAAAACTGTCGTTCGATTGTCACGTACCCACATCGAATGGACAGCATCAACATGAGTGGGCCCGGGTGGAATTAGAGCAGCAAACAGCGATCGCTCCGTGCTCTTAGTGTCAATCCTACGCCTCCAAGCAAGGCGATAATATTTAGAATACCGGGAGTGATCCCAGATATCTTGAGCCGAGAGGTACGACTCCAGGCCAACTGCACGTTGATAGTTTGTGACAGGAACCGCATCGACAGAAATATCCTCAAGATTCAATGGCGTGTAATCTTGACTGCCCGTGCACGGAATATTGGGATTCTTGCTCAGTGGAGTAGATATGGAAAAATGTGGACCCTGAAGAATGACTTCATCCAAGGAATCCGGATTCCGGGTTTCCCATAGAATTACCCCCTCCTCCTTCGCCATCTTCTCATGATAACCTGGACTAATCCTAGGAGCATCGACCCCAAGGCGATGCGAGTAATCAGAAATAGCATCAATAGCCCCAGCCTCAGCGGAAGTAATCGGGTAAATAAGAGGGGTTTCTTCAGTTGGAGCACCGCCAATCCCAACCAAACGCTGCCAACTCGCAAGCACCTCTTGATTAACCCGGGATATACGCCCCCTATGAGGCCGAAGGTCCCACGACCCACAATATTTCAGCCCCGGAAACTCTCCAATTCCATCATGCGCCAGAGAGCCAATCACAACCGAAGGATGAAGGACCCAGCTAGCATGGATAAAATCAATCACCCCAGGACTCACATAAACGTTCAATCCAAATTCACGACTATCTTTAATATCAAACAACCGCAAGGCATTGGAAAAATGCACGTGAATCCTGAGGCGCTCATAGGACGCGCGCCGCAGCGACCCTTCTTTCATTCCGCCAAAATGCGTGTCTGGGTGAACAAGCCCAGAGCATCCCTTGTCCGTCGTGCTCTTCCAAACACGACACATGAAGGCACGGTATAGGTCCGGCTGCGTACCAGAAAGCAGAGAATACGTCGCCTCATCTGACAAAAATTCACTAACTCCAGCGGTACCTGAGAGCTCTCCAAGGAGGTATTCCCGAGATGCATAGCCTTTCAACTGATCGTTTTTCCGCTCATATTTGAGCTCAACCGATGGCTTATCAGTCAATTTGAACCAAGGATCATGCTCAGCTAGAACACTATCTTCATCCCAGGTGGGCCGCACCCACGGCGGGTTTCCCACTTGAATATCGAACCCGCCTCGATTATTAAACAAATGCGCAAACTGGAGCTCCCAATGGAAGAAGCCATGACGCTCTGCGAGACCTTCTACCTCGCGAAGCCAGGGGAAGGCCTCACCCAGACGGAACTCGTCCTTCATTCCCATAAGGCCAGGAAGGGAGTCCTCAGCATTGTCGAGTTCAGAGAGGCTTTCGATTTCCCCGAACAGGGAATCAGCCGGGATGTCGTGGCTTCCCAACAGTGCCTCGGCGAACGTGAGCCAGTTCTCGACCTCGGACAGAGGCAGTGTCTCGCGAGCTTCACCGAAGAGTGAACCCTTTCCCCCGGCACTGCTCAGCTCCAGGGTGTGCCCAAGGCGTTCGTAGACCTCGTCACTGCCGTCCAGCAGGGCAGCCTTCTGCACCGGCCAGAACCATAGCGCGCACCAGGCGTCCATCAGAGTCTTGAGGCGCCAGTACGGGGTGCCCTTCTCCGTCAGATTGTCGAGCACCACTTCCCGTGGGATAACGTCCTCGGGCTGATCAATCCACTCCGCACCGTAGACCGCAATGCTCCGGCTAATCTCGCGCTCGGACAGATCCAGGCGCCGAATCACCAGCCTCCACAGGAACTCCGCCCGCTTCGACAAGGCCTGCAAGCGCCGGAACTGGGAATTCTTCCCCGTCGTCTTCGGCTTCCTACGCATCGCCTTGCGCCAAACGTTCAGCTTGGCGGTGTCCTCCGGAGCGAGGTTCTTCGCTTCCTTCTCCGCAGCGACACTCCCCCAGCCCTGGGCGGGCAACAGGAAGTGGTGAATGTATCCGGCCTTGATGTCCCCGTCCCGGAACGGCTGGTCCTCCGGCGCGGACTTGAGCCACTCGCCCTTCTTCACTGTCTCGGGGTCGTACAACCTCCTTCCGGCCCCGATCAGCGAATTACCGCGCCTCAAGTGCAGACCGAACCACGGCGCCTGCAAGCCCGGATACATCACGTTCAGCCAGAGCGAAACCTCGGCCAGCTCCACCGCGGTCCCGTTGAGGTCGACCCCGTACGCCCGGTGCAGGGCAATGTAGGCCTTGACCTTCTGCAATTCCACGGCGTAGCGCTCGGGATCCAACTCCTCCCCGCGCTCGGCCGTAGCCCGCTTGAGGTACTCGGCAGCCACCTGGTTGATCGCCTCGTTGAGGAAGGCGCCCGAACCCAGAGCGGGCTCGCAGATGGTCCACTCCAGCAGCTCCCTCGCAGGAGTCGTCTCGCCGTTCTGGTCGAGCCGTTCCCGCAGGGTGAGCTGGACGGTCAACTGAGTCAGCGACTCCGGTGTGTAGTAGGAAGCGCTGGTCTCCCGGTCGCGCCCGGCCAGGCGATACACGAACGATCCGGGCTTGTAGACCACGATCGGGCGGTCCTTGCTGGACTTGCCGTTCTCGTCCTTGACCCGCACCCACACGTCGTCGCCGTAGTCATCGACCTTGGACGCCGGAATCATCCACGAGCCACCCGACGAGTCACCGTTCTTGGCGGCCTCGTACAGCTCCTCCTGGGCGATGAAACCGGTGTAGGACATCAGTCCCTCGTACACCGCGCCCAGCTGGTTGATGCCGAGCTGGGCGTAGGAGATGAATCCACCCCGGCCCTTACGGCTACCGCGCGAGATCATCAGCTTGCGCAGCACCTGGTACAGCGCCTCGTTGCGCAGCCGGGTGTCCAGCATCCGCACGCCCGGCTCGTCCGGGTCGTCGTCCGGGTGCGGCAGCCGGGTACCGATCAACCGGGTGCGCTCGGGGTCGAACAGGTCGGCCTTGAGCGGCTCGAACCGTAGCCCGTCCCCCTCCGAGAGCCGCGCCGCCTCCTCCTCGGAGAGCTGGCGCCCGCGCGGGTTGTGGCCCTCGTTGACCATCCGGAACAGCAGGTCCAACGACTGGTACAGGTGCGTGCTGCGCCGGGCCTCCTCGCCCACCAGATCGCCCGCGACCAGGTCACCGAGCCGCGCCATACTGTAGCCCTGGACGTAGGCCTCGTCGTCGGCGGGTACCACGCCCAGCTCGGGCCGGGCCTCCGCGTACAGCAGGAAGAGGATCCGGTACAGGTAGCGCAGGGACTGGCGGGCCAGTTCGTCGGCGAAGGTGCGGTTCGACTTGGTGTCGATCCGCTCGGGGTCCACACCCTGATCCCGTAGCCGGGCCAGGACCTCGTTGGCGATGATCTCGACCGAGTCCCGCAGCCCCTCCCGCAGCTCCTTGGACACACCCACGGCGTGCTGGCGGGAGGCGTCGACGAGCGTCGCGATGGGTTCGGTGCCGCCCTCCTCCGAGGGCAGGAGCGCCTGGGCGCCGAAGAGCGCTCCGATGGTGCCGAGTTCGTCGGTGTCGTTGCGTCCGAGCGCGGTGTCCAGGCTGGCCGCGAGGTAGCGGCCCTCGCCCCACACCGAGCGGTCGGCGAGGACCACCACGCCCCCGGACAGGATCAGCACGTAGCGCAGGTTCTCGTCCCGGGCGAACAACCAGGAGACCAGCTTGGTGCCGAGGGTGATCTGCTCGCGGCCGCCCAGTTCCACAGGGTCGATGAGCCATCCCGCGCCGTTCTCGTCCAAAGCGGCGTCGGGGTCGGGGGCCCAACCGCACTCGACGGCGGCGACGGTGCCCTCGTACAGTGCCAGCCGCACCGGGACCAGGTCGTCGCCATGGGAGAAGGGCAGCTCCAGCGGCTCGTCCTTCGGACTGAAGCCGAGCGCGGTGAGCACGTCGCGGTGCAGGGCGTGCAGGAGCCGGTGGTGGGCCTGGACCCCGGCCTCACTGGGCTCGGCTCCCTCACGCATCTGTTCGACGTGGTCGGCCAGTGCCGGGCGGACCTTGAAGTACCGCGCCTTGAGCTGACGCAGGCCCAGGCGCGGGGTGACGGGTTCGGGGCTCCTCTTCTCGTCCCGGACCCGGGCGTTCTCCTGCTTCTCCAGCTCGGTCCAGTCCTTGAAGGGGCCGTCCTTGCCCTTGAGCTGTTTGGGCAGCACCTCGGCCAGGTAGTGGGCGGAGAAGTACTCTCCCCGGTTGGCCAGCGAGTCGTAACCCATCAGTTCTCCCCCTTCAGCACGGCGAGGACGCGCAGCAGCGGTTCGCCCGCGGTGCTCATCCTGCGCATCAGACGCTGCTGTTCGGCGTAGGTGTCGTGCACCCGTTCCTTCTTCCGCTGGCCGCGCAGGTCCTCACCCAGGCCCTCCAGGCTGAGCTGCTGCCACTGCTCCAATCGCTGCTGTGGCCGGGCCAGGTCCTCCCTGATCCGGGCGTCGTACTCGGCACTGCGCTCCTCCAGGTGGGCCCGGGCGACACGGACGGCCGCAGGGACCAGCTGCTGGAGTTCGGTCAGGTACCCGGACCGGCCGGTGTTGACCATGCCGGTGCCCACCCCCGCCCGGTGGACGGCCTCGAACATGTCCTCCACCCGGGGCTCACCGGGCAGGCCGGTGACGGCCATCCACTCCACCACCGTGGGCTGGCCCAGCTCGTTGGAGTAGGTGCCCTGGACAAGGAAGACGGAGGCGTCCACGTCTGCCTGGATCACCGGGGCCTCGTTGCGGTGGGTCTGGACCTGGACCTTGTCCACCAGCCACTCCACCAGCGGGTGCAGGTCGCTGACGTAGCTGGTGTCCGGCCAGGTGGTCTTGGTGGCGCGGGCCTCGTCGAGCCGCTTCTGGGCGTGCTCGCGGTCGAAGGTGACGCGCAGCCGCTCCTTGACCTTGAGTTCGCGCAGGTAGTCGACGGGCAGTGCGCTGAGGCGGTGTGCCAGGTCCCGAGGCGGTTCGAAGGCGAGGATGCGCTCGTCCTCGTCGACGGAGACCTCGCCGGCGACCGTGCCAAGCGCGGCACGGACGAACTCCTCGGTGGAGCCGAAGAGCTGGGGCTCGGGGGCCCGCTCCGGTGCGGCCTCCCCCTCGGGCACGCCCACGTCACCGAAGAGCACGTCTCCGGCCCAGGCCGACCCCTCTTCCTGCTGTTGGTGCGCGGCGTCCAGGGACTCGTCCACGGTGCGGCCCTTGAGGAGGTCCTGGATGAGCCGGTCCTCCTCCTTCTTGGCGCTGAACAGGCCGGTAACCGTTTCGGCGGTCCCCATGGCCCGGTGGGCCTTCTCCTCGCGGTCGAGGAGCTTCTCGGCGACGTCGGTATCGTCCTTGGCCCCTTCGACGGCAGAGGTGAGGACGAGGGCGCGGAACTGGGGGTGGTGCTTCTGCCCGAAGCGGTCGATGCGGCCGTTGCGCTGTTCGATGCGGATCAAGGACCACGGCAGGTCGTAGTGGACGATGTGGTGGCACTGGCGGTGCAGGTTGACGCCCTCGGAGGCGACATCGCCGGTGACCAGGATGCGGACCTTGCTGGTCTCCAGGGCGAAGTCGCCGATGATGCGCTGCTGCTCGGTGTCGGAGAGGCCGCCGTGCATGAGCGCCACCTGCTCGGGCTTGAGCCCGAGCTGCTTGGGCAGGGTCTTGTTCAGCCACTCCAGGGTGGGCACGGACTCGGAGAAGACCACGGCCCGGGTGGGGCTCTTCGCTCCGACCCCGATCTCCTTGAGCTCCTTCACCAGACCCTGGAGCTTGGCGGAGTCGGCGTCACCGATCTCCCCTGCCAGGTCGCGAAGGTTGATCAGGGCCTGGTGTTCGCGCTTGTCCTCGCCGTCCTTGAGCCCGCCAGTGCCGCTGTAGGTGATGGTCTTCAGCCGGTTCTCGACCGTGGTGGCCAGGGCGACGTGCGAGGAGAGGAAGGCCTTGAGCAGGGTGTACGGGAACAGGCGGCGTTCCCTGCGGACCACCGGGCCGCCCTCGCGCTCCTCGCCCGCCAGCCACGTCTGGGTGAGTTCGGCGAAGACCTTCTCCTCGGCGGGTGTCGCGGCGCAGCGCACCGACACCGAGGGGCCGCGCTCGGGCCAGTCGTCGCCCATCTCCGCGCGCACCTCGGGGTGCACCTTGGTGCGGCGGATGTAGAGGTGCTCGATGTCCTTGGCGGAGTAGTCCTTCGGGTCGGCGATGGCGGCCGGGTCGAGCAGGCGGATCAGCTCGGCGAAGGACTCGGAGTTGCCGTTGTGCGGGGTTGCGGAGGCCAGCAGCAGGGCGTCGGTTTGGGCCGCCAGCAGCCGGGCGAGCTGGTTACGGAGGTTGCCCTCGTTGATGAGGTTGTGCGACTCGTCGATCACCACCGCGTCCCAGTGCATGCTGCGCAGGTGCTGGCCGTACTTGCCCTGGTTCTTGAGAGTGTCCACGGAGATGATGGCGCGCTTGAAGTACAGGAAGGGGTTGCGGCCCGCGGGGATGTCGCGCTGGACGCGCTCCAGGCCCACCGAGTCCAGGCGGACCAGCGGGATGGCGAAGCGGGTCCACAGCTCCTGCTGGAACTGTTCAAGAACCTGCTGCGGGGTGACGACGAGGATGCGCTCGCCCCGGCCCCGGCGGATGAGCTCGGCGAGGATCAGGCCGATCTCCAGGGTCTTGCCCAGGCCCACCACGTCGGCGATGAGCACGCGCGGGCGCAGCTCCCGGAGGGCGAGTTCGGCGGGACGGCGCTGGTAGACGAGGTCCTTGAGGAGGAACTTGTCCGGCATCGCCAGGCGCCTCTCGGACTGGGGCAGCGGGGTGCGGCGCAGCACCGACTCCAGGTAGAGGCGACTGCGGGCGTACCCGGAGGAGTCGTCGTGCACCAGCCTGGTCCGCTCGGGGTCCAGGGCGGTGACCTCCTCGATGCCGGTGAAGAACACCGCGTCCTCACCGCGGACGAACTCCGAGACCCCGACGGCCCTGACCATGTGCCCGTCCACCGCCGAGGCGGCCGGGGTACAGGTGCGCACCATCCACTCCGCGTCACGTACCTCCACCCGGGCCCCGGGGGCGAACGGGCTCGTCTGCGTCGCGCCTGCGCCTTCGGTCACTGAACGACCCTCACTGTCCGCTGCGAATCGAGATGTCCGGATCGGCTCTGCGATCCGACCTGTGTTGTCTGTGACCCGTGGAGCCTTGAGAGGTCACGCACCACGGGCTGTCCCGGTTGACACATACGCCGCCGGCACGGCGGTCGGGAGCACCTTGTTACCGCGTGTCCATCAGCCGGTGACGGGGCCCCTGGCCGGGAGCTACTGCCAGGAAGCGCTTGCTTGCCGGGATGCGCCGAGCTGTCAGGCGGCGGGGCGCGCATAGGCCTTACGCAACCGCTCGGCCGTACGTGCCGCGAGACCGCCCCGCTTACCTGTTCTGGTCCCGGTCCCGGCCGTGCGGGAGTGGTCGACCGTCTCCACCCGGGTGACGGGTGCGTGGCGCTTGGCCGGCGGGACCTCGTCGGTGATCCCGGTGCCCGGGACGTACGTACGCTCCGTGAGGTGCGCACGGGCCGCCGCGGCTGACAGCCCAGCGGCGGCGAGCCGCTCGGTGAGCTGCGCGCGCACGTCCGCCAGGTCCGGCCGGTCCTGCGGCTTGACCGCCATCAGAGCGGTGACCAGCGGAACCAGCCCGGCGGGGACCCCGGACAGGTTCGGTGCGATGTCCGGGTTGACCGCGGCGAAGCCCAGAGCGTCCGGGGTTGCCCCCTCGTATGGGTACTGACCGGAGGTGGCGTAGGCCAGCAGCGCGCCGAGGGCGTACACATCCGCTGCGGCGCCCACCGAGGTCGGGGCGGTGAACTGCTCCGGTGCCATGAACCGGGGGGTACCCAGGCGGAGATTGGTGTGGGTCAGGTCGCCGCCCGCGCCGCCGATGGCGACCAACCCGAAGTCCACCACCTTGGGGCCGTCGGGGCCGAGCATGACGTTGGCGGGCTTGAGGTCCCGGTGGAGTAGGCCCGCGGTGTGGATGTCGGTGAGCGCGTTGGCCAGGACGAGCCCCAACGCCGTCCCGGTCACTACGTCCAGGGGGTCGTGCCGTTTGAGATAGGTGGCCAGGTCGAGCCCGGGGACGTACTCCAAGGCGAGCCAGGGGGTCTCGTCGGCGTCCTGTCCCGACTCCACCAGCGCGGCCACACCCGGCCCCTGAACCATGCCCAGGGCAATGGCCTCACGCTCGAAGCGCTCGCGCAGATCGCTCTGTTCGAGGCCGCCGACGTGCAGGGTCTTGACCGCGACCAGAGTGTCGTCATCGGTGCGGCCCGCGTAGACCACACCCATTCCACCTCTGCCGAGTCTGCCCAAGATCTCGATCCCGCCGAGCACGCGGGGGTCTGCGGGGGTCAGTGGCTGCACTGGGGGTCCTGCCAATACCTCGGGGGTCGCGCGTGAGTCGAGGGAGCACACGGTCTGCGGACCCAGGTTATCGCCGCTGACCTGCGCACTGCCCCAGGACCAAAGTCCCTTTCGGAACTCTGGCCACATACGGCCACTGTTGATACACCCAAGGAAGCGGCATACGTGGAACACGGCGAAACGGTTCATGAGGAGGGCCGGCGTCTGGGACCTTGGGCGCATGCCTTACGTCGAGGTGTCACAGGACACGGACCGCCAGCTCGCGCTCCTCGCCCGTTGGGAGAAAAGCAGCAAGGGCGAGGTCATCGCCCGGCTCCTGACCAGACTCACCGTGGCGGAGGAGCCCTCGGGGTCCGCGAACGAGGATGCGAGAGTCCCCGTGTACGCCCGCTACAAGAAGCAGCGTGTCGAGGGGTGGTTCGACCCGGCGACGCGCAGGCTCGGTATCGTCTCGCCTCCGTGGGACGGCCATGTGTTCGACGACCCCAGTCCTGCGGCCGGTGCGGTGGTGGAACGGGCCAACTCTCTACTTCCCCGTGGGGAGAGGGTGAGTACCTCGCGCAACGGCTGGGTCTTCTGGAGGGTGGCCGCAACAGGGGAGAAGATCGAGACGCTGCGCACCGCAAAGCCCGCAGACCAACGCTCCTGACCCTGCGCCACCGGGCAGCGGGCCCAGTACCCGTGTACGCCCGAGAGAACGACGTGGTGGCGACCGTTCCGGCCATAGGAATCGGCCGCCACCGAGGACACCGTCAGAGTGGGCGGCAGGCGGGTACCGGGCTCAGGAGACGGTTCAGGGTCTGGCAGTCGGGGACCTCGGCCAGGCCGGTGGAGGAGGCGACCCAGTAGGAGCCCGTCCTCTCCCCGTACCAGACGATCAGGTGCAGGTTGCGGGCCTGGACGGCGGCGGCGAGGGTGTGCTCGCTGTGGTATTCGGCCAGGTGGCCGCCCAGGCGGGGCAGGCGCTCGGCACGGCGTCGGCGGCAGGAGGGGTGCTGGCAGGACGGGCAGTAGGGGCCCACCAGCGGGTCGCGGCGAGGCAGCAGCGGGCGGGTCCGGTACAACGGGTCACTGGAGGGTCGGGGCGCGGGGATAGGATGCGTCACTGATCCTGCTTTCTGAACATGTGAGAGTGTGCGGATTTCGGGATTGCCAGGGCCCGGGAAGAGCGCGGCAACGCTCTCCTGGGCCCGTTTCAGTACAAGGGCACTGATACCTGCGGCGTGGTGTTCTTACGGCTGGATGTTCCAGAGGCTGTCGGACAGGTCGTAGGCCAGGAAGAACCAGACCTGGCGGTTGCCGGCGACCCCGTTGTCGCCCCAGTCGGTGGCCAGAGCGTCGATCATGGCCAGCCCCCGCCCGGACTCAGTGTCGAGGTTGAGCCCATCGGGGTTCGGGGCCAGGTGCTCATCCCAGGCCGATCGCGGTCCCGCCCCCTCCCGCTTGCCCTGGTCACGGAAGGTGAGTCGGAGCCCGTCGCGGTGGCGTTGGCAGTTGAGGGTGTAGACCCCGAAGGGCTCTCCCGACCTGGAGTGCCGTAGCGCGTTACTCGCCAGCTCCGATCCGAGCAGGGTGAACAGGTAGCGGTAATCGCGGTCGCGTTCGGCGGCACAGGTGTCCAGGAACGCGGACCAGCGGCATGAACTGGCGGGAAGACCCGAAGTCGTAGCGTCGGTTCCGGTAGTGGGCGCGGTCGGCACGGCCGGAGAAGTAGTGGCGGCAGCGCAGCGGGACCAGCTCACTGAGGGAGATGGTCACCTCTGGCAGTACGGGCATGGGCGCGATTGCGGGCATGACGAACAGACTCCTTGGCGTGTGGGAGCGAGCGGATGGTTCGGTGTGCCCGCAAGGTGGGACCTTCACGATTCCCGAACAGCGGGAAGGGGGCACGGCGTAGCCTGATCATCAGCGACTCTGCGTGAGACTCCGGTCACTGGCTACGCTCAACACCATACTCTCAATCTCACTACAGTCAACGGATAACTAGAAATTTGAGAGTTAGAGTCCTAGGATCCTGCCATGACCATCGAACGAAGCCCCTCCCTACGCCTGCGTCGCCTCGCCGCCGAGCTACGCCGTGCCCGTGAACAAGCCAACCTGACCGGCTCTCAAGCTGCGAAGAAGCTCCAGTGGAGCGCGGGCAAGCTGAGCAAGATCGAGAAGACTGAGACAAAGCGCATCACCAGCGGTGATATTGACAAAATGTTGGACCTCTACGAGGTCAACGACTCCCAAGCACGGGAGGCGATGCATGCTCTGGCCAAGGATGCAAAGCTCAGAGGGTGGTGGTCCAAGTACAAGGATGTGTTCGGGGACCGTGCACTCCCCGACTTCGAAGCCGAGGCTTCAGTCATCCGGACCTTCACGACTCAAACGATTCCTGGATTGCTCCAGACGCCCGGGTACGCCGAAGCCATCTTCCAAGGCGGAAGGTATGTGAGCCCAGAGGAGATCCGACGTCGCCTGGAGTTCCGTATGGAGCGACGGGAGATCCTGACCAGGTTCCGCCCCGTCCAGCTCCGAGCTGTCATCGACGAGGCTGCACTCCGTCGGCAGATCGGTGACACGAAGACGATGTGCGAGCAGCTCGGCCACCTGCTCTACATGGCACAGCTACCGAACATCGACATCCAGGTGCTGCCGTTCTCCGCTGGTGCCCATGCCGCGCTCGCCGCGCCGTTCACTATCTTGGAGTTCCGGGACCCTCTGGACACACCGATCGTTTACGTCGGAACCGTCACCGACGCCCTCTTCATCGAGGAAGCCGACGATGTCACGCAGTACAGCGCCACCTTCGGCGACGTCCAAGGGTCCTCTCTGAGTACAGCCCGGTCCGCTGCCTTCATCAAAGAGGTGGCCGCAATCCAAGAGAGCGACACGTGACAGACCTCGTATTCCGGAAGAGTAGCTACAGCGGCCAAGATCAGGACTGCGTCGAGGTCGCCGACCTGCCCTGCGGCGCGGCCGTCCGGGACTCGAAGAACCCCTCCAGGGGCCACTTCCCCTTCCCCTCTGCCGAGTGGACCGCCTTCCTCCACTCCGCCCGCGAACAACACTGATGCAACACCCGTGAACCGGGGCCGGGGTACCTGTACAGGCTCAGCGCCCACCCCGCCCCGGCGGCACCTCAGGACCAATCTCACGATTGTCCTGAAATGATCTTGTGACCTCTGGTTGACTGCCCTTCATCCCCTCGCTTCTTCCTCTCAGAGGCGACCCCACCCACGGACAGGGCAGTCCGCCAGTCATGCCATCAACAGATCCACCCCCGCCTGAGCGCAACCGCCCTCAGGGCCTGCTTGCCGCGCAGTTGAAGACGCTCGCCGCACCGATCGCCAAGCACAGCGACTCGGTCATCGAGGACCCGAGGCTGCTTGACGTGGCCATGGCGGTCTTCCACGCCTACACCACCGGGTCACCGAGGAGCGGCGGCTTCACTCGGGGCGAGCTTCGGGACGCCTGCGGCGGAGTAGCCGAAGTTCACGACTTCGAGCAGCGCTTCAATACCTTTCTCGCCTCGGAGATGCTGCTCCCCTCCTTTCCCCGGCCCCACGAGCACCGCTACATCCTCGACCCCCTCAGCATGGTCTTCCTGCTGTTCCTCGAACGGATCAACCGCCAAGGCGGGATCACCGAGGTCCTGGTTCTCCTGGACAGCACACGCTCCGCGATCGAGCGGAACCAGGCCAGCAGGGCAGACGTCCACCGGGCCCTGCTGCGCACCCGGCAGACGCTGATCGTCTTCACCGATCACCTGCTTTCGATGCTGCGGTCACGCCCACTGAGAGAGCTCATCGTCGAGCAGGAGCGCTACCGCGACCCGGGGCTCGTGCAACAGGTCGGGGAGCTCCAGAAACTGGTGGTCGCGCGGTTCCAGGACCTGGAGCGTCCCGCACGGGAGGCACTGGAAAGCGCTCAGGACTATGCCGGCGCGACATCGGACTTCATCGATCGACTCATCGACGCCGGAGCTCTCAATCGGGGATTCGACCTCTTCCACCCGGAGCAGTACAGGGACGCGGCGAAGAAGCGGAGCATGGAAGAGCTGGCGGCCGTGTTCACCCACGTGGTCGCGGACCCGCCCGACCTCGGGATCTCTCCCGCCGCACTCATCGAAGCCGTCGAGGCGCTCAGCCCCACGGGCCCGCTCCCAGGAGCCCCTCCCCCTCGGCCCGAGCGGGACGCTCCCCAGGACAACCCGCTGCGGGACATCGCCCGCAAGGGACAGGAACGCCGCCGCCAGATGCTGGAACAGGCCGAACTGATCCTTGGCGAACACGACAGCATCGACATCACCGATCTCCTGCGGGACCTCGGCTGGCCGGGAGGCATGCGGCTCCTGACCGACCTGATCAGCGTCTCCGGGCCGGACGCCCCCTACGAGGTGAAGATGACGGACGGGTTCTTCGTCCACCCGGCCGAAGAAATGACCTACCTGTCCCAGGTGAGGCTACACCGCAACCCCAAGTGGGGGCCGGACGCCGCCGAGTACCACCCACTGCCCGAACCGGACGAGGGGAACGACATCTCGTGACCGAGACCAAGAGCGTGACCGATCCCAGGCCTCTGGCCCTGGCCCGAATGCGTGCCCTGGGTGCCGCGCCGATCCGTCCCGACCTCCCTGATGCCGTCATCGTCGATGAAGCCCTCCAGGCGGGTCGATCCGTTCTGGACATCGTCCGACGGGAGGAACCCGCGCACATCCTGGGGTGGGTGGAGGGCCATGAACCCTCCCAGGAGGAAGGGATCGGGCTGCACCACCCGCAGCACCCCCGAAATGAGCTGGAGGTCTTCGCCGCATGCCTGGGTTGCTGCTGGCGTGATCGTCACGCGGAGCCCTGGCCCGGGGATCCGTGTGAGCGGCAGGAGGTGCTGGAGGCCCTCACTTGGGCGAAGGAGGACGACAGTCCCCGAGCTCTCGGCAGCTACCGGAGAGCGCTCGCGCGACTGGACCGCTCCCTGTGGGTCGAGCTCTCGGGCACCGGGATCCGGCTGGGGCCGCGCACCGCTACCTGGACCCGCGGCCAGACCGCGGAACTGCGTGAAGTGTTCGACCTCCTCCCCCGGCTCCCCGAGCACCAGCCCGTGGAGAAGCTCCGATGACAGAAGCCACCACGGACGCCAGGTGGCCCGTTCTGAACACCCTCACCCCGGATGAGCAGTCCGCGGTCCTGGACGCCATCGCGGCGGTGGAGTCGTCCCGTTCCCCGGTTCTCGCCGCGCACTTCCAGGCCCTCCTGGATCCTGAACTGCGCAATTGCGTCAAGAGGTGTCTCAGCGAGGCGGGGCGGGTCCTGCTCCCGATCGGAGCCGCCTACACCTCCGGCTACGCCGACCACATCACGGACGCGCTGGTGGCGGAGCGGTCCGGGGCCCTTCCCCCCGAGGAACGGGCGGTACTCGCCCTGGTCCTGCTGCACTGCGTGGCGATTCCGCAGGCTGAAGGCAGGGTTCAACGGGACAGTCTGCTGGATGCCCTTCCCGTGCGCCGAGATCTGCTCGAAGAGTCCATGGTTCCGAAGGGGGTCGTGCGCGAGTCCCTGCGACGCTTGGCGGCCCGCGGGCTGGTCTGCTTCAGCGGTCAAGGGGGCGGTCTGGTCGGGCCCGGACCACAGCTCAACCGGCTCACCGACGCCGCGTCCCAACGTCTACGCGAGCAGATCACCCTGATCACCACCACCGACGAAGGCCTCACCGACAAGCTCCGCCAGCACCACCGGCGCGATCTGGCCGCGGTGAACACCCGCCCCCGTCTGCTGGCCCCGAGCGAAGACGCGAGTCACCGCCCCACCACCCGCGACAGCCGCGACAGCCGCGACAGCCGCGACAGCCGCACAGAACCAGAAGAGGGCACACCATGAGCCTCCTGCCCGAACAGGCGACCGAGCACCTCCAGGACACCGGCAGCACAGGGCTGGTCGGGTCCCGGAAGCTGGTCGCGGTGCAGACCTTCGATATCGGCCGCCTCACCACCCACCCGGTTCCGATCGTCCCGTCGTCCTTCGTCGCCGTCTCCGGGGAAGGGCCCAAGGGTGACTCCAACGGGTCCGGCAAGACCACCTTCCTCAGCGCGGTCTCCCTCCTCCTCGCGGACCCGCAGTGGCGCCTCAAACGCGATGGCGGGTTCGCCAGAGGGCTGTTGTTCAGCCCGGAGTCCGCAGGGTCGGGAGAGGGGGGCGGGGCCCGACGTGGCTACATCGTGGGGGTGTTCTCCGATGAGGAGGGCAAGAAGCTCTTGACAGTGTGGCTGCGCATCTCCAGCCAGACGCCCTACCTTCAGATGCGGTGGGTCAGAGACCTGCACGTGGCCGTCGCCGACACCGACCAGGAGCGTTCCGATCAGGCCGACTCACTGTGGGGACAGCTACCCGCGAAGTCGAGCAACGGCGCCCAGAGCATGGGCGAATTCCTGTACGGGGACGCCCCGCGATGTCTGGCCTACCTGGACACCTCGATGCGACCGATGGTGGCGTCCCTCCTCTCCCAGCAGATGACCTCGATGGCCCCCGACGCCATCGGTGACGCGCTCATCGCCCTGACCGGTCAGTCCCGCCTGTTGGTCAAGGAACAGAAGGGCCGCGTCAAGTACGACGAGGCGGCCCAGGAACTGCGGGTTCAGGAGGTCAACGACCAGAACAGGCGCATCGCCGAGGCCGCACAGCTCGCAGCCATCGACCGCCGCGACCTCGCCCGGCAGGCACTGACGGCCGCGAACCGATCGTGGGAGCTCCACCTGGCCGTCGGCCTCGGGGAGAGGGAGGAGGAGCTCACGGCGGCGGCAGCCGAACGCGAACAGGCCCAAGAGGACGTGGAGCAGGCCAAAGAACGCACCCGCGAGGCCAAAGCACACCTGAATCGCCTGCGTGAGGACACCGGCTCGCGGAAAGCAGCCCAAGCAGCGGAGGAGGAGCGCGAACGCCTCCACCGTGTGAGGACGCGACAGACGGAGATCGTCGGGGAGCTCCACAGCGACGTGAAGCAGCTGACCGAAGAGCGCAAGCGCCTGCTCCGCGTGACCGATCGCTTCGACGGGATCGGCGTGGACCAGCGCCAGGCTGAGTTCGAACGGATGCGGGAACGACTGGACTCCACCGTGTTCCTGCACAGGCGCTCCGTGGCCCGGCGCGAGGAAGCCGAACATCACCTGGAGCAGGTCCGTGCCGGTGAGGACGGCACCGCTGGTGAGGCCGTGCGAAGGCTGCGCGAACTGGGAGTCCGAGCCAGGGGTCTGCTGGACTCCGTCGTGCTCGACCAGGACGCACGCCCGGAGTGGGAGGCCCACCTGTGGCGCTTCCGGAACTCCGTCGCGGTGGCGGCAGGGGACGCGGAGTTCGCGCTGCGTTCGCTCCAGGACTTCCCCGGCGTGTCGATCATCCGTGTGGACGGCTCTCCGGACGGTGCGGCCACCATGCTCCTGGAGGGGGTGACCGCTCCTCCGGCCTTCGGCGCGTTCCTGGAGGCGGTCCGTTCCCGGTACGCGTTCGCCCACGGCCTGGACCGATCGCACGACCCCGACCTGGACGAATGGATGCTGTCCGGGTTCCCCGAGCCGGTGACGGGTCGTGAGGCCCGGATCTCCGTGGCCGAGTCGGAGCTGCGAGCCGCGGTACGGGCCGAAAGGCAATCGGGGCGCACGTTGACGAACGCCCGGCGCGCCCTCCAGCGCCAGCAGGAACTCCTGGACATCGCGACAGCGGCCGAACGGCTGGAGGCGTGCCGGGAAGAGTTGCGGGTCGCCGAGGCCGAGCATGCTGAGGCTGTCACGGCGGCGGACCACCTCCAGACGCTCTGGACGGCAGCGGACCGTCAGTACACGGCAGCCCGGATCGCGCTGGGCAACCATGAGCTCCTCGTCGAATCCGCTCAACGGGAGCTACGAGCCGCGGAGGTCGAGTTCGGCCGGCTGCGCCGTGCTCTTCAGAGCGCCAACGAGAAGGTCGAAAGGGTCCAGCACGAGAAGTGGCTCCTGGCCTGGGGTGGTGACTCGGACTCCGCGAAGAAGCACATCGCCCGGGTCAAGGACCGTACCGAGCGTAGGCGCACGGCGCAGGACTGGTGGAACCACGCTTCCTCCTCCTTCCTGGAGGCGCTGACGGTGATCCGCCAGGACCGGGACACCTTTCCTCACGCTCTGGTCAAACTCATCGACACCGCAGCGCGAAGCGTCCCCGAACCGGGCCGGGCCAAGGAAGCGCTTGGCACCGCCCTCCAACCGCTCGACGAGCTGTTGGAGGAGTGCGAGATACCGGACTCGACCAATAAGACGCTCATCGCCACCGAACAGGAGGAGCGCGAACGCAACCTCACCACCGCTCGGCGGGAGGTGAACCGGCAGATCGAGTCGTTGGAGATCATCCGTGCCACCGTGGCCAGGTCCATCAAACTGATCCTGGCCAGGATCAGTGACCAGTTCGACGAGTTGGACCGGGAACGGGACGGCGGTTACGGTGCCCGCCTCGACTACGAGGTGCTGGACCCCTCCGCGACCGGCTCCCGGTGGAAGGTGAACGTCGTCCCCCGGTGGCAGCGCTCCCCACAGGGGGCGTACGTTTCCTATCAGAAAATCGCGAACGGGGCGCAGGTCAAGGTGTTCGCGATCCAACTGGTGTTGGCCTCGCTCCTGGCCGACAGCGACGTGCCCGGCCGGGTTCTCGTGCTGGACGAACTCGGCAACAGTCTGGGCGACGAGAACCGGCGAGACGTGTTGCGGGAGTTGCAGAAAGTCGCGGTCAAACAGCAGGTGACCATCCTCGGCACCTGTCAGGACAGTGTCATCCACGACGCCGTGCGGCACTGCGGCCAGGTCCTGTGGTTCAACCATGTGTCCAACAGTGAGGTCTACAACCGCCCCACCCGGTCGTGGGGGTCCGACGAGAACGGTCGTCACGTCGAGCATCTGGCCTTCTGGCTACGCTCCGGACGGGCTGTGGACTGAGTCGAGCACGCCAGCGAGCAGGTCGGCCAGGCCCGGCAACACCTCAGTGTGCTGGGCCTCCTGCTCCACGCCCAGCCCGGCCAGCTCCGGATGGTCGGCGATGAGCGCGGCCACCGGCCGCAGCGCGTCCGGGGCCTGGTCGAGGAGCCCTGCCGCCTTCTTCGCGTCCTGCTCCCGCCGCTCCGGGGGCTGCGGCCGGTGCGGCCCCCCAAGCCAGGCCTCCGCGGTCATCGCGACCGGGTACACATCCCGCTCCACCCGGTCGCGCAGGTTGGCGATGATCGCGATGCCGTGCGCGTCGAGGTCTCCCCACACTGCGATCGGCAAGGGCGCCAGCATCCTGAGGAACCCCACGAGTCCGTCGCTGGCGTACCCGGCTCCCCAGACGCAGACCCAGCCCTCGGTGATCGCGGGGATCTGACAGGACCGGTAGAAGGTGTCCTGGTTCTCCAGGACGAGGACGCCACGGATCCCCTTCACCTGTTCCAGGGTGCCGGTCTCGCGCACGCCGTTGGAAGGAAGGCCGGCCCAGGGTTCAGCTGTGACAGCGTCCACTGCCGGAACGTCATCCTTGTACCAGCGCAGAGGACCCTTCACACGGATCTCGTGGTCGGGGAAGTCGAACAGCTCGGAGATGTACTTCCTGAGCAGGTTCTCCACCGCGTGGATGCGGGCGTCGGTCCAGCGTGTCTTCGTACCGGAGGTGTGCGCATGCGAGCGGGAGGACACCTCACGCCGGGTGGGATGGCGGTCGCCCCCGTGCTTGTACCACCGGCACGCGACACGCACCGCGAAGTCGTAGGTGTCCCAATGCCCCGCCCTCGTCGCGGAACCCTCGGGGACCGCGCCGGGTTCGGAGTTCAGCAACAAATCGCGCTCGGTCTCGAGTTCGCTGATGCCTTGCATCAGGTCGAGGAGTCCCGTGCGGGCCTGCCCCGGGTCGATCCGACCGAGGAGTTCCCGCCTTCGTTCGTCGGCCCGCTCCGACCACAGCGGGGTACGAATGATCTGGAGATACCGCTTGATCCGCAGGTCCCGCATATTGACGCGTGCCTTCACCATGACCGCGCCAGAGCGGATCAGCTCATTGAGCACATCGTTGGCTCGGGAACCCCACCGATCCTGGACGGTCTTCAGCTTGCGCGAGGGTTTCTCCAGCACCCAGGCCAGGTCCCTGGACTCAAGACCATCAGGGTTGGCGAATTCATCAGGAGGGTTCTCCGCGACCAGGAACACCGTGGAGAAGTCCAGGGTCCCGAACTTCTGAGGCGCTCCCTTGCCCTCGGGACAGCGGACCACGACCCGCACCCCGTCGGGCACCGGGCTGGCGATGAGGTCCTGTACGTCGACCAGGTGCACTTCATCAGGCACGAGCGGGCTGTCCCTCCAGATCGTCGACCCCGTGCACCCTGTCGGCGGGGAAAGGACAGTCGGCGTCTTCCCGCAGCCCTTGCAACGCGCCGGCCGGGTCGTCGGTGAAGAGCACCACGGCGAGCGACCGGGTGGCCCGAGAGCAACTGACATAGAAGAGACGGCGTGTGCGCTCGGGGGTATGGTCTTTTTCGTCTCGGATGTTCCTGATGTCAGAAGCGCTCAGGTCCTCGAGACCAAGGAGTTTCTCGTAGGAGTACTGGTTCCAGTTACTGCGGTCGTCCTCCAGCAGTACCAGGACCCGCTCGAACTCGGCGCCCTTGACCCCGTGCTGGGTCTGGTAGGGCAACCGCCCCCGAACGTAGTCGTGGTAGATCCGTATCTGCGCCGCAGGACAGGCCAGGTAGGCGGTCATCGCCTTCTGGAGGACCCTGCGCTCGTCTTCGCGACTCTCCTCGGTCTGCTCTCCGGGGTCTTCTGTCGTCTCGCCTTCTTCGACTGGCAGCTGTTCCACGAACGAGAAGCCCTCATGTTTGAGAAGCTGTGCCTTCAACCGGGGGTCCAGCCGGATGAGTCCGGCCTTGAGAGCGTGCCGAAGCACGTCCGCGACGGCCGCGGTGCTGTCCCTGGCGAGGATCTTGGCGAGGTGATCGCCATCGGCCTTCAACTGCGGAAGTAGTTCCGCGGTGGCCTGACCGTCACGGAAGGAACCGAGCCGTGGGGAGAGCCTGCGCAGCATCCCGAGCGCGGTGATCCCGTCTTTCTGTTCGATCGCCTCCACGAGGGGGACGAGCCGGTCTAGGAAGGGTCGCAGGCTCCAGTGCAACCCTGTGGTGTACTCCTCCCGCAACTGCCTGGCATACCCGCTTCCGGTTTGACGAAAGGCCTTGTCCACATCCGTGAAGCCCAGTCGACGGGCGGCCAGTTGATGCTCCAGCACCAGGATCTTGAGGTTCTTCCCCTCCACTCCCTGGCTCCACAGCAGGTCGTTCTGCCGAACCGCCAGGTGGTCGCGTACCCGGTCCAACCAGGAGTCACTGTCGCCTTCCGAGGAGAGCACGAAGAGGTCCGCGTCACCCGTCCTCGCTTCCTCCGCTCCCTCTCGTTTTCCCTGGACCTGAGTCAGGTTTCCGTCGTGTGGAGACACCCTCCTGATCTTGTTGATCACATCGAGTACCCGCTGAGGGCAGCGCCAGTTCTCCTTCTTACGGATGGTCACCCAACTCTTGTCTGCTTCGATGAGACCGGCTCCGGTCGGGAAGATCCGCTGCATCGGATCACCGAAGAAGCCGACGCAGAAATTTCCGCGTTCCTGTTCCTCGATGGCCTGTAGGGCTTCGACCACCCGCGGGTCCGTGTCCTGACTCTCGTCGACCAGGACGTAGGGAAAGCGTTGGGCGACGATCGTGGCGAGGCGCTTCTCCTGCTTCATGAGTTCGGGAACCATACGTAGGACATCGTTGTGCCCGAGGATCCCTTTCTTGTAGTTACGACCGGACTGGTAGTTGAAGCGCAGGTCCGGATCGTCCAGGCCTTCCAGCGCCTCAACGTACTTCGCCCCCCTGGTATCGTCACGCTCCGCAATGAGACGGCGAATGTCCGCACGCACCCATTCACGGATCATGTGCTGGAAGGGTTGAACCACTTTCCAGAGGAAGCTGTGGATCGTGGAGACATGAAAAAGCGGGTTGGCGGCAAGCCGATCCTTGATCTCCTCCACCGCGACATTCGTGTACGTGATGCAGGCGATCTGGCGGCGCTGGCCCAGCAGGGCTGTTCCTTCAGCTCGACCGATGTTGCGGAGGGCTTCCACCAGCGACGTCGTCTTCCCCGAACCTGCTCCGGCGATCACGACGAACCCGCGCTTGGTGGAGGCTTCGAGGACCTCGCGGATCTGCTCGTCCGCCTTGGTCGGCTGGCGCACAGACACGGAGCTCACAGGTCCGCCTCCCGGTCAAGCTCGTTGTTCAGCCAGCTCAGGCCCTCCTGGATGTAATGAGGGGTTTCCCAAGGTGATTCTTCGAAGAGATCAAAGAGAGTCAACGCAAGGTTGGTTTTTCCTTCCGGAGGGTTGCGCACGAAATCGAAGACCTCCTGAACGAGCTGTTCTGGAGAGAGCCCCTCGTCCAGCTCGAAACCTACTTTCTTACCGTTTTCGCGCATCCACTCAAGGTTTTCGAGGAGCATGCTTTCCTCGAAAGTTCGCCCCGCGGAATGATGGGTCTTTCCGCCCCAACTAAAAGTTTGGCGGGTCTGATAGGAAACACGTACCCAGGAAGGGGACACGCCCTCTCGATTCTTGTCCTGTTTGCCCTCACGCTGGGTCTTCAGAAGCTCCTCAATATCCTTTTTTCCCGGAATCCACTGGATGAGCGTCTGATTGGAGGTCACCGCTCCGGCTGTGTCCACCAGACAGGCCTTCCTTCGCGTTCCGCCCTTGGGCATCGCGACACTGTCCAGGTCGGTGATGACCAGTGCGGGCAAACCGAGGAACCGCACCAACGGCTTGAAACGAAGAGCATGGGATCCACCCACCTCGAGCAGGGAGATGTGCGAGCTCACCAGCTGCGGGAGCCTGCCCGGATCGGTATCGATCATCAACGGCAGCAGCACACGCTCGGCGTCACCCTCCACAAGGATCACCGCGTCAGCGAAGAAGAGATGGCAGTTGGTGAGCTTGAGGAAACGGCGCAGGAACCTGGGGTCGTCTGTATCGAGTTTGGACAGATCCCTGACTTCGCAGGCAGGGGTCCCGTCCGGTTCCGACAGGCGGCGGAAGTACCTGATCGGGTCGAAGGAGGTGTCGTAGATAATGTGGGGAGAGTGCGTGGTCACTACGAGTTGGGTATGGAACACCTCGGACTCGTCCTCATCAACGAACTCCCGTGCGATCTTCAGGAACGCCTGTTGGAGTTGAGGATGCATGTGGGCCTCGGGCTCCTCGATCACCACGAGGTGGATGAGCGGTCGCACCCCCACACCCGCCGCCCAACGGCGGTGCATCTCGTGGATCTCGATGAGCATGAAGAGGAAGTTCTTGTAACCGAGACCGTTGAATCGCTCGGGAAGCTGCCGCTGAGCGTCTTCCTCCCCCGGAGCGAACTGGTAGTACACCCATGCGCTCTCAGCGAGCAGGGCATCACCGCTCTGTCGGCTCCGTACGCTCAGCCTCGGATTGCGGATCCCCGGCCCGGCGACTTTGTTCAGCCGGGCGAAGGTGGTGGCGAACTTGCCCACGAGATAGGACTCCGCCTGCTGCTCCGAAGCCTTCAGGGCCTGGTGCGCGGCGTGGTCGATATCTTCCGAAGCCGAGTAGTCGAGGAACCGGCGAACATGCCGGGACAGATCCCGACCTTTGGACGTCTCATCATCAGAGAGGAACCGCTGGGCATCAACCATGTCCACATGGATCAGGCTGTCAACGAATTCCCTGGCCGCTGCCGAAGAGTCAGCCAGTCTTCCCGTGGCATCGGATCCCGCACAGACCGAACCCTCCCGGTCGAACGAATCTGGGTCAAGCACGTGGTAGCGGAACTCGTAAGCGGAATTCAGCTCCCGATCCAGATAATCACGCAGATCCTCCGGCCAAGGAGCGAAGAGCGCCCTCTCCTTCTCGGGCTGCTGTTCCCTGGCCTTCCGGGCGTTCTTCCGAGCTACCATAAACCGTTCGGCGAGGTCCTGCCTCGGCGCGAACTCCAACCGGAGCGCCACCCGGCCGATGTCCTCGGACAGGTCATGGAAGGACATCAACTCGACAACTCGATACCAATCCTGCCTGTCGACCTCCAAAAGAAGGTCGAGGCGGATCTTCGGCAGCTTCTCCGCCTCGCCCTGGCCGAGCTCCTTCACCCCCTGAAACTGATCCCAGCAACCGGAGTTGAAGTCGTAGAACGTGAAGTCACTCTTCCGGCGCTCGAAGAAGAAACGAAAAACGTGGGTCATCGATGTTTTCCCACTGTTGTTCGCACCAACAAAGACCGTCGAATCGGGATCAAGATCCACCTTGACCGAACGCAGCCTCCGGAAGTTTTCTACACGAACTGACTTGATTCGCATACGCATCCTTGCTGAGAAGACCGAAGACAAGCAAGACAAGAAGCACAGCCGTGAGAGCGGCAAATAAGGAAAGAAGATCGCAGGTCCGTCGGCAAGGATCGTACCCCAGACCTCATCAGCACACGACCAATCTCGGAAATCCCTGAAAGCAAGATTTCTCAGCATCCCCAGTAAACCAATGGGCCACCTCAAGCGTCGACCCTAAGCGAATTCCGGACCCGCATGAGGCCGCCGCTCGAGCGGCCGAAAGATTCAGGGAGCAGCAGATCATAACTTCCATGCCGAGCTGGTCGCTGAGCCTTTTTCATCCTGAAGGCGCAGGTCACAGGCTCACACCAGCTATCCGGAACCTCCCCTGACAGCAAGAAGCCCCTGGTAGGTGGGTTAACGACCAAGAAAACCTGCCACACCAAGGGCTCTGATGCTGTTCTACCGTGCTGCGCTGCCCCTGTCACGCCGAACCCTGAACTACACCGCCGGAGTGATCCGCCGCCACCGCATGGCGATCGGCTCCGCCTGGCGCAGGCTCTCCCCCGCCCAACAGGCCCTCCTGGTGCTGGTGCACCTGTTCAAGGGCGAGACGTTCGATCAGGTCGCGGCGGGCTTCGGTGTCGGTACAGCCACCGCTTGGCGGTACGTACACGAGACCACTGGCCTGCTCGCACGCCGCGCACCCGCCCTCCAACAGGCGCTGCGCCCGGGCACGCAGGGCCGGGCACGCCTTCGTGGTCCTGGACGGCACGCTCATCGCGTGCGACCGGCTGGCTGCGGACCGGCCCTTCTACTCGGGCAAGCACAGGCACCACGGAATGAACGTTCGTGGCCGCTTCCGACGGGTCGCTGCTGTGGACCTCGTGGTCCCTGCCCGGCGCGGTGCACGATGTCAGAGCCGCCCGCGTGTGGAGGGTCGCCGAGCGCATCGCCGCCGCCGACCGGGTGGCGTTGGCCGACAAGGGCTACCTCGGTCTGAGCGAGATCGTGTTCTGCCCGTTCAAGGGCCGGGGCAAGCCGCAATGGAAGAAGGACGCCAACTCCGAGCACGCCCGGTTCCGCAGCCCCGGCGAGAGGGCCATTGCTCAGCTGAAGAACTGGCGCCTCCTGCGCAAGCTCCGCTGTTGCCCACAACGCGCCGGCGTGATCACCGGGGCCGTACTCGTACTCCAGCTGCGCGAGACAGGATGAAAAAGGCTCGGTGCGCGACTCCCCCATCTTGAAGGCTTCTCCTTCAGGTCTGCTCGCACTCTGATACACCTCCCGTATCGCTCATGGCCGTGGCAGAGTGAAGGCGGATCCCACCCGATAGCGACCAGAAGGGCACCCTACGCTGTGAAGGCCTCCGAGACCCAGCTGCTCAGACTGCTCGAGAAGGGCAGCCAGTTCGTGATCCCCATCTACCAGCGCGCCTACTCCTGGACCGAAAACGAGTGCGACCAGCTGATGGGCGACATCGAACGAGCGGGCCGTGATGCGGAACTGAACTCCCATTTCACCGGGTCGATCGTGCACGTGGAGAAGGGGCTCTCCAATCTGACCACGCAGGAGCCCAACCTGGTCATCGACGGACAGCAGCGGCTGACGACGGTGACCCTCCTGATCGCCGCGCTGGCCGACGTACTGGACGGGTACCCGGCAGGGGAACGCGAACCGTGGAAGGAGTTCTCACCGAAGAAGCTGCGCCACCGGTACCTCGTGAACAGCGAGGAGGAGGAAGGCAGTGACGAGTACTTCAAGCTCCTGCTCAGCAAGAAGGACGAAACGACGCTGAGGGCCATCGTCAGTCGAACCGAGCTGCCGACCGATGCCTCGGAGAGGGTTCAGCAGAACTTCGCGAGGTTCCGCCAGGAGCTGGCCAAACCCGGCAAGGACCTGGCGGCGGTCTGCCGAGGGCTGGCCAAACTGGTGGTCGTCGACATCCGTTTGGACCGCGCGTACGACAACCCACAGCTGATCTTCGAGTCCATGAACTCGACCGGTCGGCAGCTGACCCAGGCGGACCTCATCCGCAACTACGTGCTCATGGGGCTACCGACCAACTCCCAGAAGATGCTGTACAACAACTACTGGCGTCCCATGGAGACGGACTTCGGCCAGGCCGCATACGAGAAGCAGTTCGACGATTTCGTCCGGCACTACCTCACGGTCGCGACCGGGGAGATCCCCCGATTCGGAGACGTGTACGGGGCCTTCAAAGAACACTCACGGAATCGGCGCGAGCAGGGCGAGACGATCGAATCGCTTGTCAAGGAGCTCCGATCCTACGCGTCGTGGTACTGCGCCGTGGCCCTGGGCCATGAGAGCGACAAGGAACTCGCCGAGGCCTTCCAGGACCTGCGGGAGATCAAGGCGGACGTGGTCTACCCCCTGCTGCTGGAACTCTACGGTGACTACAAGAACGACAGGCTGGACCGTGAGGGCCTGCTTTCCATCATCGACATGGTCACCTCCTACATCTTCCGCCGGGCCACCTGCCGGATTCCGACGAACTCCCTCAACAGAACGTTCAGTACATTCACGAAGTCGATCGACAAGACCAGGTACGTCGAGAGCGTCCAGGCACACCTGGTGGGGTTGAAGAGCTACCGGTTGTTCCCCACCGACCAGCAGTTCACCGACGCTCTGATCGGCGACAACATGTACAACTTCAAGCGGCGCTCGTACCTCCTGCGGAGGTTGGAGAACTTCGGACGCAAGGAACAGGTGTCGGTCGAGGACTACACGATCGAGCACATCCTGCCGCAGAACGAGAACCTCTCCCAGCGGTGGCGTGACGACCTCGGCCCCGACTGGGCCAATGTCCGGGCGCGCCGCCTGCACACCCTGGGCAATCTGACGCTGACCGGCTACAACTCCGAGTACGGTGACCTGCCGTTCACCAAGAAACGAGACTTGAAGGGCGGCTTCCGGGAGAGCCCGCTCCGGCTGAACCAGGGGCTGGGGACTCTGGAGACCTGGAACGAGGAAACGATCGTCCAGCGGGCCGAGCGGTTGGCAGCCCGAGCGCTGGAGATCTGGCCTCGCCCCGTACTGCCCTCGGGCTTCAATCAGCCAGAGCCCCGCCCCGAGTCGGCGTACACGATCAATGACCACCCGAACCTCTCCCGGCCCGCCCCACAGGCCCTGTTCGAGAAGTTCAGGGGTGAGGTCCTCGCTCTCGATGAGGCTGTCAGTGAGACGTTCCTGAAGAACTACGTCGCCTACAAGACCGAGACCAACTTCGTCGACGTGATCCCTCAGACCGAACGGTTGCGGCTGATCCTGAACATGCCCTTCGAGACGCTCCACGATGACCGGGGCCTGGCCACGGACGTGACAGGCAAGGGCAAGTGGGGGAACGGCAGTGTTCAGATCGACCTGGACGAGGACACCGATCTCGGTCAGGTCATGGGGCTGGTGCGGCAGGCGTACGAGTTCCAGACCGGCGAATAGCACACGAGGGGCACGAGGCCGCAGAGACCGAGGCCAGCGCCCTGGCGTGGCTCTGGCAGGGGCCCCCGAACCTCTCGACTGAGCAGGTGCCCCCTCTTCGTGTGGCCGCTCCCCGAGAGGTTCCCGGGAGCGGCCACATCGCGGACTGGTTCCTGAAGAAGGTCAGGCTGCACAGTATCGAAGAGGCCCTGGAGACCGCGTGGGACCTGAGCCAACCCCGTTCGTGCAGCCGCCCGGCGGGCGGGGTGCCGTCGCGGGCTACTCCTCTGGCGTGAGGCGCATGAAGGTGACCGAGTGCGCCGGGAAGGTGTGGGCGAACGTACTGCCCACGCCGTCGATGGTGGAGGTCTCCGGGCTGACGGGCCGGTCGGTCGCGGTGTTCACCGCTTCCGGGTCGGCCTGCAGGACGGTCAGCTCGGCGGTGGGCTCCACCCGGGTCGAGCCGAGGTCGATCGACGTGTGGGCCGCCTCGTCCTGGGCGTTGACGACCTTGACGATGAGCTCGCCGGTCTGCTCGTCGCGGGTGACGACCTGGCGGAACGGTTCGGGCTCCGGTGCGGTGAAGCGGCCCCATTCCTCGTCGTCGAGGTAGAGGGTGACGTCGCGGTCGCGCACCTGGACGCGGACGTCGTAGGCGCGGCCGGACTCCACGGTCGTGCCGTCGGAGACGATGGTGCTCTTGGCGCCGTCGGAGGCGCGCTCGACCGCGGACTGGGTGTTGTTCCACCCGCCCAGGTTCCACCAGTAGTAGTCGCCGGTGCCCTGGACCCCGAACCCGACGAGGAAGCCCTCGGCGCCCTCCCGCTTGGTGGCGGTCACCTCCAGATCGTAGTCGGTCCACTTCGGGTCGCCGGCGGTGACCATGGTGTTCTCACCGGAGACGTCGGTCTGCACGTAGGCGCCGTCCTCGACGATCCAGTTGCCGGCGTCGGTGACGTGGGTCCACTGGTCGGCGCCGGAGGAGAAGTCGTCGTGAAGCAGCGTCTCGCCGTCGGCGGAGGTCACGCGGACGTCGTCGTACTCGGCGCTGGTGTTCCAGGTGGACAGTCCCACCGCGCCGGCGATCGGCCCGCCGACGCCGGGGGTGCCGGAGGCGGTGCTGGGCACGACCTGGTCACCGGTGTTGGCCGAGAAGAGCCGCTGCACCTCGTAGTTGGCCGAGCCCCAGCTGGTGCTGTTGTCGAACCAGATCATGTCGGGGGTCCACTGGGTGGACCAGTCCGCGGCCAGCAGCGGGGCGTAGGAGGCCATCCGCACCACGTCGGCGTTGCGCTCCAGCCCCGTCATGAAGGCGGCTTCGGCCAGGGCGTTGGAGAACTGGTTGCCCTGTGAGGCGAACTCGCCCAGGTAGACGTCGGGGCCCTCGCGGTCGTAGGAGTCGTAGCGCTCGTTGTTGGCCAGGAACCAGGCGGGTGAGTTGTAGTAGTGCTCGTCGACCATGTCGACGCCGTGCTCGCGGTTGAGCTCCCAGGCGCGCTCGAAGACGGTGCCGCCGGAGGCCGGGCCGGAGTTGCTCACCACGGTGATGTCGGGGTACTCGGCCTCGATGGCCTCGCGGAACTCCAGGAACCGCTCGAAGAAGGCGTCGGGCAGGTTCTCCTCGTTGCCGACCTGGACGTGGGTCAGACCAAACGGATCGGGGTGGCCCATCTCGGCGCGCACACCGCCCCACTCGGAGTCGGCCGGACCGTTGGCGAACTCGATGAGGTCCAGGGTGTCCTGGACGTGGCGCTCCAGCAGCTCGGGATCGTCGGTGGCCCGGTTCTCCCCGCAGCCGGTGACGAGGGCGGGCACGACCGGCAGCGGCATGGCGCCGAGGTCCTCGGCGAACTGGAAGTACTCGTAGTAGCCGAGTCCGTAGGACTGGTTGTAGCCCCAGAAGTTGTGGTTGGTCGCGCGCTCCTCGACCGGTCCGACCGTGTCCTTCCACTGGAAGGAGCGTTCGCGGGGCCAGTCGGGCGCCTCGTAGGCCTCGTGGCTGCCGGTGTTGACCAGGCAGCCGCCGGGGAAGCGGACGAAGCCGGGTTCCAGCGCGGCGATCTGCTCGGCGATGTCCGCGCGCAGGCCGTTCTCGTGACCGTTGAAGGTCTCGCGCGGAAAGAGGGAGACCATGTCCAGGTCCAGCACGCCGCCACCGCTTCCGGTGACCGAGAGTCGGCCGGTGGTGCTGGAGCCGGTCGCGGTCAGCGTGCCGGTGTACTCTGCCCAGTCGCCCCGGACGTCCAGGGACAGCGGCTCGGCCAGTGGCTCGCCCGCGGTGTCGTGCAGCCGCACCGTCACCGGGTCCGGGCGCCCCGGGGCCTTCACCCACACCGAGAAGTCGTACTCCTCCCCCTCCGTGACGGGAATTCCGGTGGAATAACCGCTGTTCACGACACCGTATTCGCTGCCGTCGCGGGGCAGAACGACCCGGAGGTAGTTGCGGTTTCGCTCGTTGAGCCGACCGGCGTTGTTCACCACGCTCACCTGACCGTTGGTGTTTCCGGAGCCGGTCTCCTCCCAGGCGGTCATGGACGTGTAGTTCTCGTTGTCCGCGGTGCTGTATTCGAAGGAGCGGTTCTGCACCAGTTCGGCGTACAGGCCGCCGTCGGCCGCGTGGTTGATGTCCTCCATGAAGATGCCGTACATCTGGTCGCTGATCCGCGGGCCGTCCGCGGAGAGGTCGATGTCAATGCTGTAGTCGGTCGCCGCCGACGCGGGAGACGCCGTGGTCACGACGCACAGCAGGCCGGTGACCAGCGCGCACAGGGTACGTGCCGGTCTCCTTCGGTTCGCGCGCAATGTTCCTCCGGGGGTGTGCCGCCGACGGGGTCCGGTCGGCGGTCGCGGGATGCGTGGAGTCGCGGGGACAGGGGGTACTGGCGGAATGAGACGTCATTCGTCGAGGACCCGGCACATACATGGCGCGGCCCTTGACTGGCATTCCTTATTGTTATGTTAGCGCTAACATATTGCGTCGAAGAGGATGTGTCTCGGTCTGATGCGGCATTTTTCTAGATATAGCCCGCGGCCGTGAGGGTGTCAAGGGGTGTTCTGCGGAAAGCACGGACCCGATTGCGGCCAGCGCCGGACACCGGGCAAGCACTAGGCTGCGCGGGAATCACCACCGGCGAAGGGGACTCGATTCCGGCAATGCGCCTGTTGGGCGAGGAGTGGAGTGGAGCGACCCTCCAACGGGTCCGGGACACCTTGCCCCCTACCTGATGTGAAGCCTGTCTTTCCAGAGGAGGACTTCTAGGTGCTGGTGATGCGGTCCGTCTCCGGGAAGAAGGTCAGCGGTTGGACGGCGATCCGCAGCACTTCTTGTACTTGCGGGTCGACCCGCACCAGCATGCCTCGTTGCGCTGGGGCGGCCACGGCATGAGTCGCGGGTCGTGCGCGGCGATCTCGGCTTCGCTCCAGCTCAACGCGGTGGCACGGTCCCCCGTGTCCATCCCCGTTTGTTCCGCGAAGGCCTCAATCTCCGCCACGCCGTGGAGCACCACGCTCCACCGTGTCTCAGGACGCTCGCTGCTCTGCTTGCGCAGGTTTCGTTCTGCTGCGCGATAGTAGGCGTCAGCGCCGTGTTCGGCGGCCTCGTGAGGGAGTAGTCCCCTGGTGCGGGCGTCGTCGAAGGCCTGCCGGGAGAAGAGCACTTCCACGTACCGGTCCGGCTCAGAGCCCTCCGTCCGGGTCTCGCCCTCCCCGACGTCGCCGTACGTCTCCGCGAGAAGCCGACGTGCCGATGCCACGGCCACCTCGTCGTGTGCGTCGAGTTCCATGCCCAGTTGCGCGCGCACGCGCGACCGTCGGATGAGCGCGGTGAGGTATCGGGCTTCGAGGCCTTCCAGGTCCTCCGGCGGTTCGGCGAGGAGGTCGCGGGAGGCGAGGTTGAGACACCGCAGCGCATCGGCCAGCTCGCCCCTCGCCTCAAGATCCTCGGCGAGCAGCTCCGCCGGACCCGCGCCCAATCCGCCTGGGCTGAGCAGTTCGGCGGTGATCCGTTCCACTTCGGCGACCGCTTGTTCCTCACCGCTGTGATGTAGCAGTCGGACAAGTTCGATCGATGCGTACTGACGGTCATCCGGGGCCGGCGGGTACGCCCGCAGAACCTCCAGAACTCGACGGGCCTGGTCGATGCGCCCCGCCCTCGTGAGATCGCCGACGTAGTCCAGGAGGGCCTCACCCGCGTGGTCCGGCGCCTGGGCCAGCAGATCCTGCAGCAGCTGGTCGGGCAGGTTCAGCTCCCGAAGCGCGGACAGCATGGCAGCGTCGTCCGGGCCCGGGGCCAGGGCGGTGTCGCGGTCGTTCATGGCCCCAGGTTAGATCTCGCCCACCTGTCCGGGAGCCGTTCGGTGAATCCCCCACCGAGACACGGATCTCAGGCGGTGGGCCAAGGGCGGCCCCGGACCAAGAAGCACAGGCGGGCTCTCCACCCGGCACAGGTGGAGAGGCCGACTCACCTCGAGGACGCTGCCTCGCGGCTCAGGCGATCGCGACGGCGAAAGCGAGTTGGGCGACCGCGGCTATCCCGGAGACGATCGTGGCCCCCGCGACGACGGCGGGCAGGGCTCTCTTCCAACTGGCCAGAGTCTTCGCGCGCAACTCCTCCCACCCGCCCGAGGCCAGCATCAGTTTCGCCGTCTGCCACCGGTGCTGTTCGATTCGGCATCCGGGGAGGAAACCGGAGGAGTTGTTGCGGCAACGGGTCCGGTCACGGTTCCAGGCACCGCACGGCAACGGCATCTGGAAACAGACGTAGAGAACGGAGACCACCGAGGCGACGGCGATCCACATCGGCCCCACCTCGGGGAGGAACCATCCGAACAAGGCGAACAGAATGATGGCCAGGCCCCAGTAGCGTGCAAGGCTCTTGGTGTTCTTCTTGGAAGCCATATCCGCCATGATCGCCCGCGCGTCTTCCTTCCGACAAGGGACATCTTTCCCCCGCCGTTGACCGAACCAGGCCAGGCCGCTCAAGTGTGGAGACAAACCCGTTCGGGAACCTTGGGCTCCCTTCCGAACGACCTGCAGATTGCCTTCTTCCAGAAGAACCGCACGCCTGGCGGCAAGACCTGAACAAGTCGATCTACCGACCTTATTTGATCACCACAAATCCATCCGCAACGCCCACAATATATCTAGCCATGACTGATCATCGCTAGATGCGTTTTCCTCTCATACTGCCTTATTTTCAACATCGACATCGGTACCAGGACGGCAGAGGTCCTCATGCGTGCACAGGGGTATGGAGGTATCCCGGACGTCCGTGGGCAGTCGGACCGGGCACAAGTTCGGTCCGGTTCAGAGTTGTCCACAGGCCCTCTGCAGGATCGGCGGGATTGACGGAATATGGAAGTGGAAGTCGTCACGCGACCGCTGGGAGGCGCCTGTGATCACCACGTCCTTTCCCTTCGATCCCCGCCGCGACCGGCTGGAGCGTTCGGCGCGTGAGCACGCGCGGACGCTGGCACTGGAAAGAGGTTTGTTCGACGACGGGCCGATTCCGTTGGACGGGCCGGTCGTGGACGACCCGCGCCATGCGGGCACCGACGACGGCCATGATCCGAGCGCTGCGCGCCACCGTGCGGCGAATGAGGCCCTCACGATTCCTCGGTCGGCCGAGGAGTGCGGGCAGCACGTCTCCCGGCAGGCGCGAGACGACGCTGCGCAGACCGCGTCGGCGGAGGGGAACCGCAACCAGGAGGACGGAAGAGAACGCGGGCCGGTGCCGGGAGTGGAGTCACGTGAAGCGATCAGGGAGTTGTGGGTGGGGCAGCGGGTGAGCTTTCCGTACAAGCGGCGTCGCTACACCGGCGTGGTCACGAAGCTGGGCCGCACTCGGGTGGCGGTCGCCTACCGGATCGCGACGGGCCGGGACCGCGATCGTGTGCGGCTCGTGCACGCTTCGCTCGTCACACCCGTGGAGGTGGAGGACCGGTGACCTGGCCTGCGAAGGACGCCGACCCGCGGCCCGACGTCGATGGTGGTGGCTCGTGCCAGCTCACCGCCGGCCGACCCGAGACCGCAGCCGCCCCTGCGTCGGCCAGCACGGGCATCGAACCGGTCATGATCAGGAGCGCCCTCACGGCTCGGGCGAGCGGCGTCGCGACGGTCCGGATGATGGATCGCGGCGTCGGTCCCGCCTCCGATCGTGCGCGGAACGGATTGCCCGGACTCCGGACAGGCGGGGGCGGCCGTCGCTATCCTCCAAGACATGACGCAACACTCCGTAGCCGACGATGTGACCGCCCCTCGGTCCTCGTCGCTCCCCCCTTTGCAGTTCCACAAGCCCGGCGAGGATCTGGCTGCGGCCATGGCGTGCACGCGCTGCAAGGAGCAGGGCATCTCCATCCCGCCCGGATGGGGGCAGAAGAAGGCCGATCGCGCAACGCGGGAGGAGGCCGACCAGGACGACGCACCGAAGAAGCGCCGCACTCCGCCGTTCACCTTCCTGCAATGGCAGCTACTGCACCGGATCTGGGACAAGGTGACGGCCGACGGCGCAGGCGACGAACCGGACAGTCGGCTGCTCGCGCTGACGTGTGCGCTGCGCGGCGCGATCCGGGGGTACGCGAACCTCACCGCCCAGGACTTCCGCATTCTGCGTCTGGAGGATCCGCACGACTCCGTCCGGCGGCTGGTCGAGCCCGGGTGGTTGCGGACCACGCCGGAGGAGGCGGTCGAGGCCCAGGCCATGGCACCGGCCCAGTGCGGTCTGCCCACCATCCAGGGCAACCCGTGGGGCGTCGGCCAGGGCATCCGCTCGGGTGCCTCGGGCTGGGTGAGCCGCACGCTGTCCCACAAGAAGATGCGCAAGAAGCCCAACGGCATGCGGATGACGGCCGTGTACGTCGCGGCCCACGCCACACCCGAGGGCGACATCAGCGTGCCCGCGGAGAAGGTCGTCTCGGCGGTCCGCATCTCGGGGACGGACGAACTCACGTCCCTGCTGGTGCGTTGGGAGGAGCTGGGCTGGATCGAGGACTTCCGGATGACGGACGGGAACGTCGTCGCGCGCCTGACCGAACTCACCCGCCCCCTGGCGCACGTGCCCGTGCCGCCGCCCACGCCTCCGATGACCGCCCCCGCCACCACACCGCAGGACGTGCCGGTGCTCGAACGCGCGCGGGCCCTGGTGGAGGGCCGCGAGGCCAAGATCGCCGACTGGGTGGGCGCCTTCCGCGACGAGCACGGCCACGGGCCGAGCTGGGGCATGGTGTCCGAGCACTTCGGTTGGCCGCCGCGGGCGGCGCCCGACCACGAGGTCACGCAGGAGGCGCTGCGGATGTTGGAGGAGGGCGGCTGGCTGACCGGCTTCGGTGTCCCGTTCGGGCTGCGTCGGGGGTCAGCCCAGGCCTGAGGTACCGCCCGACGGGCCGGTGTCCACCCGCGGGGTTCCGGGAAGCGCCGTCTCCCCCGGGCATCCGGCTCGCCCCGCGAGATCGGTCCGTGCGGTCCTTCATGCCCCGGCCCGCGGCCCCTCCTGGGCGGAACCGGGGCTGCCCGCGGGGTCGCCCCGTGCGGTCCTTCAGGTCCCGAACGGACCCGCGCCCCCTTCTGGACGGAACCGGCCCGCTCCCTACGAGCCCGTCTCCCCCGGCGGATCCGGGTCCTCCCCCAGCGCCGTGTACAGGCGGCTCAGGGCGGCGACGACCGGGGGCGGGCCGGCGTCCCAGTGCGGGAGCGGATCGTAGGCGGCGGCCGACGGGACCGGGGGCGGCGCTGTCCCGGTCCAGAAGTCGGCGGACAGTTCCACCAGCGGTTCCAGGTCCACCGACAGCGGACCCGGCTCCCCTGGTTCCGCGCCGTCGGGGTCGGCGGAGTCCCCGGAGTCGACCGCCAGGGCGGCGAGGACGTGGTCGTCGGCGCCCCGCCAGTTGAGCAGGGCGAGCGGGTCTCGGCCGAAGGTGTCGGCCAGGGTGAACAGGACCGCGGCGACGTGCTTGCACGGGTCGCCGTGGTCCGGGCAGGTGCACCGAATCCGTAGGTCGTGGAGGTGGTCGGGGAAGAGGGCAACGCCGTGGACGTCGAGGATGTCCTCCACTTCGTGCTCGGGTTCGCCCGCCAGGAGCGTCTCCCGCAGGTACGGGTCGGCGCCGATCGCGCGCATGGCGCGCACGAGGACCTCCGGGGACACGGTGGGCTGGTGGACGGTCACCGTGTACGGCCGTGTTCCGCCCACGACGGCGCGCACCGCGCCCGGGGTGATCGTCACCGCCGTGACGCGCCCCTGGCCGGCGTAGACCCGCCCGCGCGCGAACCGGGTCCCGTCGCCGGTCTCGCGCAGCGGATCCAGGAAGCGCCGGTCCCACCCGCGGCCGTCGATCCAGTCGTGGGCGCTCATCCGGTGACCGCCTCGGGCGCGAGCCGGATGACCTCGCGCAGCTCCTCGATGCCGAGTTCGCCGAGCCACTGCTCTCCGCTGCCGACGACGCTCTCGCTGAGCTGCTTCTTGCGTTCGATCATCGCGTCGACGCGTTCCTCCAGGGTCCCCATGCAGATCATCTTGCGGACCTGGACGGTGCGCCGCTGCCCGATGCGGTGGGCGCGGTCGGTGGCCTGGTCCTCCACGGCCGGGTTCCACCAGCGGTCGACGTGGACGACCTGGTTGGCGGCGGTGAGGTTGAGGCCGGTCCCGGCGGCCTTGAGGGAGAGCAGGAACACCGCGGGTTCGTCGGAGTCCTGGAAGCGCTCGACGAGTTCCCCGCGTCGGCGCCGGGACACGCCTCCGTGCAGCCACAGGACCTCGGTGTCCAGGCGTTCGCGCAGGTAGGGGGCGAGCCGTTCGCCGAACTCGGTGTACTGGGTGAAGCACAGGGCCTTGTCGCCCTCGCCAACCATCTCGCCGAGCAGGTGTTCGAGCTGGGTGAGCTTGCCGGAGCGTCCGCGCAGGCGGGAGCCGTCACCGAGGAGGTGGGCCGGGTGGTTGCACACCTGTTTGAGCCGGGTCATGGTCTTGAGGACCAGGTCCTTGCGCTGGATGCCTGTCGCTTCGCCGATGCTGCGGGTCATCTCCTCGACGACGGCGCGGTACAGGGCCGCCTGTTCGGGGGTGAGCGTGCACCACACCTTCATCTCCTGCTTGTCGGGCAGATCGGTGATGACGGCGGGGTCGGTCTTGAGCCGGCGCAGCAGGAAGGGCGCGGTGACCCTGCGCAGGCGAGCGGCGGCGGAACGGCCCTGCTCGGAGTCGGGGCGGGTCTGGATGTGCACGGCGATTCCGCTGGTGAACGCCTCGCGCGGGCCGAGCAGGCCGGGGTTGGCGAACTCCATGACCGACCAGAGTTCACCGAGGTGGTTCTCCACCGGGGTGCCGGTCAGGGCGACGCGTCCGGTGGCGGGGATGGCGCGGACGGCTCTGGACTGGTCGGTGCGGGCGTTCTTGATCGCCTGGGCCTCGTCGCACACGACCCGCCGCCAGGTCTGGGCGGCGAGGTCGTCGCGGTCGCGCCGGACCACACCGTAGGTGGTGACGACCAGGTCGGTGGTCTCCAGGAGGTCGCGGAGGGCTTCGCCGCGCGGGCGGGCGGTGCCGTGGTGAACGTGCACACGGAGCTTGGGAGTGAAGCGCTCGGCCTCCTTGTGCCAGTTGCCGACCAGGGTCGTGGGGCAGACGAGGAGGGTCGGTGCGGGCCGCTGTCCGTCGGGGCCGACCTCCGCGCGTTCGTCGGCGAGCAGGGCCAGGAGCTGCACGGTCTTGCCCAGGCCCATGTCGTCGGCCAGGACCGCGCCCAGTCCGAGCCGGTCGAGGTAGCGCAGCCAGGCGGCACCACGTCGTTGGTAGGGGCGCAGTCGGGCCGTGAGTCCGGGCGGTTCGGCCATGGGGGTGAAGGCCTCTTCGGCCCGTCCCTGGAGGAGTGCGCCGAGGTCGCCGTCGGCGTGGACGGCGGGCGTCGCGCCGAGGAGGGCATCGGTGGTGGAGGGGCCGGTGGGGCCGGTGGTCCCGGCCGTGTCGGATGCGTCGGCCCCCAGGTGCAGGAGCATGCGCATGGCCTCCTCCACCGGTACCGTCCCGGCGCCACGGGCGAGTGCCCATTCGGCGGCACGGCGCAGCCGCGCGGGGTCCACGTGCACCCATTCGCCCCGCATCCGCACCAGCGGGGACTTCAGCCGGACCAGCGCGTCGAGTTCCTCACGGGTCAGTTCCGTGCCGCCGATGGCGACCCGGTGGTCGAAGTCGACGAGTGAGCGGGTGAGGCCCCCGTCGGTGGTCGGGTCCGGATGCGGATGGTCGCCGTGGCGTTCGCTCAGCCGGACCGCCGTGCTGATCTCGGCCTTGCCCAGCCAGGACGGAAGCAGGACGCGGAATCCGGCGCCTTCGAGGGCGGGCGCGCCCCGGGTGAGGAACGCGGGCACGTCCTCGAAGGAGATGTCCAGGCGTGCGGGCGGCGTCCCGGCGCGCAGCCCGCTGAGGACGGGGTGGATGCGGGCGGCCCGGTCGAGTTCGGCGGCGATGACGGAGGCGGCGTCGTGCGGCAGCCAAGGGATCTCGGTACCCGCCAGTGCCTCGTCCAGGGGCAGCATGAGGGAGGGATCGCCGGTGGAGCGCACCCACACGTGCAGGCACCAGGCAGGCTCGGACTCAGGATCGACACCGGGATCGCGGACCGGATCGAGGCCAGGTTCATAGGCGGGCTCGACGCCCGGATCGTGACCCGGGCCAAGGCCCGGGTCGAGGCCCGCATCGACGTCGGCGCCGGTCCGCTCCACCGGGTACGGGACTTGCGCCGACCGGGGCGGCAGGGCCCGCGCGACCTCGTCGGTGGCGGTGTCCTCTTCGCGATCCGAGACGTCGACCGCCGTGTGGGCGAACAGGTCGGGTGGTGGTTCGACCAGGCGGAACGCCAGATGCAGGCCGCCGACGTGTTCCTCCACCCGAGAGAACCAGGTGCGGAGCGAGCGGTCGAGCCGGTGCAGGCCCGCGGTGCCCGTCGCCCCGCACAGGCACGCCCCGGCGGTCAGCGCGGTCAACCACTGGTGATGGATCCCGTGCCCGTCCGGGACGTCCGCGCCCCGGACGGAGAGGCGTTCGCGGCAGAGCGCGTCGACCAGCAGGCGCAGTCCCCCGAGGATGTCGGTGGCGGCGGCCTCACCCGTCCACCGCGCGCTGGTCTCGGGCGTGTGGTGGGCGCGTGCCGACGCGGGCAGGCTCCGCACGTACGACCGCAGCCAGGCGGCCCCGTCTGGGGACAGCACCGGCCGCCACCGGGCGTGGGCGGCGGCACCGCCGCGAGGCGCGGACGGGCACTCGGCCTCCTCCACGGTCTGGGGAACGACCCGCCCGGCGGTCGCGTACCCCTCGGCCGCGCGCAGCAGGGGGACCGTGGCCGTGAGTCCGGGGCCCGCCCACGGCGCGTCCCGGGCCCGGCGCAGGACCGCCAGGGCCTGGGCGCCGTTCAGCCGCACGGTGGGAACGGTCCAGGAACCCAGGAGGGCGATGTCCGGCCGAGCCTCGGGTTCGGCCTGCCCCGCCTGCGCCTCGGTCGGCCCGTCCGGCTGCCTGGCCTCAGGCGGCCCGCTCATCTCCTCTTGCTCACACCCGCCCGGCTCGCTGGTTCCGCGCGGTCGACCCGGCTCCTGCTCCTCGGACACGTTCGGCGCGGCCACCGGCCCACCCGACAGCTGTCCCGGCACATCCGACTCAGCGGTCGTTTCCAACCCGCCCGGTGCCTGTACCCCGGGTCCGGCCGAGTTCCTGCCGTTCGTCGGCTCGTCCGGCTCCCCGGCCCCGGTCGGCTCGTCCGAATCACCGGCCGCTTCCGACGCGTCCGGTTCTCTCGTCGGCGCACACAGAGCCGGTGGCGGGTCCGGGCGGTCGCCGCCGCCCGGCAGCCGCAGGACGGCCTCCGACACGTCCGCTCCGTCCCGGGGAACACCGGCGAGCGCCAGGACGTCGTCGGCCGACAGGGCGAAGGGGTGGGGGCGGGCCTTCGGGCCGGGGTGTTCTGGCGGGGCGGCGGCATCGGGGTCCGCCACCGGCGGAGCGGTGTCCATGCCCCACAGGACGAGCCGGCCACCGGACCAGAACCCCTCGACCAGGCGTCGTTGAGTCACGCCCTCCAGTGTGCCGACTCCCCGGTACCGGCGCGGCCGTTCCCCGGTCTCCCGCCCCGCCACCGACACCCGCTCCCCCCGCGTCCGCGAGGACCCGATCCGGCTCCGCGCGGCACCCACCGGCCCAGGGCGCCGCCACTCCCCGCCGGGTCGTCCTCCCCCGCGCCCTGTCAGCGGATGCGTCGGACGGCGATGACGTTGTCGGTGACGGTCGCGGTCCGCCCGCCAGGACCGGTCGCGGTGCGCTGGGGCGCCTCGCCTCGCTCGACGTGCCAGTCGCCGGTCAATTCCAGCGAGGCGATGACCCCGTCGGGCGTGGGGAATCGGACGTCCTTCCCGGCCTCCCAGGACCAGGGGGCCACGGAGGCGTGTTCGATCACGGTCAGCAGCCCGCCGGGGGCCACCGCCGCGGCGGCCCGGCGCAGGACCTGGTCGCGGGGGATGGTGAGCGGGGTGTGGAAGTAGGTGGCGGCGACCAGCGTGTAGGTGCCGTCGGGGAAGGTCGCGGCGAGGTCGTGCCGCTCGGTGCGCACCCGGTCGGTGACGCCGGTGGCCGCGGCGCCCGCGTCCACCCGGTCGAGGGCCGTCCGCGACACGTCGACCGCGGTGACCTCCCAGCCCTGGGCGGCGAGCCAGAGTGCGTCGCCGCCGTGTCCGCAGCCCAGATCCAGGGCTGTTCCCGGGGCGGGGGCCAGGTCGGCGAGCAGATCGGTCAGGACGACGTTGGGTCTCGTGCCCCACCGCGCGTCCGTTCCGGCGTAGTGCTTCTCCCAGAAGGTCGCGGAGTCGTTGGCGCTGTCCATGGTCGGGCCCTTCGGATGCGAGTGGTCGGAGGGCGTCGGCGCCTGTGCGGGCATCTGCCCAGTCGTCGGCGTCGACGCGGCGGCCCTGGACGAGGACGCCGGTGTCTCCCGAGCCCGGGCCGCTGGTTCGACCCTGCGTCATCCACTGCCGGACTTGCAAAGCTTCATGCTGTTTCAGCATGCTGGTGCCCATGAGCACCGACAAGCAGGACAGGCTCGCCGCGGTCGGACCGCGTCTGCGGCAGCTGCGCCACCGCCACGGCCTGACGCTGGCCGACCTCGCCGAGCGCATCGGGATCAACGAGAGCACGCTCTCCCGGCTCGAAGGGGGCACACGCAAGCCGACCCTGGAGGTCCTGCTGCCCCTCGCCGAGGTCTACGCCGTCCCCCTGGACGAGCTGGTCGGCGCACCCCGCACCGGGGATCCGCGCATCCACCTCAAGCCGGTCGCCCGCGACGGCATGACCTATGTGCCGCTCAGCCGCCCCGGCGGCGTCCAGGCCCACAAGCTCCTCATTCCGCCCCGCCCCGAGGCCGAGCCCCACCTCAAGACCCACGAGGGTTTCGAGTGGGTCTACGTCCTCGCCGGCCGGCTGCGCCTGCTGTTGGGCGAGCGGACCGTGGTCCTGAAACCCGGCGAGGCCGCCGAGTTCGACACCCACGTGCCGCACTGGCTCGGCCCGGACGACGAGCGGACCGTGGAACTCCTCGTCCTGTTCGGGCGCCAGGGGGAACGGGCCCATCTCAAGGCCCGCACCACCTGACACCCTCCCCCGCAACGGGACGCGGCTCGCAGGAACACGGCTGGCCGCCCGACCGGCGAAGGCGGCACCTGCCGAGCACGGCCGTGCCGTCATCAGTGGCGGTCGTTGTCGCCCGTGCTCCCTGGTCACGGGCGACAACGACCGCGCGGGTCAGTGGTCAGCTGACGCCCCAGAAGGCGTCCTCGGCCCGCGGGTCGGCGGAGAACAGCCACACCTCCGCGATCCTGTCACCCTCGATCCTCAGCAGGTCGGTGCCGTCCATCGCCATCCGGGCGTGCTCACGCCTACCCGTGAAGTGGACGGGGGCCGCGACCAGCGCGCCGTTGGCCATGGGCTCCCCGGTCACCGAGAGCTCGAACGTCCCCTCGCTGGCGGTCATCATGCCGCCGATCATCTCGTTGACCGCGGCGCTGCCGCGGTGGGTGCCGGAGAACCGGTTGTCACCGGGCTGGTGCCAGACGATGTCGTCGGCGAACACGGCGGCGACCGTGGCGAAGTCCTGGGCTGCCAAGGCGTCGAAGTACCGGCGGACGACGGCGAGCGGTGTGGTGGATTCCATGGTCGGTCTTCCTCTGCGTCGAAGTTCTCCCTGCTGACGCCTATACTCACCATTGGTAACCAGTTACCTCAACGTAACCAATGGGCGGATGTGTCGCATGTCACAAGATCGGACCTTCGATGTGCTCACGGCGACCTGCCCCTCCCGCACGTCGTTGGCCCGCATCGCCAACAAGTGGACGGCCATGGTGGTGATCGCGCTCAGCGCAGGCAGAATGCGCTTCGGCGACCTGCGCGCCAAGGTCGACGGAATCAGCGGGAAGGTCCTCACCGACACCCTGCGGGACCTGGAACGCGACGGGCTCGTCTCGCGGTACGCCTACGCCGAGGTGCCCCCCAGGGTCGAATACGAGCTGACCGAGCTGGGACACACGCTCCAGTCGCCCCTGCGGGCGCTGGGGCACTGGGCCGAGCAGCACATCGAAGAGGTCCTCACGGCGCGCGAGTCCTACGACGCCCGTCGCTGACTCCGCTGCCCGCGGACACACCCGGCCGTAGCCGCGGACAGGCGCACCGACGGTGGGACCCCTGCCGACGCACACGCCCTACGAACCCACCGCGGCCGGTGCCCCGACCGGGTGCTCACGCCCGCCGGGTCCGCTCAGGTGCCCAGTAGGGCGTGGACCTCCATGGCCAGGACCCTCTCCCGGCACTCGGCGGGCCCCTGCATCACCGCGCCGTTCTCCTCGTTCGGCCGCGGTTCCTCGACACGGTCGCGTCCGAGCAGCGCCGCCCAGGCCGCGTCCGCCACGTCCTCGGTCCCCGCGCCCCGGCACCACGCCGACAGGGCGCGCCCGAGCAGCGTCGGCGTCCCGTAGGCGACCAATCCCAGCCGTTCCGCCTCGTGCAGCGCCCGGAGCACGCGGTCGGTGGCGTCGGTGTCCGCACCGATGAAGGGCTGGTGCCACTGCACGGTGTCCACCAGCCACCGCTGCGCCCCGTGCGGCTCCCAGCCCAGCACCCGCCGGTACTGCGGGTTCTCCGACACCGCGCCCAGGCTCACGCCCTCCGGCGCGTCCCCCAGGGCCAGCGCGAGGGCCCGCCGGACGCTGGCCGCGCGCTTCTTCGGCAGCGGCTCCTCGGGCGAGGGCCACCACAGCGCCGTGTCGGGCATCCGTGTCCACGCCTGGAGCAGCGCCGCGATCCGCGACTCCGGCGGCAGGACCGCCCAGGTGGCGGCCTGCGCGGACAGGCCGACCTCGCCGCTGCGCGCACTGAGCAGTCCGGTGATGGCGCCCGCCTCGACCCACACCCGGACCACGTCCGGGTGGGTGCCGACGGCCGTCAGCTCCTTGCGCAGCGCGGGGTGGTCCTGGACGCCGTCGGCGCCCAGGACGAGCGGCCACACCTGGAGGGCGGCCACCAGGTGGTCGTCGGCGTCCAGCAGCGCCACCAGCGCCTCCTGGGACCGCGCCGCCACCGCTCGCGCACCGGCCGCGGCCCCCGGTTCGGATCCCCGCTCGAACTCCCGGTCGGACACCTGGCCCACCAGGACCGGCGGCTCCGGGGAGAACGGCGCCGGGTAGCGCGCCCTGAGCACGAGGGCGACCTCGCGCGGGACCATGACGCCGTGGTCGCCGACGGGGACCATCAGGCCGCGTTCGGTCAGCCAGTCCACGTGCCGGTGCCCCGGCGCCGGAGCGCGCACGACCATGCTGTGCAGGGCGTGGAAGTGCGCGAAGCGCGCCGTCTCAGCGGGTGCCTCTTCGAACAGGAGGTCGACCCGTGCCTCGTCGGTGAGCAGGGACGCGATGTCGGCGGTCAGCACGTGCCGGTCCGCGCCGGAGTCCAGGCCCAGGGCCTTGGCCATGCGGTGCAGGTCGGCCGTGTCGAGCCCCTCGGCGACCGTGCGCAGGTCCGGCGGGGTGCGCTCGGACCCGAACTGCGCGGCGAAGTCGTCGGCCAGGTGGAAGCGGTCGCGGCCGTCCGGCCAGATGATCGCCAGGTCGGACAGCCGGTCGAGCTCGGCTTCGGCCCGCTCCCGTACCCGGCCGGGCGACCTCGCCCCGACCCGGTCCAGGACCGCGTCCAGGGAGACCGGCCCCAGTTCGACCGTGCCCGCTCCCGGGTCCGGGTTCGGCGCGGGCCGTCTGAGCCCGTTCTGGTCCTCGGCGACGGTGGCGATCGCGTAGAGCAGCTGCTGTTGTGCCAGGTTGAGCTGCTCGACCACGGTCGGCCGGTAGGCCAGGATGGCGATCCGCTCCAGGACGGCGCTCCAGCAGTGCAGGTCGATCGCGGTGTCGGGCAGGGTGGCGACCAGACGCGCGACCCGCTCCGTCGACATGCTCCGCAGGTGGGCGTCCAGCGCTTCCACACGGTCCATGGCACCACCCTAGGGCCGTCACCCCGTGTGCACAGCGGATCGCGCGATCCTCCGCCCCGTCATCGCGCGGACCCCCACGCGGGGCGGCCTACCGGCGTCCCGTCACGGCGCGTCGCCGCCCGCGCGTCACGGCGCCGCCCCGGTCAGCGGCCCCCGTGCGGAAGCCTCCTCCGCGGGCGCCCGCGTTCCCCGCCAGGGCCCCGGTGACAGGGCCAGGCCCACCAGGCTCACCAGCACGGACGCCGCGACGTACCAGGCCACGGCCTGGGCGGTGCCGAACCAGTCGAACAGCGCGATCGCCACGATGGGCGCCAGCGCGCCGCTGGGGACGCCCGCCACCTGGTAGCCCAGCCCGGTACCGCTGTAGCGGACGCGGGGCGCGAAGAGTTCGGCGATGAACGCGGCCTGCGGTCCGTACATGGCGGCCTCGAAGACGATCCCGCCGACCACGGCCGCGGTGATGATCCAGAACACGCCGGTGTCCAGCAGCGGGAAGAAGACGAACACCCACACGCCGGAGCCGATGGCGCCGAACGCGTACACGCGGCGCCTGCCCCACCGGTCGGAGAGGCGGCCGTAGAGGACCAGCAGCGGCAGCTGTACCGCCGAGGCGATCACGACGACCGCCAACCCCACGCCGCGGTCCATGCCGAGCTGCGTGTCGAGGTAGGCGAGCAGGTAGAAGGTGAAGACGTAGAACACCACGTCGCTGCCGATGCGCGCCAGGAAGGCCGATCCGAGCGCGCGGGGGTGGGTGCGCAGGACCTCCAGCAGCGGCGAGCGGGACGGACGGCCCATCGCCTCGAACTCCGGGGACTCGGTCAGCCCGCGCCGGATCCACAGGCCCATCAGGGCGAGCCCGCCCGAGAGCAGGAACGGGATCCGCCATCCCCACTCCAGGAAGGCCTCGTTCGGCAGCAGGACGGCGGCCAGCGCCAGCAGCCCGGTCGAGAGGATGTTGCCGACGGGGACCCCGACCTGCACCCAGCTGGAGGTGACGCCCCGCCGCTCCCGCGGGCCGTGTTCCATCGCCATGAGGACGGCGCCGCCCCACTGCCCGCCCAGGCTCAGCCCCTGGACCACGCGCAGCAGGACCAGGAGGACGGGCGCGACCACGCCGATGCTCGCGTACCCCGGCAGCAGCCCGATGAGGAACGTGGAGGTGCCCATCACGAGGAAGGTCGCCGCCAGGACGTCCCGGCGGCCGATCCGGTCGCCGAAGTGCCCGAACAGCACCGCGCCGACCGGTCGGGAGGCGAAGCCGACGCCGAAGGTGGCCAGCGACAGCAGCAGCCCGGTGGCCGGGTCGGACTCGGGGAAGAACAGCGGCCCGAAGACGAACACGGCGGCCGTGCCGTAGAGGAAGTAGTCGTACCACTCCAGGGAGGTGCCGATCGAACTGACGATGATCGCGCGGCGGGGGCCGCTGAACCATCGGCCCAGCCGTCCGGCCCGGCGGGTTCCGGTGTCGGTGCTCATGGGTGTCCTCCGGTTCAGCGGTACTCGGCCAGGCGGGGGGCGGTGCCGACGACGACCACGACGGCGATGGACAGCATGGAGACGGGGATGAGGAAGCCCAGGCCGCCGATGGCGGCGTCCCCGGCGGCGACCGAGGCGGTGAACACGGCCGCGGCCTCCTCGGCCTCGGCCGGGTCGTCCTGGTACGGGTCGAGCGAGCCGGCGCCCACGCTCGCGCCGGTGCGGGCGTCGGTGCTGTCGGCGGCCTCGACGGTGTCCTCGGTGCGGAGGGCGGCCTGCGTCGCCACCGGGACCAACCCGTCGGCGGTCATCCGCGTCAGGACGTCGGTCTGTGTGGCCATGACGGTGACCCCGGTGTAGGTGTAGATGGCGGTGACCGCGGTGGCCACGAGCAGGGCGGGGCTGAAGGTGCGGTGGAAGCGGCGGGCCAGGAACACCTGGAGTGCGATCAGGGCGGCCAGGGCCGCCGCGCTGCCGAATGCGACGGCCACGCGCGCGGTGGCGACGGTGTCGTGGGCGTCCTTCGTGCGGTGGAAGGCGGTGCGGGTGGCGTCGAGGCTGACGGCCTCGGCCAACGGCAGGACCTCCTCGCGCAGGTGTCGTGCGGCCTCGGCGCGGGCCGCGGCCACGTCGGAGGGGACCTCGCCCGCCGGATAGGTGGCGGACTCCGACAGTGCCAGGGCCCGGCCGGCCAGTTCCCGGTAGCGGGCGTAGGCCTGGGCGAGGTCGATCGCCTGCGCGGTGGCCCCGTGCGCGTCCTCGGGTGTTGCGGTGGGCGTGGGGGCGTCCGCCGGGTCCTGTGCCGCCGCTTCGCCCTCGATCGCCGCCGCGGCGGGATCGGTGGCCGCTGCCGTGGGCTCGGGCCTGCCCTCGACGTCGACGGCCAGGTCGTGGGCGCCCAGCACGAGGTCGGCGGCGGCTCCGCCGCTGTCCTGGTAGGCCTCCAGTTCGGCGGCGCGCTCGTCGGCGTGGTCGGGGTCGTCGCCGAGCAGGACGAGTGCCGCCAGGTGGGCGTCGGTCTCGGCGAGCGCACGGGGCAGGTCGGCGGTCGCGATGATCCGGGGGCCGATGTCCTGGCCGGTGTCGTCGATCGCGGTCTGGGCGGCCCGGGTGCCCACGGCGAGCGCGCCGAAGGCCAGGACGAGCGCCGCGACGGTCACCGCGGCCAACAGGCGCAGGCGGCCGACCGTGGACGGGCCGCGCAGGCGCGGGCGGCGACCCGGGGTGAGCAGCAGGGTGGGCGCGGGCGGTTCGAGCAGGTCGGCCGGGTCGTCGTCGGGCGGGACCGCGTTCGCCGCGGGGGCTCCCCCGGGCGGGGGGACGTGCTCGGCTCCGGAGCGGTCGGCGCGGGAGCCGGCCGGCGCGGGCGCGGCTCCGGCGTGCCCGGCTCCGGCACGCGGAGCGGCGACGTGGGCGGAGGTGGGCGCGTCGCCGATCAGAGCGGCGACCTCGGCGGCCCGGACCGGGCCACCGGCCGTTCCTCCGCCGGGCCCGTGTCCGGGCCCGGGGGCCGCCGGTGTGGGGCCGAGCCGTGGCCCGGGTCCCACCGAGCCGCCCGCACTCCTCTCGCCCCCGGCGGATCCCGTGGTCGAACCGCGGACGCGGCCGTCTCCGGGACCGCCGGGAGGCCGGGCTCCGGACGGCGTCGGGACGCGCAGGCCGCATTCCTCGCAGTACTCGGTGTCCTCGGTCGGGTGCCCGTCGGGGCAGATCGCCGCCATGGAGGCCTACTCCCCTCTCCTCGGCGTCATCTCCCGCGTCGTTCGGTCCGTGCCGACGTCGAGGTTGAGCGTGTCGGCCCGGCTCATCCGCGAGCGCAGCCGGACGGTCCCCGTCACCGGGTCCTGGTCGACGACGCGCTCCAGGGCGGTGACCAGGTCGTCGCGCCCGGACTCCACCGCGAGTTCGCGCGCCCGGCCCAGCTTGGCCGTGGCCTCCCGGGTCCGTCCGGTCTCCAGGGCGGCCAGGCCCTCCCTGATGAGCCCGTTCTGCTCCAGCTGCCCGGTGTAGTGCTCCACCTTGGGGTCCACGGCCGTGGCCTGCGCCAGGTCGGCGGTCCACTGCGCGAGGACGCGCCCCCGGGCCAGCTCCCGCCCCTCCCCCGAGACGAGCACGACCTGCGCGACGCGGATCTCGGCTCCGGGCTGCCGGGGCGGCACACGGAACCACAGCTGGTAGTCCCTGGTCTCCGAGCCCCACGATCCGAGCGGATACTCATGGACGGGGCCGCCGCCACCGTCCCGCGCGGTCAGCTCGCGCTCGGTCGGATAGACCTGGGTGACCTTGCGGACGCGGACCTGGCCGGGCGCCCTGACCAGCAGCGCCAGGTCGGCCATGCCCCGGTCCTGCGTCTGTTCGGCCTGGCGGCGGAAGAAGCCGGGCAGGTCGTCGAGGTCCTCCACGAAGTGGCGGGTGCCCGAGAGCGCGGTGGTGATCCGGCGCAGCTGCTCGGGGCTCCAGTCCTCGCCGATGCCCACGCAGTCGCAGGTGAACGCCCCGGCGCACCTGCGCAGGACGGCGTCGGTGAGGTTGCCCTGGCCGTCGGTGAGGATCGTCGTGTGCCGGACGTCGCCGGGCCCGACGGTGGCGAGCAGGGCGGAGGCCAGCTCAAGCCAGGGAACGAGGTTGGTGCCGCCGTCGGGTTTGAGTGCCAGGATCGCCTCGCGGGCCGCGTCCCGGCTGGACGTGGTGGCCTCGGCCAGGGCGGCGGGCCGGAGCGGGTAGATCTGCTCGGCTCGGCCGTTGCCCGCGATCACCGCGAACCGGCTGCCGTCGCGCAGGGCGTCGACGGCGGCCACGGCGGCCTCGCGGGCGCGGGCGATCTTGTCGCCGTTCATGGAGTAGGAACGGTCGATGACGATGACCTGTGCCGGGGAGGAGGCGGCGGGTGCCGGTGCGTCGACGGTGACCGTGGCGATGGCGTGCACGTCCTGGGCGCCCTCGGGGAGACAGGGGTTCTGGTGGACCTCCAGACGGCTGACGGGTGGGGGCGGGGCGGCGGACATACGTCTCCTTGGGGG
>NZ_LGEC01000037.1 GCF_001279585.1 Nocardiopsis sp. NRRL B-16309 | reverse complement strand
CACGAGGAGGACATGGAGATCTGGGACTCCCAGGGCGCCCTGGTGGCCCAGGCCCGCCAGCTGGCCATGCTGCTCTGAGAGCGCCGCTTCGCGCGTGGGGCCGCCGACGTCCGTCGGCGGCCCCACGCGCGTCAGCGGGCGGACCGCACGGCGGGGACCCGGCTCGCGTGGGCCCCTGCGCGGCCGGTGACGCGCGGCACGGACACCGGAGGACCCGTCCCGGCCTAGCGCTCGCGCCGGGCGCGCAGGACGGTGTCGTGGGT
>NZ_LGEC01000036.1 GCF_001279585.1 Nocardiopsis sp. NRRL B-16309 | reverse complement strand
TTCCTGGCCGGGGTGTTCCTGCTGATCCTGTGCGTGGGGCTGGGCGACATCGTCGGGATGATCCCGATCGCGGCGCTGGTCGCGGTGATGTTCTTCGTGGCGATCGTGACCTTCGACTGGCACAGCATCGCCCCCGCCACCGTCAAGCGCATGCCCTGGACCGAGACCCTGGTCATGGTGGTGACCGTGGCGGTGGTGGTGGCCACCCACAACCTGGCCTTCGGCGTGATCGTGGGCGTGATCGTCTCGATGGTGCTCTTCGCC
>NZ_LGEC01000035.1 GCF_001279585.1 Nocardiopsis sp. NRRL B-16309 | reverse complement strand
GTCCTGCGGCGGGGGCGGGGGGGTCGGGGGGGGGGGGGGGGGGGGGGGGGCCCGGGGCGGGGGGACCCGGGGGGGGGGGGGGGGGCTGCGTAACCAGGGGCCCGGCACGCCCAGGGGGGCCGTCCGCTGCAAGTACCGCCCCCCCCCCCCCCCCCGGTCCCCCCCGCCCCGGGCCCCCCCCCCCCCCCCCCCCCCCCCGCCCCCGCCGCAGGACTCCGTGCGCGGGAGGACGCCCGCGCCGTCGCCTCCGGCACCGCCGAAGCCCGCGCGACCGGAGCCCCCGCCGTCGAGCCCGGGCC
>NZ_LGEC01000034.1 GCF_001279585.1 Nocardiopsis sp. NRRL B-16309 | reverse complement strand
GAGGGGTGCGCTGAAGCGCCGGACGACCCGTCCGTCCAGGGAGGCACGGGCGGCGGCGATCATCTGCCCGCTGGCGCGGCGGCAGGCCCCACCGGCTGGTGCTAGTGTCTTCGGGGGGCGGTGGGCCCGGCCGCCGTCCTGCCCGCGGGTCGCGGTCGCCACCGGGGGTCCGGCGGTCGTCGCGGTGGCGGGGGCCCCGGTCGGAGCCGGGGTCGTCGGGGCCCTGGTACCCGCCGCGTCCACGGTCGCCGCCCTGGCCACGGGGGCCCTTGTGGCCGCCGCGGTCGCGGTCTCCCGCGAAG
>NZ_LGEC01000033.1 GCF_001279585.1 Nocardiopsis sp. NRRL B-16309 | reverse complement strand
GGTGGCGGCCATGGCGCGCAGGGCGGTGGGGAAGAGCAGGGTGTCGCCGCGGTGGACCAGGCGCAGGGCGGCCAGGATGTCCTCGGGCGGGGTGCGTTTGAGCAGGAAGCCGGTGGCGCCGGCGCGTAGGGCGCCCCAGACGTAGTCGTCGTTGTCGAAGGTGGTGACGACGATGACGCGGGGTGGGGTGGCCAGGGTGCGGTGTAGGTGTTCGGTGGCGTGGATGCCGTCGAGTCCGGGCATGCGCACGTCCATCAGGACCAGGTCGGGGCGGGGGCGGGGGGAGGGGGTGGGGGGGGGGGCG
>NZ_LGEC01000032.1 GCF_001279585.1 Nocardiopsis sp. NRRL B-16309 | reverse complement strand
CGGTGAGGCTGTTCGGGCCGCCACCATCCGGTCCCTGAACAAAAACGGCAAGCGACTTGATCCCGACCACACCACCCGCACGAGGGGATGGCGCACCGGGCGTGTGTCGGGTCCCGCGTCGGGTAAATGTGCTCCCACCGTCTCCCGCCACATCGCTGCAAGCCTCGCACAGTCGCGGTGCGGGGGTCCACCCGGGAGCTGGTCCAAGGCCCCAGAAGCACCCACGGATCGCAAGCCGGACCGGTCCGGAACGGTGGTCGCGGGCACGGAGACGGGCGACGGTGGCAAGGGCGGGGGCACCCAC
>NZ_LGEC01000031.1 GCF_001279585.1 Nocardiopsis sp. NRRL B-16309 | reverse complement strand
GAGCTCTTCCGCTGTCGTGGCGGAGGAGGGCCTGGCCAACCACGGGTGGACATGGTCCGGGGCCCCGTCGGGGGTTCTTGAGGGGCGTTCGAGGTCGGCCCCCGGAAGGTCCCGGGGGGGCACCCCTGTGAGCAAACACAAACGCTCTCTAATCAACTCCAGCACCCCCCTCCCCTAGCCCGCCCCCTGTTTCGCCCGTGCCATCCCCGCCACGACAGCGGAAGAGCTCTTCGACTGAGACGCCCACGACCGTCACGGCCCCGGCAGTGCGCTGGGGCCTTTGATCGCCATCACACTTCACAAGC
>NZ_LGEC01000030.1 GCF_001279585.1 Nocardiopsis sp. NRRL B-16309 | reverse complement strand
CTTGTTGTGCACGAGCACCAGGAGTTCGCCGTCGTTGCGGCGCCGCAGCACCTCCGCGCCCGAGAGCGCGTGCAGGGCCGGGGCCGACTCGGCGTCGGTGCGCCGCGCCACGGAGTAGTCCAGCGGCGAGGTCTCCACCGGCGCGCGGAACTCCTGCTCCATGCGGTGGCGCACCACGTCGAACTGCAGCGGCCCCACCGCGGCCAGCACCGGCGCCTGCTCACCGCGCACGTCCGAGGTGAGCACCTGCACCACGCCCTCGGCGTCCAGCTGGGCGATACCGCGCTGGAACTGCTTGTACTTGCCC
>NZ_LGEC01000029.1 GCF_001279585.1 Nocardiopsis sp. NRRL B-16309 | reverse complement strand
GGGCAAGTACAAGCAGTTCCAGCGCGGTATCGCCCAGCTGGACGCCGAGGGCGTGGTGCAGGTGCTCACCTCGGACGTGCGCGGTGAGCAGGCGCCGGTCCTGGCCGCGGTGGGGCCGCTGCAGTTCGACGTGGTGCGCCACCGCATGGAGCACGAGTTCCGCTCCCCCATCGACACCTCACCGCTGGACTACTCCGTGGCGCGGCGTACCGACGCCGAGTCGGCCCCGGCCCTGCACGCGCTCTCGGGCGCGGAGGTGCTGCGGCGCCGCAACGACGGCGAACTCCTGGTGCTCGTGCACAACAAG
>NZ_LGEC01000028.1 GCF_001279585.1 Nocardiopsis sp. NRRL B-16309 | reverse complement strand
GCGGCCTGGCCGGTGACCTCCATGTCGTCCTCGGCGTTGATGAGGGCGGCCAGGCCGGTGCGGATGAGGGCCTCGTCGTCGACGAGGTTGATGCGGATCATCGGGTTTCTTTCCAGCTCAGGTGGAGTGTGAGGGTCCAGTGGGTGGGTGTGGGGCCTGCGGTGAGGGTGCCGCCGAGCAGGTGGGCGCGTTCTCGCATGCCGGTGATGCCGTGTCCGCCGCCGGGGCGCGGGCGGGGGCGGGTGTTGTGTGGGAGGGGGTTGGTGATGGTGAGGGTGAGGTCGGTGGGGGTCAGGTCCAGGGTGAGGG
>NZ_LGEC01000027.1 GCF_001279585.1 Nocardiopsis sp. NRRL B-16309 | reverse complement strand
CACCCGCTCGGGGCGCCGGGGCGCGGGCACGGGGGCGAGCAGGTCGCCGACCGGGGGCCGGGCGGTCCACTGGTCGAGGCGGCGCAGGGCGTCGGCCTGCACGCGGGCGAGGTCGCGTTCGTTCTCGAAGGCCCGGTAGTAGCCGCGCACCAGGGCGACCTCTTCGGCCGGGATCGGCGCGGGCGGCGGGGCCAGGCGGGGCGCCGGGCGCGGCGCGGCGGCCTGAGTGAGTTCGGGTGCCGGGACGGGCGCGTAGCGGCGGACCCGGGTGGAGCGGCGTCGGCGGGCGGCGGAGTGGCGCCCGCGCGCGGGAGTGAACAGGGCCGTCAGGTAGGCGAGGGCATACCTGAGGACGGCAGGGCTAAACTGAGCCATGTCGGCAATCCTTGTCTTGAAGGAGTGAGTTGCTGGCCACGGCCTCGGACGCGAACTAGCGTCGCGGGGCCTCCGCTTGTTGGGTTGTGTTCGCGACAAAGAGTAGGGCATGGCGAGGTCGAGGGAGGGCATTTCGGGGGAGGCGTTCGGACATTGTTCGAAAGCCGTTCCATCGACGCAGGTCAGAACCTTTCCCTAGGGGCGCGCCAGAAATCCGTGAACGGATGGGCAGAAAACTCTTTGTCGGAATTGGCCCCATTTGAGAGAAAAGTGAACCGCACGCCGAAGGGGGCGTTCCGGCGGTGCCGGAACGCCCCCTTCGGTCGGTGTCAGGAGCGGGCGGCGGGGGCCGCCGAGGCGTCCTCCGGAACCTTGCCGCGCACCACGAGGTCGCTCCACATCGAGCGCACCCGGTCCAGCCCGTAGGCGCCCGTCACCTCGGCGCGCGCCCGCTCGGCCTCGGCGGCGAAGCGGCCCTCGGACACGGTCGCGTGGATCGCCTCGGCCATGGCGACCGCGTCGTCGTGGATCCAGTGCGGATCGTAGATGGTGTCCGCCCCCGGCCACGGAAGCAGCGCGGGCACCCCGCCGGAGGCCGCGCACTCGGCCGGCGCCAGGTGGAACGACTCGTCGTCACTGGTGGAGAGCATGAAGCCCACCCGCCGCAGCCACGTGGCCACGTCGGGGCCGAACGGGTCGAACACCACGCCGGAGGCGAGCTTCTCGTCCCGCTGGATCCGCCGGTACACCCGCTCGAAGTAGGAGCGCTCCTCCGGACGGTTCCAGATCCACCAGTACTCCCACGGCTGCTTGGTCTTGACCGAGAGCGTGTACCTGGGGTCCATCCGCCGCAGCTCGGAGACCACGTCCAGCCCCCGGTCCAACCGCTTGCGCGAGGGCGCGATCCCGATCATGCCCAGCGAGTACTCCGCCCCGGCCAGCTTGGGCCGCGCCAGCTGGACGTCGTCCACCCAGTTCGGCACGACCACGACCTTCTCGGACGGCCACCCCGTGATCTCGCGCGTCAGGTCCGCGTAGTGCGGGCTCACGCACACCACCGCGTCGACCTTGCCGATGTCGAGCTTGCGCGGCCACTCCGCGTACAGCTCGAACCGGTGCAGCCGGACGATGAGCCGCTGGTCGGGCCGCTTCCACTTGGCGTAGAAGAGCGCGTTGGGCCCGCACCACTCGCAGATGACCACGTCGGCCCAGCCCGCCAGCTCGCGCGAGCGGTACTGGTCGTGGGCGTTGAGCCCCTCCCACTGGTCGATGCGCACGTCCAGGCCGGGCAGGGCGTCCAGGTACTCCGCCAGCCGGGTGAAGAACTTCAGGTCGTGGCCGGCCACGACCACCTTGAGCGGGCGCTCGGGATCCGCCCCCTCCGGCGCGGTGAGCAGGGCCTCGGACAGGTAGCCGCGCAGCCGCTCGGCCGCCCGCTCCAGCGCGTGCGCCTCCGCCGCGTCCCGGCACCGCCGCGCCGCGTCCGCGTACAGCTCGCGGTCGGCGTAGGCCCGGGCGACCACCTCGGCGACCGAGGCGATGTCCGCCCCGGCGAAGAGCGGGTAGTCGGCGCCCAGCAGCGCCTCGTGCATGGGCGTGCGGTTGAGCACGACCGGCAGGCCGAGCGCGCCCAGCTCCAGCACCTTGGTGGACAGCTCCAGGCTCGCGTCCATGGACGGGTCGCGCCAGGACAGCCCGAAGTCGCACTCGGCGGACTGGCGGAGCGCGTCGGCGCGCGCCATGCCGCCGCGCCAGTCCACGTGCTCGGTCGACTCCAGGGCCCGTCGCATCCGTTTGGACCAGTCGGCGGGCTCGGCGTGGATCTTGTCGCCGATCATCACCATCTCGGCGTCCACGCCCAGCTGTGCGAGCCGCTCGGGCAGCTCGGTCATCTCCAGGGTGTTCCAGCGCGGCGCGAACTTGCCCGTGTAGGCGATGCGGGTGCGCGCGTGCACCTGGCCGTCCGCCTGGACGCCCTCGGGCACCACGACCACGGGCGGGAACAGCACGGAGCGCCCGCACGCGGCGGGAACCGACGACTCCAGGAACGCGCGCAGCTCCTCGGTCTGGCAGAGCAGGAACCGGGAGGCCAGCGCGATCTCCGTGAGCTCGGCGGTGGAGGTGGCGCTCAGTTCGCCGACGCTGTGCGGGAAGTCGGTGAGGTAGGTCCACAGCCGTCCGGTCAGGGCCTCCTCCTGGGCCGCGAGCCCGGCCAGGCGGCGGCCCCGGACCACGACGAGGTCGAAGGCGCGGCGCTCGTGCTGCTTGGTGATGAGCTCGACGGCCTGCTCCGGGGTGAGCCCGCGCGGACCCCGGTCGGGCACGAGGTCGTCCTCGTAGGGGCGCAGCAGCCGGATGCCGGGCACGTCGGCCAGCGGTGCGACCAGCCGGTCGGTGCGCACCGGCGCCTTGAGCAGGAGGGTCACCTCGCATCCGGCCGCGGCCAGGGCCTGCGCCATCGACTGGGCCCAGATCGCCGAGCCGTCGATGATGTTGAGGTCCACGTCCCCGTACAGGAGCGCGCGCGGAGAAGGTGTACTCACGTTCTTCCCTTCGGATGCTTTCGGGTGTCCCGCGCGGAGCGGTCAGTGCGACGGGGGATCAACCGATCGCGCCTGTCGATGCGTCGGCGGCGCTGTGGGCGGAACCGTCCGCCCCGCCTCCGGGCGCCGTGCCGTGGTCCGGCCCCAGCGCCAGCAGGCGGTTTCCGCGCCGGTTCCACTCGGCCGGGTTCCAGCCGCGGCGCAACAGCGGGGTCCTGGCGAGTTCCGGTGTCACGGCACTCACGAAAACATACTGGGTGCCGCCGGTGCGGGCGCGGTCGAAGAAGCCCTGCCCGCGCGCGTCGCCGCCGGTGTCCTCGCTGCCGTCCGAGGCCGGGGCGCCCACGGCGTCGGCTCCCGAGCACTCGGCCGCGCACACCAGGTCGGCGAGGCGGTCGGCGCCCACGCGCCCGGTCCACGGGTAGGCCCACGGGGCGGTGGCGCGCTCGGCCAGCGCGGCCCAGCCGTCGGTGCCGAGCGCGCCGATGCGGGGCCGGTCGCCGTCGCGGGTGAGCTCCTCGGGGGTGTCCGGGGCGCTGAAGCGCGCCGAGCGCACGATCACGCCCTCGGCCCGCAGCCGCTGCACACCGGGCAGGCGGGCGGCGGCACCGGGCACCACGACCTCGGTCGGGCGCAGGGTGGCCGCGAGCAGGTCGTCGGCGAGCTGGTCGGCCTCGGCCTCGCCCGCGGGGTCGGCCAGGACGGCCACCGCGCGCCCGCGCAGCGGCAGTTCCGCGCCGGGCGTGTCGGTGTCCAGGTCGAGCCCCTCCAGGATCTCGGCGAGGCGCACCGGGGTGGCCGCGTCGAAGAACACCTGGCGGAGCATGGTGCGCTGTTCCGCCGAGCTGGGCACGGCGGCGCGCAGGCGCGGCACGGACACCGCCAGGTCCTCGCCGCCGGTCCGCGCCGGGTCGGTGTGCGCCACCACGTGGGTGCCGCAGGCCCAGGCCCGTCGGCGGACGCGTTCGTGGTCGGGACCCGTGCCGGGGATGACCGCGACGTTGGCGGCGCGCAGGGCGTCGGCCAGGCCGGGCGAGTCGACGTCGGTGACACCGGCTCCCAGGTCGGTGAGCAGGTCAGGGACGCGGTCGCCCGCCCCGGCTCGGACGTAGACCGCCTCGGGGCCGCGGACGAGGTCGGCGGCGACGGGGTTGAACTGGTGCAGGGGCACCCCGGCGTCGCCGTTGTGGATCCGGTCGAAGCCGAGCGCCCGCAGGGCGGGCGGCGCCGGTGCGTCGTCGAGCAGGACCGCGGGGATGCCGCGGGCCGCGGCCGACTCCAGGACCCAGTGCAGGGCCCGGGTGCGGTCCACCACGGCGGGGTCGCCCACGTGGGCCCACGGGGAGCCGGGGGCGGCCGCGGAGGACGAGACCAGGACCAGGTCCACGTCCACGCCGTCCATGACGATCTGGGCGTCGTGCGGGCGCAGCGGGACCGTCCGCACGTAGGGGTCGACGGCCTGCTGGATGGCGGGGCCGACGACGGTGGCGACGACGAGCAGGTCCTCGCGCCCGCCCACGACGCCGGTGAGGAGGCGGGCCTCCTGGCGTTCGGCGTCGAAGGAGCGCACCGGCTCGGCGCCCGGCCGACGGCGTTCGGTGTGTCGGGTGGTGCCGCTGCGGCGCCACAGACGGTAGAGGTCACGCGGGAGCCTGACCAGCGAGCGGCCGGGCCGCTTGGCGGCCGCGGTCAGGGCCCGTCCCACCTGAAGCGAGGTGGAGCCCTCCACGGCGGCCAGGCGCGAGCGCGCCTCCTGGAGTTGTGCCTCGCGCTCGGCGAGGGCCTGCCGGAGCTGTTCGGTCTGGCTCTGTTCACGCCGTTTCACGGTCTGCCACCTTGCTTTGTGGTCGGATCGGCGAACCCGCCGCGTTCGTCGCGTGTGTCGGTTCCGACGGTGCCGGGTGGTGTCCCCGGCGCGTCCCCGGCCTGGTCCGGATGCCCAGGGCCAGGCGGAACGCGGGCCCGGAGGGCCGTCTCCGCGACACCGCCGGGTGGTGTGTCCGGCGTGTCCCCGGCCTGGTCCGGATGCCCAGGGTCAGGCGCACGGACCGGTGCTGGGGCCGAAGGCCCTCCGCCGAGGACGGCCCGTCCCGGTGCGGGGCGTCCCCGACGGGCGGTGGGCGACGGCCGGACCCGGCCGGTGGTCTGGGGGAGGGTGGTGACGAGCATGGCATGGGATCACCTGGACCACTGGGTGAGGATGGTGGCGATGCGCTCTCCGGCGTGCCCGTCCCACAGGGGCGGGGCGCTGCCGACGCGCTCGGGGGTCTGGCCGTGCAGGACCTTGGTGACCGTCTGGAGGAGGTCGGCCTCGGTGACGAGCTGGTTGGTCCCGTGGGTGATGGTGACGGGCCGCTCGGTGTTGGGCCGCAGGGTCAGGCAGGGGACGCCGAGGATGGTGGTCTCCTCCTGGACGCCGCCGGAGTCGGTCACCACGGCCGCGGAGCCGCGCACGAGGGCGACGAAGTCGAGGTAGCCGAGGGGCTCCAGCAGGTGGACGCGCGGGTGGTCGCCGAGCCCGGCCCGCTCGAAGGCGGCCTTGCCGCGCGGGTGGACCGGCATGACGACGTCGACCTGGTCGGCGATCTCGTGCAGCCGCTTGGCCAGGAGGGCGGCGGTGTCGGGGTCGTCGACGTTGGCGGGCCGGTGCAGGGTGGCGGCGACGTAGCGCTCGGGCAGGTCGAGCCGCGTGCGCAGGGCGTCGGCGTCGAACCGGTCGAGGTTGGCCAGCAGCGTGTCGATCATGGGGTTGCCGACCAGGTGGACGCGGTCGGTCGGCACGCCCTCGGCGGCCAGGTGGCCGATGGCCTCGGGACTGGTCGCGAAGCACAGGTCGCTCAGCTGGTCGGTGACGCGCCGGTTGACCTCCTCCGGCATCGTGTTGTCGAAGGAGCGCAGTCCGGCCTCCACGTGCGCGACGGGCACGCACAGTTTGGCGGCGACCAGGGCGGCGGCCACGGTGGAGTTGACGTCGCCGTAGACGACCACCATGCCCGGCCGGCGCTCGGTGAACTCCTTCTCCAGCCCGACCATGAGGGCGGCGGTCTGCGCGGCGTGCGAGCCCGATCCCACCCCGAGGTCGACGTCCGGCGTGGGCAGGCCCAGGTCGCGGAAGAACACGGCCGACATCCGGTCGTCGTAGTGCTGCCCGGTGTGGACGACCGACTGGTGGGCCCCTCGCCCGCGCAGGGCGGAGACGACGGGCGCGGCCTTGACGAAGTTGGGGCGCGCGCCGACGACGTGCACGATCCCGGTGTCCTGGCTACCAAGGGGGGCGCTCGTTGCCACGTCTGTCACGTTTCCTTCTGTTGGAGTGGAGTTTGCCGTGTGATGGGATTCTTCGGGACGAACAGGACACCGAGCCGCCGTGAGCGGCGTTCCTTGCCCCAGCCGTCCCGCCCGTGTCGCCGTGGTGTCACCACCTGGTCACGTCCGCGTGGTTGTGTGACTGACCGTGCATGACACCCAGACTTCCCGAACCCGCGCTCCCCGCCCGCGCACCCGCTGGGTGCGGGCCGGGACGTTCACACTGTCGTTGGCCTGGCGACACCTGAGGGCCGACCCCGCCCGTCTGCCGCTGCTCGCGCTGCGGCTGCTGCCCGGCCCCGTCCGGCGCGCGGTGCGGGCCGCGGCCACCCGGTGCGGGGGCCTCGCCCGTGCCTACGCGCTGTGGGACCGGGGGCGTCGCGAGGACGCCCGCGCGTCGGTCCTGTCCGCGGCGCGGGACGCCTCCCCCCGCCGGATCGGCCGCCTGCTGGCGGCCTGCCTGGCGGCGGGTGACGCCGACACCGCCCGCGCTCTGGTGAACCTGCTTCCAGAGGGGCGGTACCGGGACGCCGCGGAGTACCGGACGGCCGTGGCCACCGGACGTGCCGTCCCCGTGTCCTCGTCGCCCGACCATCACGGAATCACGTTAACCCGCGATGCCCCAACGCGGCCCGACGACACGGTGAACGCTGGGCGACCGCCCGTACCGACAGGTGAACGGTGGCGTGTGGCCGACGATCCGGCCTCCCCCGGGGCGGGGCTGCGCGTCCTGCACCTGGTCACCAACGCACTTCCCTCGACCAACGCGGGGTACACGCAGCGCACGCACAAGATCGCGGTCGCCCAGCGCGAGGCCGGGATGGACGTGCACGTCGTCACCAGGGCGGGGTTCCCGCTGACCAAGGGCGTGCGCGACGCGCGCACGCTGGTGCGCCTGGACGGCGTCACCTACCACCGGCTCATCCCGTGGACGGCTCCGGCCGACGCCGCCGAGGAGCTCGCGGTGGGCGTGCGCATGGCGTCGGAGCTGGTCGAGAGCTTGCGGCCGCACGTGCTGCACGCCGCCAGCAACCACCACAACGGCCGTCTGGCGCTGGAGCTGGGACGGCGCTTCGGCCTGCCGGTCGTCTACGAGGCCCGGGGCTTCCTGGAGGAGTCCTGGCTCTCGCGCGACCCGTCCCGGAGTGTCGATGACGCCTTCTACCAGTCCGAACGCGCCAACGAGACGGCCTGCATGCTGGCCGCCGACCTGGTGGTGACGCTGGGCGAGACGATGCGCGCCGACATCGAGGCGCGGGGGGTGGCCCGCGAGCGGCTGCTGGTCGTGCCCAACGCGGTGGAGGCGTCGTTCCTGGACCCGCTGCCCTCGGGCGCGCGGGTCCGGGAGGGCCTGGGCATCGGCACCGACGCGTTCGTGGTGGGCACCACGACCAGCTTCTTCGGCTACGAGGGCCTGGAGGTGCTGGTGGACGCGGTCGCCCTGATGCGCGAACGCGGGGAGCGGGTGCACGCCCTGCTCGTGGGCGACGGGCCCGAACTGCCGGTCCTGCGCGACCGCGCGCGGTCGCTGGGGCTGGAGGACGCCGTGCACTTCCCCGGCCGGGTCCCGGCCGACCAGGTGCGTGCCCACCACGCGGCCCTGGACGTGTTCGCCGTGCCGCGCCGGGACGAGCGGGTGTGCCGTCTGGTGACACCGCTCAAACCGGTGGAGGCGATGGCCGGCGGGCTCCCCGTCGTCGCCAGTGACCTACCGGCATTGCGAGAGATCGTGGAACCGGGGGTGACGGGCGAGTTAATTCCGGCGGGCGAATCGGCAGGTCTCGCCGATGCTCTGACAAAACTCGCCTACAGTCGGGAAAGGCGGATCTCCTACGGCCGAGCAGGCCGGAGCAAGGTCGGTGCGGATCGCACCTGGACCGAGGCCGCATACCGCTACAACCAGGCGTATCGGATTCTTCTCCGTACATTGTCCGGACCAGGCCAGAATCCGTGACCGAGGGCATCGAGTACCTAGACTCGGACGTCCAAGCGCACTGTGTGACAGCAGGCAGTCCTTGTTCATCGACGCCCGTTCACCAATGAATGCGAGTGTGACCGCGAAGTGGATGCCGCAGCCTCCAAACCAGCCACAGCCACCGTTTCCGAGCAGTCGTCCGGCGGTGCCGCCAGCGACCTGGTCGTCCTGGGACTCGGCTACGTCGGTCTGCCCCTGGCGGCCGAGGCCGTCTCCGCGGGGCTCAAGGTCACCGGCCTGGACCTGAGCGAGCACGTCGTCTCCGGCCTCAACCAGGCGGTCTCGCACGTGGACGACCTCTCCAGCGAGGACGTCGCCTCGATGCTGGAGCGCGGTTTCACCGCCACCGCGGACCCGTCCTGCCTGGCCACCGCGCGCACCGTCGTGATCTGCGTGCCCACCCCGCTCTCACCCGAGGGCGGACCGGACCTGGGGGCGGTGACCTCCGCGTCCAGGACCATCGCCGAGCACCTGCGCCCCGGCACGCTCGTGATCCTGGAGTCGACGACCTACCCCGGCACCACCGAGGAGGTCGTGCGCCCGCTCCTGGAGGAGTCCGGCCTGGTCGCGGGAAGCGACTTCCACCTGGCCTTCTCGCCCGAGCGCATCGACCCCGGCAACGCGACCTTCGGGGTGGCCAACACCCCCAAGGTCGTCGGCGGCCTCACGCCCGAGTGCGGGGAGGCGGCCGCGGCGTTCTACGGCCACTTCGTGAACACGGTCGTGCGCACCCGGGGCACCCGGGAGGCCGAGATGGCCAAGCTGCTGGAGAACACCTACCGCCACGTCAACATCGCGCTCGTCAACGAGATGGCCATCTTCTGCCAGGAGCTGGGCGTCGACCTGTGGGACTCCATCGCGGCGGCGGCCACCAAGCCGTTCGGCTTCCAGGCCTTCTACCCCGGTCCGGGCGTGGGCGGGCACTGCATCCCCATCGATCCCAACTACCTCTCCTACAAGGTCAAGACCCTCGGCTACCCGTTCCGGTTCGTCGAGCTGGCCCAGGAGATCAACGGGCGCATGCCCTCCTACGTCATGCAGCGGGCGCAGGAGCTGCTCAACGAGTCCGGGCTGGCGCTGTCGCGGTCCAAGGTGCTGCTGCTGGGGGTCACCTACAAGGCCGACATCGCCGACCAGCGCGAGTCGCCGGCGCGTCCGGTGGCGCGCAAGCTGGCCGCCAAGGGCGCCACGCTGACCTACCACGACCCGCACGTGGACTCCTGGGAGGTCGACGGGGTGAGCGTGCCGCGCTCGACCGACCTGGACCAGGCCCTGGCCGACGCCGACCTGACGATCCTGCTCACCGACCACGCCGAGTACCGGCCCAAGCGGCTCGCGGAGTACGCCCGACTGCTCCTGGACACCCGCGGGGTGCTGCGCCGGGAGGAGCCCGAGCCCGACGCCTCGGTGCCCGCCCAGGCCCGCAGCAAGGTCCTGCGCGAGGGGCTGCGGGTGCTCTGACCGCCCACGTCACGCGCCACATGAGGGGCACGCCGACGGACGTCACCCGACCGTCCACCGGCGTGCCCTGTCGCGTTCACCCGGCCGCGACCGAAGGTTCACCCGATCACCCCCGTGTGTCCACCCTGGTTTCCTCGCCCGGATTCCGCTGGTGAATACCGTGTCGATGAGCTGGTCCAGCCTGATTTGAGCGGATCATCGATACGGGGTGTCACGTTTCGGGCACCTCGCGACCCATCCGGTGACACACGTAGGTGATCTTCATGCACGCGCTCGTGGCCACGGTTGTGCACCACCCCGAGGACGCGCGGATCCTGCACCGACAGATCCGCGCACTGCTGGACGCGGGTCACACGGTGACCTATGTGGCCCCGTTCCGGGAGTGCGGGGTGACCCCCTGGGACGAACTGCGCTCGATCGACGTCCCGCGCGCCTCGGGACGCGAACGGCTCGCGTCGCTGCGGGCCGCGCGCGCCGTCCTCGCCGAGCACGCTCCGCAGGCCGACCTCCTGCTCTTCCACGACCCCGAACTGCTGCTGGCGCTCCCCTCCCGCCGCCCGGTGACGGTGTGGGACGTCCACGAGGACACGGCGGCCGCGCTGCTCACCAAGCCGTGGGTGCCCCGGCCGCTGCGCCGCCCGCTGGGCCTGGTGGTCCGCTCCTTCGAGCGGCGGGCCGAGCGCCGGATGAAGCTGCTGCTGGCCGAGGAGGGCTACCGTTCGCGGTTCCGCCGCCAGCACCCCGTGGTGCCCAACACGACCGAGGTCCCGGAGCGGCCGGCGCGCGAGCCCGGCGACGACCGCGTCGTGTACCTGGGGCACGTCTCCCTGGCGCGCGGCGCCCAGGAACTGGTGGAACTGGGGCGCACGCTGCGCCCGCACGGGGTGCGGCTGGACGTGATCGGCGGTGCCGACGCCCGGGTGCGCCCTATGCTGCGGGAGGCCCAGCAGGCCAACGAGCTGAACTGGTACGGGTTCGTCCCCAACGACCGGGCACTGCGGATGTGCGCCGGGGCGACCGCCGGGATCAGCATGCTGCACGACGCGCCGAACTACCGGCACTCGATGCCGACCAAGGTCGTGGAGTACATGGCGCACGGCCTGCCGGTCGTGACCACGGCGAACCCCATGGCGGAGGCGCTGGTGACGGGCCGCCCGGAGGGCCACGCAGGCCGGGTGGTGCCGTTCGGCGACGTGCGCGCGGCGGCCGAGGCTGTGCTGGAGCTGCGCGGCGACGAGGAGCTGCGCCGGTCGATGGCGCGGACGGGCCACGAGATCGCCCAGACGTCCTTCCACTGGCCCGTCCAGGCCCGGCTGTTCGTCAAGCAGTTGGAGGAGTGGGTGGCCGAGCGGTCCGGCCCCGCGCCGAGCGTACCCAGACCGCGTCCCCGTCCCCAGCTGGTGGAACGTGAGAGCGAGCACACCCGCTCGACGCGAGAAATATCTTCCTAGTCAACGAGGTTGTGCCCCGCGTCGGCCACCGCCGGTGGCCGACGCGCCCCGCACGCACGACCGAGGACGAACATGACGCAGCTGGCACTCGACAAGGTCGCCCAGGACCTGTTGTTCCGTGACGCTCGCACCGCCAACTCCTTCACCGACGAACCGGTGACCGACGAGCAGGTGCGCGCCATCCAGGACCTGGTCAGGTACGGCCCGACGGCGATGAACACCCAGCCGCTTCGGGTGACCGTCGTCCGCTCCCCCGAAGCCCGTGAGCGCCTGGTCCGGCACATGGCGGGCAACAACGCCCCCAAGACCTCGACCGCGCCCCTCACCCTGGTGCTGTCGGCCGACACCGACTACCACCTGCACCTGGACCGCACGTTCCCGGTCATCCCGGGTGTCGGTGACTCGCTGGCCGCCAACGCGGACAAGCGCGAGGCGGACGCCCGGTTCAACGCGCTCCTGCAGATCGGCTACCTGATCGTGGGCGTGCGCGCGGCCGGCCTGGCGGCCGGTCCGATGACCGGGTTCGACGCGGAGGGCCTGCGCACGGAGCTCTTCGGCGCGGACTCCCCGCTGCGGCCGCTCGTGGTGATGAACATCGGCCGTCCCGGCCCGGACGCCTGGTTCGACCGCCTGCCCCGCCTGGAGTACGACGAGGTCGTCACCGAGATCTGACCACGCGCGCACAGGGGCCGCACACCCTTGCGCGGGTGTCCGGCCCCTGTCGTGTGTCCGTGTCCTACTGCTGCGGCGGCGGACCCCACTGGCCGCCCTGCGGGGGCTGCTGGGGGGTCTGCGGCTGCTGGGGAGGCTGGGGCTGGTGCGGCTGCTGCTGTGGCGCCCACTGGGCCCCCTGCTGGGGGTACTGGGTCTGCTGGGGCGGAGTGTTCTTCGTCGACGCCTTGACGATCACGAAGATCAGCACACCGATGCCGACGGCGAGCAGGAGGACGACCAGGGCGATCATCACCAACGCGATTCCGGAAACCATGAACATGCAACTCCAAGAACGGAACGACGGCGCGTCCTCCACACGCCGTGGCCCTCATCCTGCCACGCCCGTCCAGAGCCCAGGGCCCGCCGGTGAACGGTCACCGGCCGTCGTCGCCGCACAGTCGTCATCCGCCGTTGCCGTACGGTCACCGGTCACCGGCCGTCCATGACACTTGGCAGTGGACCGCTACCAGCGCCGGTCACCGGTCGTCCGTACCGTCACCGGCGCCGCTGGGCGGTCACCGCTCGTCCATGACGCCGGGCCATCGTCACCAGCGCCGTTGGACGGCGATCGGTCGGCGGTCATCCGACACCTGCGCCGGTGACCGGCCGCTGACGGCTCAGATGATCGGCGGGCGCCCGGCGCGGGTCATCCGCCAGGCGGTGGACCAGCGGATCGGCGTGCGCGGTCCGGCGTCCTCGCGCCAGCCCTCGCGGAAGCCAGCGAACCAGGAGCGCAGCGCCGAGCGGTCGCGCTCGCGCAGCAGGGTCATGGCCACCCAGGTCGCCAGGTAGGCGAAGGCCAGCGGCCACGGCAGGTTCCGGCGCGCCAGCCACACCCGGTTGCGCGCGTTGAGCCGGTAGAAGTTCTCGTGCCGCGTGGGCGCGACCGCCGGGTGGTACATCACCGCTTCGGCGTCGTACTCGATGGTGTAGCCGGCGTCCATGATCCGCCAGGCGAGGTCGGTCTCCTCGTGGGCGTAGAAGAACTCGCCGGGCAGGCCGCCGCCCGCCTCGAACGCCGAGCGCCGGACGGCGGACGCGCCGCCCAGGAACGTGGTCACCACACTCGACCTGCGCGAGTCGCCGACCCGCAGCCGGGGCACGTGCCGCCGCTGGTCGGGGCCGCCGTCGGGGTCGGCGATGCGGAACGACAGGGCGCCCAGGGACGGCTCGGCGGCGAAGCGCTCGCGCACGTGCCGGGCCAGGTCGGTGGAGCGGTACCAGCCGTCGTCGTCGAGGAAGAGGATGACGTCGCCCTCGGTGGCGCGCACCCCGTGGTTGCGGCCCTCCGGGATGCCCACGTTCTCCGGCAGCCGCACCGTCCGCACGCCCTCGGGCAGGTCCGGCAGGTCCGCGCCGTTGCCGACCACCACGACCTCGACGTCCGCGTCCTTCTGCTCGAACACACTGGTGATCGCCCGGCGCAGCTCCGCCGGACGGGTGCCCATGGTGAGCAGGACGCAGGAAAGGGTGGGCTTGCTGGTACCGGGCAACGGGGAGCGGCTCCGTTCGGCTCTGGGCGCGCGAAGACCCTCCGGCGGGGACGTACCGGGGCCGGGCGTTGGCGGTATCACGGGAGTGGCCATGGGTGCGACCGATCAGTGGACGACATGCGGCTGGCAAGTGGACACGAGCCAACGTTCGCAGGAACAGGCTAACGAAAGCATAAATGCAAGGTGTACGGGGCCGTGGGATGGGTAGCACCCACGGCCCCGTATGTGACGCAAGCGTCACTGACGCGTTATTCCAGGCGGCGGGAGGCCAGCACGCTCACGAAGTGCGCGAAGCTCATCACCACGCCCACGAAGGCGCACGCCACCACCAGGACGCGGGTGGCCGCCAGGTCGCCCAGGAAGGCGTCGACGACCGCCGCCACCACGATGAGCAGCGACAGCTCGACCGCCTGGATGACCCGGTGCACCTTGAGCGCCGAGGCCAGGCGGCGGGCCAGGCTCAGCCCGGACGAGCGCGGGCGCATGGCCGCCTCGGAGATCTTCTCCGGCAGCCCGGCCTTGGCCCTGGCGACCACCACGTTGTCGGTCTCGGCCTTGATCAGCGCGACACCGAGCGCGGCGGCCATGCCCAGGATGACCCAGCCGCCCGCCTCCCACTCGCCCTGGGCGCGCACGCCCAGTCCGATGAGCAGGGCGATCTCCGACACGTAGTGGCCGATCCGGTCGAGGTAGATCCCGGCCACGCTGGTGCGCCCGGTGTAGCGGGCCACCTCGCCGTCGGAGCAGTCCAGCAGCAGGTAGATCTGGATGAACAGCGCGGCCAGGACCGCCGACCACAGGCCGCCGAAGGCCACGACGACGCCGGACAGCACGCCGAACGCCATCATCAGGTAGGTGATCGGGTTGGGGGGCACCCGGAGCCGGACGAAGAACGTGCTCAGGTACGGGGAGAGTTCCCGCATGTAGAGCCGGCCCGCCCAGTGCTCCTCGTTCACCCGCTCCTTGATCCCCGCGGGCTGGCCGCCCGCGCGGACCTCAGCGACCGAAGGCTTCGACATAGTCCGCGACACTCCGCCCGATCTCGTCCTCGGAGAGGTTCAGGTGTTCAAGGATCGTGAAGCGCCCCGGACGGGTACCGGGAGCGTGGGCGACCGCCCGCGCGAACTCCTCCTGGGTCAGGCCCACGTCCGAGGGCAGCACGGGCAGGCTGTGGCGGACCAGGCAGGACCTGATCTCCTCCAGGCGGCCCTGCGGCCACCCGAGGCGCCGCACCCGCAGGAACGACGCGTACAGCGCGCCGAGCCCGGCGAGCTCGCCGTGGTTGCTCGTGCCCGGGTAGAGCTGGGTGACCGCGTGCAGGATCTCGTGGCAGGCACCGCTGGCGGGACGGCTCGAACCGGCCACCGACATCGCCATCCCCGACAGGACCAGGCCCTCGGCGAGCACCGTGAGGAACGCCTCGGACTCGATGGAGTCCGGGCGGTGCAGCACGGCCTCGGCGGCCACGCGGGCGAAGGTGACGGCCATGCCGTCGACCGGCTCGCCCTTCTCGCGGCCCGCCAGCTCCCAGTCCTCGATGGCGGAGATGTTGCTGACGACGTCGCCGATGCCGGATCGGACCAGGTGCGCGGGGGCCGCACGGACGTAGTCGACGTCGATGACCACGGCGATGGGCATGGTCACGCCGATGGAGGGCTTGCCGCCCTCGTGCTCCAGGGAGCTGACCGGTGACGCGATGCCGTCGTGCGCCAGGTTCGTGGCCACGGCCACCATGGGGATGCCCGCCATGGTCGCGGCGAACTTGGTGACGTCGATGGTCTTGCCGCCGCCGATGCCCGCGACCGCCTCGTAGGCGCCCGAGCGCAGCTTCTTGCCGAGTTCGGTCGCGGCGTCGACCGTGCCTTCCTCGACCTGGAAGACCTCGCACTGGGGCAGGTCGATGTCGGCCGCGATCTGGGCGCCCTGGCCCGGACCGACCGCCACGGCGATGCGTCCCTCGGTGGCGATGCGCCGGTCGGCGAGCACCGTCCCCAGGGAGGCGATGGCCCCGCGGCGGACGTCGATCGCCAGCGGGGAGGGCAGCATTCGCGCTAGTAGCGGCACGCGATCTCCCTTGCCTTGGCGAGGTCGTCGTGGTTGTCGACCTCGACCCAGTCGACCTCGCCGATCGGCGCGACGGAGACCTTCTCGCCGCGGTTGACCAGCTCCTGGTAGCCGTCCTCGTAGTACAGCTGGGGGTCCCGCTCCCAGGTCGCCTTGAGGGCGTCGGCCAGGCGGCCGTCCAGGGTGCTCTCGATGAGCGTGGCGCCGATGTACTCGCCCGCCGCGGTGGCGGGGTCCATCAGCTTGGTGATCGTGCTGACGTGGCCGCCCTCGTCGAGGGTCACCTTCATCTCCTCGTCAGCGAGGCTTTTCACGTTGTCCACCGCGAGGAGGAGTTCCGGTCCCCTCGCGGCGAGTAGCGTTTCCTCGACGCTCACGGGGTGAACCGTGTCGCCGTTGACCAGGAGGACGCCCTCGGAGAAGAACTCGCGCGCGGTCCAGAGGGAGTAGGCGTTGTTCCACTCCTCGGCCTTGTCGTTGTACGAGAGGGTGAGGTTGACGCCGTGGCGCCGCTCCAGTGCCTCCTTGCGCTCCTCGACGGCCTCCGCGCGGTAGCCGACCACGACGACGACGTCCTTGAGGCCGGCGGCGGCCAGGTTGCGCAGCGAGATGTCCATGATGGTCGTCTCGCCGTCGACGGGCACCAGGGCCTTGGGCAGGGTGTCGGTGTACGGGCGCAGGCGGCGCCCGGCGCCTGCGGCGAGAACCATTCCGAGCATGAGGGCGTGTTCCTCCTTGTGTGCGGGGAGGCGCGCTCACGCCTCCCCGTTCGTTCCGGCGGCCGGTTGGCCCCCGTCCCCGTCGCCGGGCCGGGTGATCCGCGGATCTCCCTGGCCCTGCGCGCCACCACTGGGGACGGTGGTGGCGCTCGTGCGCACGTCGGTCACTTCCGTGGCGCTCCAGGTGCGTACGGCCTCGCGGACGAGGAGCACCCAGAGGTACGCGGCGAGGACGCCGTAGCCGATGGCCAGGGCGTGCGACGCACCGCCGATCGCGATGACGAGCATGCGGCCGTCCCAGCCGAGCGCGGCGGCGCGCACCCATGAGGGACGGGTGACACCGACCGCGGACCGCGACACGTCGTCGCGGTGGTGGCAGACGACCGCAACCAAGAGTACGAACACCAAGGGACCGGGTACACCGGACGCCCACCCCAGAACTGCCAGATAGGCGTACTCGGTGACCCGCAGGACGGGGGGTACGAGCCAGTCGTACGGTCCGTCGTGGGGGTGACCCGAGGCCAACCCGGACAGTAGCAGGGCAGCGACCGGTGCGAACAGGGTAATGCCTGCCAGCTGCCCGCGTCCCGCCACGAGGAGCGTCCCGACCACCAGCAGGCCGGTCAGCGCGGTCATCAGCGGTGGCACGGCACCCGGGGCGATCCGCCCGAGCAGCGTTCCCATGTGACTGTCATCACGGAGAACGCGCAGGTCGGGCAGGGTTCCACGCAGTGCCTCGCGCGGGGGCCGCGGCGCGGGTGCTTCGCCGTGCACGCTCACCGGCGGCCTCCCCGCGGGTCGACCAGTTCCCCGGTCACGGCCACCGCGCATCCGACGATCAACGTGAGGAACGCGACCCTGGCGTCCCACAGGGTGGCGGTCACCGCGATGGCCAGGAAGCGGGTGCTCTGGGAGAACACCATGATCCGTCGGGCCAGGTGGGGCAGCTGCACCCGGGCGAGGCGGTCCCCCTCCGGCGGCGCGGTCGCCCGCTCCGGCTCCCGTGAGAGCGACGCCCGCGCGGAGGGGGACTCCCGCCCGGTGAGCGCCTCCGGTGAGATCCGGGGGCGGGGCGGCCCTCCCGGGGCCGCCGCCGCTCCCCCGTCCCCCGGGCGCGCGTCGGCCGCGGCGCCTGAGCCGGGCCCGGGCCCGGGCCCGAGCAGGCGGCCGGTCAGCCGGGGATCGCTCTCGCGCGGGCCCTCCGGCGGCCGGGGCGCCAGGTCCGCCAGGAGGCCGCCAGTCCGCCCGGGCCGGGCGTGCGGTTCGCGCCCGACATCCCGGGACAGGTCGGGAGCGGTGGGGGCGGCACGGGCGATCAGGAGCCAGTCCCGCAGGGCGAGGGCGATGAGCGCGCCCGCCGCCCAGCCCCACCCGTCGGCCAGCCCCGCCAGGACCGCGCCGACCGCCAGTCCCGCGTAGACGATGTACTCGCGCAGCTGGGCGAGCATCGACACGAGCCAGACCGTCAGGGCGTCACGCCGGTTGGCCCGCATCCGCGCGCGCACGGCGTCGCAGAAGAGCACCGCGCCGAGGAACAGGGAGCCGGCCAGGGCGCCGACCGTGTCCGCCCGGGTGAACCAGACCGCCGCGCCGAGTGCCGCCAACACGCTGATCCGCGTCATGCCCGCACGTGTGACGTGTCGGCGTTCCAACATCCGCGCGGTCGACCGCGCCACCGTGCCGTTGACCATGGAGATGCCCTCTCGACGTATGACTGAGAGTCACCGTTTCCCACGGTTGGTAGCCAATCAACCACTGACACGCACATAGCGCCCGGTAAGCCGTAGTGGGCGCGCAGAACACCTTTTTCTGGCGCCCTCGCAAGCTCGGCCGCGCACACGGGGCGCCGAGTAGCCGGTGTTCTTCGTCGTCGACTTGCCTCGCTCGCAAGCTCGCCGCGGCCCCGGCTCCTCCCGCAGAACACTGGCGCGCCCCGAGCCACCCCTCGGGCCGAGGCACGCGGAACGGCCGAACGCCCGCCCCTGCGGGCGGGCGTTCGGGGTGTCAGGCGGCCTGGCCGCCGTCTCCGTCGCCCTCGTTCTCGCGGGCGGCCTCGTCGGCCTTCTGCTGGGCCTCCTCGGCGCGCTTCTTCTTCGCGGCGTCGCGCTTCTTGCGCTCGGCGATCTCGGCCTTGGTGTCCTCGTCGTAGGCCGCCAGCGCGGACTCGATGTCGGTGTCCAGCGCGAGCCCGCCGCCCTTGATGTACAGGCCGCGGTTGCAGAACCGGCGCAGGTCCCTCTCGCTGTGCGAGACCAGGACCATCGTGCGGTGGTTGGCCAGCATCCGGTCGATGGCCTCGTAGCACTTGCGCTTGAAGGCCTTGTCTCCGACCGCGAGGACCTCGTCGACCAGCATGATCGGGTGCTCCAGCTGGGAGATGAGCGCGAAGCCGAGCCGCACCTTCATCCCGCTGGAGTAGTGGCGCACGGGGGTGTCGACGAACTTCGACTTGATCTCGGCGAAGTCGATGATCTCCTCGAAGCGCTCGTCGATCAGCTCCTCGGACATGCCGTGCAGCGAACCGACCAGGTACACGTTCTCGCGGCCGGTCAGGTTGTCGTTGAAGCCGGCCCGCAGCTCCAGCAGCGGCGCGACCTTCCCGCGGACCTGCACGTCGCCCTCGTCGGGCATGAGTACGCCCGCGATGAGCTTGAGCAGGGTGGACTTGCCGGTGCCGTTCTTGCCGACGATGCCGACGCAGTCGCCGCGTCCGACCTCGAAGGAGACGTCGCGCAGGGGCCAGAACTCGTCGCCCTCGGCGTTGGGGTCGCGCTTGGTCCCGTGGATGAACATCTCACGCAGGCTGCGCTTGCGCCGCCTGTTGACCGCGAACTTGACACCGAGCCCCTTCGCTTCGATGACCGGTCCGGTGGTGACCTCGGCGCCGTAGGTCGTCTGCGCCATCACAACTCCTTCAGAACGGACATCTCCAGGCGACGGAACGTCCAGTATCCGATGATGAGCATCAGAATCGAACCGACCACCGAACTGCTCAACGCGAGCGTGGTCGGAGTTAGTTCCTCGAACCCAGCGAACCACACCGCGCGGTGCATCTGGAAGATGCCGAGCAGCGGGTTGAGCTGGTAGAGGGTCATCGCCCAGCCCGGAACCTGGTCCGATTCGAGCACCATGGACGCCGGGAACAGGATCGCGGACCCGTAGAACAGCAGGCGGGTGACGATCCGGGTGAGGCGCTCCACGTCGCGCAGGAGCACGTTGACCGAGGACAGGAACAGGGTGAGGCCCAGACCGAACGCGAACGTGAGCACGACCGCCAGGGGGAGCCAGACGAAGACGCCCATGACCGAGGGCCGACCGCCCAGGACGACCACGAACACCAGCAGGATCGGCCAGGTGAGCAGGTACTCGATGAACTTGGTGCCCACGGTGGCCGTCGGGAAGATCTCCCGGGGCACCTTCATCGTGGTGATCAGCTTGGCATGCGTGATCATGGCTCGGGGGGCCTCGCCGAGGATCTGCCCGAAGGTCGTCCACGGGAGGATGCCCGCCACCAGGAAGAGCAGGAAGCCGCCGTACTCCTCGGTCGGCATGCCCCGGTTCGCGTTGAGGATCACCCCGAACACGAAGAAGTAGACCATCGTCATAGCCAGTGGCTCCAACATGGTCCAGGCGTACCCGAGTACGGACTGCTGGTACTTGACCTTCAGGTCGCGCCGGACCAGGAGGCCGACGACCTTCCGGTGCTCCCAGACGGCCAGCGTCCTTGACGCCACCGCCACCTCCAAGGGTTGGTTCTCGCCCGGTCCACGATGTGCCGGACGGGCATGTACGTTCTCGCCTGCGCGCACCGGACCGGCGTTGACGGCCCGGCCCCGCCTCGGCCCCTGGCTCTCGGGGGAGGGTGTCCACGGGCGGGCGGGGGATGCCGTGGACCGACCCCGGATCCACGACCGCAGAAGAGGAGGTCCGGACCGGGCACGCCGTACAGGCGTCCATAGGTTACCGCCGCGCGCGACGGGCCGCGCCAGCGCACCCTCCTCAGACCGATGTTCCGGACCCTCACCCCGCGTGCGCGCCCCTGAGCCGACCTACCGTGCTCGTTTCAGCTAATGTCGGCCACTGGGCGCGGCGACCGCGCCACCACACACCTCGATCAGGAGAGCGCCATGCCCACGGGCCCGCGGGTGATCGCGGCCGTTCTGGCCGGCGGGGTCGGCGCGCGCATGGGCGCGGACACCCCCAAACAGCTCCTCCCCCTGGAGGGGCGCCCCATCATCGAGCACTCGATCGCCGCCTTCGAGGCCTGCCCCGAGGTCGACGAGATCGTCGTGCTCATGGTGGACGAGTACCTGGACCGGGTCGGCGAGATCGTCGCGAACGCGGGGTTCACCAAGGTCAGCGCGGTCCTTCCCGGCGGCGCGACCCGGACCGAGACCTCCTGTGCCGCCCTGTCCGCCATGGCCTCGGCCGCCGACACCGACCTGGCCCTGCTGCACGACGCCGCCCGCCCCCTCGTCCGGCCCGAGACCATCGCGGCGTGCGTGTCGGCGCTGGGCTCGGCGGGCGCGGTCGGCGTGGCGGTGCCCAGCGCCGACACCGTGGTCCGGGTGGTCCCCGGGCGCGGCGGCGAGGCGATCGCCGACGTCCCGCCGCGCACCGAGCTGCGCCGGATGCAGACGCCCCAGGGCTTCCGGCTCGGCGTGGTGCGCCGCGCCTACGAGCTCGCGATGGCCGATCCCGCACTGGTGGCGACCGACGACTGCGGGGTCGTGCTGCGCTACCTGCCCGGCGAGGAGGTCCGGATCGTGCCTGGCGACGAGTCCAACATCAAGGTCACCAACCCCGGCGACGTGGAGGTCGCCGAGGCCCTGCTGCGCCGGACGCGCTCCCGCACGGAGGCCCGATCGTGAGCGGCGTGTTCACCGCCACCGAGGTGATCGGCCACCGCGGCCTGGGCCGCGGCGTGGTCGGGGGCGTGCGGGAGAACACCGCGGAGTCCTTCGCCGCGGCGGCCGCCGCGGGGGCCGACTGGGTCGAAGTGGACGTGCGCCGCACCGCCGACGACGCCCTGGTGCTCCACCACGACGCGGCCCTGGAGGACGGCCGGGCGATCGTGGACGTGAGCGCCGCCGAGTGCGCGCGGGCGGGGCTGATCGGCCTGGACGAGGGCCTGGCGGCGATCCCGCCCGGGGTCGGCGTGGACGTCGACGTGAAATCGGTCATGGAGGACGCCGTCGACGCTCCGTCACGGCGGACGGTGTCGCTGCTCCTGCCGTATCTGCGCCGGGAGGCCGCGCGTCGCCGGGTGTTCGTCTGTTCTTTCGACCCCGGTGTCCTGCTGGCGGTCGCCGAGGCGGCGCCCGCTGTGCCCACGGCGTGGATGCCGTTCGTGCGCAACCCGCTGGACTCGGCCGTGGCGGGGGCGGCCGGAATGGGCTGCGCGATCGTGGCGATCGACGCGCGCTCGTTCGGGCTGACGGGCGAGGAGCCCCGGCCGGGGCGGCGTTCGGTGCCCCACACCGTGGACGTGGCGCACCGCGCCGGACTCCAGGTGCTGTCCTGGTGCCCCGACCCGGTCGACGCCGCGCGCTTCGCGGAGGCGGGGGTGGACGCGGTGGTCGTCGACGACGTCCCCGGGGCCGTGTCGGCGCTCAAAGCCGCCCAGTCCTGACTCGGGGCCCCCTGCACCGCTCAGCCGCACGCTCCGAGCCGCGCGGCGGCGAGCCGGTTGAGCGAGACGTGCTGCTCGGCCGCTTCGAGGGCCAACTGTCTGTGCTGCTCCGGCGGGATCCGGACCATGAACTTGCCCGAGTACGTACGGTCCGCGATCGCCTCGGGCGCTTCCTCACCCGAATCGGTCATCTCGTCGACAACGGAGGTGGCGAGCCCCTGGATGCCTTCGAAGGCTTCGGTGCGGTCGTCTCCGACCCAGGAGAGGGACGGCAGTTCGGCGACGGTTCCGACATACGCCTCGTCCTCGGCCGACCAGACGACCCGGTACGCGTAGTGCTCAGCGACGTTCACTGCTGCCCCTCTCCTTCGCTCTCTTCCAGTCTCCTGATCGCGGCGAGCACCTGCCTCACCTGGTAGGGGCTTCGCCTTCCCATGGTCGTTCTGGATGTTGACGCGAGGATCGCCCGCCCAGGGCGTCTTGTAGACCTGGTGCGAAGTGCCCCGCTGGCGTGGCTCCCCGAAGAAGTGCCCGCACACTCCTTCAAGTTCGGCGAACCGTGCCGATGCCGGGGTGTCCCGCGGAGCTTCGAGCGCCTTCTCCCGACGTTCCATGGTGCAGTGATATCATTATTGATACCACCCCATCCCACGAACGCGAACATCCGCTCGCGAGTCTCGTTCGCGGCCGGTACTGGGGACGGGTCAGATACGGGCGAGGAGTTCGGCCTTCTTGGCGGAGAACTCCTCGTCGGTGAGCACGCCTCGCGCGTGCAGCTCGCCCAGGCGCTCGATCTGCTCGTAGATCCACGCGGTGTCGGCCGGGGCCCGCTCCGTCGGCCGCTCCCCCGCCTCCGGCAGGGCCGCGCCGATGCGGGCGACGGCGGAGCGCGCCGTGCCGAGCCAGTCCCGGCCCGTTTCGGCGGCCTCGGGCGCCGAACCGCCCGCGGGCCGCAGGGCCCACACGCGGGCGGTGGCGGTGGCCGCCATCAGCAGGGCCTGGAAACCCTCCTCGCCGTCGTCGGCCAGGAGGCAGCGCAGGTCCTTGCCCGGCTTGGCGTCGGCCTCGCCGCCCGCGCGGGTGACCACCCGCAGGAACCCCCACTCCCAGCCGTCGGAGGGAACCCACTCCACCGACGCGATGTCGGCGAGGCCGTACTCGCGGCGCTGGGCCTTCTTCTTGCGCGAACTCGCGTAGGCACCGGACCACACCAGGCGCAGCGAGGTGCCGTCCAGCGTCGCGGTGCCCTCGGCGGTCCGGATGTGCAGGGGCGGCTCCGGGACGAGCGCGGTGGCCGCGGCGGGGTGCGGATCGGCGGTGTGCCGCTCCGCGGCGAAGCGGATCTGGTCGGCCAGGTACTCGGCGACCAGCTCGGTCCGGGCGGGCCCGGCCAGGTGGAAGGGCTGGGATCCGTTGTCGGGCATCATGCCGACCGCCGCGTAGGGGTCCGTGCGCTCGCGCAGCCTCAGCCGGAGGAGCCAGCCCTTGCCCTTACGGCCGCCGTTCGGACGGAAGTCGACCGAGTCGACCAGCCCGACCGGGAGTTCGAGGCTCCCGAGCCTCTTCAGGAGGGGGCTGCGGAACCAGCCCCTGGTCTCGTACCTGATCGACACCGACGTACCGTCGAACCGCCACACGGCCTGTTCGCCGACCAACTCGTCCATGCGCACCCCTTTCGCGCCCCATCCTCTCCGACGGAAAGGGCCGCACTCCACACGAGTGCGGCCCGGGGCCGGAAGCGGCCAGGGATCAGGTGCGCGCGGCCTGGGCGGTGCGGGAGTCGGCGCCGAGCCCGGGCGGGCTCGTGATGAAGCCCGCGCCCCACGACATGTGCATGGTGGCCAGGGCGACCGGGATCATCGGCAGGCTCGCGGCGGGCAGGCCGCGGCTGAGCGGCAGCGACGCCGCGGTGACCAGGGCCGCGTAGGCGGCGGGCACCAGGAACAGGGGCCACCAGAACACGCCGCCGACCAGTCCGGTGACGACGCCGGCCAGGGCCACGGGCGGGGCCAGGTAGCGCAGGTTGATCGTGCCCTTGTGCTGGCGGGCGACCACGCGCCGCCAGCGGCCGTAGTGGAAGTACTGCTTGGCGAGCAGGCGCACGTTGCGGCGCGGCCGGTAGGAGACCCGCATCCGGGGCTGGAACCACACCGTGCCGCCGCTGGTGCGGATGCGGTGGTTCATCTCCCAGTCCTGGGCGCGCAGGAAGGCCTCGTCGTATCCGCCCACGCGCTCCAGGGCCGAGCGCTGGAACACGCCGAGGTAGACGGTGTCGGCCGGGCCGCCCTCGCCACCGGTGTGGAAGCGGGCGTTGCCCACGCCGACCTTGGAGGTCATGGCGGCGGCCACGGCCTTCTCCCACGGAGTCGTGCCCTCCGCGGCCATGATGCCGCCGACGTTGTCCGCTCCGGTCTCCCGGAGGGTCTCCACGGCCACACGCAGGTAGTCCGAGGGCATCATCGCGTGCCCGTCGATGCGCGCGACGATGTCGTGGGAGGAGGCGCCGATGGCGGCGTTGAGCCCCGCCGGGGTCCTGCCCGTCGGGTTGTCCACCACCTTGACGCGGGGGTCGGCCGCGGCGATCGCGTCGGCGACCTCGCGGGTCCGGTCCGTGGAGGGGCCCACCCCGAGCACGACTTCGAGCTCGCCCGGGTACTCCTGGGCGAGGACGTGCTCCACCGCGGCGGCGAGGTGGCGCTCTTCGTTGAGGACGGGCATGACGACGGAGACAGGCGGCCAGGACACGGGCACTTCCCAAATTCGAGAGCGTGTCGGGTCTGCGTGGTACGCGTCGGTACGCGCGTAGTACGCAGGAGTTCGCGCGTCAACGGTACTGCACACGCGGTGGCCGCCCGGCCCGGCGGGAACCGGGGCCGGGTCGGCCGGGGCTCAGCTCTGGTTCTTGATCGTCAGGCCCTCGGCGTCCTTGAAGTTGCCGATCAGGATCATGATGAAGTCGATCAGCGTCCAGACGCCGACGCCGCCGCAGGTCACGATCATCAGGATGGCGGTGCCCGTCTTGCCCGCGTAGAACCGGTGGGCGCCCACGAAGCCGAGGAAGAAGGCCAGGAGGACGGTGGTGAGCCAGTTCCGGCTGGACAGGGCTTCGGAAGGGTTGTGCTGCTGCATGGTGGACTCCGAGATGTTCGTGAAAAAGGGGATGTGGGCGGGCGCGGGCGGAGCGGGCGCGCTCCCGCCGCCGGAGGGCACGCCTGAGGACGTGTCCGGACTTCCGGCACCCTGTGCATTGTGGCCGGTGGGAGGAACGCGGTGGTCACGCTGGGGTACCGGATACGACTCAGGAAGGTCTGATCGGCCGAACGGATCGGCCGTCCGGCGCGTCCCAGAGGGCGGAGAGAGGGGACAACACGCCGGGGGGCGACATGCCGCGCCGTCGGGCGAATCGGGTGACAACCTAGGGAGAAGGACACCGTTGAACGGTCGGGACGGGGATGCCGATGAGCGACGACAACGCCGGACGGCACGGACCGAGGGGTGAGTTCCGGCGCGACCGCTCCGAGCCCGTCGCCCCCGAGCGCACCCGCTCCCCCCGGTCCGGACGCATCACCGTCCCCAGCGCCGCCGCCCGCCGCCGACGCTCCGGCCTGCTGGTCATGAGCGCGCTCTCGGTCCTGGTCCTGCTGGCCTCGGGCACCTCCTGGGCGATCACCGGGTGGATGTCGAGTTCCCTGAACCGCTTCGACGTCTTCGCCGGACTGGACGAGCAGGACCGCCCCGAGAACGAGACCGGCGGGCTCACCTTCCTCGTCATCGGTTCCGACAGCCGCGAGGACATGGACAGGGAGAACCGGAACGCGCTCAGCGTGGGCTCCACCCCCGGGCAGCGGTCCGACACGATCATGCTGGTGCGCCTCAACCACGAGCGCGACCGCATCACCGTCGTGGGCATACCCCGCGACCTGTGGGTGGACGTCCCGGGCCAGGGCGACGACAAGATCAACGCCGCCTACGCCTACGGCGGCCCGCAGCTGACGGTCCGGACGGTGGAATCGGTCACCGGGGTGCGTATCGACCACTACGTCGAGGTCGACTTCTCCGGCTTCGTGGACGTGGTCGACGCCCTGGACGGCATCGAGGTGTGCCTGCCCGAGCCCATCCAGGACCCCAAGGCGCACCTGGACATGGCGGCGGGCACCCACCAGGTGGACGGCACCGAGGCGCTGGCCTTCGCCCGGACCCGGGCCACGGCCCGCGGCGACCTGGACCGCATCGACCGCCAGCAGCAGGTGCTGGCCGCGATGCTCGACAGGGCGATGAGCACCGACACCCTCTCCGACCCCTCCCGCCTCACCGCGTTCCTGGACACGTCCCTGTCCTCGGTGACCGTGGACGAGGGGCTGGACACCAGCACCATCAACCAGCTCGCCTACCAGATGCGCGACGTGGACCTGGGCGCGGTCACGTTCACCCAGGTGCCCATCGCCGACATGGAGCACTGGACCCCGCGCGGCGACGTCGCCCTGCTGTGGAACGAGCCCGAGGCCCGCGAGCTGTTCGCGGACATCCAGGCGGACCGGCCCGTCGACGAGGAGGAGGCCGAGCCCGCGGCCGAGGAGGAGCTCAGCCCGGCCGGGCTGCGGGTGCGGGTGTTCAACGGCACCGGCACGCCGGGGCTCGGCGCCCAGCTCGACGACCAGTTGTCCGGTGCGGGCTTCGAGGTGACCGATCCGGCGGACAACTGGTCCACGCGCACCGTCGCCCGGTCCCAGGTGCGGTTCGGCCCCGGGAACGAGGCCGCGGCCCGGTACCTGGCCGAGATGATCCCGGAGTCGGAGACCGTGGAGGACGACACCCTGGACGACGACCTCCAGGTCGTGATCGGATTCAACTTCACGACGTTCGACCCCCCGGAGACCGAGGGGACCGAGGAGGCCGAGGAGACCGAGGCGCCCGAACCGGCGGAGGCCGGAGTGGACACGCTGACGACCTCGACCGCCCGGGACAACATCTGCGGGTGAGGCCCGCAGGAAGGAGGACGTTCCCTCGTGTTGCGCCACTTGGTCGGTCTGCTCGCCGGTGTCGCCCTGGCACCCGTGCTGTGGGTCGCCGTCGCGTGGGGGGCCACCCAGCTCCCGCTGGCCGCCGCGGGAACGGTGTCCTTCGCCACGGTCTCGGCGGTGATCGTGCTCTCGACGGTGGGCGTCGGGTGCGGGTACCTGGTCGCCTCGCGGCTGTCGCCGCTGTACGCCGGGGCCAGCGGTGCCCTGCTCGCGGCGATCGCGCTGTGGCCGGTGGTCGCTCCGGACTCGATGGCCACGGCACTGGGCTGGCTCGACACCGACGGGTTCGTCTACCCGGGCGGCGCGGGGCTGGCCCCCGCCCTGGTCGCGGGTTCGCTGATGCTGTTCTCCGCGATCGTGCCCTCGCGCTGGCGGGCCCAGCGCGAGGACCCCGCGCCCGGCGGCCGGGCGGTGGCCGGGACGAGCCGGGACCGGTTCCGCGAGTCCTCGGACGGCGACACGCCCGTGGAGGGCGTGCCCGCCGCGGGCGATCGTGATGTGATCGGAGGGGTACGAGGGCCGGGTGGGGCCGGTCACGCCATCGACGACCTGCCGGACACTCCTCCGGTGCCACTGCCGCCACCGCAAGGATTCGGCGGCGGCGATCCCGACAAGACCACCACCCCGTTCCGGCGCGGGGAGACCGGGGCCGTCTGGACTCCGCTGGACGAGGATCCAGGGGAAATGCGGACCTACGGGGACGGACGGGCATGAGTCCGGCCCCCGTGCCGGTTGCGGACAACCCACCGGTAGCCTGAGCGCCTTGACTGTTCACGTCGCGTTCGGTCGCATGCCATACCCGGGCGCGTAAAGTGATGCACCACCCAGGCGTCACCATCGGCCAAATCTTGTCCGATTTCTGCACCCCATCGGGGTGTTGGCCACAGCAACGGGCACAACATGCACACGGATGAGTACAGCGGCTCGGAAGGAAGGACAACCCACGTGGTCGAAGCGGAACGCAGGCGGCGAGTCTCGGTCATCGGGACCGGCTACTTGGGCGCCACCACGGCGGCCTGCCTGGCGGAGATGGGCTTCGAGGTCCTCGGGCTCGACGTCGACCAGGCCAAGATCGATACCCTCCGCTCCGGCCGGGTCCCCTTCTACGAGCCCGGCCTCGACGAGCTGCTCTCGGCCAACATCGAGGCCGGCCGGCTCGACTTCACGACCTCCTACGACGAGGTCGCCGAGTTCACCGACCTGCACCTGGTCTGTGTGGGCACCCCGCAGCGCGACGAGTCCGGCGCGGCCGACCTGCGCTACGTCAACGCGGTGATCGAGGAACTCGCACCGCGGCTGACCCGTCCGTCCGTGGTCGTGGGACGCTCCACGGTGCCCGTCGGCACCGCCGCGCTCCTCGCCCAGCGGCTGACCGCGCTGGCGCCCGTCGGCTCGGAGGCCGAGCTGGGGTGGAGCCCGGAGTTCCTGCGCGAGGGGTTCGGCGTGGAGGACACGCTGCGCCCCAACCGCATCGTCATCGGCACCGACTCCCCGCGCGTGGAGAAGGCGGTCCGCCACCTGTGGCAGCAGCAGGCCGACGAGGGCGTCCCCGTCCTGGTCACCGACCTGCAGACGGCCGAACTGGTGAAGGTCTCCGCCAATGCCTTCCTGGCGACGAAGATCTCGTTCATCAACGCGATGGCCGAGGTGTCCGAGGCCGCGGGAGCCGACGTCATCCAGCTGGCGGAGGCCCTGTCCTACGACGACCGCATCGGCGGGAAGTTCCTGGGCCCGGGCCTGGGCTTCGGCGGCGGCTGCCTGCCCAAGGACATCCGGGCGTTCATGGCGCGCGCCGACGAACTGGGCGTGGAGCCCGCGCTGTCGTTCCTGCGCGAGGTCGACGCCATCAACCAGCGCCGCCGCGCGCGCACGATCGACATCGCCCGCCACCTCATCGGCGGCGACTTCTCCGGACGCACGGTCAGCGTGCTGGGGGCGGCGTTCAAACCGAACTCCGACGACATCCGCGACTCGCCCGCGCTGGACGTGGCCTCGTCCATCGCCGCGCAGGGCGCGCGGGTGACGGTGTACGACCCCGCGGCGCTGGAGCGCGCCCGCGAGGCCTACCCGCAGCTGAACTACGCGGACTCCATGCTGGAGTGCGCCCGCGACGCCGACGTGGTGCTGCTGCTCACCGAGTGGGCGGAGTTCCGCGAGGCCAACCCGGAGGACCTGTCCGCGGTCGTGGCCGAGAAGCGCATCGTGGACGGGCGCAACGCGCTCGACCCCACTTTCTGGCGCGCGTCGGGATGGACCTACCGGGCGCTGGGCCGCCAGTAGTCCGACGCGGTCCCCGAGCGGTGAACGGCCGGCGCCCCGAGGGGCCCGGCCGTTCCGCGTGTGCGCGACCGGCCCCGTGCCCGCCGCGCTCGTGATTCACTACTCTCCGTAACTACCCGAGCACATCCGATTCGACGGATGTCCGAGCACCGAACGGAGACCCCTGGTGAAGCCCACCACGGTGGCCGCAGCCGCCCTGGCCCTGCTCGTCCTGGCCCCGCCCGCGCACGCCCACGCGGCCGCGTCGGCGCCCCCTTCCCCGACACCGCCCTCCCCCGTGCCCGCGCTCGCCGGGGAGCCCATGGAGGAGTGCCCACTGCTCGATCCCCCGCCCACGGCCGAGGAACGGGCGGAGTACGTGTGCGGCGACCCGCGGCTCGGCCCGGCCGACCTGCCAGAGGAGGGGCCGGTGGCGCGACTGGTCGAGGGGTACGAGCCCTTCGGCGGCCTCTGGCCGGTCGAGTTCCTGGACGAGTGGTACCTGGAGGACCAGGTCGATCCGGACACGGGGCAGACGTGGAGCGGCTGGAACTACCCCGAGCACGACGGTTTCGTGGTCGTGGACGGCGAGCCGGTCAACGAGCTGCGCGCACTGGAGCCGGGCACGATGCTGGACCGGTTCGGATCGCCGCGCGGCACGTTCCTGGCCCCGGCGGGCGCGCCCTTCGCCGAGCGAGCGCTGCCGCCGGACTCCCTGAACACGTGGCCAGGGGGCGCTGAGCACAACTACAACTGCTACGAGGTGCTGACCGGCGTCACCGCGCTGGTGGGTCCGATCGCCCCGCACTTCGAGCAGCCCGGCGGCGGCGAGCAGCTCCTGGTGCCCGCCGACGAACTGCCGGAGGCCGATGGTGAGGGGTACGTGCCGGTGGCGGAGCTCCTGGACCGGGGCTACCTCGACCAGCGTCCGGCCGAGGAGTGCGTGCCGCCGAAGGGCTACGACCTGGCGTCCTGACCCGGGCGCCGATCGGTGACGGGGGCGGCGCGGGGACGGGGGCGGCCGTGCGGTGACGGCCGCCCGGCCGCGCCGGGGCGGGCCTCGTCGGCGAAATCCCTGGTAGCGGACGCGCATGCGTCTGGTGCACACTAGGGCGTGTTCCGCGCCCTGGTGCGCGACCCGCGCCCCGCCCGCTCCGGTGCTCCCCCCACACCCGAAAGGCATCCCCCAGTGGCACACCCGCGCGCCCTGGCGGCCATGACCGCCGTCCTCCTCGCCCTGACCGCCGGCTGCTCCGCCTACGACGAGGACGCCCATCGATCGGACGTGGCCGATGTACTCGGCGTCGACCCGGACGAGATGGACGATCAGACCTGGCAGGAGTTGCGGGAGACGGCCGACACCGTGTGCGCGAGCGACGAACGGCAGTTCTCGCTGGGCGCGACGGCGCTCTCCGACGGCGGCGACCCGGCCCGGGCCCTGTCCGTGCGACGCGTGCACGTCGAGCACGTGTGCCCCGACCGGTTGGACGAATACGACGATGTGGTCCGCGGTCTCACCTACTGAGCGGCGGATCCGCGGCGTCCGGCCCGGGCGCGACCACCCGGGCCGGACTCCTCGTCGGTCAGCGGCCGAAGCCCGCGGGCCTGCCGCCCTCGGCGACCTCGCGGCGCAGCCGCTCGCCCTTGGCGTAGGCCTGCGACTTGAGCTCCTCCTGGAAGCGGGACATCCGCTCGGTCAGGTCCGGGTCGCCGGCGGCCAGCACGCGCACCGCCAGCAGCCCTGCGTTGCGGGCCGCGCCCACCGCGACCGTCGCCACCGGCACCCCCGCGGGCATCTGGACGATGGACAGCAGCGAGTCCATCCCGTCCAGGTACTTCAACGGCACCGGCACACCCACGACGGGCAGTGTGGTGACCGACGCCAGCATCCCCGGCAGGTGGGCGGCACCGCCCGCGCCCGCGATGATGACCTTGAGCCCGCGCTCGGCCGCCCGCTCCCCGTAGGCGATCATGTCGTGCGGCATTCGGTGGGCCGAGACCACGTCGGCCTCGAAGGCGATGTCGAACTCCCGGAGGGCGTCGGCCGCCTCCCGCATCACCGGCCAGTCGGAGTCCGACCCCATCACGATGCCCACAGCGGGGCCCCGCCCGTTGGCGTTGTCGGTCACTGTCCGTCTCCTCGCAGGTAGTCAGCGGCGTCCCGGGCGCGCTCCAGCAGGTCCTGGTGGTCGTCGCCCATCACGGTGACATGCCCGATCTTGCGGCCCGGACGCACGTCCTTGCCGTAGAAGTGCACCTTCACCTCGGGGTCCTTGGCCATGACGTGCAGGTAGCGGCGGTAGACCTCGGGGTCCTCGCCGCCCAGCAGGTTGGCCATCACGGTGTAGGGGGCGTTGGTGCGCGGCGACCCCAGGGGCAGGTTGAGCACCGCGCGCAGGTGCTGCTCGAACTGCGACGTGCGCGCGCCCTCGATGCTCCAGTGGCCGGAGTTGTGCGGACGCATCGCCAACTCGTTGACGACCACGCCGTCAGCGGTCTCGAACAGCTCCACGGCCAGGACGCCGGTGACGTCGAGCGCGTGCGCGATCTCGATCGCCAGCTGTTGGGCGCGGGTCGCCTTCTCGTCGTCCAGGCCGGGAGCGGGCGCGATCACCTCGTGGCAGATGCCGCCGCGCTGCACGGTCTCCACGACCGGGTAGACGGCGACCTGCCCGTGCGGGGAACGCGCGACCTGCACGGCCAGCTCGCGGCGGAAGTCGACCTTCTCCTCGACCAGCAGCGGCACCTCCTCGGCGGCGGCGCGGGCGACGACCTCCTCCGCCTCGGCGGGGGTCGCCACCACCCACACGCCCTTGCCGTCGTAGCCGCCGCGGGCCGCCTTGAGCACGACGGGCCAGCCGGTGCCCTCGGCGAACGCGGACACGTGCTCGGTCGTGGTGACCGCCCGCCACGCGGGCGAGGGGGCGCCGAGTTCGCTCATCCGGGTGCGCATGCGCAGCTTGTCCTGGGCGAAGCGGAGGGCGTCGCGGCCGGGCCGCAGCAGGCCGCCCGCCTCCTCCACCGCCCGCAGAACGGGCTCGGGCACGTGTTCGTGGTCGAAGGTCACCACGTCCTGGGCCTTGGCGAAGGCCAGGACGTCGTCCAGGCCGCGGTCGTCGCCCAGGGTGACATCGCCGCAGACCAACGCGGCGCTGTCGGTGGGATGCGCGGCCAGGACGGCGAAGTCCACGCCCAGCGCGATGCCCGCCTGGTGGGTCATCCGGGAGAGTTGGCCACCTCCGACCATTCCCACGCGGGGGACGGTGCGGTTACGCTCGCTCACAGTTCCTCAACTCACATGCTCGTCCACCGCGGTGACGGGACGGCTCCGCTCGCGGCGGAACCTGGCCGGGTCGGCTCGGAACCCGCGGCCGGGGTCTAGCTCCAGTCCCCGGCTAGAGTCTAGGGCGTGCGCGCGCGGCGGTCCGAGGCCCCGCCACCGGCCGGTGCCGCGCGACCCCCGAATCCCGTGCCCGGAGGCCAAGGCCGTGCGACAGTTCCTCTCACGTCATCCCCGACTCGCCAGGCTCGTGAAGGAGCTGGGCAAGTTCGGCTCGGTCGGGGCGGTGGCCTACGTCGTGCAGATCGGTGTGACGAACTTCCTGTGGCAGGTGGCCGGTGCCGAGCCGATGACGGGGCAGCTCATCGGCACGCTCTGCTCGATCGCGGTCGCGTTCGTCGGCAACCGCTTCTGGACCTTCCGCGACCGGGCCCGCACGGGATACTGGCGGGAGACGCTGCTGTTCCTGGCGATGAACGGCGTGGGCATGCTGGTCCAGCTCGCCTGCCTGGGTGTGGCGGTCTACGTCCTGGACCTGACCGGCCCTCTCGCGCAGAACATCGCGGGCAACGTCGTCGGCGTGGGCCTGGGGACGCTGTTCCGCTTCTGGTCCTACCGGACGTGGGTGTTCCCCCCGCATCCCGAGCCCGACCCGGCGACGGCCGGGCCGACCGGGATCGCGGCGAGCGGTGGGGGCGCGGCGAGTGGAGGCGCGGCGCCGGAGCCCGCCGTGGGCGAGGCCGCCCTGCCCGGCCGCGCCATGGACGGGTCCGCCGAGGACGCCACGGCCCCCTCCGTACCCGACGGCCACTGACCCCGGACGTTTCTCCTTCTCCACCCCTCCGGACGGACCCGGCGATCGGGCGAACGACCGTCCTGCGAGGCGGCGGCCGGGCGACCGGACCGCGACGGGGCGATCGCCGGTGGGCGCGCCGTCCCCCGGCTGGATACCCCGCCGGGTGAGGCCGCTCCTCCGGCCCTGATCCGCTCCGGCCCCGATCCCGCTCTGACGGCTGGGTGATGTGCCAGCCCACCGGACGCCGAACCGGCACCTCCGGCCGCGTGTGGGACGGGCACGAGGCGCCGCGGCCGCCGTTCGATTCCTGGCACCTGACCTGTGGGAACGCGGCCTCGCGGCAGTGACCGCTCCAGGAGCGCACGGCCCCGACTCCGTTCCACCGGCGGCGCCCGGTCACGCCCGCCCCTGTCGCGAGAACCCACCCGACCGGTGGTGACCGCTCTCGGAACGAGAACCGCTCCGACTCCGCGCGCCGACCGTGATCGGGGCGTGCTCGCCATGGAGAAAATGATGATCATTCCCGCTCTGCTCTTGACTTAGGTGAGCCTATGTTATTAGAAACAGGTGTTGTAAATACGGGTCGGTGTTGCCGCCGCATGCGGAACCACGCCGCTCCCGCCCCTTCCGCCATCCGGAGCCCCCATGACCCACAGCGCGGAGCAGGCACGTGAGGACACCCGTGCCGCCGCTCCCCCACCGCCCTCATCGCCACCACCACCGCCGCCAGGAGGGACGGCCCCGCTGCGCGCGCTCCTGCGACCGATCCGGGGACCGCTGGCCGTCGCGGCCGTACTCCAGTGCCTCTCCGCCCTCGCGGCCGTCGTTCCGCTGATCGCGGTCGTCGAACTCGCCCGCACCCTCCTCGCGGACGGCTCCCCCCACCACGTCCGCCTCGTCATCACCGTCGCCGCCGTGGCCCTGGCCGCCCGCTTCGCCCTGTTCGGCACGGCCGGACTCATCACCCACCTGGCCGACAACGCCCTCTCGCTGACGCTGCGCCGGCGAGTGGCCGCCCACGTGGCCGCCCTCCCCCTGGCCTGGCTGGACCGCCACGGGTCGGGCCGGGTCAAGCGCGTGGTCCAGGACGACGTCAGCACGCTGCACCACCTCGTGGCGCACGCCCTCCTGGACCTCGTGGGCGCCGTCGTGACCCCGCTCGCCGCCTTCGGCTACCTGCTGTGGGTGGACTGGCGCCTGGCGCTGATCACCATCGCTCCCCTGCCGCTGTACCTGGTCATGTACGCCGTCATGCTGCGCGGCTTCGCCGAACAGATGGAGCGCATGCAGAGCGCGATGTCCGGCATCCAGGCCGCGGTCGTGGAGTTCGTCCGCGGGATCGCCGTCGTCAAGGCCTTCGGCCGGACGGGACGGGCGCACGCCGGGCTGCGCCGGGCGGGCGACGACTTCGCCGACTTCTACGAGGAATGGGTTCGTCCGATGCTCGCAGCCAGCGCGGTCGGCGGCGCCCTGATCGCCCCGACCACGGTGCTGCTGCTCGTCCTGGCGGCGGGCACGGGGTTCGTGGCGGCGGACTGGATCGAGCCGGTGGACGTGCTGCCCTTCGCCCTGTTGGGCCTGGGTCTGGCCTCGTCCGTGCAGGCGGTGGACGGCACCGCCTACGAACTGCGCCTGTCCCGGGAGGCCGCGAGCCGGGTCCAGGACGTCCTGGGGACGCCGCCCCTGCCCATGCCCCGCTCCCCGCGCACGCCCGCCGACAGCACCGTGGCCTACCGGGGCGTACGGTTCCAGTACGAGGAGGGCGTGGAGGCGCTGCGGGGCATCGACCTGGAACTGGTCCCGGGCAGCGTCACGGCGCTGGTCGGCCGGTCCGGCTCGGGCAAGTCGACCGTGGCCCGCCTACTGCCCCGCTTCGCCGACCCCACCGGCGGCGCCATCACGCTCGGCGGCGTGGACCTGCGCGAACTCGATCCCCGCGAACTCTACGGCCGGGTGTCCTTCGTCTTCCAGGACACCCATCTGCTCCGCGACACCGTGCGGGCCAACATCGCCCTGGGCAGGCCGAACGCCGACCAGGAGGAGATCGAGGCCGCCGCGCGCGCGGCGCGGGTGCACGACCTCGCGCTCGCGCTCCCCCGGGGCTACGACACCGTGATCGGCGAGGACGCCGAGCTGTCCGGCGGGGAGGCACAGCGCGTCTGCGTGGCCAGGGCCCTGCTCGCCGACCCCGACGTCCTGGTCCTGGACGAGGCGACCTCCTACGCCGACCCCGAGACCGATGCGGACCTGCAGGACGCGCTGTCCGCGCTCGCGCGGGGCCGGACGCTGATGGTCATCGCCCACCGGCTCGGCACGGTGGTGGACGCCGACCAGATCCTCGTCGTGGACGAGGGCCGCATCGTCCAGCGCGGGCGCCACGGGGAACTGCTCGCCGACACCGACGGGGTGTACGCGCGGTTGTGGGCGAGCCAGGAGCACGGCCGCGGGACCGCGGTGACCGGTACGGATGCCGGAAGCAGCAGTGCCGCGAGCGGCGGGGAAAGTGCCGCCGGAACCCACACCACCAGCAGCCCGCACACCACCGCGAGCACGGCCGGAGCGGACGCCGCGACCGACACCGACGCGGGCGCCGCGGGCACGACCGACGCCGAGACCGGCACCACCCCGCGCACCGGGACCGACGCCGCGCCGAAGGGGCACCGATGATCACGCTGATCCGCCAGTTCCTCCGTGTCGCCGGACCCCGGCACCGGACCGCCGTCCTGACCCACCTGTCCGTGCTCGTGGCCTCCTGCGTCGCCCAGGGCCTCACCTACGTCCTCCTCGTACCGGTGCTCGCGTCGCTGCTGGAGGGCGACACCGACGGGGCACGGCCCTGGCTCCTGGCCATGGCGGGCGCCGTGGCCGCGTGCTGGGTGCTGTCCTACGGCCAGCAGCGCCTCGGGTACTCCGTGGGACTGCGCCTGCTGCGCACCCTGCACCACCGCGTGGGCGACCACGTGTCCACCCTTCCCGTGGGCTGGTTCGCGGGGGATCGCGTGGGACGGCTCGGCCACCTCATGAGCAAGGGCGTCGTGGACGTCATGGGGCTGCCCGCCCACCAGCTCCAGGCCCTCGTGGCGTCGGTGGTCACGCCGGTCACCGTCCTGGCGGTCCTCGCCGTGTACGACGCGCGCCTGGCGGCCGTCGGCGCCGTCTGCGTCCTCGCCGTGCTCCTGCTGTTCCAGCTCGGCAGCGCGATGATCCTCCGGGCGGACCGGCGCGCCGACGCCTCGGCCGTCCGCGCCTCGGCCAGGGTCGTGGAGTTCGCCCGCAACCAGCCCGCGCTGCGCGCCTTCGGCGCCACCGGGCAGGGAGGCACGCGGCTCGACCGGGCCCTCACCGAGCAGAACCGCGCCGACCGGCGCAGCGTCTGGACGGCCCTGCCCCCGCTGGTCCTCAACTCCTGGGTCGTGCAGGCGGCGTTCACCATCCTGCTCGTGGTCGCCGCCCAGCTCACCGTCGACGGGCGGCTCGCGGCCGTGGAGACGGTGGTCCTTCTCGTACTGGTCAACAGGTTCATCGAGCCGCTGGGGACGGTGGCCGAGGTCGGCATGACCACACGCATCACCCGCAACAGCCTGGACCGGATCGAGGAGGTCCTCGCGGCGCGGCCGCTCCCCGAACCCGCCGATCCCCGGACACCGCGGGGCGCCGCGATCGAACTGCGCGACGTCGGCTTCACCTACCCCGGCGCCGACACCGCGGCCCTGGACGGGGTCTCCCTCACCGTCGCCGAGAACACCACGACAGCGCTGGTCGGACCGTCCGGCTCCGGCAAGAGCACGGTCATCCGGCTCATCTCCCGCTTCTTCGACCCGGACGCGGGCGGGATCGCGGTCGGCGGCGTGGACGTGCGCGACGTGGCCGTGGAGGAGCTGATGTCGCGGATGTCCCTGGTCTTCCAGGACGTGTACCTGTTCGAGGGCACCATCCGCGACAACGTGGTGCTCGCCCGCCCCGGCGCCGACGGCGCCGCGATCGCCGAGGCGGCGCGGCTCGCCCGGCTCGACGAGGTCGTCCGGCGCCTGCCCCAGGGCTGGGACACGGTCGTGGGCGAGGGCGGCGCCCGCCTGTCCGGCGGGGAGCGCCAGCGCGTCGCACTGGCGCGGGCGCTGCTCAAGGACGCCCCGATCGTCCTGCTGGACGAGGCCACGGCCGCGCTGGACGCCGAGAACGAGTCCGCCGTCGCCGGCGCCCTCGACAGCCTGCGCGGTCAGCGGACCATGGTCGTCATCGCCCATCGTCCGGCGACGGTCCTGGGCGCGGACCAGATCGTCTTCCTCGAACGGGGCCGGGTGGTGGAGCGCGGTACGCACGAGGAACTCGTTGCGCGCGGGCGCCGGTACGCGCGGTTCTGGGAGCGGCGCCGGGCGGCCTCGGGATGGCGGATCGGCGCGGGGACCAGCGGCGGAGGTCGGTAGCGAGCGCGGCGGCGGTAGACTCCGCCGTCATGGAACGCCCGCGCAACCCGCTGTCCCCGGTGACCGGGCGGCGCCGCCCCGGACGCCCCGCCTCGCTCACGGTCGAGGCCGTCACCTCGGCCGCGCTGCGGGTGGGCTTCCGTTCCCTGTCGGTCTCCGCCGTCGCGCGCGACCTCGGAGTCAACCACGCCACGCTGTACCGCTACGTCGAGAGCCGGGCCCACCTGGCGGGTCTGGCGTTGGACCGCGTCGTGGAGGGCGGCGGCGAGTGGCCCGGCCCGGAGGGGCGCACGTGGCGCGAGTACCTGGAGGCCACGGTGTGGACGGTGTGGGACCTGCTGGACGCCCACCCGGGGCTCGCCGGTGAGGTGAACGAGGCGGTCCCCACCTCGAAGGAGTTCGTCCGGCACGTCAACCTCACCGCCCGCGGCCTCACCGAGTACGGGTTCACGCCCTCCGACGCGTTCCTGGCCTGCGACATCGTCATGGACCTGGCCTTCGACAGCCACGACGGCTGGGAGCTGATGGACGACGCGGACGGGCAGGACAGCCTGCGCGACCGGATGTCGTCGCCCGGCATGCTGGCGCTGCTGGACCCGCCCCTGCGGGAGGCGGTGCACGACATGCTCGCCGGACCTCCCCGGGAGTGGTTCGACCGCAAGCTGCAGGTGTGCCTGGACGGCATCGGCGCCCGCCTCGCCCCCCGCTGAGGACCGCGCCCGGAGCATCGGAGGACATCCGGTCCGCCGGTACGGACGCGGGGGCGCGCGGCAGATCCGAGGCGGGTGCGGGGCGGGGGCGGGGCCCCGCAGGAACGATGCCCGTCCGGCTCACGGCTCCCGGGTGACGCGGGCCAGGCGCGCCGCGGCCGCCGCCAGCAGCATGTCCAGGGCCGTCGGATAGGCGCTCCCCCGCATGCTGGCCGCGAGCAGCGGGACGGTCGCGGCGATGTGGGGGTGGGTCTCCTCCGGCAGGCCGGCGTAGGTCTCCCGCCACACCCGCTGCTCGGCTTCGCGGGCGGCCCTGGGCAGCGCCGCGTTCCCCGCGTCCAGGGCCGCGAAGCCCAGGGTCGTGTCGATGAACGCGTGGTAGATCCGTACCGCCTCGGCGTCGGGGAAGCCCGCCCCGCGCAGCACCCCGAGGATCGCCTCCACCGCCCCGATCTCGTGCACGCGGCCGGTCACCCGGTACGCGCTCAACACGGTCGCCTGCGGGTGTGACAGGGCCCCGGCGTGCATCCTGAGCCCCAGATCGCGCAGGTCGGCACGCCAGTCACCGCCTGGTCGCCACTCCCGCAGGACACGGCCGATCATCTCGTCGGCCACCGCCAGCATCAGGTCGTCGGCGTTGCGGAAATAGCGGTACAGGCTGCTGGGGTCGGCGCCGAGCGCGTGCCCCAACCGCCGGACCGTCAGGGCCTCGGCCCCGTGTTCGCTGATCAGCCGCAGGGCCGTCGCGACGATCAGCTCCTCCGACAGCACGACACCCTGTTTGGTCGGACGTCGGCGCCGCCGCCGCGCGGGCGGCACCACTCGCTCGGTCATCGGCACCTCGAAGGTCGTGGGATCCCGGGTGGCGAAGCTTATGACAACAGCATTGACCTGTGAAGAGGCCGAGCTGTTTGATTTCGGTTCACCGGACCAGCCCCCCAGCGAACGGAGCCCACCGTGACAGCGACGCCTCCCCCGACCCCGGCCGTCCCGCCTCCCCTCCCATCGCCCGTCCCGACGACCGAGCCGCTGCGCCGGTCCATCGGCGTCCTGGACGGCGTCGCCATCGCGGCCTCCAGCACGGCGGCCACCACGACCATCGGCATCGGCCTGACCGCGATGGCCCTCACCGTCGGCCCCCACCTGCCCGCCGTCCTGCTGCTGGGCGTCCTGCCCATCCTGTGCATCGCGGGGGCGTACACCCAGCTCAACCGGGTGGAGCCGAACGCGGGCAACACCTACGTGTGGGTCGGCCGCTCCCTCAGCCCCTGGCTGGGCTTCCTGGTGGGGTGGACCCTCATCGTCGCCACGGTGGCCTTCCTGGCCTACACCACGGCCGTGACCGGGTCCGCGATCCTCCAGACCGCCCTGGTGTTCGGGGTGACCGGTGTCGCGGGGCTCGACTTCGACCCCGGCTCCACCGCCCAGACGGTCGCGGTGGGCGTCCTCGTCCTCGTCGGTGTCACCCTGACCGCGGTCGTCGGGCTGCGCACGGCGGCCCGGTTCCAGATCGCGCTCCTGGTCTTCGAGTACGCGGTCCTGCTCGGGTTCCTCGGCTACGGCGCCGTCACCGGGCCCAACCCCTTCAGCTGGGACTGGTTCAACCCGTTCGCGCTGCCCTCGGCCCAGGTGCTGGCGCAGGGCCTGCTGCTGTCGGTGTTCTGCTACTGGGGGTTCGAGGCGGCCTTCAGCGTCAACGAGGAGGTCCGCGACCCGCGCGACGCCTCCCGCGCCGGGGTGATCACGCTGCTCAGCGTGCTGGTCCTGTTCATGCTCGGCTCGGTGGCCTTCCAGCGGGTGCTGTCGGACCGGGAGCTGACCGAGAGCGGAGAGCAGGGGCTCGCCGTCTTCGCCGGCCACCTGGCCGGACAGCCGTGGGCGGCGCTTCCGCTGGTGGCGCTGATGTTCTCGGCCGTGGCCTCCCTCCAGTCCGGGGTGATCCCGACCGCGCGCGCCATGTTCGCCATGAGCCGGGACCGCACCCTGGGGCCGCTGTGGTCCCGGGTCAGCACGCGCTTCGGCACACCGGCCGCGGGAACCGTGGCCCTGGGCGCGCTGGCGGCGGCCGTCGCCGTGCTGTCGCTGGCGATCCCCCGGCTCTCGGACGTCATCCTGGCGACCGTCAACTCGGTCGGCCTGCTCATCGCGCTCATCTACGTCCTGACGGCGCTGGCCGCGGCCGTGCGGTTCCTCGGCCTGTTCCGGACCTCGTGGCGGGCCGGGCTCGTGGCGGTGGTCCTGCCACTGCTGGGCGGGACGGTCCTGCTCGTGATCACCGGGTACCTGTGCTGGCTCTTCGCCACCGGCACCGACCACTTCGCCGTGGATCCGAACAACGGCTGGTTCCTCCTGACGGTCCCGGCGGTCATGCTCGCCTCGGGGCTGGCGGCCGCCGCCTGGGCCCGCTGGGTGCGCAGGTCCCCCTACTTCCTGCGGGCGGCCGATCCGTACCAGCCCGCCGAGCCCTCCGAGCCCTCCGAGCCCTCCGAGCCCTCCGAGCCTGCCAAGTCTGCCGAGCCCTCCCTGAGCGAACCCACCTCCCCCGAACCGGAAGGACTGACCCACTGATGAACGTCCGCCACGCCGACCTCGTCCTCACCGGAGGCCCCGTCCTCACCCCGGACTCCAGGGACCCTGGAGCACCCGGCGGCGCCAACACCGTCGCCGTCACCGCGGGCCGCGTCACCGCCGTCGGCCGCGAGGAGGTCCTGGACCTGGTCGGCCCCTCCACCAGGGTCGTGGACCTGGCCGGACGGCTCCTGCTGCCCGGCTACCAGGACGCCCACGTGCACCCGGTCACCGCCGGGTTGGAGATGGTCCACTGCGACCTGACCGGTGCCGGGACCGCGGAGGAGACCGTCGCCGCCGTGGCCGCCTACGCCGCCGCGCACCCCGACCGGGAGTGGATCACCGGCGGCGGCTGGTCCATGGAGGCCTTCGAGGGCGGCGCACCGCACCGGGCGGCCCTGGACGCCAGGGTCCCGGACCGCCCGGTGTACCTGCCCAACTGCGACCACCACGGGGCCTGGGTCAACAGCCGGGCGCTGGAGCTCGCGGGCATCACGCGCCGCACCCCCGACCCTGCGGACGGCCGGATCGAGCGCGACGCCGACGGCGAACCCACCGGGCTGCTCCAGGAGGGGGCCATGGGCCTGGTGGGACGGTTGGTCCCGGAGCCCTCCCCCGCGGACCTGCGCGCCGCGCTGCTGCGGGCCCAGCGGCACCTCCACGCGCTGGGCATCACGGCCTGGCAGGACGCCATCGTGGGGAACTTCCCCGGCATGCCGGACGTGTCGGCGGCCTACGCGTCGCTCGCGCGGGAGGGAGCACTCACCGCCCGGGTCGTCGGCGCGCTGTGGTGGGACCGGGAACGCGGTGCCGAGCAGATCCCCGAACTCGTCGAACGCCGCGCGGCCCTGAGCCACGGCCGGTTCCGCGCCGACACCGTGAAGATCATGCTCGACGGGATCGCCGAGACGGGCACGGCGGCGATGCTCGACCCGTACCTGGACGGCTGCGGGTGCCCCACGGGCAACCGGGGGACGAGCTTCGTGGACGCGAGGCGGTTGCCCCACTACGTCACCGAACTCGACGCGGCCGGGTTCCAGACGCACTTCCACGCGCTCGGCGACCGGGCCGTACGCGACGCCCTGGACGCCGTGGAGGCGGCGCGCGAGGCCAACGGGCCCTCCCCGAACCGGCCCCACCTGGCGCACCTGCAGGTGGTCCACCCCGACGACGTGCCCCGCTTCGCCGCCCTGGGAGCGACCGCGAACCTCCAGCCGCTGTGGGCGGCGCACGAGCCGCAGATGGACGAGTTGACCATTCCGTTCCTGGGTCCCGAGCGCGCGGGGTGGCAGTACCCGTTCGGCTCACTGCACAGGGCCGGCACCGTCCTGGCGGCGGGCAGCGACTGGCCGGTCAGCAGCCCGGACCCGGTGCTGGGCCTCCACGTCGCGGTCAACAGGGTCCTGCCGGGCTCGTCCAGTCCGGTGTTCCTCCCGCAGGAGCGCCTGGACCTGCGCACGGCGGTGACGGCGTACACGGCCGGTTCGGCGTACGTGAACCGGCTCGACGACACGGGCGCGGTCCGCCCGGGCGCGCTGGCCGACCTGGTGGTCCTGGACCGCGACCCGTTCGCGGGCCCGCCGGAGGGGATCCACGAGGCCCGCGTCGTGCTGACCCTCGTGGAGGGGGAGGCCGTCCACGAGGCGTCCAGCGCCTGACCCCGCTCGGGCCCACCGGGGAGCGGCCCCCGGTGGGCCCGTCCGACAGGTCCGGACGGTTCCCGCTGAGGCTGTCGAAGACCTCGTCGAGGATCCCATGGGGCCGGTCCGCCTGGACGAGCCCCGCCTGCGCCACTCTGATGAGCAAGTCCCGCAGCTCGGACAGCGGACAGACAAACGCGAGCGAGCGCAAGGAAGCGCGGGAGCGAGCGCGAGCCCCGGGGCACGGGCGGGAACGTCCACGTGGTCGCTACCAACCGGTAACCCCATGGTGCCCGGGCGGTGTCCTCGACTGGACAGGCTGTGCTGTCGTGTACAGACGAACTGCCCCCGCCCTCATCGTCGCCCTGATCCTCCCCCTCTTCGTGGCCGTGGGACCCGTGGCCGCCGACTCCGGACCACCCCGCATCGCCACCTACAACGCCTACCTGCTGCCCCGCGTGCTCTACCCCAACTGGGGCCAGGAGATCCGCGCCGACCTCATCGCCCGGGACGGCGTCGTGTCCGGACAGGACGTCGTGGTCCTCCAGGAGCTCTTCGACAACGCCTCCGCCGACGTCCTGCGCGCCGGGATCGCCGACGAGTACCCCCACGGCACGCCCGTCGTGGGGCGCTCGCGTTCCGGATGGGACGCCACCACCGGCTACCGCGGCCACACGACCACCAACGGCGGTGTCAGCGTCCACAGCGTCTGGCCGATCGTCCGCCGCGAACAGCACATCTTCACGCGCTCCTGCGGCTCCGACTGGTTCGCCAACAAGGGCTTCGCCCTGGTGGAGCTGGACACCCCCGAGGGTCCGCTGCACGTCATCGGCACCCACATGCAGTCCGAGGACGGCTCCTGCGCCGACGGCGAGGACGAGGACATCCGCACCCACCAGCTCGGCCAGATCCGCGCCGCCGTCGACGGGATCCCCGACGGCGAACCCGTCTACGTGGCGGGCGACCTCAACATCGTCGGCGGCGGCGGGGAGTGGGACCGCGCCCTCAAGGTGCTCGACGCGGTCGAGCCGGCCTTCACCGGCGCCCCCTACTCGTGGGACACCGGCACCAACTCCATCGCCGAGTACAACTACCCCGACTGGGGACCGCAGCAACTCGACTACGTCCTGCCGATCCGGGGCGCCGCGGCCCCGCCGTCGTTCACCAACGAGACGCGCGACGTCAAGAGCGAACCGTGGTCCGTGTCGTCCTGGGGCCGGACCTACACCTACGACGACTACTCCGACCACTACCCGGTCTTCGGCACCGCCGGCTGAGGCCTCGGCCGCTTCACGGGCCCGGGCGCGGTGCCGTCAGTACCGTGCCCGGGCGCTGGCTCGCCGTACGCCCCCGCGGCCGGCGAGCCAGGTCACCCCCAGCACGTACGCCCCCACCTGGACCGCGGTCAGCGCCAGTCCGAGCGGAGTCCCCGCGGCCGGCGGAAGTCCGGCGCCGAGGACGGCCCCCGTGCCGACCTCCGACAACCGGCCCTCGTAGGCCGTGAGCAGGAACTGGACCAGGCTGCTGACCACGTGGAGGCCGATCGCGGCCTCCACGCCCCCCGTGCGCCAGGTCAGCCAGGCCATCCCCAGCCCCATGACCGTGAGCGAGGACGTCACCCACGGGTCGTCGGGATGCGTGGCCGCGTACAGCACCGGGACCAGGGTGCCGCCGGCCAGGACCGCCGTTCCCGGCGAGCGCAGCACGCGCGAGGCGGCGCTCCGGCCCCGGCGCTCGCCCGGGCCGGCGCCCAGGGAACCGACGAGCTGCATCATCAGCCCCCGCACGGTGAGCTCCTCGGCGGCGGCCTGGAACGGCACCAGCAGGACGATGACGACCACCGCCGCGGCGAACACCTCCGCTCCCCCGGTCGCCCGCACGGGCCCTGTCCCCGGGGCCAGGCTGTCCACCAGGTACAGGAAGGCGATCAGGCACATCGCGACGGGCACGACCGCGACGGTGAGGCAGCGGAGCAGCCAGCGCCAGCGCAACCGGCCCTCCACCGACATCAGGGTTCCCACACGGCGCCACTGCACCACGCGCACCACGAACAGCACGATGGGGATCAGGAGGGCCGTCGGCGCGAGCCCGAAGGCGAGCCCCGCCACCTCCCCGACGCTCATCGCGTCGGGGGCCAGGCCGCTCCCACCGATCACCGCGACGATCGTGATCGCGAGCACGATGCCGATCCACAGGAAGACCAGGAGGACGCCGAAGACCAGCAGGGACAGCAGTGGCGTCCACCACCGGAACCGGGAGTTGCGCCCGAGCCTGTGGTAGGGCTCACCCTCCGGCAGGCCCGCGCTGGCGAACTCGTTGGTGCGCACCGGACGCGGCGGGGGCCAGGCCCACACGGACGCCTCGGCGCTGACCGCGGGCTGTCCCCCGGGCGGCGTGAGCCGCCCGCCCCCGGGCGGGCCCGCCCAGTCCTGCTCGTGCGGGTAGCCGTCGAGAGCCCGTCCCTCCGACCCCTCGGGCGCGGCGGGCCAGGACGAACCAGGCGGCGGTGGAACATTTCCCATGGTGCGCCGAGACTACTATCCGGCCCTGTATTGCCCGCGTTAAGGACCTGCCGTTATCGGACGATCACCGTGCGGATCAAAAGGCGTGGTCCGGGGGCTGCCGGCGCCGGTTCCCGGGGGCCGCCCGCGCCGGTTCCCGGGGCCTCTCGAACCGGTTCCCGGGCGGTCCGCGCCGGCCCTCTGGGCCGCTCCCGCCGGGCCCCGCGCGCTCGGCCCCGGTTCCCGGAACGGCCCTCCGAATCCTCGGGCGGTCCGCGTCGGTCTCCGAACGGTCGGCGTCGGTTCTCCGGCGGCCCGCGCCGCGGACGGCCCCCTCCGTGGCCCGAGCCACCCCCCGAGCGGAATAGTCGGCGCCCCGCGGCCCGTTGTGACAGGTGGTCGCGTGGGTCCGACTCCACAGGCCGAGTACCTCATCCCACTGACCTACGATTGAGTACATGTCCTCCACACCATCCACCGAGCAGGTGCGCAAGGCCCTGGCCACGGTGCAAGATCCGGAGATCCACCGCCCCATCACCGACCTCGGCATGGTCAAGAGCGTCGACATCGCCGACGACGGTGCCGTCCGCGTCGGCATCTACCTGACCGTCGCCGGATGCCCGATGAAGGGACGCATCGAGAAGGACGTGACCGAAGCGGTGACCAAGGTCGCCGGGGTCACCTCCGTCAGCGTCGAACTCGACGTCATGAGCGACGAGCAGCGCAAGGAGCTGCAGACGCAGCTGCGCGGCGGCCAGGCGGAGAAGGAGATCCCCTTCGCCAAGCCGAACTCGCTCACCAAGGTCTTCGCCGTCGCCTCCGGCAAGGGCGGGGTGGGCAAGTCCTCCGTCACGGTGAACCTCGCCGCGGCCATGGCGGCCCAGGGCCACAAGGTCGGCGTCGTCGACGCCGACATCTACGGCCACTCGGTGCCCCGCATGCTCGGCGCGGCGGACTACCCGACCAAGGTCGAGGACATGATCCTCCCGCCCACCGCGCACGACATCAAGGTCATCTCGGTGGGCATGTTCACCCAGGGCAACCAGCCCGTGGTGTGGCGCGGCCCGATGCTGCACCGCGCGCTCCAGCAGTTCCTGTCGGACGTGTACTGGGGCGACCTCGACGTCCTGCTGATGGACCTGCCCCCGGGCACCGGCGACATCGCCATCTCGGTCGCGCAGCTGCTGCCGAACGCCGAGCTGCTCGTGGTGACCACCCCGCAGATGGCGGCGGCCGAGGTCGCCGAGCGGGCCGGGGCGATCACGGCGCAGACCCACCAGCGCATCGCCGGCGTCATCGAGAACATGTCGTACTTCGTTCCCCCGGGCGGCGGGGAGCCGCTGCGGCTCTTCGGCGAGGGCGGCGGCCAGACGGTCGCCGACGCCCTGAGCCGGACGCTGGGCACCACCATCCCGCTGCTGGGACAGATCCCGCTGGACACCCGGGTGCGCGAGGGCGGCGACGAGGGCAACCCCCTCGTCCTGAGCGACCCCGACGCCGAGGCCAGCAAGATCATGACCTCGATCGCCGAGTCCCTGGCGGGCAAGCCGCGCGGACTCGCGGGCATGCAGCTGGGCATCTCCCCGGCCGGCCGCTGACGGTCGCGCGGGAACACCGCGCACGACGTACGACGAGGGCCCCGGGAGCGTTCCGCACCGCTCCCGGGGCCCTCGCCGCGTCAGTCGGCGGTCGCGCCCAGGGTGATGCTGGTGCTCTCGCGGGTGCCGTCGCGCTCGTACTCCAGCTCGACCTCGGTCCCCGGGGTCCGGTCGCGCAGCATCGCCATCAGCTCCGATCCGGACTGCACCCGGCGGCCGTCCAGGGACACGATGACGTCACCCGACCGCAGACCCGCCTCGTCGGCCGGTCCGCCGGGCTCGACGGCCGAGGAGCCCTCGGCGACGACCGCACCGGCGATCGGGCTCTCCAGGTCGATCTCCGCGCCGATGTCGGCGTAGCTGGTCTCGCCGTGGTCCACGAGCCGGTTCACCACGCGCTCCGCCTCGTTGGAGGGGATCGCGAAGCCCAGTCCGATGTTGCCCGTGGACTCGCCCATGTAGCCGGCCATGCTCACGATCATCGAGTTCACGCCGATGACCCGGCCCTCGGAGTCCACGAGGGGACCGCCGGAGTTGCCCGGGTTGATCGCCGCGTCGGTCTGGATGGCGTAGAACCGGCTGGCGTTGGGGCCCTCACCGGAGCTGACCGGGCGGTCGACGGCGCTGATGATGCCCTGCGTGACGGTACCCGCGTACCCCAGCGGCGCGCCGATCGCGATGACCTCGTCGCCCACGAGCGCCTGGTCCGAGTCGCCGAACTCCAGCGCCTCGACGTCGTCCTTGGGGGATTCCAGCGCCAGGACGGCCAGGTCCGAGCTGGGATCGGAGCCGATGACCGTGGCGTCGGACAGGGTGCCGTCGCTGTACTCGATCCGGATGCCGTCCTCCTCCAGCACGGAGGAGACGTGGTCGTTGGTGACGATGCGGTCGCCGCTGATGACGAACCCGGAGCCGCCGCCACCGATCCGGGAGTCCGCGCTCTGGATGGAGACCACGCTCGGGCTGACCCGCTGGGCCACGCCCGCGATCGTGTCGGGGTCGCGCTCGGGGGCCTCGGGCGGGGGCTCGTTGAGGTTGGCGCCCTGCTCCTCGGCCTCGGCCGCCGGTTCGGCCGGACGGTTGAGGAACGCGCCCGCCACACCGCCGGCGCCGCCCGCGACGAGGGCGACGACGAGCATGCCGGACAGCGCCATCCAGGCGGGGATCCCGCGGCGCCGGGGCGCCGGGGCGCCGTAGTGGCCCGGCTGCTGGCCGGGGTGCGGGCCGCCGGGACCCGGCGGCTGTCCGGCCGGTGGTCCCGCGGGGCCCTGCGGCTGGCCGGGGTTGGGGCCCGCGGGACCCGACTGGTGCCCGTGGGACGGACCGCCGGAGCTCTGCGGCTGCCCGTGGGCCGGCGCGCCGGGGCTCTGCGGCCGACCGGTGGGCGGTCCGTTGGTGCCCTGGGGTCGGCCGGGGGTCGGACCGCCAGTGCCCTGGGGTTGGCCGGGGTTGGGGCCTCCCGAGCCCGGTGACCGCATGGACGGGGACCCGCCGGGGCCCTGCTGCGACGCGGTACCGGACCCGCCGGATCCCTGCGGCTGCCCGGCGACGGGCCCTCCCTGGACCGGTTGCTGGCCAGGGGGCGGTCCGCCGGGCCCCATGGCCGCGGGGGCGGGGTGGCCCTGGGGTCCTTGTTGTCCGGTGGGGTTCATGGGGTTGACGTTGCCAGGCGCTTCCGTCGGGGCTCCTGTCGGCCGCGCCCCCGACCCGGCCGATGGCGCGGCGGTGCCGGCGGCCCCGGGGGCGGGGAAGGAGCCCGTGTGCGCGGGCGCGGCGAATCCCGGGGCCGCTCCGGTCGGCGGACGACCGGCCGGCGGCCCGGGGGGCCCGCCTGCGTCGGGGGGTGTTCCACCCTGGGGTGGGGTCGCCCGCCCGGGGTCTCCCCCGTGGTCCGGCCGACCGAAGTCCTCACTCAAGACCTGCTCCGTACATCGCTTGGCGTTCGGTCTGCGCGGCCACCCGGAGATCTCAGACGAACCCCAGCCGGGACAGGCCGCGCTGCACTCTGGCCCAGAAGCCGGAACCCTCGGGTCCCGGCAACGCGCTCACCGCGGAGGAGGCCAGTCCCGCGGGGGCGTCGGCCAGCACCGTGTAGACGAAACCGTCCGCCTGCCACATGCTCTGGTACTGCCCGACCTCGCCGCCGAAGATCGTGTCATGTTGTGGTGTGACGCCACGTCCCCCCTCCCCGGTTCCGACATATCCGTTGTGAAGTGAAGTCGGGTGCTCCGTCCCCAGCTTCCCACGTTGGGCGAAAACCGACACCTGGGACAGCCCGTCGGAGTAGACCAGGTGCACCACCCGCCGCCGTCCGTGTTCGGTGGACCGGGCGTCGACCAGGCGCAGGTCCCAGGTCAGGTGCTCGGGCAGGACCCAGCCCTTGCCGCGCAGCTCCTCGCGCTCGTCCGCCGTCAGCGCGTCGCCCCAGGGCTCGCCGCCGACCGCGTCGGACGGCCAGTGGCCGCCGCCGAACTCGATCCCGCTCAGCCGGGTGCTCAGGGCCGCGCGTCCGGAGTCCTCGTACACGGTCCGGCCCAGCAGGACGCCGGACTCCTCGTCCACCCAGAAGCGCCCGGCGACCGTGCCGTCCGCGCGCAGGGCCATCACCACGCGGGCGGCGCGCCCGTCGACCTCGGTGGGGCCGTGGTCGGCCACCTCGTAGGTGTCCTCCAGCATGGCCAGCAGGCGTTCGTCGAGCGCCACCAGGGCCGAGGAGTCGCCCACGGCGAAGGTGTAGCCCCCGGCGGTCCCGTCCTCGGCGACGGGGGCCAGGGCGAGGCCCTCCCCCGGCTGGTTGACGACCCGGATCCGCACGGTCTCACCGCCGAGCTCCTCGGGCCCGCGCAGCTCGCGCACGCCGGTGTAGGCGACCGTGTCGTCCGCCGCTGCCGCCGCCCGGAGGACGGCCATGCCGTCGTCACCGCCGTCCGCGGAGACCTCGTCGGCGTCGGGAGGGGTCGCGGCGGTCAGCAGGACGGCGCACAGCAACACCACGAGCAGCTGTGTCACCGGGGCGGGGCGCGGGGCGGAGGAGGGGTCCTCCGCGCTCACCGGGTCGTTTCGCTGGAACCGGTCTCGTCCGGTCCCTGGGAGTGGACGTGCCGGACCTCGGCGGCCGGAACCTGTCGGCTGGTCACCGCGTGCTCGACGGCGTAGTCGGACAGCCGCGGCTCCACCACCGGGGTGTCCTCGGTGTCACCGCCCGCCACGAACGCGGTACCGAGCAGAGCCGTGGCCACAGCGAAGCCCGCGACGGCGTAGCGGCCGCCGCCGAAGGGCGGCAGGAACTGGGCCAGGCGCTCGCCACGGCGGCGCGGGGCGCGCTCGGGGCGGGCGGGCGGGGTCGGTTCCACCGGCGCGGCGGCGGGCTCGGGAACGACGGACTCGGCCGCGAGCGGGCCTCCCCAGGGAAACCCCCCGATGGGACGGGAGGAGCCCAGGGGCGGGCTGGAGCCGAAACCCCAGCCGCCGGTCGGCCCCGAGGGGCCCTGGGAGCCGTCGTCGTTGGCGGAGGCGGCGTGCGAGAGGTTGGAGAGCCGTCCCAGGAAGTCCATGTCCGGCTCGGGCTCGCACAGGCCGGTGAGGCGGCGCTTGAGCCGGCGCATCATGTCCGCCTCGACGCGGCAGGGCTCGCACTTGGCGAGGTGGATGAGCGCGCGCTCGTGCTCGACCGCGCCCAGTTCGCCGTCCACGAGCGCGGACAGGCGCTCTCCGAGGTGTTCCGTGCTCACTGCTGCGCCTCCCCGTTGATGGCGTTCGCGCCGGCCTGGCCCTCGGCCTCGGCGGCCAGCGACCGCCTGTGCTCCAGGGCGCGGCGCAGCTGGGCACGCCCCCGGTGGATGCGGCTGCGGACGGTGCCGAGTTTGACGTCGAGCGTCGCCGCGATCTCCTCGTAGGAGAGCCCCTCGATGTCGCACAGGACCACGGGGGCGCGGAACTCGGCGGGCAGGGCGTCCAGCGCGCTCTGGACGTCGGCGTCGAAGTGCCGGTCGTCGTAGCGCTGGGCGGGTGAGGGCTCACGGCCCTCCAGGCGCTCGTCGGCGTTGTCGGCCAACCCCTCGAAGCGGATCCGCGCCCTGCGGCGCGCCATGTCCAGGAAGAGGTTCGTGGTGATGCGGTGCAGCCATCCCTCGAACGTGCCGGGGGTGTAGTTGGCCAGGGAGCGGAACACCCGGATGAAGACCTCCTGCGTGAGGTCCTCGGCGTCGTGCTTGTTACCGGTCAGGCGGTAGGCCAGCCGGTACACACGGGGAGAGTGGACGCGGACGACCTCGTCCCAGCTCGGGGGTTCCCATGCCTCGAAATCAACGGCCGGGCCGGACTCTGGCACCGCTGCTCCCTTCATCCCGTCGATCCGTCCGTCGAAGACTGGTCGGGGGGAGTTGCTTCGTGGCGATCAACGTACGTTCATCCGGATTCAACGCTATCCGGCCCCGCGAAGTTCCCGCGGCCACACGCGGAGTTTGCCGGACGCACGCGCTAGTCTTTTGCCGGGGACATGACCTGGTGGCGACCATCCTTGCACGATGAGTGACGCATCCCCGGTCAGCGTCCCCGCCCATTCGTGACCACGGCAGTGGGAGGCCGTCATCGCCAGTCCAGATGAGAGCGCGGCCCAGATCACCTGGGTGCGCGAGCAGGCCAGGTTCGAGCAGGACGCGATGGAGGACGGCCCGCTGGCCGACGCCTACGACGCGGGCGTGCGCTCGGCGACCGCCCCGGTCGACGCCGCCACGGGCGCGGCCCTGCGGTTCCTGGCCGCGGCGATCGGCGCCCGCGCGGTGGTCGAGGTCGGCACGGGATGCGGGACGTCGGGGATCTGGCTGCTGCGGGGCATGGCTCCCGACGGCATCCTGACCACCGTCGACACGCGCGCCGAGTTCCAGGAGTTCGCCCGCTCCGCCTTCTCCCGCGCCGGTTTCGGCGCCGGACGGGCACGGCTCATCCGGGGCTCGGCGCTGGAGATGCTGCCGAGGCTGACCGACGGCGGCTACGACATGGTGTTCGTGGACGCCGACCCGGAGTCCGCGCCGCGCTACCTGCGCGAGGCACGGCGGCTCCTGCGCCCGGGCGGCGTGGTCGTGTTCAACGACGCCACGCCCGCCCCCTCCGAGCCGGACGGCCCGCTGCGGGTGCCCGACCCCGCCGAGACGGCGGTGCGCGAAGTGATCCAGCAGGTCCGCGAGGACGAGTCGCTCATCCCGCTGCTGCTGCCCATCGGCCAGGGACTCCTCGCCGCCCTCGCGCTTTAGCGCGTGCACCTGCTCGCCTGCGGGGCCCGTGGGGGTGAGAGGTGAGTGGTTCCGCTCGCGGGGACCACAGGGGGGTTGATCCGGGCCAAAGCAGGAAGGTCCGCGCCGTAGGCGTCCGTTGAGGGTGGTGGCGGGCGACGGCGTGGGCACGAGCGGAGGCCCGAAGAAAGCACAGTGAGGGCGCCGACGGGTCCTGGAGGGCCTGAAGGTGGGCCCGCGAGGAACGAGCGGGCACACCGGAAGGACCGAAGGCCCCGTCTCAAGGGCGCCCGAACCGCCCGAGCCAGCGCAGCAGCGTCCGGGTCGAGAACGCGGTCCCGCCCTTGCTGAGCAAGCCGTCCTCCTTCATGGAGCGGCCGGGACCGGCGATGTCGAGGTGGGCCCAGGGCACATCGCCGACGAACTCGCGCAGGAAGAGCGCCGCGTCCGTGGCGCCCGCGGGGCCGAACTCCTTGCGGGTGCCGATGTTGGCCAGGTCCGCGACCCGCGAGTGCGTCGTCTCGACGTACTCCTCGGTCAGCGGCATCCGCCACAGCGGCTCGGCGGACTCGGTGCCCGCGCGCTCGATCTCGGCCGCGACCGTGTCGTCGGTGCTGTACAGGGCGCCGATGCCGGTGCCCAGCGCGACCTTGGCCGCGCCCGTCAGGGTGGCCACGTCCACGATCACGTCCGGGCCGAGTTCGGCGACGGCGTAGCCCAGGGCGTCCGCCAGGACCAGGCGCCCCTCGGCGTCGGTGTTGAGCACCTCGACGGTCTTGCCGCTGTAGGTGGTCAGCACGTCGCCGATCCGGGTGGCGTCGCCGGAGAAGGCGTTCTCCGCCAGCGGCAGCAGACCGGTGACCCGCACGCGCGCGCCGACCGCGCGCAGCGCCGAGAGCACGGCGAGCACGATCGCCGAGCCGCTCATGTCGGTCTTCATGAGCTTCATGTTGTCGTTGGGCTTGAGGGAGAGCCCGCCGGTGTCGAACGTGATGCCCTTGCCGACCAGCACCACGTGGGCGGTCGGATTCTCGGGCGTGTAGGAGAGCTGCACCAGCCGCGGGGGCCGCGCGGAGCCCTGGCCCACGGCCAGGATCGCGCCGAAGCCGTCCTCGGTCAGCTCCTTGTCGTCCCACACCCGCACGTCGAGACCGGACTCGGCGGCGACCTCGCGGGCCCGCCCCGCCATCCACTCCGGGTCCTTGGTCAGGGAGGGCGTGTTGATGAGGTCCCTGGCCAGGGCGGTGGCCGAGGCCAGGTCGCCGCCGCGGCGCAGGGCGTCGGCCAGGTCCGCGGCGCCGGCCCCGACGACCTCGACGGTGGCCGCCGGGCGCTTGGCCCTGGGGGTCTCACCGGTCCTGAGCGTGAAGGTGTACGAGGCCAGCAGCACGCCTTCGGCGAAGGCCACCGCGGCCGCTTCCCCCGACCCGGGCCAGGCCAGGGCCACGGCCCCGGAGCCGCGCGCGGACCGGGCCAGGGCGGCGCCGGCCTTCCGGAGGTCGTCGGGCGAACCCGAGCCGACCCCCAGAAGCGCCAGCCGTACCAGGCCGCGGTCCCGGGCCACCGGGAACTGGACCAGCTCACCGGCCTTGCCGGTCAGCGAGTAGTGCGTGAACAGATCGCGGAGCGCGGCAGGGAGCACCTGTGTCAGTCCGCCGTCGGCGACACCGTCGACCGCCGTGGGCCCGTCGTCCCCCGCGAGCACGGGGAGGACCAGCAGGTCCGCGGTGGAATCGGCGAGGTTGCCCGCAACAGGGTGGATCTGCGTGGCGAATGGCACAGGCCGCTCACAATCGTTCACTCTTCGGGAGGTGGTCTACCTCGGGGGTCGTCAGGGCGTTCCGGCCCTTGGTGGGGGACGGTATCGGTACCGGCCGCTAGCCGACGACGCCCTTCAGCGCGTCCCGGAGCTCGACCGCCTCGTCTGGTGTCAGCTCGACGACCAGGCGTCCGCCGCCCTCCAGCGGGACTCGCATGATGATGCCGCGACCCTCCTTGGTGACCTCCATCGGCCCGTCGCTGGTCCTCGGCTTCATCGCCGCCATGCCATTCCCCTTTCTTGGTGTTCCTCGCGGGTGACCGAGTCACAGCACCGGCGCAGGTCAGCTGAGTCGTCTCGGCTCGGAAAACCGTGGCAGGCTCCGTGTGAGTCGTGTCCGTGTGACGTGAGGGACATGAATCACCCTTCGACCATTATCTCGGAAGGTTGACCCCTGCGTGTGCGCGAGGCGACGGCCGGGCCGTCGCCTCGAACGCTCTCCTGCGAGGAATCGTTGGTCAGTTAGCTTATATCGGTCCTGACCGAAACCCGTTCGGTGCGGGCGCGTGCGCGGCGGCGATCACTCCAGCTGGCCCGTGGAGATCATCCTGGTGCCCTCGCGGGTCACCGACGACCACTCGGCCGCCAGCCCCTCGCCGTCGGGCAGGACGGTCAGCTCGGCCTCGTCGACGCACCGGTCCTGCGGGTCGGCCGTCTCGGTGTAGGTGTAGACCAGCCGGTCGCCCTCGGCGGCCGTCTGCACCAGCGTCCCCGAGCACGCGAACGTCGTCCACGCGGTACTGCCGCGCTCGGCGCCGTCCTCGATGCGCACCTCGGCGTGCCAGTCGGCGACGTAGTCGCCCTCGGTGTCGACCTGGACCATCTCCCCGGACCAGGAGCCCACGAACACGTCCAGGTGCGTCCGACCGGCCCCGGCGGCGTCCTCCCCGGACTCGTCGGCGGAAAAGGTCAACGCGGCCGCGATCCCGCCCGCGAGCGCGAGCACGGCGGCCACGGCGGCGGACACCACGATCACCTGGCGACGGCGGCGGGCGCTGTGCCGGGTCGACCTCGGCGGCGGCCAGAGGGACAGCTGGGTCACGGGAGAGGCCGGCGTGGGAGTGGGGGTGGTACCGCTCTCGTCCCCGGAACCCGATTCCAGTTCGGCTGCTGTGTCCATCCTCGCCATCCTCACGACGATCCGCCCGATCCGGCGGAACGGGGGCAACGCATGTACAGCGAACGAGAATAGGGCACGCGCACCCGGGCCAACCCGCCCCGACGAGACCTACGGTGTGATGCGTGACATATCCGGCGGCGTCAGCCCTGCTCGCGGCGGTCGCCCGCGGCCTCCCGCGGTTCCGGCTCCGAGGCGGCCTCCGGTGGGGAGGCGTCGTCCGGCCGCGGTGTGCCGCCCGGCTCCGGTGGGGAGTCCGCGCGGGCCGGTCCGTCCGAAATCCCCCCGGACCGGGACCCGGCGGCGGAATCCGAGCGAGGCGGTCCGTACGCGCGGCCCCCGGACCGCGGCTCGAACACGGAATCCCCGCGGGCCGGTCCGTCCGAAAACCCCTCGGCTCGGGACTCGAACACCGAATCGGCACCGGCCGGTCCCTCCGCTCGCCCCTCTGACCGGGGCTCGGCGGCGGCGCCCGGCCAGGTCGGCGACGCCTGCTCCGACCAGTTGCCGGGCTCGGAGCCGGTGCCCCGCTCCGGCGCGTACGCGTCCCCCGGAAGGCGGGTGGTCCGGCCGGGACCCGTCCCCTCGGGGACGTAGGAGGGGTCCAGGCGGGAGAGGCGCCACTCCAGGTCCTGGATCCGCTCCTCCCGGGCGCGCAGCGTCGCGGCGAGCCGCACCAGCAGCTCGTCCACCGCCCGCACGTGGTAGCCCCACATGGCGAGCGGCAGCACCAGGCGGTTCAGGTCCGGCGGCCTGATCGCGCCGTCCTCGGGCAGGTCCAGCGGGGGGTAGTCGGCCTCGACGCGGGCGAGCCGCCCACCCTTGCCGAGCACGACGTAGACCACGCCGACGAGCACGGCCAGAGCGGCCAGGGCAACCAGGATCATGATGAAGACAGGCACGGTCCGATCGTGCCACACGCCTCCCCCGACCCGGTCCCCTCCTTACTGCTGGGGGCCCGGAGCCCGCCGCGCGGCCTCGCTCTGCTGCTGGGCGATGTCCAGGTGGGACTTGCGGATGATGTCGACGACCTCGTCGGGGTCGTCGGTCATCTGCAGCAGGTCCATGTCACCGGGGTTGATCAGCTTGTTCTCCAGGAGGCTGGACTCGATCCACTCGCGCATCCCGGCCCAGAACGACCGGCCGACCAGCACCACGGGGAACCGGGTGACCTTGTTGGTCTGGACGAGGGTGATGGCCTCGAAGAGTTCGTCCAGCGTTCCGAAGCCCCCGGGCAGCACGACGAACGCCTGCGCGTACTTCACGAACATCGTCTTGCGCACGAAGAAGTAGCGGAAGGTCATGCCCACGTCGATGTAGGGGTTGAGGGACTGCTCGAACGGCAGCTCGATCCCCAGACCGACGGACATGCCCCCCGCGTCCTGCGCCCCCTTGTTGGCGGCCTCCATCATCCCCGGGCCGCCGCCCGTGATGGTGGCGTACCCGGCCTCGGCGAGCTTGGCGCCCATGGTGACCCCGAGCTCGTAGTACTCCGAACCGGGCCGGATCCGCGCCGATCCGAACACGCTCACCGCCGACGGCAGCTCCGACAGCAGGCCGAAGCCCTCGACGAACTCCGACTGGATGCGCAGCACACGCCAGGGGTCGGTGTGCACCCAGTCGCTCGGGCCGCGGGCGTCGAGGAGGCGCTGGTCGGTGGTGGTGTTGGGGACGGCACGGCCGCGGTAGGTGAGCGGACCGACGTGCCTGTACTGCTCTTCTTCCGTCATGCCCGTCAACCTATCCGCGCCCGCCGCACTCACACCTGAACCGCATGTGACACGCCGATGGCCACATGCGGCCCGTTCGAGGTCAGCGGGCACCCGCCCGCCGACCGGAGGACGCTCACCGGTCGCCGGTCAGCCAGTCGACCATGCGCTTCTCGGCCTCGCGGATCGGCGCGATCTCGGAGTACTCGTCCTTGGTGTGCGCCAGCGTCGGGTCGCCGGGACCGTAGTTGACGGCGGGCACGCCCAGTTCGGAGAAGCGGGACACGTCGGTCCAGCCGAGCTTGGCCCGCGCCCGCCCCTCCCCGACCGCGTCGACGAACGCCGCGGCCGAGGGGTCGTCCAGGCCGGGCCGGGCGGCGGCGGAGGCGTCCACGACCCGCACCTCGAAGCCGTCGAAGACCTCGCGCAGGTGCGCCTCGGCGTCGGACAGCGACAGGTCCGGGGCGAAGCGGTAGTTGACCGTGACCACGCACTCGTCGGGGATGACGTTGCCCGCGACCCCGCCGCGGACGAACACCGCGTTGAGGCCCTCGTGGAAGCGCAGGCCCTCCACCTCGGGCTCACGGGGCGTGTAGGCGCGCAGGACGTCCAGGATCGCCCCGGCGCCGTGGATGGCGTTCTCGCCCATCCACGAGCGGGCGCTGTGCGACCGCTTGCCCGTGGCCACGACCTCCACCCGCATGGTGCCCTGGCAGCCGCCCTCGATGACGCCGTCGGTGGGCTCCATCAGGATGGCGAAGTCCCCGGCCAGCCACTCGGGGTGGTTGCGGGCCAGGCGCAGGAGGCCGTTGCGCGAGGCGTCGACCTCCTCGTTGTCGTAGAAGACGTAGGTGACGTCGTGCACGGGCTCGGAGACCAGGGCGGCGAGCTTGAGCTGGACGGCCACCCCGGCCTTCATGTCGCTCGTGCCGCAGCCGTACAGGCGGCCGTCGGCGACGTACGAGGGCACGTTGTCCGCGATGGGGACGGTGTCGATGTGCCCGGCCACCACCACGCGCCGGGGGCGGCCCAGGTTGGTGCGGGCGACCACGGCGTCACCGTCCCGGGTCACGGTGAGGTGGTCCAGAGCGGAGAGGGCGTCCTCGACCGCGTCGGCCAGGATCTTCTCGTCACCGCTCTCGGAACGGATGTCGACGAGGGCGGCGGTCAGGTCGGCCGCGTCCGAGGTCAGGTCCAGCATGGTCTCTCCGGTCAGGTCGTCGTCCACGGCGCGGTGCCCGCGCGATGACCAGCGTAGGCCCGGAAACGGCGGAGCGCCCCCTCCGGTGTGGAAGAGGCGCCCCGGTGGCCGCGGTGCCGGGTCAGGCGTTGACGCCGTGCTCGCGCAGCAGGTCGTTCAGGGCCAGCTTGTCGTGCTCCTCGCCCTCCTGGAGGCGCTTGAGCACGAGCAGCACCGGCATGCCGAACTCGCCGCCGGGGAAGCTCTTGGCGCGGTTGGCGGTGACGCACACCGACCAGGCGGGGGCCTCGCCGCGCGCCAGCTCCTCGCCGGTCTCCGCGTCGAACACGCGCGTGGACGAGGTGAGGATCGTGCCCGCGCCCAGCTTGGCGCCGGTGCGCACGCGGGCGCCCTCGACGACCATGCTGCGCGAGCCCAGGAAGGCGTCGTCCTCGATGATGACCGGGGAGGCCTGCGGGGGCTCCAGGACGCCGCCGACGCCGACGCCGCCGGACAGGTGGACGTTCTCGCCGACCTGCGCGCAGGAGCCGACCGTGGCCCAGGTGTCGACCATCGTGCCGGAGCCGACGTAGGCGCCGATGTTGGTGAACGACGGCATGAGCACGACGCCCGGGGCGAGGTAGGAGCCCCAGCGGGCGATCGCGCCGGCGACCACGCGGACACCGTCGAAACGGGTCTTGAGCGGCATGCGGTCGTGGTGGTAGAAGTCGCCGACGTGCGACTCCTTCATGTCCAGGACCTTGAAGCCGAGCAGGATGGAGCGCTTGGCGCGCTCGTCGACCACGACGGCGTCCGTGGTGGGGTCGACGAAGGCCACGCGGGCCTTGCCCTCGTCGATCTGGTCGATGGCGCCGGTGATGACGGAGCGCGCCTCGGAGTGGTCGGGTGTCAGCGTGGAGCGCTGCTCCCAGAGTTCGTCGATCTGGTCGGGCAGCGGGCTTGTGTACGAGCTGGTCATGTGCACCCACGTTAGCCGCTTCCGGCGAGTGCGACGCCGCCGCCCTGGTGCGGTCCGGCGCGCCGACTACAATGCGGGCCGTGGCGCCTGCGCGTCCCGTGCGCCGACGGAGCCAGCCTCCCGTGGCGCGACCCCACCCGTTGCCTAGCCGATGGTACGCCCGTGCCCAGTAAACGCCGAAGGATCTCCGCATTCGTCAAGATCCTGTTGTCCCTGACCCTCGCGTGCGGCGTGATCGTCGCGGGGGCCTACTACGTGCTGACCACGATCGAGCCCATCGACTCCGAGCCCGAGGTCGAGCCCGGCTGCCGCCTGGAGCTGTCCGACGGCAAGTACGACATGGAGATCGACCAGGCGGTGAACGCCGCCACGGTCGGCGGTGTCGCCTTCAGCCGGAACCTGCCGGACGAGGCGGTGACCATCGCCTACGCGACCGTCTGGCAGGAGTCGACGTTCTACAACCTGGAGTACGGCGACCGCGACTCGTTGGGCCTGTTCCAGCAGCGCCCGTCCCAGGAGTGGGGGGAGCCGGACCAGATCCTCGACCCGGTGACCTCCAGCGCCGCGTTCTACGAGGAGCTGGTCCAGGTCGACGGCTGGCAGGAGCTTCCGGTGTTCGAGGCCGCCCAGGCGGTCCAGCGCAGTGCCGACGGCTTCGCCTACGACCAGCACGAGGGGCTGTCCGAGCGGATGGCCGAGGTGTTCACCGGTGATCGCGGACCGGCCGTGACCTGCTGGTTCGACGCCGAGGGGCTGGCCGAGATCCGGGACGCCGGTTCCGGCACCGAGGACGTGCGGGCGGAGATGACCCGGGTCTTCGGCACCGACCCCACGGCCCTGCCCGAGGTGCAGGGGCACGAGACCGGGGACCTCGGCTGGGCGATGGCGATCTGGGCCGTCACCCACGCCGACGAGTACGGGCTGAGCACGGTCACCTACGGAGACCAGCGCTGGCACGCCACCGACGGCGGTCCCGGCACCGCGGGGTGGGTCGCCCTGGAGGACGTCGACACCGAGGGCCGCCTGCTGCTCAAGTAGGGACGTCCCACGCGAGGGCGCCGGGGTCCGCGCGGCCCCGGCGCCCGATCGAAGCGGTCCCGTTCACCCTGACCACAGGGGTGGCGGGCGACGGCGCGGGCACGAGCGGCGGCGAAGGCCCCGGCGTGAAGTGCCCCCGAGCCCTCGGGCGAGAGCGCCGGGAACGCGGCGGAGGCGCCGACGGATCGTGCGGGACCCGCCGTCCCCTGGCCGGGGCTCAGGACAGGCGCTTGGCCGCGGCCTCGACGCGCTCGTCGGTGGCCGTGAAGGCCACCCGGACGTGCCCGGCCCCGGCGGCGCCGTAGAACTCGCCGGGCGCCACCAGGACGCCGCGCTCGGCGAGCTCGGCGACCGCGCCCCAGGCGTCGTGGCCGGGATGGCTCGCCCACAGGTACAGGCCCGCGTCGGAGTGCTCGATCCGCCAGCCCGCGCCCTCGAAGGCGGCCCGCAGCCGGTCGCGGCGGGCGCGGTAGCGCTCCTTCTGCTCGGCCGCGTGGGAGTCGTCGTCGAGCGCGGCCCGCATGGCCGCCTGGACCGGGGCCGGGACGATCATGCCCGCGTGCTTGCGCACGGCCAGCAGCTCACCGACCAGGGCGGGGTCGCCCGCCACGAACGCGGCGCGGTAACCGGCGAGGTTGGAGCGCTTGGACAGCGAGTGCACGGCGAGCAGGTTGTCGTGGGATCCGCCGCACACGTCGGGGTGCAGGATCGACAGCGGCTCGGCACCGTCCCAGCCGAGATCGAGGTAGCACTCGTCGGAGGCCACGATCGCGCCGCGCTCACGGGCCCACTCCACGACCTTGCGCAGGTGGGCGGCGCCCAGGACGCGCCCGGTCGGGTTGCTGGGCGAGTTGACCCACACCAGTTCGACGGGCGCGGGGCCCAGGGAGGCGAGGCCGTCGGCGGGGACGGGGGCCGCCCCGGCCAGGCGGGCGCCGATGTCGTAGGTGGGGTAGGCGAGTTCGGGGTGGACGACGGTGTGTCCCACGCCCAGTCCGAGCAGCGTCGGCAGCCAGGCGACCAGTTCCTTGGAGCCCACTGTGGGCAGGACGGCGCCCTCGGCGACACGGACCCCGTGGCGGCGCTCCAGCCACGCGGCGATCGACGCCCGCAGCTCGGCGGTACCCCAGGTGAGCGGGTAGCCGGGCGTGTCGGCGGAGGCTGCCAGGGCGCTCTGGACGGACGCGGGCACCGGATCGACGGGGGTGCCCACCGACAGGTCGGCGATGCCGTCCGGGTGCGCGGCCGCCGTCGCCTTGTAGGGCGCCAGCCGGTCCCAGGGAAAGGTGGGGAGCCGGTCGGTCACGGGTCGCCGGTCTGCCATCGGTGCACACTCCAGTGTCGGTTGCTCACGACAAGCGTCGCGCCGACCCCGCCCGGGGGTCGGCGCGACACGTCACGCTCTGATCCGCGCGTCCGCGCACCCTCTGCGCCAGTGGGGTGGGGAGCCGGACGTTGCGCCCGCTACTCGGCCTGCGGCGGGAGCTTGGCGATGAGCGGGTGGTCGCGGTCGATCTTGCCGACCTTCGAGGCGCCGCCCGGCGAGCCGAGGTCGTCGAAGAAGTCGACGTTGGCCTTGTAGTAGTCCGACCACTGCTCGGGCAGGTCGTCCTCGTAGTAGATGGCCTCGACCGGGCAGACCGGCTCGCACGCACCGCAGTCGACGCACTCGTCCGGGTGGATGTACAGCATCCGGTCGCCCTCGTAGATGCAGTCCACGGGGCACTCGTCAATGCACGCCTTGTCCAGCACATCGACGCAGGGCTGCGCGATGACGTAGGTCACGTCGTACTCCTTGTCTCACCCCCGCGGTCCACGGGGGAGGCGGGGACCTTCAGGGCCTCGGGACGGAGCGGCGTGCGGGCGCCGTCCGCGCTGCTCCGGGCTCTGCAAGCAAATGGCACAGATGTCGTCCTCCTAGTATGGCGTCGAAGAACTGCCAGCGCACAATCGGGGGTCCGGTTCCATGCACATGAGAGGACGACTCGTCCATCGCATCGTTCCGGACGACGTCGGTCACCGCGTGTCGGTGCGGATCCGCCTCCCCGAGGGCGGCTTCACCGATATCGTCGGAGTCGTGGAGTCCTGGGCGGACCACGTCCTCACACTGCGGCGCCGCGACGGGTCGTCGGTGGAGATCGCCGAGTCCGACATCGCCGCGAGCCGCGTCGTTCCCCCCGTCCCCCCGCGGCGGCGTGGCGGACGGCCGCCCGAGACCCCCTGAGAGCTCATGTCGTGCCTGAACACAGGCATTTTTCGGCCCGTCCGGGGTAAGAGTCGGCTCAGCCTCAGCTCGATTCCCCTCAGGAGGTGGTGAGCGCCATCATGCGCGAAGCCGTCGCGTCCGCCCTCGCCGAGTTGGCGCGCAGGGACGAGCGGTCCGCCGGCATGGCCCGGCTCGCACTGGACGCGTTGGCGCCGGGGCAGGAACTGGAACGGATCGACCAGCACGCCGTGCAGCGGTTCTGCTGGTTCGAGCTGCCCGTGCGGTTCCAGGGTTCGGCACAGGACCAGCGGCTCGCCGCGCGCTCCCTCAGCCAGCTCTTCGACCTCCTCCAGCTGCACCGCTACGCACAGATCTGCAAGTCGGCGGAGACGACGACCGTCCTGACCGTCTACGCGCGCGACCACGACGCGGGGCTGGCCATGTTCGAGCGGCTGATGTGGGAGTCCGGAGTGGAGCCCCCCGACCTGCCCGAACTCACGTGGGGCACGGCGGTGGGCGACGCCGAGATCCTGGCGAGGCGCGAGACCGCCGCCGCGCTGGAGCTGGCGATCTCGCTGGGCGACGTGCGCCCGGGCAAGCTCGGATGGCGTCCGGCCCAGGAGCGGTTCACCCGGTCGTTCCTGACCCGGCCCGACCACCAGGGGCTGAGCCATCTGGACCGCGTCCGCGAGGAGCGGGTCCGCGCCTGGCTGGGCTCGTCGGCGCACCCGCACCGGGAGCGCCTGTGGCCGCTGGTCGGGGAGATCATCGCCGGGGCGGACGCGCCGCGCTCCGCCGAACGGGCGATGGCGCCGCTGCAGAAGCTGCTGGACCTGGCGGCGGACGGGATCGTGCTCACCCAGATCGGCTACATCGCGCCCGGCGTGGTGCGGCAGATGTGCGCCGACTTCGGTTGGCGGACCTCGCCCGACCCGCCGCGCAGTGAGACCGACGCCACCCAGCTCATCACCCTGCACCAGGTGCTGCGCGCCATGCGCGCGGTGCGCCGGTCGGGCCGCAGGCTGGTCCTGACCCGGCGCGGACGCCAGCTGCGGGAGGACCCCGAGGCGCTGTGGCGGGCCGCGACCCAGACGCTGTGCCGGACCGGAGGAGTGGAGCAGGCCGCGGCGGAGACCTTCCTGGGCCTGCTGCTCACGCGTTCGCCGCAGGGGGCGGGGTCGCACGCCCGGCGGGGCGAGTCCGACGTGTCCGCGGCCGAGCGCACGCTCACCGAGTACGGCTGGGTCCCGGTGGAGCCGCCGGTGGCGGCGGGCCGGCACGCGGCCGCGCACGGCCGGACCGCCGACGCCGCCTCGGACCAGTTGCGCGCGATGGTGATGGCGGTGGGCTGGCTGCTGGAGACGCTGGGGCTGCTCACCGAGGACGACGGCGACGGGCACCGCGAACTGACCGTCCCGGGCCGGGCGTTCGCGATCGCCTGCCTGCACCAGTCCGCCGTGGCGCCCCGGGCCGTCGTCTAGGGCGTGCCCGGCGGGTAGCCGCCGGACACGCGTCGCCCCGGCGGTCGTGCCGCGCGTTCTCCTCGGGTGACGGGAGGACCGGGTCGCGCGCGGACGGAGCGCCGCGCGCCGCTCCGGTGGAACCTCGGGCACGGTTCCCTCGGCGGACCCGGGCCGGGTCGGCCCCTGCCTGCGCGGACCCCCGGAGCGATCAGCCCCGGACCACGCGGGCCCCGGGCCGGGTCGGCCCCGGTCCACGCGACGTCGGGTGCGGTTCCCCCGGCGGTGTCGGCGGGCCCCCGGGCGGGGCCCCTGCCTACGCGGGGCTCGGGCGGGTCGCCTTCCCGTCCAGCCAGAGCTCGGTGGACTCGTCGCGGTGGGTGCCGTCGGTGCCCACGTGCTTGGCGCTGATCCGCGGACCCTTCTTGATGACGTGGACCAGTGCCATCGCGTGGCCGCGTCCGAGCCCGTAGTCGTCGGCCAGCCACTGGACGATGGTGCCCGCCTTGACGGACGGGGCGTCGTAGCCCCGCTCCTTGGCGAGGTCCACGAGGGCGCGCGGGACGAGTCCCGTCTTGTCCTCGATCGTGTCGAGGTAGGCCTGGAACGACATGGGAATCTCCTTCGCTGCGGTGTGATCCCCATTCTCCCGGCGGCCTACGACATTTCCGGCGGCCCCGCCGAACCGCCGCCCGATCTCGCCGCCGACCCGCCGCCCCGCCGAACGACGACCCGCTGCGGTCGGGTGCGCACCAGGGCCTACTCTGGAGCGCGAACGACCCGCGACCAGCAGGAGCACCATGCCCACGCCCGAGCCGCCGCACCCGGCGGAGACGACCGACGCGTCCGAGCCCGCCCCGGACCAGGCACGCGGCGTCGACCCGTGGGAGAAGATGCCCGAGGACGCGCTGAACGTGCCGAGCCGGACCCACCTCGACGACTCCGCGGAGGAGCCGTCCGCGGACGGGGCGACGGCGACCGCCGAGGACGCCGAGCGCCGCGAGGGCGGCGCGACCACCGAGGTAGCCGAGAACGGCGGCGCGGCGGAAGGCGACGGGACCGCCACGGACACCGAGAACGGCGCCGAGGCGTCCGGGCGTACCCCCGGATGGGCGGACTTCCTGCCCAGTCCGGTGTTCGTCCTGCTGCTGGGCCTGGCCGGGTTCGCCGGGTGGCTGTCCTGGACCGCGGTCGAGCTGGACTGGGTCGAGGAGGGCACCCCCGTCACCCCGCTGATCCCGCCGCTGCTCATCCTGCTGGGCTGGATCGTCTCCGTCGCGGTGCACGAGTTCGCGCACGCGCTCGCCGCCCACCTGGCCGGGGACCGCTCGCTGCGCGGCGGCGGCTACCTCCGGTTCAACCCCTTCACCTACCGCGAGACCTTCGCGGGACTGGTCCTGCCGGTGCTCTACCTCGGGCTAGGCGCGTTCGGCATGACGGGTCCGCCCACCTACGTCGACTGGGACCGGATCCGCACACCGGGCCGCCGCGTCGCGGTCGCGCTCGCCGGTCCGCTGGCCAGTCTGCTGCTCGCGGCCGTGCTCGCGGTGACCGTGTCGGTCCTGGTGCCTCCGGGCAACGACACCACGAACTGGGCGATCGCCGCCATGGCGTTCCTGTGCTTCGCGAACCTCACCGCCGCCCTGGTCAACCTGCTCCCGGTGCCCGGACTCGACGGGTTCGAGGTGCTGGCGGCGTTCCTCCGGGGCCGCTGGATCGGCACCGCCCGGACCAACGCGCTGTTCGGCTCGGTCGCCGTCTTCGCGGTGCTCTGGTTCCCGGTCGTCAACCAGGGCTTCTTCGGCCTGCTGTACACGCTGCTGGAGAGGATCCTGCCCAACCCGGCCGTGTCCGGCATGGTCTTCCACGGCCAGCTCCTGCTGCGCTTCTGGGGCTGACCGCGCGGCCCGGATCCCGCGGCCCGGCCCTGCGGGCCGATTCTGTGGTCCGGATCGCGCGGACCGGATCCCGAGATCTGGGGTTCCGCTCTGTGGTCCGGATCCCACGGCCGAGATTCCGCGAACTCGGTTCCGCCCCCGGCGCGCCGCCGCCCACCCGGGCGCGGGCGCGCTACCGCGCGGGCGCCGGACGGCTCGGGAACCGGCTCAGCCCGCTGTGCACGACGCCGATCACCAGCGCCAGCATGGTGCCGAACAGGTACCCGTAGTGCAGGAGGTGGCCGGTGATGACGACGTCACCGCCGGGGACGTAGGCGACCAGGGCCACCAGCGCGGCCAGGTAGCCGACGGCGAACGCCAGCGCGGGCGACTGGCGCCGGCTCCCCCAGGCCACCAGGCGGCAGACCCCGTAGAGCAGCGCCACGAAGGCGAGCAGCCCGGCTCCCGCCAGGGCCTGCGGGACCGCCCCGGCGTCCCAGTAGCGGGTGAGCCATCCCGCGCCGAACGAGCCGAGCAGCCCGGCCCCGACCCCGAGCGCCAACAGGACGGCGCAGGTGAGGACGGTCAGGACCGCTGACAGGACCCCGGACAGACGACCGGACGTCGCGGTCGCGGGCGCGGCGGCGGCCGGACCGCCCGCGTCCCCGGAACCCACCGGACCTCCCACGGCACCGCTCACCGGGCGGCTCACAGGCCCGCGAAGAGGTCGGTCTCGTACTCACCCGGGTGGAGGCGCGGCGTCGGCCCCAGGAGGAGGGTGTAGTACTCGACGGCGTCGATCTCCTGGGCGATGCCGTTGGACAGCGCGAACCGCTCACCGTCCACGGAGATCTGCGTGGCGTGGGCGCGCATCGCCAGGGTCTTGGCGGCCCAGTGGTCGGTGGCGTCCACCTGCGTGGTCACCAGCGCGTCCGGTGTGCCGCGCGCGATGTCGGACACCTGGGCGGGCGGTGTGAACGGGCCGGCTTCCTCCGCCATGCGCTCGATGACCGCCTCGATCCGCGACACCGGCTGGGCGATCGCGTAGAGCTTGCGGACCTGCCAGGGCGTGCCCGGCATCGCGCGCTCGGCGGCCTTGACACAGCCGCGGCGGGTCACCCTGTGCGCCTGGATGTGGTCGGGGTGGCCGTAGCCGCCGTGCTCGTCGTAGCCGACCACCACGTGCGGGCGGACCTCGCGGATGAGCTCGGCCAGCAGTCGGGCGGCCTCCTCCACGTCGGCGCCCCAGAACGCCCGGGGGTGGTCGTTGGCCGGACCGCCCATCATCCCGGAGTCCCGGTAGTAGCCGGCGCCGCCGAGGAAGCGGTGGTCGCGCACGCCCAGCGCGACACAGGCCTTGTCCAACTCGCCGACGCGGTACTCCCCGAGGGCGTCCTCGCGGTCGGCGGCCAGGTGCGCGAGGTCGTCGGGGATGACCTCGCCCTCCTCACCCAGGGTGCAGGTCACCAGGGTGACGCCGACCCCCTCTGCCGCGTACTTCGCCAGCGTGGCACCGGTGACGATGCTCTCGTCGTCGGGGTGCGCGTGCACCATCATGAGTCGCCTGTCCATCACGTAGCGAACAATACCGGCCACACGGGCGTGTCCCCTCGTCACCGCCCCCGCCCGCCGCGACCGCGTGCGCCGGCCGCCGCCGATCTGGGCCACAATCGGGCCATGAGCTTTCCTCGCCAACTCGCCCGAACCCGCCGCTTCACCACCGGTGTGCCGCGTGCCTTCCAGATCTCCCCGAACGGGGAGCGCGTCGCCTTCCTCCGGGGACGCGACGGTGTCGACACCGCCACCTGCCTGTGGGTCCACGACGCCGAACGCGGCACGGACGCCGTCCTGGCCGACCCGCACGCGCTCGGCGCGGACGACGAGAACCTGCCGCCCGAGGAGCGCGCCCGCCGGGAGCGGCTGCGCGAGAGCGGCGGCGGCATCGTGTCCTACTCCGTGGACGAGGCGTTCACCCGCGCGGTCTTCGCCCTGTCCGGGCGGCTGTTCTACGTCGACCTGGTGGGCGACGACGCCGACCCGCGCGAGCTGCCCGCCACCACACCCGTCGTCGACCCCCGGATCTCCCCCCGAGGCGACCGCGTGGCCTACGTCAGCGGCGGAGCGCTGCGCGTCATCGACATCGCGGGCGCCGCGGACGACCACGGTGACCGGATCCTGGCGCAGGACGACGGCGAGCACGTGACGTGGGGTCTGGCGGACTTCGTCGCCGCCGAGGAGATGGACCGGATCCGCGGGTTCTGGTGGGCACCGGACGGCTCGGCGCTGCTGGCCACCCGGGTCGACGAGTCCGCGGTCGGGCGCTGGTACGTGGACGACCCGGCCAGTCCCGAGCAGGAGCCCACGGCGCTGCGCTACCCGGCGGCGGGCACGGACAACCCGGCCGTGCGCCTGGCGGTGCTGCCGGTGGCGTCCTCCGCCGCCCACCGCACGTCCGGGCCGCCCGCTCCGGTGTGGGTGGAGTGGGACCACGAGGCGCTGCCCTACCTGCCCACGGCCGGATGGACCACGGGCCCGGACGGCAACGCGACCGTGGTGTTCACCGGGCAGAGCCGGGACCAGCGCACCCTCACCCTGTTCAGCGCCGACCCGGACACCGGGCTGGTGGCCGAGGTCCGCACGGACACCGACGACGTGTGGGTGGAGATCATGCCGGGCGTCCCGGCCCACACCTCCGGCGGCGCCCTGGTGTGGATCGCGCGGGACGCCGACGGCGGCGCGCGCCGCGTGTACGCGGACGGGCGTGCGGTCAGCCCGGCCGACGTGTACGTGCGCGGCGTGGTGGACGTGGACGGCGACCGGATCCTGTACTCGGGGTCGCCCGCGGGGCGGCCCGGGGACGTGTCCCTGTGGCTGGTGGACCTGGGCACGGGGCTGTCGGCGCCGGTGGAGCTGCCCGGCCACGGCTGTTCTCAGTCCACGGACGCCGTGGCGCACAGCGGTCTGCGGTCGGGGCGGCTGCGGGGCGACACGTTGGTCGTGCAGCACCGGTCGATGGACTTCCCGGGTGTGCGCACGCTGGTGCTGCGCAACGCGAGCACGGAGACCCGGCGGGCGGTGACCGAGATCGCCAGCCTGGCCGAGGCCCCGGACCTGCCGGACCCGCGGGTGACCACGTGGCGCGCGGGCGCGCGGGAGATCCCCTGCGCGCTGGTGCTGCCGTCGTGGTACCAGGACGGCGGGCGCCCCCTGCCGGTGCTGATGGCGCCCTACGGCGGTCCGCACGCGCAGCGGGTGCTCAACGCGCGCGGAGCATACCTGAGCGCGCAGTGGTTCGCCGAGCAGGGGTTCGCGGTCCTCATCGCCGACGGCCGGGGCACCCCGGGCGTGGGCGTGGAGTGGGAGCAGTCCGTGCACCTGGACCTCGCCGCCCCGGTCCTGGAGGACCAGGTGGACGCGCTGCGGGACGCGGCGGAGCGGTTCGACTGCCTGGACACCTCGCGGGTGGGCATCCACGGCTGGTCGTTCGGCGGCTACCTGGCGGCGCTGGCGGTCCTGCGCCGCCCGGACGTGTTCCACGCCGCGGTGGCGGGCGCGCCGGTGATCGACTGGCGCCTGTACGACACCCACTACACCGAGCGCTACCTGGGCACCCCGGAGGGGGAGCCGGAGGCCTACGAACGCAGTTCGCTGCTGGAGGACGCGGGCAAGCTGGAGCGCCCGCTGATGATGATCCACGGGCTGTCCGACGACAACGTGGTGTTCGCGCACACGCAGCGGATGTCCTCGGCCCTGTTGGCGGCCGGGAAGCCGCACACCGTGCTGCCGCTGTCGGGGGTGACGCACTCGCCGTCGGACCCGGTGGTGGCGGAGAACCTGCTGCTGTTGCAGGTGCGGTTCCTCAAGGACGGCCTGCGGGGCGAGTAGGGACGCGGAGGCGGTCCCGGGCCGGTGCCGGGCGCGAGGGGGCGCGCCCGGCACCGGTCGGCGGATCAGAAACCGGGCTGGTCCGGCTCGATCTCGGACTCGTCGGGGACCTCGATGTCCACGTCCTCGTTGAAGCTCACGTAGACCGTGGTGTCGGTGCCGGGCACCGGACCGCTGCCGAAGTCGGGCTCGGAGTAGACGGTGAACAGCAGGGGGTACCCCTCCTCGTCGAGCCACAGGTCGAAGGTGTGCTCGACCATCCCCACGCTCGTGTCCCCGGAGCCGGACACCTCCTTGCTGTAGGCGCCGGTGTAGTGGTGCCCGTTGATCCCCTCCAGACCGGCCATGCCGCCCATCTCCTCCGGCGGGTACTGGAGCGTCACCGGCGCGCCGCTCGTACCGAGGTACTCGACGCCGCTCCCGGACTCCGCCGCCAGATCGAGGTCGTCGACGAGCCGCTCACGGTAGGCGTGCTCGGTCATGGAGGGGTCCGCGCCGGGGTTCCGGTAGTACGGGCCGACCTCCGTATCCCCGGTCAGGCTGCTGATGGTCCGGAAGACCGTGTCGTCCAGCCCCGCACCGAGGTACATGACCTCCGAGGTCGCCGGGCCGGCCGGGGAGGTCTGGAGGTAGACGGGCTCGGGTTCCTCCTCGTATCGGTACAGCTGGTAGACCTCCGACCCGTCGCCGCCGACCGTCATGCCGTAGTAGGCCTCGAAGCTGGTGGCGTCCAGGGCGAGCCGCCTCGCTTGCGCGACACGGGCCGCCCCGTCGTCCACCGCCGCCTCGCCCGAACCATCGCCGCCGTCCGAACCGCCGTCCGAACCGCCGTCACCACCGTCCTGCCCCGTGTCCGTCACCGCGGCCGACGGGTCGTCCGCGCCGGGGATCGTCGGGTCCGCGACCAGCCACACCGCCACCAGGGCCGCGACCAGGACGGCGGCCGTGGCGGCGGCCGCGACGACCGGCCACCGGCGACCGCGGCGGATCCGGCGGGGTTCGGGCGCGGTGATCCCGCGCCACTCGGTCGCCAGCAGGGCGGGAACGATCTCGGTGGGCGGGACCGGGCCGAAGCCCGCCGTCGGAGCCGGTGGGGCCTCCCCCTCCGCTCCGCCGCCCTGGGGCGACGGCCGGTGGGGAGCCGGGAGGTCGTGCGGCAGCGGCTGGACACGGGTCGCGCTCCACCGCGAGGTGAGTTCGGCGAGGGCCCGCTCCGCCGTGGGGCGCCGGGCCGGGTCCTTGTCCATCGAGCGGCGCACGAGGCCCAGCAGCTCCGGCGGCACGCCGTCGAGGTCGGGTTGCTCCCGGCGGGTGCGGTGGACGAGGGCGTCGGCGGCACCGGTGCCGAAGGGGTTGCGGCCGGTGGCGGCGAAGGCCACCATGCCGCCCCAGGCGAACATGTCCGAGCGGTCCGTGGCCTCGACACCGTCGAACAGTTCGGGCGCCGCCCAGCCGGGTGTGCCGACCAGCCCGCCCGTCTTCGTCAGGGCCGTGCCGTCGACCGTGCGCGCGATGCCGAAGTCCAGCACCTTGGGGCCGGTCGGGGACATGATGACGTTGCCGGGTTTGAGGTCGCGGTGCACCACCCCGGCCCCGTGGATCGCGGACAGTCCCTCGGCGAGCCCGACCGCCAGCGCGAGCAGGACGCCGCCGGTGAGGACACCGTTCTCCCGCACGTGGCCGCGCAGTGGCAGGCCGCGCACGTACTCGGTGGCCAGCCACGGGGTCCCGGCGTTCACGTCGGCCTCGTAGAACGCCGCCGTGCAGGTGCCCCGGACCCGGGAGACCAGGTCCACCTCCCGGGCGAAGCGGGCCAGGAACTCGGCGTCGGCGGCGAACTGCGGGTGGATCACCTTCACCGCCGCACAGCCGCCCGCCTCGTCCACACCCGCGTAGACCGCGCCCATGCCGCCCGCGCCGATCCGGCCGACGACGCGGTACCGGCCCAACGCCTCGGGGTCCTGCGGGCTCGGCGGGTCGATGCCCGGCGGCAGGTGGTCTCTGTCGAACGGGGGACGTGTGGGGGTCACCTGGTTCCTCTCCTGGCCGATGTTCACTGCCCGGTGATCGTGAAGTCGCAGCCGTCCACGGGGACTCCGGCGGCGGCGACGGGGTCATAGGCGCTCAACCGGAATTCGGGGGCCTGCCCGACCGCCGACTCTCCGTCGCTCTCGGAGCAGACTCCGCCGAGGCCTTCGGGGACGGCCGGACCGTCGTCGGGCACCGCCTCGCCCGGGAGGTAGAAGACGACTCCTCGGGTCGCCGAGGGGAGGGAGGAGGTGGGGTCGGCGTCCCGGTTGGTGTCCAGGAAGGTCACCGTGAACTCGGCGTCGGGCTCCTCCGGACCGAGGGCGGCGAGCACCCCCGTGCTGCCCGGACGTCGCAGTGCGGACGCCTCAGGCGGGCCGGACGCCGTCACCAGGGCGAAGTCGCTGCTGTGCAGGCGCAGTTCGCCGAAACCGGGCAGGTACTCCGCCCGGATCGTGAGTTCCATCGCGTTCAGTTCACTGCCGGTCTCCCGGGCGTCGAGGAAGGTGAGCCGGAGCTGGTCCAGGCCCGCTGCCCCCGCCCCGCCCTCCGCCGGGGCGAGGCCGCGCACCACGGCCGGGCCTTCCTCGGCCGCGACCGGCTCCACCGCGACCACGCCGGTCTCGTAGAGGTCGCGGTACTCCTCGGGGACGTCGTCGGGCACGGTGGCGGCCGAGGTGCCGTTGGCCGCGTCGGACGTCCCGCTCCCGTCCGCCACGTCCCCGGACGTCCCGCTCCCGTCCGCCGCGTCCCCGGCCGTCCCGTCCCCGGCCTGCGCGGTCGCGTCCTCGCCGCCGGTACCGCCGTCCGCCGTGTCCTCCCGCAGCAGGACGGCCGCTCCGGACGCGGCCACCAGGGCGAGGGCGAGCACACCGCCGACGGCCGCCAGCGGACGGCGGCGCCGGACCACCCACGGCTTCCGGGGCGCGGCCAGCGCGGCCCACTCCCGGTGCGTGTCACGGTCGGGGGACCCTCCGGGCCAGGCCGCCGCCAGCAGCTCCGGCACACCGCCCGGCGCCGCCCCCGCTGGCGCGAGCATTCCCGCCAGCGAGTCGCGCAGCTCCCGCGCCGAGGGCCTGTCCCCCGGCTCCTTGCGCAGCGCGCGCTCCAGCGCACCCCGCAGGGACTCGGGCACCCCCTCCAGCGAGGGCGGCTCGGAGATCACCCGCGACGCCAGCACGTCGGAGGTGCCCACCCCGAACGCGCCCCGGCCGGTCGCGGCGAAGGCCACCAGCCCGGCCCACACGAACACGTCGGAGCGGTCCGTCGCGGCCGCGCCCCGGTACTGCTCCGGAGCGATCCATCCGGGGGTGCCGACCAGCCCGCCGGTCGTCGTCAGCGCGGTCTCCTCGACCGCTCGGGCGATGCCGAAGTCCAGCACCCGGGGCCCGACCGGCCCCAGGATGGCGTTCCCCGGCTTGAGGTCGCGGTGCACCACTCCCTGGGCGTGGATCGCGGCCAGGGCCTCCGCCACCCCCAGCGCGAAGGCGGTCAGCGCGGCGCCGGTGAGCGGTCCCCGTTCTCGCACGGACGCGGCCAGGGTGGGCCCGGGAACGTACTCCGTGGCCAGCCAGGGCACGTCCGCCCGGGTGTCCGCGCCCAGGAAGCGGGGGACGCAGGCAGAGCGGACGCGGCCCACCAGGTCCACCTCCCGCGCGAACCGGGCGCGGAACTCGGCGTCGGAGGCGAAGACGCGGTGCACGCACTTGACCGCCGCCGGCCGGCCGCGGTCGTCGACGGCCGCGTACACCACGCCCATGCCGCCGGAACCCAGCCGGCCCGCCGGACGGAAGGGGCCGAGGTGGCGGGGGTCGGCGGGTTCGAGTGCCAGCAGGCCCTCGGGCAGCACGGCAGCCATGGGCGAAGGGGAGGCGCTCATGGTGCGACCCTGTTCTGTTCGGGGGGGATCGGTGCCCATCGACCGTATAGGACACCCGCGGTAGCCGATCGGTTCGGATTCGGGCACCGCGGAGCCGCGCCCCGGTGCGGCGATCGGCGGACCGCGCCCTAGCCTGGGCCCATGCGTTCGTATGCGGTGCCGCTCGCGTTGGCGGCCGACCTGCTCTGCGTCCTGGCCTTCGTTGTGATCGGCCGGGCCGACCACGGAACCGGGACCGCCCTGGCGGGGATCGCCGGGACCGCGTGGCCGTTCGCGGCGGCCCTGGTGCTGGGGTGGCTCGTCACCCAGGCCTGGCGGCTGCCTGACCGGATCTGGCCAACCGGGGTCTTCGTGTGGGCGGTGACCGTGGCGGGCGCCATGGCCCTGCGCCTGGCCACCGGTGAGAACGCGCCGCTGAGCTTCGTCGTCGTCACGTCCGTGTTCCTCGCCGCGACCATGCTGGGCTGGCGGGCGGGTCTGCTCTTGGCGCGCAGGACGCGACAACGCACCGGCTGAGGGGGAAGACTGGGGCGGCCCCTGTTTTCCTCCCACCAAGGAGTCGCCATGGCGGACCCCGCCACCATCGCCATCGCCACCGCCGCCGCCACGGGTCTGGCGACCGTGTTCGGCCAGAGGGCCACCGACGCCACCATGAACCTGGTCAACAAGCTCGCGCTGGCACTGTCCCGCCGCTTCGGCGACAGTCCCGAGGCCCAGGAGGCGCTGGTGGCCGCGCGCTTCGAGGGCCCGGAGCAGGCGCGGGCCATCGAGACCGTCGCCGAGCACCTGGAGCGGGCGGAGCGGTCCGACTCCGAGATCGCCGACCTCGTGGCCCGGCTGCGCCCGCTCGTCAGCGCCCAGGACGGGTCGTCGGTCACCAACCACGTGGGCGATGTCGGCGGCCACGCGCAGGTCGTCCAGGCGGGCGACATCGGGCACATCGACATGAGGCGTACGTAAGCTGGACGGGATGAACGAGCACGACGAGACCCGCGAGGTCGGTGTGGGCCCCTGGGCGGGTCCCTGGCCCGACGGCGACCACTACGACCCCGTCCTGCTGGCCGAGGGCGACCGGCGCAACGTCGTCGACCGCTACCGGTACTGGCGCCGCGAGGCGATCGTCGCCGACCTCGACGCCGTGCGCCACCCCTTCCACGTCGCGGTGGAGAACTGGGAGCACGACTTCAACATCGGGTCCGTCGTGCGCACCGCCAACGCCTTCGGGTGCGCGGCCGTGCACATCGTGGGACGGCGGCGCTGGAACCGGCGGGGCGCCATGGTCACCGACCGCTACCAGCACGTCCACCACCACCCCGACCCCGCGGCGCTCGTGGCGTGGGCCGAGGCGTCGGGCCTGCCGCTGATCGGGATCGACAACCTGCCGGGCGCGGTCCCGCTGGAGACCTACGCACTGCCCCGCGAGGCGGTCCTGGTGTTCGGCCAGGAGGGCCCCGGGCTCTCGGAGGGCGTGCGCGAGGTGTGCGAGGCGGTCCTGTCCATCGCGCAGTTCGGGTCGACCCGCTCTATCAACGCCGGGGCGGCCGCGGCGGTGGCGATGCACGCCTGGGTCCGCGCGCACGTGTTCGACCAACCGGTCGCGGACATGACGAGGGCCACCCCCGCGACCCCGGTTCCGTAACCGCGCCGTGATCTACGATGTGGGCAAGGCCCCCTACCAGAGAGTGCTCGGATGAGTTCGACCGTCACGTCCACAGCCCGCTTCGCCACGATGGACGACGTGCCCGGGATCGCCCGTGTCCTGAGCCGGAGCTGCCACGACGACCCGCTGCTGCGGTGGCTGTTCCCCGACGACCACCTGCGCATGGCCCGCACGCGCCGCTTCTTCGCCCTGGTGTCCGGGTTCGGCTACGTGCCCGCGGGCGAGACGCGCGTGACCACGATGTCGGACGGCCCCGAGGACTCCCCCACCATCCGCGCGGCGGCGCTGTGGGCACCGCCGAACAGCAACCCCGAGGGCCGGCTGGTGGCGATGCGCGCGTGGCCGCACTGGGCGTCCCTGGTCGGTCGCGGGAACCTGGCGTCGTTCGTGCGCGTGTTCGCCGAGTGGAAGCTCGCCGCACCCCAGGAGCCCCACCTGTACCTGGCCGCGCTCGGCGTGGATCCGGCGGTCGAGGGGCGGGGCGTCGCGGGCGCCCTGCTGAACGCCGAACTGGACCGGGCCGACTCCGAGTCGCTGCCGGTGTTCACCCAGACGCTCGACGCCACGTGCGTGGGCTTCTACGAGCGCTTCGGCTTCGACGTGGTGCGCGAGGTCGACCACCCGGGTCTGGGCACCACGACGTTCCTGCGCCGCGACCCCGCCTGACGCCCGTCCGGGCGGATCCGGGAATTCCGCCCTCTCGTGATGATTCCGTGATCTACCATGAGCGATGACCCAGCAGCCCATGGACCAAGGGAAGAGGCATCGCGTATGCCCCCCACGTCGACGGCCGAGGCCGTCCGCACCGCGACCATGAACGACGTGCCGGGCGTGGCACGGGTGCTCGGCCGCGCCTTCGCCAACGATCCGCTCCCACGCTGGCTGTTCCCGGACGACGACACGCGCATGGCCCGCACGGTCAGGCTCAGCGCCATCGTCGCCGGATTCGGCCACGTCCCCCGCGCCGACGCCTCGGTGGTGGACGCCCGGGAGGGCACCACGGACGCCTCCGGCGCCACGGCCGCCCCGGTGATCCGGGGCGCCGCGCTGTGGAACCCGCCGGAGGGCGGTTCCGAGGTCACCTCCTTCCTCGTGCGCTCGCTCCCCCACCTGGCCGCGCTGGTCGGCCTGCGCCGCGTCCCCGAGGTGGTGCGCTACCTCGGCGAACTGGCGCACAGCAGGCCGGAGGAACCGCACTGGTACCTGTCCATGCTCGGCACCGACCCGGTCGCGCGCGGCACCGGCGTGGGTTCGCGGCTGCTGCGCGCGGGCCTGGCCCGGGCGGACGCCGACGGCGTGCCGGTGTACCTGGAGACGATGAACTCGGCCAACCTCGGCTACTACGAGAAGTTCGACTTCCGGGTCGTGCGCGTGCTCAACGACGCGCGCTACCCGTCGACCTACTGCCTGATGCGCGGTTCGGCGGCCTGAGCACCCCGACGGTCACGGGGCGAGACGGCCGCCCACGACGGCCGCCGCGCCCCGCCCGTAGTCGGCGGCGCTCAGCCCGGGGTCCCAGGCCCGTTGCAGGATGAATCCCTGCACGATGCCGAGGACCACGCGGGCGACCGCCGGGGAGTCGACGTCGGCGGAGACCTCTCCGGCGGCCCGCGCCAGGTCGACGCGCTCGCGCAGGGCGGTGAGCACGACCTCCACCCCCTCGTGCAGGGCCTCGCCCAGGACCGGCTCCCTCAGGGCCTCGCCCCACGCCTGCACGGCCAGGCGGGTCCGGTCGTCGGCCCGGTCCAGCGCCTCGATCGCGGCGGGCAGTCCGGCCACGAGGTCGGGGAGGGTCTGGCCCCGCCCGACGGACGCGCGCACCGCCTCGCCGACGGCGGTGACCGCGTCCAGGGAGATCGCGGCGATGATGTCGTGCTTGCCCCGGAAGTAGTGGTAGACCGCGCCCGGGGACAGGCCCGCCTCCGTGATCACGTCCCGCATGGACGTGCGGTGGAAGCCCTCGCGGGCGAAGCACGCGGCGGCCGAGGTGAGGATGTGCTCGCGCCGCTCGGTCAGGTAGGCGTCGGTGACTCGTGGCATGCCCACATCATAGAACGAACGTTCGGTCTTGACAGACGTCCGGCGCGCCAGGATGCTGAAAAAGAACGAACATTCGATTTGGGAGATGTGATGGACACCGACGTCCTCATCGTGGGGGCCGGCCCGACCGGACTCGCCCTCGCCGCCCGGCTCCACCGCCTCGGGGTGGGGGTCCGCGTCATCGACAAGCACGCGGGCGTCCTCGAACTCACCAAGTCCGCCGCCCTGCACGCCCGCACCCTGGAGCACCTGCGCGACCTCGGCGTGGTCGACGCCGTCCTGGCCGAGGGCCGGCGCGTCGACGTGCTGTGCCTGCGCACCGGGCACCGCGACCGCCTCGCCGTGGACTTCCGCACGCTCGCCGACACCGCCTACCCGTTCATGGTCGACATCCCGCAGGCGCGCACCGAGCACCTGCTCATCGACCTGCTCGCGGACCAGGGCGTGCGGGTCGAGCGCGGTACCGAGTGCACCGGCGTCGAGCAGGACGCGGACGGGGTCCGCGCCACGGTCGTCACCGGTGGACGCACGGCCACCGTCCGTGCGCGATGGCTGGTCGGCTGCGACGGGGCGCACAGCACCGTGCGCGGGCTCCTCGGGATCGAGCGCGTGGGCGCCCCCTACGCCGACGACTGGGTCCTGTGCGACGCCGTCGTGGACTGGCCGCTGCCCCGCAACGAGATGACCTTCTCCGGCGACACCGAGGGCATCTTCGGCGTCTTCCCGCTCCCGGGCGAGCGCCGCTACCGGCTGGCCTACACCGCCACCCCCGGCGTCGAGCCGGACCTGCGCGACGCGCAGAACGCCATGGCCCGCACCGGCATCGAGGGCACGATCCGCTCGGTCGACCAGTTCTGGACCTTCTCGCTGGCCCACGAGCAGGCCGTCCGCTACCGGAGCGGACGCGTCTTCCTGGCCGGGGACGCCGGACACGTCCACACGCCCTTCGGCGGCCAGGGCCTCAACCTCGGGATCGGCGACGCGATGAACCTGGCCTGGCGGCTGGCCGCCGCGGCACGCGGCGACGCCGGCGCCCTCGACTCCTACCAGGACGAGCGCCACCCCGTGGCCGCCCAGGTGATCGCCTTCACCCACCGCGGCGCCCAGATGATGCTGCTGCGCGGCGACCCGCGCCGCCACGTGCGCGACGCGGCGCTGACGGTCCTCCGGTCCTCGCCGCGGGCCCGGCGCGCGCTGGCCCGGCGCTTCTCGCAACTCGACCACGGATACCGGCGCGCCTCCGGCACCAGCGGACGGGTCCGCGGCCTGGCGGGCGGCGACCGGCTGCCCGACCTGGCGTTCTTCGACGGAAGAGCGAACCGCCCCCGGCGCCTGCACGCGTTGCTGCCGGACGACCGCCACACCGTCCTGCTCACCGATCCGGCCCAGGCCGAGGGGCTGGCCGTGCCGGACTCCTGCGCGGTGCGCGTGCTCACCCCCGACTGGGCGCGGGCCGAATCCACCGGAGGCGTGCCGACCGCGCTGGACCGGGGGCGGGAGGCGGCCCGGCTGTACGGCGCCGCCTACCTGGTCCGCCCCGACCGGCACCTCGCCTACGCCGGACCGGCCGCCGGGCTGTCGGCGGCCCTGGCCCCGCTCGCGCGTCTCGGGGAGGTCCGATGAGGGCCCCCGTCGTGACGCTCCCGCTCGGCGCCTCCACCGCCTACGCGGTGCGCGGCGAGCGCACCGTGCTCGTGGACACCGGGTTCGCGGGCGGGGAGGGGCGCCTGCTCGGCCGCCTCACCCGCGCCGGGGTGGACCCGGGTTCGGTCTCGCTCGTGGTGCTGACGCACTGCCACCCCGACCACGCGGGCGGCGCGGCCCGGCTCGGGCGCGAACTCGGGGTCCCGGTGGCGGTCCACGAGGCCGAGGCGCACTGGGCCGAGGCCGGGAACAGCGTGCTCTACCATCCCCTGAACACGTTCGGGCGGCTGCTCGCCCGCACCCTGGACACGCGCTTCCCCGCCTTCACCCCGGACCTGGTCCTGGCCGACGGCACGGCCCTGGACCGCTACGGGGTGCCGCTCGACGTCCTGCACACCCCGGGCCACACCCCCGGGTCGATCACGCTGCTGCACCGCGAGAGCGGCGACGCCCTGGTCGGGGACCTCCTGGCCGGAAGCATGGTCCGCCGGGACCGCCCCGGCCTCCCCTTCCTCGCCCAGGACATCGAACAGCTGAGGGACAGCGTGCGCCGCCTGCTGGGCGAGGGACCCCGGCGCCTGCACTTCGGCCACGGCCGCCCCGCCGCCCTCCCCGCGTCGCGCCGCCGGATCGAGAGGATCGCGCACCCGCCCGAAGCGCCGACCAGAAGTTAGCCTTTCTCGGTACCATCAGGGACATGGACACGCAGCTTCAGCTCCCCGAAGACGTGCGTGCCGCGCTCGAAGCGGCAGCCATGGAAGACGGGAACACTGTCGATACAGAACTGGTCACCGCCGTCACGGACTTCCTTGAGCGTCGCCAGGCTCAGAGGGTCCTGGAACGCGTGAAGATGACCACTGAGCGCGATGCTTCCCTGTTGGCACGGCTGGCCGAGTGAACGGCAGCGGCAGCGGCAGCGGCAGCGGCAGCGGCAGCGGCAGCGGCAGCGGCAGCGGCAGCGGCAGCGGCAGCGGCAGCGGCAGCGGCATGATCGTCTACCTCACCCGGGAGAACGTCCTCCAGATCGCCTAGTACGCTCTACCCTCGGTGGAGCTACGTGATGAGACGCAACTCCTCTCTGCCTTGCAGCGCCCACGGGCTTCCGCGTTCGAGGAGGATGCCTACCCGGACGTATGGGAGAAGGCTGCCGCCTTCTGCAGGCCATCACCATCGGCCATCCGTTGGTCGACGGAAACAAGCGCCTCGCTTGGCTGAGCACGGACGCCTTTCTCAGCCTCAACGGGGTGGACTTCGACTACACCGACGAGGATTCCGCTTACGACCTGGTCATCGCCGCCACGACAGGTGAACTGGTCGAAGTCCGGGAGATCGCCGAACAGCTCAGGAAGCTGGCGGAGTGGCCCCGGGAGGAATGAGCGGGGGCCGCCCTCCCGAAGGAGGACGGCCCCGGTGCGACGGGTGGGCGTCAGCCGACGCCCTTGCTGAGCGAACCCAGCAGGTCGCGGTTGAGCTGGGAGATCGTGTCCAGCGGGATCCCCTTCGGGCAGACCGCGGCGCACTCACCGATGTTGGTGCAGCCGCCGAAGTCCTCCTCGTCGTGCTGGTTGATCATCTTCACCACGCGCGAGGCACGCTCCGGCTGGCCCTGGGGGACCATGCCGAGGTGGGTGACCTTCGCGGCGGTGAACAGCATGCCGGAGGCGTTGGGGCAGGCCGCCACGCAGGCGCCGCAGCCGATGCAGGTCGCGGCGTCGAACGCGCGGTCGGCGTCCGGCTTCGGGATCGGGTTGGCGTGGGCGTCCGGGGCGGTACCCGTCGGGGCGCTGATGTAGCCGCCCGCCTGGATGATCCGGTCGAACGCGCCCCGGTCCACGACCAGGTCCTTGATGACCGGGAAGGCCTTGGCCCGCCACGGCTCCACGGTGATGGTGTCGCCGTCCTTGAAGCTGCGCATGTGCAGCTGGCAGGTGGTGGTGACCTCCGGGCCGTGCGCCTCGCCGTCGATCACGACGCCGCACGCACCGCAGATGCCCTCGCGGCAGTCGTGGTCGAACGCGACCGGGTCCTCGTTCTCCAGCGTGAGCTTCTCGTTGAGAACGTCGAGCATCTCCAGGAAGGACATGTCCGGCGAGACGTCCGTGAGCTTGTAGGTGACCATCCGGCCCTCGTCGTCACGGCCCTTCTGGCGCCACACGCGCAGGGTGATGTTCACTTGTAGCTCCGCTGCTTCATCTCGACGTACTCGTACTCCAGGTCTTCCTTGTGGAGTACGGGCTTGCTGTCCTCGCCACCGAACTCCCAGGCCGCGACGTAGGCGAACTCGTCGTCGTGACGCAGCGCCTCGCCGTCCTCGGTCTGGCTCTCGGCGCGGAAGTGGCCGCCGCAGGACTCGCGGCGGTGCAGGGCGTCGATGCACATCAGCTCACCGAGCTCCAGGAAGTCGGCCACCCGGCCGGCCTTCTCCAGGGCCTGGTTGAGCTCCTCGTTCTCACCGAGCACCTTGACGTCGCGCCAGAACTCCGCCTTGAGCGCGCGGATGAGCTCGATGGCCTTGGACAGGCCCTCCTCGCTGCGCTCCATGCCGCAGTACTCCCACATGATGTGGCCGAGCTCCTTGTGGAAGGAGTCGACCGTGCGGGAGCCCTGGATGGAGAGCAGCTTGTCGATGCGGGAGGTGACCTGCTCCTTGGCCGCGACGGCCTCGGGGTGCGCCTCGTCGATCGCCTCGAAGGGACCGGCGGCCAGGTAGTCGTTGATGGTGTTCGGCAGGACGAAGTAGCCGTCCGCAAGACCCTGCATCAGCGCGCTGGCGCCCAGGCGGTTGGCGCCGTGGTCGGAGAAGTTGGCCTCACCGGTCACGAACAGGCCCGGGATGGAGCTCTGCAGGTCGTAGTCGACCCACAGCCCGCCCATGGTGTAGTGCACGGCCGGGTAGATGCGCATCGGAACCTCGTAAGGGTTCTCGCCGGTGATGCGCTGGTACATGTCGAACAGGTTGCCGTACTTGGCCTCGACGGCACTGCGCCCCATGCGCTCGATCGCGTCGGCGAAGTCCAGGTAGACGCCCAGACCGCCGGGGCCCACGCCGCGGCCCTCGTCGCACACGTTCTTGGCGGCACGGGAGGCGATGTCACGCGGCACCAGGTTGCCGAAGGCCGGGTAGATGCGCTCCAGGTAGTAGTCGCGCTCAGCCTCGGGGATCTGCCGCGGGTCGCGGTCGTCCCCGCCCTTCTTCGGCACCCAGATGCGGCCGTCGTTGCGCAGCGACTCGCTCATCAGGGTCAGCTTGGACTGGTACTCGCCGCTGACCGGGATGCAGGTCGGGTGGATCTGCGTGTAGCAGGGGTTGGCGAAGAGCGCGCCCTTGCGGTGCGCGCGCCAGGCGGCGGTGACGTTGCAGCCCATCGCGTTGGTCGACAGGAAGAAGACGTTGCCGTAGCCGCCGGTGGCCAGGACCACCGCGTCGGCGAAGTGCGTCTCGATCTCGCCGGTGACCATGTCGCGGGCGATGATGCCGCGCGCCTTGCCGTCCACCACGATGACCTCGAGCATCTCGTGGCGGGTGTTCATCTGGACGGTGCCCGCGGCGACCTGGCGCTCCAGCGCCTGGTAGGCGCCGATGAGCAGCTGCTGGCCCGTCTGGCCTCGCGCGTAGAAGGTGCGGGAGACCTGCACGCCTCCGAACGAGCGGTTGTCGAGCAGGCCGCCGTACTCACGGGCGAAGGGCACGCCCTGGGCCACGCACTGGTCGATGATCTCGACGCTGGTCTGGGCCAGGCGGTAGACGTTCGACTCGCGGGAGCGGAAGTCACCGCCCTTGACCGTGTCGTAGAACAGCCGGTAGATGCTGTCGCCGTCGTTGCGGTAGTTCTTCGCCGCGTTGATGCCGCCCTGGGCCGCGATGCTGTGCGCGCGCCGCGGGCTGTCCTGGTAACAGAAGGACGTGACGTTGTAGCCGGCCTCACCCAGGGTGGCGGCGGCGGAGGCACCGGCGAGGCCGGTACCGACGATGATCACGGAGAGCTTGCGCCGGTTCGCGGGGTTGACCAGCTTGGCCGAGAAGCGGCGCTTGTCCCAGCGCTCGTTGATCGGCCCCTCGGGGGCCTTCTCGTCCCGGATCGGGGCGCCCTCGATGTAGAGATCGTTGTCAGACAATTAACTCACCAGTCCAAAGGTGACCGCCAGGGGCGGGAGCAGGAAGCCGACGGTCACGACCAGCGAGATGCCCACGGCGATCGCGTTGATCGTCCCCTGCCGGCCGGCCTTGTTGACACCGAGCGTGGCCAGGCCACTCCAGATGCCGTGCCGCAGGTGGAAGCCGACCGCGATGACGGACGCCACGTAGAACAGCGTCACGTACCAGAACTCGGGCTGGAAGCCGTTGACGAGCCGCTCGTAGGCGCTGTCGGACCGCCCGCCGGGCGCGATGTCGTTCGTCGTCAGGTGCAGGATGTGGAAGATCACGAAGAGCGCGACGAGCACACCGCCCCAGCGCATCGTGTAGGACGCGTAGGTGCGCTGCACCCGCTTCTTCACCTGGTAGCGCTCGGACGCGGGACGTGCCCTGCGGGCGCGGCCCCACAGCGTCACCGCGGCGTAGATGTGGATCAGGACGCTCGCCAGGAGGACGAGACGGAAGATCCACAGGAATCCGCTCTCGGGCAGGAGGGGGTATCCGAGCTCGCGCAGCGAGTGCGCGTAGCCGTCGAAGGCCTCCTGGCCTGAGAAGACCTTCAGGTTGCCGTACATGTGCGCGATCAAATACAGCACAAGGATCGCCCCGGTGACCGCCATTGCTGACTTGAGCGCCACCGTGGACCCGTAGGCCGTAGACCGCTTCTTGGTCAAGGTACTGTTCGCCACAGTCTGCCACTTTAAATTTGAGTTAAGTCCGACGTCCAAGTCATCAGGACCCTGGTGTCCATAGCCGTAGGCTATGAAGCATGCAGTTCCAGCAGCTCGCCTACTTCGTCGCTGTGGCCCGCACACGCCATTTCACCCGCGCAGCCGAGCTTTCGCGCGTCGCCCAGCCGAGCTTGAGCAAACAGATCCGCAGCCTTGAGCGCGAGTTGGGCGCGCCGTTATTCAGTCGTGCCCGGGGGAATATCACACTCACGCCGGCGGGCGAGGCGCTGTTGCCGCTGGCCCAGCGCATGCTCACCGACCTGGAGACCGCCCGCCGCGAGGTGGCGGAGCTGGCCGGCGTGCGCCGGGGGCGGGTGCGCCTGGGCGCGACCCCGTCACTGTGCGCGGGGCTGCTGGCCGACGTGCTCTCGGACTTCCATACCCGCTTCCCCGGCATCGAACTCCAGGTGGAGGAGAGCGGGTCGCGCGATCTCGTCCGCGACCTGGGGCGCGGTGAGCTGGACCTGGCCCTGATCATCCTGCCCCTGCAGAGCAGTGACCCGGACTTCTCCACGACGCCCATCCTGCGGGAGAACCTCGTGGTGGCCAGCCCCAAGTCCCAGCCCTCCCCCAACGGCCGCGCGTCGATGCGGATCACGGAGTTGGAGGGGCGTCCGCTGGTGATGTTCCGGCGCGGCTACGACGTGCGGGAGGCGACGCTGCGCGCGTGCCGGGCGTCGGGGTTCGAGCCGCTGCTGGCCGTCGAGGGCGGGGAGATGGACGCGGTTCTGCGGTTCGTGGAGGCGGGGCTGGGGCTGGCCGTGGTCCCCAGCATGGTGCTGAAGAACCGCCACGGCCTGCGCGGCACCCCGCTGGCGCGCCCGCGCCTGCTCAGGACGGTCGCGCTGGCGCGGCGCAAGGACGTGGTCCCCTCGCACTCGGCCGAGGCGTTCCAGCGCCACCTCTACGAGTACCTGTTGGGGCTGACCCCGGAGCAGCTGGGCCCGGACCTGGAGGTGCTGATCACCAGCGCCGACGCCAGGGGCGGCGACGGCCCCCTGGGAGAGCGCGACGCGTCCGGCGCGGACGGAGGGTCCGGCACCCGTGACACGAGCGGTGAACCCGGCACGGGCGGCGGGACGAGCGGCGCGGGCGGCGGCGCCGGGTCGGCGGGCTCCTGAGGCCGTCGACCCGGGGGCGGGCCCGCGGACGCCCTCCCCGGCGCGACGGACCGAATCCCAACGGCCACATCCATTACCATTCGCCCCCCATTGCCACAAAACACTCAGAACGTGAAATACCGCCACGAACAATGACTCTTGCCGACAAATAAACGTGCAAGAGTGGCCTATTTCACATTCATATCTCTCCCGTTCCCCCTCCAACGGGACGTGACCGTGATCACAACGCCCTAGCGTTGCGTTGCAGACCGGTTCGCTTCTGCTTCTCCCTCAGCCGTCCAGCACACGCGGAGAGCAGCCACGGCCACCAGCAGCGGTCCCGCGTCCCGCCCGCATGGCCGAGGCACTCTCCACAGGAGGTGGAGACCACGGTGACCTCGACTGACAGCACGCGCCCCGGCGGCGGCCGGGTGCGCATCCCCCAACGCACACTGCGCACCGACCAGTGGTGGCTGGGGCCCGTCCTCACGACCCTGGGGCTGGCCGCCTTCCTCGTCTACGGCGCGGTGCGGGTCTTCCAGCAGGACCACTACTGGGTCCAGGAGCACCACTACCTGACCCCGTTCTACTCACCGTGCCTGGCACAGCAGTGCGCGCCGGACGCGGCACTCTTCGGACGGCTGCCCTTCGAGTTCCCGTTCTTCCTGCCCTACGCCTTCGTCAGCCTGCCGATCCTGCTGCTGTTCAGGGTGACCTGCTACTACTACCGCAAGGCCTACTACCGCTCGATCTGGCAGGCGCCCACGGCGTGCGCCGTGCGCGAGCCGCACCGCGCCTACACCGGCGAGACCCGGCCGCTGATGCTGCCGCAGAACGGCCACCGGTACTTCTTCTACGCCGCCTTCGCCATCTCACTGATCAACACCTGGGACATGGCGGTGCCCTTCTTCCACGGCACCGACGGCGGGTTCGGCCTCGGGGTCGGCAACCTCGTCATGCTCGCCAACGTGGTGCTCCTGTGGGGGTACACACTCAGCTGCCACTCGTGCCGCCACGTGTTCGGCGGGCGGCTGCGCAGCTTCGGCCGCCGTCCCGTCCGGTACTGGCTGTGGTCGCGGGTGTCGGTGCTCAACAACCGGCACATGTGGTTCGGGTGGCTGAGCATCGCGTCCCTGATGATCACCGACGCCTACATCGCGCTGGTCGCCAGCGGCACCATCACCGACCTGAGGATCATCAACTGAGCACCGGGGAAGGACACCAGCCAGACATGCCCCCCACCACGCAACCGGACATCACCCGCCACTCCTACGACGTCGTGGTGATCGGGGCGGGCGGAGCCGGGCTCCGCGCCGCCATCGCCGCACGCGAGCAGGGAAAGCGGACGGCGGTCATCTCCAAGTCGCTCTTTGGCAAGGCGCACACGGTCATGGCCGAGGGCGGCGCGGCGGCCGCGCTGGGCAACGCCAACGCCGACGACACCTGGACCGTGCACTTCCGCGACACCATCCGCGGCGGCAAGTTCCTCAACGACCCGCGGATGGCCGAACTGCACGCCCGCGAGGCTCCCGAACGCATCCTGGAGCTGGAGTACTGGGGAGCGCTGTTCGACCGCACCCCCGACGGGCGGATCAGCCAGCGCAACTTCGGCGGACACGAGTACCCCCGGCTCGCCCACGTGGGCGACCGCACCGGCCTGGAGATGATCCGCACGCTGCAACAGCGGATCGTCGCCCTCCAGCAGGCGGACGCAGCCGAGACGGGCGACCCCGACGCGATGCTGCGGGTGTTCGCCGAGACCGCCGTCACCGAGCTGGTCACCAACGCCTCCGGAGCGGTGGCCGGGGCGTTCGGCTACCGCCGGGCCGACGGCGGGTTCGTGCTGTTCGAGGCACCGGCGGTCATCCTGGCCACCGGCGGCATCGGCAAGGCGTTCCGGACCACGTCCAACTCCTGGGAGTACACCGGTGACGGCCACGCGCTGGCGCTGCGTGCCGGGGCCGGACTGATCAACATGGAGTTCGTGCAGTTCCACCCCACGGGCATGGTCTGGCCGCCGTCGGTCAAGGGCATCCTCGTCACGGAGTCGGTGCGCGGCGACGGCGGTGTCCTGCGCAACTCCGAGGGCCGCCGCTTCATGTTCGACTACGTGCCGGACGTCTTCCGCGCGCAGTACGCGGAGTCGGAGGAGGAGGCCGACGGCTGGTACACCGACCCGTCCGGCCACCGCAGGCCGCCGGAGCTGCTGCCCCGCGACGAGGTGGCCCGGGCGATCAACGCCGAGGTCAAGGCCGGACGGGGGTCGCCGCACGGCGGGGTGTTCCTGGACGTGTCCACGCGCATGCCCGCCGAGGAGATCCGGCGGCGGCTGCCGTCGATGCACCACCAGTTCAAGGAGCTGGCGGACGTGGACATCACCGCCGAGCCGATGGAGGTGGGCCCGACCTGCCACTACGTGATGGGCGGGGTGCGGGTGGAGGCCGACACCGCCGCCTCGGACGTGCCCGGGCTCTTCGCCGCCGGCGAGGTGGCGGGCGGTATGCACGGGTCCAACCGGCTCGGCGGCAACTCCTTGTCGGACCTGTTGGTGTTCGGACGCCGCGCCGGTCTGGGCGCCGCCGCCTACGTCGACGGGCTGGACGCGCGGGCCCCGGGCGAGGTGCTGGACGGAGCCGCATCACGGGCGGTCTCGGACGCGCTGGCCCTGCTCAAGCAGGGCGACGGCGAGAACCCGTACACCCTGCACGGCGAGCTCCAGGACACGATGAACGACCTGGTCGGCATCATCCGGCGCGAGGGCGAGATGGAGCGGGCGCTGGAGCGGCTCGACGCGATGGTGCGGCGGGCGCGGCTGCTGAGCGCGCCCGGCGACCGGGTGTACAACCCGGGCTGGCACCTGGCCCTGGCGCTGCCCAACATGCTCCTGGTCTCCCAGGCGATCGCCCGGTCGGCGCTGGAGCGCACCGAGTCGCGCGGGGGCCACACCCGCGAGGACCACCCGGACATGTCCCCGGAGTGGCGGCGGGTGAACCTGCAGGTCCGGGTCGGCCCGGACGGCGGCGTGGAGCTGTCGCGCCGCCCGGTCGCCGACATCCCGGCCGAGCTGATGTCCGGGTTCGGGCACGACGAGCTGGCCAAGTACCTGACCAAGGAGGAACTGCCCGAGGAGGTCGCCGCCGAGGCCGCCGGGACGCCGGACGGCACGGCTCCCGCGGACGCCGAACCCGGTGCCGTGGGCGGTGAGGGCCCGGGCGAGGTGCCGGGTGAGGGCCCGGGGACGGCCGCGGCCTCGACCGGGGCCGTGGACACAGCGGACGAGGCGGGCGAGACCAGCGAGCGGGTCGCCTCGGACGGCGCGGGCGGCACGAGCGAGGCGCGCGGCACGGACGGGGCGGACGACAGGGACGACACAGACGGCACGGAAGGGTCGACCGAGGAGGACCGGTCATGAGCAAGCGGACGTTCCGGGTGTGGCGGGGTGCGGGCGAAGGCGCCCTGACCGAGTACGAGGTGGAGGTCAACGAGGGCGAGGTCGTCCTGGACGTCCTGCACCGGCTCCAGGCCACCCAGACCCCCGACCTCGCCGTGCGGTGGAACTGCAAGGCGGGCAAGTGCGGGTCGTGCTCGGTGGAGATCAACGGCAGGCCCCGGCTCTCCTGCATGACGCGCATGAGCGTCTTCGAGGAGGACGAGGTGGTGACGGTGACGCCGATGCACACGTTCCCGGTGATCCGGGACCTGGTGTGCGACGTGTCGTACAACTACCAGAAGGCGCGGGAGATCCCCTCGTTCACCCCGGACCCGGCGACCTCGCCCGGGGACTTCCGGATGAAGCAGGTGGACGTCGAGCGCTCGCAGGAGTTCCGCAAGTGCATCGAGTGCTTCCTGTGCAACAACGTCTGCCACGTGATCCGCGACCACGAGGAGAACAAGGAGCACTTCTCGGGGCCGCGCTACCTCATGCGGGTGGCGGAGCTGGAGATGCACCCCTACGACACCGAGGACCGGCGCAAGGCCGCCGATGAGGACTTCGGCATGGGCTACTGCAACATCACCAAGTGCTGCACGGAGGTGTGCCCGGAGAACATCCACATCACCGACAACGCCCTCATCCCGCTCAAGGAGCGGGTGGCCGACCGCAAGTACGACCCGCTGGTGTGGCTGGGCTCGAAGATCGGGCGGCGGCCGAAGGACACCCCCATCGCGCCGAACACCCGGCGCCCCACCGAGGGGGCCTGACCCGGGGACCCACCCCCGGTGCCCGTGGCCGGAGTTCCCCCTCCGGCCACGGGCCTTTGTGCGGGGTCACTACTCGTGAACCGGTGGTTCGTCGCCCGCCCAGACGTCGAAGGTCGCCCAGACCTGGGTGCGAAAGCCCGGCCATTCCGGAACGGCATGGCAGCCCCAGCCGTCAGCGAGCCGGGAGACCATGAGCAGGCCGCGCTGGCCCTCGGCCCAGTCCCACGCGGCGTCGGTGCGCTCGGTCGGGATGCGGGGACGTGTGGGGCCGTCACCGGCGTCGAAGATCCCGATGCGCAGTCTCCGGCCCTGGGAGAGCGACATGACCCGGTCCACGCGTGCGCCCGGTCGGGCGTACTTGGCGGCGTTCGCGAAGAGTTCGCTGGTCACCAGCCGCACGGTGTCGATGAGGTCGGCCCCTCCCATGCCCCACAGGTCCCGCGCGAGGTCCGCCCGGACCCGGGAGAGTTCGCGCAGGTCGCCCGGGTAGGAGCGGTGGGGCCACAGGTAGGCCGGGAGGGTGATCATCGCCGTGCTCATACGGCCGCCCCCACTCGCACTCGCGCGCTCGGAGCGGTGAACACGGGGGCGCTCGGTGCGGCGAGGAGGTCGCCGGGGGTCGAAGGAGCGGAGCGCTGCTGCGGGATCCACGCCTGGAGGCGGGCGTTCGCCTGCGCCTGGATCCGGTCGAGGTCGCGTTCCCGCGCGCGGCGGCGTTCCTGGACGAGATAGGAGGGGCGCACGAGCGCGACGTCGTCGGCGGGGAGGGTTTCGCTCGGACGGGCGAGGCGGGGAGTGCGGAGTTCCTGCTTCCGTGCCGACTCGACAGCGGGCAGCGGAGCGTACCGACGGACCCGGGTAGAGCGGCGTCGGCGGGCGGCGGCGTGCCGACCGCGAGCAGGGGTGAGGAGGGCCTTCACGGTGCCCATGACAAGGGCGAGGAAGGCCGCGCTATAATCGCGCATGCTGGCAATCCTTGTGGTTAAAGGTTTGAAATTGCTGGCCACGACCCCGGACGGCAATCAACCGTCGCGGGGTCTCCGTGTATGAACTTGTGTGTTTGGGTAGAAGAGTAGGGCACGCGGGACGCCAAGGCGAACTATTCTTCGAACCCGGGAAGAAAAAAGTTCATGGGGTAGGCATCACCCCAGCTCAGAGCCCACAGAATAATGGATGCGCTTCTAATCGCGGGCCCGCCAGAAGTATCCTCTTCGCCCGATTCGAAATCATTTGCTCACACCGCCACAGACACGAGTAAAGGCAGTGCTTCCCATGGAGACACTGCCCTGACGCGTGCGGACGTTAGCGGTGGAACTTGAGGGCGTGCAAATGCTCGTGCGTGTGGGCTGTTCTGTCGGTTCAGACAGCCAAGTCCTGCAGAAGTCTCCTGCCCGAACGATGAGCGTGGTCCGCCTGAGCGGTACTCTCACCTCGCTTGCGCGCCCCCAGCACGCGGTTCGCGCACACCCACACACGGCTGATAATCCCGTCACGGGTGGACAGGGAGTGCAATCGCCCCGTAATCTCGACAGCCAACTCGGGAACGGGGTAAGCCGATTCCCAGAGCTTCGCCGCATCCAATCCTCTGGGCATGCGCCCCCAGCTATCCACGGCCGTGGACGCTTCCAGACCGCTGAACTCGCGCGGAAAGATGTCGCCGGGGCGGTGCCAACTGATCCGCGCCCACGTGCCTCGATCTGTCGGCATCCCCAACGAGGGGCGTGTTCCCGCAGGAGCCTGCCTCGATTCGATGAGATCGGCCCCGAGTCGCGCTGCGGCCTCATGCAAGAGGCCGCGCCGGAATGCCGGTGAAGGTGACCGTGCGGGGTGGAGGGCGGGCGCGGCCAAGGGGCCTACCTCTCGATCAGCTCCTGGAGGTACGAGGAGGCATTGGCGATGGGGCTGCGGGTCTGTTCGCCGGATTCCATGTCGCGGACGGTCACCTCGCCGGCGGCCTGTTCGTCGGCACCGTAGATGATGGCGAACCGGGCGTGCTGAGCGTTGGCCCACTGGAGCTGCTTGCCGAGCTTGCGTGACGACCCCAGGAATAGGCCCACGCGCCGACCGTGTGAGCGCAGCTCGCCCGCCAGACGCATCAGATCGGATTCGCCGCCCAACACGGTCAGGGCTACGTCCAGACCGCGCGGCTCGGTGTCTTCCGGGCCCTGCATGGCCAGGATGCGTTCGATTCCGATAGAGCCACCGCAGGCGGGTGTGTCGGGACCGCCGAGGGAGGCCACCAGGCCGTCATAGCGGCCGCCGGCCGCGATCGCACCGGGGAAGCCTTCGGCTTCGACTTCCCAGATGGCACCGGTGTAGTAGTCCAGACCGCGCACCATGCGCGGGGCGAAGACGACACGACCTCCCAGGTCTGCGGTCAGTTCCAACAGGCTGTCGATCTCGGTGAGGCCCCGCTGTCCGCGTTCGGTGGTGGCGAGCTTGGCGCGGATCAGGTCCGCGTCGTCGGCGGCCACGTCTTCGGCCAGGTTCTCAGCGGTGGACATGTCCAGGCCGCGTTCGTCAACGAGTTCCTTGGCGACGGCCTGCACACCGACCTTGTCGAGCTTGTCCAGTGTTGCCAGGACCCCGTCCCCGCGGTTCTCCTCCACCTGGTAGACCTCCAACAAGCCGCGCAGGGCCTCGCGGCTGTTGACGAGGAACCGGAAGCGCTCTACTCCCAAGGCGTCGAGGCCATCGGCGATGGCGCGCACGACCTCGGCATCAGCCAGTGGGGACGTAGAACCCACCGTGTCGACATCGCACTGAACGAATTCGCGGAACCGACCCTCCTGGGGGCGGTCGGCCCGCCACACCGGCCCGATCGCGTACCGCTTGAAGGGCGAGGGGAGCTTGGAGCCGTGGGTGCCGATGACGCGGGCCAGCGGCACAGTGTGGTCGTAACGCAGCGCCAGGTCGGGTTGACCGCTGGCTTCGTGAACGCCCCGGCGCAGGATCTTGAACAGGAGCTTGGACGCCTCCTCACCGTACTTGCCGGTGACCACCTCGATCCGCTCGAACGCGGGGGTTTCCAACGGGTCGAACCCGTAACGCTCGAAGACCTCTGAGACGTCGGCGATGGCCGCCCTCCTGCGCCTCAGGTCGTCCGCGAGGAAGTCCCGCGTTCCTGAGGGTGCCTGCGCCTTAGCCATGTTGATGCCGCTTCCCGTGCCGTCGTGCATGTTTGGACAGCGCCAGACTACTGCGGGTCCGCTTCGCCGACCGACCAGTCCGGGAAGTACCGGACGAGCATGTTCACCAGCGCTTTCCGTTCCTCAGGATCTCCATGACCGGTGTGCAGCAGAGGTGTGCCGTCAATCGCTTCCAACGTCTCCCAGCCGTTGAGGGAGTCCATGAGGTCGCGTACTCCAGTCATCAGCGACATGGACATCTGGGGGACGATCGCGTCCAGGGCGTGGGCCTGGTAGTAGATCGAGGACCGTCGCGGGGCGGTGCTGTCGATCCGCTCGGAGTAGTTCACCTCGCTCACCTGGGGGTAGCAGGAGTCCAGCAGCACCTTGGGCACGTCCCAGACCGGCATGAGACAGTCCACGTCACCGGTACGGCGTTTGGGGTACGGCAGTGGGCGGCGGCCGTTCATCAGACAGAACAGAAGCTCCGCCATGACGTCCTCCCGGTTGTAGCCCATCAGCAGAGAACTACCGCCGATTTCCCGGTTCAATGCCCGTCCGACCAGGTTGAGCAACCAGGTCCCGAAGAAATGACTGGCGTCCGCGCCGTAGGTGGACCTGATCTCACGCCAAAGGGCCTCGGGGGAAGCGGACATGCCCAACAGGGAGGCGATGTCCTCGGGGTGGAGCACTCGGTGGCCGAACCCGTACCCCTCACACAGGTCACGAGCCCGGTTGGCGGCGGTCCCTCGCCACAGGGGGTCCAGGACCACCGTGAAACACAGCACCTGGTCAGAGCAAAGCTCTTCTGCGGAGACGTAGCGGACCAGGCCGCGCACGATGCTGCTGGAATCCCCGCCCCCGGAGATCCCCGCAACGAGCGGAGGCGTTACCCGGTACACGCTCAGGAAATCGGCGATCTTGGTGAACACGATCTCGCGGAGCTGATCGTCGTCCAGGAGGTGGACCCGATGCTCCGGGTCCTTCTCGGCGTACCGCAGGTCGTACATGGCGGCAACGGGATCGGCGCTGTGTTCCTGGGTATGCAGGGTGAAGGGCAGGAGCTCCACATCGGTATTGCGCATACATTGCAGGATCACCGTGCTCGATTCCGGAATCTGCCCGAGCGTGTGAGTGATGGGAACGGGTCGAAGACTCCCATCTCCGGGGACTTCGTATGCCTGGAACATCGAGGGGGGCATGCGGTTGGCCCGAAGCAGATCGGCGAAGGACAGCTCGTCCGCAGGCGCGAGCGAACGGGCGCCGTTCGCGAAGAGCGCTGTGACCCGTTCCCACTTACTCACTCAGGTGTCTCCTGTTCGCGTTGTATGTCGTCGGCCTAGTAGTGCGCGGTCAGCGCCGAGCAGGACAGGGTCTCCTCGACCTGCGGCGCGGTCATGCGGTCCATGCCGAGCTGGGGCAGGGTGCGGGTCATGATGGCCGTCAGCTCGGCCAGGTCGGAAGTCGTCGGACCCTGCGTGATGGCGTCCATGAACGGTGTCCTTCCTTCGTTTGTGCCCAGCCTCGAAGCGGCAGGGCGTGGCCGTACACCGGTTGGTGTACGGGGCTTGTCATGTGCTTCGCTCGAACGGCTCTCTCACCGGCTCTCTGAGGGCCGGAGTCGCCCGTTGATGGAACAGTGCGTATAACTGGCTCGGTTCGGAGTGGGAGAGGATGAGCGAGGAGGTACCTCCTCGCCTGAACGCCCAGTACTGGCGTGACTCCGACCCCCAGAACACAAGCCACGTGTTTCCGGCATACTTCTGGAGAAGCGCCGCAGTCTTCCTGAACGGCTCGTCTTCGCCGGGGTCTCCCACCATTCCGGGTCACCTCCGGGCGTCGCGGTCAATCTCGAACCACACCGTGGTCCCCGTCTCGTGGTGAACGGTGCCCCATCGGTTCGCTTGGGTCGCGACGAGCCGAAGCCCAAGCCCTCCCGGGCGGTCGGGCTGTAGGGGGCGGACGTGCGGGTTCGCGATTTCTTGATGGCGCGGGCCTTGGTCGATGACCTTGATCTGGACGCGCCGCTGAATCTTGATGATCGCGACGGTGACGTCGCCTCCGGGGTCACCTGAGCGGGTGTGCGTGATCGCGTTGTTGAAAAGTTCGCTGGCGAGTAGGAGCAGCGACTCGGCTTCCCGCTGACGCCACGAGACGCGGGACAGGATGTGGCGGCGGACCACGGCGGACTGCTCCGGCAGACCCTCAACGATCACCACTGAACCGGTGTGCTCGATGGCTTGTTCTACGTCGATCGGGGCACGTTCGCGTGGATTGGTGGATCGCCTTGGCGGCCGTGGTTCGGCCTCGGTCCGGACCTCTCGGTCCTGGCTGGAGTCCATTGTGATCACTGTCCCCACAAAAATCACCATCACATTCCGGATCGTCGCTACGAGTAGCCGCAGTCCTCTCCCCGGGGCGACCAGACCGAGCCCGTGACTCGGTTGGTTGCGGCTCGTCACTGTGCGCCTCTGTGAGCAACACCATGAATGCTTCCGAACGCTTCCGCTAGAGAGATCACCACAGGGTCACGATCGGGTCGAACCTGTAGAGCTTGGAAGAGGAATCGCGTTGTATCGGTCTTGTTGGTAGAGGTCTGGTCGAGTGGAGCGTCCATGGATCGAAAGCCAAACCCGAAGTGGCGGCGGTTGGGGGCCGAGATCACCAAGGCTCGGAGGCGCGCCAAGATGACCCAAGCCCAAGCGGCCAAGGCGATGGCGGTGGTTCCGTCTACGGTCTCGGCATGGGAGAGAGGAACCCGGGGGCTGCAAGAGGAGGCGGCGAGGGAACTCGACCTCCTCTACAAGACATCCGGTGTAGTTCTGCGTGCTTGGAACACCGCAAATACACCATCAGCTCTTCCAGACTGGTATGAAGAGGTTGAGCAGCTTGAAGCGTTGATGTCCGAGCTGCGTGAGTACCAGCCACTTGTCTTCCCAGGACTCGTCCAGACCGTCCGCTATGCCACAGCGGTCTTGCGTGACACCACGCCGCTGGCCAAGAAGACCGAGCTGGAAGACATGGTCGAGTCCCGGGAGCGCAGGCAGAAGATCCTGAGCAAGGACGATCCGCCTAAGATCTCGGTAGTGGTCGAGGCCGAGGTCCTCTACCGTCCCATCGGGGGTACGGATGTACTAAGGGAGCAACTGGGGTACCTTCTCGACTTGATCGACAAGGGGGTCATCCGGCTCCAGGTCGTTCCTCCACGCCCCAGCTTCCATCATGGTGGAGCAGGCCCCTTCCGGATCTACGGTTTTCCGGACAAGCCCACGCTCGTCTCGGCGGAGCACATGGGGGGTGAGCAGCTCATGGATGAGATGAACAAGGTGCAGCACTGCGCGGCGGTGTTCGGTCTCTTGCAAAGCGAGGCGCTCTCAACTCGCGAGAGCCGGGATCTGATCAGGAAGGTCAAGGAAGAACTCGATGACAACGAAACGTGACCCTCAGTGGCACAAGAGCAGCTACAGCGCCTCGCAAGGGAGCTGTGTTGAGGTGGCCGAGGGAGCGACCGTCCTGGTGCGGGACACACAGAATCGGGGACTTGGCCACATCGACTACACGACCGAGGCTTGGACTACGTTCCTCAGTGATGTGAAGAGCAGCCTTCTCTGACTTCCTTGGCTTCCCGATGCCCCCGAGTTTGGCTTCACTCGGGGGCATCGCGACGTTCTAACAACTGGACCAAGATCCTCGACGGATACCTCCACGAGAGCTGAGCCCCAGGGGGTCGTCCTTCAGGGCTCGACCACCCGCAGCGTCAGTCCAAGGAACCGCCCCCGGGAGGTCCCTTCAGCAACGTGACGTGTGTGCCCAATGGTGCCGTCCAGGGTGACGCTGAGGCGTGCCTCGCCGAACTCCCCCGCCGCGTTCCCGGTCATCTCTGGGCGTGAAAACCGGGTGCGGGGCCGCGCGCGGCCGGGTTACGGTCCCCGAATGACACATGACGACGGGTACTTCGGCGAGGAGATCGCCGCCGACTACGACGACTCGTCGGCCGCGATGTTCGCCCCCGAAGCCGTCGCACCGGCGGTGGACCTGTTGGCGGAGCTGGCCGGGGACGGGGCCGCGCTGGAGTTCGGCGTGGGCACGGGACGGATCGCCCTGCCGTTGGCACGGCGCGGTGTCCCGGTCCACGGCATCGACCTGTCGCGGGCGATGGTCGACCGCCTGCGCGCCAAGCCGGGCGCGGACGCGGTGGCCACCACGATCGGGGACTTCGCCTCCACGCGCGTCGAGGGCGACCGCTCCCTGGTGTACCTGGTGTTCAACACGATCGGCAACCTCACCACCCAGGACGCGCAGGTGGCGTGCTTCGAGAACGCCGCCGCGCACCTGCGGCCGGGCGGCCGGTTCGTGGTGGAGGTGGGGGTGCCCGAGCTGCGCCGACTGCCGGCCGGGCAGCAGGTGCTCCCGTTCGGGCAGAGCGGCACGCAGTGGGCCTTCGACGTCTACGACTGCGCCACCCAGGCGATGAGCTCCAACTACGTCACCGTGGACAGCGGGAAGGGGTCGGTCTGGTCGATCCCGTTCCGCTACGTGTGGCCCTCGGAGCTGGACCTCATGGCACGCATCGCGGGTATGCGGCTGGTGGAGCGCTGGGAGGACTGGAACAGGAAGCCGTTCACGCACGAGAGCACCGAGCACGTGTCCGTGTGGGAGAAGCCCGGTCGCTGAGCGGCGTCGAACGCGGTTGCGCGGGGGGTGTCCGCATGGGTGGACGTCATTCGTGCAGCCCGGCCAGGCGGGACCCGCAGCGGGCCAGGAGCGAGGTCTCCTGGGAGTGCCTGCTCTCCTCCCAGCGGTCGGCGACCCCGAAGAGCCGGTACATGGCGTGCACACCGGCCCACCGGACCGGTTCGGGCTCCCAGCGGCCGGAGTCGTGGTCGTTCCAGGGCAGTCGGGTGAGCGGGGTGTCGCGCTCGGCCGCGCGGTCCAGGAGGGTCCGCGCCGCGAGGCGGGCCGCGGTCACTCCGTGCCCGGCGAACCCGCGGACGACGCCGACGCGCGTCGCGGGGTCGAAGAAGACCCCGGCGCACCAGTCGCGGGTCACGCCGATCGCGCCGCGCCAGGCGTGCTCGACGGTGAGGTCCGTGTCGGGGAAGAAGAACCGGAGCCGGTCGCGCAGCGTGCGCACGGTGCGGGCGTCGACCACCCCGGGGCCGGGGGTACCCGAGGCGTAGGAGTAGGGCGTGCCGCGCCCGCCGATCGCGACGCGGCCGTCCTCGGTGCGCTGGGCGTAGACGAAGGTGTGCGCCGCGTCGCTCAGGCACTCGCGGCCCTCCCACCCGATCCGCTCCCAGACCGCCCGTGGAAGCGGGGCCGTGACGATCATCGAGGAGTTGACGGGGATGACCTCGCGCCGCCCCAGGCCGGGCACGTCGCCCTCCACCTGCCCGGAGTAGGCCTCCAGACAGCACAGGACCGTGGTGGCGCGCACGTCGCCGCGGGCGGTCGTGACCAGGCCGGGCCCGATACGCGTGACGCGGGTGCCTTCGAGCACCCGCACGCCCCGGCGTTCCACGACGCGCGCCAGGCCCCGGACGAGCTTGGCGGGGTCGACCCGGGCGGTGGGCCGGTAGTACAGCCCGCCCAGGGCCGGGGCGACGGCCACGCGCTCGGCGACCTGGTCGGCGTCGAGGAGGTCGAGTTCCGACGCGTGGTAGCCGTGGGCGAGGTTCGCGGCGTGCGCCCGCTCCAGCCGCTTCAGCGCCGCGGGGGTGGTGGCGATCTGCAGGTGGCCTCCCCTGTGCTGGTCGGCGTCGATGCCCTCCTCCGCCAGGACGCGCAGGGTGTCGTCGATGGTCGCGTTCATCTCGCGCTGGAAGGCGGCGACCTCGGCGGCGCCGTCGAGGCCGCGGGCGCGGGCGGCGCGGGCGTAGACGGCGCGGTTGCCCGGGAGCAGCGTGGACATCCAGCCGCCGTTGCGCCCGGAGGCGCCGTAGCCCACGTGCTCGGCCTCCAGCACGGTGACGGACCGGTCCGGGTCCTCGACGACGGCCTGGTAGGCGGCCCACAGGCCGGTCAGCCCGCCGCCGACGATCACCAGGTCCTGCTGTTCCGGGAGCGGCGCGGACGACCGGTGGTCGGCGTCCGTCCCGGGTGGCACGTCCGTCCCGGGCGGCCCGGCCTTCTCGGGTAGCGCGTTCGTCCCGGGCGGCGCTTCCGTCGCGGACGAATCCGCGGAGGGCGGCGCGGTCTCGGTCGCGGCCGGAGGGGCGGACGCGCGCATCCAGTGCGAGACCTCGCCGTTGCGATAGGCGGTCATCGGAGTCTCCCGTCGTGTGGACCGGCGGCCCGAACGGCGGGCGGCCGAAGGTGACCGGATCCGGTTCCGGTCGCGGTGCTCAGTACGTGGGCGGGGCGATCGCCCAGAGCACCCGGGCCTCGTCGCGTCCCGTCGTCTCCGTGACGCGGTGCGGTTCGCTGCTGCGGTAGTGGACCGAGTCGAGCGCGCCCAGCCGGTGGCGCTGCTCGCCGACCCACACCTCCACCTCGCCGGACAGGACCAGGAGCAGTTCCTCCGAGTCGCCGTGGGTGTAGGGCTCCACGCCGGTGGAGCCGCCCGGGGCGAAGTGGCCGAGAAGGACTTCGAGGTGGTCGAAGGCGGGCGGTGTGAGCTTGACCTTGGTCGCGTCCTCACCGAACGACAGTCCCCGGGTGTCGCGGAAGCGCAGGACGGCGCCGGCCGAGGCCGTGTCCTGGTCGAAGAGGTCGCCGACGCGGAGCCCGAGGACGGCGCACAGCCGTTGGAGCGCGCGCACGCTGGCGTTGGCCTGGTCGCGTTCGATCTGCGACAGGTAGCCCTCGGTCAGACCGGACCGGTCCGCCACGTCCCGGAGCGTGAGCTGGAGGGCCCGCCTGCGGCGGCGGAGCCGGGCGCCGATGGCGGCGGGGGATGTGTCGTTCACCACGCTGGCGAACCTAACAGCCCTTGACGCGGACCACAATGGAGTTGGCCAACACTACATATTTCTTTACTCCCTGGGCGTGACCTGCGTCGAGGCGCGGGGCCGCGCTCAGCGGGGCCGGGTTCGGGCCGGGAAGCGGCCTCCGGTCCCGCGGGGTCAGAACCCCCGCGAGGCCCAGTCGTCCAGGTGCGCCGCGGCCTCGGCGATGGTCGTGGACTCGCCGTGGCCGGGGTGGACGACCGTCTCCCCCGGCAGGCCCACGAGCTGGTCGCGGATGGAGGCGATGATCGTCGGGAAGTCCGAGAACGGCTGCCCCGTGGCGCCCGGCCCACCCGGGAAGAGGGTGTCGCCGGTGAAGACCACGCCGAGTTCGGCCGCGTAGAGGCTCACACCTCCGGGGGTGTGCCCGGGCGTGTGCAGCACGGAGAGCTCCATACCGCCGACCCGCAGCACCTCGCCGTGCAGCAGCGGGGCGTCGGGTTCGCGCGCCGGGTGGACCTGGTGCCACAGCTCGGCGTCGTCGGGGTGGAGCAGGATGGGCGAGTCCGTGAGCTCGGCCAGGGCGACCGCCGCGTTGACGTGGTCGCTGTGCCCGTGGGTGCACACGATGGCCATCAGTTCGCGGTCGCCCAGCCCCCGGGCGATGGCCTCGTGGTCGTGCGCGGCGTCGATGACGATCGCGTGCTCGCCGTCGCCCACGATCCACACGTTGTTCTCGACGTCGAACTCGCCGCCCTCCAGGCTGAAGATGCCCGAGGTCCGAAGGCGCTGGACGGGGGAGGAGTCATGCACGGGTTCACCACCTGACGTCTGAGGAGATGACCGGGAGGTGCCCCAGTCCTGCTGGTCCTGCTGGTCCTGCTGGTCCTGCCACGTCGACCTTATCCCCCGCCCACGGCGCGCACACGCGTATCCCCGTCTCAGTGACCGCCGGGCTCGAAGTTGCGGCGCAGGGCGTAGGGCTGGATGAGTCCGAGTCCGTGCGCGTGCCGGGCCCGGACCTTGACCACCTGGAGATCGTCGTGGTCGGAGAGGCTCTCGGCCAGGGCGTCGTCGATGAGCACGGTGCCGGGCCGGGCGAAGGAGGTCAGGCGGCTGGAGCGGTTCACGGTGGTGCCGAAGACGTCGCCGTGCAGGGTCAGGACCGGGCCGTAGGCCACGCCGACTCTGACGTCGGGCACCTCGACGTGCGTCTTGACCCCCGACGCCAGCCGCAGCGCGATGTCGGCGGCCTGCTGGGGGGCGTCGGCGACGTAGAGCACCTCGTCGCCGAGCGTCTTGACCACGCGTCCGCCGCCGGAGGCGACGATGTCCGCCGCGGTGGCCTCGAAGCCCTCCACGACCTCGGCCAGCTCGACCTCGTCGAGCTCGCGGCTGAGGGTGGTGAAGGAGACCAGGTCGGCGAACCCGACGATCAGCGGGTAGTAGTTGGGGACGACGTCGTCGCCGTTGGACATCACCGCCAGCGTGCGGGCGGTGGACGCGGCGAGCTGGCGGCGCCAGATGTGCAGCAGCAGCCGTTCGACGTCCGGCAGCAGCTCCTTGACGTGGTTCATCAGCGGACTGGCGGCGGAGGTGTCGCCCTCCTTGAAGATGAGGGTGCTCAGGATGCTCGTCTGCCAGTCGGCCAGCCGCGCCATCGTCTGCCCCATGGCGCGGGCGAAGCGGACCACGCCCTCCTCGTCCAGCACGCCTTCCTGCAGGAGCGAGTTGGTGATGCGCAGGGCCTCGACGTCGCTCTCGGCGAAGATGACGGAGTCGTCGCCCAGGGCGGGGAAGCCGAGGGCGCGCCAGACGCGCCCGGCGATCTCGGGCTCGGCACCGGCGAGTTCGATCGCCTGTTCCCTGGTGTAGACCGCTTCACCGCCGAGCAGGACGGTTTCGATCGCTTTCGGGTCGGGACGCGACGGCATTCGTTCTCTTTCACAGGACCGTCCCCACGGCGGTGGGGAGCGAGCGCTTCGTCATCCGGCCGACGGTGCGGCACCGGCTCACCACCAGCTTACGCCCGTGGTCACTCCCCGCGAGGGGGCGGGCGCTCACCGATGGCGGCCTCAGCCCTGGTAGTCCGGGGGGACGCCCGGTCTCTGGGCCATGTGGACGGCGTTGACTTGTCGATAGATCTCGGACTGGAACCACTGGGGCCTCGGCACCCGGCGCAGGACCATGCCCTCCTGCTCGGACGCCGACTGTACGGACAACGTTCCGTACCGCATGAGGCGTTCCCAGAGCGAGATGTCGAAGGAGACGTCGTTGACCCGGGTGAGGGGCATGTCCCGGCCCTGCTTGGAGATGATGCCGTCGCGCATCATCAGGCGCCGGTTGGTGAGGATGAAGACGGTGGTCGACCACTTGAGCATGGGGACCAGCCAGAAGAGGAGTGCGGCGACCAGGCCGAGGCCCACCACCACGGCCATCGCGATCAGGCTCCAGTCCTGATCCCACGGAAGGAACCACAGTGCGGCACCGACGACCGCGACGATGAGCGCCAGCGCCACGAACTCGCCCGCCAGGACGGTCCAGTGCTGACGGGCGACGTGGACGAGTTCCTCGTCGTCGGAGAGATATCGGTCCGCGATAGCCATAACGGTGATCATGGCACAAGCCGCCCCGCCGCGGGAGGCCTCCGACGGCCGCTTGTGGACAACCGGGGGGAGCGCTCAGCCGCCCGGCCGCACGTGGACGACGTCGCCCGCGCTCAGCGCCGTCCGGCCCTCGGGGCCGTCGACCAACAGGCGGGCGTCGCCGTCGACACCGGCCGCGACGCCCTCCAGCAGTCCGTCGCCGGGCAGGTGGACACGGACCCGACGGCCGATGGTCACGCAGAGTTCACGGTAGGCCGCGGCCAGACCGCACGCGCCGGCGTCGCCGCCGGCGGCCGACCAGGGGGTGTAGAGCTCCTCGAACTCCTCCAGCAGCGCGGTGAGGAGGTCGCCCCGGTCCAGGCTCGCGGCACCCTCGCCCCGCAGTGAGACCGCGGTGTCCACGGGCAGCTCGGAGCGGTCCTGGGAGACGTTGAGGCCGATCCCCACCACCACCCCCAGGGCGTCCGGAGCGGAGAAGTCCGCCTCGGACAGGATGCCCGCGAGCTTGCCGTCCTCCTCGGACTCCCCGGCTCGCTCCGCGGCGGGAACGAGGAGGTCGTTGGGCCACTTGAGCACGGCCGCCACCCCGGACACCCGCCGCACGGCGACGACCGCGGCCACGCCCATGATCACGGGGATCCAGCCCAGCGCGTTGGTCGGCACCCGGGGACGCAACAGGACGGAGAAGGTCAGCGCCGCGCGGTCCGGCGTGGTGAACACGCGCCCCAGCCGCCCCCGCCCCGCCGTCTGGTGCTCGGTCACCAGGACGCTGCCGTGCGGCGCCCCAGTCGCGGACCGCGCGACCAGTTCGGAGTTGGTCGACCCCACGGCGGGCACCACCTCGACGCCGCGCCACATCCTCCCGGGGCGGACGAGTGCGGCGTTGAGCGCCGCGGCGTCGAGCGGCGGGCGGGGGAAGGTCTCGGTGTCACTCGGCATGCCCCCATTACAGCAGCGCCGAATCCCGAACCGGAAACCCCTGTGCCCCGGAACGCCGCCGGTTACCCTGGAACCAGCACAGCGATGATGGCGAGTTGCTACGTCCGGTTACCGGAGGTGACGCGGCAGATGAGTATCGCGGAAGCGGAAGCAGAAGCGGAGACAGTGGACACCGTGCCGTCCCACTGGGAAGTCGTGTTGCGCGCCTGGGAACAGCTGGACCTGCCCGAGGGCTGGCGGGCCGAGATCATCGAAGGCGACATCCACATCGTGACTCCCCCCAAGGACGAACACAGCGAGATCATCGACCAGCTCCAGACACGCCTCTTCCGAGAGAAGTTCCGTGACGGGAGCCGGATCAGCGAGTGCACTGTCCACCAGAACATCGACCTGCGCATCCCGGCACACGGCAGTCTGTCCATTCCGGACCTGGTGATCCTTCCGGGCCGGATCTTGGACCGCGCCCCCGAGCATTCCGCTGCCGACGCTCTCCTTGTAGTCGAGGTCACGTCGAAGAGCACGGCGGACAGGGACCGCAGGGCCAAGCTCCGGGGCTACGCGCACGCACACATTCCCCTGTACCTCCTGGTGGACCGCTGGGACCCCATCACCGGGCGTGGAGAAGTCACGCTCTTCTCCAGCCCCGAGGACGGTCGGTATACCGACATCACCAAGGTCCCGTTCGGCAAGGACATCCACCTGCCCGAGCCGTTCGACCTCACGCTCGACGCCTCCGGCCTCCCGGCCTGAACCGGCCCGGTCCCGGCCGGACCGCTCACAGCGCGGCGGCGCCCCCGCACCCGGACGGGTACGGGGGCGCCGCCGCGCGGTCCGCGCGCGGGGTCAGCCGGTGTTCTGCAGGCCGGCGGCCACGCCGTTGACCGACAGCAGGAGCAGCCGCTCCAGGTGCTGCTGGTCCTGCTCCGACAGGGAGTCGGCCTCCTCGCCGCGCAGGGCCTCCAGGGCACGCAGCTGCAGGTGCGACAGCGCGTCCACGTACGGGTTGCGCAGGTCCACGGCGCGCGAGAGCACGGCGCGGTTCTCCAGCAGGCGGCTGTGCCCGGTCACCTTGAGCACGAGGTCGCGGGTGCGGTCGTACTCGGCCAGGACGCGGTCGCTCAGCTCCTCGCGGCCGCCCAGCGCCAGGTACCGCTCGGCGATGGTGCGGTCGGTCTTGGCCAGGCTCATCTCCGCGTTGTCCAGCAGCGACGAGAACATCGGCCACTCGCGGTAGGCGGCGCGCAGCACCTCCAGGTCCTCCACGGCGGCCAGGCCGGTGCCCAGACCGAACCAGCCGGGCAGGTTGACGCGGGTCTGCGTCCACGCGAAGACCCACGGGATGGCGCGCAGGTCGCCCAGACCGCGCGCGGCGCCGCGGCGGGCCGGGCGCGAGCCCAGCCGCAGCTCGCCCAGCTCCTCCAGCGGGCTCACCCGGGAGAACCACACCGCGAACTCCTCGGTGTTGATGAGGTCCAGGTACGCCTCCTGGGCGGCGGCCGCGATGCGGTCGGCGTGGGGCCGGTACCGCTCGGCGGCGGCGCGCTCGCGCTCCTGCACGCTGTCGGTGGAGGCCATCAGCACCGCGTGGCCGACCTGCTCCACGTGGCGGCGGGCGATCGCCGCCTGGCCGTAGCGGGCGAAGATGACCTCGCCCTGCTCGGTCACCTTGAAGCGGCCACCCACGGAGCCGGGCGCCTGCGCGAGCAGGGCGCGGCTGGCCGGGCCGCCGCCGCGGCCGAGCGAGCCGCCGCGGCCGTGGAAGAGGGTCAGCCGGATGTCGTGCTCGGCGGCCCACGCCGCCAGGCGCGCCTGGGCGTCGTACAGGCGCAGGGTCGCGCTCACCGGGCCGACGTCCTTGGCGGAGTCGCTGTAACCCAGCATGACCTCGATCCGCCGGTCGGACTCGGACAGCCGCCGCTGCACCTGGGGCAGCTTGAGCATGCCGTCGAGCACGTGCGGCGAGGCGTCCAGGTCGGCGCCGGTCTCGAACAGCGGGATGACGTCCAGGACGATCCGCCGCCGCTCCCCCAGCGCGTGCTCCACCAGCTCGTACACGGCCTCGATGTCCTCGGCCGACCGGGTGAAGCTGACGATGTAGCGGCGGCACGCCTCCACACCGAACCGCTCCTGGATCCAGGCGATCACCCGGATGGTGTCCAGGACCTCCTCGGTGCGCTCCGAGCGCGGTCCGCCGGCGCGCAGCTCGGCGAGCGCGGCCGCGTGGACCTCGCTGTGCTGGCGGATCTCCAGCTCGGCCAGGTGGAAACCGAAGGTCTGGGCCTGCCAGATGAGGTGCTGGAGCTCGCCGTAGGCCTGGCGGACGGCGCCGGCCGCCACGAGCGAGTCCTGGACCAGGCGCAGGTCGGCGAGGAAGGCGTCGGCGTCCGGGTAGGCCAGGTCGGCGTCTCGCTCGCGGGTGGCGCGCAGCCTGGCCGCGGCCAGCAGCAGGAGCTGGCGGTGCGGCTCGTTGGGCGAACGGCTGGTGATCTGCGCCATCAGCGCGGGCTGGCCCGCCTTGCCGGTGGCGAGGGCGTCGAGCAGCGCCGGAGAGGCCGGAGTGAGGTTCGAGTACGCGGTGAGGGTGCGCGCCACCCGGTCGCACGACCTCTCCAGCCCGATCAGCACGTGCTCGGACTGGATGTTCATGGCCTCGCGGGTCACCTCGGAGGTGACGAACGGGTTGCCGTCGCGGTCGCCGCCGATCCAGGTGCCGTAGCGCACGAACGGGGTCGCGCGCGGGGGGCGGACCCCGGTCGCCTCGGGGTCGACCGCCGCGTCGAGCGCCCGGTACACGTGCGGGATGACGTCGAAGATCGTCTCGTCGAACGCGGCGAGGGCGGTGCGCACCTCGTCGAGCGGGTTGAGCTTGGTGTAGCGCAGCTGCGAGGTCCGCCAGAGGAGGTCGATCTCCTCCAGCAGGCGCCGGTGCGCCTCGGCGGCGGCGGAGCTGCCCTCGTGGGAGGCGTGCCAGGCGTCCAGCTGGGCGCTGATCCGCAGGATGGAGGTGGAGACGGCGCGGCGGCGGGCCTCGGTGGGGTGCGCGGTGAGCACGGGGTGGAACTCCATCCCCGCGATCAGCTCGTCGAGCCGCTCCTCGCCGCCCTCGGCCTCGCGGATCGCGCGCACGGCCGCGGCGAGCGACTCGCGGGGCGGGTTGGCCGCGTCGTCGCGCTCGCGCAGGGCGCGCATGCGCTGGTGTTCCTCGGCCAGGTTCGCCAGGTGGAAGTAGACCGTGAACGCCCGCGCGACCTGCTTGGCCCGCTCCAGCGGCCACGCCGCGACGATCGCGGTGATCTCCTCCGTGGTGACCGCGCCGTCCCGGGCACCGATCACGGCGTGCCTGAGCCGTTCGACGTCGGAGAGGAGGTCCGCTCCGCCGCTTTCGGCGAGGACCGTTCCGAGCATCTCTCCGAGCAGTTTGACGTCATTCCGAAGCTGCTCGGGGACTTCCTGCCGGGCACTGTCGCGTTCTGCGCTTACCGCTGTCATAGGCCCGACCATACAGAGATCGCGCACGTGGGCAGGTGCGCGGGGGTGTATTTTGACGGTTTTGCCAACGCGTTAATCATTGTTACTCCCGAGGTTCCGTGAACAGGAAATCACGCCGTTCTCGGAACCGAAGCGGACCATTCCGCGCCCGTCCCCCCTGAGTCGCCGCACGTGGACCCGGCCGCACGGACCGCCGGGAAACCGTGGGCCAGGTTCCCGGCCGTCGGCACGCGAGGGCTAACCTGAGCTGTTATGGCCAACGAAGCCCCTGAACCGCTGTCCGCGGCTGAGATCGACATCCACACCACCGCGGGCAAGCTCGCCGACCTGCAACGGCGCAGGTACGAAGCCGTCCATGCCGGGTCCGCGCGAGCCGTCGAGAAACAGCACGCCAAAGGCAAGATGACCGCACGCGAGCGGATCGACGCACTCCTCGATCCCGGCTCGTTCGTGGAGTTCGACGCCCTGGCCCGACACCGATCCACCAACTTCGGTCTGGACCGCAACCGCCCCTACGGCGACGGCGTCGTCACCGGCCACGGCACGGTCGACGGACGCCCCGTCGCCGTCTTCAGCCAGGACGTCACCGTCTTCGGCGGATCGCTGGGAGAGGTGTACGGCGAGAAGATCTGCAAGGTGCTCGACCACGCCCTCACCAACGGGTGCCCCGTCGTGGGCATCAACGAGGGCGGCGGCGCGCGCATCCAGGAGGGGGTGGTCGCGCTGGGGCTCTACGCCGAGATCTTCAAGCGCAACACCCACGCCTCCGGCGTCATCCCGCAGATCTCCCTGATCATGGGCGCGGCGGCCGGCGGGCACGTCTACTCCCCCGCCCTGACCGACTTCGTCGTCATGGTCGACGAGACCTCCCAGATGTTCATCACCGGTCCGGACGTCATCAAGACGGTCACCGGCGAGGACGTGTCGATGGAGGAGCTCGGCGGGGCCCGCACCCACAACACCCGCTCGGGCGTGGCCCACTACATGGGCGCCGACGAGCAGGACGCCATCGACTACGTCCGGACCCTGCTCTCGCACCTGCCGGACAACAACCTGGAAGAGGCGCCGATCCTGCCCGCGGAGTCCCCCGCGGGCGCCGAGGCGACCGACACCGACCTGGCGCTGGACACCTTCATCCCGGACTCGGCGAACCAGCCCTACGACATGCGGCAGGTCGTGGAGGCGGTACTCGACGACGGCGACTTCCTGGAGGTCCACGCCCAGTTCGCCACCAACATCGTGGTGGGCTTCGGGCGCGTGGACGGCCGGTCGGTCGGAGTGGTCGCCAACCAGCCGATGAGCTTCGCCGGCTGCCTGGACATCGACGCCTCCGAGAAGGCCGCGCGCTTCGTGCGCACCTGCGACGCGTTCAACGTCCCGGTGCTGACCTTCGTGGACGTGCCCGGGTTCCTGCCCGGGACGGACCAGGAGTGGGACGGCATCATCCGCCGCGGCGCCAAGCTCCTGTACGCCTACGCCGAGGCCACGGTCCCGCTCATCACCGTGATCACCCGCAAGGCCTTCGGCGGCGCCTACGACGTGATGGGGTCCAAGCACCTGGGCGCCGACGTCAACCTGGCCTGGCCGACCGCGCAGATCGCGGTCATGGGCGCCCAGGGCGCGGTCAACATCCTGCACCGGCGCACGCTGGCCGAGGCCGAGGACGTCGAGGCCGAGCGCACGCGGCTGGTCGGCGAGTACGAGGACACGCTCCTCAACCCCTACTCGGCGGCCGAGCGCGGCTACGTGGACGGCGTCATCCTGCCGTCCGAGACCCGCGACCAGGTCGCCAAGGCGCTCAGGGCGCTGCAGAACAAGCGCGAGCAGCTACCGCCCAAGAAGCACGGGAATATTCCGCTGTGACCGGGCACGAGAAGCAGCCCCACCTGGTCGTGGTCCGGGGCGAACCGACCGCCGAGGAGCTCGCGGCGCTCACCGCCGTGCTCAGCGCACACGCGGCCGCCGCCAGGGCCGCCGCCGAGGCACCGGCACCGACCGCGCCCGCCTCCGGCTGGCGGGACCGCTCCCGCACGCTGCGGCCCCGGCTCCACCCCGGACCCGGCACCTGGCGCCGGAGCCTGCGGTGAGCCCCGTGTCCCGCGACCACAGCACCGACTCGTCGAGCGTGCGGCGTGTGAGCGTCCCACGCCACAGCAGGAGGATTTCCCACCGTGCGTAAAGTTCTGATCGCCAACCGCGGCGAGATCGCCGTCCGCATCGCCCGCGCCTGTCGCGACGCGGGCCTGGGCAGCGTCGCCGTCTACGCCGAACCCGACCTGGACGCGCTGCACGCCAAGGTCGCCGACGAGGCCCACGCCCTGGGCGGGGCCACCCCCGCCGACTCCTACCTCGACATCGCCAAACTGCTGGCCGTGGCCGCGGAGTCGGGCGCCGACGCCGTCCACCCCGGCTACGGGTTCCTGGCCGAGAACGCCGACTTCGCCCAGGCCGTCATCGACGCCGGGCTCACCTGGATCGGCCCGCCCCCCTCGGCGATCACCGCCCTGGGCGACAAGGTCCAGGCCCGCCACATCGCGCAGCGGGTCGGCGCCCCGCTGGTGGCGGGCACCCCGGACCCGGTGGAGTCCGCCGAGGAGGTGGTGGCCTTCGCACGGGAGCACGGGCTGCCCCTCGCGATCAAGGCCGCCTTCGGCGGCGGCGGCCGCGGCCTCAAGGTCGCCCACACCCTGGACCAGGTCCCCGACGCCTACGAGTCGGCGGTGCGCGAGGCCGTCACCGCGTTCGGGCGCGGGGAGTGCTTCGTGGAGCGCTACCTGGACCGGCCCCGCCACGTGGAGACCCAGTGCCTGGCCGACACCCACGGCAACGTCGTGGTGGTCTCCACCCGCGACTGCTCGCTGCAGCGCCGCCACCAGAAACTCGTGGAGGAGGCCCCGGCCCCCTTCCTGACCCCGGAGCAGAACGAACAGCTGTACGCGGCCTCCAAGGCCATCCTGGCCGAGGCCGGGTACGTGGGCGCGGGCACGTGTGAGTTCCTGGTCGGGGCGGACGGCACCATCTCCTTCCTGGAGGTCAACACCCGGCTCCAGGTGGAGCACCCGGTGACCGAGGAGGTCACCGGGGTGGACCTGGTGAGGGAGATGTTCCGCGTCGCCGACGGGCAGGAGCTGGGCTTCGACGATCCGCCGGCGCGCGGGCACTCCTTCGAGTTCCGGATCAACGCCGAGGACGCGGGCCGGGGCTTCATGCCGGCGCCGGGCACGATCACCAAGCTGTCGCTGCCGGGCGGGCCGGGCGTGCGGGTGGACACCGGGTGCGAGGCCGGGTTCACCGTCCCGCAGGCCTTCGACTCGATGGTGGCCAAGCTCATCGTGACGGGGCGCACCCGCGCCGAGGCGCTCGAGCGCTCGCGGCGGGCGCTGGCGGAGTTCACCGTGGGCGGGATGCCCACGGTCATCCCGTTCCACCAGGCGGTGGTGTCCGATCCGGCGTTCGCCCCGGCCGACCCGGAGCGGGAGTTCGGGGTGTACACGCGGTGGATCGAGACCGAGTTCGACAACACCATCGAACCGTGGACGGGGACGCCCGGCGAGGCCGGTGCGGCCGAGCGCGAGACGGTCACCGTCGAGGTGGGCGGCAGGCGCCTGGACGTGGTGCTGCCCGCGGGGCTGGGCGCCGCCGCGGCGGCTCCGGCCGAATCGGGCGGCGAGCGCCGCAAGCGCGCCTCGCGCAAGGGCGGCGGGGGCGCGGCGGCGGTCAGCGGTGACGCGCTGGTCTCGCCCATGCAGGGCACGGTGGTCAAGCTGGTGGCCGAGGAGGGCGCCCAGGTCTCCGAGGGCGACACGGTCGTGGTCATCGAGGCCATGAAGATGGAGCAGCCCCTGACCGCCCACAAGGCGGGCACGGTCAGCGGGTTGAAGGTCGCCGCGGGCGAGACCATCGGCAACGGCGCGGTGGTCTGCGAGATCAAGGACGCGTAGCGCCCACCCGCTCCGGGCGGACACGAGGGGGAGGCACCGGAGAGCCGGGGCCTCCCCCGCCAACGTTCCAGGTCAGCGCTGAAGCATGGGGGCTCGCGAGTACAGGGCTTCCGTCGATGAGTTCGGTGTGCGGCGGAAGATCCGGGATGCGGTCGAGGTCGTCGGCGGTGCAGCCATCCTGCGGGGGCATGGGAAGCCTCACCTCGCCGAACTCGGAGACCGGGCGCTCGGCCACGGTTGGAACAGACATGTCGCTGCCTCCGGTCGTCGGATCGTTCTCGTCGCCCACGGTGGCCAGCTCTGTCACCCCGTCACGGTGTCTTCCTGGATCGTCTCACCCGAGGCCGCGCCGAGGGTGATCCTCGCCGCACTCCCGTGGCCCTCGGGGCGCCAGGACGCCCGCCACACGGGCGCTGCGGGCCCCCGCCGCCAAGATTCATCCGATGACCGTATGGAACAAAGTGGGAACCACGGTTATTGTTCTCCATTGTGACGAACATCTGGGGACTGACGCGAAGGTGGCACATCGACCTGTGCCGCTTCGACAGCCACGCGTGTAGCTAGGTTCACGCGCGCCCGTCCGGGCTGCGCGCCGCACACCCGTACCCACCCCCAGATCACCCTCCCGCGGTGATCCCGCCCCATCCCCCGAGCCGGGCCCCTGCTGTCCCACGGCGCCGACCGCGCCGTCGTTCACCCGCGCCCGGACGCCTTCCACCACGTCTGGAGTCACCTGCCGTGTCCGCGCAGACCACCGTCAAGCGCAAGCGTCCACGCTTCCCGTTCGCCGCCCAGGTCCTGGCCGGCCTGGTCCTCGGCCTCCTGCTGGGCGTCGTCGCCCTCCAGCTCGGCACCACCGGCGACGGTGAGCCGAACTGGCTCGCCGTCACCCTGGAGACCGTCGGCTCGACCTTCGTCTCGCTGCTGCGCACGATCGTCCCGCCGCTGATCGTCCTCGCCGTCATCTCCTCCATCGCCAACCTGCGCAACGTCGCCAACGCCGCCCGGCTGGCCTGGAAGACGCTGCTGTGGTTCGCCATCACCGCGCTGATCGCGGTCGCGATCGGCATCACGCTCGGACTGGTCTTCCGTCCGGGCCTCAACAGCGCGGTGGACGCCTCCACCGCCGCCGAACCCAGCACCACCGGCTCCTGGCTGGCGTTCATCGAGAGCATCGTCCCGGCCAACTTCCTCGGCCTGGCCGCCAGCACCTCGGCCGCCGACGACGGCTCGCTGTCGACCTCGCTGTCGTTCAACGCCCTGCAGCTCATCGTGATCGCCGTGGTTCTGGGCATCGCCGCGGTGAAGGTCGGCAAGTCCGCCGAGCCGTTCATCAACTTCACCGCGTCGGCCCTGGACGTCGTGCTCAAGGCCCTGTGGTGGGTCATCCGCCTGGCCCCGATCGGCACCGTCGGCCTGCTCGGCAACGCGGTCTACAGCTACGGCTGGACCACCATCGGCGCGCTCGGGCAGTTCTCCGTCACCATCTACGTCGGCCTGGCCCTCGTGGTGTTCGTCGTCTACCCGCTGCTCGCCGCCGTCAACGGGCTCTCCCCGGTCAAGTACCTGACCGGTGTGTGGCCCGCCGCCCAGCTCGGCTTCGTGTCCCGCTCCTCCATGGGCACCCTGCCCGTGACCCAGCGGGTCGCCGAGCAGAACTTCGGCGTGCCCCGCCACTACTCCGCGTTCGCGGTGCCGTTCGGCGCGACCACCAAGATGGACGGGTGCGCCGCGATCTACCCGGCGATCTCGGCGATCTTCGTCGCCCAGTTCTTCGGCATCGGCCTGGGCGTCACCGACTACCTGCTGATCGTCTTCGTCTCGGTCATCGGTTCGGCCGCCACCGCCGGCACCACCGGTGCGACCGTCATGCTGACCCTGACCCTGTCCACCGTGGGGCTGCCCCTGGAGGGCGTGGGCCTGCTGCTGGCCGTCGACCCGATCCTGGACATGGGCCGTACCGCCACCAACGTGGCCGGCCAGGCGTTCATCCCGGCGATCGTGGCCAAGCGCGAGGGCATCCTGGACACCGCCCGCTACCACGCTCCCCGCGGCGTGACCGGCTTCGTGCCGCTCGACGAGGAGTCGGACTCCGTCCCGACCGGTGCCGACACCGACGGGGCCGCGGACCGGGACTCCGGCGCGACGGCGTCCGAGCGGTCCGCGTCGTCCGAGCAGTCAGACGAGAAGGAGACGGCCGGGTCGAGCACGACCTGACCTCGACAGGACCCTCACGACCCGACCGCGACGGCCCGCCGGACTCCTCCGGCGGGCCGTCGCGCGCGTCCGTGCGGTGAGACACTGGGACTGACGGGAACTGTCCAGGTGCCTTGTTCGTCCCTACGGATGAGGGAGGCGAGAGGAACGACATGTTGCGCCGCTTGGTAACACCCACAGTGCTGACCGCCGGACTCGCGGCGGCGGTGGTGACCGCTTCGGTGGTGCCCGCCGCGGCGGAGGCCGAGCCCGAGGCACCCGAGACCCAGGACATCGTCGCCGAGTTGGAGAACGACGGTGTCTTCATCGACCCCACCATCGCCGACCAGATCCCGTCGGCCGACGAGAGCGCGCTGGAGTCCGCCGCCGCCGGCTCCGACGTCCCCGTCTACTACGTGATCCTGCCGTCCGGAACGGTCGGCTCCGAGGCCGGTCTGGAGACCTACCTCGAACCCGTCATGGGCGAGGTCGGTGACGGCGTCTACGGCGTCCTGGCCGGAAGCGACGCCTTCCGCGTCCTGTCGCCCAACGTCGAGGACACCGAGGCCATCCGCGAGGCCGCGCTCGCCGAGGGCGACAACAACCAGATCACGACGCTCGCGGCCGTGCCCGAGGCCATCGACACCGTCGAGGAGGACGCCGCCGCGGGCGCCACGTCCGGTGTCGTCCTGCTCGCCATCCTCGTCCTGCTCGTCGCGGGCGGCGGCTGGTTCGTCTACAACCAGCGCAAGAAGCGGGCCGCCGAGAAGGCCAAGCAGCTCGCCGAGATCAAGCAGATGGCCACCGAGGACGTCGTCCGGCTGGGCGAGGACGTCGCGCGGCTGGAGATCGACCTCTCCGCGGTCGACGAGGAGACCCGCACCGACTACTCCCGGGCCATGGACTCCTACGACCAGGCCAAGTCCCTGCTCGACACCCTCCAGGAACCCGACCAGGTGCGCATGGTGACCGGTGCGCTGGAGGACGGCCGCTACTACATGACGGCCACGCGGGCGCGGTTGAACGGCCAGGAGGTGCCCGCACGGCGCGGGCCCTGCTTCTTCAACCCGCAGCACGGCCCGTCCACCACGGACGTCGAGTGGGCCCCGCCCGGCGGCTCCCCGAGGTCGGTCACGGCCTGCGACAGCTGCGCCCAGGCCGTGCGCACGGGCGGACAGCCCGACGTGCGCCTGGTCGAGGTCGACGGCGAGCGCCGGCCCTACTACGACGCGGGCCCGGCCTACTCGCCCTACGCCGGCGGCTACTTCGGGATGGACATGATGATGGGCATGTTCACCGGCATGATGATGGGCTCCATGATGGGGTCCATGCTCGGCGGCGGCATGATGGGCGGAGACATGGGCGCCGGCGACATGGGCGGCGGTGACATGGGCGGCGACTTCGGAGGTGACTTCGGCGGAGGCGGCGACTTCGGCGGCTTCGACTTCTGACCGACGCGCACCCGTATGACGCACGGCCCCGAGGCATCGGCTCGGGTTCCAGCGGTGGTCGCAACACCCTGACTTCGGGGAGGTTGCGGCCACCGTGTCGTTTGCCAAGGTCGAACGGCCCGACAGCGCTCCCACCGCGTTCTCGTCAGTCGGCGGCGGAACCGCACGGAACGCGCCCTACGCCTCCGACCGCCCTCCGGCCGCGGCGTCGAGGCGCTCGACCCAGGCGGCGGCCTCGGCCGCGGTCTCCGCGGGCTCCGCCGCGGTGGTGTCCAGCAGGGTCAGCGGCGGCGTGAGGCGTTCGGCCTCCTCCTCCACCCAGTCGGCGAAGTCCAGCGTCTCGGCGATGCGCTCCTCGTCCCAACCGCGCCAGGCCGGACGGGCCCGCAGCCGTGCGGCCAGGACCCCGGGATCGCAGGTCAGCGCCAGGTAGTGCACGTCGGTGAACAGGGCGCGCTCGGGCAGCGGCTCGAACTCGGGCGGGACGACCGTCCCGCAGAGCACGACCGGACGCCCGTTCTGCTGCACCATGGCGGCCGTGCGCAGCCAGGTGGAGCGGAACAGCCGGTGTTCGTCGGCGGGATCGCGAAGACCGCCCACCCACAGCAGGTCCTGTTCGAGGACGACGAACCGGTCCCGGAGCCGTTCCAGCAGCAGCCCGGCGATGGTGGACTTGCCGGTGCCGCTGGGACCGGACACGCAGTACAGCGGCCGCCGCAGGAAGGGCCGGGTCCGGCCGCAGTCCGCGCACGACAGGACCGACGCCCCCGCGCTCGTGTCGGGGACGCCGTTCCACGCACCGCAGTGCGTACAGATCAGCGGATGCACCGCCGCCTCAGTCGAAGAGGTCTTCGAGGAAGCTCTTGCGCCGCTTGCGGCCGTAGGGGCGGGGAGAGTCCTTGTAGCCGCCGCCGTAGGGGCGCGGGGAGTCCTTGTAACCGCCGCCGTAGGGGCGCGGCGAGTCCTTGTAACCGCCGCCGTAGCCGCCGCGGGCGGGGTAGCCGCCGCCCTGGGCCGGATAGGCGGGCGGCGGGGGCGGGGGCGCGGAGGGGTCGGGCGGGACGGCACCGTAGTGCCGCTGCTCGGCGTTGGCGATGGCCTCCAGCTCGCCACGGTCCAGGAAGATGCCCTGACAGCCCTCACAGCGCTCGATGTGGACGCCGTGCCGGTCGAAGGTACGCATGTGCCCTTGGCACTTGGGACAGATCATGTCCGGATCCTACGGCTTCCGGTGTCTGGTTCACATATGGACCCGGGTCCGGCCTGCCCCCATTGACGCCCTCGCGGGCTCGACCGGGGCCGCGGGCGCGGGGAACGGGGCCCTCCGCGGGCCCCGGAGCTCCCGGCCGTGGGACGCCCTACCGGAGCCCTGGGGGCCGGGAGGGCGTCACGGGCCCGGTCTACTCGGGGGAGGCGAGCATGAGGGAGCGGGCTGCCTCGGTGACGCTGCCCGACAGCGACGGGTACACCGCGAAGGTGTGCGCGAGGTCGTCCACCGTCAGGCGCTGCTGGACGGCCACCGACACGGCCAGGATCAGCTCGCTGGCACGCGGTCCGACGATGACGCCGCCCAGCACGATGCCCGTGTGCTGGCGGCAGATGAGTTTCACGAAGCCGTCCTTGACCTCGTTCATCTTGGCGCGCGGATTGGTGTTCAGCGGCAGGGTGACCGACCGGCCGTCGATGCGCCCGCTGCGGACGTCGTCCTCGCTGGCCCCGACCGCCGCCAGCTCCGGGTGGGTGAACACCGTGGAGGCCACGGTGGACAGCTTGAGCGGGGACACCGCCTCGCCCAGCGCGTGCCACATGGCGATGCGGCCCTGCATGGCCGCCACGGAGGCCAGCATGTTGACGCCCGTGCAGTCCCCGGCGGCGTACACGCCCGGAACGGTGGTGCGCGAGACCCGGTCGACCTCGACGAAGCCGCCCTGGGCCAGGCGGACCCCGGCCTCCTCCAGCCCCAGGCCCTCCGTGTTGGGGATCATGCCGACCGTCATCAGACAGTGGCTGCCCTCGACCGTCCGGCCGTCGGAGAGGGTGACGACGACGCCGTCGTCGGTGCGCCGGACCGACTCGGCGCGCGTCTGGCTGAGGACCGTCATGCCGCGGCGCATGAAGACCTCCTCCAGGACCTCGGCGGCATCGGCGTCCTGGGTTGGCATGACGCGCTCGCGGGAGGAGACGAGGGACACGTCGGAGCCCAGCGACTGGTAGGCGCTGGCGAACTCGGCGCCGGTCACGCCGGACCCGACCACGATGAGCCGTTCGGGCAGCTCCTCCAGGTCGTAGAGGTGGCGCCAGGTGAGGATGCGCTCGCCGTCGGGTTTGGCGGTGGGCAGCTCACGCGGGTGGGCACCGGTCGCCAGCAGCACGACGTCGGCGCGCAGCCGCTGCTCGCCGACCGCGACGATGTGCGGGTCCACGAGACGGGCCTCGCCCTCGATGACCTTGACGCCCTCCTTGACCAGCCGCTTGCGCGTGTCCTCGGACTGGGCCTGGGCGAGGTCCTTGATCCGGGGGTTGACCTGCGAGATGTCGACCTCGACCTCGGCCTTGTCCTCGTGGATCGAGGGGATGTTGATCCCGAGGATGTCGGCCTCGCGCACGTAGGTGGTGCGGGTCGAGGTGGCGATGAGGCTCTTGGAGGGCACACAGTCGGTGAGGACGCAGGCGCCGCCGATACCGTCGCGGTCCACCACCGTCACGTCCGCGCCGAGCTGCGCGGCGACCAGCGCCGCCTCATAGCCCCCGGGTCCGCCCCCGATGATCACGACCTTCGTCACGCTGCTTCACTCCCTCTGCGGGCTGCCCCTGGCCCGTTCCCGGTCCGGGTGACATTCGGGCATGGCGGGGCGCCACCTGGATGTATCGGTTGCCTCCATTGTCGTCTATGGGGACCTGTGCCCACCTCAGCCACCCCGGCGTCCGCGAACCGCGGTTCGTCTGGGATTCCGGTCTCCGGACACACTGCGTTGCGTTCCGGAACAATCCCACTACACAGCGGTAGCATCCGACTTGTGAGCGAAACAGAGCAGCCGCCCCGGACCACCGACGAGGCGAAGGCCCTGGCGGCCACCGCCGCGAAGGAGCTGCTGGCGCGGGCCGGTGCGGACCACTTCGACGCCATGGTCGTACTCGGCTCCGGCCTGACCGGCGCGGCGGACACGCTGGGCTCGGCGGACATCGAGTTCGACTCCACCGAACTGCCCGGATTCCACCCGCCCACCGCCGACGGGCACTCCCCCAAGGTCCGCAGTATGTGGGTGGGCGAGAAGCGCGTCGCCGTGTTCATGGGGCGCGTGCACGTGTACGAGGGCTACGAGGCCATCGAGACGGCGCACGCGGTGCGCACCGGCATCGCGGCGGGCGCGCGCACGGTCGTGCTCACCGGTTCGGCCGGCTCCCTACGGGCGGACATCGCCCCCGGTCAGCCGGTGGTCGTGCGAGACCACATCAACCTCACCTCGACGTCGCCGCTCAAGGGCGCCTCCTTCGTCGACCTGTCGGAGGCGTACAGCCCCCGGCTGCGCCAGATCGTCCACGACGCCGACGCCACCCTCGCCGAGGGCGTCTACGTGGCCACGATCGGCCCTCAGCTGCAGACCCCGGCCGAGCTCCAGGTCCTGGGCCAGGCCGGCGCGGACGTCGTGGGCCGCTCGATCGCCCTGGAGACGATCGCCGCCGTGGAGATGGGCGCCGAGGTGCTGGCGCTGGCGATGGTGAGCAACGACGCCCTGGGGGCGGTGTTCCACCCCTTCGAGTCCGAGCGCGCGCTGGAGGTCGTGGAGCAGCGCGCCCCGCGCCTGGGCTCGTTGATCAACCGGGTCCTCGCCACGGTGTGACGCGGGCGCCCCTAAGACGGGGCCTTCGCGCCTTCCGGTGCACGCCCTCGTTCCTCGGGAGCGCACCTCCAGCCACTCCAGAACCCCGTCGGCGCCCTCACCGTGCCTTCCTCGGGCCTCCGCTCGTTCCTCGCTTCGACCCCGGCGCCCCTAAGACGGGGCCTTCGCGCCTTCCGGTGCACGCCCTCGTTCCTCGGGAGCGCACCTCCAGCCACTCCAGGACCCGTCGGCGCCCTCACCGTGCCTTCCTCGGGCCGCCGCTCGTTCCTCGCTTCGACCCCGGGCGCCTGGTGGACGGGGGCCCTCTCGTCTGGGAGGCTCCGGACAACGCAACGGAGGCCCCACGACGGTGAGGCCCCCAGAGGACGAAGAAGCACAGCCTCCGACCGGGCGGGCCGGTACCGGCGTGGCGAGCGTACACCCCGAGGCCTTGGGATGGACGGCACCGGCCGTGGCTCGGTCGAAGGCTGTGCTGTTGTGGTGTCGTGTCGCGCGGGATCCCCGCAGACCCCGTTGGACTCGCGAACCCGACACCGTTCCATATTCAGTTGAACCGCGCGCGCCGCCTTCGGGGGAAGTCCGGGTGGGCGACCATCCGCGCGAAGTCCGCCCGCCCGGAACACTCTCCCTTAGGCATGCCTTACCTAACCAGATGCCGGGGTCCGCGTCAACCCCGGCACCCCTGGAAACACGACGGACCCGGCCGCCCTGGCGCCGGGTCCGGTCGGGTCCGCTGGATCAGGTGAGGAACGCCGCGCCCGCCAGCATCACGACGGTCGCGGCCAGGACCACGATCACCTCGACCGGGACCATGGTCTGGGGCGCGTCCTCTGCGCCCAGGGCGGCGGGTCCGGCCTCGTCGACGTCCTTGATCGGCCCGGTCAGCGGGCGCGTCCTGTACCGCTCGGCGTCCTGGCGCAGCTGGCGCGCGGCGAGGTCGACCGGCCGCATGGCCGCGGGGTCCTCGTCGTGGTCGGCGTCGAGGAAGCCGGCGTCCCGGCGCATGTTCTCCCGCACCCTGGCGCGCTTGGTCTCCCGCAGCGGCCACGAGCGCACGATCGCCTGCGGTGTGTGCACCCGGAGCACGTCGGTGACGTCCACCCACCGGACCGCCGCCCACGGGACGAAGGTCTCCCGCAGGGGGTTGATCACCCGCAGGCCCCGTTCGGTGACCACCACGCGCGGCCGTATCCACACGAGGTAGACGACGGCCACGCTGGCGGCCAGCACGGCGCCGGCGATCCACGCCTGGCGTCCCTCGCCCCGGAGCAGGACGTCCAGGATCAGGAGCACGGCGATCACGATCCACGCCGCCGCCAGCAGGCGGGTGGACGTGGAGTAGTGACTCGTGGGGTGGGGCGGCTCCATCAGTCGGTCGCCCACTTCAGCTGCGCGAAGCCCGGCTTGATGATGCCGTTGATCAGGGCCAGGCGCTCGTCGAAGGGCAGGAAGGCCGACTTCATCGCGTTGACCGTGAACCACTCCAGGTCGTCCCAGCCGTACCCGAACGCCCGGGAGAGCTTGGCGAACTCCTCCGACAGGCTGGTCCCGCTCTGCAGCCGGTTGTCGGTGTTGACGGTGACCCGGAAGCGCAGGTCGTGCAGGAGCCGGATGGGGTGCTCGGCGATGGACTCGGCCGCGCCGGTCTGCACGTTCGAGCTCGGGCACATCTCCAGCGGCACGCGCTTGTCGCGCACGTACTGGGCGAGGCGGCCCAGCACGGGCACGCCGTTCTCGTTCTCGGTGATGTCGTCGATGATGCGCACGCCGTGCCCGAGCCGGTCGCACCCGCACCACTGGAGGGCCTCCCAGATCGACGGCAGGCCGAACGCCTCACCGGCGTGGATCGTGAAGTGGAAGTTCTCCCGCCGCAGGTACTCGAAGGCGTCCAGGTGGCGGGTCGGCGGGTTGCCCGCCTCGGCGCCGGCGATGTCGAAGCCGCTCACGCCCGCGTCCCTGTAGCGGACCGCCAATTCGGCGATCTCGGAGGAGCGCGCGGCGTGCCGCATGGCCGTCACCAGCTGCCCGGTGCGGATGCTGCGGCCGCGGTCGGCGGCGCGCTTCTCGCCCAGTTCCAGCCCTTCCTGGACGGCCTCCACGACCTCCTCCAGGGTCAGGCCGCCCTCCAGGTGCTGCTCGGGCGCGTAGCGCAGTTCGGCGTAGACGACGCCGTCGGCCGCCAGGTCCTCCGCGGCCTCGGAGGCGACCCTGACCAGGCCCTCCCGGGTCTGCATGACGGCGGTGGTGTGCGCGAAGGTCTCCAGGTAGCGTTCCAGCGACCCCGAGTCCGACGCGTCGCGGAACCACACGCCCAGTTCGGCGGGGTCGTTGGTGGGCAGGCCGGTGTATCCGACCGCGGCCGCCAGTTCCACGACGGTGGAGGGACGGAGGCCGCCGTCGAGGTGGTCGTGCAGGAGGACCTTCGGCGCCCGACGGATCTGCTCGATGGTGAGTGGCTGGTTCATGCGTTTCAGGATGCCATCTGGCCGCCGTGCGCTCCGCCACGCCGGGGTGAAGTTGCCGAAAATCCGGTAGAAGCCGAGGTGGGGCGCCCGTGCCGCGGTGTCGTGCTATGCGCTGTCTCGCGCGGGTGGCCGGACGTCCCCCTGGTCGGTCGGCGCTCTCTCAGGCGAGGGCCTGGTCGTCCACGTCGGCGTGGGGGCGGGCGGTCTCCCACAGCGCGGTCAGGGCCGAGGTCACCATGAACCGGGTGCCGACGCCGATGGCCCGTTCGTCCACGTCGAATCCGCCGCGGTGCAGGTCCAGCATCGGGCCCTCCCACTCCGGGGAGTGCGTGCCCAGCCGCGCCAGCGCGCCGGGGACGTGCTCCAGGTACCAGGCGAAGTCCTCCCCGCCCAGGCTCTGCGGGGTGGCCGCGACCGCGTCGGAGCCCAGCGACAGCGTGACCGCCTCGCGCATCATCTCGACGCTGCCCGCCTCGTTGATGGTGGGCGGCACGCCCCGGCGGTAGGTCACCTCGGCCTCGGCGCCGTAGGCACCGGCCACCGACTCGACCAGGCCCTTGACGATGTCGGGGGCCGCGTGCCAGGCCTCGTCGTCCAGGCAGCGCACGGTGCCCTCCGCGACGGCGTCGTCGGGGATGACGTTGGGCGCCGATCCGGCGCTGATCCGGCCCCAGACCAGGCTGAAGCCCGCGCGGGGGTCGATGCGCCGGGACAGCGCGGCGGGCAGTTCGGTGACCACCTTGCCCATGGCGTAGACGAGGTCGGAGGTCAGGTGCGGGCGGGCGGTGTGCCCGCCGGGCCCGGAGAGGCGCACCATGAGCTGGTCACAGGCGGCGGTGATGCCTCCCGAGCGCAGCCCGACCTTCCCGACCATCAGGCGGGGGTCGCAGTGCAGGGCGAAGATGCGGTCGACACCCTCCAGCGCGCCCGCGTTGACCACCTCCACGGCGCCGCCGGGCAGTTCCTCGGCCGGCTGGAAGACGAGCCGGACGCGGCCGGGCAGGGCGCCCGCCCGGGCCTGCTGGGCGAGGAAGACCCCCGTGGCCAGCAGGACCGTGGTGTGCACGTCGTGTCCGCAGGCGTGGGCGACGCCGGGGACGGTGGAGCGGTAGGGCACGTCCTTCTCGTCCGAGAGGGGCAGCGCGTCGATGTCCGCCCGCAGGGCGACCAGGGGGCCGGAACCGGAGCCCACGTCGCAGACCAGGCCGGTTCCCTGGGGGAGCTCCTTGGGTTCCAGGCCGACCGAGCGCAGCCGTTCGGCGATCCGCCCCGTGGTGCGGTGTTCGGCGAAGGCCAGCTCGGGGTGCATGTGCAGGTCCCGGCGGAAACCGGTGAACTCCCGCTCATGGCGCGCCAGAAAAGCGGTCAACTGTTCCGGCAGGTCACGTCCCTGCATGCGAGGGTCCCCTCTTCGTTCACGTCTTACCGCGCACCGGCTCCATCGCCGACACCGACCGCTGCACGGGTGGGGTGGTCGCCCTGGAGCTCGGCTGCGAGCATGTCGACGACGTCGTCCAGCGAACCGCCCGCGGCGACGACCGCGCGCTGCCTTTCGTAGGAGGCACCCTTGTCCAGGATCTCGGAGATCAGGTCCAGGTCCTCGGCGCAGCCCAGGCGGGCCGCGACGGGCGCCAGCTCGCGTACCAGCTCGTACAGGTCGTCCCGGAGCGGAACGGTGGTTCCGTGCAGATCCGTGATGACACGGGCGTCCAGTCCGTAGCGAGTGGCCCGCCACTTGTTGTCCCGTACCAGCCAGGACGGCGGGCTGGGCAAGCCGTACCCGCGGTCGAGCTGGTGGTCGAACAGCTCCACCAGGCTCTGCGAGAGCGCGGCGGCCATTCCCACCTCGCGCAGTGTGGGAATCCCGTCGAACATCCGGATCTCGATGGTGCCGAAATCAGGGTGCGGACGGATGTCCCACCACACTTCCTTGATAGAGGCGATGGTACCCGCCCTGAGTAGCGTTTCGATGTATTCCTCAAAAGCCGTCCAGTGCGGGAGGTTCACGGGGGGTCCGGACGTCGGCAGCGCACCGAAGATGATCGACCGCGAGGACGCGAGCCCGGTGTCCGCACCACTCCAGAATGGGCTGGAAGCACTCAAAGCGAGGAAATGAGGGAGATACCTCGCAAGGGCGTTCACCATGGGAATGGCCTTCTCCGGACTGCGCACTCCCACATGGACGTGGACGCCGCAGGTGAGGATCCTGCGCGCCAGCCACTGCATGCGGTCCACGAGTTCGCCGTAGCGGGCGCCCGGGCTGAGGGACTGGTCCCGCCAGTCGTCGATGGGGTGGGTCCCCGAGCAGGTCAGCGTGGTGCCGCGCGGGTCGAGGACCTCCCTCATGCGGCCGAGGTTGCGCGCGAGGTCGCTCTTGGCCTCGTCCACCGTCTCGCAGATCCCCGTCACGACCTCGACCTGCGACTGCATGAGCTCGTGCCGGAGCGGGGGCGCGGCGTCCTCGCTCAGGTCGGGGAGGTCGGCCAGGAGTTCCCTCGCCTCCTGGCGCAGGTGGCGGCTGCGGCGGTCGACGAGCTGGAGTTCCCACTCCACACCGAGCGTCGCACGTTCGGACGACTTGAATGCGATTCCCATCTGCCCTCCGGGGGGTGATTGCCGACCGCCGTGGTCGGCGCACCTTCGAGCCCCGGCGAACCGGTCAACCGGGGCAGAAGAGGACTACCCTTCCCACACCGCGCGCATACGGGTATATGTACCCGCCCACGGGAGGAATTCCTGAAAAGATTCGGAACGGGTTCAGCGATCGCGCCGCCGCGCCCGCCGGAGCAGCCCGGCGGCCGCTCCCCCGGCCCCGGCGGCGCCCAGCAGGGCGGCGATCCCCGCGACGATCCGCTGGTCGACGCGGTGCCGGGCGAGCGCGGACGCGGACACGCGCGCCCCCGGTCCCCGCCGCGACCAGTCCAGGCCGTTCTCCCCGGGCAGCGGCAGCGTCCCGGTGTAGGGCGCCGGCATCGGGAGCCAGGTGGCCGTCCAGGCCGCGCTGAACATCACCAGGCGCATCACCAGGTTGATCCACACGAGCAGCCCGACGAGTACCGCGAACGACGCGTAGACGGGGTTGCTGAGGGTTCCGGCGAGCAGTACGGCCGCGGTCGCCTTGAGCACCTCGAAGCCCACGGCGCCGAGCAGGGCCCCGCGCCACATCATCCGCATCGGCCGTCCGCTACCCGACAGCAGCGTGAACACCAGCACGAACAGGACCATGTTCATCGAGATCGCGATGGCCAGCGCCAGTAGCCGCAGCAGCAGGTTGGCCCACACGGAGCCGTCCAGCCCCACCAGGGCCAGCAGCCAGGTCGTGGCCGCCTGCCCGACGCTGGTGAAGGACACGGTGAGCAGCAGCGCCAGCCCCAGGCCGGCCATCACGAACAGGTCGCCCGCCTTGCGCAGCAGGACGTTGGGGCCCTCCTTGACGCTCTTGAGCCAGATCGAGTGCAGGGCCTGGCGCAGCGCCGACACCGAGTTCAGGCCCGCGTAGAGCAGGCCGAGCAGACCGATGACTCCGGCGCCCACCCGCGCCTGGGCGATGTCGTCCATGGGCAGCTGCTCGGACAGTCCCGGCAGCACGCCGTCGATCCCCTCTTCGAGGGTGGCGGTGAGCTCGACCTGCATCGAGGCCAGGTAGCCGACCACGGCGAAGGCCAGCGCGAGCAGGGGGAAGAAGGACAGGAACGCGAAGTAGGTGACCGCCCCGGCGAGCTGGTTGCCGTTGCGGTCGGCGTAGCGCTCGTAGGCGCGCACGGCGTGGTCCACGGCGGGGTGGCGCCGCCTGAGACGCCAGTACGCGTCCATCGACAGGTTCCGGTAGTGCCGGGCCCCGTCCTTCGCCCTGTCCAGCGCTGCGGCCATACGGTCCTTCCCATGCACGCCCGGAAGTGTGGGACACCCTAGTGCAGTCGCGCCGCGGTAGGGGGGCGCCACGCGCGGGTGCGCCGCGGTACACGGCAGACTTGGGGTAGGAGCCGTCAAGGGGGATCGGGGAGAAGGGGGACGTCCGGTGGGGGGCGCGGGGGCGCGGTTGCGTGCTGTGTTGGGGGTGCGGTCGGCGGGGCCGCGCGGCGAGTGGCCGGTCGGGGCCCCCGATCCGGACGCGCTGGCCAAGGAGTACCTGCGGCGGTTCGGCGCGGAGCCCGCGGGGGTGTGGCGCGCGCCGGGCCGGCTGGCGCTGATGGGCGAGCACACGGCGGTCGCCGCCGGAGCCGCCCTGTACGCCGCCCTGCCCTGGGGTGTGACGGCGGCGGTCGGGGAGGCTCCGGGCGCGGGCGTGCACGTGGCGACGCCCCTCGGCGCCGTGCGGCCCCGGGAGCCCGCGGCGCGGGCCGTCGCCGCGGCGGTGGCCGACGCGCGCCGGAACGGCTCCCTGGCCCCCGACACGGGGGTGCGGGTCCTCCTGGACGCGGACCTGCCGGAACACGCCTCCCTGGGCCGCACGGCCGCCGCGGGCAGCGCGGTGGCCCTGGCCCTGGCCGACATGGGCGGCGACCCGCCCCCCGAGCGGGACGAGGCCGACGGGCGCGTGGCCATGGTCGCCCGGCCCGGCTGCGTGGTGCGCTTCCATCCCCGGGGGAGGAAGTCGACGGTCCTGCCGTTCGACCTCGCGGCCGAGGGGCTGCGGCTGCTCGTCATCGACACCGGCGCCCTGCCCCGCCGCGATCCGCGCCCCGTCCGTGAGGCCGAACTGGCACGGGCCGAGGAGGTCCTGGGCCCGCTGCGCGCGGTCCGGGACCTGCCCGCGGCGCTGCGCGAGCTGCGCGACCCGGTGCTGCGTACGCGGGTGGAGTACGCGGTCACGGAGACGCACCGGCTCAACGCCGCCGTGGGCCTGCTGCGCGCGGGCCGCTCCGCGGAGGTCGGTCCGGTGCTGACCGCCTCGCACCTGTCGCTGCGCCGGTTCGACCTGCCCACACCGGAGGTGGACCTCGCCGCGGAGACCGCGTCCCGGGCGGGGGCCCGCGGCGTGCGGATGTCCGGGTGGCGCGGCACGGCGCTGGCTCTGGCCGCCGAGGACCGCGTCGACCGGATCACGGACGCGCTCGCCCGGGCGTTCGCCGACCATGGCCGGGTGGCGCCCCGCGTGCGCGCGGCCGTGCCCTCGGCCGGTGCCCACCGCTTGAGGTGACCTCGGTTCGGACGGATCGGGGCGAACCCGGCTACCCTTTCTGCGATCACATAGCCAGGAAGCACACCCCCAGACGTCCACGGCGCGGAGCAGATAGGCGAATCGATGGCTGACCGCAGGAGCGACCCCGGCTCGACCGGTGAACACGACAAGGCGGGTGTGTTCCGCAGGGGCGGCACACCCGGTCGGCCTGACCAGTTCGAGAAGCTCTACCGCTCGCGCGAGTCCGAGCAGGAGGCCGCCGGCGGTCCGCGCCGGCTGCCCAGGGCCGGCGAGGTGCCCCCGGTGCGCCGGAGCGCCCCCAGGCGCAGGACGCACTCGGCCGGGCGCGAGTACGACGGCCGGGGGATCGAGCGCCGGGCCAAGGAGAGGCGGCGCAAGCGCGTCAGCACCATCGTGACGAGCACGCTGGTGGTCCTGCTCGTCGTCCTCATCGGCGTGCCGACCGCGTTCTACCTGTGGGCGGACTCGCGCCTGCAGCACGTGGAGGCGCTGCTGGACTACGACGGGCGCCCCGAGCGCCAGGACGGCACGACCTTCCTCATCGTGGGCTCGGACAGCCGCGACGGCCTGGACGACGACCAGGTCCGCGACCTGGCCACCGGCCGGGCCGAGGGCCGCCGCACCGACTCGATCATGCTGCTGTACATCCCCGACGAGGGCGACCCCACGATCATCAGCGTGCCCCGCGACTCCTACGTGCCGATGGCCATCCCGGGGTTCGCGGACAACAAGATCAACGCCTCGTTCGCCGACGCCGTGTGCGGGACCGACGAGGACGGCGAGGAGGTCTGCGGCGGCCCCGCCCCCCTGGTGGAGACCTTCGAGCGCGCGTCCGGCGTGCGCGTCGACCACTACGTCGAGATCGGCATGGGCGGCTTCGTGGACCTGGTCGACGCGGTGGGCGGCGTGGAACTGTGCCCCGAGGAGCCGATGGTGGACCCCAAGGCGGGGCTGGACATCGAGGCGGGCTGCCAGGAGATGGACGGCGGCACGGCGCTGGGCTACGTGCGCACCCGCGCCACCCCGCGCGCCGACCTCGACCGCATCCAGCGCCAGCGCGAGTTCTTCTCCGCGCTCGTGCAGAAGGCCAGCGACCCCTCGACCCTGTTCAACCCGGTCCGGGCCATCCCGCTCGTCACCGCCGGCACGGACACGTTCATGGTGGACGAGGGCGACCGCCTCCGCCACCTGGCCACGATGATGCTGGCCCTGCGCGGAGGCACGGAGACCACCTCGGTGCCCGTGGGCAGCACCCCGACCCTGGACGGCGTCGGCTCGGTCGTGCTCTGGGACGAGGAGCGCTCGGGGCAGATGTTCGCCGCCATCCGCGAGGGCGAGCCCATCCCGGAGAGCGTCATGGCCGAGTGAGTTGCTGTGTTTTCTGGGGCCTCCGCTCTGTGCTTTCTGGGGGCCTCCGCTCGTTCCTCGCTTTGGCCCCGTGCTCGGGGCGCCGAGTAGCCAGCGTTCTTCGTGGCCCCGTGCTCGGGGCGCCGAGTAGCCAGCGTTCTTCGTCGTCGACTTGCCTTGCTCGTTCCTCGCGGCGGCCCCGTCTCCTCCTGCAGAACACTGGCCCGCCCCTCGCGAGCCCCCCTGTGGCCCGGGCGGGCTGAACGGCCACCTTCAACCCCCTGGGGTTGAGGGCAGGATGAACGGCCGACCTCTCACCCCCTCGGGTGGACGTAGACCGTCCCCGTGCAGCTCCCACCCCCTGCACCGCCCCCAACCGATGAACGGCTCACGTCCCACCCCCGGCCCCGGGCACAGGAGGTGGGACGTGCGCGTCCGCGCCTTCGAAATCGCAGGCGGTGGGCGTGCCCGGTTCCGCTCACGGGGACCACAGGGGGTTGGACGTGCACACGCGGGCTGCCTCAGCCCCGGGGGTGGCAGGTGGCCGTCCACGTGGCGGGGCTACAGGGGGTGAGAGGTGGCCGTTCAGCCCGCCCCAGCCCCAGGGGGTTGGGCGTGAACACGCGGGACTACGGGACCCCAGGGGGTGAGGCGTGAGCGGTCCAGCTCACCGCAACCACAGGGGGTTGATCCGGGCCAAAGCGAGGAACGAGCGGAGGCCCAAAGAAAGCACAGGTGTGAGGGGCGCGCCGGTGACTGCAGGAGGAGCCAAGCCGGAGCGAGGAACGAGCGCAGGCGTAGGCGACGACGAAGGCCCCGGCATGAAGCGCCCCGAACACACCCCGAACACACCCCGAACACACCCCGAACACGGCGAAGGGCCCGCCACCAATGGTGACGGGCCCTTCTTCGTGACGTTCCGTACTGTGCGCGCCTACCCCCCAGCGGGCGCAAAGCCGGCACGTCGGTCTGTTGTGGCCGAGGGGCTCGCACCCGCTCTGGCCTGCCGGTTCTCACCGGCGTGTCTCCACCATAGGTCAAAGTTCGCGAAAGGTGCGAATCCTGCCCACGTGTCTTACGTCGCACCCGGGCGCGGTGGCCCTCACCCGGGGTGGCCATACTCCCACCCACAGACACCGGCTGTCCGGCGAACACGGTAAACACACCGAGAAACTTGTGCGGCGCCCCGTGTCCGAAGGCCCCAAACGGCGCGTTCGCGCGCAATCCCTCCTCTGATCGGGGAACGGCGACGCCCGGGCGCCCCCTCTCGGGGACGCCCGGGCGTGGTGAAGGTCACCCGACCCGCGGGCTCAGTGCGGATCGGACGAACAGCCCTAGGCCAGGCGCTTGCTCAGGTTCTCGTCCAGCGCGGCGAGGAACTGCTCGGTGGTGAGCCACTCCTGGTCCTTGCCGACCAGCAGCGCGAGGTCCTTGGTCATCTGGCCGCCCTCGACGGTCTTGACGACGACGTCCTCGAGGGTGTTGGCGAACTCGACGACCTTGGGGGTGTTGTCCAGCTTGCCCCGGTGGTCCAGACCGCGGGTCCACGCGAAGATGGAGGCGATCGGGTTGGTCGAGGTGGGCTTGCCCTGCTGGTGCTGGCGGTAGTGACGGGTCACCGTGCCGTGCGCGGCCTCGGCCTCGACGGTGCGGCCGTCGGCGGTGCGCAGCACCGAGGTCATGAGGCCGAGCGAGCCGTAGCCCTGGGCGACGGTGTCGGACTGCACGTCACCGTCGTAGTTCTTGCAGGCCCAGACGTAGCCGCCCTCCCACTTGAGCGCCGCGGCGACCATGTCGTCGATCAGGCGGTGCTCGTAGGTCAGGCCGGCGGCGTCGAACTTCTCCTTGAACTCGGCCTCGAAGACCTCCTGGAACACGTCCTTGAACATGCCGTCGTAGGCCTTGAGGATCGTGTTCTTGGTGGACATGTAGACCGGGTAGTTGCGGTCCAGGCCGTAGTTCAGGCTGGCGCGCGCGAAGTCCTCGATGGACTTGCGGAAGTTGTACATGCCCATCGCGACACCGCCTTCCTCGGGGAAGTTCGCGACGTCGAACTCGACCGGCTCGCTGCCGTCGGCCGGGGTGTAGGTCATGGTGACCGTGCCGGGGCCGGGCACCTTGAAGTCGGTGGCCTTGTACTGGTCGCCGTGGGCGTGGCGGCCGATGATGACGGGCTTGGTCCAGCCGGGGACCAGGCGCGGCACGTTCTCACAGATGATCGGCTCGCGGAAGACGACGCCACCGAGGATGTTGCGGATGGTGCCGTTGGGCGACCGCCACATCTTCTTGAGGCCGAACTCCTCGACCCGGGCCTCGTCCGGCGTGATCGTGGCGCACTTGACGCCGACGCCGTACTCCTTGATGGCGTTGGCGGCGTCGACCGTGATCTGGTCGTCGGTGCGGTCGCGCTCCTCGATCCCGAGGTCGTAGTACTTCAGGTCGATGTCGAGGTACGGGAGGATCAGCCGGTCCTTGATGAAGGACCAGATGATCCGGGTCATCTCGTCGCCGTCCAGCTCGACTACGGGGTTTTCGACCTTGATCTTGGCCATGGCTGTGTGGCTGTCCCTTCAGTCTGCGCCACCACCTCGTACGACGGGCCGGTCCCGGTTCGTGGCCGTTCCCAGGTCCGCGCGCGGCGTTGTCCCACGCCCGCCCGGCGTCCGTGCTACCGGGGAGGCGGTGGCGTGTCGGTGTCGCGGTATCTCGACGTCAAGCTTATTCGACGCCTACGCGGACAGTTGCGGCGCCACCCATGCGAGCACGATCAGCAGCACCGCCATGCCGACGAGGGTGGTCAGATCGATCCAGCGCCGACGCACGGCGAGCATGCCGATCCAGTCCTTGGGCAGGAACAACCGGAACGCGGCCGCCAGCAGCAGCGCGCCCGCGATGATCGCCGGACCGCGTTTGAAGTAGGCCGCAGCGACGATCACCGTGCCCGCGGCCAGCGCGGACATCACGAGGAAGTAGGGGACCTGGGCGAGCCAGTCGGGCACCTCCGGGCGCTCCCGGGGCCGATTCTTCCGGGTCTCGTCAGGTGTCTCCGCGTCCGACAACTCCGCCAACCCCGCTTCGTTCACCGTGTCCCCGACCCGTCCGGTCTCCGACCTGCCCGCGCGACCCTCCCTGGCTCCGCGGACGGGACCCCGGCACGAATCGCGGTGGAACCGGACGCCGGCACGGGAGAGACACCACCATTGTAGGGATCAGTGTCGCCACGCCTCTGCACTCACGGAAACGGTCTCACCGCATCAGATCAACCGGGTGTCCGATACCCCCTGCCGATTCCGACACAGAGCCGTATTCCCCGGCCTTGTCCGCCTAACTCCGGAGTAAGCGCGTAGAACCCGTACCACCCGGGTAACCAAGCTTGGGATGAGTGCACCGGTGAGCGAGGACCACCCCCTATGAACCCCACTCAACGCGCCGACCGCCCCTCCGTCCCCCGACAGTCACCCATCCCCCACCCCCGCCGCCCGCACCGGACACGCCAGCCCTATCCGGGAGGAGTCACCGTGGACGGGCCCTATCTCCGGGTGGAAGACACCGGGGACATCCACGCACTCGCCGCCGAGGTCACCACCGTGGGCCGCGGCGAGGGCGCCGACATCCGGCTCAACGATCCGAGCGTCTCCCAACTGCACGCCGAACTCGTCCGGCGCGGCCCCTACGTCTACGTCGTCGACCTCGGGCTGTCGCGCAACGGCACCCGCGTCAACGGCCGCCCCATCGCCCGCCGGGTCCTGGAGGAGGGCGACGTGGTGAGCTTCGGCACCGCGCGCTGCCGCACGGGCGGGCTCCCCCGGGAGCAGATCAGCCCGGACATCGAACTGCGCCGCGGGGCCGCGCCCGAACTCACCCGCCGCGAACTCGACGTACTCACGGCCCTGTGCCGCCCGGCGCTGTCGGAGGAGGCGTTCGTGGCGCCCGCCACCGCCAAGGACATCGCCGAGGCGCTGGTGGTCACCGAGGCGGCGGTCAAGCAGCACCTGCTGCGGCTGTACCAGAAGTTCCGCATCCCCGAGGGGCAGAACCGGCGCACCCGCCTGGCCAACGAGGTCGTGGCCCTGGGGCTGGTACGCCCGATGCCCATCAGCGGGTCCGCGCGCCGGGCCAGCTGACCGGGCCCGCGACGTCGGGGCGCGGGCTCAGCCGCTCCGACGGGGCCCGCGCCACGGCTGAGCGAGGCGACCGGTGTCCGCCGCGCGGACGGCCGCGGCGCGGACGGCCGGACCGCGGATGCCAGGACCGCCTGCGCCCGTACGGCGGCCGGCCGCGGCGACCGCGTGTGCCCGGACCGCGGATGCCAGGACCGCCTGCGCCCACGTCCCTCCCGGCCGCACGGCGGCGGGGGCGGAGGCGCCCGTCGCGCCTCCGCCCCCGACCGGCGTCCGGACCCGGCCGTCAGCCCGCCTGGCGCTCGGCCGCCTCGACCACGTTGACCAGCAGCATGGCCCGGGTCATCGGGCCCACGCCGCCGGGGTTGGGCGACATGAACCCGGCGACCTCGGGAACGTCCAGGGCGACGTCGCCCACCAGGCCGTCGTCGGTGCGCGAGACGCCGACGTCCAGCACGGCCGCGCCGGGCTTGACCATGTCCTTGGTGATGAGGCCGGGCACGCCCGCGCCCGCGACGATGATGTCCGCGTTGCGGGTGTGCGCGGCGAGATCACGGGTGCCCGTGTGGCACAGGGTGACCGTGGCGTTCTCCGACCGGCGGGTCAGCAGCAGGCCGAGGGGTCGGCCCACGGTGACGCCGCGGCCGACCACGACCACCTCGGCGCCCCGGAGCGGCACGTCGTACCGGCCGAGCAGCTCCACGATGCCGCGCGGGGTGCACGGCAGCGGAGCGTCCTGCATCAGCACCAGCTTGCCCAGGTTGGAGGGCTGGAGGCCGTCGGCGTCCTTGTTCGGGTCGATGAGGCCCAGCACCCGGTTCTCGTCCAGGCCCCGGGGCAGGGGCAGCTGCACGATGTAGCCGGTGCACGCCGGGTCCTCGTTCAGCTCGTGGACGGCCCGCTCCACGTCCTGCTGCGTGGCGTCCGCCGGCAGGTCGCGGCGGATGCTCGCGATGCCGACCTGCGCGCAGTCGCGGTGCTTGCCGCGCACGTAGGAGTGGCTGCCCGGGTCGTCGCCGACCAGGACGGTGCCCAGCCCCGGGGTGATCCCCCGGGCCTTGAGTTCGGCCACCCGCTCGGCGAGCTCACCGCGGATGGTCTTCGCGACGGCCTTGCCGTCCAGAACGGTCGCGCTCATGCGGTTCCCCTCGCTCTAGTGGAAGAAGTGGCGGGTGCCGGTCAGGTACATGGTCACGCCGGCGGCCTTGGCCGCGGCGATGACCTCGGCGTCGCGCACGGAGCCGCCCGGCTGGACGACGGCGCTCACCCCGGCCCCGGTCAGGATCTCCAGACCGTCGGGGAAGGGGAAGAAGGCGTCGCTGGCGGCCACGGAGCCGCTCACGCGCTCACCGGCGCGGGTGACCGCCAGACGGGCGGAGTCCACCCGGTTGACCTGGCCCATGCCCACGCCGACGGTCGCGCGGCCGGAGGCCAGCAGGATGGCGTTGGACTTGACGGCGCGCACGGCCCTCCAGGCGAAGGCGAGGTCGGCGAGGGTGTCCTCGTCGGCCGGGGTCCCGGTGGCCAGGGTCCAGGTCGCGGGGTCGTCGCCCTCGGCGTCGATCGCGTCCCGGGACTGCACGAGCAGGCCGCCGCTGATCTGGCGGTTCTCCACGCCCGAGCCGAAACCGGCGGCGTCGGCGACCAGCAGGCGGATGTTCTTCTTCTTGGTGAGGATCTCGACCGCGGCGGGCTCGAAGCCCGGCGCGACGACGACCTCGGTGAAGATCTCCGCGATCTGCCCGGCCAGCTCGGCGCCCACGGCCCGGTTGGTGGCGATGACGCCGCCGAACGCCGACACCGGGTCGCAGGCGTGCGCCCTGCGGTGGGCCTCGGCGTTGTCGGTGCCGATCGCGATGCCGCAGGGGTTGGCGTGCTTGATGATGGCCACGCACGGCTCGTCGAAGTCGTGGGCGGCGCGCAGGGCGGCGTCGGCGTCCACGTAGTTGTTGTAGGACATGGCCTTGCCGTGCAGCTGCTCGGCGCCGGCCAGGCCGGAGGCGGGGGCGCCCGCGACCGTGTACAGCGCGGCCTTCTGGTGCGGGTTCTCGCCGTAGCGCAGGACGCTCTCGCGCTCGTAGCCGATGCCGAGGTAGCCCGGCCAGCCCGAGTCGGCGGCCTCCGAGTCGGGGGCGTAGGCGCCGGCGAACCAGGAGGCGACCGCCGCGTCGTAGGTGGCGGTGTGCTGGAAGGCCAGCCCGGCCAGGCGCTTGCGCTGGTCCAGGGTGAAGCCGCCCTCACGGACGGCCTCCAGGGTGGCGCCGTAGCTCGCCGGGTCGACGACGACGGCGACGCTGCCGTGGTTCTTGGCGGAGGCGCGCACCATGGCGGGCCCGCCGATGTCGATCTTCTCGATGCAGTCGGCCTCGGAGGCGCCCGAGGCGACGGTGTCCTGGAAGGGGTAGAGGTTGACCACGACCAGGTCGAAGGGGGCGATGCCCAGCTCCTCGATCCTGGCGACGTGGTCGGGCTTGCTCCGGTCGGCGAGGAGTCCGGCGTGCACGTGGGGGTGCAGGGTCTTGACCCGGCCCTCCATGATCTCGGGGAAGCCGGTGACGTCCTCGACGTTGGTGACGGGGACGCCGGCGTCGCGCAGCTTCGCGGCGGTGGAGCCGGTGGAGACGATCTCCACGCCGGCCTCGGCCAGACCGGTGCCCAGCTCCTCCAGGCCGGTCTTGTCGTACACGCTGATCAACGCACGCCTGATGGCCTGCTGGGTCACCGGTTCTCCTTCGTGTCGGTCGCGTCGCTGACGCTGTGCTCTGTGCGGCCGGGCGCGGTCCGACCGAACCGCACGTGCCTGCCGTCGATGGTCCAGCCCTCGCGGGCGAGCCTGCCGACCGTGTCGACCAGCATCTCGCGCTCCACGGCCTTGATGCGCTCGTGGAGGCTGGACTCGTCGTCATCGTCCTCGACGGGCACGGCGACCTGGTCGATGATCGGACCGGAGTCGACGCCCTCGTCGAGGAAGTGGATGGTGGTGCCGGTCACCCGGACACCGTGGGCGAGCGCGTCACGGACGGCGTGCGCGCCGGGGAAGGAGGGCAGGAGCGCGGGGTGGATGTTGACCGCCGGGTGGCTGCCGACGACGTCGGGGCCGAGGATGCGCATGAACCCGGCGGAGACCACCAGGTCGGGCTCGTGCTCGTCGATCCGCTCGGCCATCGCCCGGTTCCACTCGCCGCGGTCGGAATAGTCGCGGAAGTTGACGACGAACGTGGGCACACCGGCGGCTCGGGCCAGTTCGATCCCACGGGTTCCCTCACGGTCGGATCCCACGGCCGCGACCCGCACGCCGTAGGCGGGGTCCTGGGCCGCTTCCAGCAGGGCGGCCATGTTGCTGCCCGTGCCCGATATGAGGATGACCACTCGCGCGGACAAATGCTTCTCCCAGGTGTCGTAGAGAACGGTGCGGGAGAGTCCTCCCGCGTCCGGGGGCGCCGGGGGACGGCGCAGCATCCGGAGGAACAGGGACACCCGGCACGGAGTCCGGGCAGGGAGCCGGACCGCACCGCGGACGTCGTTCGGGGTGGCCCGCCTCCCCCGCGAAGCCGCCCCCGTGGGCGCTGTCGGGCGACGGGCGGGCCGACCGGGCCCGTCCGCGTCCCAACCCTATCGGTCCGGGTAGCGTCTACCCCACGGGGACCACACGTTTCGGGAACCCCGCCGCGGACCGACCGGAGCCCCGGGACCCCTCGGGGTGCCGGTACCGGATACGCTCCCGCGCAGGCGGAAGCGGACCATGACGCCCTGGGGGCGTTCCTAAGGAGTGAACCTGTGACCGACAACAGCCCTCAGCCCCGGACCGACGGGCAGCCTCCCCGGATGGAGCGCGGCGGCCTGTGGGGGTTGTTCTTCGGCATGGCCGGGCTGCTGCTCCCGCCCTACGGGGCGGTCCTGTCGGTGTTCGGCGTGGTCCAGGGCTTCCGGGCACGACGGGCCGCGCGGGCCAACTCCACCACGGCGCCGGGGGCGATCCTGAGCGTGGCGGTCGGCCTGGTGGGCCTGGTGATGTCGGGGACGATGACCTATGTGGCGATCGCCTACCAGGAGGAGGTCGCCGACTACCGGGACTGCTCGGCGCGGGCGCACACGGTCGCCACGCAGTCCGAGTGCGACGAGGCCTGGGAGGAGTCGACGGGCCTGCCGCCCACCGCCGTCGGCTGGTGAGGCGAGCGGCACCACACGGTCTCCGAGGGGCGGCGGGAGTTCTCCCGCCGCCCCTTCGCTTGCCGCCCGCCCGGCGGCGCCGCCCGTTGGGCCCGATTCCGGTCATTCCTCCTAGTGGAAACGGCTGATTCCCAAAGCAGCAGGCACCCCCAAAGGGACTACACTTAGTATGCAATCGTTCACTAAAAGTGTTGCCTACGCGTGTGCGGAGAGGATCCGATGGACACCGAGACCCCCGGCTCGTCCGGACCGGAACTAAGGGAGTACACCGCCCTGCTGCGCCGCCGCCTGCGGCTGGTGGTCGCCGGTGTGCTCGGCGGACTGGTCCTCGCCACGGCCGCGGTGCTCATGGTGCCCCCCTCGTACTCCGCCACGGCGGCGGTCCAGGTCCGGCCGACGGGCGTGGCCGAACTCACCGGCGAGCGCTCCGGCCGCGTGGCCGGGGACGTCAACCTCGACACCGAGGCACAGGTCGTGCTGTCCGACCAGGTCGCGGCCCAGGCGGCCGACGCGCTCGCGGAGTCCGGCGGAGCCGCGCCCGACACCGCCGACCTGCGCGAGCGGGTCGAGGTGACGGTGCCGCCCAACAGCAACGTGCTGGAGATCCACTACACCGCCGACAGCGCCGAGGCCGCACGCGCGGGCGCCGACGCCTACGCGCGGGCCTACCTGGACCGGCGCGAGGCGCAGGTGCGCGAACTCGTGGGCTCCCAGCTCGACGCGCTGCGCGCGGAACAGGAGACCCGCTACGAGGCGCTGGCCGAACTGGCCGCGGAGAGCGCCGGGACGGCCGGCACCGCCAGGGCCGGGGCGGACGCCCGGGCCGAGGCGCTGCGCGCGGAGATCGCCGAACTCGGCAACGGCATCAGCCCGCTCGGCGCGCTGGAGGAGACCATCGACCCGGGCCAGGTCATCACCCCGGCGTCGACGCCGGAGGGCCCGGCCTCCCCGATCCCCGCGCTGTGGCTGATGGGCGGGGCCGCGCTCGGCCTGCTGGCGGGCCTGCTCGCCGCCGTGGCCCGCGACCGCCTCGACCCGTGCCTGCGCGACACCGAGGAGACCCCGCGGCTCAGCGGGGTCCCGATCCTGCTCGACCTGTCCGGGGGGCGGCGCTCCGAGCGCGCCGTCGGCCTGCTCGGCGACGACGAGGCCGATGGCCAGCGCGTGAACGAGGCCGCGCACCTGGTCCGCACCCGGCTCGCCCCCGTCGGCGACGCCGAACCGGTCTCCGACGCCGCCGACGGGCCCGCGCCCGGGCGGATCCTGTTCACCGCCGCCACCACGTCCGGCCGGGCCGGGGCGGTCGCCGCGGTCAACCTGGCCGCCGCCCTGGCCCGCACGGGCGCGCAGACGCTGCTGGTGTGCGCCGACCCGCGGACCGCGCCGGTCAACGGGCTGCTGGGGCTGGCGGACGGGCCCGGCCTGGCCGAGGCGCTGGTCGAGGGCGAGGACCCCGCCGACCTGGCGGTCCGGCCCGACGCCGCCCCGCTGCTGCGGGTCCTGCGCCACGGTTCGGCCGACCTGGACGCCCCCGTGCGGGGCACGGCCATGGAGGACCTGCTGCACCTGCTGCGCTCCACCGCCGAGTACGTCGTCGTCGCCCTGCCCTCGACCGGCGAGCGCGCCGACGCCCACGCCCTGGCGGGGACCGCCGACCTGCTGCTGCCGGTGGTCGAGCTTGGGCGCACGCCCCGCGCCGCCCTGGCCGGGCTCCTGGCGACCGCCGACCGCTTCGGCGCGCCGGTCCCGGGCACGGTCGTGCTCCCCCGCCAGCCGCGCGCCGAGGACACCGTGCCCGCTCCCGCGCGCGGCGGTGCCACCGACGCCGCCGTCTCGACCGTCCCCGGCGCCCCTGCCGGGGCCGGCCGGGTGCCCGCGGCCAGGGAGGGCGCGCCGTCCGGTGGGGCCGAGCGGTCCACGAGCGCCGCCGGGACCACGGCGGCCTCGGGTGCCACGGGGACGGGTCCGGACGAGCGCGTGTCCGCCGACGCCGAGGCCGGGCGCCGATGACACGACGTCCGCCCGCGTCCGGCGCCGCGGCCCGGCCGACCGGTGTCGGCCCGGATACCGATCCCGGGCCGGGCTCTAGGGCAGGTCTCGGGGTGGGCCTCTGGGCGGAGCGGGTCACGGGGTGGCCGCTGCTGTGGCTGCTGGCGGGGTATCCGCTGTGGTGGGCCCTGGGGCTCGGCCAGTTCGCGTACTGGCTGTTCGCGGTGCCGATGGCCGCCGAACTCGTGCGCCGCCACAGGACCGTGGGACTCCGGGTGCCGCCGGGGTTCTGGCTGTGGGCGCTGTTCCTGGTGTGGACGGTGGTCGGGCTGCTCCTGGTCCCGATGGACCTGCCCGGCACCGTGCCCGGCAGCGGCGGCTACGGCGGGGCGGTCCTGCGGGTCGTCAACTACCTGGTTCTGACCGTCCTGCTGCTGTACGTCGGCAACCTGTCCGAACGCGAGCTGCCCACCCGCCTCGTGCTGTGGGCGCTGGCACTGCTGTGCCTGTCCACCATCGCCGGGGGCTACCTCGGGATGTTCGCGCCCCGGTTCGAGTTCACCGCACCGTCCGAGTACCTGCTCCCGGCGTCGCTGGCCGGCGACCCCTACATGCAGGCCCTCATCCATCCCGCGTCGGCGCAGGTCATGGACATCTTCGGCTACGAGTCCGCGCGGCCCAAGGCGCCCTGGGAGTACACCAACCTCTGGGGCTACATGCTGTCCCTGCTCCTGGTGTGGATGCTGGTGGCGTGGTCGGTCCACCGCACGGGGTGGGTGCGCTGGGCCTCGGTCGCGGTCGCCGCCCTGTCCATCGTCCCGATCGTCTACTCGCTCAACCGCGCCCTGTGGATGGGGCTGGCGCTCTCCCTGGTGTTCGCGGCGGTCCAGGCGCTGCGCCGGGGGCGGGTGGCCCTGGTGGGCGGCTGCGCGGTCCTGGCCGCGGTGGCGCTGCTGGTCCTGGCCGCCTCTCCCCTGGCGGACGTCGTGCGCACCCGCGCCGACAACCCGCACAGCGACGACGGCCGCGCCGCCACCAACGCCCAGTCCGTGGTGGCCGCCGACCAGTCCCCGGTCCTGGGGTGGGGCACCACCCGCGAGGGGCTGGGCAGCGAGCAGTCCATCGCGATCGGCCCCAGCCCCGAGTGCCCCACGTGCGGCCACCACGTGATCGGCAACGCCGGCCAGCTGTGGATGACCCTCATCGCGAACGGCTGGGTCGGTACCGCGTTCTTCCTCGCCTTCTTCGCGTTCACGGTCTGGCGCCACCGCGCGGTGACCACCCCGGTCGGGCAGGCCGCGCTGCTCACGATCCTGCTGCTGTTCTGGTACATGCTCTTCTACGTCGCGCTGATGTCTCCGCTGGCCGTCACCCTCATCGCCGTCGCCCTGCTCTGGCGGGGCGGGGCGTCGGTGCCGGCCGGAGCCCCCGCGCACCGCCACGGAGGTCGATGGTGAACAGTGAGACGACCTACCTCACGGACGTGGCCGCCGTGCTGTGGCCGTGCGGCGGACTGCTCGGCCCCGGCGACGGGAGCGTGCGCAGGCTGGTCCGCCGCGACCGGGGCAGCCAGTACCTGCCCGTGCCCAACGCGCAGAGCCCGCGGGTGATCCTGCCCGCGCACAACCGGTGGGCGGCGGCGCGCGGGATCGCCTCGTTCGCCCAGGGCCACTCGTTCGCCGAGCGGCTGCGCACGCTCCTGCTCACCGGGGCCTTCGCCACCGGTCTGGCCCCGCTGATCCTGCGCGACCGGCTGTACGTGGGAGCCGGTCCCGGGATCGAGCACGCGCTCACCGCCGCGCTCGACCGCGACCTCGCGATCGCCATCCACGTCGGCCCCCCGCGGGCCAACCGCAAGCCGGTCCTGCTGCTCCTGAGCCCCGCCGGGCGCACCATCGGCTACGCCAAGGTGGCCATCAACGAGCTCACCGGGCGCCTGGTGCGCGCCGAGACCCGCGCCCTGCGCCTCCTGGCCGACGCGCGGCTCAGCGACGTGACCGTGCCGCGCCTGCTGTACGAGGGCGAGTGGAACGGCCAGCCGCTGCTCGTCCAGGAGGCCCTGCCGGTGGGCGACCAGACCGACCGCCCCACCCGGCGCCAACTGCTCCGCTGCGTGGTCCAGATCGTCAACCTGGCCCGCGTCCGCGAGCGCTTCCTGTCCGCCAGCCCGTACCGGCGCGCCCTGGAGGAGCGGATCGTGGCCCTGGGCGCGCGCCCCGAGGCCGCCCCGCTGCGGGCGGCCCTGCGCCGCCTGCCCGACGTACGCGTCCCGTTCGGGGCCTGGCACGGCGACCTGACCCGCTGGAACATCGCCAGCACGTCCCGGCGCGCCTTCGTGTGGGACTGGGAGCGGTTGGCCATGGACGCCCCCGTGGGGTTCGACGCCCTGCACTACGACCTCAACGAGTGCGTCCAGGCGGGCGTGCACCCCGGGGTGCACCGCTGGCTGGACAGCGGGTCCCGGCTGCTGCGCGACCCCCTGATCCGTGACACCGGGCTGCGCGCGCACACCGTCTCCACCGTGATGGCCCTGTACCTGATCGACCTGGCCACCCGCTACCTGCACGACCGCCAGTCCGAGAGCGGCGGCCACCTGGCCTCCGTCGACGACTGGCTGCTGCCCGCCCTCGACGGCCTCCAGGAGAGAGCCGCACACGAGGCCTCCCACGCCGACGACCCTCCCCTGGGCGCGGTGTGAGCCCCGCCCGAAGGAGCCAGAGCCCCCAGTGGCTCGGTGACGGGACCACCGGGGGTTCGCGGGGGGCGCGCCAGTGTTCTGCGGGCCGAGGGCGTAGCTGAGGCCGGACCGCGCCGACGGGGTTCTGGAGGGCCTGGAGGTGCGCTCCCGAGGAACGAGGAAGTGTACCTCCAGGCGCGAAGGTTCCCGTTCTCAAGGCGCCCAGGCCGAAGCGAGAAACGAGCGGAGGCCCGAAACAAACAACGAAAGGATCCAGCGATGCCCAGGGACCGCTCCCCTGTCCCTCTCCGGCGCCTCGCCGAGCGAGGACGCCGTGCCCTGCTCCCCCTGTCCGACGCGTGGGGGACGGCGACGGCCCCGACCCGGGCGCTGCCCGACTTCCTGATCTGCGGCGCGCAGCGCGCGGGCACGACGTCGCTGTTCAAGGCGCTCGCCCTGCACCCCTGCGCCGTCGGACCCACCCTGCGCAAGGGCGTGCACTACTTCGACACGGACTACCGGGACGACCTCGACCACTACCGGGCCCGCTTCCCGGCGCGGTCCCGCCTGCGTCCCCGCGGCGGCCGTCCCCGGGTCCGGGTCTTCGAGTCCAGCCCGTACTACCTGTTCCACCCCCTGGCGGCCGAGCGGATCGCGCGGGACCTGCCGTGGGTGCGTGTCGTGGTGATCCTGCGCGACCCGGTGGAGCGCGCCTACTCCGCGCACGCCCACGAGACCGCCCGCGGGTTCGAGGACCAGCCGTTCGAGAAGGCGCTGGAGCTGGAGTCCCAGCGGCTGGCGGGAGAGGAGGAGCGGCTGGCGGCGGACCCCGACTACCGCTCCCACTCCCACCAGCACCACGCGTACGCGGCGCGCGGCCGCTACGTCGACCAGCTCCTGCGGATGGAACGGCACCTGGGCCGGGACCGTGTGCACGTGGTGGACCACGCCGACCTGTTCGACGGCACCGGACGCGCCCTGGCCGAGATCGAGCGCTTCGTGGGCCTGCGGCCCGGGTCGGGGCGGAGTCCGGGGCGGCACAACGCGCGCGTCCGGGGGCGGATGCCGGAGTCCCTGCGCGAGGAGCTCTCCGCGCGGTTCGCCGACAGCGACGCCCGCCTGGCCGAGTGGTGGGGCCGGACGCCGTCATGGCGACGGTGACCGCCGCGGCGGACAGCGGATCGCACGCCCTGCGGCGCGTCCTGCGCGGCGGAGTCGTCAACCTCATGGGCACGGCCGTGGGCGCGGTCCTCAACCTCGCCCTGATCGTGATGATCACGCGGGCGCTCTCCCAGGAGACAGCCGGACTGCTGTTCGCGGCGACGTCGGTGTTCATGGTCGCGGTGGCGGTCGCGAACGTGGGCGCGCCGGACGGGCTCGTGTACTTCATCGCGCGCATGCGGGTGTTCGGGCGCACCGACGGGGTCGGGCGGCTGCTGCGCCTGGCGATGGGGCCCACGGTGGCCGCGGCGTGCCTGCTGGGGCTGGCGATGCTGATGTTCGCCGAGCCGATGGCGCGGGCGCTGGGCACCGACGAGGCCGCCACGTACCTGCGGCTGCTGGCGCTGTTCCTGCCGTTCGCGGTGCTGACCGACACGGCGCTGGCGGCGACGCGCGCCCACCACGACATGTCGGGGACGGCGGTCGTGGAGAAGGTGGGCCGACCGCTGGCGCAGGTGGTGCTGGTGGGGGCGGTGGCCCTCAGCGGGGCGGGCGGGCTGCTGGCGCTGTCGTGGGCGGGCCCGTACCTGCCCGCGGCGGTGGTGGCGTGGTTCTGGCTGGGGCGCGTCCTGCGCCGGGCCGCCCGGGACGAGGAGGCCGCGGTGGCGGACGGCGCGCCCGGCGCGGCGACGGTACGCGCGTCGGAGGGCGCGCTGGACGTCCCGTCGGACCAGGAGGCGACTCCGCGCGCGTTCTGGACCTTCGCGCTGCCCAGGGCCGTGGCCGGGGTCGCGCAGATGGGGATCCAGCGCGGCGGCGTGATCCTGGTGGCGATGCTCAGCGGTCTGGCGGGCGCCGCCGTGTTCACCGCCGCGACGCGGGTGATGGCGGTGGGCCAGTTCGGCACGCAGGCGGTGCTGGACGCGGCGCAGCCCCGGTTCGCCGAGCAGGTCGCCACCGGCGACCACGCCGGGGTGCGCGGGCTGTACCAGGTGGCGACCGGGTGGCTGGTCTGCCTGACCTGGCCGCTGTACCTGGGCGCCCTGGTGTTCGCGCCCGAGGTGATGCGGCTGTTCGGACCGGAGTACCGGACGGGCGCGGCGGCCCTGGTGGTCGTGTGCGCGGGCCAGCTGGCGGCCTCGGCGCTGGGGATGGGCGACCTGATCCTGGCGATGACGGGCCGCACCGGGCTCAACCTGCTGAACAACGTGCTGGCGCTGGCGGCCAACGTCCTGGCGTGCCTGGTGCTGGTGCCCGCGCTGGGGGCGACGGGGGCCGCGACGGCCCTGGTCGGGGCGGTGCTCCTGCGCCGGGTGCTGCCGCTGTGGCAGCTGCGGTCCCTGGTGGTGCTGCATCCGTTCAGTCGCCCCGTGATGGCGGCGGCGGCCAGCGCGCTGGTGTGGTTCGCCGTCCTGCCGACGCTGCTGACGTGGGTCATGGGCGCCGGTCTGCCGACCCTGGCCGCGGCGGTGTGCGCGGGAGCCCTGGGGCACCTGGCGACGGTGTGGTACCTGCGCGGTCCGCTGGAGCTGTGTCCGGGCCGGTGAGGGTCGGTTCCATGTTCCCCCGATCCCTTGGTTGGCTACTCTTAGTTATGGGATGATGACGAAATGTTCGATCGACCGGTTCTCCTGGTGGCGTCCAGCGGGGGCCACCTCGCCCAGCTGCGCGCGCTCCGCCCGTGGTGGCGGGACAGGAAGCGCGTGTGGGTGACCTTCCGTACCCCCGACGCCGAGTCCGCCCTGGCCGGTGAGGACGTGCGCTGGGCGCACTACCCCACCACCCGCCACCTCGGCAACCTGCTGCGCAACACCTGGCTGGCGCTGCGGGTCCTGCGCCGGCTCCGGCCGTCGGCGGTCGTCACGACGGGCGCCGGCGTGGCCGTGCCGTTCTTCGTGCTGGCCTGGCTCCTGCGGATCCCGACGGTCTACATCGAGGTCTACGACCGCATCGACACCCCCACCCTCACCGCACGCCTGTGCCGCCCCTTCACCCGGCTGTCCCTCGCCCAGTGGGAGGAGCAGCGCTCGTTCATGCCCAGCGCCATCACGGTAGGACCGCTCTTGTGACCGAACACGCCACCACCGAGGTTCCGACGCCCGACGACAGCGACCACCCCGACGTGGTGGTGAGCCTGGGCACGGACCACCACTCCTTCGACCGCCTGGTGCGGTGGATGGACGACTACGCCCGCCGCCACCGCGACCTGCGCGTGCTCGTCCAGCACGGGCACAGCACGGCGCCGAGGAAGGCCGACGGAACGCCGTTCCTGCCCGGCGAGGAGCTGGGCGAGCTGATGCGCCGGGCGCGCGTCGTGGTCACCCACGGCGGGCCCGGGACCATCCTCCAGGCGCGCGGGACGGGCCACCTGCCGATCGTGGTGCCCCGCGACCCCGAACTGGACGAGCACGTGGACGATCACCAGCTCCTGTTCGTCCGGCGGCTGGAGGACACCGAGCGGGTGCGCTCGTGCACCACCCCGCAGCAGCTGGCCGGGCTCATCGACCGGGCGCTGGCCTCCCCCGACGAGTTCCGGGTGAGCGAGGACCGCGAGGACGGCCCCGAGCGGGCGGCCCTGCGCGCGGGCGCCCTCATCGACCTGCTGACCACCCCCGCCGGTGCCGCGCCCTCCCCGGGGCCCGGCATCTCCGCGGGCGCGGACGGCGACGGACCCGGCACCGCCGAGGGCACGGGCGCCTCCGGGAGCACGGACGCCGCGACGGAGGGCCCCGCCGAGGCCCGGACGTGGCCGGACGTGACCGTGGTCGTCCCCACCCGGGACCGCCCCGAACTGCTGCGCCGCACGTTGGAGGCCGTCCACGACCAGGACTACCCCGGCCGCATCACCGCGATCGTGGTGTTCGACAACGACCAGCCCGACCCCGCGCTGGCCCGCGCCGGGGACGCGCGCCCGGTGCGCGTGGTGACGAACTCGATGACGCCGGGGCTGGCGGGGGCCCGCAACACGGGCGTGCTGGCCGCCGACACCGACCTGGTGGCGTTCTGCGACGACGACGACACCTGGCTGCCCGGCAAGCTCACCGCCCAGGTCAGGGTCATGCTCGACGAACCCGACACCGAGATGGTGTGCTGCGGCATCCGGGTGGTCTACGACCGCGTCCAGGCGGAGCGGGTCCTGGACCGCACCAGCATCACGTTCGCGGACCTGCTGCGGTCGCGCCTGACCGAACTGCACCCCTCCACGTTCCTCATCCGCCGCCGGGCGATGATCGACGGCTGCGGGACCGTCAGCGAGGAGATCCCGGGCAGCTATGCCGAGGACTACGAGCTGCTGCTGCGCTTGGCCAGGCGGGCGCCGATCCGCAACATCCCCGAGCCGGGGGTCCGGGTGCTGTGGCACCGGCGCTCCTACTTCTCCGGGCGCTGGCAGACCATCGCGACCGCGCTGCGCTGGCTGCTGGAGCGCTACCCCGAGTTCCGCCTGGTCCCGCGCGGCTACGCGCGCGTGAGCGGTCAGATCGCCTTCGCGGAGGCCTCGGCGGGCCGCCGGGGCGCCGCGCTGCGGTGGATCGGGCGGACGCTGCGGTACCGGCCCCTGGAGGGGCGCGCGGCGCTGGCCCTGCTGGTGGTGTGCGGGGTGCCGCCCGCGTGGATCCTGCGGCTCCTGCACCTGCGCGGCAAGGGCGTCTAGCGAGGCGGCCGGGCCCTCGGCCGGGGCGGGGGCCGGGCCGGGCCACCCGCTCGTCCACGGGCCCGGAGCCCGCCTGCGCCAGCGGACAGCACGCGAGCCCCCGCAAGCGCGTTCCGGGGACCCGTCCTAGTCCGCGTCCCGGCCGTGGGCGTACTCGGCCAGCCGGCGGACCCGGTCGGGCAGGTTCACGTAGGGGTCGCGCCCGGCCATCTCGAAGCCCTGGCGCGCGTAGTGGTTGGCGCCGATCCGGAAGTCGCACCCCTCGGACACCTTGTTGTCCCAGACCTTGACCGCACGGACCCGCTCGTACTCGCGCAGGACCCGGGGGATGTCGGCGTACCAGCGCAGCGTCTCCCGGGGCCCGATGTCGGTGGTGCCCATCTCGCCGATCATCACCGGCTTGTCGGGGTCGATGCCGTGCCGCGGCCCCTCCTGCTGGATCCACTCGTAGGCGGGGGCGAGCGCCTCCTCGAAGGAGTCCACCCCGTCCCAGTGCGGCATCAAGTCGCAGTTGGTCATGTTGTACGCCTCCCAACTGATCCAGTCGACGTAGTCGTTGCCGGGCCACAGGCCGGGGAGTCGGTCGAGGTTGTCCGCCCAGCCCGTCACGTTCCACACCCAGATGGCGTTGTCCGCGCCCTCCCGGCGGTACAGGTCCACGATGTGGCGCCAGCTGCGGACGAACTCCTCGGGCGTGCCGCGGTTGTTGTAGCGCTGGTTGCCGTCGGCCTCGTGGTCGAAGGTGACGAAGTAGGGGACGCCCAGCTCGGCGACGCCCCGGGCCTGGGAGCGCAGGCTGTCGTCGAACCGTCCGGCGATGATGTCGCGGTAGGCGATGGCGGGGTGGCCCTGGCGGTTGAAGCGCCGCGCCTCGATGTTGGTGTGCACGAAGCGGCCCTCGGCGACCATGCGGCGCTCGCGTTCGCCCGGCACACCGGCCTGGTCGATGCCGCGCCAGGTGTAGACGATGTCCATGTCGCGGTCGACGGCGCTCTCCAGCGGCCCGACGTCGTCGCGGTAGGGGCTGGCGCCCCACCAGACCCCGCAGCTGGGCTCCAGGATGTCCGAGACCGTGCACGCGAGCTCGGCCGGCATGCCGAGGAACGCCGCGGTGGGCGAGCCCGATCCGTCCACCGGGAGCTCGTCGAGCCCGGCCGCCGGCTCGGACTCCCGTCCGGGCGCGTCGCCCACGCCCGTCACCGTCAGCGCGACCGCCAGTGCGCCCGCCGCCGCCATACCCCGTACCGGTCCCCTGTCCACGGTCCACGCCCCCAAGTGAGTTTCGACAACGCAGAGTACTCAGTCAATCACCAAAGGTCCGTTTCCGGGCGTGCGACATACCAGCGGCATTCCGGACATCAGTATCCGTACCGTCGGAGTGAGGGGCAGGTCATCGCGCTGACGAGGTGCCGCCGCCAGGGGGCGAGGTCCCGCTGCCACCCGTGGTCGGCCCGCACCCCGACGGGACCGTCCGCGAACCGCATGGGATTGCCCGACACCGCGTGCCCGCGCGAGAGCCGCACACCGTCCGTACCCAGGTCGAGGGGGCGCCCGGCGTGCCCCGCGAACGCGGCCACCCGCCCGAACTCCGCCTCCGGGTCGGCCACGAAGTCCTCGTAGCGCACCCGCAGCGTGGGCGTCCCCCGCCGGGCCAGGGCGTCCAGCGCCGCGTTCTGTGTGAGCCACTGGACCGCCGACCGGCCGGCGGAGTAGCGGGCCATCTCCGGCTCGCTGCTGGCGGGCGAGGCGTCCGGCCGGGCCACCCGCTTGCCCCAGGAGTGGGCGACCGCTCGGGGGTCGCGCACGATGTGCAGCAGGTGCAGGCGGGAGCCGTAGCGCCGGCGCAGGCACGCGGCGAGGGAGGCGTGCTTGCTGGCGTCCACGATGACGTGCGCGCCGCTGACCAGGCACACGGCCGAGTACAGGCGGTGGTAGAGCTCGGTGTAGCGGTCGGCCCGGGACGCCAGCACCCCGTCGCGCCCGATGCTGAGCAGGGCCGGCAGGTAGCGGGTCCGGTCGACGCCGTCCTTGAGCCGCAGGACCTCGTGGACGTCCAGCCGGTCCCAGCCGCCGAACGCCTCCTTGCCCACGTCGCTCCAGAAACCGCAGTCGGCGAACGGGCGCCCGCAGCCGCAGCGCTCGTTCTCCAGCAGCCCGCGCCGCCACAGGTGCACGACCTCACCGATCGCGACGAAGCCCGGAAGCTCCCCGAGCAGCCGTTCGATCAGGGTCGAGCCGGAGCGGCCCATCCCACCCACGAAGACCAGACGATAGTCATCCACCCGGCCAGGGTATGACCTTGCGTCATGGCGTGCACACGAAACGCGACAACCCGTCCGGGTTCCGAATCCGGCGCGACGACGGCCCCGGGCCGGGGTGTTCCTCCCGGTCCGGGGCCGCTCGTCCCGGTCGCGCGCGGTGCGCGCGGCCCTGTCGGCCTGGGCGGCCCGGTTGGCCCGGGTCGGCCTCGTCGCCTAGGCACTGTTTTTTGAACGGGTCAGGTCCCGAAGCCAGATCCGGATCGAGGCCACCTGCACGGTCCCGTCGAAGATCGCGGCCCGCTTGTCGTAGCGGGTCGCGACCGCCCGGTTCTGCTTGAGCAGGTTGATCGCCCGCTCCACCGTGTTGCGGTCGCGGTAGGCCGCCTGGTCGAAGGCCGGGGGCCTACCGCCAGCCGACCCCCTGCGCCGGCGGTGTTCACGCTGGTCACGGGGCTGGGCGATGGTCGCTTTGATCTTGCGCTTGCGCAGGTGGTCCCGGTTGGCGCGGCTGGAGTAGGCCTTGTCGCCCAGGACCCGGTCCGGGCGGGTGCGCGGTCGGCCGGTGCTGCGGGGCAGCCGGAGGGCGCCCATCAGGGGTTCGAACATGGGGCTGTCCCCGCGCTGGCCCGGGGTAGTGGCCAGCACCAGGGGCCGCCTGTGCTGATCGGCGATCAGGTGGATCTTGGTGGTCAGTCCGCCCCGGGAGCGCCCGAGTGCTTCAGATCCGTCCGGTTCGTCCCGCGCTGTGTCCCCCTTTTCGCTGCTCCGGCGGCGTGCTGGTGGGCCCGGACGGTGGTGGAGTCGATGCTCGCGATGAGTTCCTCGCCGGTGGCCGCGTCGATCCTGAGCCGGTCGGCGATCCTCTGCCAGGTGCCGTCCAGGGACCAGCGGCGGTGCCGTCCAGCTGCGGTCTCCCAGGGTCCGTACCGTTCGGGCAGGTCACGCCAGGGGATCCCGGTGCGGGTGCGGAACAGGATCGCGTTGATGACCTTGCGGTGGTCGGCCCACTTCTTGCCCTTGGGGGCATCGTCGGGCATGAGCGGGGCGAGCAGGGCCCACTCGGCATCGGTGACTTCATGGCGTCCGGGCACGTTCACCAAGCCTGCCAGAGCAGGCCTTGCTCTGCTCCCACTTCCAAAAAACAGTGCCTAGTCCGCCTTGACGACCATGCCGGCGCCGACCGTCACGTTGGTGGCCTCGTCGATGAGGATGAACCCGCCGGTCTGCCGGTTCTTGCAGTACTCGTCCACGAACAGCGGCTGGGTCGCGCGCAGCCGCACCCGGCCGATCTCGTTGAGGGCCAGGTGGTCGGCCTGCTCGTCGCGGTGGAGCGAGTTGACGTCCAGCCGGTAGCGCAGGTCCTTGACCATGACCTTGGCGGTCCGGCTCGTGTGCTTGATGAGGAGCTTGGAACGCGGCGTGAGCTTGCGCGAGTCCGTCATCCAGCAGACCATCGCCTCCAGGTCCTGCGAGACCGCGGGCGAGTTGTTGGGGCGGCTGATCATGTCGCCGCGGGAGATGTCGATCTCGTCCTCCAGCAGGAGGGTGACCGACATCGGCGAGTAGGCCTCGGCGACCTCGCCGTCGGCGGTGAGGATCTTGGCGATCCGCGTGGTCAGGCCGGACGGCAGGTGGACGACCTCGTCGCCCGGCTTGAGCACGCCGCCCGCCATCTGGCCCGCGTAGCCCCGGTAGTCGTGCAGTTCGGGGTCGGCGGACTTCTGCGGCCGGATCACGTACTGCACGGGGAAGCGCGCGTCGATCAGGTTGCGGTCCGAGGCGATGTGCACGTTCTCCAGGTGGTGCAGCAGCGAGGGCCCGGAGTACCAGGGCATGTTCTCCGAGCTGGTCACCACGTTGTCGCCGTGCAGGGCGGAGATCGGCACGAAGGTCAGGTCCGGCACGTCGAGCTTGGTCGCGAAGTCGGCGAACTCGGCCTTGATCTCCTCGAAGCGGTCCTGGGAGTAGTCCACCAGGTCCATCTTGTTCACCGCCAGCACCAGGTGCGGCACCTGGAGCAGGGTGGTGAGGAAGGCGTGGCGGCGGCTCTGCTCCTGCAGGCCCTTGCGGGCGTCCACCAGGATGATCGCCAGGTCGGAGGTCGAGGCGCCGGTGACCATGTTCCGGGTGTACTGGATGTGCCCGGGGGTGTCGGCGATGATGAAGGTGCGCCTGGGCGTGGCGAAGTAGCGGTAGGCGACGTCGATGGTGATGCCCTGCTCGCGCTCGGCGCGCAGGCCGTCGGTGAGCAGCGCCAGGTTGGTCTGCTCCTCGCCGCGCGCCGTGCTGGTGCGCTCCACCGCGTCGAGCTGGTCCTCGAAGATGGACTTGGAGTCGAACAGCAGTCGGCCGATCAGGGTGCTCTTGCCGTCGTCGACGGATCCCGCCGTCGCGAACCGCAGAATGTCGTTGTTCATGCTTGCCTGGTCCCTGGAGAAGAGGTTCGTGCGCCCGGAGCGCCGGGATGCGAGTCGTGGGCGGGGGCCGGCCGGTGTCCGGCGGACGCTCCCCGTCGAGGCGGGGCCGCGCGGCCTAGAAGTAGCCCTCGCGCTTGCGGTCCTCCATGGCCGCCTCGCTGGTCCGGTCGTCGGCCCTGGTCTGTCCGCGCTCGGTGATCCGGGTCGCGGCGATCTCGGCGATGATGTCGTCCAGCTCCACCGCCGTGGACTTGACGGCGCCCGTGCAGGTCAGGTCGCCGACGGTGCGGTAGCGCACGGTCTCGGAGAACACGGTCTCGGTCTCGTCGCGCTGGATGAGCGGCGAGTCGGAGAGCAGGATGCCGTCCCGCTCGAAGACCCGGCGCTCGTGGGCGAAGTAGATGGAGGGCAGTTCCAGGCGCTCGCGGCGGATGTAGTTCCACACGTCGAGCTCGGTCCAGTTGGAGATCGGGAAGACCCGGATGTGCTCGCCCCGGTTGATCCGGGTGTTGAACACGCTCCACAGCTCGGGCCGCTGGTTCTTGGGGTCCCACTGGCCGAACTCGTCCCGGAAGGAGAAGACGCGCTCCTTGGCTCGGGCCTTCTCCTCGTCGCGGCGGGCTCCGCCGAAGGCGGCGTCGAAGCCGTTCTCCTCGATCGCCTCCAGCAGCGCGGCGGTCTGCAGGCGGTTGCGGCTGGCCCAGCGGCCGGTGGGCTCGCTGACCTTGCCCGCGTCGATCTGCTCCTGGACCGAGGCCACCACCAGGCGCACCCCGGCCTGGGCCACCCGCCGGTCACGGAACTCGATGACCTCCTCGAAGTTGTGACCGGTGTCCACGTGCATCACGGGGAAGGGGACGGCGCCGGGCCAGAAGGCCTTCTCGGCCAGGCGGAGCATGACGATGGAGTCCTTGCCGCCGGAGAAGAGCAGCACGGGCCGCTCGAACTCCGCGGCCACCTCGCGCATGATGAAGATCGCTTCGGCCTCGAGAACGTCCAGCTGGGAAAGCTGGTACCGCCCGGGTGCCTGCTGACTCGCCTGACCCATGAATCCGCCTTAGTAATCCTGTCACGGCCGACGGCGGAGGGGTCCTTCGCTCAGCCCCCCGCGTGCGGACCGGCGCTGTCCAGGTCCGCGCCGTCGCGGATGCTTGCCAACAACATACCCGACAATTCCGATCGACATACAAGGACATCGGGGAGTAGCGGGTCGGCTACGTTGTAGCGCAGCGGCGAGCCGTCGATGCGCGAGGTGTGCAGACCGGCCGCACGCGCCACCGCGACCGGCGCGGCGCTGTCCCACTCGTACTGGCCCCCGGCGTGCACGTAGATGTCGGCTATGCCGAGCATCACAGCGCAGATCTTGGCGCCCGCCGACCCCATCGGGACGACCTCGGCGCCGAGCTGGGTGGCCATCCGCTGCACGAACGCGGGCGGACGGGTCCGGCTGGCGGTGATGCGCAGCCGCTGGCCGGCCGGGCGCTCCTCGGGCAGCCACGGCGGGTCGACCGTGGACACGGTGCTGCCCTGCGCGGGCAGGGCCACCGCCCCGGCGACGAGGTCGCCGTTCTCCCACAGGGCCACGTGCACGGCCCAGTCGGTGCGGCCGGGCTCGGAGAACTCGCGCGTCCCGTCCAGGGGATCGATGATCCACACCCGCCGCGCGCTCAGGCGGGCCGGGTCGTCGGCGCCCTCCTCGGAGAGCACCGCGTCGCTGGGACGCAGCCGCCCCAGGGCGGAGAAGAGGAACTCGTGCGAGGTCCGGTCCCCCAGCGTGCGCAGGACCTCGGGCTCGGCGAAGCCGTGCCGGGCGCGCAGGCGCAGCAGCAGCTGACCCGCCTCGCTCGCCAGGTCGCGCGCCACCTCATGATCGTCTCGAATGCTCTTCACCGGCTAGTATGCTCCCGCCCCACGGATCACCGCTGACCACGTCTTCCACAGGATCTGGATGTCCAACGTCAGCGACCAGTTTTCCACGTACCGCAGATCCAGGCGGACCGATTCCTCCCATGAGAGGTCGGATCGGCCGCTGACCTGCCAGAGGCCCGTCAACCCCGGTTTGACCACCAGCCTGCGGCGGACGTCGTGCCCGTACTGGGCGACCTCCTCCGGCAGCGGCGGCCTGGGGCCGACGAGCGACATCTCCCCTCGTACCACGTTGATGAGCTGGGGAAGCTCATCCAGCGAGTACCGGCGCAGCCATGCCCCCACGGACGTGACCCTGGGATCGCGACGCATCTTGAACAGCACACCGTCGTGCTCGTTGCGGGGCGTGAGCATCGCCTTCAACGCCTCGGCCCCGACCACCATGGTACGAAACTTGTAAACCGTGAACTCGGCCCCGCCCCTGCCGACGCGTGTCTGGGTGAACAGCGCCGGTCCGCCGCCCTCCGACCGGATGAGCGCGCACAGCACCAGCAGCAGCGGGGAGAGCAGGATCAGGGCCAGCGCGGCGGCCGTCCGGTCGAAGACGCTCTTGAGGACGCGGCGCGCCCCGGCGAGCTCGGGGTGCTCCACGTGCAGCAGCGGCAAACCGGCCACCGGGCGGATGGACGTGCGCGGACCGGCGACCTCCATGAGGGCGGAGGCGACGATGAGGTCGGTCCCGCTCTTCTCCAGCCGCCAGGCCAGTCGGCGCAGTTCGGCCCCGTCCATCTCGGGGCAGGCCAGCACGGCGACGGTGTCCGCGCCGACCAGGGCGGCGGCGTCCGCGGCGTCGGTGAAGGAGCCCAGGACCGGGCAGCCCTCGACCTCGTCGGGGGCGCGCCCGCCGAGGGACTCGCTCTCGGGCAGGCACACGCCCACGACCCGCATGCCGTGGTAGATCTCGCCCCGGAAGCGCCGGATGAGGTCGCGGGCGGCCACCCGGTAGCCGACGACCACGACTCCGCTCATGCACTCGCCCGAGCGCCGCCGCCGGTGCAGGGCCTTGCGGCGCGTGTAGCGCAGGGCCAGGCTCATCAGGACGATGAGCGGCAGGGCGACGAGGGCGTAGCCCCGGGCCAGGTCGAACTTGACCGCGTAGGCGCCGATGGCGACGGCCGACGCGAGCAGGGCGCCGGAGACGGCGACCCGCCGGTACTCCTCGGTCCCCACGCCCAGGAAGCGCCGCGCGTAGCCGCCGCCGAGGTAGACGAACACGACCCAGACGAGGGGAAGCAGGAGGGAGAGGTGGAAGTAGGGGGTCGTGGTCGCCGCGTCCAGGGAGTCGTGGAAGCGGGCCGCGGTGCCCGCCGCGGTGGCGGTGAGGGCGGCGGTGAGGTCGAGCGCGACCAGGCCCGCCACGTAGGAGCGCGTCCAGCCGCTCGGGCGCGCCCGCCGCGCGCCGCCGAGGCCCGTGGTGATCGGCGCCGGCTGCATCCGGTCGGCCTTCACCCCGCTGGTTGTGACCACAGATCCCTCCAGGAGTACTGACAATGACGATTTACTCACTGTGCGTGACCACCCTCGGCATGGCAGGAGTCGACGCGGAGGGCGGGAGTGGGACGCCGCCTCGAACGCGGAGGGCCGACGCACCGTACAGTAACCAAAAGTAGTGGATAAGTCGCGCACTGTGTCGGCTTGTTGGGCAACTCGGCCCGGTACCGGCGGACTGTGTCCGGACCGATACCGGACCGAAACCCGGGTCAGCCGTCCTCGGGCACCATGGCGCCGAGCAGGACGAGGGCCGCCCAACGGGTCGTGGGAGCCCGCCGGCGACGCGGGCGAGCACCGCGACCGCGCGGCTCCTGCGGGGACGGGGCCTCCGGGCAGGGCCTGACCGGTGCGCCCGGCCGGGTCAGGCGGCGGTGTGGAAGACGTTCTGGGCCCGGTCGAGGCCGTCGGTGAGGACGGTGCGCACCGCGTCGGCGGCGCGCTCGACGTTGAGGTCCAGCTCGCCGCGCTCCGTGGCGGAGAAGTCCCTGAGCACGAAGGCGGCCGCGTCCATCCGCCCCGGCGGACGGCCCACCCCGAAGCGCACGCGCACGTAGTCCGGGCCGGACAGGGACGCCGTCAGCGACTTGAGCCCGTTGTGCCCGCCGGAACCGCCGCCGCGCTTGAGCTTGAGCGCGCCGTAGTCGATGTCGAGCTCGTCGTGGACGACGATGATCCGCTCGACGGGGATCTTGTAGAAGGCGCTCAGCGCGGCCGTGGGGCCACCGGAGAGGTTCATGTACGTCCGCGGCTTGGCCAGCACCACCGGCGTACCGTCGAGCCGGGTCTCCACGACCTCGGCCCGGGCCTTGTGGGACTTCCAGCGCTCGTTCGCGGCGCGGGCCAGCGCGTCGACCACCATGAAGCCCGCGTTGTGCCGGTTCGCCGCGTACGCGGGGCCGGGGTTGCCCAGCCCGACGACCAGCCACCGCTCGGTCTCAGCCATGTCCTCGTTCTTCCTGACGCCCGACCTTTTCGACCCCCGCCACCAGCTCCACATACGGCCGACCCTATCGGCCACGCGACGAACGCGCGGCCCCCGGAACCGGGGACCGCGCGTTCGCGATGCGGTGGTGGCGTCCTTCGCCTACTCGGCGGCGGACTCGCCCTCGGTGCTCTCCTCGCCCTCGGCGGGCTCCTCCTCCACGCGGGGCGCGGAGACGGTGAGCAGCAGCGAGTCGGGGTCGGTGACCAGCGTGGTGCCCTCGGGCAGCTTGAGCTGGGAGGCGGTCGGGTTGTCGCCGACCTCCAGGCCCTCGACGCTGAACTCCACGCCCTCGGGGATGTGGGTGGCCTCGGCCTCGACGGTCACGGTGACGAGCTCCTGGTTGAGCACACCCGGTGCCTTGACCTCACCGGTCAGGGTCACGTTGATCTCGACCTCGACCTTCTCGCCCTTGGACACGACCAGCAGGTCGACGTGCTCAAGGAAGCCCTTGATGGCGTCGCGCTGCACGCTCTTGGGAAGGGCGAGGTTGTCCTTGTCCAGGCCGTCCAGACGAATCAGGACGTTGGGGGTCTTCAGGGCGAGCATGAGATCGTGGCCCGGCAGGTTCAGGTGGCGGGGCTCGGTGCCGTGGCCGTAGAGGACGGCCGGCACCTTACCCGCGCGGCGAGCGCGACGGGACGCGCCCTTGCCGAATTCCGTGCGGGGCTCGGCAGCGATACGTACCTCGGACACGACAAAACTCCTCGGGTTCAACCCCGCAGCACGGGGAACACGACTCCAGTAGTACGAACGATTCCCGCCCTCGGCGGGGAAGCGGCGGGGTCACCCCACAAGCAGGGGACGCGACCGCGCTGGTTCCAGGCGTGCCCGGCGAGCCGCCACCGGACCCGTCCGGCCCGGGAACGCTCGTCGCGCACCCCTGCCCGCTTTGCCACACGCAGCCCGCAAGGGCTCCGTCTGGGCACGGGGACACTCGGTCAAGTCTACTGGTTCCGCGGACCCCTTTAATACGGCCTCGCGGGCCCGGCCGGGGCTCGGTGCGCGAAGGACAGGATACCGCGTCCGCGCCCTCGCGCCGCTCTCCGGCGGCGCCCCGCGGGGCGCCGCCGGAGAGCGGCGACGACCGGCTACTCGAACAGGCTGGTGACCGAGCCGTCGGTGAAGACCTCGCTGATGGCGCGGGCCACGAGCGGGGCGATCGACAGCTGCGTCAGCTTGGCGAAGGAGCGCTCCTCGGGCACGGGCAGCGAGTTGGTGATGACCACCTCGGAGATCCGCGAGTCCTGCAGGCGCTGCGCGGCCGGGCCCGACAGCACGCCGTGCGTGGCGGCGACGAGGACCTTCGCGGCGCCCTGCTCGAAGAGCGCGTCGGCCGCCTTGACGATGGTGCCGCCGGTGTCGATCATGTCGTCCACCAGCACGCAGGTGCGGCCCTCGACCTGGCCGACGACCTCGTGCACCTTCACCTGGTTCGCCACGTCCGGGTCGCGGCGCTTGTGGATGATCGCGAGCGGCGCGCCCAGGCGGTCGGCCCACTTGTCGGCGGTGCGCACGCGGCCGGCGTCCGGGGACACGACGGTGATCTCGGACAGGTCGACGCGGCTCGCGATGTGGTCGGCCAGGATCGGCAGCGCGAACAGGTGGTCGACCGGCCCGTCGAAGAAGCCCTGGATCTGGTCCGTGTGCAGGTCGACGGCCATCATCCGGTCCGCCCCGGCGGTGCGGAACAGATCGGTCATCAGGCGCGCCGAGATGGGCTCGCGCCCGCGGTGCTTCTTGTCCTGGCGGGCGTAGCCGAAGAACGGCGTGACCACGGTGATGCGCTTGGCGGAGGCCCGCTTGAGCGCGTCAACCATGATCAGCTGCTCCATGATGGCCTCGTTGATCGGATCCGCGTGGCACTGGATCACGAAGGCGTCGCTGCCCCGCACCGACTCCAGGTAGCGGACGAAGATCTCACCGTTGGCGAAGGTGTCGAACCGCGTGGGGACCACGTCGATCCCCATCTCCTTCGCTACCTCTTCGGCCAGCGCGGGGTGCGTGCGCCCCGAGAAGAGCATCATCTGTTTCTGGCCGGTGGTCTTCATGCCGCTCACGTGTTTCTCCCCCACAGTCACTGCTCGTTGTCGGCTCTGTGCCGCTCGGCCCGCTCCGCCGCCTCCGCGGCCGCCGTACCCGGACGCTTGCGCCGGGTCCAGCCCTCGACGTTGCGCTGGCGGTTCCCCTCGGAGACCGCCAGGGCGCCGGGCGGGACGTCGTCCCGGATCACGGCTCCGGCCCCGGAGTAGGCACCGTCGCCCACGTGCACCGGCGCGACGAAGGTGTTGTCGCTGCCGAGCCGCACGTGGTCGCCGATGGTGCTCCGATGCTTCTCGACCCCGTCGTAGTTGACGAACACCGAGGAGCAGCCGATGTTGCTGCCCACACCGATGTCCGCGTCGCCGACGTAGGTCAGGTGCGGGACCTTGGATCCGGCACCGATGTTCGAGTTCTTGACCTCGACGAAGGCGCCGGCCTTGGCCCGCTCGGCCAGGCGGGTGCCCGGCCGGAGGTAGGTGTAGGGGCCGACGGTGGCCCCGGGGCCGATCTCCGCCCCGTCCGCGGTGGTCTCGCGCACGCGCGCGCCCTCGCCCACCACCGTGTCCTCCAGGGTGACTCCGGGGCCGACACGGGCGTCCTCACCGATGACGGTGGCACCGAGCAGGCGGCTGTCGGGCTCGATCACCGCGTCGCGGCCGATGCGCACCTGGACGTCCACCCAGGTGGTGGCGGGGTCCACGACCGTGACGCCGGCGCGCATGTGCTCGCGCAGCAGGCGCTCGTTCAGGACGCGCCGGGCCTCGGCCAGCTGGACGCGGTCGTTGACGCCCTGGACCTCCTGCCAGTCCCCGGCGACCCAGGCGCCCACGCTGTGGCCGTCGCCGCGCAGCAGGGCGACAGCGTCGGTGATGTACTCCTCGCCCTTGGCGTTGTCCGTGGACAGCCGCTGGACGACGGAGGAGAGCAGGGCGCCGTCGAAGGCGTACATGCCGGAGTTGATCTCGTCGATCTCGCGCTGCTCGGGGGCCGCGTCGGCGTGCTCGACGATGCGCGTGAAGGAGCCGTCCGCGTCGCGCACGATGCGCCCGTAGCCGTGGGGGTCGGGCACGCGGGCGGAGAGCACCGTGACGGCGTTGCCCTCGCTCTCGTGCTCGGCGACCAGCCCGGCGAGGGTCTCGGCACGGAGCAGGGGTGTGTCGCCGCAGGTGAGGATGACCGTCCCGGTGAGTTTCACGCCCTGCGAGGCGAGGTCCTCCACGGCCATGCGCACAGCGTGGCCGGTGCCGTTCTGTTCGTCCTGGACCGCGGTGAGGGCTTCGGGAGCGGCCTGCGCCAGATGGGCCCGGACCTGCTCCCGGGCGTGGCCGACGACGACCACCGAGTACTGGGGAGACAGGTCACGGGCGGCGGAGAGCACGTGTCCGAGCATGCTTCGCCCGTTGATCTCATGGAGGACCTTGGGAAGCTTGGACTTCATTCGGGTGCCCTCGCCCGCCGCGAGGACGATGACGGCAGCCGGGCGGTTCACGCTCACTGAAGGGGACCCCTCGTGATAGCTGGCGATTGCACTGTCGGCTCACCCTGCGGCGGCGCGCCACGCGCGGCGCACGGGCGGCCGTCGGATGATCCAGCGGCCGACATGGGAAGGATACATGTGCGTCACCTGCCACCCAGCGGGCCTGCTTTGTTGGGGCCTCCGCTCGTTCCTCGCCTTGGTCCGGTGCTCGGGGCGCCGGGTAGCCGGTTCCAGAGAGCGACATTGGCCCACGCGAACCTGGAGTGAGACATAGGCCATCCAGATGGGGTGCCCGGAGATGCCGTGGGGAGGCATGAGCCACGTCGAACCCCGTGTGTTGGACGTGCACGGACAGGCCGACGTGAATCCCAGGGGGTGAGACGCGAGCCATGCGACCGAGGGAACCCGCAGGGGGTGGCCCTGCACGAACAGACCTACGTCGACCCCAGGGGGTTGGAGGTCGCCGTTCAGCCCGCCCTCAGCCCTCGGGGGTCAGAGGTGGGCAGTTCAGCGTTCCGGGACCCCAGGGGGTGAGACGTGGCCGTTCAGCCTGCGGGGCCACAGGGGGTGTCGCGAGGGGCGCGCCAGTGTTCTGCAGGAGGAGACGGGGCCGCCGAGGAACGAGCAAGGCAAGTCGACGACGAAGAACATCTGGCCTCCAGCGCCCCGAGCACGGGGCCAAAGCGAGGAACGAGCGGAGGCCCCCAGAAAACACGGCGAGGGCGCCGACGGGGTTCTGGAGGGCCTGGAGGTGCACTCCCGAGGAACGAGGGCGTGCACCGCAAGGCGCGAAGGTTCCCGTTCTCAAGGCGCCCGAGCTCCCGGACCAGGGCTCGAACCTGGACGATGGGGACCAAAACCCCACATGCTGCCGATTACATCATCCGGGACGGCGGGGCGCCGGTCGTGCGCCCTGTCGGCCGCCACCAACATAGCGCCTCCGCGAGGGGGGTTGCCAAACCTACGGCAACGTAGGTTACGGTTACGTAGGAATAGGTTGGGCTGTCGCGGTGGGTGCACACACCCTCGGTCGCCGTCCTGACCGAGACGACGTTCGAGTGACGCGAGGTGTTGGAGACCATGACCGCAGCTCCTGAGGTACCGACCGCGACCCCCCGGAAGCGCGAGGTCATCCCCGAGTACGAGCCGGAACTGAGGGGCCGGGCCGAGCGCTACACCGTCTTCGCGTTCGTGTTCATCCCGCTCATCGCCCTGCTCGCGGCGACCCCCTTCTTCTGGGGCTGGGGCCTGTCCATGACGGACATCGTCATCGGCACGGTCTTCTACCTGATCAGCGGCCTGGGCATCACGGTCGGCTTCCACCGGCACTTCACCCACGGCTCGTTCAAGGCCAACCGCCCGCTGCGCATCGCGCTGGCGATCGCCGGCAGCATGGCCATCGAGGGCAGTGTCATCAAGTGGGTGGCCGACCACCGCCGCCACCACAAGTACGCCGACGCCGAGGGCGACCCGCACTCGCCGTGGCGCTTCGGCGACGACTGGAAGTCGGTCGCCAAGGGCCTCTACTACGCCCACATGGCGTGGATGTACCTGGACGAGAAGAAGACCTCGCCGCGCCGGTTCACCCCGGACCTGCTCAAGGACAAGGACGTCGTCCTCGTCGACAAGCTCTTCCTGCCGATCGTGATCTTCTCGCTGGGCGCCCCCGCGCTCATCGGCGGCCTGGTCACCATGTCCTGGTGGGGCGCGGTCACCGCGTTCTTCTGGGCGAGCCTGGTCCGCGTCGCGCTGCTGCACCACGTCACCTGGTCGATCAACTCCATCTGCCACACCATCGGCGAGGAGAACTTCGAGGTCCGCGACCGCTCCCGCAACGTGTGGTGGCTGGCCATCCCGTCCTTCGGCGAGTCCTGGCACAACCTGCACCACGCCGACCCGACCTGCGCCCGCCACGGTGTGCTCAAGGGTCAGATCGACATCTCCGCCCGGGTCATCTGGGCGTTCGAGAAGTTCGGCTGGGCCACGAAGGTCCGCTGGCCCAACAAGGAACGGCTCGCCGCCAAGCGGGTCAGCGTCTAGGATCTGAAGCCATCATGGGAGCAGCCGACAGCGATCAGACGACTCGTGTGCGCCGCAAGCGCATGACGGGCAAGGAGCGTCGGCAACAGCTTGTCGAGATCGGCCGGGAGCTGTTCGCCGAACGCGGGTTCGACGCGACCTCCGTGGAGGAGATCGCAGCACGGGCGGGTGTGTCCAAGCCCGTGGTCTATGAGCACTTCGGTGGCAAGGAGGGCATCTACGCCGTCGTCGTGGACCGGGAGATGCGCACGCTCCTGGACATGATGGGCGAGGCCCTCACCGCCGACAACGCGCGCACCAAGATCGAGAAGGCGGCGCTGGCGCTGCTCCGGTACGTGGAGGAGAACACCGTCGGGTTCCGGGTCCTGACCCGCGACTCGCACGTGGCCTCCGCCACGGGAAGCTTCGCCAGCCTGCTCAACGACATCGCCAGCCAGGTCGAGTACATCATGGTCGACGAGTTCGCCGACCGCGGCTACGACCCGGCGCTGGCCCCCATGTACGCCCAGGCCCTGGTGGGTATGTGGGCCCTGACGGGACAGTGGTGGCTGGAGGTGCGCCGGCCCAAGCGCGAGGTGGTCGCCGCGCACCTGGTCAACCTGGCCTGGAACGGACTGTCGAGCCTGGAGGCGCGGCCGAAGCTCCAGACCAAGGGGCGCGGAACGGACTGAGTCGCCGGAAGCGGTGACGGCGGGGGCGGTACTCCTGGTACCGCCCCCGCTATCTTGATGTCAAGAGATATGCTGGGCCCATGCGCGATGAGGTGGATGGGCTGATCGAGGCGTGGCGCTCCCAACGCCCGGACGTGGACGTGTCACCGCTGGAGGTGTTCAGCCGGGTGTCCCGGCTCGCGCGCCACCTGGACCGCGCCCGCCGCACGGTGTTCACCGAGCACTCGCTGGAGACGTGGGAGTTCGATGTCCTGGCCGAGCTGCGCCGCTCCGGCCCCCCGTACGAGCTCAGCCCCGGGCGCCTGCTCCGGGCCACCCTGGTGACCTCCGGGACGATGACCAACCGGGTGGACCGCCTGGCCGCCGCCGGCCTGGTCCGGCGCCGCCCCGACCCGGCCGACAAGCGCGGCGTGCTGGTCAGGCTCACCGACCAGGGGGCCGAGCGGATCGACGCCGCCCTGGCCTCGCTCGTGCGGTACGAGGAGTCGCTGCTGGCGCCGATGCCGGACGACGACCGCGAGCAGCTGGCATCGTTACTGAGATGCCTTCTCGCGCCACTCGACAGGGGTCCGGGAGATCCACAAGACTAGTTACTCGGCGGTATCCGTCTCTCTCACCGGGACCCGTCTGTCTGGGCGCGAACCACATTCCAGGCTTGGTTGGAGATCACAGTGAGAATCCGGTGGATCGCGGCGCTGGCCGCGGCGGCCGTCGCCATGACGGGCTGCGGGGCCGACGGCGGGGACCCGGCCGACGAGCGGGTCGGGACGGAGTCGAGCTACTACCTCTCCCTCGGCGACTCGTTGACCGTCGGCGTCCAGCCCGACGCGGACGGGCGGCCGGAGACGACCTCCGACGGGTACACCGACGTCCTGTACCGGAACATGTACGACTCCGACTCCACGCTCGACCACGAGCGGATGGGCTGCGGCGGCGAGGACACCACGAGCTTCGTCGAGGGCGGGCTCGCGCACTGCGACGAGCAGTACGACGGCGCCTCCCAACTGGAGGCCGCGGAGGCCTTCCTGACCGAGAACGCGGGCCGGGTCGACCTCGTCACCCTCACCATCGGCGGGAACAACTTCACCGGCTGCGTGAGCGACCTGGAGAGCGCGGACGGGCCCTCCCTGGACACCGCGTGCGTCGAGGACGGCCTGGAGCGCATCGACACGGAGGTCCCGGTCATCGCGAGCCGCCTGCGCGCGGCCGCCGGACCGGACACGCAGATCATCGCGATGACCTACTACAACCCGTTCCTGGCCGCGCTGCTGCTGGAGGGCGGCGGGGCCGACGAGGAGGAGTCGGAGGACGCCGAGCCGGGTGACGGCCCCGAGGACGCGGACGGGACCGGCGAGGACGGGGCCGACGGCGCCGACGGCGCCGAGGCCGGCGAGCCCGACCTCGTGGAGTACGCCACCGGTGTCCTGGAGGAGATGAACGAGTCCCTGCGGTCGTCCTACGCCGCCCAGGACATCGAGGTCGCCGACGTCGAGGCGACCTTCGAGTCCACGGACTTCGAGGTGCCCGCGGACAGCGCCACCGGCATGCCGGCCAACGTGCAGGCCATCTGCGACCTGACGTGGATGTGCGACACCGACCGCGGTCCGGACATCCACACCAACCAGGCGGGCGCCCAGGAGATCGCCGCCACGTTCGAGGACCTCGTCCAGTAGCCGACGTGCGGCCCGGGGCGGCCCGTGCGAGCGCGCGGGCCAGGCCCCGGCACGGCCGGTCGCCGGGGACCCAGGGAGTGTCTTTCTGAAGGCTTTCGGGTGAGCGAGCGGTCGTCAGGCCATCTCTCGCAAGACGATGTGCGAAGTTCAGCCTGGTGGTGCTTCACGAGCGCAGAGGCGCGGCGAGAGGCGGCCTGGCGGCCGCGAGCCCGGAATGCCGCAAAGAACACGACCTAGTCGTCCACCTGCTCGGCGTGCTCCAGCCAGGTCTCCTCCAGCTGCTCGCGCTCGGCGGCCAGCGCCTTGGCCTCGGCGTCCAGCTCGGCCAGGCGGGTGTAGTCGTCGGCCGCGGCGGCCATCAGCTCGTGCAGCTCGGTCTCGCGCTTGGACACCCGGTCCATGCGGCGCTCGACGCGCTGCATCTCCTTCTGGGCGGCGCGGCGGTCGGCCGCGGACACGGCCGGGGCCCTGGACTCGGGCTCCGCGGCCGTCTCTGAGGCGCCCAGCGGCACCGTGGCCTCGCCCGCCCTGAGCGCACGGCGCTCCAGGTACTCGTCGACGCCGCCGGGCAGGAAGGCCAGCCCGCCGTCGCCCATCAGCGCCAGGACGCGGTCGGTGACCCGCTCCAGGAAGTAGCGGTCGTGGCTGACCAGGACGAGCGAGCCGGGCCAGCCGTCGAGCAGGTCCTCCAGCTCGGTGAGGGTCTCGATGTCGAGGTCGTTGGTGGGCTCGTCCAGGAGCAGGACGTTGGGCTCGTCCATGAGCAGCCGCAGCAGCTGCAGGCGGCGGCGCTCGCCGCCGGAGAGCTCGCCGACCGGGGTCCACTGGCGCTCGCCGCGGAAGCCGAACCGCTCCAGCATCTGGCTGGCGGTGTAGTCGCGCTTGCCGATGGTGATGTGCTCGCGCACCTCCATGACCGTCTGGAGCGGCCGGGCGGCGGGGTCGAGCTCGGCCACGTTCTGCGACAGGTGCGCCAGCTTGACCGTGCGGCCCGTGCGGACGAACCCGCTGTCGGGCTCGCGCTCCTCGGCGAGGATCTTGAGCAGCGTGGACTTGCCCGCGCCGTTGACGCCCACCAGTCCGACCCGGTCGCCGGGGCCGAGCTGCCACGTGAGGTGGTCGAGCAGGACCCGGTCGGGGACGGCGACGGTCACGTCCTTGAGGTCGACGACCGTCTTGCCCAGGCGGGAGCTGGCGAAGCGGACCAGCTCGACGGAGTCGCGGACCGGCGGCTCGTCCTCGATGAGCTGGTTGGCCGCCTCGATCCGGAACTTGGGCTTGGAGGTGCGCGCGGGGGCGCCCCGGCGCAGCCAGGCCAGCTCCTTGCGCATGAGGTTCTGGCGGCGCTCCTCGGCCGCGGCGGCCTGGCGGTCGCGCTCGGCCTTGGCCAGCACGTAGGCGGCGTACCCGCCCTCGTAGCGCTCGACGGCGCCGCGCCCGACCTCCCAGGTGCGCGTGGTGACCGCGTCCAGGAACCACCGGTCGTGGGTGACGACCACGAGCGCCTCGGGACGGGCGTTCAGGTGCTGGGCGAGCCAGGCGATGCCCTCGATGTCGAGGTGGTTGGTGGGCTCGTCCAGGACGATGAGGTCGTGGTCGTCCACCAGGAGCCGCGCCAGACCGGTGCGGCGGCGCTCGCCGCCGGACAGGTCCGCCATCGAGGTGTCCAGGTCCCAGCCGCTGAGCAGGCCGCGCAGGAGGTCGCGGATGCGCGCGTCGCCCGCCCACTCGTGCTCGGCCCGGTCGCCCAGGACGAACTCGCCCACGGTGGTGTCGGGGAAGGTGTCGCGCTGGTGGAGGAAGCCGACGCGCAGCCCGCGGTTGTGCACGACCCGGCCCGAGTCGGGCTCGGTGAGCGCCGACAGCACGGAGATCAGCGTCGACTTGCCGCCCCCGTTGCGGCCGACGACGCCGATGCGGTCGCCCTCGTCCACGCCGAGCGAGACCTTGTCGAGGAGTACGAGGGGCCCGTAGGCCAGGGACACGTCCTGAAGATTGACCAGATTCATCACTGTCCATTGTGGTCCCCCCGGCGCGGTGCCCGGACCGCGCGGTGCCGCGCGACGGACGGGCGCGCGTTCGGCCCCGTACCCTCCGCGTTCCGCCCGGGTCCGCGGGTGCGGCGCCTCAGCCCAGGCGCGCGGCGTAGCGGCCGCGCAGCTCCTCGGCCCTCTCGCGCGGCCACGGGCCGCGCACGTCGCCGTTGACCGCGGCGAAGTACCGCTCCAGGTGGGTGTGCCAGGCGGCGAGCGCCGTCGGCAGGACCGACCCCAGGTGCTCGGGCACGGTCTGGGTGAGTTCGACGCGGTTGCCCAGCTCCGGATCGTGGATCAGCTCCCAGCGGACCGTGCCCGCCGCGGCGCCCTCGTGCGTCCAGGTGTACTCCAGCACGCGCGGGGGGTCGGCCTCGGTGACGGGGCCGGCGCCCACGTCGTCGTTGACGGCGCCCACCGGGGGCGCGGTAGCGGCCTCGACTTCCCCGCCTCCGGTCAGGGCGGCCCAGGCGTCGTCGAGCGGCGTCCACAGCAGGTCGCGGGTGAACGAGACGACGTAGCCGTCGGGGGTCGTCACCGCCGTGCCCTCGTCGAGGCCGAACTCGGCCACATAGCGCTCCACGGCCGCCAGACGGTCGGACGCCGCCTCGGGGGCGGCCTCGGGCTCGCGCCCCTCCAGAAGGTCCTCCAGGGCGGCCAGGCACGTGTCCCAGCCGTGGGCGGTGCCCGCCGCCGCCACGCGGCCGAGCGCGCCCCCTCCGGCGACGTGCGTGAGCGTGAACCGCGTTCCGCCGGCCTCGGTGCCGTCGGGTGCCACCTCGAAGCGCAGGGCGTCGCGGTTCCACAGGAACCCGAACACGCGCGGGGGCTCGAACTCGGTGACCTGCCCCTCGCCGCCGTCCCCGGCGTCGGCCGGGTCCTCGGAGAAGGTGAAGCGCAGGTGCCCGCCCACGCGCAGATCTCCGTCGATGGCCGCGGGGAACCAGCGCGCGAGCTCCGCGGGGTCGGACACCGCGCGCCAGACCCGTTCCGGGTCGGCCGCGAAGCGCCGTTCCAGGAGCAGGACCGCGTCGCCCGCCACCACCCGCAGTGTCGCCGTCGGCTGTGCCATCGTGCACTCCACTTCTCGGTCGGCCCGCTCGGTGCGATCGGCACCTGGTCGTGACCGTACCCACGACGGGACGCGCCCGGAACCGCACCACGCCAGCGGGCGCGTGGGGGCGGACCGGGAATCGGACCGGAACCGGCCCAGGGCCCGCGGGTCCGCGCCGACGCGGCCCGGGAGTCACACCAGGAAGAAGTCCCGGGCCGCCTTGGCGATGCCCTCCGCGTCCAGGCCGTGCTCCCGGTCGTGGTCGGCGGGCGTGCCGTAGGCCCGCAGCTCCTCGCCCCGGTCCACGCCCAGCCCGAGCTGGCGGTGGCGCCGGTCGGACAGGGCCTCGGCGACCTCGTGTGCGGAGGTGCCCCGCAGGTAGGGCTCCACCACCAGGACGTCGGCGTTCCCGGCCCGCCCCGCGAGCGCGCTCAGCCCCTCGCGGTCGAAGGGCCGCACGGTGGAGGCGTAGGCGACCGTGACGTCCAGGTCGGACGTGGCCGCCAGGACCCGGTCGAGCATCGGGCCGACCGCCACGACCACGCCCGCCGAGCGGGCCGAGCCCTCGCGCAGCACCGTCAGGCGGGGCGAGACGGGCCTCGGCGCGCGGTTGCCCGTGGCCGAGAGCCGCACGTACACGCGGTCGTCGCCGGAGATCGCGTCCCTGAGGACGTCGCGCACCTCGTCGTGGTGGCCGGGCACGTGCACGTTCCACCCGGGCAGGGTGTCCAGGAGTGCGACGTCCCCGGGCGCCTGGTGGGTGCGGCCCGCCGTGGAGGCGTCGTAGGAGCCGCCGATGCCGACCAGGACCGCACCGGTGCCCTGGTGGCCGAAGTCCAGCTTGACCTGCTCGAAGGGCCGCTCGACCAGGAAGGGCGCGTAGCTGTGCACGATGGGGCGCATGCCGGTCAGGGCGAGCCCTCCGGCCACCCCGATCATCGCCTGCTCCCGGATCCCGACGTCGATGACGCGGCCCGGGTGGCGGGCGGCGGCCCGCCGGAACATGTCGCCGGAGATGACGGCGAGGACGAGGGCGGTACGCGGGTCGTCGTCCAGGGCGGCGCTGACGGCGTCGGCGAAGGCCTGGCGCATGTTCGTGTTCCTGTTCATGTCCGTGTCCGTGTTCTCGCTCATGTCCCGACACGCACCCGCGCGACGACGGCGAGCGGCCTGCGGGGGTGCGGGCGGGTGAGGGCGCCGTGGAGGGCGTCCTGGTCGCGTCCGTCCGCCTCGCGCGTCTCCCAGCCCTCCAGGGCGAAGCGCGACGCGATGCCGCCGGGCCAGCCGTACCTGGCCGAGCGGTTGTCCACCACCACGGCGGTGAGGTTGTCCGTGCCGAAGCGGCCGGCGGCGGCGATGGCCTCGTGGTTGCTGCCCTCGTCGAGTTCGCCGTCGCCGACGAGCACGACGACGCGTGGCGCGGCCCCGTCGGGTCGGCGCACGTCCTGGGCGCGCAGTCCGAGCGCCGTGCCCAGGGCCAGGGGCAGCCCGTGGCCGAGGGAGCCGCTGCCGATCTCCGCTCCGGGCACGAGTACGCGGTCGGGATGGTGGCCCAGCGGGGAGTCGAAGGCCGCCCAGGTGCGCAGGGTCGGCACGTCCAGGAAGCCCTTGGCCGCCAGGACGGCGTAGAAGGCGGCGGGGCCGTGGCCCTTGGAGAGCAGGAAGCGGTCGCGCGCGGGATCGTCGGCGGTCTCGGGGGTGACGGTGAGGACGCGGTCGTAGAGGACCCACAGGACGTCGAGCGTGGTGTGCGCGGCGGCGCTGTGCTTCTCGTCACCCTCCATCAGGCCGATGAGGGTGGGAAGGTCGGCGTAGCGGGAGAACGTGGCTGCGGTCGGCATGGACCCAGTGTTCAACCTCAAGCACGATTGAGGTCAACCCGCGCGGACCCGCCGGGGCACCCGCCGGCCTGGGTGATCTGCGTCACACCAGTGCGGTCACAGGACGGTGGCGCCCGGCACGTCCCCGTAGGCCGTCACGACCCGCTCGCACAGCCCGCTCGCCTCCAGGGCCGCCACCACGGCGCGCTCGCGCCCGTCGATCACCGAGCGCTCCTCCGCGCCGCCGCCGACCAGGAACGCGCAGGTCGGCCCGGACCCGGAGACCAGGGCTCCCAGCGCTCCGGCCTCCCGCCCGGTCCGGAGCGTGCGCTCCAGCTCCGGGAGCAGGGACAGCGCGGCGCCCTGCAGGTCGTTGCTCAGCGCCCGGCCCAGCGCCACCGGGTCGGCGGCGGCCAGCGCGGCCGCCAGGGCGGCGTCGGCGCGCGGTTCGGGGGCGTCCGGGCGCAGGCGGTCGTACTCGGCGAACACCTTGGCCGTGGACAGGCCGTGCGGCGAGAGGGCGAACACCCAGTGGAAACGACCGGATCCGGTCATCGGTTCGAGGATCTCGCCGCGCCCGCGACCGACCGCGGTGGCCCCCACCAGGGCGAAGGGCACGTCGCTGCCCAACTCGGCCGCGTAGTCGAGCAGGGTGCTCCGGGGCAGGTCACAGCCCCACAGGCGGTCGCAGGCCACCAGCGCGGCGGCGGCGTCGGCGCTGCCGCCGGCCATCCCGCCCGCCACGGGGATGTGCTTGTCCATGTGGATGGTGACCGGGTGGCCCAGACCCGTCCGCTCGGCCAGCAGGGCCGCGGCGCGGGCGGTCAGGTTCGTCCCGTCCAGGGGCACGCGCGACAGGTGGGAGCCCAGCCCACCGCCCACGGTCAGTTCCGTGAGGGCGGTCTCGGGACGCGAAGGCGCCGCCGTAACGGTAACCTCATCGAACAGTGAGACGGCATGGAACACGTTGACGAGGTCGTGGAACCCGTCCTCGCGTCCGGGCCCCACCGCCAACTGGAGGTTCACCTTCGCGGGGACCCGCACGGTTACGGTGGTATTAACGGTCACGAGTCCCCAATCGTAAAGGAACCCCCACCTTGCGTGAACACACACCCCCCGCGGGTCAGCGGTGTGTTCGACGCACGCTGGGGACCGTCACTTCTGTCATGTCAGTTACCGCCCGCACCACTCACGGCCTGATCCGGCCCGCGAGTGGGAATCAGGGCACAAACACCGCTACCTTGGGGCGAGGCGGAGTTTGGACACCGTCGGGGAGGGTCGCTTGCCGTCGGATGGGCTCCCGAAGAACCTGGAACCGCTGGCCGCCGGAGATCCGGCCACCATCGGTCCCTACGTGCTGTCCGGGAAGCTGGGTAGTGGCGGCATGGGTACCGTCTACCTGGGCAGCGCCGCGGACAGGAACAGTTCGACACCGCGGGCGCGGGGTGACGCGCCCCAGGTAGCGATCAAGGTCATCCGCCCGGAGCTGGCCTTCGACGAGGCCACCCGCGCGCGGTTCCACGACGAGATGGAGAACGCCCGCAAGGTCGCCTCCTTCTGCACCGCGAAGGTCCTCGACCACGGGACGTTCGAGAACCGCCCCTACATGGTCACCGAGTACATCGCGGGCACCGCGCTGGCCGAGCACATCGCCGAGAACGGGCCGCTGGACTCCTCGACCCTGCACGGGTTCGCGCTGGGCGTGGCCGCCGCCCTGGCCGCCATCCACCGCACCGGGCTGGTCCACCGCGACCTCAAGCCCGCCAACGTGCTGCTGTCGCTGTCGGGCCCCCGGGTGATCGACTTCGGCATCGCCCGCGCGATGAACACCGCCACCAACCACACCCAGACCGGCATCGTCATGGGCAGCCCCGGCTGGATGGCCCCGGAACAGCTCCTGGAGGAACAGGTCACCACCTCGGCGGACATCTTCGCCTGGGGGTGCCTGGTGGCGTTCGCCGGCAACGGCACCCACCCCTTCGGCAACGGCGACGCCATGACGCTGGGCAAGCGCGTCCTGTTCGCCGAGCCGCAGATCGGCTCGCTGGACAGCCCGCTCGACCGCCTGGTGACGCGTGCCCTGGCCAAGGAGCCGGGCCGTCGGCCCACCGCGCAGGACCTGCTCCTGGAACTCGCCGGCGGCGAGGACCCCACCAACCCCAACGACATGGTCTCGCACGCCCTGCACCAGTCGTGGCGGCCGAACCTGCCCCCGATGCCGCCCGGGATGCCCCGCCCCGGGCACGGGCAGGCCGCGCACCAGACCATGACGGGCATGCGCCACCCCGGGCCGGGCCCCTACCAGGCCGCGCCGCCCATGCCCCCGCCCGCCCACCAGACCGGCAACTACCCCCGGCCCCAGGGACCACCGCCCGGACGCGCGGCCGCCGGCCATCCGGCAGGGCCGCCGCCCCAGCACGCGCCCCAGGGGCAGGCCCATCCCGTCGGCCAGCCGCCGGCCCAGCACCCGGCCTCCACCGGCCCCATCCCGATGGTGCCGCCACCCGCCGAGCAGCAGGTCTCCCGGCCGCAGCCCTACGTGCCGCCCGTCCCCCCGCCCCCGCACCGGCCCGCCGCGCCCTCGCGGCGCAAGGGCCTGGTGCTCGGCACCGTGCTCGCCGGGCTGGCAGCCCTCCTCGCCCTGGTGCTGCTGGTGACCTTCCTGACCAGCAACGGGTCCTTCCTCCCCTGGTCCGACGGCGACTCCTCGCAGGGCCAGGAGGAGGAGCCGGACGCCCAGGAACCGGGCGCGGCCGCGCCAGGGGACGTGCCGGACGACGAGGAGGAGCCGACCGGGCCGCCCAGCGACATGCCGGTCACCTCCCCCGACGGCGCCGTGCAGTACGACGTCAGCGATGTCACGTGCGGACTGACCAAGCACAACATCCGTTCGGGCCTGCAGTCCGACGCCGAGTACTGCGTGATCGAGCTGAGCCTGACCAACACCCACGGCGACCTGCTGCGGTTCGACGCCGGGGACCAGATCCTCACGACCACCAGCCAGAACACCGCCGAGGCGGAGAACCCCTCGAACGAAGAGCGGCAGCAGCCGCTGTGGGAGGGGCCGGGCGTGGCGCCGGGCACCACGGCCGGGGGCGAGCTGGTGTTCATCCTCCGCGAGGGCGACGGCCGCCCCGAGGTGCTGTCCCTGACCCACGGGGACGGCGCCGAGCGCACCGACATCTCGATCGGCCACCTCGTGCGCTGAGCGGGAACCTCAGGCGAAGCGGGCGACGAACCGGCGCTGGCCGGGCGTCTCCACGGCACGCGGCAGGTAGTGCTTCCGGACGTAGGCGACCGCCTCGGCCGCGGGCACGCCGTCCAGGACCGCCAGGCACGCCAACGCCGTCCCGGTCCGGCCCTGCCCGCCCGCGCAGGCCACCTCCACCCGTTCGCCCGCGGACCGGGTCCACGCCTCGCGCAGGGCATCGCCGGTCGCCGCGCGGTCCCTCGGCAGGCCGAAGTCCGGCCACTGGACCCACTTGGCCTCCCACGCGACGGCGGGCGGTGTCCGGCCGAGCAGGTAGAGGGCGAAGTCGGGTCTCGGGCCCTCCGGCAGCGGGCGGGCCAGACCGCGCCCGCGGACGAGCCGCCCCGACGGAAGGCCCAGCACACCCGGCGCTCCGGGCTCCCAGGTCGATGTCATGGTCCGAGACTAGAGCGTGCGCGGTGATGCCGCCATGGGAAAAGTCGCGCGCACCGGCCCCACGGCCTCCTCGGCCCCACGGCCCCCACGGCCCCCACGGCCCTCGGCGACCGTGCGACACGACGGGCCCGGCGCACGCGGGGCGCGCCGGGCCCGTGGTCGGGCGTCAGGGGAGTAGGCGGCCGCCTACTCCCACTCGATGGTGCCCGGGGGCTTGCTGGTGACGTCGAGGGTGACGCGGTTGATCTCGCGGACCTCGTTGGTGATCCGGTTGGAGATCTTGGCCAGCACGTCGTAGGGCACGCGCGACCAGTCGGCCGTCATGGCGTCCTCGCTGCTGACCGGCCGCAGGACCACCGGGTGGCCGTAGGTGCGACCGTCGCCCTGCACGCCCACCGAGCGCACGTCGGCGAGCAGCACCACCGGGCACTGCCAGATGTCGCGGTCCAGCCCGGCGCGGGACAGCTCCTCGCGGGCGATGGCGTCGGCCTCGCGCAGGATCTCCAGGCGGTCGCGGGTGACCTCGCCGATGATGCGGATGCCCAGGCCCGGGCCCGGGAACGGCTGGCGCCACACCATCTCCGGCGGCAGCCCGAGCTCCTCGCCGACCTTGCGGACCTCGTCCTTGAACAGCTCGCGCAGCGGCTCCACCAGGGTGAACTGGAGGTCCTCCGGCAGTCCGCCCACGTTGTGGTGCGACTTGATGTTCGCGGTGCCGGTGCCGCCGCCGGACTCGACGACGTCCGGGTAGAGCGTGCCCTGGACCAGGAACTCGACCTCGGCGCCGTGCTCGCCGCTCTCGACGACGACCTCGCGGGCGGCCTGCTCGAACACCCGAATGAACTCGCGGCCGATGATCTTGCGCTTCTCCTCGGGGTCGGTCACCCCGGAGAGGGCTTCGAGGAAGCGGTCCTCGGCGTCGACGACCTTCAGGGTCGCGCCGGTGATGGCCACGTAGTCCTTCTCGACCTGCTCGGCCTCGCCCTTGCGCAGCAGGCCGTGGTCGACGAACACGCAGGTCAGCTGGTCGCCGACGGCGCGCTGCACCAGGGCTCCGGCCACGGCGGAGTCGACGCCGCCGCTCAGCGCGCAGATGACGCGCTTGTCGCCGATCTGCTCACGGATGCGCTCCAGCTGCTCCTCGACGATGTTCACCATCGTCCACGTGGGACGGCAGCCCGCACCCTCGTAGAGGAAGGTGCGCAGCACGTCCTGGCCGTGCTCGGTGTGCATCACCTCGGGGTGGAACTGCACGCCGAACAGCCGCCGGTCGGTGTCCTCGAACGCGGCGACGGGGGCGCCCGCGGTGCTGGCGACCGTGGCGAAGCCCTCGGGCGCCGCGACGACGGAGTCGCCGTGCGACATCCACACCAGCAGCTCGTCGGGCAGGCCGGAGAAGAGGACGGAGTCGTTCGTGGCGGTCAGCTCCGTGCGGCCGAACTCGCTGAGGTCGGTCCGCTCCACGGTGCCGCCCAGCGCCCGGGTCATCGCCTGGAAGCCGTAGCAGATACCGAAGGTGGGCACCCCGGTCTGGAAGAGCTCGGCGCCCACGTGGGGCGCGCCCTCGGCGTAGACCGAGGACGGGCCGCCCGAGAGGATGATGGCCTTGGGGTTCTTGGCGAGCATCTCCTCGACGGGCATGGTCGAGGGCACGATCTCGCTGTGCACGTGGCATTCGCGGACGCGACGCGCGATCAGCTGCGCGTACTGCGCGCCGAAGTCGACGACGAGAACGGTGTCGAACGTGCTCTCAGCACCAACGGACACGACGGAGGACCTTCCGCAGGAGAACAGGGATGTCCGCCCAGTCTAGGGCGTCATCCGCGGGCACCCGCCCCGAGCGGCACGGGGTGTGCGCAGTCCCTCAGCTCGCGAAGCCCTCCGGGTTGGCCGACTGCCAGCGCCAGGCGTCCGCGCAGGCCTCGTCCACGCCCCGCACGGCCTTCCAGTCGAGGTCGCGCGCGGCGGCGGAGGGGTCGGCGTAGCACACGGCGATGTCCCCGGCACGGCGCTCGACCACCTCGTACGGGATGGGCGCTCCCGTGGCCCGCTCGAACGCGCGCACGCTCTCCAGCACCGAGGTGCCCTCACCGGTGCCCAGGTTGTACGCCCGGCAACCCGTGGCGTCGGCCAGGTGCTCCACCGCCGCCAGGTGCCCGCGTGCCAGGTCCACCACGTGCAGGTAGTCGCGCACGCCGGTACCGTCCGGGGTGTCGTAGTCGTCGCCGAACACCCGGAGGCGCTCGCGGCGGCCCGCGGCGACCTGCGCGATGTAGGGGAACAGGTTGTTGGGCGTGCCCTGGGGGTCCTCCCCGATCAGCCCGCTGGGGTGGGCGCCGATGGGATTGAAGTACCGCAGCGCGACAATCCGCCAGCGCGGGTCCGCCGCGGCCAGATCCGCCAGGATCCGCTCGGCGAACAGCTTGGTGGAGCCGTAGGGGTTGGTGGAGGTCAGGGCCGCGCTCTCGGGGATCGGCACCGTCTCGGGGTCCCCGTACACCGTGGCGGAGGAGCTGAACACCAGATTCCGCACGCCGTGCGCGTCCATGGCCTCGGCGAGCGCGAGCAGGGCGTCCAGGTTGTTGCGGTAGTAGCGCAGCGGCTGCTCGGTGGACTCTCCGACCGCCTTGAGCCCGGCCAGATGGATGACGGAGTCGATCCCGTGCTCGCCGAAGATCCGGCGCAGGGTGTCGGGATCAGTGCAGTCCCCCTGATGGAAGGCCACCGAGCGCCCGGTGATCCGCTCGACCCGGCGCAGGGACTCCTCGTGACTGTTGACGAGGGAGTCGACCACGACCACCTCGTGTCCGGCGTCGAGGAGTTCCACGGCGGTGTGGGAGCCGATGTATCCGGCACCACCGGTGAGCAGTACGTTCATGCCTGGCTTCCTGGGTGTGAGGGGCCCGCCATGGCGCGGGCCCCCTCAGGATAGATGCTCCGGACACATCGTCCGGAGCCCCGAGGGGGCCCGCTCCTACCTCACGGCGTCAGGGGCGGTGGGGCGGGCCGCGGCGGGTGTCGAACCACAGCACCTGCGGGTCGTGGTCGCTGACCTGGTCGTGGAACTCGGAGTTGACGCGCACGACGTCGTAGTCCATCCGGTCGGCGAGGGCGCCGTTGACCAGGATGTGGTCGAGCGCCTGGGAGTTGCCGTCGAACACGTAGTTGTAGCGCTCCTCCTCCGGCAGCGCGTCCATCGGGTTGGCCAGCAGGCCGTCGGCGGTGAGGATGTCCAGGGTGGGCGAGAACGGGAAGTCGTTCAGGTCGCCCATGACGATGAGGTTCGCGTCCGGGTCGACCGCGAGCAGGTCCTCGGCGAACTGGCGGACGAGCGCCGCCTGGGCGTTGCGCTGCACCTCGCTCGTGCGGACCGGCGGCTGCTCGACGCCGTGCAGCGACGGGTCGCCGCCCTTGGAGTTGAAGTGGTTGGTCACCACGTACAGGTCGCGGCCCTTGGCCCGGAAGTGGCCGACGAGCGGCTTGCGGCTGTTGTCCCAGGCCTCGTCCTGCGGGGAGATGCGGCCGGGTGACACGCTCAGCTCGGCGCCCCGGGGGCCCTCGGTGACCTCCACCGGGGTGGTGGCGTCGCCGCCCTCGACGTCGACGAACCGCACGTGAGCGGGGTTGAAGAGGAACACGTTGCGGATGTTGCCGCCGGGCTGGCCGCCGTCCTGGCCGTCCCGCGGGCTGATCTGCCGCCACTCGTAGGCGGGGCCGCCCTGGGCCTCGATCGCGGCCACGAGGCGGTCCAGGGTGACGTCGGGGTCCACGGTGCCGTCGTTGACGGGGCCGTTGCTGTCCTGGATCTCCTCCAGGCCGACGATGTCGGGCGCGCCCAGGTAGTCGACGACGCCCTCGGCGAGGTCGTCGAACTTGGCCTGGTCGTCCTCGCCGTCGAGGTTCTCGACGTTGTAGGTGGCCACGGAGACCTCGTACCGCTCCGCGTCGCGGGCGGGGACGCGCTCCAGGTCGCCGGCGGCCAGTTCGCCCATGGTCGTGGCGCGCACGAGGTAGCCGCCGAACCGGCTGTAGTAGACCGGGCCCTCGGTGACCCCGGTCAGGGTGTCGCCGACGTCGGCCCGGGGGAAGGGGTGCTGTTCCAGGTCGAGCAGGGACTCGATCTTGACCCGGCCGGTGTTGGGCTCGTCGTAGGAGCCGTAGTGCGTGCCGCCGTTGGCCGTGCGGTTCTCGTCGGGCTTGGCGGTCACCCACAGGGCGTCGTAGGGGTCGGTCGCGTCGATCACGGGGGCGTCCTCCACGCGCACGACCATGTGCTCGTGGGCCTCCCAGAAGTCCAGGGCGTAGGTGTCCGGTTCCAGCTCCAGGCCGGTGGTGTCGCCGCCGTGGTCGGGGGCGTAGGTGTCGGGGATGGTGTCCCCGCCCAGGTCGACGGACGCGGGGACGTCGTTGCCCTCGGAGACCACGGTCCAGCGGGCCCGGTCCAGCTGCGTGATGCTCTGGCTCCCGGAGGCGGGCCGGTACTCGCTGACGCGGCCCGCGGCCAGGATCTCGTCGCCGACGGCCGCGTCGGGCGTGGTGGAGCCGGTGAAGACGAAGAGCGCCTCGCTCGTGCGCGGGTCGCCGTCGCCCTCGGTGTCCTGGAACCAGAAGCCGCGCGCGCTGCCGAAGGCGTTCACGGCGGTCACGACGCCGGGCAGGCCGCTGACCGTCTCACCCTCCAGGGGCGAGGTGCGGGTGGTGCCCTGCACGTCGTGGATCCGCAGCTCACCGGGCTCGACGGGGTCCTCGGGGTCGGTGCCGCCGCCGTCGCCGACGGTCTCCCCAGCCGTGTTGGTGGGGGTGGGGGCGCCGGCGGTGAAGTCGGCGGCGTTGTCGCCGGTGTCCGTGAGGTCGGCGTCGCGGGCGGCCGAGGTGGTGTTGTTCAGGCCCGGCGCGGGCGAGCCCTCGAAGATCACGGCCGAGCCGTAGCCGACGAGGTCGGCGACGCCCTCCTCCTCGGCGCACTCGGCGGCGGTCCGGCAGGAGACCGGCTCGGTGCCCTCCACCAGGAGGACCACGCCCGAGCCGGCGGCCATGGCGGTGCCCCCGGTGGCGTCGGGAGCGGGCAGGTCGACGGTGCCTCCGGCCCCGGCGCCCTGGCGCACCAGGTAGGACGCGCCCGGCTCGATGACGCCGCCGAGCGGGGTGACCTGGGCCCGCGTGGAGTCACCGGGCCGCGCGGGCAGGTACTGCACGCTCCAGCCGTCGAGGCCGAGGGCGCTGTCGGTGGGGTTGCCGAGTTCGACGAAGTCGTTGCGCAGGTCGGCGCCGCTGTTGCCGCCGCCGCCGTAGACCTCGCCGATGACGGGGCCGGTCGCCTCGGCCGCGGCGGGCAGGGCCGCGGAGAGCGCGGCGGTCAGGGACAGGGCCGTCACCGCCGTGGCGGACGCGAGCACACGTCTGGAGGGGGTTCTGCTGGAGGACACGCCTTCTCCGGTCTGGTCGGGGGTGGGGATCCAGGGGTGGGGCTGTGGGGGTGAGGGGCTGGGTCGGCACCTCATGGCGGAGGGTGAGGGGGCTGGCACATCATGGCCCGTTTGGATGTCCGACCGAAAGAGAGCGTGTGAAATGGAGACGACCGGCGGGCATTTTGGTGGATTCCAACCATGATCAGGCGGAATCGTCCTTGGAGGATCATCCAGTAGGGACACGGGCGCCCGGGAGGTCCACGCCTCCCGGGCGCCCGAGGCGGAGCGCCCCGGACGGCCTCAGCCGCGCCGCCCGGCGTTGGCGCGGTGCACCAGGTACTCGTCGTAGTCCAACGGGTTGCCGTCGGTGCGGGCCCGGCGGGGCACGGGCCCGGTGACCGGGCGCTCCCCTCGCGGATACGTCCACCACACGCCCTCGCCGCGGGACAGGCCGGGCAGCTCGGTCCGGAAGGCGTCCACCGACCTCGCCGCCACCTCCCCCGTCAGCGTCCACCCCTCGGGCGTCTCCACGGTGTCGCGCACGCGCGCCCCGAGCCCGTTCAGCCGGGCCGTCACGGCGCCCAGCACGTCCGCCGGGACCTCCAGCTCGAAGCCGTGCACCGGCTCGAACACGCGTGTGCCCGCCCGGTCCAGGGCCCGCATCAGCACGAGCGGGGTCAGCTCGCGGAAGTCGGCGGGCGTGGTCGGGGCCACGAACCCGCTGCGGATGAGCGTCACCGCGCAGTCGGTCACGGGCCACCCGTACAGGCCCTGGCGCAGGGTCTCGCGGACGGTGTCCTCGATGGCCCGGTCGAACGCCCCGATCAGCGCGCCGAACTCCACCTCGCGGCGGAACACGACCCCGGTGCCCTCCTCGACCGGATCGACCCGCAGTCCGACCGTGGCCCACGTGCCGACGGGACGCCGCGCGGAAACCTCCTCGACCGCCGACCCGGTTCCCGCCGGGCGCTCGGTGTGCGTGGTCCGGCTGCGCTCGAACACGACCCGCACGCCGAACTCCTCGGCCAGCGTGGCGGCGATGACCTCCTTCTGGACCTCTCCGTAGAGCAGGACCGACAGGCCCTCGCCCGGCACCGTGCGCAGGTGGATGAGGGGGTCCTGGTCGGCGAGCGCCGCCAGGGCGGCGTGCAGGCGGCTCGCGTCGCCGCCCTCCTCCGGACGCACGACCGCCTCCAGCGCGGGGCGCGCGAACCGTACGGCCGCGGTCGGCGGGCCCAGCCGGTCCCCGACCCGCAGGCCGGGCAACCCGCGGATGCGGCCGATCTCACCGGCGACCAGCGCCCGGGGCCGCTCGCCCTCCGCTCCGACGACCTCCAGGCCGGTGATCCGGCCCCCGTGCGGCCCGTCGTCGCCCGCGCCGGCGCGCTCGAACTCGACGTGCGCGCGGGGCTCCAGGCACCCGGAGCGCAGCCGCAGGTATCCGGTCTTCTCCCCGGTGGGGGCGCGTTCGATCGCGAACACCGTGCCCCGGAGCCCGTCGGTGCCGTGCTCGCCGGGCACCGCCGTGGTCACCGGCAGCAGGGCGGTCAGCGCCCGTGACAGCGCGCCGACCCCCGCACCGGTGACCGCCGAGCCGCACAGGACCGGGTACACGAGTGCGCGTCCGACCTGGTGCCGCAGCGCGGCCCGGAGCGGGTCCGGTCCCGGGAGCGGGCGGTCCTCGACCAGGGCGGCCAGCAGTGCGTCGTCGTGTTCGGCGAGCACCTCGGCGGCACGGCCGGCGAACGCGGGGTCCCGCCAGTCCCCTGGCTCGGTGCGCGCGTGCGGTGTGCCCGCGTCCAGCACGGCGTCCATGGCCAGGGCGCGGCGGGTGAGCCGGCGCCGGATCTCGTCGAACACCCGCTCCGGCCGGGCGCCGGCGCGGTCGGTCTTGTTGACGAAGAGCAGTACGGGCAGGCCCGACTCGCGGAGCACGCGCATGAGCACCCGGGTGTGGGCCTGGACCCCCTCGACGGCGGAGACCACCAGGACCGCGCCGTCGAGCACGCCCAGGGCGCGCTCGACCTCGGCGACGAAGTCGGTGTGGCCCGGCGTGTCGATCAGGTTGACCCGGGTCGGTCCGACCCGGAACCCGGCCACGGCGGAGCGGATGGTGATGCCGCGCGCGCGTTCGATGCTGCCGGTGTCCGTCGTGGTGTCGCCGGTGTCGACGCCGCCGAGCCGGTCGATGGCTCCGGCCTCGAAGAGCAGGCGCTCGGTGAGGCTGGTCTTACCCGCGTCGACGTGGGCGAGGACGCCGATGTTCAGTGTGGAGGCCATGCGTCGTGGATCCCTCGGGAATTCGTGTCCGGGTGGGCTCGAAAACTCCGTGGGAACGCCGCATGCCTGTCTCCTCGCTGTGGTCGGACGCCGCGGCGGGTCCGCCGGGCGTCGTGACGATCGTGGCGCGCGCCACAGCGCCCGCGCAACCGGTTTGACGCCGAGTCCCCGGGGTGGTTCGCGGGCGGGATCACCCGGAGGACGGTGTCTTCGCGCCTTCCGACGCACGCCCCCGTTCCTCACGACCGCACCTTCAGCCACTCCAGAACCCGTCAGCGCCCTCGCCGTGCTTCCCAGCGCCCTCGCACCCTCGCACGCGGGGCGCCCGGAGGACGGGGTCTTCGCGCCTTCCGACGCACGCCCTCGTTCATCGGGCACGCACCCCCACACTCCCTGCGGACCCGTGGGCGGGACGGCCTGCCCCTCACCCCCGGGGCCGGAGGCGCGTGTGCGCACCTTCGGCCCCAGGTGCGTCAGTGGTCACGCGCCGCGAGCCGTGCTCACAGCCGGGGGTCGACCGGCTCCGACTCCAGGGCCAGCACCGCGAACACGGGCTCGTGCACGCGCCACAGCGGTTCGCGCCGGGCGTGGCGCGCCAGCGCTTCCAACCCGAGCTTGTGCTCGCGCATCGCCAGGCCCGACTTGCGGCCCAGACCGCGGTCCCTGAGCACGGCCAGCCGGTCGGGGTCGGTGTAGTCGGCCCCGTAGATGATGCGCAGGTACTCCGGGCCGCGGACCTTCAGCCCGGGCTGGGCCAGGCCCTTGCGGCCCGTGGCGCGGGCGCCCAGGACCGGCTTGACGACGATGCCCTCACCGCCCGCGGACACGAGGTCGCGCCACCACCCGGCGGCGGCGTCGCAGGCGGCCGGGTCCGTGGTGTCGACCACCAGGTAGCGGGTGGAGCGGACCAGGCCGTTCGCCTCGGCCAGCTGCTCGGCCACCGCCATGTGCCACAGGTGGTCGGCGTCGGTGTACTCGCGGCCCTCGGCGGCCAGCAGCATGAACGGCGCGTACTGGAGTCCGGAGGCGCCGTCGGTGTCCCAGGAGTAGCGCCGGTACACGCGGCTGAACTCCTCCATCTGCTCCTCACGGCGCGCCACCGTGTCGGCGAGGCCGCCCACGTCCAGCCCTCGCTCGGCGGCCCGGGCCAGCGCCTCCGCCGCGGCGGGCAGGGCGGCGCGCGCCGCGGCGCCCACGGACGCGTACTGCTCGCGGATCAGCGACCGGGCCTTGGCCGACCACGGCAGCATCTCCCCGTCCAGCGCGATCCAGTCGGTGCCCAGCTTCTCCCACAGACCGGCGTCGGTGACGGCCCGGCGCAGCCGGTCCACCACCTCGGCCTGGACGTCGGGGTCGGTGAAGAAGGGGCGGCCGGTGCGGGTGTAGAGGGTGCCGAGCTCGCCCGGCACGAACCGGCGCGCGGCGGCGGCCCCGTCCTTGCACAGCACCGCGACGGCGCGCGAGCCCATGTGCTTCTCCTGGCACACGACCTGGCCGACGCCAGAGCCGCGGAAGGACGCGAACGCCTCCCGGGGGTGCTCCAGCAGGCCGGGTTCGGCGGAGGTCGGTGCCGGAGCCATGGTCGGCGGCAGGTAGAGCAGCCAGCGCGGGTCGACCGCGAAGCGGCTCATCACCTCCAGGGCCGTCAGCGTGCTGCCGGAGTCGGCGCGCACCGTTCCGTGCCCGGTCGCCACGGAAAGGCCCGGGTCGCCGTCGCCCACGCCGACGTCGGTGATGTCCACGGTGTCGCCCGGCCCCCGCTCGGCGCCGGAGTCGGACCCACCGCCCGACCGCACGTCCTCGGGCAGCGGCCGGGTCGGCTCGTACCAGACCTTGTGGGCGGCCACCTCGACCAGTTCCCGCTCCGGATAGCGCAGCGCGGTGAGCTTGCCGCCGAACACGCAGCCGGTGTCCAGGCAGATGGTGTTGTTGAGCCATTCGGCCTTGACCGTGGGCACGTGGCCGTAGACGACCGCCGCCCTGCCCCGGTAGTCGCGGGCCCAGGGCAGCCGCACGGGCAGCCCGTACTCGTCCGACTCCCCGGTGGTCTCGCCGTAGAGCGCGAACGCGCGCACCCGGCCCGAGGCCCGCCCGTGGTACTCCTCCTTCAGACCGGCGTGCGCGACGACCAGGCGGCCCTCGTCGAGGACGTAGTGGCTGATGAGGCTGTCGCAGAAGGCCAGGGTCTCGCGGCGGAACTCGTCGCTCTCGGCCTCCATCTGCGCCAGGGTCACCTCCAGGCCGTGGGTGACCCGGGCCTTGGCGCCCTTGAGCACGCGGACGAACTTGTTCTCGTGGTTGCCGGACACGCACAGGGCGTCGCCGTCGCCGACCATGCCCATGACCAGGCGCAGCACGCCCGGGCTGTCGGGGCCGCGGTCGACGAGGTCGCCGACGAACACCGCCGTGCGCCCCTCGGGGTGGCGGGCGCCGGCCGCCCGTCCGTGCTCGTCGCGGGAGATCTCGTAGCCGAGGCCGGTGAGCAGCTCCTCCAGCTCCTCGCGGCAGCCGTGCACGTCGCCGACGACGTCGAAGGGTCCGGTCAGCTCGCGCCTGTCGGTCCAGCCCTTCTCCAGCTCGATGACCGCGGCGTCGATCTCCTCCGGGCCGCGCAGGACGTGCACCCGGCGGAAGCCCTCGCGGTCCAGGCGCTTGACGCTCTGGCGCAGGTCGCGGCGCTGGCGGCGGATCACGTGGTCGCCGAAGTCGCGGTCGGGGCGCTCCCGGTTGCGTTCGACGGCCAGGGCCTCGGGCACGTCCAGGACGATCGCCGTGCACAGCACGTCGTTGTCCTTGGCCACCCGCACGAGCTGTTCGCGGACGTGCTTCTGCACGTTCGTGGCGTCCACGACCGTGAGCAGGCCCCGGCGCAGGCGGATGTCCAGGATGGTGTGCAGCAGCGCGAACGCGTCGGCGCTGGCCGACTGGTCGTTCTCGTCGTCGCTGACCAGGCCCCGGCAGTAGTCGGAGCTGATCACCTGCGTGGGGCGGAAGTGCCGGGCGGCGAACGTGGACTTGCCGGAGCCGGACACCCCGACCAGCACGACGAGCCCCATCTCGGGCACGCCGAGCACGCGCGGCTCGGCGGCCGGTGTCTTCTCGGCGTCGCTCATCGGGTGAACACTCCCATCTGGGTCGGTGCGCCGGTCTCCGGGTGCTCCGGCCCGACCGGTAGGTGGCGGACGCGGTAGCCGTGCGCCTCGGCCACACTGGCGGTCCAGGCCGTGAACTCGGCGCGCGTCCACTCGAAGCGGTGGTCGCTGTGGCGGAGGGAGCCGTCGGCCAGGCCCTCGTAGTGCGTGTTGTACTCGGCGTTGGGCGTGGTGACCACGACGACGCGGGGCCGGGCCGCGCCGAACACGACCTCCTCCATGGCGGGCAGCCGCGAGGGGTCCAGGTGCTCGACCACCTCCATCAGCACGGCGGCGTCGTAGCCCTCGAAGCGGCGGTCGCGGTAGACGACCGACCCCACGAGCAGTTCGGGCCGGGGGCGCGGGGCCCTTCCGCCGTCGCGGGGCTGGGCGGTGTCGGTGAACACGTTCCGGTGGCGACCGCGCCCGCCCGGGTCGCAGCCCTCGCACAGCCTGCGGTGGGCGTGCTCCAGGCAGACGGTGCTCACGTCCACGCCGGTGATCCGCTCCAGCGTGTGGTCCGCGACCAGCCGCTCCAGCAGTCTGCCCGGCCCGCAGCCCAGGTCGATGACGCTGCGCGCCTCCTCGGCCCGCAGCACGGACAGCACGGCGCCCGCGCGCTGGTCGGCGAGCGAGGGCTCGCGCTCGTCGAGCGGCGGCACGGCGGCGGCCTCCTCCACCTGCGGGTCGTCGGGGCCCTCGGAGTCGACCAGGTCGTCGGCCTCGGCCAGCCGGTCCAGGGCCGTGCGCACGTAGCGCTCGCGGCGGCCGAGGTAGCGGCGGGTGATCCATTCGCGCTCGGGGTGGCCGGACAGCCATCCCTGGCCCTCCTCGGAGCCGCCCGCGCGCAGGAGCTTGTCGATCTCGGTCTCGTCCACCCAGTAGTGCTTGTGGCCGTCCATGGCGGGCAGCAGCACGTACAGGTGGCTGAGCGCCTCGGACAGCAGCACGGTGCCGGTGAGGGTGAGCGAGAGGTAGTGGGAGTCGCCCCATCCGGGAAGTCCGGGGTCGAGCGGCACCGGTTCGGCGTCCACGGCCCAGCCCAGCGGTTCGAAGAGCGCGCGGGCGCGCTCGGCCCCGGCCCGGCAGGGCACCGCTTGCAGGCGCAGGACGAGCGGGAGCGGGGTGGCCGCCAGGTCGGGGCGCAGGTCGCACCGGCCGCGCAGCGCGGTGCGCAGCACCTTGCCCAGCGCCACCGTGAACAGCGACGACGTGGCGTAGGGCCGGTCGTTGACGTACTGGGCGAGGGCGAAGTCGGGCGTGCTGACCGACGAGCGCGACCGGAGCAGCGCCTGCGGGTCCACCTCCAGCAGGAGCGCGGCGGTGCAGCGCTCCTCGGTGGCCTCGGGGTAGAAGACGTGGGCGGTGCCGAAGGACTGCTCGAACCGCAGCACCCGGTCGGGGTGCTTGTGCAGCAGGAAGCCGAGGTCCGTGGCGGGGTGTCCCGTGGTCGCGTCGGTGGTGATCGTCAGTAGCACCCGAGCATTGTGTCCCAGTGCGATACCGGGCGGCCAGTGGATTAGCGCCGCGCGGCCGGCCGTCCTCGACGACGCGGCGGGCCGGGGCGAGGCGTCCGGCGGGGGTGAGACGGGCGTTGGCGCGGGCAGTGTGGGGCATCGAGGGCCTTCTGGTGGTCGGGGTGGATGCCGCGATCCACGCCGATACCGAAGGCCCTCTTGTTGTGTGTCAGGCGGGTTGGGTGCGACCAGCCTCCGTGGTCCGTACGTCTAGACCCCGGGCGGGGCCGCGGGGCGGGCCGGGTCCAGGCCCAGGTCGGCCATCGCCCGCGCCACCTGCGTGCGGGCGTCGCCGAAGAACGACCACGGCACGTCGCAGACGTAGCCGTCGGCGGCGGCCAGGTGCCAGCGCGCCGCGTCGGTGAGTCCCGCCCGGTGGAAGGCCCATCCGAACAGGTGGTGGGCCTGGACGTCGCGCACGTGCGGGACGGCGGCGCCCACCCACGCGCGGGCCAGACCGAACAGCTCCTCGACCTGTTCTCCGTGCAGCCGCCCCAGGGCCATCCGCACGATGAAGGCGCTCTTGCCCTCCTCGGTGAGCCTGCGCTCCTCCGCGCGCAGGTGCTCGGCGTGGGCGAGGGCGAGCACGGCGGGCAGCGGGCCGCCCTCGGGCGCGGAGTCGGCGGCGGCGCCCGCGGTCGCGAACATCTCCTCGGTGGATCCGCCGCGCGTCGGCGACAGGGTGCGCACGCGGGTCGTGTGGGCGGCGAACAGGTGCGGTGCCCGGGCGGTCGTCTCGGCCCAGAGCCGGTCCTTGTCCGCGCGGTCGGCGCCCAGGCCCATGGCCACGGTCTGCAGCCCGGACCAGGGCGCGGCGTCGTCGGCGTCCAGGAGCGCGGCGGCCTCGAAGGGGCCGCGCGCCTCGTCCAGGGCCGCCTCGGCTCCCTTGCGGTCGGCCGGGGTGGTGCCGCCGGACCGGCGTACGGCCCCGGCGAGCAGGGCGTGTCCGAGCCAGAGCAGGACGTCGGCCTGCCGCGGACCGTCACCCGTGTCGGCCTCGGTCCTGGCGAGCGCGGCGATCCGCGCGGGCTCGTCGGCGGCGGCGCGGCCCAGGGCCTCGGCGCGGTAGGCCCGCGCCTCGGGGTCCCCCCGGGTCTCGGCTAGCAGTGTCAGCCCCGCGTCGAGTCCGCCCTCGGCCACGGACGCGCAGCCCGCCCTCAGGACGGGGTCGGTGCCGAGGGCGGCCGACACCAGTGCCGCCGCCCCCGCCCCGCCGCCGTGCCGCGCCGGAGTCCTTCGGAATCCCCACATGTGACCGCCTCCCAGCACCGACGGTACCGGGAGCCCGGTCAGCCGAGCGAGGCGGTCTCGGTCGCTGCGTCGTCCGGGCCGTGCGTACCGGGTCCGGCGTCCGCGCCGTCCTCGCGGGAGCGGTCGCGCAGGTGCTGGAGGATCTGCAGACCGATCAGGAGCACGCACAGCGCCGACCCGACGGCGGTGAACACGCCGGGGACGACCTCCGTCGACAGAACGGCCTGGAACAGCGCGCTCCACTCCGGTGCGATCATGACCAGCGCGGCGGCCGCGATCAGGGCCAGGCGCTCGCCGAGCAGGGTACGCCGCAGGAAGTGGCCCTCGATCGCGATCGCCGACGCCGCCAGCGCGACGCACCCGCTCGCCACCGCCGCCACGACGTCGGTGACCGGCCCGTTCAGCGCCATCAGTGCTGTGTAGGCCATCAGGACCGGGATGAGGTACAGGCCCTTGGCGAACTTCCAGGCGGAGACCCCGGACCGCATCGGGCTGGCCTCGGCCACACCGGCCGCGGCGTAGGCGGCCAGCGCCACCGGCGGCGTCACGTTGGAGTCCTGGCTGTACCAGTACACGATCATGTGCGCGACGATGACGGCCAGCCCCAGCTCCTCCAGGGCGGGGACGGCCAGCACCGCGAGCACGACGTAGGAGGCGGTGACCGGCAGGCCCATCCCCATGATGAGCGACGCGATCAGCACCATGAACAGGGTGAGCAGCAGGTTGCCCTCGAACACGTTCACCATCACGTTGGACAGGGTCAGTCCGAGGCCGGTGAGCCCCACCATCGCCACGATGATGCCCGCCACCGCGCAGGCCACCGAGACCGGCAGCGTGTTGCGGGCCGCCATGACGAACACCTCCAGGAAGTCCCGGAGCGACAGGCGGCTGCCCGCCCGCAGCATCGCCACCACCAGCAGGGCGCCGCAGGCGAAGAGCCCGGCCTGGGTCGGCGGCACGTACTGGAGCAGCAGGACGATGAGCAGGATGAGCGGCGCCAGGAAGTGCCAGCCCGCCGCCATCACCGTGCGCAGTCGCGGCAGCTCGTCGTCGGCGTCGCGGCCGATGCCGTGCTTGCGGGCCAGGATGTCCACGAACAGGAACATCACCCCGAAGTACATCAGCGCGGGGATGATGGCGACCTTGACGATGTCGGCGTAGGGGACCCCCACCCGCTCGGCCATGATGAACGCGCCCGCCCCCATGATGGGCGGCAGGATCTGCCCGCCGGTGGAGGCCGCGGCCTCGATGCCCGCCGCGTCGTGCCGCCGGTAGCCGACCCTGCGCATCAGGGGGATGGTGAACGGGCCGGTGGTGACGACGTTGGCGATGGCGCTGCCGGACACCGACCCCATCATGGCGCTGCCCAGGACCGCGCCCTTGGCGGGGCCGCCGACCATCCGGCCGGTGAGCACGTAGGCCAGGCCGACGAAGAAGTTGCCGCCCCCGGTGCGCGACAGCAGCGCGCCGAACAGGATGAAGACGAACACGAAGGTGACGACCACGCCCAGGGTGAGGCCGTAGACGCCGTCCCCCAGGTAGCTCTGCGTGGCGATGCGCTCGATCCGCGCCCCGGAGTGCCCGAACACGCCGGGGATGAGCCAGCCGACCATCGCGTAGTACATGAACGCGACGACGATGATGACCATGGCCAGGCCGACGGCCCGCCGGGTGGCCTCCAGCAGCACGACGATCAGGACCAGGCCCAGGAGCCAGTCGGTCTCGGTGTAGGCCCCGGCGCGGGAGGCGAGTTCGGCCTGGAAGGCGATCGGGTAGAGGCTCACCCCGACGGCGGCGGCGATCAGCACCGCGTCCATGGCGCCGCCGAGCCGGCGCAGCGACGTGGTCACACCCGTCGGTGCGTCCGATCCCCGCGACCGGGTGGCGGCCAGGGTGAGGAGGCGGAGCGTCCAGCCGCCCCTCCCCTCCAGGTCGAAGGGCGGCAGGATCAGGAACACCATGACCATGGTGAGCATCAGGTGCAGGAGCCGCTGCTGGCGCGCGTCCAGGCCCGCCCAGAGCGCGACGTAGAGCTGGAAGGCGGTCAGTCCCACCGCGAGCACCAGGATCAGCAGGCCGACGGCGGAGGTCCCGGGGCCCCGGCCCCACCGCTTCTCGGCGAGCTGTGTCCAGACGGGGGCCTGGCCCCGGGCGGTGTCGATGCCCTCGACGTCGGGGATCGCGTCGGGGGCCGCGCCCGTGGGTCTGCTCCGGGTCTCGGAGTCGGGGGTCGGCTCAGCCATGGTCGTTCCTCAGTTCGTGTGGCCGGTGTCCGGTGCGGGGAGTCAGCACCGGGGGTTCGGGGCGCCCCTGACCAGCAGGGGCAGGGTCGCCGCCCGTGCGGGGTCGAGGGTGACCCGATGGGCGGCCAGGCAGGGGGAGAGCCGGACCTCGGTGCCGTCCGCCACGAGGCGGTGGTCGACGGTCGGCGACCCCACGCGCAGGGCCAGCTCCGTGCCGACGTCGCGGTTCATGCCGTCGATGACCCACCACTCGCCGTCGGCGTACCCGGTGCCCTCTCCGGGGATCTGGCCCATGCCGGCACCGAACTGGCGGATGCGCGTGGTCTCGGCCACCAGGCGGCCGTCGCGGAGGACGAGGTCCTCCTCGATCGGCAGGTGGTCGATGGAGTGCACGTAGGTGATGGTGAACCGCTCGCCCTCGGACAGCGGCAGGTAGCCGATGGTGGAGCCCTCATCGCTCACGCGGAGCACGGGCCACACCGGTAGCAGCAGGGCGCCCAGGGCCGCGGCGGCGAGCACGCCGCAGACCCGGGGCACCGTCAGCGGGCGTCGCACGTCAGGGCTGCAGGTCCTCGGGGATCTCGATGCCCTGCTCCTCGTAGAAGCGGACGGCACCGGGGTGCACCGGGACGGGGCTGTTCTCGATGGTCTCGGGCACCAGGTACTCCTCGCCCGGGCCGTAGACGGACACGAGCTGGTCGATGTGCTCGTACATGGCCGAGGTGATCTCGTAGGCCTGGTCCTCGTTGAACTCGCCGGACACCACCAGCGCGTTCCAGACCGCGATGGTCTCGACGTCCTCCTCCACGTCCGGGTAGGTGCCGCCCGGGATGGTGTGCTCGGTATAGCCGCCGTAGCCGTTGACGACCGCGGAGCGCTCGTCCTCGCACATGTCGATGATGTGGATGTCCTCGGTGGTGCCGAGCTCGGTGATCCCGGCGTGGCCCTGGCCGACGACCCACGAGCCGGCGTCGAGCTGGCCGTTGGACAGGGCGGCGGCCGTCTCGGCGTAGCCCAGCTGGCTCATCTCGATCTCGTCCTGGGCGATCTCCAGGGACTGGAAGACCTGGTTGGTGGTCGCCTCGTTGCCGCTGCCGACGGCGCCGACGGAGTAGCGCGTGCCGACCACGTCGGAGAAGCACTCCAGGCCCTCGGACTCGGCGGTGGACTGCAGCGTCACCGCGTGGAAGACGTTGGGGTAGAGCACGGCCAGCGCGTAGGTCTCCACGGGTGCGCCCTCGAAGTCGGCGGTGCCGGTGAAGGCCTGGTCGGCGGCGTCGCCCTGGACGATGCCCAGGTGCGCCTCTCCGCCGCCGAGGAGGCGGATGTTCTCCACCGAGGCACCGGTCGTCTCGGCCGTACCGGCCTGGCCGTCGATGTTCTCCTCGATGATGCCGCCGAGGGCGCCGCCGAGCGGGTAGTAGACGCCCGTGGATCCGCCGGTGGCGATGTTGAGCTGGTTCTGCACGGGGGCGCTGCCGAGCTCGACCTCCTCGCCCTCGGCCGGTTCCTCGGGCGGCTGGGCGCAGCCGGCCAGCAGCAGCGCGCTCAGGGGTAGGGCCGCCAGGGTCAACGTCGGGCGTCGCATGATCGATCGGTCCTCTCGGAAGGCCTACAGGGGGTTGGGAGTGGCGCGGGCCACACCGTTCCCGAGCAACCTAGTGTGCATCCGGTCGCAATCCGTACCCCGGGAGCGGCGAATTGAGGCTCTTCTGAGGTTGCGGGCGTATTGCTACTGTGTCGCCATGACACGGCCGCACCGCGACTGGCTGTGGTCGGCCACCGCCACCGGCGCCGCCCTGCTGCTGGCCTCCGCCCTCCTCACCTGGTCCCATCCCCCGGCCCCCGAGCCCCTCGTCCTGTCCCTGGGCACGGGCGGCGAGGGCGGCGTCTACCACGAGTACGGCTCCGGGCTGTCGTCGGTCTCCGACAACGTCGACCACGTCGAGATCGTCACGCACACCACCGCGGCCAGCGTCGAGAACAACCGCCTGGTCGCCGGCGGCGCGATGGACGCGGCCTTCACCCTGGCCGACGTGGCCGCGCTCGCCGTCGCGGGCGAGCCGCCCTTCGACGAACCCCTGCCGATCCGGGCCATCGCCCGGCTGTACGACAACCACACCCACGTCGTGGTCCGCGCCGACTCGCCCTATGAGCAGGTCGCCGACCTGGCGGGGGCGACCGTGTCGCTGGGCGCCTCGGGATCGGGCACGGAGATGATGGCCGAGCGGCTGCTCGACCTGGCCGGTCTGGAGCGACTGCCCGGCGACGCCGATCCGGCCGACGGCGACGGCGACCCGGCCAACGGCGACGGCGACGCGGTGGTCGCGACCCGGCTGTCGATCGAACGGTCGGCGCGGGCGCTGGAGGACGGGAGCATCGACGCGTTCTTCTGGTCGGGCGGCCTGCCCACCCGGGCGGTCGCCGATCTGGCCGAGCGGCACCCGGTCCGGCTGCTCGACCTGTCCGAACACGTCCCGGAACTGGTGGCGGCCCACGGCGAATACTTCGCCGAACGGCCCGTCCCCGCGGGCACCTACCCGGACGTGCCCGCCGTGCGCACGATCGGCGTGCCGAGCCTGCTGGTGGTCGACCGGCGGATGCCCGACGACGTGGCCCAGGACCTGACCGCGCTGCTCTTCGAGTCGCGCGGAGCCCTCTTCGAGGCCCACCCGGTGGCACTGCACCTGCATCCGCGGTCGGCGATCGCGACCCTGCCGGTGCCGCTGCACCCCGGCGCCGCCGCCTACTACCGGTCGGTCAAGTACGCGTACGATCCCCAGGACGACCGCACGCCCTGATCCGGGAGCCTCTGCCCACTTCGGAGCCCCTCGCCCGCGAGCCCCCGATCCGCCCTCCGGGCCCGGTCGTCCCGGCTCCCCGGACCACTCGGTCGGACACCCGGCCTCCGGGCGGCTCCGGGTCCCTGGACCACCCTGACAGGACACGGAGCCCGGTCACATCGGGTTTCCGGACCACCCGGTCGGACTCACCGGGCCCCGGACGGCACCGGAGTCCGCCGGTCACAGCGGCAGGCGGATGCGGGCGTCGATGCCGTGCGGGCGCGCGGGACGCAGCTCCAGGTCGGCGCCCTGGAGTTCCAGCAGGGTGACGACGATGGACAGGCCGAGCCCGGTGCCGCCCACCCCGTCGTGCCCGTCCCGCCAGAACGGCCGGGTCGCGCTGCCCAGCTGGTCCTCGGACAGGCCGGGCCCGTCGTCGACCACGTGCACGTCCACGTACTCCGTCCCGTCCTCGCCCCGGGCGGCCCCGTGCACGCGCACCACGATCCGCACCCCGGCCCCGCCGAACTTCAGCGCGTTGTCGATCAGCGCGTCCAGCGCCTGGTCGAGGGTGCCCTCCACGCAGCGCACCCGCACGCCGTCCTCCGCCTCGCACTCCAGGACCGCTCCGGCCCGCTCGGCGATGGGGCGCCAGGACTCCACCCGGTCCGCGGCCACCTCGGCGACCTCCTCGACCACCGTCGCGTGCTCGGCGTCCTCGGTGCGGGCGAGCGTGAGCAGGCTGTCGCAGACCCGGGTGAGCCGGTCCACCTCGTCCAGCGCCAGGCGGTGCTCCTGTGCGCCCTCGGGCGGCAGGTGGCGGCTGAGCGAGTCCACCCGCAGCCGCAGGGCCGCCAGCGGGTTGCGCACCTGGTGCCCGGCGTAGGCGACGAAGGTGCGCTGGCTCTCCAGCATGGCGCTGATCGTGTCCGCCATCCGGTTGAACGACTCCCCCAGCCTGCGCAGCTCCACGGGCCCGGCGGCGGTGGGCACGCGCGCGTCGAGGCTGCCGCCGCTGACGGCGCGGGTGGCCTCCTCCAGGTCGTCGATGGGGCGCAGGATCCAGCGGGTGAGCGGTCCGGCGGCGGCGATGCCGACGACCAGGAGCGCGGTCGCGGCGGCCCACGCCACCGCCCACTGGCCCAGCGTGGTGCGGCGCAGCGCCCCGGTCGGGGACGCCGTGACGGCGGCACCGACGGTCTCCCCGGAGCGGCCGATGGGCTCGGCGACCACGAGCGGCCCCTCCTGCCACGGGTAGACGATCGAGTCCGCGCCCATCCGGTTGCCCGCCAGGGCGGTGCGCACGGCGGCGGGGATCCGGCCGTCCCCGGTCCCGGCGGCGATGTCGGCCAGGGTGACGCCCTCCCGGGAGGCGGCGACCACCGTGCCGTCCCGGTCGACGATGAGGGCCGTGATGCCGTACAGCCGGTCGTAGGCGGCGAGTTCGCCGCTCAGGGTGTCCTCGGAGCCGGTGAGCACGCTGGGTTCGGCCAGACCGGCGAAGCGGGCGGTGTCGTTGATGCGGTCCAGGCGCATCTCGGAGGTCCCGCGCGCGGCGATGCTGACGCACAACGGCACGGCCAGGCCCAGGCAGGCCGCGACCAGCAGGGCCACGTACACGGTCACCACGCGTCGGCGCATCGACTCCCCCGTCCCCTGGCGGGCGGTCAGGGCCGTCTGGCCGTCTGGGCGGGGGCGACCGGCACGGACGGCTCCCCGCTCCCGCCGCTGGTGGCCGTGGTCGCGTCCGCCTCGACCGCGGCCACGCGGTAGCCGACACCGCGCACGGTCTCGATGAGGCCGGGCACGTCGAGCTTGGAGCGCAGCGTGCCGATGTGCACCTCCAGGGTGCGCAGGGTGCCGGGCCAGGACGTCTGCCACACGCGCAGCAGCAGGTGCTCGCGGGAGACCACCGAACCCGCCTCCCGGACCAGGGCGGCCAGCAGGTCGAACTCCTTGCGGGTGAGGTCCACGGGAGCCTCGCCCCGGGTCACCGTCCGCGTGGCCAGGTCCACGCTCAGCGGTCCGACGCTCAGCGGCGGGTCCTCCGGGCGGCGCCGGGTGCGGCGCAGGACGGCCTCCATCCGGGCGCACAGTTCGTCGACGGCCAGCGGTTTGACGACGTAGTCGTCGGCGCCCGAGCGCAGCCCGCGCACGCGTTCGCTCTGGCGGCCGCGCGCGGTGACCATGATGATGCCGGTGTCCGCGCCGTCGGCTCGCTCGCGCAGGCGGCGGCAGAGGTCGACGCCGTCCATGTCGGGCAGGCCGAGGTCGAGCAGGACGATGTCGACCGGTGCGGCGGTCAGGGCGCCCTGTCCGGTACGGACCTGGTCGACCACGTATCCGCGGGCTTCCAGCGCACCGGCCAGGGCGTCGGCGAGACGGACGTCGTCCTCGACGAGCAGCACCTTGATCATGGCGGTAGGGGTCCTTCGGGGAGGGCCTGGGCCTCGGGTGGCGGTTGTCGTACCCGAACCCTAGCCGGAGGGTGTGCCGTAGGACACAGTCGCCCCCGTGCTCCCCGTGCCCGTCACCCGCGGGCCCGTGCTCCCCGGGCCTCGCTCCTCAGCCCCGGCGGACGTGCGCGTCCGGGACGATCTCCGGTGCCCCGTGCTGGATCGCGTCGGCCTCCTGGTCGGTGTCCTGCTCCTGGGCCGCGCGCTCGGCCTCGATGCCCTTGCGGTAGTACTCCACCTCGCGCCGGGTCTGCTCGTCGTCCCACTCCAGGACGTCCGCGAGCAGTTCGGCGGCCTCCTCGGCGACCGCGATCCCGCGGTCCCAGGTCTCGAAGGAGATGCGGGTGCGGCGGGAGAGCACGTCCTCCAGGTGGCGGGCGCCCTCGGCCTGCGCGGCGTAGACGACCTCCGCCCTCAGGTAGTCGTCGGCGCCGGCCAGCGGGCGGCCGAGGTCGGGCCGGTCGCGGATCATGGCGAGCACGTCGTGGACGGAGGCGCCGTAGCGGCGCAACAGGTGGCCGATCCTGGACACGTGCAGGCCGGAGTGGCGCGCGAGCACGTGGCGCTGGTTGCTCAGGGCGGCGAACCCGTCGGCGCCCACCAGCGGCAGCCGGTCGGTGACCGAGGCGGGGACCGCCCCGCCCAGCCCGTGCGCGACGGCGTCCACGGCGTCCTCGGCCATCACCCGGTAGGTGGTGTACTTGCCGCCCGCGATCAGCACCAGGCCGGGCACGGGGTGCGCGACGGTGTGCTCCCGGGAGAGCTTGGAGGTCTGCTCCGACTCCCCCGACAGCAGCGGTCGCAGGCCCGCGTACACGCCCTCCACGTCGTCGCGGCCCAGGGGCGTGCGCAGCACCTGGTTGACGTGGTCCAGGACGTAGTCGATGTCGGCGCGGCTGGCGGCGGGGTTCTCCTTGTCCAGGTCCCACGCGGTGTCGGTGGTGCCGATGATCCAGTGCCGTCCCCACGGGATGACGAACAGGACGCTCTTCTCCGTGCGCAGGATCATGCCCGAGGACGCCTGGATGCGGTCGCGCGGCACCACCAGGTGCACGCCTTTGGAGGCGCGCACGTGGATCTGGCCGCGGCCGCCCACCATCTCCTGGATGTCGTCGGTCCACACCCCGGCCGCGTTGACGACCTGGCGCGCGCGGATCCGCACCTTGTCGCCGGTCTCCAGGTCGGTGGCGTCGGCGCCGACGACGTGTTCGCCCTCGCGCAGGAAGCCCACCGCCTGGACGCGGGAGGCGATGCGCGAGCCGAGCCCGGCGGCGGTGCGCAGCACGGTGGTCACGAAGCGGGCGTCGTCCACCTGCGCGTCCCAGTACTGGACGGCCCCGGCCAGGGCGTCGCGCTTGAGCGCGGGGAACACCCGCAGGGCACCGGACCTGGTCAGGTGCCGGTGCGCGGGCAGCCCGCGGTTGTTGCGGGAGGTCAGGGCCAGGGCGTCGTAGAGCGTGACGCCCGCGCCGATGTAGGCGCGTTCCCAGTGGTGGGAGAACGGGAAGAGGAAGGGCACCGGCCGGACCAGGTGCGGCGCGATCGTGGTGAGCAGCAGGCCGCGCTCGTGCAGGGCCTCGCGGACCAGCTCGAAGTCCAGTTGCTCCAGGTAGCGCAGGCCGCCGTGGATGAGCTTGCTGGATCTGCTGGAGGTGCCCGAGGCGAAGTCGCGCGCCTCGATGAGCGCCGTGGACAGTCCTCGTGAGACCGCGTCCAGCGCGATCCCGGCGCCGACGATGCCGCCGCCGACCACGAGGACGTCGAACTCCTCCTCGGCCATCGCCGCGAGTGAGGCCGCGCGCTCCTTCGGTCCCAACCAGGTGGTCGCCATCCGCCCGTCCCTCCGTCTCGATGGGTGCTCTCGCCCAGGCGCCTACCCGCCCGGCCGACCGGCCCATCAGACCGCTCCGATGTCCCAGGCTAACCGGGTTGCGCCGACGGCAGGGGACGCCGCGCGACCCACGGGCGTGTCTCGCTCCCCGTGGCCGCGCGGCCGGTACAGGGAGGAGGCCGCAGCGGCGCGACGTCCCACGTTCTGGGCGGGCGCGGCGCGGCCCTGCCGGTCCCCGGCCCGGCGCGGCGCCGGGGTGAGGAGCGCGGCGGCGGTCGTGGCCACGCCGCCGGGCACGGCCTCCGGGTCCGCGGCGCCCCTCAGGAGGCGTCGGCGTAGGCGTGCGCGTAGGCGAGCACGTCGTCGAGGTAGGTCCGGGAGCTGTTGTAGGTGAGGATCGCCGACTCCCAGTCCCGCGCCGAGGTGAGGTCGCGCCCGCCCCCGCACAGGTACCGTCCGGCCGAGAGCGCGGCGTCGTCGATGCTGCGCGGGTCGGGGTCGCCGCCCTCCAGGGAGGTTCCCCAGCGCTCCCACGTACTGGGGATGAACTGCATCGGGCCCACCGCGCGGTCCCACTCGGTGTCGTCGTCGTAGCGCCCGCCGTCGGTGTCGGGAATCGCCCGGGTGTTGTTCGTGCCGTCCAGCGGGATGCCGATGATGTCGATGGTCGTCAGTCCGTCCGACCCGATCTCGCCCCCGCCGTGGGTGCCGTGCTTGGTCTCCACGTAGCCGATGCCCGCCAGGGTCGGCCAGGACAGGCGGCAGGAGGGCTCTTCCTCGGCCAGGACCAGCTGGGCGCTGGCGTACCCCTCCAGCGCGCGGCGCGGGATGGTGGTGGACTCCGCCACCTCGTCGAGCCAGTCGCCGCTGGGCCGCGGGGCGGACGCCGGGGTCTGCTGCTCGTCGGCCCCGGTGCCGGTGCCGGTGCCCGCGCCGGCCGCCGCCTCGCCCCGCTCGCTCCCCGACCCTTCGTCGGGGGTGACCTCGGACGTGCTCGGCGGCGCGGTGAGCCCGTCGTGCGGCGGGGTCTCGATCGACCCGTCCTCGGGCACGCGCCCGTCGGCGGCGGAGGGCCCCGACCAGGCGTCCAGAGCGGCGGAGATCCGGTTGGCCACGTAGACGAGGCCGCCGGTGACCAGCAGGCACACGGCCAGGGCCGCGCACGCCGCCACCAGGGGACCGCGGCCGCGGGGCCGGTCGGTACGGGGAGCCCGACGCTTACCCATCGCCCCGCCCTCCTTCACGTGTTCGTCAACTGCGGACCATGCGAGACCAAAGTACGCGACGGACACGTAAAAGGGGCGTCCCTCCTGCGGGACGCCCCTTCGACACTGCGGGGTCAGCGGTGCGGGTTGACCACGACCTCGACCCGCTGGAACTCCTTGAGGTCGGTGTAGCCGGACGTGGCCATGGTGCGGCGCAGGGCGCCCATGAGGTTCATGGACCCGTCGCTCGTGGAGGCCGGGCCGTGCAGGATCGACTGCAGGTCGCCGATCGTGCCGACGTTGACCCGCTCTCCGCGCGGCAGCTCGCTGTGGTGCGCCTCGGCGCCCCAGTGGTAGCCGCCGCCGGGCGCCTCGGTGGCGCGCGCCAGCGGGGAGCCCACCATGACGGCGTCCGCGCCGCAGGCCAGCGCCTTGGCGATGTCGCCGCTGCCGGTCATGCCGCCGTCGGCGATGACGTGCACGTACCGGCCGCCCGACTCGTCGAGGTAGTCGCGGCGGGCCGCGGCCACGTCGCCGATCGCGCTCGCCATGGGCACCGCCACGCCCAGGACCGAGCGGGTGGTGTGCCCCGAGCCGCCGCCGAACCCGACGAGCACGCCGGCCGCGCCGGTGCGCATCAGGTGCAGGGCCGCGGTGTAGGTGGCGCAGCCGCCGACGACGACGGGGACGTCGAGGTCGTAGATGAACTGCTTGAGGTTGAGCGGCTCGGCGCGGCCCGACACGTGCTCGGCCGACACCGTGGTGCCCCGGATGACGAAGATGTCCACCCCGGCGTCGACGACGGCCTTGTGGTACTGCGCGGTGCGCTGCGGCGACAGCCGCGCGGCGGTCACCAGCCCGGCGTCGCGGATCTCCTCGATCCGGCGGCCGATCAGCTCCTCCTGGATCGGCGCCGCGTAGATCTCCTGGAGCCGCTGGGTGGCGGCGACGTCGTCCAGCTCACGGATCTCCGCCAGCAGCGGCGCGGGGTCCTCGTAGCGGGTCCACAGCCCCTCCAGGTCCAGGACGCCGAGGCCGCCCTGGCGACCGACGGCCACGACCGTCTCGGGCGACGCGACGCTGTCCATGGGGCTGACCACCAGGGGCGTCTCGAACCGGTAGGCGTCGATCTGCCAGGCGATGGACACCTCCTCCGGGTCACGCGTGCGGCGCGCCGGCACGATCCCGATCTCGTCGAGCTCGTAGGCACGACGCCCGTTCTTGCCCAACCCGATCTCCACCTGTGCCAACGCTTCGGTCCCCTCTGACGTGCGACGCCGGTCGGTCAACCGGCGTGTTTCCTGCAGCCGAGAGTCTATCGGCCCGCGGGTTGAGCTGGGTTTGCCCCGCTCCGACCGTGCTGCGGACCCGGCACGGGCGGCCGAACCCGCCAGGGGACCGCCCCGCGCGGGCGTCGCGCATGTACTCCGGGGCAGGGACCTCCGCCGTACCGGGACGGTCGGGCGCCTACGCCCCGGCCGCCGCTCCGACGGCCTGCTCCAGGTCGGCCCACAGGTCCTCGACGTCCTCGATCCCGGCGCTGACCCGGATGAGCCCCTCGGCGATCCCGGCCCGGGCCAGTCCCTCGGCGTCCATCGCGCGGTGCGACGTGCTCGCCGGGTGCATGACCAGGGTGCGCACGTCGCCCAGGGAGGGCGCGAGCGCGGCCAGCTCCACCGCGGCGGCGAACCCGCGGCCCGCCGCCAGACCGCCCGCCAGCTCGAAGGCCAGCACGCCGCCGAAGCCGCCGTCCAGGATCCGCCGGGCGGTCGCGTGCCCGGGGGCGTCCGGCAGCCCGGGGTAGTGCACGGCCGTGACCGCCGGATGGGCGTTCAGGCGCTCGGCGAGCACCTGGGCGTTGGCGCACTGGCGCGAGACCCGCACCGCGAGCGTGCTGAGCCCGCGGCTGATCAGCCAGGCGGCGAAGGGGTCCAGCACCGCGCCGAACTCGGCGGTGCGCGCGCGGACCGCGTCCAGCGCCCCCGGGTCGGCGAACACGGCGACGCCGCCGATGGTGTCGGAGTGGCCGCCCATGTACTTCGTCGCGGAGTGCACGACGACGTCGGCGCCGTGTTCGATGGGGCGGCAGAGCAGCGGCGTGGCGAAGGTGTTGTCCACGACGGTCGCGGCACCGGCCTCCCGGGCCAGCGCGGTGAGCACGGGCAGGTCGGCGACCCGGCCGGTGGGGTTGGCGATGGTCTCCAGCAGCAGCACGTCGGTGCCGGGGGTGAGCGCGGCGCGGACGCCGTCCAGGTCGTCGGCGTCGACCCGGACGACGTCCACGCCCCACCGCCCGCGCAGGTCGTCGAGCAGGCTCTGGGTGCCGCCGTAGAGCCGGTCCTGGGCCACCACCCGCCCTCCGGAGCCCAGCAGCGCCCAGAGGGTGGAGGTGATCGCGCCCATGCCCGAGCCGGAGGCGATCGCGCCCGCTCCCCCTTCCAGGTCCGCCACGGCGGCCTCCAGGGCGGCCACGGTCGGGTTGCCGTAGCGGGCGTACACGTAGGGCGAGCCCGGACCCTCGAAGGAGGCGGCCATGGCGTCGGTGTCGGTGAAGGCGAACGTGTGCGACTGGTAGAGGGGCGTGCCCAGCGGAGTGCTGCCCTCCACCGGTTCCACGGGTCGGTGCACGGTACGGGTGTGGATGTGAGGTGCCATGTCTCCCACTCTGACCGCCCCGCCACGCCGGCGGCAGAGCCAATCGGGCAGAATTGGATCCATGAGCGAGCCAATCTCTTCCGACGAGCTGACCGCCCTGCTCGGCCGCTGGGCGGCCGGACGCGGACCGCTCTACCGCCTCCTGGCGGCCCGGCTGCGCGCGCTCGCCGACGAGGGGGTGCTGGCGCCCGGAGCCGGCCTGCCCGCCGAACGCCGGCTGGCCGCCCGGCTCAGCGTGGGGCGCGGCACGGTCGTGGCCGCCTACGACCTGCTCAGCGAGGAACGCCGCCTGGTCCGCCGACGCGGCAGCGGCACCCGCGTGGCCCCCGGCCCCGACCCCTCGCCCGGACCGATCCGGCGCACGCACGACGGGTCGCTGTTCCTCAGCATGTTCGAGCCCACCGCCGGGACGCTCACGCTCACCTGCGCCGCGCCGGACGCCCCGCCCCCCGAACTCCGCGCGGCCTACCGGGAGGCGGCGGCACGGGTGGACATGCTCGCCAACGACATCGGCTACCACCCCGCGGGCCTGCTCGAACTGCGCGCCGTCATCGCGGAGCGCTTCACCGAGCGGGGGCTGCCCACCTCTCCGGACGAGGTTCTCGTCACCAACGGCGCCCAGCAGGCGCTGGACCTGCTGGTGCGCTGCCACGTGTCGGCCGGGGACACGGTCCTGGTGGAGCGGCCCACCTACCCGGGGGCGCTGGCGCTGTTCGGGGAGGCCGCCGCGGACGTGCGCGCCGTCGACACCGGTCCGGAGGGGATCGACGTGCCCGCACTGCTGGCGGCGATGGCCGACGTCCCCGCGCTCACCTACCTGGTGCCCTCGTTCCACAACCCGACCGGCACGGTCCTCCCCCCGCTGCTGCGACGCCGGGTCGCGGCGGCGGCCGGAGAGCACGGCGGGCTGGTGGTGGACGACGAGACCATGGCCCACCTGGGCTTCGACGGCCGGGTCCCGGCACCGCTGGCGTCCTTCCCCGGCGGCGAGGACGTGGTGACCGTGGGTTCGTTGAGCAAACTGGTGTGGGGCGGGTTGCGGATCGGCTGGATCCGGGCCCGGCGCCCGGCCCTGGAGCGCCTGCGCCGCACGAAGACCCTCACCGACCTGGGCGGCGACGTGCTGTCACAGCTGGCCGCCGCCCACCTCCTGCGCGACCTGGGGCCCGTCACGCGGCGGCGCGGCGCGGAACTGCGCCGCCGGCACGACCGGCTCGCGGCCGAGCTCCGGCGGCGCCTGCCCGACTGGGAGTTCGCACCGGTCTCCGGTGGCCAGACCCTGTGGGTGCGCCTGCCGCACGGCGACTCGGCGTCCTTCGCCCAGGTGGCGCTCCGCCACGGAGCCGCCCTGCTGCCCGGTGACAGCCTGTGCGCAGGAGGCGGCGGCACGGACCGGTTGCGGCTGCCGTTCCTCGCCTCGTCCGAGACGCTGGCCGAAGCCGTCGACCGCATCGCGCGCGCCTGGGAGCACTACCGCCGCACGGACACCCCGCCCGCACCCCCGCTGGGCGCCCTCGCCGTCTGAGCCCGGAACCCTCGGGGCGAGGGCCCCGTCCCGAGGGGATTCAAGGCCAGCCGTCCCGCTCACCGGGACCCAGGGGTTCAAGGCCAGCCGTCCCGCTCGCGGGAACCACTGGGGGTTGGTCGGGCCAAAGCGAGGAACGAGCGGCGGCCCAAAGAAAGCACAGGTGTGAGGGGCGCGCCGGTGCCTGCAGGAGGAGTCTCTGCCGCCAGCGAGGAACGAGCAAGGCAGTAGCGACGACGAAGGCCCCGGCGTGAAGCGCCCCGAACCCCCGGGCCAAAGCGAGGAACGAGCGGCGGCCCAAAGAAAGCACAGGTGTGAGGGGCGCGCCGGTGCCTGCAGGAGGAGTCTCTGCCGCCAGCGAGCCTGGGGCAGGCCTGCGGCCGCAGGCCGTCCGTTGAGGGTGGTGGCGGGCGACGGGCGGGACAGGCAGTAGCGACGACGAAGGACCCGGCGTGAAGCGCCCCGAACCCCCGGGCCAAAGCGAGGAACGAGCGGAGGCCCGAAGAAAGCACAGCGAGGGCGCCGACGGGTCCTGGAGGGCCTGGAGGTGGGTCCGCGAGGAACGAGCGGGCACACCGGAAGGCGCGAAGGCCCCGTCTCAGGGGCGCCCGAGCGCACCCCTGATGTCCTCCAGTCCGTCGAGGGCACGACCGTCCACGTCGGACGGGTCGGCCTCCGCCCGCGCGGCCAGGGACTCGGCCAGCGCGACCGAAGGAGCACTGAGGTCCCCGAAGCGCCGCGCGGTGTGCCCGAGGCAGAGTCCGGCGAGCCCGAGCAGCTGATTCCCGCTCTCGGCGCGATCGGCGACCAGGGCGCAGCAGCGCTCGACGAACTCCTGGTCATCGTCGTACAGCGCCGACCCGACCAGCGCACTCGCGGCGGAGAGCTCCCACGAGGGGTCGGCCAGTGCCCGTTCCAGCTCCGCGACCACCTCGCCGTGGGGCAGCGGGGCGGGGTTCTCGTAGCGCATCCGCGGCCTAACGGGCGTTGTAGTTGGGCGCCTCGACGGTCATCGTGATGTCGTGCGGGTGGCTCTCCCGCAGGCCCGCGCTGGTGATGCGCATCAGCTGGCCGCGCTCGCGCAGGTCGGCCACGGTGCGCGCACCGGCGTACCACATGGACTGGTGCAGGCCGCCGACGAGCTGGTGGGCGACCGCGGAGAGCGGCCCGCGGAAGGGCACCTGGCCCTCGATGCCCTCGGGGACGAGCTTGTCCTCGGCGGAGACGTCGGCCTGCGCGTAGCGGTCCTTGGAGTAGGAGCGGCCGCGCATGGCGCCCAGCGAACCCATGCCGCGGTAGGCCTTGAACTGCTTGCCGTTGATGAAGATCAGCTCGCCGGGGCTCTCCTCGACGCCCGCCAGCAGGCTGCCGAGCATGACGGTGCTGGCTCCGGCGACGATGGCCTTGGCGATCTCGCCGGAGTACTGCAAGCCGCCGTCGGCGATGAGCGGCACGCCCGCCGGACCGCACGCCTTGCTCGCCTCCAGGATGGCGGTGAGCTGCGGGGCGCCCACTCCGGCGACCACGCGGGTGGTGCAGATGGAGCCCGGCCCCACGCCGACCTTCACGGCGTCGGCACCGGCGTCGACGAGCAGCTGCGCGCCGGCGCGGGTGGCGACGTTGCCCGCGACGACGTCGGCACGGGAGTTGGCCTTGAGTTTGGCGATCATGTCGGCCAGGCCGGCCGAGTGCCCGTGCGCGGTGTCCACGACGAGGAAGTCGACCCCGGCCTCGACCAGCAGCTTGGCGCGCTCCTCGGCCTCGGAGCCCACGCCCACGGCCCCGCCGACCACGAGGCGGCCGTCGGCGTCCTTGGTGGCGTCGGGGAACTGCTCGCTCTTGATGAAGTCCTTGACGGTGATGAGCCCGCGCAGGCGGCGGTCGCCGTCGATGAGGGGCAGCTTCTCGACCTTGTGCTCGCGCAGCAGCTCGAAGGCCCGCTCGCGGCTGACCCCGACCGGCGCGGTGACCAGGTTCTCGGTGGTCATGACGTCGCGGACCAGGCGGGTGCGGTCCTGCTCGAAGCGCATGTCGCGGTTGGTGACGATGCCGACCAGACGGCCCTGGGCGTCGGTGACCGGAACGCCGGAGATGCGGTAGTGGGAGCACAGGCGCTCGACCTCGGCGAGGTCGTCCTCGGGCTGACAGGTGACCGGGTCGGTGACCATGCCCGCCTCGGAGCGCTTGACGAGGTCGATCTGGGCGGCCTGCTCCTGCGCGGAGAGGTTGCGGTGCAGCACGCCCGCGCCGCCGTTGCGCGCCATGGCCACGGCCATCCGGGCCTCGGTGACGGTGTCCATCGCCGCGGACAGCAGCGGGATGCGCAGGGAGATGTTGCGGGACAGCCGGGTGGCGGTGTCCACCTCGCCGGGCTGGAGATCGGAGTAGGCCGGGACGAGCAGGACGTCGTCGTAGGTCAGCCCGGGCGGGAGCAGCTTGTCCCCGTAGTCGCTGTACTCCTGGACCATGACACAACCTCCGCTGTTCCGGCACACCTGCGCGGATTCGCCCCCGCGTGTCACCTCATCCTAGGGCGTGGCGACGGCCGCCCCACGAGGAACGGCCTGTTGGAACGGTCACCGGGCCGAAAAGTGAGCTGTCTCACAGTTTGAGATCGGGGTCGCTCGGTCCGACGGGGTGGTGGTAGCGGCAGTAGCCCCGAGCCCGGGCGGAGGGACGCCGCGGGCACACACGGCGCCCGCGGTCGCGGCCGGCGTGCTCAGGTGAAGAGGCGGTTCGCCACGGCCACCTGCCGAAGCCGAGCAATAGCTCGGTGCTGGGCAACCCGTACCGCACCCGCCGACATTCCAAGTACATGTCCCGTCTCATCCGCTGTCAGACCCGCGATCACTCGCATGATCAGGAGTCTGCGTTGCTGTTCCGGCAGTTCGTCGAGGAGTTCTCTGGCGCGCTGGGCCTCGATGCCGCGCACCGCCGACTCCTCGGGCCCGGGGCCGTCGTCGGCCCGCTCGGGCACGGACTCCGTGGGCACCGTCTCCACCCGGCCCGCCACACGCAGGGTGTCGGCGACCTTGTGGGCGGCGATCCCGAAGACGAAGGAGGCGAAGGGGCGCCCCCGGTCCTGGTAGCGCGGTATCGCCGTGAGCAGCGCGATGCACACTTCCTGGGCGACGTCGTCGGAGTAGTGCGCGAGCCCGGAGACCCGGGCCAGCCGTGCGCGACAGTACCGGACGACCATGGGCCGGACCTCCCGCAGGAGCGAGTCCATGGCTCCGTCGTCCCCTCGAACCGCGAGCGAGCCGAGATGGTTCAACCCCGAGTCACGCGCAGTGGAGTCCGGCTCCCCGTGCGTCCCTGGCCGCTGCGCGGTAACGCCCCCCCGGGCGCCTGCATCCGTCACGTTACGAATGATGCCCGCACCGGGGGACCCAACCGCCCCAATCGCCAACTACGGAATGGTCACGTTTTGGAAAATTCACCAGAAAACGACCCAGTCAAAGCGAGGAATCCCATGAAACCCGTGATAGAAGGCGCCGTCCGGACGGCGCCCGCCGCACGTGGCGGAAGCCCCGGTCCAAGGCCGCCCGCCGCACGTGACGGGAGCCCCGGTCCAAGGCCATCCGCTGGGGGGCCGGCGCCCCCGATCCGCGGCACCGGGCCGGTGGCGGGCGGCGACGGGGGCCGGACGCGCGTGCGCCCCGCCCCCGTACCGGACCCGTGACCGCGCCTCGGCGCGGTCGTCACGACCGGGATCTAGTGGCCGTGCCCGTGGCCGTCGTCGGCCTCGTCCTCGGGCTTGTCCGCGACCAGCACCTCGGTGGTCAGCAGCATGCCCGCGATGGACGCGGCGTTCTGGACGGCGGAGCGCGACACCTTGACGGGGTCGATGATGCCCTCGGCGGTCAGGTCGCCGTAGACGCCGGTCGCGGCGTTGTAGCCGTGGCCGACCTCCATCTCGGACACGCGGTGGGTCACCACGTAGCCCTGGGCACCGGCGTTCTCCGCGATCCAGCGGGCGGGCTCGACCAGCGCGCGGCGGACGATCGCCACACCGGTCGCCTCGTCGCCCTTCAGGCCCAGGTCGCCCAGGGCCGTGGAGGCGTGCACCAGGGAGGCGCCGCCACCGGCGACGATGCCCTCCTCGATGGCCGCACGGGTCGCCGAGATGGCGTCCTCCAGGCGGTGCTTCTTCTCCTTGAGCTCGACCTCGGTGGCCGCGCCCACGCGCAGCACCGAGACGCCGCCCGCGAGCTTGGCCAGGCGCTCCTGGAGCTTCTCGCGGTCCCAGTCGGAGTCGCTCGCCTCGATCTCCTTGCGGATCTGGCGGATGCGGTCGTCGACCTCGCTCTGCTCACCGTTGCCGTCCACGATGGTGGTGGCGTCCTTGGTGACGGTGATGCGGCGGGCGCTGCCCAGGGCCTCCACACCGGCGTTCTCCAGGGTCAGGCCGACCTCTTCGGAGATGACCTGGCCACCGGTGACGACGGCGATGTCCTGCAGCATGGCCTTGCGGCGCTCGCCGAAGCCGGGCGCCTTGACCGCGGCGACGTTGAGCGTGCCGCGCATCTTGTTCAGCACCAGGGCGCCCAGGGCGTCGCCCTCGATGTCCTCGGCGATGATCAGCAGCGGCTTCTTGGTCTCCTGGACGACCTTCTCCAGCAGCGGGAGCAGCTCGTTCAGGTTCCCGATCTTGCCCTGGCTGATGAGGATCTGGGCGTCCTCCAGCACCGCCTCCTGGCGGTCGGCGTCGGTGACGAAGTAGGGCGAGACGTAGCCCTTGTCGAACTGCAGGCCCTCGGTGAAGTCCAGCGACAGGTCGAAGGTCGGGGACTCCTCGACCGTGATGACGCCGTCCTTGCCGACCTTGTCGAAGGCCTCGGCGATGAGGTCGCCGATCTGCTCGTCCTGAGCGGAGTTGGTCGCCACGTAGGCGATGTCCGCGCGCTCCTCGACGGGGCGGGCGCGCTCCAGCAGGATCTCGGCGACCCGCTCGGCGGCCAGGTCGATGCCGCGCTTGAGGGACATCGGCGAGGCGCCGGCGGCGACGCTGCGCAGGCCCTCGCGCACGAGCGCCTGGGCCAGGACGGTGGCGGTGGTGGTGCCGTCACCCGCGGCGTCGTTGGTCTTGGTGGCGACCTCCTTGACCAGCTGGGCGCCCAGGTTCTCGTAGGGCTCGTCCAGCTCGATCTCACGGGCGACGGTCACACCGTCGTTCGTGATGGTGGGCGCACCGAACTTCTTGTCGATGACGACGTTGCGGCCGCGCGGGCCGAGCGTGACCTTCACCGCGTTGGCGAGACGGTCGACGCCCCGCTCGAGGGCGCGGCGAGCGTCGTCCTCGAACTCCAGGATCTTCGGCATGTGTGCGTGCTTCCTTTGACCGTGGTCGGAAAAGTGCGTCCCGCACCCGCACGGCGATGTGCCGGCCGGTGCGGGACGCGCATGGCTCCTGGCCCGCGATGGCGGGCCTTGCCGAGGTGGGTGTGCCCCGCGGGCGCGGGGAGCCGCCTACTTCTCGACGACCGCGAGGATGTCGCGGGCGGAGAGGACCAGGTACTCCTCGCCGTCGTACTTGACCTCGGTGCCGCCGTACTTGCTGTACAGGACGACGTCGCCGACGTTCACGTCCAGCGGGATGCGGTTCTCGCCCTCGTCGTCCCAGCGACCGGGACCGACGGCCAGGATCTCGCCCTCCTGGGGCTTCTCCTTGGCGGTGTCCGGGATGACCAGACCGGAAGCCGTGGTCTGCTCGGCCTCCAGGGTCTTGACCACGACGCGGTCCTCGAGCGGCTTCAGCACGGTCTTGGTGGCGGTCGACACGGTGTGACCTCCCCCTTCAAAATTTCGATGTCCTGAGATCGGCCCGCGCGGGCGCACGGACCGGCTGCGAAAAAGGGGCGACCACGGCGGCCTGTCGTCGCGGGTGCCAGACCGGCCTCGTCGCGATTAGCACTCTACCCCTGCGAGTGCCAGAATGGAAATGTGGCGGGAGGGCCTGGTCGGCCGGGCTTCGCGACACGCGCCCCAAGCGGCACCGGGGAGGGTGACAGGCGCCGCACCACCCGACTCCAGGAGGTCCGATGCACCTGCCCGCCTTCGAGGCCCTGCTCACCGACGCGGGGGCGGAGCTGCTGGCGGACGTGGACCCGGAGGCGGCCGCCGCGGACCGGCTGGCCGCGGCGTCCCGGCTGCGCGGCGACCCGCGGCTGGCGGCGCTCGATCCCGCCCTACCCGTTTCCGATCTGGTCAACGCGGCCCTGAACCAGGTTCTGCTGCGCAGGCGCGGACGGGCCAAGTTCGGGGACCGCGCCGAGCGGATGTACTTCACCCCGGACGGCCTGGAGCAGTCGACACGGCACGTCGTGGCGGCCTACCGCGCCGAGCGCACGGCCGCGGTCGCGGACGCCGTCCTCGACGGGGCCGCGGCGGGCGACCTGTGCTGCGGCGTGGGCGCGGACCTGCTCGCGCTGGCCGAACGGGGCGTGCCGGTCGAGGGCGTGGACGCCGACCCCCTGACCGTGGCGGTCGCGCGCGCCAACGTGGCCGCGCTGGGGCTGGAGCACCTGGCACGGGTGCGCGAGGGCGACGCCGCCGGGATCGCCCCGGGGGCCTACCCGCTGCTCTTCTGCGACCCGGCCCGGCGCGGAGGCCGCGGGCGGGTGTTCGACCCGGCGGCCTACTCCCCTCCGTGGGACGTGGCCGTACGCCTGGCCGAGGGATCCGGGGCGGCCTGCCTGAAGGCCGCGCCCGGACTGCCGCACGAGGCGATCCCGCCGAGCGCGTCCGCCGAGTGGATCTCCGTGGACGGCGAGCTGAAGGAGACGGTGCTGTGGTTCGGCGCGGCGGCCCGGGGACCGCGCCGCCGGGCGACCGTGCTGAGCGAGAGGAAGGGCGCGGCCCAGGGGGGACCGGGTCGCGGACCCGTGCCGGAGGACGGGGCCCGGCCCGGCGCGCAGGGCCCCCCGCCGGCGGACGTCGGGTGGCAGCTGGTGGAGGAGCCCGGGCTGGGCGCCGCGCCCGTGGCGCCGGCCCGGCGGTACCTGTACGACCCGGATCCGGCCGTGGTGCGCTCCCACCTGGTCGCCGAGGCGGCGGCCCGGGTGGACGGCGCGCTGCTGGACGAGCGGATCGCCTACTTCACGGCCGACCGGGCGGTGCTCTCGCCGCTGTGGCGGGTGCTGGAGGTGACCGAGGTGATGCCGTTCTCGCTCAAACGCCTGCGGTCGGCCCTGCGCGCGCGGGGCGCCGGAACGGTCACGGTCATGAAGCGGGGATCGGCGGTGGACACCGAGAAACTGCGCCGGGACCTGCGGGCGTCGGGCCCGGAGTCGGTCACGGTGGTCCTCACCCGGATCGGCGAGCGGCCCGTGTCCCTGCTGTGCCGCGAGATCGCGGGCACCGGAGGGCTGTGAGGGCTCGCCGGGGGTAGGGACGCCCCCACCCCTCGATGTAGCCCGTGCCCGATGGAGCGCGGCCCGTTCCGCGGCCAGGCTGGACCCATGACGGAGCGAACGACGGAACACGCGCCGACCGGGCCCGGAGCCGGTCCGGCCGAACCCGGAGGCGGCCGGGGACCGGTCCTGGACCTGGAGGGCGTGACCAAGGCCTTCCGGGGCGGGACCACCGCGGTCGAGGACCTGACCCTGCGGCTGACCCCCGGGGTGGTCGGCCTCCTCGGGCCCAACGGCGCGGGCAAGTCCACCCTGATGCGCGTCATGGCCACGGTGACCCGGCCGACCGCGGGCCGGGTGCTGCTGGACGGCACCGACATCGTCGCGCGTCCGAAGGCGATGCGGGCCGTGTTGGGCTACCTCCCCCAGGACTTCGGCGTCTACCCGCACCTGACCTCCCGGGAGTTCCTCGGCTACCTCGCCGCGGCCAAGGGCCTTCCCGCACGCACCGCGCGGGCCCGGATCGACGACCTCCTCGAACTGGTCAACCTCACCTCCGCCGTCAGACGGCCCCTGGGCGGGTACTCGGGCGGCATGCTGCGCCGGGTCGGGATCGCCCAGGCGCTGCTCGCCGACCCGCGTGTGCTCATCGCCGACGAGCCCACCGCGGGCCTGGACCCGGAGGAGCGGGCGCGGTTCCGCAACCTCCTCGCGGAGCTGTCCCGGGACCGGATCGTCGTGCTGTCCACGCACATCGTCTCCGACGTCGAGTCCGTGGCGACCGACCTCGCCGTGGTCGCGGCGGGCCGGCTCCTGCGGCACGGCTCCCCGGACTCCCTGCTCCGGGAGGCGGCGGGGCTGGTGTGGGAGGCGGTCGTGCCCGCCGACGCGGCGGCCGGACTCCAGTCGCGCCACCGGGTGAGCCGCATGGTGCGCACCGGCGACGGGGTGCGGGTCCGCCTGGTGTCCCGGCACAGTCCGCTGCCCGACGCCGTCAGCGTGCCGCCCGACCTGGAGGACCTCTACCTCCTCGTCGTCCCCCCGTCCCGCACCGGCCCCGCCGCGGCCCCCTTCCAGGCAGCGCTCAGGGGGCCGTCGTGGTGAGGGGCTACTGGCGCCTGGTCCTGGGGGACCTGCGCGAACGCGTGCGCGTACCGGCCTACCTGGTCGCCCTGCTGGCCACCGTGGGCCTCGGCTACCTCGCGGTCCCCGCCGTCGGCTCCCACTGGACGGTCGTGGACGTCGCGGGATACCGCGGCGTGTACGACAGCGCCTACGTCGGGATGGTGACGGCCCTGGCCAGCGCCCTGTGGTTGACCCTCGCGGGCTTCTACGTGGTGCGGAACACCGTCGCCCGGGACCGGTGGACGGGCGTGGGGGAACTGCTGGCCGCGACCCGGCTGGGCACGCCCGGCTACCTGGTGGCGAAGTTCGGCGGCAACGTCGCGGTGCTGGTGTCGATGCTGGGCGTCGTCGCGGCCACGGCCGTGGTGATGCAGCTGGTCCGCGGCGAGGCCCCGCACGTCGACCCGGTGGCACTGCTGACCCCGTACGTGGTGCTCGCCCTTCCCCTGATGGTCCTGACCGCGGCGGCGGCCGTCCTGTTCGAGGCGACGCCGCTGCTGCGGGGCGGCGTGGGCAACGTGGTCTGGTCGGTGGTCGCGCTGGCGCTGATGATCGTCGGGCAGTCCGCTCAGGCGCCGCTCGGAGGCCTGGGCGTCGGGAACGTGGCCGAGTCCTTCCGCGACTCCCTCGGTGCCCAGGGGATCGACGCGGCCGGAGGCGGGTTCAGCCTGGGACTGACCTACGTCGACGAGCCGCTGCGGACGTTCGACTGGTCCGGTTGGACGCCCACCGGCGACCTGGTGGCGAGCCGCCTGCTGATCGTCGGGATCGCCCTCGCTCTCGTGCTGCTGCCGGTCCTGTGGTTCGACCGGTTCGACCCCGCCCGGGGGACCGGCGCCGCGAAGGCGTCCACCACGCCGGTGCCGGCCCCCGAACCGCGTGCCGCGGCCGCCGGCCCGGCTCCCCGGGCGTGGCGGGGGCTACCGCCAACACCGGCTCCGGGACGCGCGCCCCGGAGCGCCTGGGGCGTGTTCCCCCGCCTGGTCGCGGGTGAGCTGCGGATGCTGCTGAGCGGGCTTGGCCGCTGGTGGTGGGGGGTCGCCGCCGCGATCACGGTGGCGGCCCTCGCCCTGCCCGCCGCCTCGGCGCCCACCGTGCTCCTCGTCGCGTGGATCTGGCCGCTGCTGGTCTGGTCGCGGTTGGGGTCGCGGTCCCGCCTCCTCGGGCTGGACGACCTCCTGGGCTCGTACCCGAGCCCGGCCGGGAGGTTCCTGGCCGAGTGGACGGCGGGGGTGCTCCTGACGGCGGCCGCCGGCGCCGGGCCGCTGCTCCGCATGCTCGCGGCCGGGGACTCCGCCGGCGCGGCCGCCTGGGCCGCGGGGGCGGTGTTCGTGCCGAGCCTGGCGTTCGCTCTGGGGGTGGTGAGCAGGGTGGGGCGACCGTTCCAGGCCCTCTATCCACTGCTGTGGTACCTGGTCGTCAACGGCTTCGCCCCACTGGACTTCCTCGGCGCGGCACGGGTCGACGGGCAGCCCGCGGGCCCGCACCCGCTGTGGGTCGCGGCGGTGGCGCTGGGCCTCCTCGGAGCGGCGGGCGCGGTGGCCGCCATCCGCTCACGGCCGCACCTCCCGCGCGGAGCCGCGCGCCCCGCCTGACCCCCCGCCCCTCTCCGG
>NZ_LGEC01000026.1 GCF_001279585.1 Nocardiopsis sp. NRRL B-16309 | reverse complement strand
AAGGGTCTGAACTACGTGAAGCTCGACGGTGAGGTCGGGATCATCGGCAACGGCGCGGGCCTGGTCATGTCCACGCTGGACGTGGTCGCCTACGCGGGCGAGGAGCACGGCGGCGTCAAGCCCGCCAACTTCCTCGACATCGGCGGCGGCGCCTCGGCCGAGGTCATGGCCAACGGCCTGGACATCATCCTGGGCGACCCGGCGGTCAAGAGCGTGTTCGTGAACGTGTTCGGCGGCATCACCGCCTGCGACGCGGTCGCCAACGGCATCGTGCAGGCGCTGGAGCTGCTGGAGTCGCGCGGCGACGAC
>NZ_LGEC01000025.1 GCF_001279585.1 Nocardiopsis sp. NRRL B-16309 | reverse complement strand
GCGAGCCAGGCAGTAGCGACGACGAAGGACCCGGCGTGAAGCGCCCCCGAACCTCCGGGCCAAAGCGAGGAACGAGCGGAGGCCCAAAGAAAGCACGGGCGAGGGGCGCGCCGGTGCCTGCAGGAGGAGTCTCTGCCGCCAGCGAGCTTGCGAGCCAGGCAGTAGCGACGACGAAGGACCCGGCGTGAAGCGCCCCCGAACCTCGGGCCAAAGCGAGGAACGAGCGGAGGCCCAAAGAGAGCACGGGCGAGGGGCGCGCCGGTGCCTGCAGGAGGAGTCTCTGCCGCCAGCGAGGAACGAGCCAGGCAG
>NZ_LGEC01000024.1 GCF_001279585.1 Nocardiopsis sp. NRRL B-16309 | reverse complement strand
GCGCTGCACCAGGCCGGCGCGGGGCGCGTCGTTCTCCCAGGCCCGCCCGAAGAGCCCGGTGCCGACCGCGGCCGCCACGCCGACGATCCCCGACCCCCAGCCCGGGGACCGGGAACCGCCGGCCCCCGAGCCGCCCGACCCGCCGGACGGCCCGAGCCTCAGCATCGGTGCGGGTGCCGACGCCTCCAGCACGGCCAGGCCAATCATTGCGCCGTAAACCTGTCCGAGCGAGCCTACGCAGTCCGTTAAGGTCTGGGAGGGGACGGAGCTGGTTAGACCAGCGACGAATCCCTACGCTGTGTCGGCGCCGA
>NZ_LGEC01000023.1 GCF_001279585.1 Nocardiopsis sp. NRRL B-16309 | reverse complement strand
GTGTTTCCAGCTCGTCCTCGGAGCCGTCCTGCCGGTGGCCGTGTTCGAGCAGCACCGCCAGGGCGCTCTCGACGTTCTCGGGCAGCATGAGCGGCGTGCCCTGGACGAGCTCCATGGTGCCCCAGTGACTTGTCGATAACAAAGGTGCGACCACATAACGGATCCCTGGGGGGCTCTCATGGACTCCGGTCACACCGCGGGAAAAAGGTGAGAGGTACCTAAGCTGGGCCTAGGAGACCCGGATGGACTTGGTCGGCTGGTGTACCGCTCACCTTGTTGGTACAAGTTGGCCTGACCCACTGATACCCCCCGAGGGCT
>NZ_LGEC01000022.1 GCF_001279585.1 Nocardiopsis sp. NRRL B-16309 | reverse complement strand
CCTCACGCACGCGGCGACGGGCCGCCCCTTCGCGACCAAGTACTCCCAGGCGGTGTTCGGCTCCGAGCGCTCCACCATCGACACGGCCTTCCCCGGCGATGTGATCGCGCTGGTCAACGCCCAGGCCCTGGCGGTGGGGGACACCCTCTACGACGGGCCCAAGGTGGAGTTCCCGCCGATCCCGAGCTTCGCCCCCGAGCACTTCGTGGTGGCGCGGGCCAAGGACGCGGGCAAGTACAAGCAGTTCCAGCGCGGTATCGCCCAGCTGGACGCCGAGGGCGTGGTGCAGGTGCTCACCTCGGACGTGCGCGGTGAGCAGGC
>NZ_LGEC01000021.1 GCF_001279585.1 Nocardiopsis sp. NRRL B-16309 | reverse complement strand
GCCTGCTCACCGCGCACGTCCGAGGTGAGCACCTGCACCACGCCCTCGGCGTCCAGCTGGGCGATACCGCGCTGGAACTGCTTGTACTTGCCCGCGTCCACCGCGCGGGCGACGACGAAGTGCTCGGGGGCGAAGCTCGGGATCGGCGGGAACTCCACCTTGGGCCCGTCGTAGAGCGTGTCCCCCACCGCCAGGGCCTGGGCGTTGACCAGCGCGATCACGTCGCCGGGGAAGGCCGTGTCGATGGTGGAGCGCTCGGAGCCGAACACCGCCTGGGAGTACTTGGTCGCGAAGGGGCGGCCCGTCGCCGCGTGCGTGAGG
>NZ_LGEC01000020.1 GCF_001279585.1 Nocardiopsis sp. NRRL B-16309 | reverse complement strand
CGCACGAAGGGGGCGCGGTGGACGCGGCGGAGCCGGCGGACGGTCGGCCGGGCAGGACGCCCACGGCAGGCGCGACACCGGGGACGGCAGATGGTCGACGAGGCGGGGCCGCGGGGGCACCCGGGCCAACTGGTCGGGGGCCAGGCGGGGCGCGGGAGACGGGGGGGGGCCGAGGGCCGGGGGGGGAGGGGCCCTAACGCCGGGGGGCACCCGGACCCAGGGGGGGGCGGGCAGGGGGGGACGGGAAAACGGGGGGGGGGGCAGGACCGGCGGGGGGGGGACCCCGGGCCGGAGGGACACCGGGGACAGCCGGGGGAAGAACCTG
>NZ_LGEC01000019.1 GCF_001279585.1 Nocardiopsis sp. NRRL B-16309 | reverse complement strand
AACAACGCCGAGCTGGGCCGCCAGATCCTGACCGAGCGCGCGCACCCCGCGGTGCGCCAGGTCGACACGATGGACGGCGCCGCCGCACAGGCCGCCGAGCTCGCGGCGAAGTAGGGGACTGACACACACCATGGCTATCTTCCTGAACAAGGACAGCAGGGTGCTGGTCCAGGGCATGACCGGCTCTGAGGGCACCAAGCACACCCGCCGCATGCTCGCCTCGGGCACCGGCATCGTGGGCGGGGTCAACCCGCGCAAGGCCGGCCAGAAGGTCGACTTCGACGGCGCCGAGGTGCCGGTCTTCGGATCGGTGTCCGAGGGCATGGCCG
>NZ_LGEC01000018.1 GCF_001279585.1 Nocardiopsis sp. NRRL B-16309 | reverse complement strand
ACCCTGGTCATGGTGGTGACCGTGGCGGTGGTGGTGGCCACCCACAACCTGGCCTTCGGCGTGATCGTGGGCGTGATCGTCTCGATGGTGCTCTTCGCCAGCAAGGCCGCCACCCAGGCCGATCTGACGAGTGTGCTGGACCCCGAGGGCGGCACCCGTGTGTACACCGTGCACGGCGAGCTGTTCTTCGCCTCCACCGGTGAGCTGGTCGGCCGGTTCGACTACGCCGAGAAGGGGCTGACCAAGGCGGTGATCGACATGACCAAGGCGCACGTGTGGGACTCCTCGGCCGTGGCCGCCCTGGACCAGGTCACCGAGCACTTCCGCAAGCACGGGGTGGAGGTCGAG
>NZ_LGEC01000017.1 GCF_001279585.1 Nocardiopsis sp. NRRL B-16309 | reverse complement strand
GTGTGCGAGACCGCGTGCCCGGCGATCTCGTCGCACAGGGCCCGGACGGCCGCCAGGGCCATCGCCTGGATCGGCTGGCGCACGGTCGTCAGCGGCGGGGCGGGGGACGCGATGAGGTGGGGGGCGTCGTAGCCCCCCACGGAGAAATCCTCGGGGACCCGCAGGCCCCGCCGGCGGGCGGGCCCGGGGGGGCCCCCGGGGGCGGACAGCGCCGCCCCCCGGCTGCGCGCCCTCCCCGCCCCGCCGCTGACGCCCGTGCGCCAGCCGATCCAGGCGATGGCCCTGGCGGCCGTCCGGGCCCTGTGCGACGAGATCGCCGGGCACGCGGTCTCGCACACGGAGTACGTG